>NZ_SMAH01000007.1 GCF_004342625.1 Tepidimonas ignava
GTCCTGTTGTTTTGGGGGGCCCCCGCCACCGGGTTTTGGCCCCGGGGGGGGGGGGGGGGGGGGCCCGGGGGGGGGGGGGGGCCACTTTTTCCGCTCGCTGCTTGCGGCCCCCCCACCCCCCCTAGGCCCTTGATGCCCAACAGGTTCTTCGCTGGGTTCTTGGCCCCCCCTCGGCTCCTCACCCGCCTCCGCCCCTTCGCCGCGTCCAACCGACGCCGCCAGCCGTTCCATGAACGCGCGCAGCCGCCCGATCGGCAACTGCATCAGGTCGTGCAAACACAGCCCTGGCAGCGCCTCCAACTGCGCGCGCGACCACGCCACCCCCGGGGGCATGAAGCGCCGCTCGGGGGGCAGCACCGCGTCGGCGTCGGCCTTGCGGCCAACGCGCCACAACAACGCTTCCGGCTTCAAGCGCGCGCCGTGGCACGCCGGGCACGGGGTGTAGCTGCGGTATTTGGACAGCAACACCCGGATGTGCATCTTGTAGGCCTTGCTCTCCAGGTAGTCGAAAAAGCGCCGAATGCCGTACCACTGGTGCCGCCAGTCGCCGCTGAACGCCGGGTCGCCCTCCAGCACCCAGTGGCGCTGCGCTTCGCTGAGGTGCGACCACGGGGTGTCACGCGGGATGCCGGCGGCCTCGGCGTGGCGCATCAGGTCGTCTTGGCACTCGCGAAACGCCGGGGTCTGGATCGGCTTGATGGCGCCGGCGCGCAGCGTCAACCGCGGGTCGGGAATCACCAGACCCCAATCCACGCCAATGACGCGCCCGAAGCCGCGGCAGGTGTCGCACGCGCCCGCGGGGCTGTTGAACGAGAACAACGCCGGGCGCGCGGGCGCGTAGCGCAGGCCGCTTTCCGGGCAATGCAGGCCGGCGGCGTAACGCCAGCGCTCGGGCGGGGCGTCGCCGTCGCGCAGCGCGAACACGCTCATCTGCCCGCCGCCGCGTTGCAGCGCCGCCTCCACCGCCTCCAGCAAGCGGGCGGGTTCGGCGGCGCCGGCGCGTAGGCGGTCCACCACCACCTCCAGCCGCCGCTGGCCATCGACCACCTCCTCAAGGTGCACGCGGGTGTAGCCGCTGGCCGCCAGCCACTGCTGCACGGTCTCGGGCGGGGTGTCGGCCGGCAAGGTCGCGGTGAAGGTCAGCACCAGGCGCGGGTCCCCGGCCGCCTCGGTGCGCGCACGGATCGCCGCGGCGATGCTGGCTGGGGTGTCGTCGCGCACCTCAAGCGCCGTCATCCGGTCGAACAGCCGCCCGGCGCGCGCCAGCAGCAGCTTGAGGTGGTCGTTCAGTTCGGTCATCGTGCCCACCGTGGAGCGCGAGTTGCGCACCGGGTTGGTCTGGTCGATGGCGATCGCAGGGGGCACACCGTCGATGCGGTCGACCGCGGGCTTGTCCATGCGGTCCAGAAACTGGCGCGCGTACGCCGAGAAGGTTTCGACGTAGCGCCGCTGGCCTTCGGCGAACAGGGTGTCGAACACCAGCGACGACTTGCCCGAACCGCTGGGCCCCGTGACCACGGTGATCTGACCGGTGTGGATGTCGACGTCCAGGTTGCGCAGGTTGTGCTGACGCGCGCCGCGAATACGGATCACCCCTTGCAAGGGCACGCCCTCGTCGTCGGCGGAGGGGGCGGCGGTAGGCAACGGCGGGCGGGCGGTCATGGCTCGGTTCCCTGGGGTACGGCAACGGGGCCAAACATTGTAGGCACGGGTCGCTAAACTTGCGCCTGACATACCCCCATGACCATGGAAGCGAAGGAGACGCATCGATGGCTGCCATCCCACCCGTGTGTGACTTTGGCTGGAAGGCGCCGGGCTTTGAGCTGCCCGGCGTGGACGGGCGCCGCTGGCGCTACGAGGACATCCGCGGCCCCAAGGGCACGCTGGTGATGTTCATCTGCAACCACTGCCCCTACGTGCAGGCCATCTTGCCGCGTTTGGTGCCGGTGACACGGCAACTGCTGGACATGGGCATAGGCGTGGCGGCGATTTCGTCCAACGACCCCGAGGCGTACCCGGAGGATTCGTTCGACAACATGCAACGCGTGGCGCGCGAGCGCGGCTTCCCCTTCCCCTACCTGTACGACGAAACGCAGGAGGTGGCGCGCACCTGGGGCGCCGTGTGCACACCGGACTTTTTTGGCTTCAACGCCGCCGACGAGCTGCAGTACCGTGGGCGCTTCGATGCTTCGCGCAAAGAGACGGCGCCCGAGGGCACGCCGTGCGATCTGCTGGAGGCGATGCAACGCATCGCCGCCACGGGCCAGGGGCCGCGCGAGCAGATCGCCAGCATCGGCTGCTCGATCAAGTGGCGCTCGGCTTGACCACCAGCACCGGCACCTTGGCGTGCGTGAGCACCTTTTGCGCCACGCTGCCCAGAATAAGCGCCTGCACGCCCTTGCGCCCGTGCGAGGCCATGACGATCAGGTCGCACCCCTCGGCCTCGCAGGTTTCGAGGATGCCCTCGTAGACCACGTTGCGCTCGATCGTGTCGCCCGCGTAGGGCACGCCGCGCGCTTCGCACACCTGGCGCAGGTCGTCCAGGGCCTGGGTGGCGGCGGCTTTGGCCTCGGCCAAGTAGGCTTGCAGGCCCACCGCCGAGGCGTCCCCGATGCCGATGTAGGGGAAGGGGTCGATCACGTACACCCCGACCACCTGCGCGCCATGCTGGCGAGCCAGGTCGGCCGCGAACTCGCCGGCCGCGTGCGCCAGGGTCGAGCCATCGACGGGAACCAGGATTTTTTTGAACATTGGTCGGTCTCCTGCTGGATGGGATGACGCCATCTTAGCCCAGCGCGCCGGCGCTGCCCAGCGGTGCGCCCCCGACCCGCGGCGCGCGCGTGCACATCGTTTGCGTTGCGTCAAACGGTGGCGGGGTCGGGCGCCAACGCCTCGACGGCCACGGCGCAGTACTTGACTTCGGCGATCTTGGCCACCGGGTCCAGCGCCGCGATGGTCAACAGGTTGGCGGCGGCCTCGGCGTAAGCGAACGGCAAAAAGACCACACCGTCGGGCACCGCCTCATCGACCCGCGTGGCCACCGTCACCTGGCCGCGGCGCGTGCGCAGCCGCACCGGCTGGCCGGCCTGCAGGCCCAGGCGCGCCAGCAACGCCGGGTGCACGCTGACGTGCGGCGCTGGCTCCAGCGCGTCCAACACGGCGCTGCGGCGCGTCATCGCGCCGGTGTGCCAGTGCTCCAGTTGCCGACCGGTGATCAGGACGTAGGGGTAGTCGGCGTCGGGCGGCTCGGCAGGCGCTCCCGGACGGGCGGGCACCAAACGCGCCCGGCCGTCGGTGGTGGGGAAGCGCTCGGTGAACACGATCGGGTGGCCCAGATCCTCGGGCGCTGGCACGGGGTGCGTGACGGCGCCCTCGCGCAACATGCGCGCCCACGACAGCCCCGCCAGCGCCGGCATCAGGCTGCGCATGTCATCAAACACGCGCCCAATACCGCTGTCGGGCTCGGGCGCCCCGCCGTGCGGGTCGATGCCGTAGTCCCAGCCCAGTCCGAGACGCTGCGCCAGTTGCTCCAGGATCCAGGCGTCGGCGCGCGCCTGGCCCGGCGGGGCCACGGCCGGGCGGCCCAGTTGCACCAGGCGGTCGGTGTTGGTGACGGTGCCGGTTTTTTCCGGCCAGGCCGCCGCCGGCAACACAACGTCGGCCAGCGCCGCGGTCTCGGTCAGGAAGATGTCGGCCACCACCAGGTGCTCCAGCCGCGCCAGCGCCGCACGGGCGTGGGCCGCGTCGGGGTCGCTCATGGCCGGGTTTTCACCTTGGATCAGCATGGCCCGGATGCGGCCCTCGTAGGCGGCGTCGAGGATTTCAACCACGGTCAACCCGGGCTCGTCGGGCAAGGTGCCGGGCGCAAGGCCCCACGCGGCCTCAGCCGCCGCACGGTGCGCCGCCACCCCGACGCGACGGTAGTCCGGCAGCACCATCGGGATCAGGCCGGCGTCGCTGGCGCCCTGCACGTTGTTTTGCCCCCGCAGCGGGTGCAGCCCCGTGCCGGGGCGACCGATCTGGCCGGTCAACAGCGCCAACGCGATCAGCGCCCGCACGTTGTCGGTGCCGTGGCTGTGCTGCGCCACACCCATGCCCCAAAAAATCATGCTGGCAGGCGCGCGGGCGTAGGCACGCGCCACCTCGCGCAGCGTCGCGGGGTCGATGCCGCACAGCGGCGCCATCGCCTCGGGCGACCACGGCTGCAGGTGCTCGCGCAGCGCCCGCAGGTCGTCCGGGTGCACGCGCGCCGCGACGAACGGTTCGTTGACCAGCCCCTCGGTGACGATGACGTGCAGCAGCGCGTTGAGCAGCGCCACGTCGCTGCCTGGCGTGAACCCCAGGTAGCGCCAGGCGTAGCGCGCCAACTCGGTGCGGCGGGGGTCGGCCAGCACCAGCCGGGCGCCACGGCGCACCGCGTTTTTGATCCAGGTGGCCGCCACCGGATGGTTCTGCACCGGGTTGGCGCCGATGACGACGATCACGTCGGCGTGGGCGCAGTCGCGCACCGGGTTGCTGACCGCGCCGGAGCCGATGCTTTCCATCAACGCCGCGACGCTGGAAGCGTGGCACAGCCGCGTGCAGTGGTCCACGTTGTGCGTGGCAAAGGCGCTGCGCATCAGCTTTTGGAACAGGTAAGCCTCTTCGTTGCTGCCCTTGGCGGATCCAAACCCCGCCACCGGCACCGTGCGGCCGCGCAGGCCGGCCGCACGCGCGGCGTCGCGCACACGCGCCAAGCCCGCCGCGGCCACGTCCAGCGCCTCTTCCCACGTGGCGGGGCGAAATTGCGCCAGCAGCGTCGCGTGGTCGGCCCGCCCTCCGGGGCCGTGCATCAAGATCGCAGGGTCTTTGGGGGCGTCGGCGCGTCGGATCAGCGGCTGGGTAAGGCGCTGCGGATGGTGCACGTAGTCCATGCCAAAGCGGCCTTTGACACACAGCCGCCCGTCGTTGGCGGGGCCAGGCGCCCCGTCGACACGGTCGATGCGCCCGTTGTGCACGTGCAGCGTCACGGCACAGCCCACGCCGCAGAAGGGGCACACGGTGTTCACCGTGCGCTCGGCGCGGCGGGTGTACGACCCGTTGGCCGGCGCCAGCGCCCCCGTGGGGCACGCTTGCACGCACTCGCCACACGCCACGCAGGTGCTGTCGGCCACGGCGTCGCCCTGGTCAAAGACGATGCGGGCCTGCGTACCGCGCCCAGCCAGGCCGAGCACGTCGTTGCCTTGCACGTCACGGCACGCCCGCACGCAGCGCGTGCACTGGATGCAAGCGTCGAGCCGCACGGTGAACGCAGGGTGGCTGGTGTCGGGCTGCGCCTCGGTCTGCGAGGCCCCGCGGGCCGGCCAGCGTTCGGGCTGGGCGGCGATCGCGCGCACCCAGTGCGTCAGTTCGCTGTCGCAGCGCAACGACGCGCTGTCCGGAGCGTCGGCCGCCAGCAGCTCCAGCACGGTGCGGCGGGCACGCTGGGCGCGCGGGCTGTCGGTGCGCACCTGCATCCCCGGCTCGGGGCGGCGGCAGCACGCCGCGGTCAGGGTGCGCTCGCCGGCCACCTCGACGACGCAGGCGCGGCAGTTGCCCGCCGGCGGCAACCCCGGGCGGTGGCACAGGTGCGGCAGCGTCGTGCCCAGGCGCTGCGCCACGGCCCACAGCGTTTCGCCCGGCTGGGCGTGCACGGTGCGCCCGTCCAACGTGAATTCGACGGTGGTGGGGTTCATGGGGACACCTCGTGCGGGAAGTAGCGCAGCACGCTGCCGAACGGGTTGGGCGCGGCCTGCCCCAAGCCGCAGATGGAGGCGTCGCGCATCGCCTGGGCCAAATCGTCCAGGCGGGCACCGTCCCACACCGGTTGCTGCATCAGCGCCACGGCCTGCCTGGTGCCAGCGCGGCATGGGGTGCATTGGCCGCACGATTCGTGCTCGAAAAAGCGCAGCAGCGACAGCGCTGCGTCGCGCGCGCGGTCAGCCTCCGACAGCACGACCACCGCCATCGAGCCGACGAAGGCGCCGTGCTCGGCCAGGGTGTCGAAATCCAGCGGCACGTCCGCCAGCGAGGCCGGCAGGATGCCGCCCGACGCCCCACCCGGCAAAAAGGCGTACAGGCGGTGGCCGTCGGCCATGCCGCCGGCGGCGTCGATGAGCTCGCGCAACGTGCTGCCCGCTGGCAGCAGGTAGCAACCGGGCCGCTGCACCCGCCCGCTGACGCTGTAGCGTCGCCAGCCATGGCGGCCGCGCACGCCCGCCGTTGCCCAGGCCGCGCCGCCGTCGCGCAGCAACGTGGGCAGCCACCACAGCGTTTCCACGTTGTGCGCCAGCGTGGGCCGCCCAAACACGCCCTGCACCGCCGTGATGGGCGGCCGCAACCGCGGCAGGCCGCGCTTGCCCTCCAGCGATTCGATCAGCGCCGATTCCTCGCCGCAGATGTACGCGCCCGCGCCACGGCGCAGCTCGATGACCGGACCGCCGGGTGGCAGCAGCGGGCGCTGCGCACGGCCAGGGTCGATCGCGGTGGTGTCGCCAAACGCCGCCGGGTAGCGCTGCTGCCACGCCGCCAGCCGGGCCTGCAGCGCAGCCAGCTCGTCGCGCAGCAGCGCGCGCACATCGTGGTACTCGTCGCGCACATAGATCCACAGCCGCTGCACGCCCACGACGGCCGCGGCGATCAGCATGCCCTCCAGCGCCGGGCGCGGGTCGTGCGCCAGCAGGTGCCAATCCTTGAAGGTGCCGACCTCCCCTTCGTCGATGTTGACCACCCCCTCGCGCGGCCCAGGTTGGCCCGCCACCGTGGCCCACTTGCGCCACGCTGGAAAGCCCGCGCCGCCCAAACCCCGCAAGTCGCTGGCCTGCAGCTCGCGCAGCACCGCCGCTGGCGTCAGCTCACCGGCCAGCAGGCGCTCCAACTGCGCGTAATCGTGCGGCTGCGGCGGCGCGCCGCTGGCCGGCAGCGCGCGCGGCGTGCTCGGGCCACTGCGCGCGCACGCCACCACCGCCTCGTCGGTCGCCGGCGCCATCTGGCGCTGCCCCACGCACGCCGCCGGCGCCTGGTGGCACTGCCCCATGCAGGGCGCAGCCTCCACCGCCACGGTGTCGTCGCCTCGCAGGGCCTGGCGTACGCGCGCCAGCAGCGCCTCGCCGCCCGCCAGCGCGCACGGCAGGCTGGTGCACACGCGCACCGTCACGCGCGGCGGCACGGCGCCGTCGTCCAGCACGCGAAAGTGGTGGTAAAACGTGGCGACTTCGTACACCTCGGCCTGGCTCAGGCGCAAGCGCTCGGCCACGGCGGCCATGTCGTCGCGCGTCAGCCCCCCCAAGGCGTCTTGCAGCCGGTGCAGGTGCTCGATCAGCAGGTCGCGCCGCGCGGCCAGCCCTGCGCATGCCTGCGCCACGCGCTCGCGCGCGGCGGGGCTGGGCGTGCGTCCTTTGGGTTGCGCCCGGCCACGGCCGATGCCCGACGGGGGAACCGCCACGGAGGGCGTCGGACCTGCTGTACGCTGCATACGTTGACTCCTCTTTGGGGTGGCATTATGCACAATTGTGCATACGCCAACCACCGCGGCTTTAGCAACCCGACGCGCGCTGCCGCGCTTCGACCCGCGCCCAGATGCCCAGGCGCGTGGCGTCGTCGGCGTCCGCCCACGCCGCGATCTCGTCCAGCGTGCGCCAACAGCCAGCGCACCAACCGCTGGCCGGATCGATGCGACACACGCCCACGCAAGGCGACGGCACGCCAGCGCCCCCCGTGGCCCGTCGCCGCGCTGCCTCCAGCGTAACCATCGGTCGCGGCCCGGGCGCCGTCGTTGGCTCAGCCATGATGATGCCCCGGACGCACGGTCACGTCCAGCACCGGCGCGCCGGTCCAGCGGCGCAGATCGTCGGGCGTGAGCTTGAACACCGCGTGCGGGTGGCCGGCGGCGGCCCAAATGACGTCAAAGCGCCACAGCTCGGCGTCGATCAGCGTCACCGGCGGCGTGGCATGGGCCAGCGGGGCCACCCCGCCGATCGAGAACCCCGTGGCCGCCTTGACGAAGGCGGCGTCGGCCCGCCCCAAGTGCTGGCCCGGACCGCACACGTGCGCGGCCACCTTGGTTTCGTCGACGCGCCGGTCGCCGCTGGTGATGACCAGCACCGCGGCATCGTCCGGCAGGCGGCGAAAGATGATGCTTTTGGCGATTTGGCCCAGCGCCACGCCCAAGGCGTCGGCGGCCTGCTGCGCGGTGCGCGCCGCGGCGTCCAGCATCACGGGCGCACCGGCGGCCCCCAGGTCACGCAACGCCGTCGCCACACGGCGCACCCCCTCGGGCAAGGCTTGCAGTTCGGATCCACACATGGGCGCATTATCACGGGCGGCGCAGCGTCACGCCGGCACCGCCCACGATGCGCACAAGGCCTCAGCCTGCGCCAACACCGTCTGCACCGCGGCATCCTGCAAGTCGGGCGGGTAGCCGTATGTGCGCCAAATGCGCTTGACCAGCACGCGCATGCGGCGGCAGGCCGTGGTTCAGGCGCGCCACGGCGTCAGTCAGCCGCTGCCACAGCGCCACCTCATCGTGGCTGCACCGCTCGGGACGACGCCCATCGGAACCGATGTCCCCCTCGCGCTCGAGGCTGTAGCCCAGACCGCGAAGCTGGTCCAGCAGGGCGTTTTCAACCTCGGCCTCGGACAGAAATGGCTTGGGTCATCCTCCCTGGCTGGCGGGCGCGGCCAGCATGTTCTCGATCAGCCGGATCATCACGTCCTTGTTTTGGGCGTCCGACTCCGCCACCAGCAGCGCCAGCGCTGCCAGCCCCACGTCGTTGATGACCGGCTCGCCGCCTCGGATGAGCCGCCCGTTGCGGGCCAGAAAGTCCACGAACAAAAACGCCCCGGTCGGTGCGTTTGTTGCCATCCGAAAACGGGTGGTTTTTGATGACGAAGTACAGCAGGTGCGCCGCCTTGGTCTCGATGGTGGGGTAGGCGGGCTCACCAAACACGGTTTGCTCCAGGTTGCCCAGGATGGCCGCGAAGGCGTCGCCCCGCTCCTGGCCAAAGAGCGCCGACGCCTCGCCGCGCGCCATCAGGTCGGCCTTGAGGCGGGCAATGGCGGCGCGGGCTTCGTCCAGCGTCGGCAGCACCCCGCCCGGGCTGCCCGCCGGGGCGGTGAGCAAGCCCTCGTCGTAGCGCTGCAACCACAGGAAGGTCTGCGTGTAGCGCGCGATCACGTCCACCAGCCCCCGGCCCTGGTCGGCGGTCAGCGCCTCCCCCGCCGCGGCTTTGCGCACCAGGGCCAGCGCCGCCTCCAGCTCGGCGGCGTTTCGCTCGAAGCGCTGGCGGTCCAGGCTGAAGCCGCGCGTCAGGTGTTCGCGCAGCACGGCGGTGGCCCATTGGCGGAAACGCGTGGCGCGGGTCGAGTTCACCCGATAACCGACAGAGATGATGGCGTCGAGGTTGTAGTGCTTCAGACGCCGCTGGACCTGACGCCGCCCCTCGGTTTGAACCGCTAAGAAATCCTTAGTGGTTGCCGCTTCCTCCAGCTCGCCGTCGCGGAAGATATTCTTCAAGTGCATGAGCACGTTTTCCGGCGTGGTCGCAAAGACCTCGGCCATTTGCCGCTGCGTCAGCCAGATGGATTCGCCTTCCAGTCGTACCTGCACCGGCTGTCCGCTCGATTCGAAGATGACGAGCTGATTTGGCGTGGTCATGGTCCTATCTCCCTGGCAAACGATTCAGTCATCCCTCGCCCAACTTATGCCGGAGCCGAGACAAAACCTCGGGCCTGGATCATGGGTCATATCCCGGACGATCACAAGGCCTCCGTGCCCCGGCGTAGCGATATGGGTATGATTAACCCAGATTGTTACCGTGCCGAGGACGTCGTCGCGCCACCCACCCCACCGGATTCCACGTCCTTCTCCTCATTCGCCTCCTGCACCACAACCCTGTTGCGCGCGATGATCTGGCGGAAGGCCGCGCTGGCCTGCGCCCAGTCCACCAGGTCCACTCTCCAGGGCAGGTCGGCTTCGTCGAAGGCGTCGCGCAGCTTGGCCAGGGTGCCCAGCGGCAGGGGCGCTGTGCCGATGATGGCCAGATCCAGGTCGGAGTGGAGTTTGGGCTGCCCGCCTGCGCGTGAGCCAAACGCCCACACCGTGTGCGTGGGGACGTGCGCGCGCAAGATGGCTCGAACCAGGTCAAGTTCCTGTGGGCGCAACAGCAGCGGCGGCTGATTCATGCGCGAGCGCTCCTTTCGTTGAGGGCGTCACGCAAAAAGCGCGCTTCCTCCACAAACGCTGGGATGCCGTCGACCACTTCCACGGCCACCTCTTCGTCTCCAGGTAGCGCTTGAGCAGGCGATGAGCGATTTCGTAGGTGAACTCGAAGCGCTGCACCAAGCCGGCGCGGTGAAAGCTGCCTTCGTTGTTCCAGCGGATGTCGGCATCCATCCCGCACACGGCCAGGCTCATCGTGCACAGGCGCCAAGGGGTGTGGTTGCTCTCGAGTCCCAAAAGGCGATGTCGCCGATGCGGCCGCCGGCGCGGGTGACGGGCGTTTGCGCATCGGTGCAGCTCCCTGCGGGATGGACTGGATGGACAAGCCGACATGCTGGCGCACCCCAGCCGCACCGCCGCAGCGCAAGCGGCCCCCTCTCCCGCTCAACCACGACGCGCCAGCAGCGCCCGTGCGGCGCGCGACGCGGTGGGGCGGCCCAGTTGGGCGCTGATCCAGGCCCCGGTGTCCACCAGGGCGTCGAGGTCAATGCCGGTGTCGATGCCCATGCCGTGCAGCATGTACACCACATCTTCGGTGGCCACGTTGCCGGTGGCGCCCTTGGCGTAGGGACAGCCCCCCAGCCCGGCCACCGAGGCTTGCACGTTCCACACCCCCAGTTGCAGCGCGGCCAGCGTGTTGGCCAGCGCCTGGCCGTAGGTGTCGTGAAAGTGCGCGCTGATGTGGTCGAGGTCGTAGTGGCGTGCGGCGGCCTCGATGGCGCGCTGCACCTTCAGCGGCGTGCCCACGCCGATGGTGTCGGCCACGTCCACCCGCTGCACGCCGATGGACTTCATCAGCCCGGCCAGCATCGCCACCCGCTCGGGCGGCACGTCGCCTTCGTAGGGGCAACCGACGGTGCAGCTCATGGCCCCGCGCACGGCGATGCCGGCCTTGCGCGCCGCCTCCACCACGGGGGCGAAGCGCTCGATGCTCTCAGCGATGCTGCAGTTGATGTTGCGCTGGCTGAAGGCTTCGCTGGCCGCACCAAAGACGACGATTTCGTCGGGCCGGTCGGCCAGCGCGGCCTCGAAGCCTTTGAGGTTGGGGGTCAGCACCGCGTAGCGCACGCCGGGGCGGCGCTGCAAGCCGGCCATCACCTCGTGGTTGTCGGCCATTTGCGGCACCCACTTGGGGCTGACGTAGCTGGTGACCTCGATTTCCCGCAAGCCGGCCGCTTGCAGCCGGTGCACGAGTTCGATCTTGACCGCGGCGGGCACGGGCTGCTTTTCGTTTTGCAGGCCGTCGCGTGGGCTCACGTCCACGATGCGTACTTGGTGCGGGTACTGGGGCATGGCGTGCTCCGGTGCGGGTGGCAGCGTCAAGGGGTGGCGCTGCGCAGGCGCAGCAGTTCGGCGCCCTCGGCCACCTGGTCGCCGGGGGTGTACAACAGTTCCTCGACCACGCCGTCGGCGGGGGCGGCGATGGTGTGCTCCATTTTCATCGCTTCCAGCACAGCCAGCGGCTGGCCGGCCTTGACCGCGTCGCCGGCCTGCACATGGAACGCGACCACCTTGCCCGGCATTGGGGCGGTCAGACGGCCACCCTCGGTGGCGGTGTCGCCGGCGTGCGCCAGGGGATCTTGCGCCAGCAGCGCCACCTCGCCTTGCGGGCAGAAAATGTGCAACCGCTCGCCCCAGGCGTAGACGGTGGCGCGGGTTTCCAGCCCGGCGTACGCCACCGCCAACGCCCAACCACCGCCGGGGTCGGTGTGCCAGCGCAGCTCGGCGTCGGTGGCGCCGTCCCCTTGCCCCACCTGCAGCCACACCGTGCCGCCTCGGCGCCAGGTCACGCGCGCGGACACGGCCTGCTCGCCAACCACGAAGTCCAGCCGCCGGCGGCGCTCACCGTGGCTGGCGTAACCGTCGCCAGCGCTCCAGGGGTCGGCGTCGGCACGCTGCCGCCACCCTTGCAACGTGTGGGCCACCGCCACGGCCACCGCCGCGGGCGTAGGCAGCGCGGCCTGCCCAAACAACCGATCCGCCTCGCGCTCGATCAGCGCGGTATCCAGCCGCGCCTGGGCAAACGACGGGCTTTGCACCACGCGCCGCAAAAACGCCACGTTGTTGGCCACGCCCACGATGTGCAAGCGCGCCAGCGCCTGGTCCAGCCGCGCCAGCGCCTGCGCGCGCGACTCGCCCCGCACGATCAGCTTGGCGATCATCGAATCGTAGTGCGGGCTGATGGTGTCGCCTTCGGCCACGCCGGCGTCCAGCCGCACGTCGCCCACCTCGAACGCGCGGTGGGGCGGGGTGCGCAGCACGTGCAGCGTGCCGGTGGCGGGCAAAAAGCCGCGCTCGGGGTCTTCGGCGCAGATGCGCGCTTCGATCGCGTGGCCGTGCAGCGCGAGTTCGTGTTGCTGCAACGGCAGTGGCTCGCCGGCGGCCACGCGCAACTGCCACTCGACCAGGTCCAGGCCGGTGATGGCTTCGGTCACCGGGTGCTCGACCTGCAGCCGCGTGTTCATCTCCATGAAATAAAAGCGCATCGCCTCCGGGTGGTCGTAGCCCAGCGGCTGCTCGACGATGAACTCCACCGTGCCGGCGCCCACGTAACCCACCGCACGCGCGGCAGCCACGGCCGCCAGGCCCATTTGCTGGCGCAGCTCGGGCGTCAGGCCGGGCGCGGGGGCTTCCTCCAGCACCTTTTGGTGACGGCGCTGCACCGAGCAGTCGCGCTCGAACAGGTACACGGCGTGGCCGTGGGTGTCGGCAAAGATCTGGATTTCGATGTGGCGCGGGCGCTGCACGTACTTTTCGATCAGCACCGCCGCGTCGCCAAAGCTGTTGAACGCCTCGCGCTGGCAGGAGGCCAAGGCTTCGTCGAACGCCTCGGGCGCGTCGACGCGCCGCATGCCCTTGCCGCCGCCGCCGGCGCTGGCCTTGATCAGCACGGGGTAGCCAATGCGCTCGGCCTCGGCCCGCAGCAGCCGGGGATCTTGGTCGGCGCCGTGGTAGCCCGGCACCAGCGGCACGCCCGCGGCCTCCATCAGCCGTTTGGATTCGGCCTTGAGACCCATCGCGGCGATCGCCGACGGCGGCGGACCGATGAACACCAGGCCAGCGTCGGCGCAAGCCTGGGCAAAGGCTTCGTTTTCACTCAAAAACCCATAGCCGGGGTGGATCGCCTGCGCGCCGGTGGCGCGCGCGGCGTCGATGATGCGCTCCCAACGCAGGTAGCTGTCCTTCGGGGCGGCGCCACCGATGGCCACGGCTTCGTCGCACGCGGCCACGTGGCGCGCGTGCGCGTCGGCGTCGGAGTACACCGCCACCGTGCGAATGCCCAGGCGGCGCGCGGTGGCCGCCACACGGCAGGCGATCTCCCCGCGGTTGGCGATCAAAATCTTGTCGAACATGGTGCGTGGTCCTCGGCGCTGGGGGTCAGCCTTGGGTGGGTGCGGTGGGTGGCACAGCCTCGGCCTGCGGCAGCCAGCCGGGCTTGCGTTTGTGCAAAAAGGCCTGCACGCCCTCGCGCCCTTCGGCGCTGGCGCGCACGTCGGCGATCATGCGCACCGTGCGCTCGACCAGCGCATCGTCCAGCGGCGCCGTTTCGATGTCGCGCAGCAACCGCTTGCAAGTGGCCAGCGCCTGCGGGCCGTTGGCGGCCAGCGCGCGCGCGATGACCTCGACACGCTCGTCGAGCCGCTCGGGCGCCACCACCTCGTGCACCAGCCCCAAGCGCAGCGCTTCGGCGGCGTCGAAGCGCTCGGCGGTCAGCATGTAGCGCCGCGCCGCGCGCAGCCCCATCGCCCGCACGACGTAGGGGCCGATGGTGGCGGGCACCAGGCCCAGCTTGACCTCGCTGAGGCAAAACCCCGCCCCCTGCACCGCCACCGCAATGTCGCAGCACGCCACCAGCCCCATGCCGCCGGCGTACACATCGCCCTGCACCCGCGCCACGGTGGGCTTGGGGCAGGTGTCCATGACGCGCAGCATGCGCGCCAACGCGGCCGCGTCGGCCAGGTTGTCGGCATGGCTGTAGTCGGCCATGCGGCGCATCCAGTTCAGGTCGGCCCCGGCGCAAAACGCCGGGCCCTCGGCCGCCAGCACGATCACGCGCACCGCGTCGTCGGCGCCCAGGGCTTCGAACGCCTGCGTCAGCCGCGCGATCACCTCGTCATTGAACGCGTTGCGCAGCGCGGGGCGGTTCAGCGTCACCCGCGCCACGGGGCCACGCCCCTCCACCAGCACCGTATCGTCCATCGTCAGGGTTCCTGTGGGGTTGACCATCGTGCACCACCGCCTCACATGCGGAACACGCCAAAGCGCGTGTCGGGGATGGGCGCGTTGAGCGCCGCGCTCAGCCCCAGCGCCAGCACCCGCCGGGTGTCCACCGGATCGATGACGCCGTCGTCCCACAGCCGCGCGGTGGCGTAGTACGGGTGCCCCTGGCGCTCGTACTGGGCACGGATAGGGGCCTTGAAGGCTTCTTCCTCTTCGGCGCTCCAGGTGCCACCCTTGGCCTCGATGCCATCGCGCTTGACGGTGGCCAGCACGCTGGCGGCCTGCTCGCCACCCATCACGCTGATGCGCGCGTTGGGCCACATCCACAGAAAGCGCGGCGAGTACGCCCGGCCGCACATGCCGTAGTTGCCCGCGCCGAACGAGCCCCCAATGATGACGGTGAACTTGGGCACTTGGGCACAGGCCACGGCCGTCACCATCTTGGCGCCCGCGCGGGCGATGCCGGCGTTTTCGTACTTGCGCCCCACCATGAAGCCGGTGATGTTTTGCAAAAACACCAGCGGCACCTTGCGCTGGCAGCACAGCTCGATGAAGTGCGCGCCCTTGTCGGCGCTTTCGGCAAACAGGATGCCGTTGTTGGCCACGATGCCCACCGGCATGCCCTCGAGGTGCGCAAAGCCGCACACCAGCGTGGTGCCGTAGCGGGCTTTGAATTCGTGCAGCTCCGAGCCGTCCACGATGCGCGCGATGACCTCGCGCACGTCAAACGGCTTGCGCGTGTCGGTGGGGATGATGCCGTACAGTTCCTCAGCCGGGTACAGCGGCGCACGCGGCGCGCGGCGCTCCAGGGGCCACACCTTGCCGCGGTTGAGGCGCGCCACCGCCTCGCGCGCCAGCGCCAGCGCGTGCAGGTCGTTTTCGGCCAGGTGGTCGGCCACCCCCGACAGGCGCGTGTGCACATCGCCGCCGCCCAGGTCCTCGGCGCTGACCACTTCGCCAGTGGCCGCCTTGACCAGCGGCGGCCCGCCCAAAAAGATCGTGCCCTGGTTTTTGACGATGATGGTCTCGTCGCTCATCGCCGGCACATAGGCGCCGCCCGCCGTGCACGAGCCCATGACGACCGCGATCTGCGCGATGCCCTGCGCGCTCATGTTGGCCTGGTTGTAAAAAATGCGGCCGAAGTGGTCTCGATCGGGGAACACCTCGTCCTGGTTGGGCAGGTTGGCGCCCCCCGAGTCCACCAGGTACACACAGGGCAAGCGGTTTTGCTGCGCGATTTCCTGCGCACGCAGGTGTTTTTTCACGGTCATCGGGTAGTAGGTGCCGCCCTTGACCGTCGCGTCGTTGCACACGATGACGCACTCCACCCCGGCGATGCGCCCGATGCCCGCGATCAGCCCGGCGCACGGCGCCTCGTTGTCGTACATGTCCAGCGCCGCCAGCGGCGCGATCTCCAGGAACGGCGAACCCGGATCGAGCAGCATTTCGACCCGCTCGCGCGGCAACAGCTTGCCACGCGCGGTGTGCTTGGCACGGGCGGCCTCGCCGCCGCCCAGCGCCACCTGGGCGATGCGGGCGTGCAGGTCATCGACCAGCGCACGCATGGCGGCGGCGTTGGCAGCAAAGTCGGCACTGCGGGGGTTGATGCGGGTGGGCAGGGTGCTCATGGTGCGCCGCATTGTGGGCGCGCCCGCCCACGCTGCCAACCCCCAGGCGCCCCACAAAGGTTGCATAATGCGCCAACCATGTCGCCCACCCTGCCGCCCACCCAGCGCCGCCCGGTGGCCGCCACGCCGATCGCGTTCGTGCGCGCCATCGCGCTGGCCTACGCGCAGCGCGGGCTCGATCCCCAGCCGGCGCTGATGGACGCGGGCATTGACCCCGCATGGCTGGCCACGCCCCAGGCGCGTGTCACCAGCCTGCCCTTCGAGCGGCTGGCCGCACGCGCCATGCGTGAGCTCGACGACGAGGCGCTGGGCTGGTTCAGCCGCCGGCTGCCGTGGGGCAGCTACGGCATGCTGGCGCGCGCCTCGCTGACCGCCCCGGACCTGGGCCTGGCGCTGCGGCGCTGGTGCCGCCACCACGCGCTGCTGACCGACGATGTGCTGCTGCAGTGGCGCGAACAGGAGCAGCACGCCGAGCTGACACTGATCGAACAGCGTGCGCCCGGCGCGGACCTGCCCGACGTTGCCCAACGCGCCACGGTGCGGGAGTTTGCCCACGTTTCGCTGCTGCGCAACGTGCTGGGGCTGGCCGCGTGGCTGATCGACGCGCGCATCGTGCCCACGCAGGTGCGGCTGGCCTTCCCCGCGCCGCCGCACGCCGACGTCTATCCGCTGCTGTTTGGCGGCGCCCCGGTGCTGTGGGACGCCAGCGCCACCGCGCTGCGCCTGGATCGCGCCTACCTGCGCGAACCCCTGCGCCGCGACGACGCCGCGCTGCGCGCCATGCTGCCCCACGCCGTGCGCCTGATGGTGCGGCCGTACCACCACGACCGTCTGCTGCTGGAGCGCGCGCGCGCGTGGCTGCGCACCCACCCCGGGGCCGACACCGCGCACCTGGCGCGCGCGCTGCACGTCTCGCCGCGCACCTTGCAGCGCCAACTGCACGACAGCGGCACCAGCGTGCACGCGCTGCGCGACCAAGTACGCCACGAACTGGCCACCGGCTACCTGCTGCGCACCCGCTGGCCCATCAAGCGCATCGCCGCGGCGGTGGGCTTTGACAACGACAAGAGCTTCATGCGCGCGTTTCGCGTCTGGACGGGCGTCAGCCCGGCGGCGTGGCGACGCCGAGCCTCGGCCAGACCGACACATCCTTGACGTGCGTCAACAGACCTCCGATATACCGGCGGTAGTATGGTGGCTCCCTACGAAGGAGCTGCCACCGTGCCCATCGTCGACCACAATGACCTGATCTGCGACATCAGCGCCCAATTGGCCAAACTGCGCAAGGCCCAGCCCGAGGCCATGCGCGGTTTTTCGCAGCTGGCGCAGGCCTCGATGGCCGAAGGCGCCATCAGCGCCAAGCACAAGGAGTTGATCGCGCTGGCCATCGGCATCACGCAGCGGTGCTCGGCCTGCATCGGCTACCACGTGCGCGCCCTTATCCAACTGGGCGGCACACGCCAGGAACTGGAAGAACTGCTGACGATTTGCACCTACATGGGCGGTGGCCCGGCGTTGATGTACGCCGCCGAAGCGCTCAAATGCTGGGATGCGATGAGCACCGAGCAGGTGTGCGCCGCCAGCGCCTGAACGCCGCAGCGCACAGCCCAGCGCGGGGGCCGGCATGGTGGCCACCGTGGGCTGGCAAGCGCGGCTCAACGCCGCCAAAACGCCCGCGTGAACAGCACCAGCACGCTCAGCAGCTCCAGCCGGCCCAGCAGCATGGCGGCGCTGAGCACCCAGAGCTGAAACGGCGTCAGCCCGCCGTAATTCCCGGCCGGCCCTACCTCGCCCAAGCCGGGGCCGATGTTGTTGACGGTGGCCACCACAGCCGAAAACGCCGTCACCACGTCCATGCCCGACAGCAGCAGCAAGAACGCCAGCCCCACGGTGGCCGCGCCGTAAATCAACATGAAGCCCAGCACACCGTTCATGACCGTCGGTGGCACGGCCTGGCCGCCCAGGGTGACCGGGTTGACCACGTGCGGGTGCACGATGCGCACGAGTTCGCGGCGCGCCTGCTTGATCAGCAGCACCATGCGCACCATTTTGATGCCACCGCCGGTGGAGCCCGCGCACGACACAAAAGTGCCCAGGAACAGCAACAGCACCGGGATGAAGGGCGGCCACTGCAGGTAGTCGGTGGTGGCGTAGCCGGTGGTGGTGGCCAGCGACAGCACGTGGAACGCCGCCAGGCGCAGCGCGGTGGGCACGTCGTCCACCACCCGCTGCGCCGCCAGCATCAGCGCCACCCACCCGGTGGCCGCCAGCAGCACCACCACGTAGGTGCGAATTTCGCGGTCGGCCCACAGCGGCCGCAGGGTCAGGCTGCGCACCACCATGAAGTAGCGCAAAAAGCTGATGCCGGCCAGCCCCATGAACACGATGGCCACCCACTCCACCGCCGGAGACTGGAAGTAGCCCAGGCTGGCGTCGTGCGACGAAAACCCCGCCAGCCCCATCGTTGTGCACATGTGCATGAAGGCATCCGCCCAGCTCATGCCTGCCCAGCGGTAGGCCAGCAGGCACGCCAACGAAAACACAAAATACACCCCCCACAAACCGCGCGCCGTCTCGGCGATGCGCGGCGTGAGCTTGTGGTCTTTCATCGGCCCCGGCGTTTCGGCCTTGTACAGCTGCATGCCACCCAGCCCCAGCATCGGCAACACCGCCACCACCAGCAGCATCACCCCCAAGCCACCCACGTACTGCAAAAAGCAACGCCACACGTTGACCGACACGGGCAGCGCGTCCAAACCGGACAGCGCGGTGGCGCCGGTGGCGGTCAGCGCGCTCATGGCTTCGAAGTACGCGTGGTGCCACGTGATGCCCGGCACCATCCACCCCAGGGGCAGCGCCGCGTAGGCGGGCAGCACCGACCACACCAGGTTAACCAGCACGAAGCCGTCGCGCGTGCCCAGCTCGCGCTTGTGCCGCCGCGTCGCCAACCACAGCGCCAACCCACTGGCCAGCGTCAAGCCGGCGGCTTGCGCCCACTGCACCTCGTGGGTCACGTCGTCGTGGACCCAGGCCCAGCCCATCGGCACCACGAACGCCAGGGCAAACGCCATCAACACGTGCGCAAAGACATGCAGCGTCGCCCCCATGCCCTGCCCTGCCCCTATTTGCGCCAATACCCCGGGGTGAACAACACCAGCAGCGCCAGCATCTCCAGCCGGCCCATGAGCATGGCCAACGTGCACAGCCACAACTGCACCGGGGCCAGCCCCGCGTAGTTGCCGGCCGGCCCCACCTCACCCAGGCCGGGCCCCAGGTTGTTGACGCTGGCCACAACGGCCGACAGCGCCGTGTCGAACGGCATGTCGGTCAGCAACAGCGCCATCGTCAGCACGGCGATCGTGCCCCCGTACACCAGCATGAACGCCAGCACCGCGTACACCACCTGCGCATCCACGGGCCGGCCGCCCAGCGTCACCGGGTTGACGATGCGCGGGTGGATGATGCGCGCCAGCTCGCGCCGCACCAGCTTCAGCAGGATCAGCAGCCGCACCATCTTGATGCCGGCCCCGGTCGAGCCGGCGCTGGTGGCCACGCCCGACAGCAGCAGCATCCAGATGGGCGCAAACACCGGCCACTGCAGGTAGTCGGTGGTGGCGTAGCCGGTGGTGGAGGCGGCCGACACCACGTTGAACGCCGCCAGACGCAGCGCCTCGGACCACTGCGGCACGGCGCCCCGCTGCACCAACAACCAGGCGATGAACAGCACCGAACCCAGCATCAGCAGCCACGTGCCGCGCCACTCGGCGTCGCGCCAAATGCGCGCGGGGCTGCGCTTGACCAGCGCCGCAAAGTACAGCGCAAAGCTGCCGCTGGCCACCAGCATGAACAGGGTGGCGGTCCACTCCAGCCGTGGCGAGTCGAAGTGCGCGAAGCTGGCGTCGTGCGACGACATGCCCCCCAGGCTCATCGTCGTGAACATGTGGATCCAGGCGTCCAGCCACGACATCCCGCCCCAACGGTAGGCCAGCACGCACGCCAGCGAAATGCCGGCGTACACGCTCCACAGCCCTTTGGCGGTTTCCTCGATACGGGGCGTCAGGCGGGTGTCCTTCATCGGCCCGGTGGATTCGGCCCGCAGCAGTTGCCCGCCCACCCCCAGCATCGGCAAAATGGCCACCGCCAGCACCAAAATGCCCATGCCGCCCAACCATTGCAGCAAGCCGCGCCAAAGGTTGATGGACGGCGGCAGCGCGTCCAGCCCCACCAACACCGTCGCGCCGGTGGTGGTCATCGCCGACACCGTCTCGAAGTACGCCTGGGTGAAGGTCAGGCTGCCGCCGTGGCGGTGGTAAAACAGCAGCAACGGCACGGTGGCAATGGCCGGCAGCACCGTCCAGGCCAGCGACACCAGCAGCATGCCGTCGCGCGGCTGCAAGTCGGGCTCGCGCCCCACCATGCGCTGACCCGTCCACCACAACACCCCCCCTGCCGCAAAGGCACCCAGCAACGGGCCCCCCCACAGCTCGGCGGTGCCGTCGTTCATGCCCAGCGCCACGGCCAGGGGCACCAACATGGTCAGCGCAAAGACCATGACAATGACGCCAAAAATGGGCGCAATGCGGACAAACGGCATGGCGTGCTTCGCCGGTCAGCCAAAAAACGTGGCGCCGACCTGGAACAGTTTTTCCACTTCGCGCACGAGGCGCTTGTTGGGAATGAAGATGATGATGTGGTCGTCGGCCTGGATCAAGGTGTCGTGGTGTGGCATCAGCACCTCGGCGTCGCGGCCCTCGCCGCGCACGATGGCGCCGATGCGCGCCCCGGCGGGCAGCTTGACCTCCTCGACCCGCCGCCCCACCAGGCGCGAGCTTTTGACGTCGCCACGGGCCACCCCCTCCAGCGCCTCGGCGGCGCCACGGCGCAGGCTGTGCACCGCCACCACGTCACCCCGGCGCACGTGCGCCAGCAGCTCGCCAATCACCGTTTGCGCCGGCGACACCGCGATGTCGATCGTGCTGCCCTGCATCATCTCGGCGTAGGCACGGCGGTTGATGAGCGCCAGTACGCGCCGCGCGCCCAGCCGCTTGGCCAGCATCGCCGCCATGATGTTGTCCTCGTCGTCGCTGGTCAGCGACAGAAACAGGTCCATCTCGGCGACGTTTTCTTCTTCCAGCAGCGCCTCGTCGGTGCAGTCGCCGTGCAGCACCAGCGTGCTGGAGGGCAACTGGCTGGCCAAATACTCGCAGCGTTTGGCGCTGGCTTCGACGATTTTGACCTGGCACTGGCCGATCAGCGAGCGCGCCAGCCGCAAGCCCACCTTGCCGCCGCCGGCGATCATGACGCGTTGCACCGGCTTGTCGCGCGCGTGCAGCGCCGCCAACACCGCGCGGATCTGGTCGTTGGCCGCGAGGATGAACACCTCGTCGCCGGGCAGGATGCGGGTGCTGGCGCTGGGGGCCATCTCGGCGTCCAGCCGGTACAGCGCCACCACGCGCATGTCCACCTGCGGCACAAGCTGGCGGAACTCCCCGATCGTGTGACCCACCAGCGCGCTGCCGGCGGTGGCCCGCACCGCAATGAGGCACACGCGCCCCTCGGCGAACTCCAGCACCTGCAGCGCCTCGGGGTAGTCGATGAGTTGGTGGATGTAGCGCATCACCGACTCTTCCGGGCAGATGACGTGGTCCACCGCAAAGCCCGACTTGCCCAGCAGGTCGCTGCCCTCCTCGAACTCGGGCGAGCGCAGCCGCGCGATCGTCGTGGGCACGTGGAACACGTCGTGCGCCACCTTGCACACAACCAGGTTGGACTCATCCAGCGCCGCGCAGGCGATCAACATGTCGGCGTCTTTGGCGCCCGCCTCGGCCAGCACCGAGGGTTGGATGCCGTTGCCGACCACGCCGCGCAGGTCGAGCCGCTCCTCCAGCGCCCGCACACGCGCCGGGTCCTGATCGATGACGGTGATGTCGTTTTGCTCGGAAACCAGGCTCTCGGCGACGCTTTCGCCCACGCGCCCGGCGCCGAAGATGATGATGTTCATGGCGTGTGTATCTTACGCCCGAACCCCGCGGGTCCCACCCGCCGCCCGGGCCGCGGCGCGACCCCGAACGACACGCGCCGGCGAGGCAGCGCCCGCTGCCCGGGCCGCGGCGGTTGGCCGCCGCTACAACGCCCGCTGGATCAGGATTTTTTGCACGTCGCTGGTGCCTTCGTAGATCTGGCACACGCGCACGTCGCGCCAGATGCGCTCGACCGGGAAGTCGCGCACGTAGCCGTAGCCGCCCAGCGTCTGGATCGCCGTGGAGCAGACCCACTCGGCGGTCTCGCTGGCGATCAGCTTGGCCATCGCGGCCTCTTTCAGGCAGGGCTGCCCCGCGTCGCGCAGCGTCGCCGCGTGCCAGGTGAGCTGGCGCGCCGCTTCCAGCCGGGCCGCGGCTTCGGCCAGGCGAAAGCCCACCGCCTGGTGCTCAAAAATCGGTTGGCCAAAGCTCTCGCGCTGCTTGGCGTAGTCGATGGCCACCTCCAGCGCGCTGCGCGCCATGCCGATGCTTTGCGCCGCGATGCCGATGCGCCCGCCTTCCAGCGCCGACAGCGCGATTTTGTAGCCCTCGCCCTCCTGGCCGATGCGGTGTTCGGCGGGGATGCGGCAGGCCTCGAAGCGGATCTGAGCCGTGTCGCTGGAGTGCTGGCCACACTTGTCTTCCAGCCGCTCGACGATGTAGCCGGGCGTGTCGGTGGGCACGAGGAAGGCGCTCATGCCGCGCTTGCCCGCCGTCTTGTCGGTCACGGCGATCACGATGGCCACCTGGCCGTTGCGGCCGCTGGTGATGAACTGCTTGACGCCGTCGAGCACGTAGCTGTCGCCGTCGCGCCGCGCGGTGGTGCGCAGCGCCGCCGCGTCGGAGCCGACGTGCGGCTCGGTGAGGCAAAACGCGCCCAGCAGCTCGCCGCGCGCGAGCGGCACCAGCCAGCGTTGCTTTTGCGCCTCGGTGCCGTAGCGCAGCAGGATCGCGCACACCGGGCAGTTGTTGACGCTGATGGCGGTGCTGGTGCCGCCGTCGCCCGCGGCGATCTCCTCCAGCACCAACGCCAGGCTCAGGTAGTCCAGCCCGGCCCCGCCGTACTCGGTGGGCACGCACACGCCGTAGCAGCCCAGCTCCGCCAGGCCGCGGTGCGCCTCGCGCGGAAAGGTGTGGTCGCGGTCCCACTGCGCGGCGTGGGGCCACAGCCGCTCGCGCGCAAACGCGCGCACGGCGTCGCGGATCATCTGCTGTTCGTCGGTCAGGATCATGGACGCCCCGGGCCTCAGAGCAGCTCCAGCGCGATGGCCGTGCCCTCGCCGCCGCCGATGCACAACGTGGCCACACCGCGCTTGAGACCACGCGCCTGCAGCGCGTGGATGAGCGTGACCATGATGCGCGCGCCGCTGGCGCCGATCGGGTGCCCCAGCGCGCAGGCGCCGCCGTTGACGTTGACGATGTCGTGGCCGATGCCCAGCTCCGTCATCAGCGCCATCGGCACCACGGCGAAGGCTTCGTTGACCTCCCACAGCTGCACATCGGCCACCTGCCAGCCGATCTGCGCCAACAGCTTGCGCGTGGCCCCCACCGGCGCGGTGGTGAACCAATTGGGTTCCTGGGCATGCGTGGCGTGGCCGACGATGCGCGCCAGCGGCCGGCAGCCCAGCTTGGCGGCGGTGGAGGCGCGCATCAGCACCAGCGCCGCGGCACCGTCGTTGATCGACGAGCTGGACGCGGCGGTGATGGTGCCGTCCTTTTTGAACGCGGGCTTGAGCTGCGGGATTTTGTCCAGCTTGATTTTGCCGGGACCCTCGTCGGTGGCCACGACGCGCTCGCCGCTGCGGTCTTTGACGGTGACCGGTGTGATTTCGGTGGCGAAGCTGCCGTCGGCCACGGCACGCTGGGCGCGCTTGACGCTCTCAGTGGCAAAAGCGTCCTGCTGCTCACGGGTGAACTGGTACTTGGCGGCGCAGTCCTCGCCAAAGGTGCCCATGCTGCGGCCGGGTTCGTAGGCGTCTTCCAGTCCGTCGAGCATCATGTGGTCGTAGACGCGGTCGTGCCCCATGCGGTAGCCACCGCGGCCCTTGAGCAGCAGGTACGGCGCGTTGGTCATGCTCTCCATGCCGCCGGCGACCATGACCTGCGCGCTGCCGGCCACCAGCATGTCGTGCGCCAGCATGGCGGCCTTCATGCCCGAGCCGCACATCTTGGACAGCGTGACCGCACCGGCGCTCTTGGGCAGACCGGCCTTGAGGGCGGCCTGGCGCGCCGGCGCCTGGCCTTGGCCCGCCATCAGGCAGTTGCCCATCAGCACTTCGTCCACCTGCTCGGGCGCGAGGCCGGCGCGCTCGATGGCGGCCCGAATCGCCGCGGCCCCCAGATCATGCGCGGCCAGGGCCGCAAAGTCGCCCTGGAAGCTGCCCATGGGGGTGCGGGCGGCGCCAACGATGACGATGGGATCGGTGGTGGTGCTCATGCGGTCACTCCTTCAGCGGATGAAAAGGTGGACGAAGCCGCCACCAGCGCCGCGCCATCCAGCGGCGGCGGCTCTGGCGCGGCGGCGCGGGCGGCCGATTCGGCGGTGGGGCTCAGCGCCACCGCTCGGCGCTTGGAAAAGCGGCGCGACTGCTCGTAGGGGAAGATGTCGTGCACGTGCCCCGCGCGCAGGCGCTGCTGGTGCGCCAGCCAGAATTCGACGTCGAGCAAGTCGGCGTGGTGGCGCATAAAAATCTCGCGCACCAGCGGGTTGGAAAGCAAAAACGGCCCGAACGTCTCCGGAAACACATCGTGCGGGCCAACGCTGTACCACACCTCGCCGCTGAGCTCATCGTCCTCGTTGCGCGGTGGCGGCACGCGCCGAAAGTTGCAGTCGGTGATGTATTCGATTTCGTCGTAGTCGTAAAACACCACCTTGCCGTGGCGCGTGATGCCAAAGTTCTTCCACAGCATGTCGCCCGGGAAGATGTTGGCCGCCACCAGATCCTTGATGGCGTTGCCGTATTCGATGACGGCGTGCTCGAGCTGCTGGCGCGCGCGCTGGTCGTCGGGGTTGGCCTGCAGCGCGTCGAAGCACTCTTGCAGGTAGATGTTGAGCGGGATCATGCGCCGCTCGATGTAGACGTGCTTGAGCACCACTTCGACGTTGCCGTCGCCGTTGCGGTCGCCGATTTCGATTTGGCTGGGGGCCTCGCGCAGGATTTCTTCGATCAGCTCGTCGGTGAAGCGCGCGCGCGGAAACCCCACCTCGGAAAACTCCAGCGTGTCGGCCATGCGGCCGGCACGGTCGTGCTGCTTGACGAGCTGGTATTTGGCGCGCACCTGCTCGGGCGTGATGTCTTTTTGCGGCGGGAAGCGGTCCTTGATGACCTTGAACACGAACGGAAAGCTCGGCAGGTCGAACACCAGCATCACCATGCCCTTGATGCCGGGTGCGATGCGGAACTTGTCCGTGCTGTGCCGCATGTGGTAGAGAAAGTCGCGGTAAAAGAGCGTCTTGCCCTGCTTGGCCAAGCCCAGCGCGTTGTAAAACTCGGCGCGCGGCTTGCGCGGCATCATGCTGCGCAAAAACTGCACGTAGGCGCTGGGCACCTCCATGTCGACCATGAAGTACGCGCGCGCAAAGCTGAACAGCATCAGCAGGTCGTCTTCGCCGTGCAGCAACGCGTCGATGACCAACTGGCCGTGCGCGTTGTGCAGGATGGGCAGCGCAAACGGCACTTCCTGAAACCCGTTGATCAGCTTGCCCACCGCGTACGCGCCTTTGTTGCGGTAAAAGAGGCTGTCGAGCACCTGGATTTGGAAGTTGGGGCGCAGCCGGCTGTGGTCGAACAGCGGCAGCAGCGCGTCGTGCACGTCGGCCACGTCGCGCGCCAAATCCTCAAACGGCACGCGCAGGCCAAAGTCCTGCACCATGCGCTGCAGCGTCGGCTGCAGCTCCTCCAGCGTTTGCGGGTAGTAGCAACGGTAGGTGGTGTGGCTGCTCGGGTCTTCGGGTTCGATGTACTCCGTGCTGATCGCGGGGCGCACGAAGATGAAGTCGTTTTGGAAGTAGCTGCGGTGCAGGATTTTGGTCGTGACCGAGTTGAAAAACGTCTCGGCCAGCTCGGGCTGGCGGTGGTCCACCAGCATGCCGATGTACAGCAGCTTGGCCTGTTGCCACACCTCCATCGGCTGCTGCGAGGCCTGGAACTCGCGCTCCAGCCGCGTCACACACTCCTTGACGCGCAGGTCGTAAAACTCGATGCGCTCGCGCTGCGCCCGTTGCTGCCCGGCCCAATCGGCGGTTTCGAAACGGTGCTTGGCACGCGCCGACTCGGCCCGAAACAGGCGGTAGTGGCGGTTGAAGCCGTCGATCATCGCGCGGGCGATGCCCCAGGCGACGTTGGAGTCGATGCGTTGCAGCAGCATGGTGCAGACCTTTGCCTCAGGCGGCGGGGCGGTCGTGCGCCCCCTGGCGCCGTTGCCGCACCGCCGCACAGGCCGCAGCATAACCCGCCTCGACGTCGCCGCCCAACCCGATCGACACCCCCAGGTCCTGCAGCAGACCGTCGCGCAAACCGTACACCCAGCCATGCACGGTGACCGCCTGCCCGCGCGCCCAGGCGTCTTGCAGCACCGTCGATTGCGCCACGTGACGCACCTGCTCGATGACGTTGAGCTCGCACAGGGCGTCCAGACGCGCGTCGTGCGCCATCGCCTGCAGCGTGTCGGCATGGCGCTCGGCGACGTCACGCACGTGACGCAGCCAGTTGTCGGCCAGCCCCACCCGCTGGCCCAGCAGCGCCGCTTGCACACCGCCGCAGCCGTAATGCCCCACGACCATCACGTGCTCAACCCGCAACACGTCGACCGCGTACTGCACGGCCGACAGGCAATTGAGGTCGGAGGGCACCACGACGTTGGCCACGTTGCGGTGCACGAACACCTCGCCCGGCTCCAGGCCGGTGATCTGGTTGGCCGGCACACGGCTGTCGGAGCAGCCGATCCACATGTAGCGCGGCGACTGCTGGCGCGCCAGCTCGGCAAAAAAGCCGGGGCGCTCGGCCTGGATGCGCTCGGCCCAGGCGCGGTTGCGCTGCAGCAGCACGCGCCACGGCATCAGGCGGTCTCCGCAAACAGCTCGCGGCCAATCAGCATGCGGCGGATTTCGCTGGTGCCGGCGCCGATTTCGTACAGCTTGGCGTCGCGCCACAGGCGCCCCAGCGGGTAGTCGTTGATGTAGCCGTTGCCGCCGAAGATCTGGATGCCGTCGCCCGCCATCTTGGTGGCCTGCTCGGCGCACCACAGGATGACGCTGGCGCAGTCCTTGCGCACCTGGCGCACGTGCGCCGCGCCCAGCCGGTCCAGGTTTTTGCCCACGGTGTACAGAAACGAGCGCGCCGCCTGCAGCGTGGTGTACATGTCGGCCACCTTGCCCTGGATGAGCTGGAACTCGCCGATGCTCTGGCCGAACTGCTTGCGCTCGTGGATGTAGGGGATGACGTTGTCCATCACCGCCTGCATGATGCCCACGGGCCCGGCGGCCAGCACCGCGCGCTCGTAGTCCAGACCGCTCATCAGCACCTTGACGCCGTTGTTGAGGCCGCCCAGGATGTTGTCGGCCGGCACTTCCACGTTGTGGAACACCAACTCGCCCGTGTGGCTGCCGCGCATGCCCAGTTTGTCAAGCTTTTGCGCCACCGAAAAGCCCTTCATGCCCTTTTCGATGATGAAGGCGGTGATGCCGCGTGCGCCCAGCTCCGGCTCGGTCTTGGCGTAGACCACCAGCGTGTCGGCGTCGGGGCCGTTGGTGATCCACATCTTGCTGCCGTTGAGCAGGTAGTAGCCGCCCTTGTCCTCGGCGCGCAGCTTCATGCTGACGACGTCGGAGCCGGCGCCCGGCTCGCTCATGGCCAGCGCGCCGACGTGCTCGCCGCTGATGAGCTTGGGCAGGTACTTGCGCTTTTGCGCTTCGGTGCCGTTGCGGCGAATCTGGTTGACGCACAGGTTGGAGTGCGCGCCGTACGACAGGCCCACCGAGGCGCTGGCGCGGCTGATTTCCTCCATCGCGATCATGTGCGCCAGGTAGCCCATGGCCGCGCCGCCGTACTCCTCCTCGACGGTGATGCCCAGCACGCCCAGCTCGCCCAGCTTGGGCCACAGGTCCATCGGGAACTGGTCGGTGCGGTCGATCTCGGCCGCGCGCGGGGCAATTTCGGCCTGCGCAAAGGCGCGCACCGCGTCGCGCAGCGCGTCGATGTCGTCACCAAGCTGGAAGTCGAGGCCGGGCAGATGGGTCATGGGGGGTCTCCGTGGGTGGGTTGGCCGGGGCGCCGACGGCGGCGGGCGCCCCCTTCATTGACGTTTACGTAAACGTCAATTATGCCGCCTTTTCGCGCCCGCTGGCCTCGCCTTCGCCCAGCTTGGCCAGCAGCGCACGCGCTTCTTTTTCGTGAGCTTTGATTTCGTCCAGCGTGGCTTGCAGGTCGGCCATCTGGTCTTCGATCTGGCGCCGGTGCACCGCCAGCACCTGCAAAAATTTGCGCAACTGCGGCCCGGTGTCGCGCGGGCTGTCGTACATGTCGATCAGCTCCTTGGCCTCAGACAGGCTCAGACCCAACCGCTTGGCGCGCAGCACGAGCTTGAGGCGTGTGCGATCCCGCGCCGAGTACACGCGGCTGCGCCCACCCGGCCCCGCACGGCGGGGCTGCAGCAGGCCCATGTCTTCGTAAAAACGGATGGCGCGGGTGGTGAGGTCGAATTCACGCGCCAAGTCGCCGATGGTGTAGGTGGTGCTTTTGCTCATGGTGGACAGCCGATCCGCGCCCTACAGCGTTGACGTTGACGTCAACGTCAGATGCCGCGCATGATACGCGCCAGCGCCCCTGCCGTATAGTGCATGGACATGAGCCCCACGCCCAGCACCGCCCCGCCGCCGTCCGCCCCGCTGCAGCCCGCCGTCGCATGGCGGTTGGTGCGGCCTGGTTTTTTGTGGGTCACGGTGGCCGGCGTGCTGCTGGGCCTGGCCAGTGCGGCCGCGTGTGGGTGCGGCTTTGACGTGGGGCGCGCGGCGCTGACGCTGGTGCTGGGGTTGCTGGCGCATGCCGCGGCCAACGCATGGAACGACCACCACGACGCGCTCAGCGGCGCCGATGCCGCCAACCCGGCGCCGCTGTCGCCGTTCACCGGGGGGTCACGCGTGATCCAACAGGGCCTGGCCAGCGCCGACGACGCGCGGCGCCTGGCGCTGGCGCTGGCGGCGCTGGTGGTGCTGGGCGGGCTGTGGCTGGCGCTGCACGCGGGCGGCGGCTTGGTGCTGATCGGGCTGGCCGGGTTGACGCTGGGGTGGGCGTACTCAGCGCCGCCGCTGCGGCTGATGGCGCGCGGGCTGGGGGAGCTGACGGTCGCGCTGGCGTGGTGGCTGATCGTCGTGGGGGCGGACTACGCCGAGCGTGGCCAGTGGAGTTGGGTGCCCGCGGCCAGCGCCGTGCCGTTTGCGTTGCTGGTGGCCAACATCCTGCTGATCAACGGCGTGCCCGATGCCCCCTACGACGCGCGGGTGGCCAAGCGCACGCTGGCGGTGCGGTTGGGGCCGGTGGGGGTGGCGGCGCTGTACACGGTGTTGGCGGTGTTGGCGCACGGCATCTTGCTGGTGCTGTGGCTGGCGCAAGTGCCGCCGAGCACCGCGTGGTGGGGCTTGGCCTCGGGGCCGCTGGCGCTGGCCGCGGCGTGGCTGTTGTGGCGCCATGTGGCGCTGGGGCGGGCGGTGACGGCGCTGCGGCCCGCGATCGGGCTCACCATCGGGGCGACGCTGGTGCACGCGCTGGCGCTGGCCGCGGCGTTCGCGGCGGTGGCGCTGCAGCGCTGACCAGGCCTACGCGCCGCCGCGGGCATGGCGCGGCGTGTCGGCCACCAACCGGCCATCGACCAGTTCCAGCACCCGGTCGCACCGGGCCGCCAGGCGGGGGTCGTGCGTGACGATCAGGCAGGCGCTGCCGTGCTCGCGGTTGAAGTCACGCAACAACGCGAACACGGCGTCGGCGCTGGCGGTGTCGAGGTTGCCGGTGGGCTCGTCGGCCAGAATCAGGCGCGGCTGCAGCACCAGCGCGCGGGCGATCGCCACGCGCTGCTGCATGCCGCCCGAGAGTTCGCCGGGCCGTTTGCCCATGGCTTGCGCCAACCCCACCCGCTGCAGCAGCGCGCGGGCGCGCGCCTCGGCTTGCGCCGTGGCCACGCCGTGGGCGATGATCGACGGCAGCAGCACATTTTCCAGCGCGGTGAACGCGGGCAGCAGGTGGTGGTACTGGAACACGAAGCCGATGGTGCTGCCGCGCAGCGCGGTCAGCGCCGCTTCGTCCAACGTGGCGGTGTCGTGGCCGTCGATGAACAGCCGGCCCGCGCTGGGCCGCTCCAGCAGCCCGATGACGTTGAGCAGCGTGCTCTTGCCCGACCCCGACGGTCCGGTGAGGGCGACGAATTCGTGCGCGCCCAGGCGCAGGTCGATGCCGTGCAGAACTTCGTTTTCGACCGGGGTGCCAACGTTGTAGCTTTTGCGAATGCCCTGCAGCACCAGCACGTCGCCCTGACCGGGCGACAGCGTCGAGGGCGCAACCGGCGGCGCGCTCATGATCGGATCGCCTGCACGGGGTCCATGCGCGCCGCGCGCCGCGCCGGGATCAGCGCCGCCAACAGGCCCACGACGCAGGCCACCAGCGCCGCCAACAGCACCAACCGCGGGTCGAGCTCGGCGTTGAACAACGGGCCGCCGTCGCCGGGGTTTTTGAACACGTGCGAAAACACCACCAACAGCGCGTAAGCCAATGCGGCCCCCAGGGTGGAGCCGACCAGCCCCACGATGCCGCCCTGCAGCAAAAACACCGCCATGATCTGCCGCCGTCCGGCCCCCATGGCGCGCAGGATGCCGATCTCGCGCTGTTTTTGCACCACGCTGACCACCAGCACGCTGGAGATGCCCAGCGCGACGATGATGACGACAAAACTGCGGATCAGGTTGTTGGACACCGTCTGGTTGGACAGCGCGGTCAGCAGGCTGGCGTTGGTCTGCATCCAACTGTCCACCGTCAGCCCGGTGGCGGCGCGCAGCTCGGCGGCCACCGCGTCGGCGCGGAACAGGTCGTTGACGGTCAGGTCCAGGTTGGTGACACCGCCCGGCACGTCCAGCAGGGTTTGCGCCAGCTTCAGCGGCACGAACACCCAGCGCCGGTTGAGGTCGCGGTTGCCAATGTCGAACAGGCCCGTGACGGTGACCACCTCGCCCCGCCCGTTGGCCGCTTGCAAACGAAGCTTGTCGCCCACGCTCACGCCCAGGTCGGCGGCCAGCTCGGTGCCGATGATGGCTTCGCTGCCGCTGACCTGAAAGCGCCCGCGCACCATCTTGTCGTCGATGCGCACGACGCGGCTGTAGGCGTCAGGCACCATGCCGATGATGGCGACGCTTTTGTTGCCCGCGCCGCGCACCGCAAACGCCGGCCCACTGGCCACCGGCGACACGGCCAGCACCCCAGGGGTGGCGGCGGCCAGTTGGGCCACGCGCTCCCACTGGTCGACCGAGCGCAGGCGCTGCTCGCGCGGCTGCACGCGTGCAGCCACCGTGGCTTCGGCAACAATGGGACGGTTGACCTCCTCCGGCGGACGGATGACGACGTGCGCCTGGGAGCCCAGCACGCGGTCGATGATCGAGTCCTGCAACTGGTTGATCAGCTGGGTCAGAAAGACGATCACCGCCACGCCACCGGTCACGCCGGCCAGGATCAGCGCGCTTTGCATGCGCCCTTCGCGCAAAAAACGCAGCGCGACCAGCAGCTCGAACGGCAGGCGGCGCGCCCACGGGCTCAGCGCGGCGCGCGCCCCCCGCATCCGCCAGCGCGCCCCCATCGCCCCCACCTCAGCGCCCCAACGCACCGGCGGGCACCTCCAGCCCACGGCGGACGGCGGCGTCGGGCAGCACGCGCACGCGCTCGCCCTCGGCGGCCTTTTCGGTCTGGGGAATGACGCGCTCGCCTTCGCGCAGCGGCCCGTCGGCGACTTCGACCACGCCCACACCACGCAGCCCCAGCGTCACCGGCACGCGCACCGCGCGCCCCTCACGCACCGCCAACACCCAGGGCGCGTCGCGGTCGGCGTCGCGCACGGCGGTGGCCGGCAACAGCAGCGCGCCCTCGCGGCGGCCACCCAGGAGCTCCACCGACACCGTCATGTCCGGCCGCACAAAGGCCGGCGGCTGCGGCACCCGCAACCGCACCGCTACCGTGCCGCGCTGCGCGTCCACCGCCGGCCCCACCCAATCCAGCACGGCGTCGAACGGCTGATGGGGGTAGGCGTCGGCCACCGCGCGGGCCGCCATGCCGGGCGTGAGCAGCCGCAGGTTTTTTTCGTCGATGGCCGCTTCGATGCGCGGCGGCCCGTCGGCCGCCAAAGACAGCAGCACGCGCCCCGGTTGCGCCAACGCACCCGGTTCGACCGTGCGGCTCAGCACGACCGCGTCCATCGGGGCGCGCAGCGTCAGGCGCTCCAGCCGCGCCTGCGCCAACGCCACGGCCGCGTGCGCCTGCTCGACCCGGGTGCGAACCAGCGCCGGCCCCACAGCGCCGGCGCGGTTGGCTTCGGCCTGCACACGCGCCGTCGCCAGCGCGCTGCGCGCGTTGGCCAGCACGCGCTCGGCTTCGTCGAGCCGCTGCGGAGGGTAAAAGCCCTGCGCCACCAGGGTGCGCACCCGCTCGGCCTCGCGCTCGGCGTTGATCAGGTTGGCGCGCGCCTGTTCCAGCGCCTGATCGCTCACCGGGGCGGTGACGCTGGCCTGTTCGTGCTGACGCTGCAGGGCCTCGGCCTGCTGCGCGCGCGCCTGCGCCAACGCCGCGCGCGCCTCGTCGTCCACCAGCTCGACCAGCGGCTGGCCGGCGCGCACGCGGTCGCCCTCCCGTACCCGAACCGCGCGCACCGTGGCCGTGACTTCGGCCGCCACGTCGATGCGCGCGGGGGCCTCGATGCGCCCCGTGGCCACGACCGACTGGGTGATGGCGCCGCGCGTCACCGCCACGGCACGCACCGCGGTGCCCCGCGCACCCAGGGCGGCCGCCAGCGCCAGCGCGGCCACCGCCGCCCCCACCCCCAGCGCCCACTTGGTTCGCGTGTTCATGGAGGTTAGCCTACCACCAAGCGGTGACGCCTTAGGGCGGCGCGGCGCTCGGCGTGGTCGGGCAGCACCGACGCCACCCAGGCCCAAAACGCCGGGCCGTGGTTCATCTCGCGCAAATGGGCCAGCTCGTGCACCACGACGTAGTCGCGCAGCGCCTCGGGCAGGCACACCAGGCGCCAGTTGAGGCTGATGGTGCCGCGGCTGCTGGCGCTGCCCCAGCGTGTGCGTGCGTTGGACAGGCGCACGCGCCGCGGCTGCACCCCCAAACGCGGCGCCCAGTGCGCCACGCGCGCATCAAGATCGTGGCGTGCCTGCCGCAGCAGGGCTTCGGTGGGTGCGGGCCACGGGTTCGCGGGGCACGCGGCCTGCCGTTGCAAGTGGTGCAACACCCAGCGCGCTTTGCGCTGCACAAAGGCCTCGACCAGCGGCCACGGGGCCTGGCGCGGCGCGCGCACGCTCAGGCCCTGCGGGCCGACGTGCAGGCCGATGGTGCGGCGCGCGCTGCGCTCGAAGCGGCAGTCGACGCGCTGACCCTGCAACCACACGGTGGCGTTGGCCGCCGGGTGGCGCCACGGCGCCGCCCCCTCAGGCAACGAGGCGCTCGGGTGACGCGGGTTCACGGTAGGCCTCCGGGTCCAAGCGGCGCATTTCGCCCTCGATCCAGTCGCGCACCTCGCGCATCAGGTCGTCCGGGTCACGGCCGACGCTCGCAATGGGCTTGCCAATCGAAAACACCACGGTGCCCGGGCGCTTGACGATGGCCCGCCGCGGCCAGCAACGCCCCGACGTCACCGCGATCGGGATCACCGGCACGCCGGTGGCCACCGCCAAACGGGTGCCGCCCGTCTTGTACTGCCCCACCGCGCCGCGCGGCACCCGCGTGCCCTCGGGGAACATGATGACCCACACCCCCCGCTGCAGCAGCGCACGGCCTTGCTCGACGACCTTTTGGAACGCCTGCGCGCGCTTGGCGCGGTCGATGTGGATCATGTCCAGCCGCCCCAGCGCCCAGCCGAAAAACGGGATGTACAGCAACTCACGCTTGAACACGAAGGCCAGCGGGTGCGGCATCATCGCCGGCAGCGCAAACGTCTCCCAGGTGGACTGGTGCTTGACCAACAAAATGGCCGGCGCCCGCGCATCGGTGGGCAGGTTGTCCCAACCGATCACCTCGTTGCGGATACCGAGCAGCCAGCGCGCGGCCCAGATTTGCAGGCGCACCCAGACGATGCAAAACCAGTACAGCCGCGTCGAGGGCAGCACCGGCGACAGCAGCACGGCCGCTGTGGCCCACGGCACCACCGTCACGGCCATGAACAGCAGGTGCAGCCACGAGCGCACGACGTTCATGGGCGCGCCCCCTCGGGTTCGTCGCGGGACAGCAAGGCGTCGGCCAGCGCCGACAGGTCGTCGTGCACGGCCACGGACGGCGGCAGCTCCGGGGGGCGTGGCGCGCCCCGCCAGTGCACGCTCTGCCCCGTGAGCACCAGGTGGGTCTCGCACCCGGCGGCGAGCCCGGCCTGCACGTCGCGCAGCGAGTCGCCCACCATCACCAGTTGCGTCGGCGCCAGCCCCCAGCGGCGCGCGATGTCGCGCAGCATGCCCGGCGCGGGTTTGCGGCAATCGCACTCTTCGTCGGGTGCGTGGGGGCAGAAAAACACCGCCTCGACGCGCGCACCGGCCTGCGCCAGCAGGCGGTGCATCTGCGCGTGCACGGCGTTGAGGGTGGCCAGGTCGAACACACCGCGGCCCAGGCCCGGCTGGTTGGTGGCCACGACGATGCGCCAGCCCGCCTCGTTCAGGCGCGCCAACGCCTCGGGCGCGCCGGGCAGCGGCTGCCAGTCCTGCGGGTCGCGCACAAAGTCCTCGGGGTCGCGGCTCAGGGTGCCGTCGCGGTCGATGACCAGCAGCCGGGCGTCGCGGGCAGGCATGGGGTTCCCCTTGCAGACCGGCGCTTTACACCGCCAACCGCGCCAGGTCGGCCACGCGGTTCATGGCGCGCTGCAGCGCCGCCAACAGCGCCAGTCGGTTGGCACGCAGCGCGGCGTCGTCGGCGTTGACCATGACGCTGTCGAAAAACGCATCGACAGGCGCTTTCAGCGCCGCCAACTGGCGCAGGCTGTCGGTGTAGTCGCCGCGGGCGTAGGCGGCCTCGGCCAGCGGTTGCACGGACTGCAGCGCCTGGTGCAGCGCCTGCTCGGCGGGTTCGCGCAACAGCGCCACGTCCACCTGCGCGGCCACCGCCGCGGCGTCGGCCTTGCGCAGGATGTTGGTGACGCGCTTGTTGGCCGCGGCCAGCGCGTCCGCCTCCGGCAGCGCGGCAAAGGCGCGCACCGCCGCCAGCCGGCGCGGCACCTCGTGCAACAAGGCGGGACGCAACGCCAGCACGGCGTCCACCTCCTGCGGGCGGTAACCCTGCTCGCGCAGGCTGACGGCCAGCCGGTCGTCGATGAAGTCGCGCAGCGCTGCGCGCGGGTCGCGGATGCGCTCGCCGAAGGCGGCCACCGCGATGTCGAGCAGCTCCGGCAACGGCAGCGGCAGCGCGCGCTCGATCAGCATGCGCACCACCCCCAGCGCGTGGCGGCGCAGCGCGTAGGGGTCTTTGTCCCCGCTGGGCAGCTGGCCGATGCCAAACAGGCCGGTGAGCGTTTCCAGTTTGTCAGCCAGCGCCAGCACCACGCCGACGTCGCCGCGCGGCAGCGCGTCGCCGGCAAAGCGGGGCTTGTAGTGGTCTTCGATCGCCTCGGCCACACGCGGGTCTTCGCCGTCGTGCAGCGCGTAGTAGCGCCCCATCGTGCCTTGCAGCTCGGGGAACTCGCCCACCATGTCGGTCAGCAAGTCGGCCTTGGCCAGCAGCGCCGCGCGGTCGGCCAGGCGCACCAGCTCCTCGCCGCCCAGCCTGGCCGCGATGGCGCGCGCGATCGCCCCCACGCGCTCGACCCGCTCGCCCTGCGTGCCCAATTGGTTGTGGTACACCACCTTGGCCAACCCCAGCACGCGCGACTCCAGCGGGCGCTTGCGGTCTTGGTCGAAGAAGAACTTGGCATCGGCCAAGCGTGGGCGCACCACGCGTTCGTTGCCCCCGATGACGGCACTGGGGTCGGCCGGCGTGATGTTGCTGACCACCAAGAAGCGGTGCGTCAGGCGCCCCTGCGCGTCCAGCAGCGGGAAGTACTTCTGGTTGGCCTTCATCGTCAGGATCAGGCACTCCTGCGGCACGTCCAGGAAGGCCGGATCGAACTGGCACACCAGCACGTTGGGGCGCTCGACCAGCGCCGTGACTTCGTCCAGCAGCGCGTCGTCATCGATGGGACGGCAGCCGCCCCCCACGCGGGCCGCCGCCGCGGCCAACTGGCGCTGGATCTCGGCGCGGCGCTGCTCGAAGCTGGCCAAAACGGCGCCTTCGCGCGCCAGCGTCTCGGCGTAGGCGTCGGCGTGGGGCAGCTCGATCGGGTCGCGCGCGGCTTCGAAGCGGTGCCCGCGCGTGGTACGGCCCGCGCTCAGGCCCAGCGCCTGCACCGGCACGACCTGGTCGCCATGCAACGCCACCAACCCATGCGCCGGGCGCACGAAGTGCACGTTGCGCCAGCCATCGGCCAGTTGGTAGGTCATGACCTTGGGGATGGGCAAGCGGCGCAGCGCTTCGTCCAGGGCCTTTTGCAGCCCCTCGGCCAAGGTGGCGCCGGGCACCACGCTGTCCCAGTACAGCAGCTCGGCTTTGCCGTCGTGCTGCCGCCGCAGCCGCGCCGCAAGCTGGGCGGTGTCGCCCGTGTCCACGCCCAGCGAGGCGAGTTTTTTCAGCAGCGCCGGCGTCGGTTGGCCGTGCGCGTCCAGCCCGACGCTGACCGGCATCAGCTTGAGTTGCACGGCACGGTCCTGGGCACGCGCCGCCACCTCGGTCAGGTGCGCGGCCAGCCGGCGCGGCGTGGCGTAGGTGGTCAGCGCGGCGCCCGGGCCAGCCAAGCCTTGTTCCCGCAGCGAGTCGGCCAGCACCCGACCGAAGGCGGCCCCGAGCTGCGGCAGCGCTTTGGGCGGCAGCTCTTCGACCAGCAGCTCCACCAGCAGGTTGGCGGTGTGGATCGTCATGCCGCAGCCCCCTTCTTGTCGAGTTGCGCCAGCACCTCGTCGGCCCAGGCGCGCGGGGCCATCGGGAAGCCCAGCCGCGCGCGGCTGTCCAGGTAGCTCTGCGCGACGCTGCGCGCCAGGTTGCGGATGCGGCCGATGTACGCGGCGCGCTCGGTGACGCTGATCGCGCCACGCGCGTCGAGCAGGTTGAAGGTGTGCGCGGCTTTGAGCACTTGTTCGTAGGCCGGCAGGGCCAGTTGCTGCTGCATCAGGTACTGCGCCTGCCGCTCGTGCGCGGCGAAGGCGGTGAACAAAAACGACACGTCGGCGTGCTCGAAGTTGTAGGCCGACTGCTCGACCTCGTTTTGGTGGAACACGTCGCCGTAGGTCAACCCCGGGGCGTAGACGAGGTCATAGACGTTTTCCACGCCCTGCAGGTACATGGCCAAGCGCTCCAGCCCGTAGGTGATCTCCCCGGTGATCGGGCGGCAGTCGATCCCCCCCACCTGCTGGAAGTAGGTGAACTGCGTCACCTCCATGCCGTTGAGCCAGACCTCCCAGCCCAGCCCCCACGCGCCCAGGGTGGGGTTTTCCCAGTCGTCTTCGACGAAGCGGATGTCATTGGCCTTGAGGTCGAAACCCAACGCCTGCAGGCTGCCCAGGTACAGCTCCAAAATGTCGCTGGGCGCCGGCTTGAGCACCACCTGGTACTGGTAGTAGTGCTGCAGCCGGTTGGGGTTGTCGCCGTAGCGGCCGTCCTTGGGGCGGCGGCTGGGCTGGACGTAAGCCGCTTTCCATGGCTCCGGCCCCAACGCACGCAAAAAAGTGGCCGTGTGGCTGGTGCCCGCCCCCACCTCCATGTCGTACGGCTGCAGCAGCGCGCAGCCCTGGGCGTCCCAGTACGCCTGGAGCTTGAGAATGATCTGTTGAAACGTCAGCATAAGCGCCGCATTCTACGGCGCGCGCCGCCGCCCCCCGAACAACCCGGCCAGCCCCCACAACAGCAGCGACGCCAGCAGCACCGGCGCCAAACCCCAGCGCGACGCCCACCGTGCGTACGGCGTCAGGCCGCTGCGCCCTTGCACCACCACATCCAGCACGCCGCGTTGCGCACGCGGCAGTTCGGCCAGCACCCGGCCACGGTGGTCGATGGCGGCGGTGCTGCCGGTGTTGGTGGCGCGCAGCATCGGACGGCCCAACTCCAGCGCCCGCACACGCGCAATTTGGCGGTGCTGGTCGATCGCCACCGTATCACCGAACCACGCGATGTTGCTGACGTTGACCAGCACCGTCGGCGCGCTGGCCGCATCGGCGAACGCGGCGGCCAGTTCCTCGCCAAACACGTCCTCGTAGCACACGTGCGGGGCGATGCGCTGCCCCGCCCAGGTCAGCGGCGGCTGCGGCAGCGCACCACGGGCAAAGTCCCCCAGCGGCATGCGCATCAGGTCCACGAACCACCGAAAACCCGGTGGTATGAACTCGCCAAAGGGCACCAGATGGTGCTTGTCGTAGCGGTACGCGCTCAGCGCTGCGGGCAGTTCGGCGTCGTCGACTGGCAGCGCCTGCCCCGGTCGCCACCCGACCACGGAGTTGGTGTAGCCGCGCTCGAAGCTGCCCAACGGCAGGCCGATCAACACCGCGACGTGGCCCTGCCTCACGTGGCCCAGCAGGGTGCGCCAATAGTCGGCCGGCACGTCCTGCGGCAGCAGCGGGATGGCGGTTTCGGGCGCCACGACCAACCCGCCGGCCAGCCGTTCGTCGGACGCTGCTTGGACGAGCTGCTGGCCGTACCAGCGCAGCGCCACGGCGATGCCGCGCTCAGGGTCGAATTTGTCGTCCTGCGCGATGGCGCCTTGCAGCAGACGAACCGGCAGCGTGCCCGCCGCAGCCGTCGCGTCGGGCAGCCGCTGCTGCACCCACGCGCCCAGGCCGGGCCAACCCCACAGCAGCACGCAAAGCGCCGCTGCGGCCCACCGCCACGCCCCGCGCGCCAGCGCCAGCCACGCCGCCAGCGCCGCCGTGACGAGCCCCAGGCCGTACACCCCCACCCAAGGCGCGGCCCAACCCAACGCGTCCACCTGCGTGTAACCGAGCGCCCCCCAGGGGAAGCCGGTCCACAACACCCCACGCGCCAGCTCGGCCAGCGTCCACGCGGCGGCCCAGGCCAACGCGGCCGCCCACGGTGCCGCCGGCCGCCAGCGCCACCACACCCACGCCATCACCGCGTAATCCAGGGCCAAAAAGAGCGCCAGCGCCGCCACCGCCACGGCGGCCAGCCAGCCCGGCATCCCGCCGTACACGTGCATCGAGATGTACAGCCATCCAAACGTGGTGGCCAGCCAGGTCGCCGTCCACACCAGCGCGCGGGCCGCGGCCGCGCCGGCGCTGCGGGCCCGCGCCACGCCGACCACCGCAGCGGCATGCGCCAGCAGCGCCAACCACGCCGCGGGCTCGCCCGAGCGCAGCCAGGGCCCCGCACCCACCGGCCACGGCCACGCCAGCGCCCAGGCTTGCAGCGCCCCCAGCGCGGCGGCCACCGCCAGCACCGCCCCAGCCGCCATGGCGTGCCCGCGCGTGCTCATGCCGGCGCGGGCGTGCGCGTCACCTTGAACCAGCGCACCGCGCCACCACGCGCGTGCTGCACGGTCAGCGTCAGGCCTTCGGCCTGAAACGTTTCGCCGCGGCGCGGCACGCGGCCCATGGCGTGCGCCACGTAGCCGCCGATGGTTTCGAACTCACCCTCGGGCAGGTGCACCTGGAACCAGGCGTTGACACGCTCCAGCGGCGTGTCGCCGCTGACCCGCCATGTCCCATCGGCCAGCGCAAAAATGTCGCCGTCGGGTTCGTCGTCGGCGTCAAACTCATCTTCGATGTCACCGACGATTTCTTCCAGCACGTCTTCGATCGTGACCAGCCCTGCGACCCGCCCGAACTCGTCAATGACGATGGCCAGGTGGTTGCGGTTGGCCCGGAAGTCGCGCAGCAAATCGTTGAGCGGCTTGGTCTCGGGCACAAACACCGCCGGACGCAGCAGCGCGCGCAGGTTGAGCTCCGGCGCGCGCTGCAGCTTGAGCAGGTCTTTGGCCAGCAAAATGCCAATGATGTTGTCACGCTCGCCGTCGTACACCGGAAAACGCGAATGCCCGGTGTCGATGACGGTGTTGAGCAACTCCGGGTATGGCGCCTGGATATCCAGCGCGTCCATGCGCGGCGCGGCCACCATGACGTCGCGCGCGGTCATGTCGGCGATGCGCAGCACGCCCTCCAACATCACGCGCGACTCGGCACCGATGACGTCGTTGTCTTCGGCCTCGGCCAGCGCTTCGATCAGCTCGGCGCGCGAGTCGGGCCCCGGGTGCAAAAATTCGACCAGGCGCTGCAAAAACGTGCGCTTGTCATCGTGGCGGCCGCGCACGGGGCCGCGTTCATGGGCAGGTTCAGGGTCGGCCACGGACGGTGGACAGGGGTTGCGATGGGGCAAGCATACACCAGCCCCGTCACATCCCCCACACGCCCACGGTGCGGTTGCCCACCCGCTCGGCACGCGGCGCGATCAGCACGCCCTCATGCCGTTGGCGATGGTGCCTGAACGTCACGTCCCAGCACCTGCTCGATCAACCGTGCGTAGATCCGGTTGGCTGCACGCATCTGGGGTCGCAGCGCCACCAAGCCGGTGTCCTCCACGTACTCGACGTCGTCGATGCTGGATAGGGGGTCCCACAGTGCTTGGCCACCGGCCAGCAGCGGGGCAATGACGCGGTGCACGCGCGGCTCGCGCAGCTTGTCGGTGAGCTGGTCCAGGTGCGTGGCACGGCTCTGGATGAGCCGCTCGCGCGCGGCCCAGTAGTGCGCCAGCGTCACGGGCTGGGCGCGGTTGAGACGCAGCGCCTTGTCTTTCCACGTGCATTCGTGCCCGAGCGCATTGACCAGCCACGGCTGCCCCTGGGTGTCTTGCGACAGCTCGGGCCAGATGGCCTCGTCAAACACCTGGCCCGTGGCCTCGGTGTGTTGCCGCCACAGCGCCACCGTCTCCTCACGGCTGAAGTTGCCCAGCCGCAGCGATTCGGCCTTGATGTTGAAGGCGCTGCCGCCCGTGATGATGTCGCCCCCGCCGCTGTGGATGCGGTAGTCGCGCACATCGCGCACGCCGCACAGCACCACCGTTTGCGGAAACGCCTGCGGGCGCTGCGCGTAGCCGGCGCGGATTTGCCTCAGCAGCGAAATGAGCGTGTCGCCCACCAGCGCGTCCACTTCATCCAGCAGCAGCACCGCCGGGCGCGCGGGGTCCAGTTGGCTCCAGTGCGCCAGCAGGCGTGAGAGTTTTTCTTCGGCTTCAACAGCACGGCCCTCGCCACGCAGCAGCCAGTCGTCCAACCGGGTGTCGCCCAGGTACACCTGGGCGCTGCGGGCAATGGCGCTGCAAGCGGCCGTGATGCCGCGCTCAACGTTGCCGCGCGCGGCTTGCGCGGTTTCGATGTTGGCGTACAGCGCTCGGTACCGGCCATGGGCGTTGAGGTGTTCCATCAGCGCCAGCAGCACGGTGGTTTTACCGGTCTGGCGCGGCGCGTGCAGCACGAAGTAGCGCTGCGCTTCGATCAGCGCTTCGATCTCTTGCAGATCCACCCGCGCCAACGGATCGAGCAGGTAGTGCAGCTCCGGCTTGCTGGGGCCGACGGTGTTGAACTGCTTTTCGGCCATGGGCGCAGTGTAGCGCTGGCCTGGGCTCGGGGCGGCGCCTGCCAAGGGCGGCCGTCAACCCTTGAACAGCCGCACCAGCCCATGCACCGCCCGGTGCCACACCCGTCGCAAGGCCTTCAGGCCGTAGTCCGCGCGCGCCACCTCCTCCTGCAGCAACTCGGCCACGTGGGAGTCGAAGTCGGCTGGCGGCAGCTCCAAATGACACTCACTCTCGCCGGCCTGCTGCACGACGGTGGCCCCGGCTGCGCGGGCGATGTGCAGCATCGGGGCGTTTTCACTCAGCGCATGGATGTACAGCCGACGCACGCCGTGGTTGCGCGCATGCAGCATGGCGCGCGCGAACAACCGGTGCCCATAGCCGCGCCCCCGCGCGTGGCGGCTGACGCTGACCCCAAACTCCGCCGCGTCACTGCCCCTTCCGGGGGTGACCATGTAGGCCAGGTGGGCCATCGCGATCAGGTGCAGGCGTCGGTTGAAAATGCCAAACACATCGTCGATGCCAAAGCGAATCGACTCGACGTAACGCCGGATGTGTTCATCCTGCGCGGCGAAGCCAAAGCGCAAGTAGCGATCACGCGGGTCCAACGCCAGCAAGTGGGCCACGATCGCCCCCCGGTCGTCGGGACCCAGGGTACGGATGGGCACCCCGGCGTCACGCCGCGGAACGCTCGGCCGGACGGTAGCGGGGGCGGCAGGCGCAGCAGACATGGGCGAACTATACGCGAAGCACCGCACAGGGGTAAGGGTTTTCCCTAATATCCTTCACCGTCGTTGGGCATCGGGGGCACGGCGGCTTGGCCCAGGTGTGCCGCGCGCGACAACTCGTACGGGCATCCCCTAGGCGCGACGGGCAAGCGAGCCGCCACAATGCCATGCTACCCGTTTGTTGCCTTACTGTTGTTGTCATGGAACGAATCTGGCTGCAAAGCTACCCCAGCGGCGTGCCCGCCGACATCGATCCGACCCAATACACCTCGCTGGTGGAGCTGCTGGAGCAGGCGTTCCGACGCAGCGCGCACGACCCCGTGTCGGTGTGCATGGACCGCTGGATGACCTACGGTGCGCTGGACCGCCTCAGCACCGCGCTGGGCGCGTACCTGCAGTCGCTCGGGCTGCCCACGGGTGCGCGCGTGGCCATCATGCTGCCCAACCTGCCGCAATTTTTGGTCACGATGGCGGCCGTGCTGCGCGCCGGCTACACCTGCGTCAACGTCAACCCGCTGTACACCGCGCGCGAGTTGGAACACCAGCTCAACGACAGTGGCGCGCAGGCCATTGTCATCCTGGAAAACTTTGCCCACACGTTGGAAGAAGTCATCGACCGCAGCCCGATCGAGCACGTGGTGGTGGCCAGCTTTGGCGACCTGCTGGGCCCCTGGTACGGACGCTGGATGACGTTCCTGGTGCGCCACGTGGCCAAGCTGGTGCCGGCGTTCAAGCTGCCGCTGCAGGGCCCGCGCGGATCGCGCACCATCGTGTCGTTCCGCCGCGCCTTGCGCCAGGGCGAGGCGCTCACCCTCAAGCCCGCGCAGGTCAACCGCGACAGCATCGCGTTCCTGCAGTACACCGGCGGCACCACCGGCCTGTCCAAAGGCGCGATCCTGACCCACGGCAACGTCGTGGCCGCCATCTTGCAGGCCGAAGCGTGGTTTCAGCCGGCGCTGGATAAGGTGGGCGATGCGCGGCGCACCAACCACATCATGGCGCTGCCGCTGTACCACATCTTTGCGCTGACGCTGATGCTGCTGGTGATGCGCCAAGGCGCGCACGCCACGCTGATCCCCAACCCGCGCGACATCCCCAAATTCGTCGAAGTGCTCAAGAGCCGCCCGTTCCACGTGCTGCCCGCGGTCAACACGCTGTTCAACGGGCTGCTGGCCAACGCACGCTTTCGGCAGCTTGATTTTTCCAGCCTCGTGCTGTCGCAAGCCGGTGGCATGGCGGCGTCCGAGGGCACGGCGCGCCAGTGGAAAAAGGTCACCGGCTGCACGATGATCGAAGGCTGGGGCATGAGTGAAACCTGCGCCATCGGCACCAACAACCCGGTCACCGCCACCGAATTTTCGGGCACCATCGGCCTGCCCTTGCCCAGCGTGGAGATCGCCATCAAGGACGACGACGGGCGTGATCTGCCACCCGGCACCGCCGGCGAAATCTGCATCCGTGGCCCCAACGTCATGCGCGGCTACTACAACCGGCCCGAGGAGACGGCCAACGTCTTCACGGCCGACGGCTACATGCGCACGGGCGACATCGGCATCATGGACGAGCGCGGCTACATCCGCATCGTCGACCGCAAGAAGGACATGATCATCGTGTCGGGCTTCAACGTGTACCCGACCGAAATCGACAACGTCGTCTCCACCTGCCCCGGCGTGCTGGAATGCGCCGCGGTGGGCGTGCCCGACCCCCACTCGGGCGAGGCGGTCAAGCTGTATGTCGTGCGCAGCGACCCCACGCTGACCGAGGAGCAGGTGATGCGTTTTTGCCACGACAACCTGACCGGCTACAAGCGCCCGAAATACATCGAATTCCGCGAGGAGCTGCCCAAGAGCAATGTCGGCAAAATCCTGCGCCGCGAGCTGCGCGGCAAGGCTTGATCCGCAACGCCCGCGCGCTACACTGGCAGCGCTGGACGCGTGGGATGGGGTGGCCATGGGCGAGCTGGATTTGCGGGCGTTGGTGCTGCTGCTGGGCGCCATCGGGGTGCTGACCTCGGTGGTGTTGCAGCACGTCTGGCGGCAAAACCGCGCGCTGCTGGGCGCAGCCCAGTGGTGGAGCGTGGGGCCGCTGGCCATCTTCGTGGGCACCGTGCTGCTGGCCTTGCGCGGCATCATCGGCGCGCCCGTCAGCATCGTGCTAGGCAACGTGTTGGTCATCGGCGGCATGACGGCCATGTACTTGGGCACGTGCCGCTACTGGGGCGAGCCGTTGCCGCGCTGGCCATGGGCGTTGCTGGCGGCCTGCGCGCTGGTTCTGCTGCTGTTCAGCGCCGTGTGGCCGCACTACGCGGTGCGCCTGACCGTGGTGCCCGGCCTGATGGCCCTGGTGCAATGGGCGCACCTGCGCGTGGTGTGGCGGCACGACCGCAGCACCTTCGCCAGCCAGTTTCTATCGTTCTGGATCGCGTTCAGCATCGTCGCGTTGGTCGTGCGCAGCGCCACGGCGCCCATGGAAGCGGCTGACAGCGACCTGCTCATCCCCAGCCCGCTGCAAAACGTGTACTTGATCAGCTACGCCTTTGCCCTGCTGGGCGAGGGTATCGGGTTCGTGCTGCTGTCGCAGCAGCGCTTGCAGCAGCACATCCGCGAACTGGCCTCGCACGACAGCCTAACCGGCGCCATGACGCGGGCGGCGTGGTGGAACGCGGCGCTGCACGAGGTGCTGCGCCAGCGGCGTCAGGGCGGCCCGCTGACGCTGCTGATGCTGGACCTGGACCACTTCAAGCGCATCAACGACACCCACGGCCACCCCATGGGTGACCGCGTGCTGCGCGACTTTGCGCAGCGCGTGCGCCAGTCGCTGCGCGCCACCGACCGCTTCGGCCGCTACGGGGGCGAGGAATTTGTCGTGCTGCTGCCCGACACCGGTACTGAGGCCGCTTGCGCCCTGGCCGAGCGCATCCGCGCCCAAGCGCTGGGGGCGGGGCTGCCGGCTTACACGGTCAGCATCGGCGTGGCCCAAATGAACGGCCACGACCCGCACGCTGACCCCGGCGGCGCGCTGGAAGCCACCATTGCGCGCGCCGACGCCGCCCTGTACGACGCCAAGACGCACGGCCGCGATCGCGTGGTGTGCGCACCCGCCGATGCGCCGGCTCCGCCCGCGGTGGCGCCCACGAGCGGGACCGCCGCCACCGCCTGAGCCGCCGCGATGCCCAGCCTTGCCCTACCCCCCGGTGTGCGCGTGCTGGAGCGCGGCTGGCTGTCGGCCAACAACATCGTGTTCGACGGCGCGCACGGCACGGCGCTGGTGGACAGCGGCTACGTCACGCACGCGGCGCAGACGCTGGCGCTGGTCGAGCACGCGCTGGGCGGGCGCCCCTTGCAGCGGCTGCTCAACACCCACCTGCACAGCGACCACTGCGGCGGCAACGCCGCGCTGCAGGCACGCTACCCAGGGCTGCACACCGCCATTCCCCCCGGGCAAGCCGAGGCCGTGCGGGTGTGGGACGAGGCGCGCCTGAGCTACCGCGCCACCGGGCAGTGCTGCGCGCGCTTTCGCTTCGACGCCGTGCTGCCGCCCGGCTCCACGGTGCCGCTGGGCCACCACCACTGGCAGGTGCACGCCGCCCCCGGGCACGACCCCGACGCCGTGATGCTGTTCGAGCCGGACTCACGCACCCTGATCAGCGGCGACGCGCTGTGGCAACACGGCTTTGGCGTGGTCTTTCCGGAACTGGACGGCGAGCCGGGCTTTGATGCCGTCGCCGCCACGCTCAACGTCATCGAAGCGCTGGCGCCGTGCATCGTCATCCCCGGCCACGGCAGCCCGTTTGGCGACGCCAGCCACCGTGGGCCCGGCCCCGCCGCCCCGGTGGCCGCCGCCCTGGAGGTTGCGCGGCAGCGCCTGCAGGCGTTTCGCGCCGACCCCGCGCGCCACCGTCGCCACGGCCTCAAGGTGCTGCTCAAGTTCAAGCTGCTGCAGTGGCAGCGTCGCCCGTTGGCCGACGTGCTGGGCTGGGCGCGCGAGGTGCCCTACCTGGTGCGGCTGCACGCCGCTGACGGCGGCCAACCGCCTTTCGACGTCTGGCTGCGCGGCTTGATCGACGAGCTGTGCACCAGCGGGGCCGCACGCGTTGCTGCAGGGGTGCTGATCGACGCCTGATGGCCACCGCGGCCTCAGACGCCCAGCATCAAGCGCAGGTTTTGCACCGCCGCACCGCTGGCGCCTTTGCCCAGGTTGTCCAGCCGCGCCACCAGCACCGCGTGGCGGTGTTGCTCGTTGCCGAAGACGCGCAGCTCCAGGTGATCCTGCCCCGCCAGCGCGACGGCGTCGAGCTTGCCGTCTTCGGTGGGGGGCAGCACGCGCACCCAGGTGCTGCCGGCGTAGTGCGCCGCCAGCGCCTCGTGCAGGTCGTGCACGCGCACCGTGCCCGGCAGCGTCTCCAGGTGCAACGGCAGTTGCACCAGCATGCCCTGCGCGAAGTTGCCCACCGACGGCACGAACAGCGGGCGGCGACGCAGGCCGGTGTAGGCCATGATCTCCGGCAGGTGCTTGTGGTTGAGGCCCAGCGCGTACAGCTCGAACGCAGGCGCCTGGCCCGACTCGTAGGCCTCGATCATCGCACGCCCCCCGCCCGTGTAGCCGCTGACGCTGGGCAGGCACAGCGGGTGGTCGGGCGGCACCAAGCCCGCCTCGACCAACGGTCGGATCAGCGCGATGGCGCCGGTGGCGTAGCAGCCGGGGTTGGCCACACGGTCGGCGCTGCGGATGGCCTCGGCCTGCCCGGGCGCGAGTTCGGCGAAGCCGTACACCCACCCCGGCGCCACCCGGTGCGCGGTGGACGCGTCGATGACGCGCGGCGCGCGCCCGCGGTCGGCGCGCAACGCATCGATCATCGCCACCGACTCGCGCGCCGCATCGTCATGCAGACACAGGATGACCAGATCGGCCTGCGCCATCAACGCGCGCTTGGCCTGCGGGTCTTTGCGCTGCTCGGGCGCGATGGCCAGCAGCTCCAGGCCGGCGATGGCTTGCAGCCGTTGGCGGATCTGCAGCCCGGTGGTGCCGGCCTCGCCGTCGATGAAGATGCGGTGCATGAGAATACCCCCGGGGGAAGCAGCCTTGCGCATGGGCGTACCATCGCGGCGCGCGACGGTGCCCAGGCATGTCAGCGTCGTTTCAGGTTGGTGCAGCGCACCATGATACAGTTTTGCCGTTTGCCCCCCAACGGACCTCGACTCCCATGAAGATTCACGAGTACCAAGGCAAGGACATCTTGCGTCAATACGGCGTGCCGGTGCCGCGTGGCATCCCGGCGTTCACGGTGCAAGAGGCGGTGGAAGCCGCCCAAAAACTGGGCGGCCCGGTGTGGGTCGTCAAGGCCCAGATCCACGCCGGCGGACGCGGCAAAGGCGGTGGCGTCAAGCTCGCGCGCAGCATCGACGAGGTGCGCGAACTCGCCAGCAAGATGCTGGGCATGCAGTTGGTGACGCACCAAACCGGCCCCGAAGGCCAAAAGGTGCGCCGCCTGTACATCGAAGAGGGCGCCGACATCGGCAAGGAGTACTACGTCTCGGTGCTGACCGACCGTGCCACGCAGAAGGTGGCCATGATCGCCTCCAGCGAAGGCGGCATGGACATCGAGGAGGTGGCCGCCAAGACGCCCGACAAAATCGTCAAGATCTTCATCGACCCGCTGGTGGGTCTGACCGATGAGCAAGCGCAGCAACTGGCGCAGGGCATCGGCATGGAAGGCCACACGGCCCAGCAAGCGGTGCCGTTGTTCAAAAACCTGTACCGCTGCTACATGGAGACGGACGCCTCGCTGGTCGAGATCAACCCGCTCAACCGCGACAGCAAGGGCAACCTGATCGCGCTGGACGCCAAGTTCAACTTCGACTCCAACGCGCTGTTCCGTCACCCCGAAATCGTGGCGCTGCGCGACCTCGACGAAGAAGACCCGGCCGAGGTCGAGGCCAGCAAATACGACCTGGCCTACATCAGCCTGGACGGCAACATCGGCTGCTTGGTCAACGGCGCCGGTCTGGCCATGGCCACGATGGACACCATCAAGCTGTTTGGCGGTGAGCCGGCCAACTTCCTCGACGTCGGCGGCGGCGCCACCACCGAGAAGGTCACCGAGGCCTTCAAGATCATGCTGCGCAACCCCAACGTCAAGGCCATCCTGGTCAACATCTTTGGCGGCATCATGCGCTGCGACGTCATCGCCGAGGGCGTCATCGCCGCGGCGCGCGCGGTCGGCCTGAAGGTGCCGCTGGTGGTGCGCATGAAGGGCACCAACGAAGACCTGGGCAAAAAGATGTTGGCCGAATCGGGCCTGCCCATCATCAGCGCCGACACGATGGCCGAAGCGGCGCAAAAGGTGGTCGCCGCGGCCGCCGGGGCCAAGTGAAGCGTTCGGAGTTGCACACCATGTCCATCCTGATCGACAAGAACACCAAGGTCATCACCCAAGGCATCACGGGCAAGACCGGCCAGTTCCACACGCGCATGTGCCGCGACTACGCCAACGGCAAACACTGCTTCGTCGCTGGCGTCAACCCCAAGAAGGCCGGTGAGGACTTCGAGGGCATCCCCATCTACGCCAGCGTGCGCGAAGCCAAGGAAGCCACCGGCGCCACCGTCAGCGTGATTTACGTGCCGCCGGCCGGCGCGGCCGACGCCATCTGGGAGGCCGTCGAAGCCGACCTGGACCTGGTGGTGTGCATCACCGAGGGCATCCCCGTGCGCGACATGCTGATGGTGCGCAACAAGATGAAGGCCAAGGAGGCCGCCGGCGGCAAGAAAACCCTGCTGCTGGGCCCCAACTGCCCGGGCCTGATCACGCCCGACGAGATCAAGATCGGCATCATGCCCGGCCACATCCACCGCAAGGGCCGCATCGGCGTGGTGTCGCGCTCGGGCACGCTGACCTACGAGGCCGTGGCGCAACTCACCGAGCTGGGCCTGGGCCAAAGCTCGGCGGTGGGCATCGGCGGTGACCCGATCAACGGCCTCAAGCACATCGACGTGATGAAGATGTTCAACGACGACCCCGACACGGACGCCGTCATCATGATCGGCGAAATCGGCGGTCCGGACGAGGCCGAAGCCGCGCGCTGGTGCAAGGACCACATGAAAAAGCCGGTCGTGGGCTTCATCGCCGGCGTCACCGCGCCCCCGGGCAAGCGCATGGGCCACGCCGGGGCGCTGATTTCGGGCGGCGCCGACACCGCCGAAGCCAAGCTCGCCATCATGGAGGAGTGCGGCTTCAAGGTCACGCGCAACCCGTCCGAGATGGGCAAGCTGCTCAAGAGCTTGCTGTAAGGCGCTGCGCCACGGCGGGGGCGTGCAGCCGCACGTCGTGCGCCTTCGCCATCAACCACGCCAGCCCCGCTGCGGCGGGGCTTGTTGTTGCGGCCGGCTGGCTGGCGCCCGCGCTACACTGCGGGCCACGATGCCGACGCCCGCCGCCCCCTTGACGTTTCAGTACGCCTGCGCCTCGGACCCGGGGCGGGTGCGCGCCAACAACGAAGACGCCGTGCTGATCGACCCCGCGCTGGGCTTGGTCGTGGTGGCCGATGGCATGGGGGGCTACAACGCCGGCGAAGTGGCCAGCCGCCTGTGCTGCGACGGCCTGCGCGCCGCGCTGACCTACGCACCGGCCGATGCCCCGGCGGCGCAGCGGTTGCAAGACGCCCTTGGCTCGGCCAACCACACGGTGTGGGCGCACGCCCAACAACACCCCGCCCAGCGCGGCATGGCCACGACCGTCGTGGCGGTGCTGCTCAGCCCGAACGCCCACGCGGTGGTGGCGCACGTCGGCGACTCGCGCCTGTACCGGCTGCGCCAGGGTCAGTTGGCGTTGCTCACGCGCGACCATTCGCTGGTGCAGCAGCACATCGACGCCGGGCTGCTGCCACCGGAACTCGCGCGCGCCGCCGGCTACCGCAACCTGGTCACACGCGCGGTCGGCGTGGGGCCGATGCTGTGGGCGGACGTGGCCGAGTTCGACCTGGCCGCCGGCGACACCCTGCTGCTGTGCACCGACGGTCTGACCGACGCGCTCGACGACCCCGCGATCGCCGCCGTGTTGCGCGCCCACGGCCCGTTGGACGAGGCCGCGCAGCGCCTGGTGCAAGCGGCCAACGAGGCTGGGGGGCGCGACAACATCTCCGTGGCGCTCGTGCGCTGCAGCCCGGCCGGGCCAACACCGCCACAGGCCACGCCCCCGGCGCGCCGCTGCGGGGCCTGACCGACGCAGGTCAGGCCGGCGCCAGCCACAGCGCCGCGCGCGTGCGCTCGGCCTCGGCGCGCGCGGCGGTGGCGAAGTCCTCGCCCCCGCTGGCGTACAGAATGGCGCGCGACGAGTTGACCACCACCGGCCCGGTGGTGCGACCGAGGGCGTCGCCACGCCAACCGGCGCGCACCGTGGTGGCGGCATCCCCCCCTTGCGCCCCGACGCCGGGGATCAACAGCGGCACCGTGGGCGCCAGCGCCCGTACACGCTCAATCTCGGTCGGGTACGTCGCGCCCACCACCAGGCCCATCTGGCCGTTGCGGTTCCACGGCCCCTGGGCCAGCGTGGCAATATGTTCGTACAGCCGCGGCTGGCCCGGCACGTCGGCCAGCCGCTGCGCCTGCAGGTCATCGCCGCCGGGGTTGCTGGTGCGGCACAGCAAAAACACCCCCTTGCCCGGGTAGCGCAGGTACGGCTCGATGGAATCGAAGCCCATGAACGGTGACAACGTCACCGCATCCGCGCCGTAGCGCTCGAAGGCCTCGCGCGCGTACTGCTCGGCCGTGCTGCCGATGTCGCCGCGCTTGGCGTCGAGGATGATCGGCACCTCGGGCGCCGTCACCCGGATGTGCGCCATCAGGCGCTCGAGCTGGTCCTCGGCGCCGCACGCGGCGAAGTAGGCGATCTGCGGCTTGTAGGCGCACACCAGGTCGGCGGTGGCGTCCACAATGGCGGCGCAAAAATCGTACAGGTGCGCCGCGTCGCCGCGCCAGCGGCCCGGCAGCCGGCCCGGGTCCGGGTCGAGCCCCACGCACAGGCGCGAACGGTGGCGCGCCTCGGCGCGCAGCAGCATGTCAACAAAGCTCATGCCGGCATTGTAGAAGCCGCTACGATGGCGGCGTGAGCCTGACCGACGCGCCGCCGCCTCCCCCCCACCCCCCGGGCAGCCTGCACGCGCTGCGTGCGCGCTACGGACCGCGCTACCGCTGGCGGTTGCTGCTGTCGGTGATGATCGGCGCGATGGCGGCGCTGGTGTCGTCCACCGTGGTCAACGTCGCCATCCCCGACCTGAGCCACCACTTTCACCTCGGGCAAGACCAGGCGCAGTGGGTCACCTCGGGGTTCATGGCGGCGTCGGTGGTGGCGATGCTGACCACGCCCTGGATGCTGGCGCGGTTTGGTTTTCGGCGCACCTACGTGCTGTGCATGGCGGTGCTGGTGGCCGGCGGGGTCGTGGGGGGGCTGGCCGACCACTACGCGCTGGTGCTGGCCGCCCGGTTGGCCGAGGGGGTGGCCGCTGGCATCGTGCAGCCCATTCCGGCCGTCATCATCCTGCGTGCGTTCGAGCCCCACGAACAAGGGCGCGCCAGCGGCCTGTTCGGCATGGGGGTGGTGTTGGCGCCAGCGTTGGGCCCCAGCGTGGGCGGCGTGCTGGTGCAGGCGCTGGGGTGGCGCTCGATTTTTTTCCTCGTGGTGCCGTTCGGCCTGTTGTCGTGGTGGCTGGCGCGGCGCTACGTGCCGGTGACCGCGCCCGGCGGCGTGCCGGCCCAGCCGGGGCTGCCGCTGGACGTGGGTGGGCTGGGGCTGGCCTCGGCGGCCACCCTGGCCTTGCTGCTGGGCCTGGCAGGGTTGCACGGGGGACCTCCGGCGCAGACCACGGCGCTGCTGGCGGCCGCCGTGGCGCTGCTGGCCGCGTTCGTGGCCTGGCAACGCCGCCGGGCGCGTCTGGGCGCGCCGCCGCCGCTGATGCACCTGGGCGTGTTCACGCACCGGGCGTTTGCCGCCGGCAGCGTGGTGTCGCTGATCTACGGCGCGGCCCTGTTTGGGTCCACCTACCTGTTTCCGGTGTACCTGCAGCTCGGCCTGGGCCTGCCCGCGGCCTACGTAGGCACGTTGCTGCTGCCGGCGGGGTTGGTGCTGGCGCTGACCATCGCCGTCGTGGGCCGCTTGGCCGACCGCCAACCGGCCCACCGCCTCGTCAGCGTGGGGTTGGCCCTGCTGACAGCCTCGTTCGCCGCCTTCGGGCTGGTTGGGCTGGACACGCCATTGCCGGTGCTGGTGCTGCTGGCGGTGCTGGGGCGCGTGGGCCTTGGGTTCGTGCTGCCCTCGCTCAACCTCGGGGCGATGCGCGGCCTGCCCGCAGCGGCGCTGGCGCAGGGCTCCAGCGCCATCAACGTGCTGCGCATGCTGGGCGGCGCCGCAGGGGTGAGCGTGTGCGGGGTGTTTCTGGAGTGGCGTTTGCGTGCGCACGGGGCCACCCTGGACGCGGCCAGCGCGGTGCTGACCGAGGCGCGCCTGGCCGCGTTCGCCGAAACGTTCGGGCTGCTGACGGCCGTGTGCGCGTTGGCCCTGGTCAGCGCACGCGCTTTGGCGCCCCAGCGCTGACCCCCGCGCCACGCCGACACGACACGCCGGCCCGGAGTTTTACGCTACAGTGTTCGGGTGCCCAAGCACGGCCATTTTGCTGAGGAGACAACCACCATGCGACGACGCCAACTGCTGGCCACGGCCGCCGCCCTGACCACGGTCAACATCAGCCCCTGGGGGCACGCCCAGGCGCTGGAAAAGCCCAAGGTCACGATCGCGGTCGGGGGCAAAAACCTCTTGTACTACCTGCCACTGACGATCGCTGAGCAGCTCGGCTACTTCAAGGCCGAGGGACTGGACGTCACCATCGTCGACTTCGCCGGCGGCGCCCGTGCGCTGCAAGCCGTGGTGGGTGGCAGCGCCGACGTGGTCTCGGGTGCCTTCGAGCACACCGTCAACATGCAGGCCAAGGGGCAGCCGATGCGTGCCTTCGTGCTGCAGGGGCTGGCGCCGCAGATCGTGCTGGGCGTCAACCCCAAGACGCTGCCGGGTTTCAAGACCGTGGCCGACCTCAAAGGCAAAAAGATTGGTGTCACGGCCCCGGGCAGCTCCACGCACATCATGCTCAACTTCGTGCTGGCCAAGGCGGGGCTCAAACCCAGTGACGTCAGCGTCATCGGGGTGGGGGCGAGCAACGGGGCGGTGGCGGCCATGCGGGCCGGGCAAATCGATGCCATCAGCAACCTGGACCCGGTCATCACGCTGCTGCAGCGCTCGGGTGACCTGCAGGTGGTGGTGGACACGCGCAAGCCCGCCGAGGCTGAAAAAGTCTTTGGCGGCCCGATGCCGGCGGGCTGCCTGTACGCTCCGGTGACCTTCGTCGACAAGCATCCCGCGACGGTGCAGGCCCTGACCAACGCCATGGTGCGCGCCAACAAGTGGATCCAGCAAGCCGGTCCGGGCGACATCATCAAGGTTGTGCCCGAAAGCTACCTGCTGGGTGACCGGGCGGTGTACATCGACGGCTTCCTCGCCGCCAAGCCCGCGCTGTCGCCCGACGGGCTGATCCCGCCCAAGGGGCCCGAAACGGCCCTGCGTGCGCTGGCCAGCGTGGACGACAAGCTGGCCAGTGCCAAGTTGGACCTGGCCGCCACCTACACCAACGCCTTCGCGCACAAGGCCAATGCCAAGTACCCCAAGGGCTGACGTGACGACTCCGGCGATCGAGCTGCAGGACGTGGCCTGCACCTTCATCAGCCCAGACGCCCCCGGGCAGCGCTACACCGCGGTGCAGGGGGTGGACCTGACCGTCGGTGCGGGCGAGTTTGTCAGCGTGGTCGGCCCCACCGGCTGTGGTAAGAGCACGTTGCTCAACGTCGCGGCAGGGCTGCTGGCGCCCAGCCGCGGCACGGTGCGCGTCTTTGGCCAGCCGCTGGTGGGCCTCAACACCCGCGCTGGCTACATGTTCCAAGCCGAAAGCCTGATGCCGTGGCGCACGGCGCTGGGCAACGTGATGGCGGGGCTGGAGTTTCGCGGCACGCCGGCGGCCGACGCGCGTGCGCTGGCCCAAGCGTGGTTGCGCCGGGTCGGCCTGGGCGCCTTCGGCGACCGCTACCCGCACCAAATGAGCGGCGGCATGCGCAAGCGCACAAGCCTGGCGCAGGTGCTGGCGCTGGACCCCGACATCATCCTGATGGACGAGCCCTTCTCAGCGCTGGACATCCAGACCCGGCAGTTGATGGAAAACGAGCTGCTGGCGCTGTGGCAGGCCAAGCGCAAGGCGGTGCTGTTCATCACCCACGATCTGGACGAGGCCATCGCGATGAGCGACCGCGTGGTGGTGATGAGCGCCGGCCCGGCGGCACGCCCCATCGGCGCTTTCGCCATCGACATCCCGCGCCCGCGCGACGTGGCCGAAGTCAAAGTGACGCCGCGCTTTTTGGAGCTGCACGCCGCTATCTGGGCGGTGCTGCGCGACGAAGTGCTCAAAGGCTACCAGCAGCAGTTGCGCGCCGCCTGACCCCCACCGAAGGAGACGACGACACGATGTGGTCCCGCATGCGCCCCCGCCCTGGCAACCTGCGTCTGTGGCAGATCGGGTTGCTGGCGGTGCTGTTCGTGCTGTGGCATGTGCTCACGCAGCCCGGGTTGATCCCGCCGTTGCTGTTCGACAACGACCGCCAAGCGGCGTTTTTCTTTGGTGAGCCGCTCAAGGTGCTGCAGCGCATCTGGGTCTGGTTCGTCGTGGACGCCGACATCTACCGTCACTTGGGTGTCACGCTGGCCGAGACCTTGCTGGCGTTCGGCATCGGCTCGGTCGCCGGGCTGGCCGCCGGGCTGTGGCTGGCGCTGTCGCCCATGGCCTCGGCGATCCTGGAGCCCTACATCAAAGCGCTCAACTCGATGCCGCGCATCATCCTGGCGCCGATCTTTTCGGTGTGGTTCGGGCTGGGCATCGGCTCCAAAGTGGCGCTGGGCGTGACGCTGGTGTTCTTCATCGTCTTTTTCAACGTCTACCAAGGCGTCAAGGAAGTCAGCCCGGTGGTGCTGGCCAACGCGCGTATGCTGGGCGCCAGCCCACGCCAGTTGCTGCGCTACGTTTACCTGCCCAGCGCCACGAGCTGGGTGTTCAGCTCGCTGCACACCTCGGTTGGGCTGGCCTTCGTGGGGGCGGTGGTGGGCGAATACCTGGGCTCCAGCCAAGGCGTGGGCTACCTGATTCTGCAGGCCGAAGGCACCTTCGACATCAACACGGTGATGGCGGGCATCCTGGTGCTGACCGCGTTCGCCCTGGTGCTGGATGCCCTGGTCGGGCGCGTCGAGCGGCGGCTCCTCACTTGGCAGCCCAAGGCCGGCGAAACCGAAAAACTCTGATGGACGCCAACGCAGGAACGATGAAACCGTGGCTGTTGCTGGCGCTGGCCATCGTCAGCGAGGTGATCGCCACCACGGCGCTCAAAGCCAGCGACGGCTTGACGCGGTGGCAGCCGTCTCTCGTGGTCGTGGTGGGCTACGGGGTGTCGTTTTACTGCCTGTCCCTGGTGTTGCGTCACATCCCCGTGGGCATCACCTACGCGGTGTGGTCGGGGCTGGGCATCGTGCTGATCACGTTGGCCGCCGCGGTGCTGTACGGTCAGCGGATCGACCTGGCCGGCTGGGTCGGCATCGGGCTGATCGTCGCCGGTGTGCTGGTGCTCAACCTCGTGTCGCGCGCCACGTCGCACTGAGGCCGCGTGCCACGGTCAACCCGACCCAGCCCAGCGCCACGCCCACCGCATCGGCGATCCAGTCGGCCACGTCCCCATGGCGCCAGCCGGTGGCGGCTTGGGCCACCTCGATGGCCGCGCCGTGCGCCAGCAACGCCAGCACCACCTTGGCCGTGTGCGCCTGAGGCCACGCCAGCCGGGCCAACACCGCCAGCGCGGCGAAGGCCAGCGCGTGCTGCGCTTTGTCCCACACGTCGAACACCTGGGGTGGCAGGTGCTGCACCGGCGTCAAGGACAGCACCGTCACCCCGCCCGCCCACAGCAGGAACAGCCCCCGCCACACCGTCGGCCTGACCGGGCCAGCGCCACCACGACCCATCGTGGTCATCCCTGGGCCGGCGTCAGCGCCGCCTGCAAAGCGTCGACGAAGCGCGCCGCGACATCGAACCCCGTTTGCTGGGTGATTTCCTGAAAGCACGTCGGGCTGGTGACGTTGACCTCGGTCAGGTAGCCGCCGATGACGTCCAACCCCACCAGCAGCAGACCACGCGCCGCCAGCGTCGGCCCCAGCGCGCGGGCAATCGCCCACTCCGCTTCGGTCAGCGGCTGCGCCACCCCCTTGCCTCCGGCGGCCAGGTTGCCGCGCACCTCGCCGCCTTGGGGGATGCGCGCCAGCGCGTACGGCACCGCTTCGCCGCCGATGATCAGCACGCGCTTGTCGCCCTGCGCGATGGCGGGCTCGAAGCGCTGCACCATGATCGTGGTGTGGCCGTGCTGGGTCAGCGTCTCGACGATCGCGCCGAGGTTGAGGCCATCCGGTCCGACGCGGAAAATGCCGCGCCCGCCCATGCCATCCAGCGGCTTGAGGATGATGTCACGGTGCTCGGCATGAAAGGCACGGATCGCCTCGGCCGAGCGCGTCACCAGCGTCGGCGGCGCGAACGCGGCAAACTCCATCACCGCCAGCTTTTCCGGGTGGTCACGCAGCGCGGCCGGGGCGTTGAACACGCGCGCGCCGTCGCGCTCAGCCTGCTGCAGCAGGTGCGTGGCGTAGAAATATTCGGCGTCGAACGGGGGGTCCTTGCGCATCAGCACCGCATCGAAGCTGTGCAGCGGCTCGCGCGCCTGCGCGCACACGTGGAACCAATCGTGCGCGTCGTCGCGCAGCTCGAGGTCGCGCACCCACGCCGTCACCGGGCCGCCGCTGCCCCACTGCAGGTGCTGCGGCTCGCACGCGGCCAGCCGGGCCCCGCGGCGCGCCAGTTCGCGCATCATCGCGTAGGTGCTATCCTTGTAGGTGACGAAGGTGTGCAGCGGGTCGGCCACCACCAGCACGCGCCGACCGTGCCAGAACGCTGGCTCAGGCATCGTGCTCGGCCTCCGGGTCGGTGGCTTCCAGCTCGTAGGCCGCGGCCAACATGGCCAGCCGCGCCACCACGCCGTACATGTAAAACCGGTTGGGCACACTGGCCCCGGGTTTGCTGCCGGGCTGCGGCTGCAGCGCGCTTTTTTCGAACGCCAGGGGCACAAAGCTGGCGCCAGGGGCGTTGAGGTTTTCGTCCACGCCGCGCTCGGCGTGCACGCGGTAAAACCCCCCAACCACGTAGCGGTCCATCATGTACACCACCGGCTCGGCCACGGCGTCGTGGATGCGCTCGTGCGTCATGACGCCCTCCTGGATGATGACGTCGCTGACCTGCTGGCCGTCCTTGATGACATTCATTTTGTTCTTGGTGCGGCGGTTGAGGTTGCTCAGTTCCGCGGCGTCGCGCACCATCATCACCCCCATGCCGTAGGTGCCGTTGTCGGCCTTGACGACGACGAAGGGCCGCTCCTGGATGCCGTACTCCTTGTACTTGCGGCGGATTTTGGTCAGCAGCGCGTCGACGTTGGACTGCAGGCACTCAAACCCCGTGCCTTCGGCAAAGTTGACCTGGCCGCAGTGCGCGAACATGGGGTTGATCAGCCACGGGTCGATGCCGACCAACTTGCCAAAGCGCTTGGCAACCTCCTCGTAAGCGCGGAAGTGGTTGCTCTTGCGCCGCACGTGCCAGCCCGCGTGCAGCGGGGGCAGCACGTACTGCTCGTGCAGGTCCTCCAGCATGCCCGGCACGCCAGCGCTGAGGTCGTTGTTGAGCAGAATGGTGCACGGGTCGAAGTGCTTCAGGCCGATGCGGCGCCCCTGGCGGATGATGGGCTCCAGCACGATGCGCTCGCCGTTGGGCAGGTCGATCGGCGTGGGTTCCTTGACCTCGGGGTTGAGCGAGCCGATGCGCACGTTGAGCCCGGCCGAATAAAAAATGCGCTGCAACTGCGCCACGTTCATCAGGTAAAACATGTTGCGGGTGTGGTTTTCCGGCACCAGCAACAGGTTTTTGGCCTCGGGGCAGATTTTTTCGATCGCCGCCATGGCCGCCTGCACGGCCAGCGGCAGCATTTCGTTGGTCAGGTTGTTCCAGCCGCCGGGAAACAGGTTGGTGTCCACCGGGGCCAGTTTGAAGCCAGCGTTGCGAATATCCACCGAGGTGTAAAACGGCGGCGTGTGCTCCATCCATTCCAGGCGAAACCAGCGCTCAATGACCGGGGTGGACTCGAGGATGCGCTGCTCCAGCTCGTTGATGGGGCCGGTCAGCGCGGTGACGAGGTGCGGAACCATGGGGTGTCCTCCTGCGCGTTGTGGATGCCCAGGCGCAAGCGAGGGCGCGATGGGCTGCATTGTAGAAAGCTCCCCGCCCCGCGGAAGCCCCAGCCGGCGGCGCTGCCGCCAACCGCTATGCGCTATAACAGCGCCCCATGAACCGCAACCTGTGGCTGCTGGCCGCCGCGCAAGGCCTGTTTCTGACCAACAACGTGGTGTTCATCGCCATCAACGGGCTGGTGGGGCTGCAGCTGGCGCCCGCGGGTTGGATGGCCACGCTGCCGGTGATGGGCTACGTGGTGGGCGGGGCGCTGTCCACCGGTTGGGTGGCGCGCGCCCAGGCGCGGTGGGGCCGCCAGCGCGCGTTTCAGCTCGGCTTGCTGGTGGCGCTGGGGTCAGCCTTGCTGGCGGCCTGGGCGGTGTGGCTGGGCAGTTTTGCGCTGCTGGTGACCGCCACCGTGGTGGCCGGCTACTACAGCGCCAACGGGCAGCTGTACCGCTTTGCCGCCGGCGAGCTGGCCGCCCCAAGCGAGCGCGAAAAAGCCGTCTCGCTGGTGCTGGCCGGCGGTTTGATCGGCGCCATCGCCGGCCCCAACCTGGCCAACCACACACGCGACGTGCTGGGCGTGCCGTTTCTGGGGGCGTACTTGGCGTTGGCCGTGGTGGCGCTGGTGTCGATGGTGATCATGGCGGCGATCCGCTTCCCAGCCGAGCCGCCACGCCCCGCCGGCCCACGGGCCAGCGGCCGCAACGCCTGGGCGCTGCTGCGCGAGCCACGGTTTGCCGTGGCCGCGCTCGGGGCCGCGCTGGGCTACGGGGTCATGAACCTGCTGATGGCCGCCACGCCACTGGCCATGCAAACCTGTGGCATGCCGTTCAGCGACGCGGCCTTGGTGCTGGAGTGGCACGTGATCGGCATGTTCGCCCCCGGCTTTGTCACCGGCCACCTGATCAAGCGCTGGGGCGTGCTGCGTGTGATGGGCGCGGGCGTGGCGCTCAACGCGGCGTGCATCGCCATCGCGTTGTCGGGGCAAGACCTGCAGCAGTTCGTGGTGGCGCTGTTCCTGCTGGGGGTGGGGTGGAATTTTTTGTTCACCGGCAGCACCACGCTGGCCATGCAGGCCTACCGCCCCGAGGAAAAAGACCGCGCCCAGGCGTTGATCAACTTCGGCGTGTTCGCAACGATGGCGCTCACCTCGTTCGCGTCGGGGGCGTTGGTGACGACGCAGGGCTGGTGGTGGCTCAACGTCGGCTCCACCGTGCCGGTGGCCGTGATGGCGCTGGCGTTGTGGATGCTGGCGTGGCGGCAACGCGCCGCGGCGGCGGGCACGGGCGCCTGAGCGCTTGCATCAAACCCCGGGCACCGCCCACCGCCCCAACGGGTCGCGCCCGCATCAGGCGGGGGATGGGGATGCGGCGCCGATGATGGTGACGCCAAAACCGGTCGGGGTCGGCCCCAACGGCTGCGCGGGTTCCAGCGGGACCGGCCGTCCGAAGTGGTAACCCTGGAACAGCCGGCAACCCATCGCGCGCAGCACCTCGAACTGTTCCGCCGTCTCCACGCCCTCGGCCACGACGTCCATCTCCAGGCTCTGCGCGAGTTGCAGGATGGTGCGGGCGATGGCGGCGTCGTTGGGATCGGTCAGCAGGTCACGCACGAAGCTGCGGTCGATCTTGAGCTGCGTCAGCGGCAAGCGCTTAAGGTACGCCAGCGACGAGTACCCGGTGCCAAAGTCGTCCAGCGCAAACTGGATACCCAGCGCCGCCAGCGCCTCCATCTTGGCGATGGTGTCCTCGACGTCGTGCAGCAATTGGCTCTCGGTCAGCTCCAGCTTGAGCCGGCGTGCATCGGCACCCGCCTCGTGCAGCGCGCGGCGCACGGTGTCGACGAAGTCGGGTTGGCGCAACTGGCGTGCGCTCAGGTTGACGGCCAGCGTCCAGCCAGCGCGCTGCGGGTCGTGCGCCCACGCGGCCAGCAAGCCGCAGGCGCGCTGCAGCACCCACTGCCCCAGGGGGATGATCAACCCGCTTTGCTCGGCCACCGGGATGAACTCGCCCGGCGGCACCAGACCCCGCGTCGGGTGGTGCCAGCGCAGCAGCACCTCCTGGGCGCACACCTGGGCACGTACGTCCACGATGGGCTGACCGTACAGGCACAACTCGCCGTCGCGCAGGCCGTGGCGCAGCTCGCGCTGCAGCGTCGCACGCTGCACCACGGTGGCCTGCATCGACGGGTCAAAAAACTGCACCGCGTTGCGCCCGGCGGCCTTGGAGTGGTACATCGCCAAGTCCGCGCGGCCCAGGATGTCGGCGGCGCTCTCATCCTGACCGGCAAACAACGTGATGCCGATGCTGGGCGTGACGGTCAGGTCGTGCGCGTCGACGACGACCGGCTGCTGCACCACCTGGCGGATTTTTTCGGCCACGTGCTGCGCGCGCCACGCCGCCTGATCGGGCTGCGCGTGCAAATCTTCCAGCAGCACCACGAACTCGTCGCCGCCCAGCCGCCCCACCGTATCTTCGGCCCGTACCGCGGCACGCAGCCGCTCGGCGCACGCGCGCAACAGGGCATCGCCCGCCGCGTGACCATAGGCGTCGTTGACGTCCTTGAAGTCGTCCAGGTCGATGAACAGCAGCGCCGCCCACTGGCCGCTGCGCACGCTGCTGGCCTGCGCCTGACGCAGGCGGTCCTGGAACGCGCGCCGGTTGAGCAGCCCCGTGAGGTCATCGTAATAGGCCAGCCGCTGGATGGTGGCCTCGGCGCTCTTGCGCGCGGTGACGTCGCGCCCGATGCCGCGCCAGCCGACGCAGCGCCCCGCGGCGTCGCGCACCGGCTCGCCGCTGATGGCAAACCAGTAGGTACGCCCGTCCGGTAAGGTGCGCTGAATCTCAAAACGCTTGAACGGTCGGCCCTGCGCCACGGCGTCGCGCAGGGGCTTCCAGTCCTCGGGCTTGGGACGGTTGGCCGCCGGCACCTCCCACGGCGTGCGCCCCATGAACGTCGGCGCGATGCCCTGCTCGCGCACCACGCGCCCTTCCAGCCGGGTGTAGCGACCTTGGGCGTCCCATTCCCAATACCAGTCGGCCGACAGCTCCGTGAGGCTGCGGAAGCGCTCTTCGCTGTCGCGCAACTGCGCCAGCGCCTGCGCGTGCCTGGAAATGTCGGTGTACACCCGTGCCCAACCGCCGCCCGGCACGGCCACCGTGGCGCCCTGCAGCGTGCGCCCGCTGGCGGTGGTGTAGCTGTACACGTGGGGTTGGCCGCTGGCACGGGTGGCCCGCAGGTGGTGCCAGACGCGCTCGATGAGCCGCTCGGGATCGCCTTTCAGGTCGCCGCGCGCGGCTTGCCAGCGCACCACGTCGTCGATCAGGGGGGCGCGCTGCATCAGCTCGGCCGGCAACTCCAGCATCTGCAACGCGCATGTGTTGTAGCCCACCACCCGACCCTGCGCGTCCAGCACCACAAACGCATGCTGCAGCGCGTCGAGCAACTGCGCCACCGACAGCCGCCCGCTGCGCACGGCCTCGTCAGCGGCGGCGCTGGCCACGCCGGGCAGGGTCACGGTGAAGTCGGTCATGGCGCGTGGTCAGGGAATCGACGGTCAAAACGTCTCCCACTCACCGTCGTCCGCGGCCGCAGGCTTGGGGGCCGGGCCCGCCTTGGACGCCGCCGCAGCCGGGGCCTTGGCCGTCGCCGGGGCCGGCTTGGGCAGCGAGGGTTCACGCCGCGCGGCCGCCCCGGGCAGCGGCTTGGGCGGCCCCGCCGGCTTGCGTGGCGGCGCCACCTTGGGCAAGCTCGGCTTGGACGTGGCCGTTGGCTCGACAGCCACCGGCAGGTTGTCCCCCGTGCGGAATTGCGCCACCACCCGCTGCAGCTCGGCCGCTTGCTGACGCAGGCTCTCCGCCGCCGCCGTGGCCTGCTCCACCAGCGCCGCGTTTTGTTGCGTGGCCTGGTCCAACTGCGACACCGCCGCGTTGACCTGCGTGATGCTGTCGCTTTGCTCGGCGGTGGCCGCGGTGACTTCGCCAATCATGTCCGCGACGCGCTGGATGGCCTGCACGATCTCCTCCACCGTGCGACCCGCGGTCTCGACCTGCTGGCCGCCCTGCTGCACCCGCGCCACGCTCTCTTCGATCAGCGCTTTGATCTCCTTGGCCGCCTGCGCGCTGCGCTGCGCGAGTTGGCGCACCTCGCCCGCCACCACCGCAAAACCACGCCCTGCCTCGCCAGCACGGGCCGCTTCCACGGCGGCGTTGAGCGCCAGGATGTTGGTCTGGAACGCAATGCCGTCGATGACGCCAATGATGTCGGCGATCTTGCGGCTGCTGGCGTCGATGCCCTGCATCGTGCCCACCACTTCGCGCACCGCCGCGCCGCCACGCTGCGCCGCGTCGGCCGCTTGCTGCGCCACCTGGTTGGCCGTGCGCGCCGCGTCCGCGCTGTGGCGCACCCCGTCGGTGAGTTGCTGCAAGCTCGCCGACGTCTGCTCCAAACTCGCCGCGTTGCTCTCGGTGCGCGCCGACAGGTCCTGGTTGCCTTGGGCGATTTGCACCGCGGCGCTGGCCACCTGGTCGGAGGCGCCGCGGATGCGCGCAAACGCCTGCCGCAGCGCGGTCTGCATGGCGTCCAGCGCGCGCAGCAGATCCCCCACCTCGTCGCCCCGGCTGGTGTGCAGGCGGTGCGTCAGGTCGCCTTGGGCGATGCTGCCCGCCACCGCCACGGCCTCGCGCAACGGCCGCACGATGCCCCGCGTCAACGACACGGCCACACCGATCCCAAGCACCACCGCCACCACCAAGGCAGCCAGTTCCAGCCACTGCGCAACGCGGGCCGCCTCGCGCGCCTGATCGACCAGTTGTTCCGCTTCCTTGACCAAGGCATCGCTGAGCGCCTGCTGCGCGGCGGTGTAGGCTTGCGCCGCGGGCTGGTAGCGCGACTCGGCCAACTGACGCGCACGCTCCATGTCGCCCGCGCGCACCGCGGCCATCACCTCGTCGCGCACCGCGATCTGCGCCGCGCGCAACTGACGCACCCGCTCGAACGCGCTTTGCTGGCTGCTCAGGCCAATGCTGTCAGCCACCTGCTTTTCGAGCTGATCCACCTGCTCGCGCGTCGCGGCGATTTGCTGCTGAAAATACGCCAGCAGCTCTGGGTTGTCCCCAAAGCGCGCCAGCGCTTGCGTGCGCGCCACCTGCTGGCGTGTCAGCGCCGTCCACTTTTCGGCGGCAAACGCCACATCGGTGATCGCATCGGACGCGCGCACATGCTGATCCACGGTTCGCGCGCCCACCCAGGCGGCGACGAACACCATCAGCATCAGCACGATCATCAGCCCGAACGCCAGCCCCAACCGGATCCCAATCTTCCAATCGCGTATCGCCATCATCAGCTCCTCATTTCGGCTCAAACCTGCGCTGCGCTCAGCCGCCGCCGCTCAGGCCCGCGGTAGCTGGACGGGTCGCCGTGGCCGCGCACCTGGGCCGGCACCAGCGGCGCATGTTCACCCCCGGCGCCGCCGGGCAGGCGGAAGACGGCCACCATGTCGCTCAGGCGCTGCGCCTGGGCGCGCACATGGGTGGCGGTGTCGGTGCTGCGGGCCACCAACGCGGCGTTTTGTTCGGTCATCTGGTCCACCTCGGCCACGGCGGCGTTGATTTGCGCCAGCCCCTGGGCCTGTTGCTGGGTGGCGGCGGTGATTTCGCGGATGAAGGCCGAGACTTGCTCGGCGTTGGCCACGATGTCGCGGATCGTCGCGCCCGCGGCGTGCACCTGTTCGGTGCCGGCGCTGACCTTGGCCACACTGGCTTCGATGAGGGTTTTGATCTCCTTGGCCGCCTGCGCGCTGCGCTGCGCGAGTTGGCGCACCTCGCCCGCCACCACCGCAAAACCACGCCCTGCCTCGCCCGCGCGGGCCGCTTCCACGGCGGCGTTGAGCGCCAGGATGTTGGTCTGAAACGCAATGCCGTCGATGACGCCAATGATGTCGGCGATTTTGCGGCTGGCCGATTGGATGCCGTCCATCGTCGTCACGACGTCGGCCACGGCACGCCCGCCACGCTCGGCCACGTCGGCGTTGCGGCGCGCCAGCTCGATGGCGGACTGCGCCGCTTCGCTGCTTGAGGCCACGTGGCGCGTCAGGTCGTCGATGCTGGCGGCCGTCTGGCGCAGGTGTTCAGCGGTCTGCTCGGTGCGCTGCGCCAAGTCCTGGCTGCCGCTGGCCACCGCTTCGGCGGTGGCGCGCAGCCGTGCAGCAGTCTCGTGCACGGCGCCCACGGTGCGCACCAGCGACGCCTGCATGTCGGCCAGGCTGCGCATCAGCTCGGCCAGTTCGTCCTGGCCTCGGGTGTCGGCGCGGGTGGTCAGGTCGCCACGTGCGATGGCCACCGCCAGCGCCTGCGCTTGCTGCACCGGGCGCACGATGCTGCGCATGTTGATCCAGGTCGTCGGCGCCACGATGGCCAACGCCACCAGCAGCGCCCCCCCCAACGCCCACAGCGCTTGCTGGCGAATCTGCTCGCCGTGCTCGGTGAGCTGAATCATCTGCTGCGCAAAAGCCTCGTCACCGCCATTGCCGGCTGCCGTCCAGGCCAGGGTCAGCGCCTCGTGCTGGGCGATTTGCATGTGGTGCACCGCCCACACGCCCACCCCCGCCAGGGCCAGCAGCAGCGCCAGCACCACGGCAATGGCACCCAGCATGCGCGTGCGCACGCGCCATGTGCGCATCCAGTCGTTGTTGGTCATCATGTTGCCTCGACGGTTGGGCCGGCGTTCAGGCGTCCATCAGCCCCATGTCGGGGCTGCTCATCAGCGCCTCGATGTCCATCAGGATCAGCATGCGCTCGCCCACGCTGGCGATGCCGGTGATGAAGGCCGTGTCCACGGTGGTCGAGGTCATCTCGGGCGCGGCGCGGATCTGGTCACGCGGCAACTCCAGCACGTCGGACACCGAATCGACCACCACGCCGACCACCCGCCCCTTGACGTTGAGCACGATGACGACGGTGAGGCCGTTGTACTCGACGCTGGGGCAGCCCAGCTTGATGCGCAGGTCCACCACCGGCACGATGACGCCGCGCAGGTTGACCACGCCCAGCATGTGCCGCGGCGCGTTGGCGATGCGGGTGGGGTTTTCGTACGAGCGGATTTCCTGCACGCGCAGGATGTCGATGCCGTATTCCTCAGCGCCAAGGCGAAACGTCAGGTACTCGGCGCTGTGGCGTGCGGCGGCGTCGTGGCTTGGCGCGGCGGCGATGGCGGTCATGGCAGCACTCCTCGTCGGCTCAAAGCCCTAAGTATCGGCCAAAACACCACGGCCGCCAGCCGGGTCAACCCCAACGGGCCGCATCACGCAGCCCGAAGGTGACGGATGTCAATGTCCGTCGAAGCTGACCAGCGTGTACAGCGGCAGACCCGCCGAGCGCAGGCGCTGCTCGCCCCCCAGCTCGGGCAGCGTCACGATGGCGGCACCCTCCATCACGGTGGCGCCGAGCTTTTCCAGCAGTTTTTTGCCGGCCATCATCGTGCCGCCGGTGGCGATCAGGTCGTCGATCAGCAGCACACGGTCACCGGGCTTGACGGCGTCGGTGTGCAGCTCGACGGTGGCGCTGCCGTACTCGAGCTCGTACGTCTCTTCGACGGTGGTGAACGGCAGCTTGCCCTTTTTGCGGATGGGCACGAAACCCACCCCCAGCTCGTAAGCGACCACCGAGCCGATGATGAAGCCGCGCGCGTCCAGCCCCGCCACGACGTCGGGCCGCAGCGCACGGTCCATGTAGCGGTGCACGAAGGCGTCGATCAACACGCGAAAGACCTTGGGGTCTTGCAGCAAGGGGGTGATGTCGCGAAACTGCACACCCGGCGCGGGCCAGTCGGGCACGGTGCGGATGTGCGAGCGCAGGTAGGCGGCGGTGTCCATGGGACGTGATTATCCTGCTAGCCGGCCAACAAGCGGCTTTCGGCCAACGCCAGCGCTTCCGGCACGCCGTACAGCACCACGGCGTCGCCACCTTGCAGCACCAGGTCGTCCGACGCTGCCTCACGGCGCCCGCTGGCGCGGCGCACATCCATGACCTGCACCCCGATGGCGTGCAGCGCCAAGTCACCCAAGCGCTGGCCGACGGTGGGGCCGGCCGGCGGCAGCACCACGGTGGCCAGCCGCGCCTGGTGTTGCTCGTCGACGCTGTCGTCGTCGGCGCCATGGAAGTAGCTGCGCAGCAGTTGGTAGCGCGCTTCGCGCTGCTGCTGCACGAGGCGCACCACACGCCGCAGCGGCACGCCCACCAACGCCAGCGCATGGCTGGCCAGCATCAGGCTGGCCTCCAGCGCTTCGGGCACCACCTCGGCGGCGCCCTCGGCTTGCAACTTGGCCAGGTCGGTGTCGTCCAGCGTGCGCACCACCACCGGCACGTGCGGCGCGTGCTCGCGCACGTTGTGCAGCACTTTGATGGCACTGGGCGTGTCCATATACGTCACCACCACCGCCGAGGCCCGCGCCAGCCCCGCCGCCATCAGCGCCTGCAACCGCGCAGCGTCACCGAACACCACCGAATGGCCCGCCGCAGCAGCTTGGCGCACCCGATCCGGATCCAAGTCCAGCGCCATGTAGGGGATCTTTTCCGCCTCCAGCAGACGCGCCAGGTTTTGCCCGCAGCGGCCGTAGCCGCAAATGATGACGTGCCTGTCGGCGGCAATGGCGCGGCGTGCGATCTGCGTCATCTGCACCGACTGCATCAGCCAGTCGCTGCGCACCAGCCGCGTCACCAGCGCGTTGCTGTGCTGGATCACAAGCGGCGCCAGCAACATGGAAAGGATCATCGACGCCAACGTGGGGTTGAACAGGGTGGGCGGCACCAGGGCGTTCTGGTTGGCCAGTTGCAGCAGCACCAAGCCGAACTCGCCCGCCTGCATCAGGTACAGCCCAGTGCGCAGCGCCGTGCCCAGCGGGGCGCCCAGGGCGTGCACCAGCAGGGTGATCAAGCCCGCTTTGAACGCCAGCGACAGCACCAGCAGCAACAGCACCAAGGGCCAGCGCTCCAGCACGATGCGCCAGTCCAGCATCATGCCGATGGTGATGAAAAACAGCCCCAGCAGCACGTCGTGAAACGGCCGGATATCGGTCTCCACCTGGTGGCGAAATTCGGTCTCGGCGATCAGCATGCCGGCCACGAACGCGCCCAGCGCCATCGACAAGCCGGCGTGTTCGGTCAGCCACGCCAGCCCCAGCGTGACCAGCAGCAGGTTGAGCATGAACAGCTCCTGGCTTTTGCGCCGGGCCACCAGCGTCAGCCACCAGCGCATCACGCGTTGCCCGCCGGTCATCAACAGCACCAGCAGGGCCGCTGCCTTCAGCAACGCCAGGCCCAAGGCCCACCACAGCTCTTCGCCCGGGGCGGCCAGCGCCGGAATCAACACCAGCAACGGCACCACCGCCAGATCCTGGAACAGCAAGATGCCCACCACGCGCTGGCCGTGCTCGGTTTCCAGCTCCAGACGCTCGGCCATCAGCTTCATCACGATGGCGGTGCTGCTCATCGCCATCACGCCGCCCATGGCCACCGCCATCGGCCACTCAATGCCCCACCAGTCCGGCAACAGCCACCCCAGCGCCAGCGCGGCGGCGGTGGTCAGCAGCACCGTCAGCAACACCTGCGCCGTGCCCAGCCCAAAGACGAACCGCCGCATCGCCCGCAGCTTGGGCAGGCTGAACTCCAGGCCGATGGCGAACATCAAGAACACCACACCGAATTCGGCCAGGTAGCGCAGCCCCTCGGTGTTGTGCGCCAACGCCAGCGCGTGCGGCCCGAGCGCCACCCCCACCGCCAGGTAGCCGATCAGCGGCGGCAGCTTCAGCAACCGGCACACCACCACCCCCAGCACGGCGGCCAACAGCAGCAACAGGGTTAGGTCGAGCACGTTCACGCACCCGATCTTACTGGCCAACATAGATAGCGACGGCCCGAGCCTGGACTTCGGCGCCACCCGCGCGCCGCATGCGCTACCATCCTGGCGCATGAGCGCGCGCCGCAAGCTGCCCATCGGCATCCAGACCTTCGCCAAGATCCGCGGCGAGGGCTGCTACTACGTCGACAAAACCCCGCTGATCGCGCGGCTGGTCGAGCAAGGCAGCTTTTACTTCTTGTCGCGCCCGCGCCGCTTTGGCAAGTCACTGCTGATCGACACCATCGCCGAGGCCTTTGCCGGCCAGCGGGCTTTGTTTGAAGGCGGTGAGGCCGCCGTGGCGCTGGGGGTGGACCCGGCGGTGGCCAACCGCCCGCGGCTGTTTCTCGCCGAGCACTGGGACTGGGGCCGGCGCCACCCGGTCATTCGCCTGAGCTTCGCCGGTGGGGTGCACCATGACCCAGCCGGGCTCCACCGGGCCATCGTTGACCAGATCGACCGCAACGCCGAGCAGCTGGGGGTGGAGCTTCCCCCCACCGATGACGTGGCCTTGCGCTTTGACCATCTGCTGCAACGCGCCGCCAACGTCTGGAACGCCCAGGCCGTGGTGCTGGTCGATGAGTACGACAAACCGATCCTCGACAACCTCGAAGCGCCCGAGGTCGCCCGCGCAATGCGCGAGGGCTTGCGCAACCTCTACTCCGTCATCAAGGGGCGCGACGCCGATGTGCGCTTTGCGATGTTGACGGGCGTATCCAAGTTTTCCAAGGTGTCGATCTTTTCGGGCCTCAACAACCTCAACGACATCACGCTGGACGACCGCTACGGCACGCTGTGCGGCTACACCGAAGAGGATCTGGACACCGTCTTTGCGCCCGAGTTCGAGGCGGCGGCCAGCGACGGCCAGCCCCTGGACCGAGGTGAAGTGCGCCGTTGGTACAACGGCTACGCCTGGGGGCCAACCTCGGTGTACAACCCGTTTGATGTGCTGCTGCTGCTGGATAAGCGCCAGTACCGGGCGCACTGGTTCGAGACCGGCACGCCGACCTTCCTCGTGCAGTGGTTGCAGCGCAAGGGCTTCTTCACCCCCAGGCTGGAGCAGCTGTGGGCCAGCGAGGCGCTGCTGTCGGCGTTCGATGTGGACGGCATCGAGCCCGAGGCGATGCTGTGGCAGACCGGCTACCTGACGATACGGCGCAGCGTGCTCAAAGCCGCGCGGCGCGAGTACGAGCTGAGCGTGCCCAACCTGGAGGTGCGTGCCGCGCTCAATGAACACCTGCTCCATGCATGGCACCCCAACCCAGCGCAGGTCAGCGTGTTGACCAGCGCGTTGTACGACATTTTGGTCAGCGGTGACGCCGCCGCGCTCAAAGCGCACTTCCAGCGCCTCTTTGCCTCCATCCCACACGACTGGTACCGTGCCAACCCGATCGCGCAGTACGAAGGCTACTTTGCCAGCGTCTGCTACAGCCACCTGGCCAGTCTCGGGGTGGAGATCATCGCCGAAGACGTCAGCAACGAAGGCCAGTGCGACCTCACCGTCAAGCACGCCGGCACCGCGTGGGTGTTCGAGTTCAAGGTCGTGGACGGCGACCAGGGCACGGGCGAGGCGCTGCGGCAACTCCAGACCAAGGACTACGCGGCCAAGCACCGCGGCGCGCCGGGCGTGGAGCGTGTGATCGAAGTCGGCGTGGAGTTCAGCCGCAGCAAGCGGCAAATCGTGGGGTGGGACGTGCGGTGACACCACCCTTGCACACTCGGGATGTCATGACCAACGACCGATTGCCTTCAAGCGACGCCGACTGGATCGCGCTGGCGCGCCAGACACTGGCCATCGAAGCCGCCGGCCTGCAAGCGATGGCCGAGCGGCTGGACCAGCGCTTCGCCGACGCGGTGCGCACGCTGCTGGCGTGCCGCGGCCGCGTCGTCGTCACCGGCATGGGCAAAAGCGGGCACATCGGCCGCAAGATCGCGGCGACGCTGGCCTCCACCGGCACGCCGGCGTTTTTCATGCACCCAGCCGAAGCCAGCCACGGTGACCTGGGAATGATCACCCCGGCCGACGCGGTGCTGGCCATCAGCAACAGCGGCGAAAGCGATGAGCTAACGACCATCTTGCCGCTGATCAAACGCATGGGCGTGCCGCTGGTGGCCATGACGGGGCGCGCCGACTCGACGCTGGCGCGGCACGCCGACGTCGTGCTGGACACCGGCGTGGCGCGCGAAGCCTGTCCGCACAACTTGGCCCCCACCGCCAGCACCACGGCGCAGCTGGCCATGGGTGATGCGCTGGCCGTGGCGCTGCTGAGCGCGCGCGGGTTCCAACCGGAGGACTTCGCGCGCTCCCATCCCGGCGGTGCGCTGGGCCGCCGCCTGTTGACGCTGGTGCGTGACGTCATGCGGCCGCTGGACGTGACCCCGCGCGTGGCGCCGCACGCCACGCTGCCGGAGACGATGCGGACCATGAGCGCCGGGGGCCTGGGCGCTGCCGCCGTCGTCGACGAGCAGGGGCGTCCCATCGGCATTTTCACCGACGGCGACCTGCGCCGCCTGATCGAAGCGCGCCCGGGGGCCGACCTGCGGGCGTTGACCGCCGCCGAAGTCATGCACCCCCGCCCGCGCAGCGTGCACCCCGGGATGCTGGCCGTCGAAGCAGCCGACCTGATGGAGCAGCACCGTATCCACAGCGTGTTGGTGGTCGATGACGACGGCCGGCTGGTCGGCGCGCTGAACTCGCACGACCTGATGCGTGCCAAGGTGATCTGATGGACCGCCCTGTGCTGACCTTTGCCCCTGAGCTGCTGCTGCGCGCCCAAGGCGTGCGCGTGGCGCTGCTCGACGTCGATGGGGTGCTGACCGACGGCGGCCTGTGGTACGGCCCGGACGGCGAACAGCTCAAGCGCTTTCACACCCTGGACGGCCACGGCCTCAAGCTGCTGCGCCGCGCTGGCATCGAACCCGCGGTGGTGACCGGGCGCGATTCCCCCGCGCTGCGTGCACGGCTGCAGGCGCTGGGGGTGCGCCACGTGCGCTACGGCACTGAAGACAAGCGCCCCGCCGCCGAAAGCATCCTGGCCGAGCTTGGCGTGGGGTGGGACGCGGCGGCGGCCATCGGCGACGACTGGCCGGACCTGCCGGTGCTGACGCGCTGCGCCCTGGCCGCGGCCCCACCCACCGCGCACCCGGAGGTGCTGGCACGGGTGCACCACGTCACCGCAGCGCCCGCCGGGGGCGGGGCGGCGCGTGAGTTCTGCGACCTGCTGCTGGTGGCGCGCGGCCACTACGTCACGTTGTTGCAGGAGGCGCTGGCGTGACCCCGCGTGCGGCCCCGCCGCCCCCCCGTCCCACGCGGCCGGCGCAGCCTTGGTGGGTGCGGGCGTGGGATGTGGCCTCGCTGTACCTGCCGGTGGCGCTGATGGGAACGCTGGCGCTGCTGACCTGGGCGGTCGTGCAACGCGTGCCGACCGACCACCCCAGCCCCAGCCGCGCCCTGGGCCAGGGCGAGCCGGACTACACGCTGCACCACTTCACGCTGCAGCGTTGGAGCGCACCGGGGCAACCCGAGCTGTTGCTGCGCGGTGACCGTCTGGTCCACTACCCCGCCGACGCGCGCACCGACATCGAGCAAGCGCATCTGCAACGGGTGGTGCCCGCCGACGCGACACGCAGCACCCTGCGAGCCCACCTGCTGCAAACCGACGACCGCCGCGTCCACTACACGTTGCGGGGACAGGTTCGCTACGAGCGAACACCTTTGCGCCCCGGGGGCGCGCCGCGCCTGACGTTGGACGCCGAAGAGCTGACCTGGGACAGCGAACGGCAGGTGCTGCAAAGCACACAGCCGGTGCGCATGACGCGTGACGCGGACGTGATAACGGCCAACCAGATGCGCTACGACGAGCGCCACGGGTTGGCCGAATGGCAAGGTCAGGTGCGCGCCACGCTGGTGGCGCGCGCGGGGCAACGGGCGCCCCGCTGAGGTTGGCGATCAGTAGCCGCCGCCGTACCCACCACGGTCATCGCGGCGACGCGGTGCACCGTAGGGGCTGCGGAATTGGCCATCGCCACCGCCGAAGCCGCCTTCACGACGGCCGCCGCCAAACCCGCCGCTGCGCGGCGGGCGCGGCTCCATCGGCCGGGCTTCGTTGACCACCAGGTTGCGGCCGCCCATCGACTGGCCATGCAGACCGGCGATGGCCGCCTGGGCCTCGGCATCGCTGCCCATTTCGACAAAACCAAAACCCTTGGAGCGACCGGTGTCGCGCTCCATCATCACCTTGGCGCTGGCCACTTGGCCGTACGCGCTGAACGCTTGCTGCAGATCGCCGTCGCGCACCGAATACGGAAGGTTGCCGACGTACAACTTGTTGCCCATGAAGGGACTCCTCGAAAAACACACTGACACAAACGAGCGACGGAGCCCCGACGGCAAACAAACCAACTGCTGCACGCGAAACCGACCGATCACCACTGACTGGGCCGACGTCGCGAACATCGACCCGGATCGCATTATGCGCCGATTGCGCTGCCCGTGGGGATTTTTTGATCCATACACCCCTGCCACCACGGGAATGATGCGCCAAAACAACACCGCGCCCGTCGAAACACCGTTGCGGCCCAACGTTCACGACGCGGAACCACGGCGGTAGATCACGTGGTAGGTCAACCCCACCAGCACACTGCCTCCCAGCAAATTGCCACCGATCACCGGCACCAGGTTGCCCAGCATGCCGCTGAACGTCACCGGGGGTGTCGCGGGCGCACCGCCCCCGGCCTGCACCAGCATCGCCAGCGGAAAGAAAAACATGTTGGCGATGCTGTGCTCGAAGCCCGCCGCCACGAACGTGGCGATGGGCGGCACGATCGCCACCGCCTTGTCCGCCACGCTGCGCCCGGCCATGGCCATCCACACGGCCAGACACACCAGCACGTTGCACAACACCCCGCGCCACAGGGCCTCGTGCCACGGCAATGCCTGCTTGTTCAGCGCGATGTGGACCACCTGCTGCGCCAGCCGTCCGCCGTTGAGTCCGGTTTGACCGCTGGCCCACACCAACACCGCCAGCCCCGCGGCGCCCAGCCCATTGGCCAAACACACCCACCCCCAGTTGCGCAGCACCTCGCGGGTGCTGATGCGGCCATCGGCCCAGGCCATGGCCAGCAGGTTGTTGCCCGTGAACAGTTCGGCGCCGGCCACCACCACCAGCAGCAGGCCCAGTGCAAACACCAGCCCACCCAGCCACTGCGAGGCCGCCCAGCCCAGCGTGGCATCGGCCTTGACGATGAGAAACGCCAACGCCCCCAACCCAATGAACGCGCCGGCCAACACCCCCAGCATCAACAACGGCAGCGTGGCCAGTCGCGCCTTGGCCACGCCCACCGTCTCGATACGCTGGGCCACTTCCCGTGGGGCGTAGGCGTCAAAACCATACAGCTCGGACATGATCAGCCTCCTGCGGCCTGCGACGCCGCAACGCCCTTTATACTGTGGTCTGCGCCGATTTGGATCCCGCTTGCGGGCGCGTAACAAGTACCGCTAAAGAGGAAGCGCCGGCCAGGCCTTGCCGGCGTCGCCACTGCGGTCACGGCGCATCAGGCAAGGAAACACCGTGATCGTCACCCCCCAACGCCTTCACGTCGACACCCCGCTGCCGCTGCGCAGCGGTGCGGTGCTACCCGCTTTCGAGCTGGTGTACGAGACCTACGGACAGCTCAACGCCGCGCGCGACAACGCGGTGCTGATCTGCCACGCGCTCAACGCCAGCCACCACGTCGCCGGCCACCACGCCGACGCCCAGGGGCAACCCATCCCCAAAAGCGAAGGCTGGTGGCACAACATGGTCGGACCGGGTAAACCGGTGGACACCGAGCGCTTCTTCGTCATCTGCGCCAACAACATCGGTTCGTGCTTTGGCTCCACCGGCCCCACGCACATCAACCCGGCGACGGGCCAGCCGTGGGGCGCCGACTTCCCCGTCGTCACGGTGGAGGATTGGGTCAACGCCCAGGCGCGGCTGCTGGACGCGTTGGGCATTGAGCGGCTGGCCGCCGTCATGGGCGGCAGCTTGGGTGGGATGCAGGCGCTGTCGTGGACGCTGCAGTACCCCGAGCGGGTGCGGCACGCGGTGGTGGTGGCCAGCGCCCCCAACCTGACGGCCGAAAATATCGCCTTCAACGAGGTGGCGCGCCGCGCCATCGTGACCGACCCGGATTTTCATGGCGGGCACTACCTGCGCCACGGCACCAAGCCGCGGCGGGGCTTGCGCATCGCGCGCATGATCGGTCACATCACGTACCTCAGCGACGACGTGATGAACGAAAAATTCGGCCGCCGCCTGCGCCCGCTGGCCGAGGCGGTGCGCAACGGCGACATCGCCACGGCCGAGCGGCTCGCCTACCGCTACACCACGCAGGACGTGGAGTTCGAAATCGAAAGCTACCTGCGCTACCAAGGCGACAAATTCAGCGAGTATTTCGACGCCAACACCTACCTGCTGATCACGCGGGCGCTGGACTATTTCGACCCCGCGCGCGAACACGACGGGGACTTGAGCGCCGCGCTGCGCCGCGCGCGGGCGGACTTTTTGGTGATTTCGTTTTCCACCGACTGGCGGTTTGCGCCGGCGCGCAGCCGCGAAATCGTCAAGGCGCTGCTGGACAACCAGCGCGCGGTGAGTTACGCCGAGATCGACGCTCCGCACGGGCACGATGCGTTTTTGCTCGACGACCCCCGCTACCACGCGGCGGTGCGCGCGTACTTCGAGCACCGCGTCGGCGCCCACCTGAGCACGCCCGGAGGCACGGCATGAGCGACCGCCTGATCCAACACCTGATCGCTGAGCGCGTGCCGCACGGCGCGCGTGTGCTCGACCTGGGCTGCGGCGACGGCGCGCTGCTGGCGCACCTGCGCGACGCGCGCGGCTGCCGCGGCTACGGCATCGAAATCGACGACGCGCTGGTGCACGCCTGCCTCAAGCGCGGGCTGGACGTGCTGCAGTTCAACCTGGAAGAAGGGCTGTCGATGTTCGCCGACGACAGCTTCGACGTGGTGCTGCAAATCGACACGCTGCAGCACCTGCGCAACGCCGAGACGATGCTGCGTGAGACGGCGCGGGTGGGGCGCAGCGCGATTGTGGCGTTTCCCAACTTCGCGCACTGGCCCAACCGGCTGCGTGTGCTGGCCGGGCGCATGCCGGTGACCCGGCGGCTGCCCTACCAGTGGTACGACACGCCCAACATCCGCGTGGGCACCTTTGCCGATTTCGAGGTTCTGGCCGAACGCCTGGGGTTGCACATCGACGACGCCTTTGGCATCGACGACCGCGGCCGTGTGGTGCGCCGCTGGCCCAACCTGCTGGCCAGCACGGCGGTGTTCAAACTCAGCCAACGCTGACACCGCCCAGCAACCCCGGAATTGGCGGCGGTTGGTGCCGCTGTTTCCATGATCAGCCCGCGGCGGGCGCTGCCATCATCGGTTCACTGCCCCCACGTGGAGGAGCAGCAGGAGGTCGATCATGCGCATCCCGGCAACCCATCCCGCCCATGCCGCTTGGCCTGCGCCCCGGGCGTCGACGACCCGCACCACCGCAGGCGACGCCGCGCCCTCGGCGACGGACAGCCCCGTGGCCACACCAACGTCCGCCACCGCCAGCGGCGGCCCGCCTGGCCTGCAACGGGTGCTGCAGCGGCTGCAAGCCCTGCCCACCGACACCCGCACGCCTGGCCAGCAGCAAGCGCTGACGCGCATCGAGCGCAACTTGCAACGCTACCTGGAGCATCAGGGCCTGGCCGACGGCACGGTGCGGCCGGCCGAGCAACCGGCCCTGACCACCGAGGTTGACCCGGTGGCGGCCCCGGGCCCAACCCCTGAGCCCGACGAGGCGCAAGGGGACGTGGCCTTGACCCCCGTCACCAACGGTGAGCCGCCCCTTCCAACGCAAGCGTTGTTGGAGGCTTTGCCCGGCTGAGTCAGGCCGGGCCACCGGGCGCGCAGAGGGGTCAGTCCAACGCCCGCAGCGTCTCGCCCAGCGCGTCCACCAGGCGGTCGATCTCGGCTTCGGTGCTGATGAAGGGCGGCGCCAGTTGCACGGTGTCGCCGCCGTAGCGCACGTAAAAGCCCTTGGCCCACATGCGCATGGCCACCTCGAAGGGGCGCTTGAGCGGCTCGCCCGGCGCCGGGGCCAACGTCAGCCCCGCCGCCAGCCCGTAGTTGCGGATGTCGAGCAGATGGGGGCTGGCGCCGCGCAGGCTGTGCACCTTGGCCTCGAACACCGGGGCCAGCGCCCGCACCCGCTCGGGGGCGTTGTCGCGCTGCAGCAGCGCCATCGACGCCAAGCCCGCCGCGCACGCCACCGGGTGCGCCGAGTAGGTGTAGCCGTGCGGGAACTCCAGCGCGTACGTGGGGCCGCCAGCGTCCATGAAGGCATCGTAGATGCCTTGGCGCACCGCCACCCCTCCCAGCGGCTGCACGCCGTTGGTCACTTGCTTGGCAAAGGTCAGCATGTCCGGCACGACGCCGAACGCCTCGGCGCCGGTCCACGCGCCGCAGCGCCCAAAGCCGGTGATCACTTCGTCAAAAATCAACAAGATGTCGTGCTGGGTGCAGATGTCGCGCAGGCGCTGCAGGTAGCCCTGCGGCGGCACCACCACACCGGCCGAGCCGGACATCGGCTCGACGATCACCGCCGCGATCGTCGAGGCATCGTGCAGCTCGATCAGGCGCAGCAGCTCGTCGGCCAGCGCCGCGCCGGCGTACAGCCCGGCGCCGTCGGCCGGCGGTTGGCCACGGAAAAACGCCCCCGCCGGGGGCTGGGTGTGCGGCAGGTGGTCGGCTTCGACACCCTGGCCAAACAGCTTGCGGTTGCCAACGATGCCCCCCACCGACACGCCACCGAAGTTGACGCCGTGGTAGCCCTTGGCGCGCCCGATCAGACGTGTCTTGCTCGCCTGCCCGCGCACGCGCCAGTAGGCGCGGGCGATTTTGAGCGCGGTGTCAGCCGCCTCCGAGCCCGACGCGGTGAACATCACGCGGTTGAGCCCAGCGGGCAGGCGCTCGACGATGCGGTTGGCCAGCTCGAACGACAGCGGGTGCCCAAACTGGAACGCGGGCGAGTAGTCGAGCGTGGCGACCTGGCGGCTGACGGCTTCGACGATCTCGCGCCGCCCGTGCCCCAGCCCGGTGCACCACAAGCCCGACAGCCCATCGAACACACGCCGACCGTCGGCGTCGATCAGGTACGCGCCCTCGGCGGCCACGATGATGCGGGGGTCGGCCTTGAACTGGCGGTTGCCCGTGAACGGCATCCAGTGCGCAGCCATCCACGACGCGTCACCGGGACGCAGCTCGGCGCTGGTGGGGGTCGTGTGGGCGGGGGTGTCGGACAGGTTCATGGTCGGATCAACAAGTCGCGGGAGGAGGGAGAAACAGCGCAACCCCTTGGCTGCACCGAGGTTGCTGCATTCGTGCCATTATGCGCGCCATGACCGCGCACGGCCAAGCCCCACATCCGCCCGAGGTGCCCGGCAGCGGCCCGGCAGCGGCCGCCGCGCAGGGCCTGATCTTGCTGGCGCACGGCGCCCGTGACCCGGCCTGGGCCGCGCCGTTCGAGCGCGTCGCGGCGGCGGTGCGCGCGCAACGGCCTGCGTGGCGGGTGAGCCTGGCCTACCTTGAGCTGATGACGCCCGACCTGCTCACCGCCGGCACCGTGCTGGCGGCGCAGGGGTGCGCGCAAGTGACGGTGTTGCCGCTCTTTTTGGGGGTGGGCGGGCATGTGCGGCGCGACGTCCCGGCGCTGCTCGCGCAACTGCAGGCCGACCACCCCGGCGTGCATTGGCAGCTTGCCCCGCCCATCGGGGAGCACCCGCGGCTGCTGCAGGCGTTGGCCGACATCGCCTTGGGGGTGGTGCCACCGCCCCCGGGCTGAGGCCGCCAGCGGGCAGCCCCAACCGCTGCACGGACCCATGGCACCCCACCGCGGCGCCGGCAGCGCGACCGTCCCCATGGCCGCCGGGCCTTATATGCACCCACGTTATAGATATAAAACTATCTTTTAGTTCCATTTTTCATAACCCATCAGCACAATCAGGGGCCCAAGTAAGGTTTGAACGCTTGACGCCCCTGCGATGTACAGCTACACCGACTTCGACCGCCACGTCATCCGCCAACGCGCGGCGCAGTTCCGCGACCAACTGCAGCGCCACCTGCGTGGCGAGCTCAGCGCCGACGACTTCAAGCCGCTGCGGCTGCAAAACGGCTGGTACATCCAGCGCCACGCCCCCATGCTGCGCGTGGCCATCCCGTACGGCGAGCTCAGCAGCCGCCAGTTGCGCACCTTGGCGCGGGTGGCACGCGACCACGACCGCGTGACCGAGGGCCCCTTCGCGGGGCAAGGCGGCGTGGGCCACTTCACCACGCGACAAAACATCCAATTCAACTGGATCGCGCTGGAGCGCGCGGCCGACGTCATGGACCTGCTGGCCGAGGCCGACCTGCACGGCATCCAGACCAGCGGCAACTGCATCCGCAACATCACCACCGACGCGCTGGCCGGCGTCGCGCCGGACGAGGCGGTGGACCCGCGCCCGTACTGCGAGCTGCTGCGCCAGTGGAGCACGCTGCACCCGGAGTTCGCCTTTTTGCCGCGCAAGTTCAAAATCGCCGTCACCGGCGCGGCGGACGACCGTGCCGCCATCGCGTGGCACGACATCGGGCTGCAACTGCTGCGCAACGACGCCGGCGAAATGGGGTTTCGCGTGCTGGTCGGCGGTGGCATGGGTCGCACGCCGCTCATCGCCCCGACGATCGCGGACTTTGTGCCGTGGCACGACATCCTGCTGTTCCTGGAAGCCATCGTGCGCGTGTACAACCTGTACGGCCGGCGCGACAACCTGTACAAGGCGCGCATCAAGATCCTGGTCAAGGCCGAGGGGCAGGCGTTCATCGACGCGGTGCTGGCGGAGTACGAGGCCTTGCGGCGTGATGATGCGCTGGGCGCGGCGCTGCGCCTGCGCGAAGCCGATCTGCAGCGCGTGCAAGCGATGTTCGAGCCCCCGCGCGACTGGGTGGCGCGACCACCGGCACCGTCCCCCGATGCGCCGACCATCGAAGCCGACCCGGCGTTCCAGCGCTGGCGGGCGCGCCAGGTGCACGCGCACCGGCTGCCCGGGCTGGTGGCGGTGACGCTGTCGATCAAGCGCCCTGGCCAAGCGCCCGGCGACGTCAGCGCCGAGCAGCTCGACGCGCTGGCCGACCTGGCCGACCGCTTCAGCGCCGGCGAAGCGCGCGTGACGCACGAACAAAACCTGCTGCTGCCGTGGGTGCACGCCACCGCACTGCCGGCCCTGTGGCAGGCCGCGCGCGCGCTGGGGCTGGCCGGCGCCCATCGGGGGCGTCTGACCGACCTCATCGCCTGCCCGGGTGGCGACCTGTGCGCGCTGGCCAACGCGCGCACCACGCCGATCGCGCTGCAGGTGCTGCAGCGCTACCAGGACCCCGACGAACTGGAAGCCCTGGGCGACATCGCGCTGCACATCAGCGGCTGCATGAACTCGTGCGGACACCACCACAGCGGCCACATCGGCATCCTGGGCGTGGACAAGGACGGCACCGAGTGGTACCAGCTCACGCTCGGTGGCTCCGACGGCCAGGCCGCCCACGGCCCCGCGCGCGCCGGGCGCGTGGTGGGCCCGGCGTTCGCCGCCGACGAAATCGGCGACGCCCTGCAAGCGGTGCTGGACACCTACCTGGAGTTGCGGCAGCCCGGCGAACGGCTGCTGGACACCGTGCAGCGCGTGGGCGTGGCGCCGTTTCGTGCCGCCACCGACAGCGTGCGCCGCACCACCGCCGAACCCGTGGAGGCCTGAGCACGATGCCACAACCGTTGCTGCACTTCATCGACCCGGCGCACGATCTGTGGCGCCGCGCACCCGCCGACGCCACCGCCCCCGCGCCCCACGCCGGCCTGGTGCTGAGCGCCGAACAATGGCACGCCGTGCGCGGCCACTGGCCCGCCGAGCTGCCCGTGGGCGTGCTGTGGCCCAACGATCGGCCCATCGAGGCGCTGGCGCCGGACCTGCCCCGGCTGGAACTGGTGGCGCTGGTGTTTCCCAAGTGGACCGACGGCCGCGCCTACACCCAGGCCCGGCTGCTGCGGGCGCGCTACGGCTTCACGGGCCAGGTGCGCGCCACCGGCGATGTCATCGCCGACCAGGCGCTGCCGCTGTGGCGCTGCGGCTTTGACGCCGCCGAGCTGCGCGCCGACCAATCCCGCGAGGTCGCGCAGCGGGCCCTGCAGTGGTTCGCAGCGTACTACCAACCCGATGTGCGCCATCCCGAGGGAGGACGCCTCCATGCCTGAGACACCCGTTCCAACCATCGTCATCGAGCCGCCCGTGCCGGGGCGGGCCTTCAGCCTGTACGACGACCCCAGCGCCGACCACGACGACCGCGTGCAACGCAGCGTGCAATGGCTGCGTGACAGCGCGCAGCAACACCCCGGCCGCATCGTGCAGGCCACGAGCCTGGGCGCCGAGGACATGGTGCTGACCGACCTGATCGTGCGCTACGGCATCCCGATCGACGTGGCCATGATCGACACCGGCCGGCTGCACCCCGAAACGCTGGCCTTGCGCGCACGCGCCGAAGCGCACTGGGGCATCCGCATCGAGGTCTTCGCCCCCGAGCCCGAGGCGGTGGCTGCCTTCGAGGCCGAACACGGCCCCCATGCGATGTACCGCAGCCCCGCGCTGCGCCACGCCTGCTGCGGTCTGCGCAAGCTGCAGCCGCTGCAGCGCCTGCTGGCGGGTCGCACGGCGTGGGTCACGGGCCTGCGGCGCGAGCAGTCGGCGCAGCGCGCCGACGTGCCCATCGTCACCACCGACGACGCCGGGCGCACCAAGCTCAACCCACTGGCCGAATGGAGCTGGGGCGACGTGTGGCACCACATCCGCCGCCATGGCGTGCCGTACAACCCGCTGCACGACGCCTTCATGCCCAGCATCGGCTGCGCCCCCTGCACCCGCCCCATCGCGGTGGGCGAGGACTTTCGCGCCGGCCGCTGGTGGTGGGAAGACGACCACCGCCGTGAGTGCGGCCTGCACCTGCCCAGCCCCGCGCGCCACGCCGCCTCCCCCATGGCCTCCACCTTGGTTCAGCCCCTATGAACGCCACCGTACACCCTGACCAACTGCTGCCCGAGATCGATTGGCGCCACCTCGATGCGCTGGAAGAAGAATCGATCGAGATCCTGCGCGAAGCCGTGGCCGCGTTCGAGCGGCCGGCGCTGCTGTTTTCCGGGGGCAAAGACTCGTGCGTGGTGCTGCATCTGGCGCGCAAAGCCTTCCAGCGCCGCGGTCCCGATGGGCGCTGGCACGGCGCCCTGCCGCTGCCGCTGCTGCACATCGACACCGGACACAACTTCCCCGAGGTCATCGCCTTTCGCGACGCGCTGGTGGCCCGCCACGGCGACCGGCTGCTGGTGGGCCATGTGGAAGACTCCATGCGCCGCGGCACCGTGCGGCTGAGTGACCCGCTGGCGTCGCGCAACGCGGCGCAAAGCGTCACGCTGCTGGAAACCATCGAGGCGCACCGCTTGGACGTGCTGGTGGGTGGTGCGCGCCGCGACGAAGAAAAGGCGCGCGCCAAGGAGCGCATCTTTTCGCACCGCGACGCCTTCGGCCAGTGGCAGCCCAAGGCCCAGCGGCCCGAGCTGTGGACGCTGTTCAACACCCGGCTGCAGCCCGGCGAGCACATGCGCGCCTTCCCCATCAGCAACTGGACCGAACTGGACGTGTGGGCCTACATCGCGCGCGAGCGCATTGAGCTGCCGTCGCTGTACTGGGCGCACCCGCGCCAGGTGGTCCGCCGCGGCGGGCTGCTGGTGCCGGTCACGCCGCTGACCCCACCGCAACCCGGTGAAACGGTGGAAACGCTGCAGGTGCGCTTTCGCACCGTGGGCGACATGAGCTGCACCTGCCCGGTGCCCAGCAGCGCCGCCACGCCCGAGGCCGTGGTGCTGGAGACGCTGCGCAGCACGGTCAGCGAGCGCGGCGCCACCCGCGTGGACGACCGCGCCAACGACGCCGCCATGGAACGCCGCAAACGCGAAGGGTATTTCTGACGATGGACACGCACCTGAACGACCACCACACCCCCGCCGAGCACGCCGCGCTGCGCTTTCTGACCGCCGGCAGCGTGGACGATGGCAAAAGCACCCTGATCGGCCGCCTGCTGCTGGACAGCCAGGCGCTGATGACCGACCAGGTGCAGGCGCTGCAAGCGCGCAGCCGCACGCCCGACGCGCTGGAGCTGGCGCTGCTGACCGACGGCCTGGAGGCCGAGCGCGAGCAGGGCATCACCATCGACGTGGCGTACCGCTACTTCGCCACGCCGCGGCGCAAATTCATCATCGCCGACGCGCCCGGCCACGAGCAGTACACCCGCAACATGGTCACGGCCGCCGCCGGCAGCCACGCCGCCGTGGTGCTGGTGGACGTCACCAAGCTGGACCTGCACGCACCGCAGGTGGCGCTGCTGCCGCAAACCCGCCGCCACGCGCTGCTGGCGCACCGCCTGGGCGTGGCGCACCTGATCTTTGCCGTCAACAAAATCGACGCCGTGGCGGACCCCGGAGCGGCTTTCGCCGCCGTGCGGGCGGCGCTGCAGGCGTTTGCCCAGCAGGCCGGGCTGCAGCCGACGGCCATCGTGCCGATTTCGGCGCTGCGGGGCGACAACGTCACGCAGCGCCTGCAAGCGCCGTGGTGGGACGGCCCGGCGCTGCTGGAGCTGCTGGAGGGACTGCCCGTGCCGCAGCCACGCAGCGATGGGCCGTGGCGCTTGTCGGTGCAGTGGGTGCAACGCGACGGCGATGGCACCGGACACCAGGCGCGCGTGTACTGGGGCCGGCTGGCCAGTGGCCGCGTGCGCGTGGGCGACACCGTGCAGGTGCACCCCAGCGGCGAGCTGGCCCAGGTGGTGCGTCTGCTGCACCACGCCGGCGCCGAGCGCCCCGAGGCCCGCGCGGGCCAATCGGTGGGGGTGGTGCTGGACCGCCAGCTCGACATCTCCCGCGGCGACTGGCTGGGCGCCCCTGGCACGCTGCAGGCGCAGCGGCGCTTTGCCGCCACCGTGGCGTGGCTGGATCCCGACCCGGCGGCCATCGGCCGGCGCTACTGGCTGCGCCACGGCCACCGCTGGGTGCAGGGCCGCATCGCCGCCATCGAGCACCGGCTCGACATCCACACCCTCACGCCGCAGCCCGCCGACAGCCTTGGCGTCAACGAGCTGGCGCGCGTGATCGTGGACGTTGCCGAACCGCTGCCCGTCCAACCACTGGACGGGGCCAGCCCACAACCCGGTGCCTTGATCATGGTCGATCCGGGCACGCACCGCACCAGCGCCGCGCTGCTGGTGGAGGCCTGAGACCGTGGCCACCGTGGCCTTTGTCGGCGCAGGGCCGGGCAGCGCCGACCTCATCACCCTGCGTGGGGCACGTTGGCTGGCCCAGGCCGACGTCGTGCTGGCCGATGCCCTCACCGACCCCGGCCTGCGTGCGCTGGCGCCCCAGGCCCAGTGGGTCGATGTCGGCAAGCGCGGCTTTGCGCGCAGCACCGCGCAAGAGGTCATCCACGCGCTGCTGCTGCACCATGCGGCGCGGGTGGGCTGCGTGGTGCGCCTCAAAGGCGGCGACCCGAGCGTGTTTGGCCGGCTGGAGGAGGAGCTGGCCGTCGCACAAGCGGCTGGCCACGCCACCGTGGTGGTGCCGGGCGTCACCGCCGCGCTGGCGGCCGCGGCCGACGCGCAACGCCCGCTGACCCGCCGCGGCCGCGGCCGCAGCGTCGCGCTGACCACCGCGATGACACGCGAAGGCGCCCTGCAAGCCCAGCGGCACGCCGCCACCGAGGTGCTGTACATGGCGGGCAAACAACTCGGCGCGCTGGCGCGGCAACTGCGCGCCGCCGGTTGGGCCGACGACACGCCGGTGGCGGTGGTGTCGCGCGCCGGCTGGCCCGACGCCATCCACACCCAGCACACCGTGGCCACCCTGGCCCAGGCCAGCGTGCTGCACAGTGGGCGGCCGACGGTGGTCATCGTCGGCACGGGGGCCTTGCCCCCTCACGACAACACCAGCTTGACCCCCACCCAGGTCAGCAGCACCGACAGCAGCGAACGCACCAGCGCCACCGGCGCCCATTGAACCAAGCGGCTGCCCAGCCAAATGCCGGGCAGCGAGCCGGCCAGCAACCAACCCAGCAAGCTCCAGTCCACCGTGCCCAGCGTGGCGTGGCCCAACCCCGCCAGCAGCGTCAGCGGCACCGCGTAGGTCACGTCCGCCGCCACCAGGCGCGCCAGCGGCAGGTGCGGGTACAGCACCATCAGCACCGCCACCCCGATGGCGCCCGCCCCCACCGATGTCAACGTCACCAGCGCGCCGATGAGCGCGCCCATCACCACCGCCGCGCCTGGCCAGCGCGGGCGCTCTTGTTGCCCGGCAGGCACCACGGTGCGCACCACCGAACGATCGGCGTGGCTGCGCCACCACCACCCCGCACGCAGCACCTTGTAGGCGGTGGCCGCCGCGGTCAGCAGCAGCATCACGCCCAACGTGACCTTCATCGCGTGCTGCACGGCGGGGTTCGTGGCCCCCACGTGCGCCAGCACCGCCAGCATCAGCAGCGTGCCCAACACCCCACCGCCGGTGAGCTGGGCCACCACGCGCCACGGCACCAGGCCATGGCGCGCGAACGACACCGCCCCCGCCCCCTTGGTGGCAGCGGCAAACAGCAAATCGGTCCCCACCGCCAGCTGGGGTTGGACCCCAAACCCGTAGATCAGCAACGGGGTCATCAACGAGCCTCCGCCCACCCCCGTCAAACCCACGATGAAGCCGACCACGGCCCCGCCCACGATGTACGTCCCTTCGATCATGGGGCGCACTGTAGGCGCAACACCGTCCAAAACGAACAACTTTTTTGGCGTTTGTTTATGCCTTGCCGCTATAAGGTAGCGGCGCGTCGGACGCCCTCACAACACCAGCAGCGCACGAAAATCGTTGACGTTGGTGTGCGTGGGCCCGGTGACCAGCAGGTCGCCCAGCGCGGCGAACAAGCTGTACGCATCGTGCGCCTCCAGGTACGCGCGCGGCGGCAGGCCGGCCGCGCGCGCCCGCGCCAGCGTGTCGGGGGTCACGAACGCGCCGGCGTTGTCTTCGCTGCCATCGATACCGTCGGTGTCCGCCGCCAGCGCCCACACGCGCGGCTCGCCCTGCAGGGCCAGCGCGCAGCCGAGCAAAAACTCCGTCGCGCGCCCGCCGCGCCCCGCCGGCCCGCTGACCGTCACGGTGGTTTCACCGCCCGACAGCAACACGCACGGCCCCGCCCATGGCTGCCCGCGCCGCGCCACGCTGCGCGCCAGCGCCGCGTGCACCTGCCCGACGGTGCGGCTCTCGCCCTCGACGTCATCCCCCAGCAGGTGGGCCGCCAGCCCCGCTTGGCGCGCCGCCTCGGCGGCTGCGCACAGGCTGTCCCACGGGGTGGCGATCAGGTGCACTTCGGCCCCGGCCAGCCGGGGGTCGCCGGGCTTGGGCGTTTCCCACCGCCCGCTGCGCCAGGCATCGCGTACCACCTCGGGCACTTCGATGCCGTAGCGCTGCACGATGGCCAGCGCCTCGGCGCAGGTGGTGGGGTCGGGCACCGTGGGGCCGCTGGCGATCACCGCCGGGTCATCCCCCGGCACGTCGCTGATGGCCAGCGTGATCACTTTGGCCGGCGCGCACGCCGCCGCCAGCCTGCCGCCCTGGATGGCGCTCAGGTGCTTGCGCACGGTGTTCATTTCGTCGATCGACGCGCCGCTGAGCAGCAGCGCACGCCCAATGGCCTGCACGTCCGCCAACGACAGGCCCGGCTGCGGCAGCGGCAGCAGCGCCGAGCCGCCCCCCGAAATCAGGCACAGCACCAGGTCGTCGGCGGTCAGGCCCTGGGTGAGCGCCAGCATGCGCTGGGCGGCGTCCCAACCCGCTTGGTCCGGCACCGGGTGCGCCGCTTCCACGACGGTGATGCGCCCGCCGCCCACCCCCGGCGGCGTGTGGCCATAGCGGGTCACCACCAAGCCGTGCAGCGGCCGGTGCGCAGGCCAGGCCGCCTCCACCACGGCGGCCATGGCCGCGCTGGCTTTGCCCGCGCCCAGCACCAGCGTGCGTCCGCGCGGCGGCGCAGGCAGCCACGCGGGCAGCACATGCGCGGGTTGGGCGCGCCGAACCGCCGCCTCGAACAGGGCGCGCAGCAGGGCGCGGGGGTCGTGTTTCAGCGCCATCGTTGCATCCATCCCAAGCCGGCCTCGGTGCCGGCGGCGGGGCGGTACTCGCACCCCACCCAACCCGTGTAGCCCAGCCGGTCAAGTTCGTCCAGCACCGCTTCCCAGCGGATTTCACCGCTGCCGGGCTCGTGACGCCCCGGGTTGTCGGCGATTTGCACATGCCCGATGCGCGCCATGTGGCGCCGCAACGTGCCGATCAGCTCGCCCTCCATGCGTTGGGCGTGGTACAGGTCGTACTGCAACGCCACGTTGGGCTCGCCCACGTCGTCCACGATGTCCAGCGCCTGCACGGTGCGGTGCACGAAAAAGCCCGGGATGTCGAAGGTGTTGATCGGCTCCAGCAGCAGCTGGATGCCGTGCGGCTGCAGCTGCCGCGCCGCGTAGCGCAGGTTGTCGATCAGAACCTGGCGGGCCTCGACCTGGGGCACGTGCGCCGGCGCCACGCCCGCGATGACGTTGAGGCGCGGCACCTGCAGCGGCACCGCCCAGCGCAGGGCGTGCTGCACGCCGGCACGGAATTCGTCGATGCGGTCCGGGTGGCAGGCGATGCCGCGCTCGCCCGCCGCCCAGTCACCGGCGGGCAGGTTGTGCAACACCAACGGCACGCCAGCCCCGTCCAAGGCGGCACGCCAAGCGTCGGGCTCGTGCTCGTAGGGGAACTGCACCTCGACCGCGGCAAAGCCCGCGCGCGCCGCCGCTTGCACCCGTTGCAGCAGCGGGTATTCGGTGAACAGCAGCGACAGGTTGGCGGCGAAGCGTGGCATGGGGCGCATCGTAGCGCAGCCACGCCTCAGCCCGAGGCGCAGCCGCCGGGCGTGTCCACCCCCGCCAACACCTGCCGCACGGCGCGCTGCCAGCGTGCCATTTCGCCCTCGGCCCAGGCGCGCGGTCGCTGCGGTTCGAAGCGGCGCTGCACGCGCCACAGCGCGCGCAGCTCGTCCAGGCTGCGGTACACGCCCGCTTGCAGGCCGGCCAGCCAGGCGGCCCCCAGGGCCGTGGTCTCGGTCACGGCGGGGCGCAGCACGGGTATGCCCAGCAGGTCGGCCTGGTACTGCATCAACAGGTCGTTGACGGCCGCGCCACCGTCGACGCGCAGCTCGCGCACGGGGGCGCCGCCAGCGGCTTGGGCGTCGGCATTCATGGCTTGCAGCAGCTCGGCGCTTTGCAGCGCGATCGACTCCAGCGCCGCGCGCGCGATGTGCGCCGCGGTGCTGCCGCGGCTCAGGCCCACGATGGCGCCGCGCGCGTGGGGCTGCCAGTGCGGCGTGCCCAGCCCCGTGAAGGCCGGCACCAGCGCCACGCCGCCGCTGTCGGGCACGCGCTCGGCCAGCGCCTGCACCTCGGCGCTGCTGCGGATGATGCCCAGGCCATCGCGCAGCCATTGCACCACCGCCCCGCCGACGAAGACACTGCCTTCCAGCGCGTACGCCGTTGACGCCCCCGCCTGCGCCGCGGCGGTGGTCAACAGCCCGTGCTGCGACGCGGGCCAGTGCCCACCGGTGTGCAGCAGCATGAAGCAGCCGGTGCCGTAGGTGTTTTTGGCCAGCCCGGGCTCGAAGCACGCCTGCCCAAACAACGCCGCCTGCTGGTCGCCGGCCACGCCGCCCATCGGCAGCGGTGGCAGCCGGGACGCCAGCTCGGGGTCATCCAGCACCGTGGGGTCAAGCTCGCCAAAGACGTGACTCGACGGATGAACGCTGGGCAGCCACGCGGCAGGCACCTCGAACGCGCGCAGCAGCGCCTCGCTCCAGGCGCCGGTGCGCACGTCCCACAGCAGCGTGCGCGCGGCGTTGCTGACGTCGGTGGCGTGCACGCGCGCGCCGGTCAGCCGCCACAGCAGCCAGCTGTCCACGGTGCCGCAGGCCAGTTCGCCCTGCTCAGCACGGGCACGCAGGCCCGGCACATGGTCCAGCAGCCAGCGCAGCTTGCCCGCCGAAAAGTACGCGTCCAGCCGCAAGCCGGTGGTGGCTTGCACCAGCGGCTGCAAGCCTTGGTCGCGCCAGCGCGCGCAGGCCTGCTCGGCGCGGCGGTCTTGCCAGACGATGGCGCGATGCACCGGGCGGCCGCTGGCGCGCTCCCACACCACGGTGGTTTCGCGCTGGTTGGTGATGCCCAGCGCCCGCAGCTCGCGCACGCGCGGCCCAAGCTGGCGCAGCACGTCGACCAGGGTAGCGCGTTGGGTGGCCCACAGCTCCTCGGGGTCGTGCTCCACCCAGCCGGGCTGGGGGTAGTGCTGGGTCAGCTCGCGCTGCGCCACGGCCACGATGCGCCCTTCGGCGTCGAACACAATGCTGCGCGAGCTTGTGGTGCCCTGGTCCAGGGCCAGCAACAAAGCCATCGGATGCTCCTCGTCCCTCGTGGGGCTGTGGGCTTCAGCCCGCCGTCGCGACCACGCAGGCCACGTCCGCCTCGCGCAGCATGGCGTCGAACGGCGCCGGCGGCGCACGGTCGGTGTACACCCGCGTCAGCTCGCTGATGTGGCCCACCTCCACCATGGCCGGGCGGCCAAACTTGCTGTGGTCGGCGCACAGCCAGACCTGGCGCGCGTGCTCGATGATGGTGCGCGCCACGCGCACTTCGCGCACGTCGTAGTCGCGCAGCGTGCCGTCGGCTTCGATGCCCGAAATGCCGATGAGCGCGATGTCGACGCGGAACTGGCGCAAAAAGTCGATCGTGACCTCGCCCACGATGCCGCGGTCGCGCGCACGCACCACGCCGCCGGCGATGACGACCTCACAGTCGGGGTTGTCGGCCAGGATGGCGGCGACGTTGAGGTTGTTGGTGATGACGCGCAGGCCGCGGTGCTGCACGAGGGCGCGGGCCACCGCCTCGGTCGTGGTGCCGAGGTTGAGCATCAGCGAGCAGCCTGGCGGCACGTCACGCGCCACGGCGCGCGCGATCGCTTCCTTGGCCGCGGCGTTGAGCGTCTGGCGCTGGGTGTAGGCCAGGTTTTCCACCGTGGACACGGGCGTGCGCACCCCGCCGTGGAAGCGCGCCAGCAGGCCCAGTTGCTCCAACTGGCGCACGTCGCGCCGCACGGTTTGCAGCGTGACCCCAAAGCGCTGCGCCAGCGCCTCGATGGACAAGGCGCCGGCCTGGCGCACGGCGGCCAACAACTCGCTTTGGCGGGGGTTGAGGGCGCGTCGCCGGCGCCCGACGGTGGGTTCGTGCATGGCCTGCCATTGTGCCGCGTGGCGGCGGCAACGCCCATCGGGATACACCCCAACAAGCAACATAAACGAACAGTACCGAATACAATCGAACCATCTCCGCGCGCCCTCGACCTGGTTGGCGTGCCCACCTTGCGCTTGGCTTCACCGATGGACACCAACGCCCCTTCGCTCCCTCCCCAGGGCCCACTGTTCGACGCTGTGGTCGTCGGCGGCGGCATCAACGGCTGCGGCATCGCACGCGACTTGGCCGGCCGTGGCGCACGGGTGTTGCTGGTCGAGCAACACGACCTCGCGGCGCACACGTCGTCGGCGTCCACCAAGCTGATCCACGGTGGGCTGCGCTACCTGGAGTACGGTGAGTTTGGTCTGGTGCGCAAGGCGCTGCAGGAACGCGAGGTGCTGCTGCGCGCCGCGCCGCACCTGATCCAGCCGCTGACCTTCGTGATGCCGCACGACCCTGGGATGCGCCCGGCGTGGATGATTCGCATCGGGCTGTGGCTGTACGACCACCTGGCGCGGCGCGAGCTGCTGCCGGCCAGCACGGCGTTGGACCTGCGTCAGCACCCCGCCGGCCAGCCACTGCGCGACGGCTGGACGCGCGCCTTTGCCTACGCCGATGGCTGGGTGGACGACGCCCGCCTGGTGGTGCTCAACGCGCTGGACGCCGCCCAGCGCGGCGCGGTGGTGGCGCCGCGCACGCGCTGCACCGGGCTGCAGCGGCACGCGCAGCACTGGATGGTCACGCTGCAGCCCGATGGCGGCGCCCCTGTCACGGTGCGCACCCGCGCCGTCGTCAACGCCGCCGGTCCGTGGGCCGAGCAACTGCTGCGCGAACACGCCGGCCTGCCGCCGCAGCGCCACCTGCGCCTGGTGCGCGGCAGCCACATCGTGGTGCCGCGCCTGTTCGCGCACGACGCTGCGTACCTGCTGCAGGCGCGCGACCGGCGGGTCATCTTCGCCATCCCCTTCGAGCAGCGCTACACGCTGGTGGGCACCACCGACGTGGAGCATCACGCCGGCCTGGACGCGGTGGCCATCGACGCCGATGAAACCGCCTACCTGTGCGCCGAAGTCAGCCGCTACTTTCGTCGCGCCATCACCCCCGACGACGTGGTGTGGCATTACAGCGGCGTGCGTCCGCTGCTGGACGACGAGCACGGCAACCCGGCGGCCGTCACGCGCGACTACCGCCTGGAGCTCGACACCGCGGGCGCGCCGTTGCTGACGGTGTGGGGCGGCAAAATCACCACCTTTCGCACGCTGGCCGAGGAAGCGGCCCAGCGCTTGGCCGCACCGCTGGCCTTGCGCGGCGCGCCTTGGACCCGCGCGGCGCCGCTGCCCGGCGGGGATCTGGAGCGCGTCGTGGGCCCATGCGCGACGCCGATGCAGGCCCTGCAACGCTACCGCGCGCACCTGCAGCGGCGCTGGCCGTGGCTGGACGCCGCCGTGGTTCACCGTTGGGCGCGCGCCTACGGCACGTTGGCGCTGGACTGGCTGGAGCCGGCGCGTGGACCGCACGACCTCGGACGCCAAGTCGCCCCCGGCCTGTTCGAAGCCGAGCTGCAACACCTGCACCGGCGCGAATGGGCGCGCGACGCCGACGACGTGCTGTGGCGACGCACCAAGCTGGGGCTGCACCTGGAGGCGGCGCAGCGCACGGCCGTGGCGGACTGGCTGCAACGCCTGCCACCCCCGGACAAACCCCTAGCCCCCTTGGAGCGCGGGGCTGGATGTCACTAAACTGTCATCCGGTGTTCGCATACTCGCGTAGCCTTTCGTTTGAAGGTTCGTTTTGCATCTCTGTCTGATCAAGGAGCCGTGATGACACTGCCGCTCAAGCGCCTGATGGCCGCCACGCTGGCCGCTGCTGGCATCGCCAGCGCCCACGCCCAAACCGAAATCGTCTGGTGGCACTCGATGGGTGGCGCCTTGGGCGAATGGGTCAACGACCTGGCCGCCGAGTTCAACGCCAGCCAGAAGGACTACAAGGTGGTGCCGGTCTTCAAGGGCAGCTACGACGAGTCGATGACCGCGGCCATCGCGGCGTTTCGCGCCGGCAACGCGCCGCACATCCTGCAGGTGTTCGAAGTGGGCACCGCCACGATGATGGCCAGCCGCAACGCCATCGTGCCAGTGGCCGAGGTGATGAAAAAGGCCGGCGCGTCCTTCGACCCCAACGCCTACGTGGACGCCGTCAAGAGCTACTACACCGCCCCCAACGGCCAGATGCTGAGCTTCCCGTTCAACAGCTCGACCACGGTGTTGCACTACAACAAGGACGCCTTCAAGGCCGCCGGGCTGGACCCCAACAAGGCGCCCAAGAGCTGGCCGGAGGTGGCCCTGGCCGCGGCCAAGCTCAAAGCCAGCGGCCACAAGTGCCCGTTCACGACCAGCTGGCAGAGCTGGACGCAGCTGGAAAGCTTCTCGGCCTGGCACAACGTCGAGTTCGCCACCAAGAACAACGGCTTTGGCGGCCTGGACGCGCGGTTGGCCTTCAACAGCCCGCTGCACGTGCGCCACATCGAAAACCTGGCCAACATGGCCAAACAAGGCTTGTTTGTCTACAAAGGGCGCGGCAACGCGGCCGATGCCACCTACGTCTCGGGCGAGTGCGCGATGATGACCGGCTCGTCGGCGCTGTACGGCAACGTCAAGCGCAACGCCAAGTTCGACTTCGGCATTTCCACGCTGCCGTACTACCCCGACGTGCCCGGCGCGCCGCAAAACACCGTCATCGGCGGCGCCAGCCTGTGGGTGATGGCGGGCAAAAAGGACGCCGACTACAAGGGCGTGGCCCAGTTCCTCGCGCACCTGTCCAAGCCCGAGGTGGCGGCCAAGAGCCACCAGCGCACCGGCTACCTGCCGGTGACCAAGGCAGCCTACGAGTTGACCGAAAAATCGGGCTTTTACAAGCAAAACCCCGGCACCGACGTCTCGGTGGAGCAGATGATCCGCAAAACCACCGACAAGTCGCGCGGCATCCGCTTGGGCAACTTCGTGCAGATCCGCACCATCATCGACGAGGAGATGGAGCAGGTCTGGGCCGGCAAAAAGAGCGCCAAGCAGGGGCTGGACGACGCGGTGCGCCGTGGCAACGAACAGCTGGAGCGCTTCCAGCGCGCCAACCAAGGCAAACTGTGACGGCGCGGCGTGGATAAACGGGTTCACTTCCACGCCCGCTGGCTGCCGTGGCTGCTGGTGGCGCCGCAACTGGCCATCGTCGGGGTGTTTTTCTTTTGGCCGGCGGCGCAGGCGCTGCTGCAAAGCGTGCTGGAGCAAGACGCCTTCGGCGGCAGCGTCACCTTCGTCGGGCTGGACAACTTCCGCCGGCTGCTGGCCGACGAGACCTACCTGCAGTCGTTTCAGGTCACCGCGGTCTTTTCCGCGCTGGTGGCGGTGGTGGGGCTGGCGGTGTCGCTGCTGCTGGCGGTGATGGCCGACCGCGTCGTGCGCGGCGCGCGCTGGTACCGCACGCTGCTGATCTGGCCCTACGCGGTGGCGCCGGCGGTGGCCGGTGTGCTGTGGATGTTCATGTTCGCCTCGCCGATGGGCGTGGTGGCCTGGGCGCTGCAGCACGTCGGCATCGAATGGAACCACCGCCTCAACAGCCAGCACGCGCTGACACTGATCGTGCTGGCCGCAGTGTGGAAGCAGGTGTCGTACAACTTTTTGTTTTTCCTGGCGGGGCTGCAAGCCATCCCGCGCTCGCTGATCGAAGCGGCCACGCTGGACGGCGCCAGCCCCTGGCGGCGCTTTTGGACCATTGTCTTTCCGCTGCTGTCGCCGACGACGTTTTTCCTGCTGGTCATCAACGTCGTCTACGCGTTTTTTGACACCTTCGCCATCGTCGACGCCACCACGCAGGGCGGCCCCGGCAAAGACACCGCCATCCTCGTGTACAAGGTGTACTACGACGGCTTCAAAGCGCTGGACATGGGTGGCTCGGCCGCGCAGTCGGTCGTGCTGATGGCCATCGTCATCGCGCTGACCGTGGTGCAGTTCCGCTACATCGAGCGCAAAGTCCAATACTGACCCCCCAAAGCACCATGGTTGAACGACGTCCCTGGCTCGACGCCTTGGCCCACGCCCTGTTGCTGCTGGGCGTGGCGGTGATCGCCTTTCCGGTGTACCTGACGTGGGTGGCCTCGACGCAAAGCGCCGAACAGATCGCCACCAGCGCCCCGCTGTCGCTGCTGCCCGGCGACCAGATGCTGACCAACTACCGCCTGGCGCTGCTCGGTGGCGAGACCAGCGCCGGCAGCCGCTTTGCGCCGGGGCTGCCGATGATGGGCGTCAGCCTGGCGATGGCGTTGACCATCGCGCTGGGCAAGATCGCGATCTCGCTGCTGTCGGCGTTTGCCATCGTGTACTTTCGCTTCCCGCTGCGCAAGCTGGTGTTTTGGGCCATCTTCGTCACGCTGATGCTGCCGGTGGAGGTGCGCATCGGCCCCACCTACGAGGTCATCGCCGGCCTGGGGCTGCTCAACACCTACGCCGGCCTGACGGTGCCACTGATCGCCTCGGCCACGGCGACGTTTTTGTTCCGGCAGTTTTTCATGACCATCCCGGACGAGTTGGTCGAGGCCGCGCGGGTCGATGGCGCCGGCCCGATGCGGTTTTTCTGGGATGTGCTGCTGCCGATGTCGCGCACCTCGATGGCGGCGCTGTTCGTGATCCAATTCATCTACGGCTGGAACCAGTACCTGTGGCCGCTGCTGGTCACCACCGACGAGTCGATGTACCCGATCGTGCTCGGCATCAAGCGGCTCATCACCGGTGAGGCCTACACCGAGTGGAACATCGTCATGGCCACCGCGATGCTGGCCATGCTGCCACCGGCCATCGTCGTGCTGGCGATGCAAAAGTGGTTCGTCAAAGGCCTGGTGGACAGCGAGAAATAACCCCAACCCTCATGGCATCCCTGCACTTCGACAACGTCGTCAAACGCTACGAACACGGCCGCCAGCACGTCACCGCGATCCATGGCCTCAGCGCCGAGATCGGCGATGGCGAGTTCGTGGTCATCGTCGGCCCCTCGGGCTGCGGCAAATCCACGCTGCTGCGCATGGTGGCGGGGCTGGAAACCATCTCCGCGGGCACGATCCGCATCGGCCAGCGCGTGGTCAACGATCTGGAGCCCGCGGCGCGCGACATCGCGATGGTGTTCCAGAACTACGCGCTGTACCCGCACATGAGCGTGTTCGACAACATGGCCTACGGCCTGAAGCTGCGTGGCGTGCCGCGCGACGACATCCGCCGTCGCGTCGAAGAAGCGGCGCGCATCCTGGAGCTGGGCCACCTGCTGCAGCGCAAGCCGCGGCAGTTGTCGGGCGGGCAGCGTCAGCGCGTGGCCATGGGGCGCGCCATCGTGCGCCACCCGCAGGTGTTTTTGTTCGACGAGCCGCTGTCCAACCTGGACGCCAAGCTGCGCGTGCAAACCCGGCTCGAAATCCAAAAGCTGCACCGCACGCTGGGCATCACCAGCCTGTTCGTCACCCACGACCAGGTCGAGGCGATGACGCTGGCGCAGCGTGTGATGGTGATGAACGCCGGCCGCATGGAGCAGTTTGGCACGCCGGAGGAGGTGTACCACCGCCCGGCGACCACGTTCGTGGCCACCTTCATCGGCTCGCCGGCCATGAACCTGCTGCACGATGTGCCCGGCAGCCAGGCAGGGCGTTGGCTGGGCATTCGGCCCGAGCACCTGCGCGTTGGCAGCGAGGGCTGGCCGGTCACCGTGGAGGCGGTGGAGCTGCTGGGGGCCGAGCGGCTGATCCACGGCCACACGCACGGGCAGGCCATCACGGTGCGCGTGGCCGAATCCGACCCCTGCCACCCGGCGCCGGGCGACGTGCTGCACGTGCAACCGCTGCCCGAGCGCGTGCACCAGTTCGACCGCGCCAGCGGCCAGCGCGTGGGGTGAGGCCCATGGCCGCCGACCTCGACGCCCCCAGCCCCAGCGCCATGCCGGCGTGGCCGTGGCCGCGCTGGATCGCGCACCGCGGCGCCGGCAAGCTGGCCCCGGAAAACACCCTGGCCGCGTTCGAGCTCGGCTGGCGCCACGGCTGGCGCGCCTTCGAGTGCGACGTCAAGCTCAGCGCCGACGGGGTGCCGTTTTTGCTGCACGACGCGACGCTGCAGCGCACCACCAACGGCCACGGCATCGCCGGTGAGCTGGCGTGGGACGCGCTGGCCCGGCTGGACGCCGGCGGTTGGCACAGCCCCGCGTTTGCGGGCGAGCCGCTGCTGCGGCTGGACCGGCTGGTGGCCTGGGCGCTGCCGCGCGGGGCGCTGCTCAACCTGGAGATCAAACCCACCCCCGGCACCGAGGCCGCCACCGGCGCCGCCGTGGCGCAGGCGGTGGACGCGCTGTGGCGCGACCACGGCGCAGGCACACCCGGCGGCCCGCCGTGGCCGCTGCTGACCTCGTTCCAGCCAGTGGCGCTGCAGGCCGCCCAGGCCACCTGCCCGCACCTGCCGCGCGGGCTGCTGCTCGACACCCTGTGGCCCGGCTGCTGGGCGGTGGCGCGCAGCCTGGGCTGCGTGGCGGTGGTGCTCAACCACCGTCTGTGGACGCGCACGTTGCTGCAGCAGCAGCGCGCCGCCGGCTACCGCACGCTGGCCTACACGGTCAACCACGCGCGCCGCGCCGAGCAGCTGCTGCGCTGGGGGCTGGACGCCGTCATCAGCGACCGCATCGACGCGTTGGGGCCCGGCGCGTCCGCCGCCGGTTGACGCGGCGTTCGGCCCTCAAGGGTGCGCGGCCACCCACGCACACGCGGTGGCCTGCAGCGTCGCGGGCGTCACGTCCGGCAGCGGCCACACCGTCGTGGCGACACCACGCGGCAGCGCCCGGCGGTACAGCGGGTCGTAGTGCAGCGCCATCAACTCGGCGAACAACTCGTCCAGCCGCCCCTGGCGGGCCCACCGCTGCCAGCGTTGCAGCGTGTCGTTGGGGTGCAGGCCACGCAGGGCCGCCAGCCGCTGCGCCAGCGCCTCGGGGTCGCGGCCCAGCCAGGCATAGTCCTGCCGCACCAGCGCCAGGCGAGCGGCAAAGGGCACTTCGAGCTCGACGCGCGGCGCACGCTGGATGGCGTCGGCCAGCGTCGTGGGCAGTTGCACCGTGCCGATTTTGCGGCTTTCTGCTTCCACCCACACGGGCCGCGTCGGGTCCAAGCGGCGCAGCGCGTCGACCAAGGCGCTGTCGAACGCTTTTTGGCTGGGTTGCGGCTGTCCGTCGGGCCACGCCCCCAGGATCGAGCCGCGGTGATGCGCCAGCCCCTCCAGGTCCAGCACCTGCGCGCCTTGCTGCGCCAGCGCGTGCAGCAGCCGCGTCTTGCCGCTGCCGGTGGGGCCGGCCAACACCCGCCACGTCAGCCGTGGCGGCAGCGCGTCGAGCTGCTGCACCACCCAGCGCCGGTACGCTTTGTAGCCACCTTGGAGCTGCGCCGCCGCCCAGCCGATTTGCCGCAGCCACAGCACGAAGGCGCCGCTGCGCTGCCCGCCGCGCCAGCAGTACACCAACGGCCGCCATGCGGCGGGCTTGTCCGCCATCAGGCGCTGCACGTGCTGCGCGATGTTGCGCGCCACCCACACGCCGCCCAGGCGGCGCGCCTCAAACGGACCGCGCTGCTTGTACAGGGTGCCGACGATGCGGCGCTCGTCATCGCTGAGCACCGGGGCGCTGACCGCACCGGGGATATGGTCCAGCGCGAACTCCGCGGGGCTGCGCGCGTCCAGCACGGTGTCGAACGCGTGCAGCGCGTCGAGCGTCACAATAGCGGGCGCATGGGCCATGGCTGCGATTCCAATGCGGTGGCGGGCCTGTGTGTTGACGGTCAACCTCCATCCACCCCGAGCGACACCATGTCCAGCGAAGCACGCGACCCCAACCGGCTGACCCAGTGGGCCCACGGCGGCGGCTGTGGCTGCAAAATCGCCCCCGCCGTGCTGCAACGCCTGCTGGCCCAGGTGCCGGCGCACCTGATGCCGCCGGAGCTGCTGGTGGGCACGGCCACCAGCGACGATGCGGCAGTCTACCGCCTGCGCGACGACTTGGCGCTGGTGGCCACGACCGATTTTTTCACGCCGGTGGTGGACGACGCCTACGACTTTGGCGCCATCGCCGCCACCAACGCGCTGTCCGACGTGTACGCGATGGGCGGTGAGCCGCTGCTGGCGCTGGCGCTGGTGGGCATGCCTGTCAACCAACTGCCGCACGAGGTGATCGGGCGCGTGTTGCAGGGCGGCGCCGACGTGTGCCGCCAAGCGGGCGTGGTGCTGGCGGGCGGCCACTCGATCGACACGGTGGAGCCGATCTACGGGCTGGCCGCCATCGGCACGGTGCACCCGGCGCGGCTCAAAACCAACGCCGGCGCGCAGCCGGGCGATGTGCTGGTGCTGGGCAAACCGCTGGGCATCGGGGTGCTGTCGGCGGCGCTCAAAAAGGGCCTGCTCAGCGCCGACGGCTACCAGGAGATGCGCCGCTGGACGACGCTGCTCAACCGCGCCGGCGCCGCCCTGGGGGCGTTGCCGGGCGTGCACGCGATGACGGACGTGACCGGGTTTGGTCTGGCCGGGCACCTGCTGGAGGTCTGCCGCGCCGCGGCGGTGCAGGCCACCGTGCAGGCCCGTGCGTTGCCGGTGCTGCCGATCAGCCGCGCGTTGCTGGCGCAAGGGGTGGCCACCGGCGCTGCGGGGCGCAACTGGGCCAGTTACGGCGACGCGGTGGACCTTGGCGCCGTGGCCGCGGACGAGCGCGGCGCCGTGCAAGCCATCCTGACCGACCCGCAAACCAGCGGCGGGCTGCTGGTGGCGTGCGCGCCGCAGGCGCTGGACGCGGTGCAGGCGGCGCTGGCCGCCGCGCAAGGGCAACCGGGCTGGGTCATCGGCCGGGTGGAGGCGCTGCCGCCCGGCGCGCCCGCCACCGTGCGCGTGGTGTAGCGGCGCGGGCTCAGCCGCCTGCGCCGCGGATGGCCTCGGTGAGCACGCGCGTGTTGTGCCGCATCAGCGCGATGTAGTCCGGCGCCGGCCCTTCGGGGGTCGACAGGGCGTCGGAATACAAGGGCTGCCGCGACGGACGCACGCCGGCTTCGCGCGCGATGCGCTCGACCAGGCGCGGGTCGCTCAAGCGCTCGACAAACACCGCGCGCACGCCCTCGGCCTTGATGTGGCGGATCAACCGCGCCACCGCCGCGGCGGACGGCTCACTGGCCGTGCTCACGCCCTGGGCGGGCAAAAACGTCACCCCATAGGCCTGCGCGTAGTAGCGAAAGGCGTCGTGCGAAGTCACGACCTTGCGCTGCGCGGCGGGGATGGCCTGCCAAGCCGCGCGGATCTCGTCGTCCAGCGCTTGCAGCCGGGCACGGTAGTCGGCCGCGCGCTGCCGGTACCCAGCGCACCCGCCCGCGTCCAGCCGGCACAGCGCCTGCTCAATGCGCTGGACGTAATGCAGGACGTTGCGCACGTCCTGCCACGCGTGCGGGTCATGCTCGCCGTCATCGTGATCGTGATCGTGACCGTGCGCGTGGGCCGCGTCGCGCTTGCCGGCCCCGGCCGCCGGCAGCGGCGTCAACCCGTCGGTGACGCGCAGCAGCTCGCCGCGGTAGCCGGCGCTGCGCATCAGCCGCTCCAGCCACCCCTCAAAACCAAGGCCATTGGCAACCAGCAAACGCGCCGTGCTCACCGCCCGCACGTCGGCCGGCGTCGGGTGGTAGGCGTGCGCGTCGGCCTGTGGCCCCACCAGCGCGCGCACCTGCACGCGCTCGCCGCCCACCTGCCGCACCAAATCGGCCAGGATGCTGAAACTGGCCACCACCGGCAGCGGCGCCTGCGCCCGCACGGGCAGCGCCACGCTCAGGGCCGCCGCACCGGCGGCCGCCAGCCACGGGCGTCGGCGCACATTGGTCATCCCCAGAACATCGTCCCAAAGCTTCATGCACCGTACCTCCTGATCGGGCGCGTCGCGGATCGGCCCACCAACCAGCCCGCGGGGAACCACCCCCCACAGCCGCCCGCGCCAACGCAGCCCCACCCCACCAGCGTAGCCAAGCTGTCAAGAGGGGGGCGCCTTACTCCACCGTGACGCTCTTGGCCAGGTTGCGCGGCTTGTCGACGTCGGTGCCGCGCAGGCACGCGGTGTGGTAGGCCAACAGCTGCAGCGGCGCCACGTGCAGGATGGGGCTGAGCGCGCCGTAGTGCTCCGGCATGCGGATCACGTGCAGCCCCTCGCTGGCGGTGATGTGGGTGTCGGCGTCGGCCAGCACGTACAGCACGCCACCTCGCGCGCGCACTTCCTGCATGTTGCTCTTGAGCTTTTCCAGCAGCGCGTCGTTGGGCGCCACCGTCACCACCGGCATGGCGCTGGTCACCAGCGCCAGCGGCCCGTGCTTGAGCTCGCCCGCGGGGTATGCCTCGGCGTGGATGTAGCTGATTTCCTTGAGCTTGAGCGCCCCCTCCAGCGCGATCGGGTAGTGCAGCCCCCGCCCCAAAAACAGCGCATGCTCTTTGGCCGCGAAGTCCTCGGCCCAGCGGATGACCTGCGGCTCCAGCGCCAGCACCGCCTGCAGCGCCGCCGGCAGGTGGCGCATGGCGCGCAGGTGCTGCGCCTCTTGCTCGGGGCTGAGCCGCCCCTTGCGCTGCGCCAGCGCCAGCGTCAGCAAAAACAGCGCCGCCAGTTGGGTCGTGAAGGCCTTGGTGCTGGCCACACCGATTTCCACCCCAGCGCGCGTGACGTAGGCCAGCTCGCACTCGCGCACCATGGCGCTGGTGGCCACGTTGCAGATGGTCAGCGTGTCGGTCAGGCCCAGCGCCTGCGCGTGGCGCAGCGCGGCCAACGTGTCGGCGGTCTCGCCGCTTTGGCTGATCGTGACAACCAGCGTGCCGGGCTCGGGGACGCTCGTGCGGTAGCGGTACTCGCTGGCGATCTCCACCGCGGTGGGCACCCCCGCGATGGCCTCCAGCCAATAGCGCGCCACGCAGCCGGCGTAGTAGCTGGTGCCGCAGGCCAGGATCAGCACGCGCTGGGTGGCGTCGAACACGCGCCACGCGGCGCGCGAACGCACGCCGTGGTCGTCGAACAGCTCGGGCACGATGCCCTCCACCCCCTCCAGCGTGTCGGCCAGGGCACGGGGCTGCTCAAAGATTTCTTTTTGCATGTAGTGCCGGTACGGGCCCAGCGCCACGTCCTGGCTGCCGACCTGCACGGTCTTGATCGGACGCTGCGCGTCGTCCAGCCGGGCACCGTCGCGCCCCAGCACACGCCAGCGGCCCAGCTGGATATCGACCACATCGCCTTCGGCCAAAAAAACGAAGCGGTCGGTGACGCCGGCCAGCGCCAACGCGTCGCTGGCCAGGTACAGCGGCGCGGGCACGCCATCGCCCCCGGTACCCACGCCCAACACCAGCGGCGAGCCCGCGCGCGCGCCCACCAGGCGCTGCGGCTCGTCGTGGTGCAGCACGGCGATCGCGTACGCACCCTGCAAGCGCTGCGCCGCACGGTGCACGGCCTCGGCCAGGTCGCCCGCGTACAGGCTGTCGATCAGGTGCGCGATGACCTCGGTGTCGGTCTGGCTTTCGAACACGTAGCCCAGGGCCTCCAACTCGGCGCGCAGCGCGTCGTGGTTCTCGATGATGCCGTTGTGCACCAGCGCCACGCGCGGCGGGCGCTGCGCCGCCGCGGCGCCCGGCCCATGGCTGACATGCGGGTGGGCGTTGTGCACCGCCGGAGCGCCGTGCGTGGCCCAGCGCGTGTGGGCGATGCCAGTGGCCGCCGCCACCCCCTGCACCTGCGCAGCCAGCTCGGCCACGCGCGCGGTGCTGCGCGCCCGCCACAGCCCGCGGCCCGGCGCCGTGCCGTCGGCCAACGGCGCGCCCAGGTGCAACGCCAACCCGCACGAGTCGTAGCCGCGGTACTCGAGCCGCTGCAAGCCCTGCACCAGCACCCCCACGATGTCGGCGGTTGCCACCGCCCCGACGATGCCACACATATCGGTTGACCTCCTTGCGACATGGATGGGTCACAGCGTACGCCGAAGCGATCGACATGTGCTTTTGATTTCGCGTGACTTTTGGAATATTCTTTTGATCTACAGACGTACGCGCATAAAGCTTCATAAGCAACACTTATATGAAAGATTATTCCATCGACACCGTGGACATCGCACTGCTGGACGCGCTGCAAGACGATGCCAGCCTGTCATGGGCGGCGCTGGGGCAACGCTGTGGTGTGTCGGCCCCGACGGCGCTGCGACGGGTGCGTCGGCTGCAGCAGCTTGGCTTGATCGAGCGCCACACCGTCGTGCTGCGCCCGGAACGCTTGGCCGCCTGGCTGGGCCATGGGCTGACGGCCATCGTCGAAGTGGCGCTGGAACACCAGGGCGCGGAGCAGCTGCAGGCGTTCGAGCAGCGCGCCGTGGCCGAGCGCGCGGTGCAGCAGTGCTACCGCGTCAGCGCCGGGCCGGACTTCGTGCTGGTGGTCGCGGTGCCCGACATGGCCGCGTACCACGCGCTGGCGCAGCGCCTGTTCACCCAGGCTGGCAACGTGCGCCACGTCAAGGCCTACTTCAGCGTGCACCGCGCCAAATTCGACCCGCGTCTGCCGTTGCCCACGGCCATGGTGGCTGACGTATGATGATGCGGTGTTCGGTCACCGGTGGAGGCACACGATGAAACACTTGACCGGCTGGGTGGGCCACGCCGCATTGGTCGTGGCGCTGCTGGCGGCGCCGCTGGTCACCGCCGCGCAGGAGCTCGTCAGCGTGCGGGCGGCGGTGGTCAACCTGCGTGCCGGGCCGGGCACCGACACCGAGGTGCGCTGGCAGCTGCGCCAGGGCTACCCGCTGCAGGTGCTGCAACGGCAAGGCAGCTGGCTGCAGGTGCGCGACTTCGAAGGTGACGAAGGCTGGGTGGCCGCGGCCTTGACCGGCCCAGCCCGCCACCACGTGGTGCGGGCGCGCGTGCTCAACCTGCGCAGCGGTCCGGGCACCCAACACCCCGTGGTCGGCACGGCACGTTACGGCGACGTGCTGCCGACCCTGCGCCGCGCGGGCGACTGGGTGCAACTGCGCGGCCCCAACGGCCAGCCGGTGTGGGCCGCCGCTGACCATCTGTGGGGCTGGTGAGCGCGGCGCACCGGCACCGTCAGGACGATGCGCTGCCGTCCTTGCGCGGGCGCTGCCAGCCCGGCACCGTGACCGGCTTGGCGCGCGCCACGGTCAGCGCCCCCGGGGGTGTGTCCTTGGTGATGGTGCTGCCGGCGCCGATCGTGCCCCCCGCCCCCAGCGTCACCGGCGCCACCAGCACGCAGTTGCTGCCCACGTGCACGTCGTCGCCGATGACGGTGCGGTGCTTGCGCGCGCCGTCGTAGTTGGCGGTGATGCTGCCGGCACCGTAGTTGACGCGCTCGCCCACGGTGGCATCGCCCAGGTAGGCCAGGTGGTTGGCCTTGGCCCCTGCGGCCAGCGTGCTGTTTTTAATCTCGACAAAGTTGCCCACGTGCACCTCCGGGCCGAGCTGCGCACCCGGCCGCAGGCGGGCAAACGGCCCCACCTGGGCGCGCGGCCCCACGACGACGCCTTCGCGCCCGCCGTCGATGTGCGTGAAGGGGGCAAGCTGCGCGCCGGCCTCGATGCGCGCGTTGGCCACGACGCAGTACGCCCCCACGCGCACGCCCTCGCCCAGTTCGACACGGCCTTCAAAGACGCAGCCGACGTCGATGTCGACATCGGGCGCGCACACCAGCTCGCCACGCACGTCGAGCCGCGCGGGGTCGGCCAGCCGCACCCCTTGCGCCAGCAGCGCCTCGGCCACGCGGCGCTGGTGGGCGCGCTCCAGCGCCGCCAGCTGCGCCGGACTGTTGACGCCAGCCACCTGCACCGCGTCGTCGATGCGGTGCGCCACCACCACTGCGCCGTCGGCCACCGCGTGGCGCACCACGTCGGTCAGGTAGTACTCGCCCTGGGCGTTGCGGTTGTCGAGCCGCTGCAGCCATGCCCGCAGCCGGGCTGCCGGCGCGGCCAAGATGCCGCTGTACACCTCGGTGATGCGGCGTTGCTCGGCGCTGGCGTCCTTCTCTTCGACAATGGCGGTGATGCGCCCCTGCGCGTCGCGCAGCACGCGCCCGTAGCCGTGGGGGTCGTCCATCGTCACCGTCAACAGCGCCAGCGCGTGCTGGGTACCGGCCGCCGCCTGCGCCTGCAGCAGCGCCCGCAGCGTGGCCGGCGCGGTCAGCGGCACGTCGCCGCTGAGCACCAGCACGACGCCATCGTCGTCCAGCACCGTCATGGCCTGCTGCACCGCATGGCCCGTGCCCAACTGGGGCTGCTGCAACACCGGGCGCACCGCCAGGCCCGGCGCCAGCTGCGGCAGCGCGGCCTGCACGGCTTGGGCTTCGTGCCCCGTGACCACCACCACCTGCCGCGCCGCCAGCGCCTGCGCCAGCCCCAGCACGTGCCCGAGCAGCGGCCGCCCGGCCAGGCGGTGCAGCACCTTGGGCATGCGGCTTTTCATGCGCGTGCCTTTGCCCGCCGCCAAAATCACCACGTCCAGCGGCGCCGGCGGCCCGTACCCAGCGTGTTCCTGGCTCAACATCAACCTCCTTGTACGATGGGCGGCGCGCAGCCCGGTTGGCTGGCGCACGCCAACCGCATTATGTTATGCTAAGCGCCTCACCCGTCCCAACGGCAACACCACCCCGATGAACACCGTACCGAACCCCACCGCCACGTGGCCGCGCTTTGCCGTGTTGGGCGCGGGCGCCGTCGGCGGCTACTATGGTGGCCTGCTGGCGCGCGCGGGCGTGCCGGTGGTGCTGATCGGACGGCCGGCCTTCGTCGCGGCGGTGCAAGCGCAGGGTGGCCTGCGGCTGCACACCGCCACGTTCGACGCGTGCATCCCCGTGGCGGTGGCCAGCGACGCGCAGGCCGCCGCCGGTGCCGACGTGGTGCTGGTGTGCGTCAAATCCGGCGACACCGAAGCCGCGGGCGCGGCGCTGCGGCCCCACCTGGGCGCCGACACGGTGGTGCTGAGCCTGCAAAACGGCGTGGACAACGCCCAGCGGCTGGCGCGCGTGCTGGGGCGGCCCGTGGTGCCGGTGGTGGTGTACGTGGCCGCGGGCGTGGAAGCGCCGGGGTACGTGCGCCACCACGGGCGCGGCGAGCTGGTGCTGGCGCCGTTTGCAGGCGCCGAGCGCGTGCAGGCGGCGCTGGCGCACGCGGGGGTGCCGACCTCGGTGTCGACGCAGGTGCCGCAGGCGCTGTGGACCAAGCTCGTCATCAACTGCGCTTACAACGCGCTCTCAGCCATCGCCGCACGGCCCTATGGCTGGCTGTGGGCGCAGCCGGGCGTGCCGGCGCTGCTGGACCAGGTGGTGCAGGAGTGCGTGGCGGTGGCCGCGGCCGAGGGCATCGCACTCGACGCTGCGGCGCTGCACACCGAGGTCGAGCGCATCGCCCACAGCATGGCCACCCAGCTGTCGTCCACCGCGCGCGACCTGCTGCGCGGCCACCCCACCGAGATCGACCACCTCAACGGCCACGTGGTGGCACGGGCGCACGCGCACGGCATGACCGCGCCGGTCAACCAGGCCCTGACCACGCTGGTGCACGTGCTGCAGCGCGCCCGCGCCGAAGCCGCCGCGTAACGCCCCGCCCACGCGGCGGGACGGCGCTGCTGCGACAATGGCGGGTATGCAAGATACGTACGTACTGACCCTTTCGTGCCAAGACCGGCCGGGCATCGTGCACGCGGTGTCGGGCTTTTTGCTGGAGCTGGGCGGCAACATCGAAGAAGCCGCGCAATTCAACGACCGCGACAGTGGGCGCTTTTTCATGCGGGTGCAGTTCACCTGCCCGGGGCAAGAGGTGACGACCCTGCGCGGCGCGGTGCAGGGCTTTGGCCACCAGCACGGCATGGACTGCCGGCTGCACCCTTGGCACGAACCCATGCGCACCGTCATCTTCGTCAGCCAGCAGGGCCACTGCCTCAACGACCTGTTGTTTCGCTGGAAAAGCGGTCTGCTGCGGCTGGACATTCGCGCCATCATCAGCAACCATCGTGACTTTTACCAGCTCGCGGCCAGCTACAACGTGCCGTTTCACCACATTCCGGTCAGCCCTGGCACCAAGGCGCAGGCCGAGGCACGCCAGCTCGACATCATCGAGTCCGAACAAGCCGAGCTGGTGGTGCTGGCGCGCTACATGCAGATCCTCTCCGATGGCATGTGCCAGCAACTGGCGGGCCGCGCCATCAACATCCACCACAGCTTTTTGCCCAGCTTCAAAGGCGCCAAGCCGTACCACCAGGCGCACGAGCGCGGCGTCAAACTGATCGGGGCCACCGCGCACTACGTCACCGCCGACCTGGACGAAGGCCCCATCATCGAGCAGGACGTGGCGCGCGTGGACCACAGCATGACGGTGGAGGACCTCACCGCCATTGGCCGCGACACCGAAAGCCAGGTGCTGGCGCGCGCCGTCAAATGGCACAGCGAGCACCGCGTGCTGCTCAACGGCCAGCGCACCGTTGTGTTCCGCTAAACGGCCCCCGCCCCCATGCCCGCGCCCCGCATTCCGCCCATCCAGTGCCTGTTGACGTTCGAAGCCCTGGCGCGGCTGCGCAGCGTCACGCAGGCGGCCGACGAGCTGTGCGTCACCCCCAGCGCGGTCAGCCATCGCATCCGCCAGCTGGAGGAGCAACTGGGCGTCAAGCTCTTTGGTCGCGCCGATTTTTCGCTCACCACCGAAGGCAGCGAGTACCTGGCACAGGTGCGCGAAGCCTTGGCGGCGCTGCAGCGCTTTCCGAGCCGGCACGCCGCGCCCGGGCGGCGCAAGCTGCGGCTGGCGGTCACGCCCACGTTTGCGCGCTCCATCCTGATGCCGCGGCTGCACCAGTTTGCCGAGGCTTACCCCGAGATCGACCTCACGCTGCAGGTCAGCATCCCGCTGCTGGACGTGGTGGCCGAAGACGCTGACCTGACGATCCGCTTCGGCACCGGGCGCTACCAGGACGTGGAGTTCATCTGCATCCTCAAGGATGTGGTCACCCCGGTCGCATCGCCAGCGTTCGTGCGCCAGCACGGCCCATTCGAGACGCCGCAGGACCTGCAGGGTGTGCCGCTGCTGCGCAGCCCGTTGGAGCCGTGGCGCACGTGGTTTGCCGCGCACCATTTGGACTGGCCCGAGCCGACCGACGGCTCGCAGTTCAACGACATCGGCTTGATGTGCGACGGCGCCGCCGCCGGCATGGGCGTGGCGCTGGTGCGGCTCAAACTCGGCGCGCCATGGCTGGACCACGGCACCCTGGTGCGGCTGTACCCGCACAACGTGCCCAGCCCGCACGCCCACTACCTGTGCTGGCGTGCCGGGGCGATGGAGCGTTGGGAGTGCGCCACCTTCGCAGCCTGGCTGCGTCAGGCGCTGGCCTGACGCCGGTGCAGCCGCCGATGCCCGGGCCGCACCGGCCGCCGCGGCGCATCACTCGATGCGGATGCGCTTGCCGGCCACCGCCACCTTCTTCGGCAGCGTCAGCGTCAGCACGCCGTTGTCGTACTTGGCGCTGGCCGCGGACTCATCCACGTCGCTGGGCAACGCGAAGCTGCGCGACACTTGGCCGTAGTAGCGCTCGCTGTGCAGCACCTTTTCGCCGTCGCGCTGGGCGTCTTCTTGCTTGACTTCAGCGGCGATGGTCACCAGGTTGTTTTCCACCGTGACGTGGATATTGTCCTTGCCCACCCCCGGCATTTCGGCCGAAATGATGTAGGCCTGGTCGTTTTCCTTCACATCGACCTTGATTTGCTGCGGCAGCGGATCGCCGTGCAGCGGCCGGATGTAAAAGCCCGGTGCCAGGTCGCGGAAGAATTCATCGAACAAGCTCATGCGGCGCGGCAACAGGTTGCTCATGGTCAACTCCTCTCGTTGGCAATCGATGGTGGAGGCACCCAGTCCCCGGCACCGCGCGCGGCCTCCACACCAGCGGGCGGCACCGTCATTCGTCTGACGATTACATAGCGTCCGTGGCGGCCATTTCAAGGGGTTTTGGCAAAGATTTCAGCCCCATCGCGGCGCGCACTGCCCTACACTGCGGCCCATGAACGCTGCCCTGCCCCCCGACGCCGCCGAACGCGCCGCCCGCCAGGCCGAGGTGGTGCGCGCGCTGCAAGCGGTGCTGCCGGCCCACGCGTTGCTGTGGACCGACGAGGACACCACGCCTTACGAGTGCGACGGCCTGACCGCCTACCGCCAGCGCCCGCTGGCCGTGGCGCTGCCCGAAACCGAAGACCAGGTGCAAGCGGTGCTGCGCGCGTGCCACCTGCTCAAGGTGCCGGTGGTGGCCCGCGGCGCGGGCACGGGCCTGTCGGGTGGGGCCATGCCGCACCCCATGGGCGTGACCTTGAGCCTGGCCAAGTTCAACCGCATCGTCGCCATCGACCCCCTAGCGCAAACCGCCACCGTGCAAGCGGGTGTGCGCAACCTGGCCATCAGCGAAGCAGCCGCCCCCTACGGCCTGTATTACGCGCCCGACCCCAGCAGCCAGATCGCCTGCACCATCGGCGGCAACGTTGCCGAGAACTCTGGCGGCGTGCACTGCCTCAAGTACGGCCTGACCGTGCACAACGTGCTGCAGGTACGCGGCTACACGGTGGCCGGGGACCCGGTGACCTTCGGCAGCCGCGCCCCCGATGCGCCGGGGCTGGATCTGTTGCCGCTGGTGGTCGGCTCCGAAGGCATGCTGGCCGTGGTCGTGGAAGTGGTGGTGCGCCTGATCCCGCGACCGCAGCTGGCGCGCTGCATCATGGCGAGTTTTGACAGCGTGCGCGCCGCCGGCGACGCGGTGGCGGCCATCATCGGCGCGGGCATCATCCCCGCCGGCCTGGAGATGATGGACAAACCGATGACCGCGGCGGTGGAGGATTTTGTGCACGCCGGCTACGACCTCGACGCCGAGGCCATCTTGCTGTGTGAGTCCGACGGCACGCCGGAGGAAGTGGCCGAAGAGATCGAGCGCATGAGCGCGGTGTTGCGCGCCGCCGGCGCCACCGCGATCGCCGTCAGCCGCGACGAGGCCGAGCGGCTGCGCTTTTGGAGCGGGCGCAAAAACGCCTTCCCGGCCAGCGGCCGCATCAGCCCGGACTACATGTGCATGGACTCCACCATCCCGCGCAAGCGCCTGGGCGAAATGCTGCAGGCCATCGCGGCCATGGAGACGAAGTACGGGCTGCGCTGCCTCAACGTCTTCCACGCCGGCGACGGCAACCTGCACCCACTGATCCTGTTCGACGCCAACGACCCCGACCAACTGCGGCGCGCCGAGGCCTTTGGCGCCGACATTTTGGAAACGAGTGTGGCGATGGGGGGCACCGTCACCGGCGAGCACGGCGTCGGCGTCGAAAAACTCAACAGCATGTGCGTGCAGTTCAGCCCCGAGGAACGCGCGCAGATGCAGGCGCTCAAGCGCGCCTTCGACGAACACGAACTGCTCAACCCCGGCAAGGTCATCCCCACCCTGCACCGCTGCGCCGAGTACGGCAAGATGCTGGTGCGCGGCGGGCGGCTGCCGTGGGCCAACCTGCCGCGGTTTTGAGCCTTGGCGTAGCCGGGTTAGTTGGCGTCGAACCGACTGCGCATGCGCTACAGTAGCTGGCATGCAGCCGCTGCCGCGCGACCCCTGGCCCACGCACCTGCCACCGGCGTTTTTTGCCGCCCTGCACGCCGACCACGCGGCCGCGGGCGATCCGCCCGTGCCCAACGCGCAGACCATGGCGTGGCGCTGTTTGCAAGCGCTGCCCGACGGCGTGGTGCTGCTGGACCGGGAACTGCGCGTGGTGGCGGCCAACCCGCGCGCCCAGCCGTTGCTGCGCCCGCACCTGACGCCGCCAAGCGCAGCGGGGCTGTTGTGGCACGAGGCGCTGGACGACCTCTGGCTTGACACCTTGCTGCCGTGGGTAAGCCCGGCGCTGGCGCACGGCGAAGCCAGCCGAGTGGCGGTGCAACGTGGCACGGGCGACGACGCGCGCCACTGGCAGGTGACGCTGCTGCCCGACACGACCGAGGGCAGCGTGCGCGGGCTGTTCGTGCTGCTGCGCGACGAGACCGCCCAGCAGCGCGCCGCAGCGCACCAGGCCGACCAGGAACAAGCCCTGCGCCAACAACTGCAGCAGCAGGACGCGCACCTGCTGTGGCAGCAAACCCGCTGGCAAGCCCTGTCCGACGCGCTGCGCGACGCCGCGATTTATTTTTTGGACAACGACGGCGCCATCCACGACTGGCCCGCCAGCGCCGAGCGGCTGCTGGGCTACCGCGCTGACGAGGTGTTGGGCTCCCGCGGCCCCGACGCGCCGGACCGCCCGCATCCGCTGCCCGCCGACGCCGCGCAGGCGCTGGAACGCGCCACGCTGCTGGGCCAAAGTGAATCGACCGGCTGGGTGCGCCGAGCCGACGGCAGCCGCCTGTGGGCGCACAGCGTGTACACCGCGCTGGTGGGCCCCGGAGGGGAGGCGCTGGGCACCGCCTGCCTGGTGCGCGACATGACCGACGTGCACCGCCTGGAAGAACTGCTGCGTGAGCTCAACGCCGCGCTGGAGCGCAAGGTGCAGGAACGCACCCGTGCCCTGCAGGCCGCCATCGACGACCTGGAGGCCTTTGCCTCGTCGGTGTCACACGACCTGCGCGCGCCGCTGCGCCACATCACCAGCTACGTGCAACTGCTGCGCGAGGACTTGGGCGAACCGCTGGCGCCCGACGTCGCCGAGGACTTGCGCACCATCGACGAAGCCGCCGTCCACATGGGCCGGCTGATCGATGGCCTGCTGGCCTTCGCACGGCTGGGCCGCGCCGCGCTGCGGGTGCAGCCGGTGGACATGCTGGACCTGCTGCGCGCCAGCCTCAACCGCGTGCAGCACGACCCGGCGCTGCGCCGCCCCGCCGACCAGTGCCAACTGCGCTTGCCCGACCAGCTCCCCACCGTGCAGGGCGACCCGCTGCTGCTGGCGCAGGTGTGGGACAACCTGTTGGCCAACGCCTTCAAATACACCCGCCCACGCACGCCCGCCGTCATCGAAGTGGGGGGGCACGTGGCGCACGGCCACGGCGCTGCGCCCGAGGCGGTGTTCTGGGTGCGCGACAACGGTGTGGGCTTCGACCCCGCGCGCGCCGAGCGGCTGTTTGGCATGTTCCAACGCCTGCACCGCGCGCAGGATTTCGAAGGCACCGGCATCGGCCTGGCCCTGGCGCGGCGCATCGTGGAACGGCACGGCGGCCGCATCTGGGCCGACGCGCAGCCCGACCACGGGGCAACCTTTTACTTTGCCCTGCCGCTGGCCTTCACCCCGCCGCCGGCGCCGGACGCGCCAGCCGTCGAGGCCACCCCGGCATGAGCACCCAGCCCCCACCAGCACCGCCGTGGCTGGACGCCCAAGCCACGGCCGAGGCGCTGCCCTACCCTGCGCTGGCCGACGCCGTCGAGGCGCTGCTGCGCGACGACACCGTGACCGTGCCGCCACGGCTGGTGCAGCCCTTGGCCGGCGGCGGCAGCCTGTTCGTGATGCCGGCGGCCGATGACCGCGTCGCCATCACCAAGCTGATCACCTTCGTGCCGGACAACCCCGCGCACGGGCGCCCCGCGATCCAGGGGGACATCGTCGTCTTCGACGCGCGCGACGGCCGCCGGCGCCTGTTGTTGGACGGCCCCACGGTGACGGCACGGCGCACGGCGGCTGTGTCGCTGCTGGCGGCGCGGCGGCTGGCGCGCCGCCCCGGCGGGCCGCTGCTGATCGTCGGCGCTGGCGTGCAAGGCCGCGCGCACCTGGAAGCGTTTGCCGCAGGCCTGGGCGTGCGGCAGGTGCGCATCGCCTCGCGCAGCCGCGCCAGCGCGGACGCATTGGTGGAGCACGCGACGCGCCTGGGCCTGGACGCCCAGCGGGTGGACGACGCCGACGCCGCGCTGGCCGACTGCCCGCTGGTGGTCAGCAGCACCACGGCCCAGGCCGTGGCGTTGCGGGCCCGCCCGCGCGCCGATGCCTTCGTGGCCGCCGTGGGTGCCTTCACGCCGCACATGGTGGAGTGGGCGCCCGAGGTGTGCCGCCACCTGGCGGCCAGCGGCACGGTGGTGGTGGACACCCGCGACGCTGACCACGAAGCGGGCGACCTGTTGCAAGCCGGGCTGGACGTTGGCGCCCTGCCCACGCTGGCCGACGTGGTGCGCGATACCCCGGCTTGGCGGCGCGCACGGCGCGCCGATGGCCCGGTCTTTTTCAAAAGCTGCGGCTGGGCCGGCTGGGATCTGGCCGCCGCCCGCTGCGTGCTGGCGGCCGGCAGCCGCTGAACCTTCCCCCAGGAGTTTGATGCCATGGTGCAACGCTTCGACGTCGGACCACGCCTGTCCGAAATGGCCATCCACAACGGCACGGTGTACCTCGCCGGCCAGGTGCCGGACGACCCCAGCCAGGACATCGAAGGCCAGACGCGCCAGGTGCTGGCCATGATCGACACGCTGCTGGCGCGCGCGGGCACCGACAAAACCCGGCTGTTGATGGTGCAGATCTACCTGGCCGACATGGCCGACTACGACGGCATGAACCGCGCCTGGGACGCGTGGGTGCCGGCCGGCCACACCCCGCCGCGCGCCACCGTGCAGGCCAAGCTGGCCCACCCCGACTGGAAAATCGAAATCGTCGCCACGGCGGCGCTCTGACCCGAGCGGCGGACGGCGCCGCCGCAACGCCGCCCGCGGGTCCACGGCCACCTCAGCGGTAGGTGCGCAGGTGGATGCTGGTCTCGGTGCTGTGGATGCCTTTGATGAGGCGAATGCGCTCGAGGATGTCGGACAGCTCGTTCATCGACAGCGCTTCCAGCTCGGCCAGCAGGTCCCAGCGGCCGTTGGTGTCGTGCAGCTTGACCACGCCCGGCTCACCCAGCAGGCTGGCGATCACCGCGCGCGTCTGGTTGCCCTCCACCAGCACACTCATCCAGGCGCGGATGCGCTCCGGCTCCGACTCGGGCCGCAGCCGCACCGTGTAGCCCAGGATCACGCCGGCGTCCTCCAGGCGACGCATGCGGTTGGTCACGGTGCCGCGCGACACCTTCAGTTTGTGCGCCAGATCGGCCACGCTCAGGCGCGCGTTGCGCCGCAGCAGCGCGATCAGGGCCTGGTCCAGCTCATCCATGGCCACCCCCGTAATTTGACGTTTCGACAATCATGGCTATCTATTTCGACAGCAAAACACCATATCGTCAACATTCTGTCGTTTTAGATTGTCATCGATCCGCTCGACACTTGCGCGCATCCGCAACCTTCCCTCACCGCAGGAGAGCGCAACATGACCCACCCGCACCCCGCGCGCGTGCGCACACGCTACCTCAGCGCCCCGGCCATGGTCCGCCTGGTGCAGACCCTGGGCGTCGAGGCCTGCTTGCGCGGCATCGCCGCGTGCATCCGCGACGACTTTGGCCGCTGGCCCGACTTTGACAAGACCGCCCGCGTGGCCAACCATTCGAACGTCGGCGTCATCGAGCTGATGCCGATCGCCGACGACACGCTCTACAGCTTCAAATACGTCAACGGTCACCCCAAAAACACCCGCGACGGCCTGCCCACCGTGATGGCCTTTGGGGTGCTGGCCGACGTGGCCACCGGCGCGCCACTGCTGCTGAGCGAGCTGACGCTGACCACGGCGCTGCGCACCGCGGCGATGTCGGCGTTGGCCGCGCAGGCGCTGGCGCGCCCGCACAGCCGTGTCATGGCGCTGATCGGCAACGGCGCGCAGGCCGAGTTCCAGGCCCTGGCGTTCCAGCACCTGCTGGGCATCGAGGAGCTGCGCCTGTTCGACACCGACCCCGCCGCCACCGACAAACTGGTAGCCAACCTGCGCGGCAGCGGGCTGGCCTTGACCCGCTGCGTCAGCACCGCCGAGGCGGTGCGCGGCGCCGACATCGTCACCACCGTCACCGCCGACAAGACCAACGCCACCATCCTGACCCCCGACATGCTCGAACCCGGCATGCACATCAACGCCGTCGGTGGGGACTGCCCCGGCAAGACCGAGCTGCACGCCGACGTGCTGCGCAGCGCGCGGGTGTTTGTGGAGTACGAACCGCAGACCCGCATCGAAGGCGACATCCAGCAACTGCCTGCGGACTTTCCCGTCACCGAACTGTGGCAGGTGCTGACCGGCCAGGCCCCTGGTCGCACCAGCGCCGCGGAGGTGACGGTGTTCGACTCGGTCGGCTTCGCGCTGGAGGACTACGCCGCGCTGCGCTTCGTGCACGCGCAGGCCCAGCGGCTCGGCGTGGGCGAAACGCTGGACCTGATCCCGGATCTGGACGACCCGAAAAACCTGTTCGGCCTGCTGCAACCGCGCGCGGCGGCGCTGCGCCGCGCGGCCTGAGCCCGCCGCCGATGGGCCGCTGCACGCCCCCCCGCCGCCGTCAGAACAACGGCAGGCGGTGGGTGTGCTTGACCTCCTCCATCACCGCGTAGGTGCGCGTCTCGCGCACGCCGGGCAGTTGCCACAGCACGTCACCGGCAAAGCGGCGGTAGTCGGCCATGTCGGCCACGCGCGTCTTGACCAGGTAGTCAAAACCCCCGGCCACCATGTGGCACTCCAGCACCTGGGGCGCCGCCTGCACCGCCGCCTTGAACTGCTCGAACACGTTGGGCGTGGTGCGGTCCAGCAGCACCTCCACAAACACCAGCAGCCCCGCGCCCAGCTTGGCGGGGTTGAGGCGCGCTTCGTAGCCCAGGATGTAACCCTCGCGCGTCAGACGCTGCACGCGCGCCAGCACCGCCGTGGGCGACAGGCTCACCGTCTCGGCCAGCTTCAGGTTGGTGATGCGGCCGTCGCGCTGCAGGGCGTCGAGGATGCGCAGATCAATGCGGTCGAGGTCGTCCATGCCGAGATTTTCACTAAACATTGGCCTAAAAACAACATTTCATTCATTTGAAAGCGCATCACACTTGGGCCATCGTCAATGACCACACGCCCCGCCATGAACACCCTGGCCGACACCGCTCACCTGCAACCTGTCCCGACGCCGCTGGCCGATGGCCCCATCGCCCGCGCGCCGACGATGGCGGCGCTGCCCGCCCTGCACCGTGTGCCCGAGCCCGAGCTGCTGGTGTCGCTGCTGCCGCGCGCGCGCCTGGACGACGCCCAGCGCGCGCGCATCACCGCGTTGGCGCAACGGCTGGCGGCCGGCCTGCGTGAACGCGCCCCGCAGCGTGGCCGCGAGGGGCTGGTGCAGGCGTTGCTGCAGGAATACCAACTGTCGTCGCACGAGGGCGTGGCGCTGATGTGCCTGGCCGAGGCGCTGCTGCGCATCCCCGACACCGCCACGCGCGACGCGCTGATCCGCGACAAGATCGGGCGCGGCGACTGGCGCGCGCACCTGGGCCACAGCCCCTCCGTGTTCGTCAACGCAGCCACCTGGGGCCTGCTGTTGACGGGCAAGCTCACCGCCACCCACAGCGAGGAAGGACTGACCACGGCGCTGGGCGGGTTGCTGCGCAAGGGCGGCGAGCCGCTGATCCGGCGCGCGGTCGACATGGCCATGCGGCTGCTGGGCGAGCAGTTCGTCACCGGCCAAACCATCGACGAGGCGCTGCGCCGTGCCCAAGCGCGGGAAGCGCAGGGCTTTCGTTACTCCTACGACATGCTGGGCGAGGCGGCGCTGACCGCTGCCGACGCGCAGCGCTACTTCGACGCCTACCGCGCGGCCATCGACGCCATCGGCGCGGCCAACGCCGGGCGTGGCCCGATCGACGGGCCGGGCGTGTCGATCAAGCTGTCGGCGCTGCACCCGCGCTACAGCCGCGCGCAGTACGCGCGCGTGATGGATGAGCTCTACCCTCGCCTGCGCGCGCTGGCCGAAGCGGCCCGGGCGGTGAACATCGGCCTGCACATCGACGCGGAGGAAAGCGACCGGCTGGAGCTGTCGCTGGACCTGCTGCAGCGGCTGTGCCACGAGCCGTCGCTGGCCGGCTGGGACGGCATCGGTTTTGTCGTCCAGGCCTACCAAAAGCGCGCGCCCGCGGTGGTGGAGCACGTCATCGCGTTGGCGCGGCGCAGCGGACACCGCCTGCTGGTGCGGCTGGTCAAAGGCGCTTATTGGGACAGCGAAATCAAGCGCGCGCAACTGGATGGGCTGGACTACCCCGTCTTCACGCGCAAGGCCTACACCGACGTGGCCTACCTGGCGTGTGCACGCGCGCTGCTGGCCGCCCCGGACGCCGTCTTCCCCCAGTTCGCCACCCACAACGCGCAGACGCTGGCGGCGATTCACGAAATGGCCGACCCCGCCCGCTGGCACCCGCACCAATACGAATTCCAGTGCCTGCACGGCATGGGTGAGCCCCTGTACGAGCAGGTGGTCACCCCGGTCAGCGCCGGCGGGCTGGGGCGGCCCTGCCGCATTTACGCGCCGGTGGGCACGCACGAAACGCTGCTGGCTTACCTGGTGCGCCGTCTGCTGGAAAACGGCGCCAACACATCGTTTGTGCACCGCATCGCCGACCCCCAGATCCCGCTGGACGCGCTTGTCGAAGACCCCGTGGACACGGTGCAAGCCTGGGCACGGGCTGAGGGTGCTGTGGGCCTGCCGCACCCCCGCATCGCGACGCCAGCGCAGTTGTACGGCGCGGCGCGGCCCAACAGCGCCGGGTGCGACCTGAGCGACGAGGCCACGCTGGGCACGCTGGCGCAAGCCCTGCACAGAAGCCGCGCCGCACCGGTGGCCGCGCACGCGCTGCTGGCCGCCCCGCACCGCCCCAGTGGCCCGCTGCGCACCGTGCGCAACCCGGGCGAGCTCGACGACACCGTCGGTCACATCCACGAAGCCGGCGCCGACGACGTGGCCGACGCATTGGCCGTGGCCCAGCGCGCCGCAGCGTCCTGGGCCGCCACCCCGGCATCCGAGCGTGCCGCGTGCCTGCGCCGCGCCGCCGACGCCTTGCAGGCCGACCTGCCCGCCTTCGTCGCGCTGCTGATGCGCGAAGCGGGCAAAACCGCCGCCAACGCCGTGGCCGAGGTGCGCGAAGCGATCGACTTCCTGCGCTTCGACGCCGCCCAGATCACCGACACCCACTGGCCCGCCGACGCCGCGCCGCTGGGGCCGGTCGCGTGCATCAGCCCGTGGAACTTCCCGCTGGCCATCTTCACCGGGCAGATCGCCGCCGCGCTGGCCGCCGGCAACCCGGTGCTGGCCAAGCCCGCTGAGCAAACGCCCTTGGTGGCCGCGCGCATGACGGCGCTGCTGCACGCGGCGGGCGTGCCACGCGACGTGTTGCAACTGCTGCCCGGCGCCGGCGAAACGGTGGGGGCGGCGCTGGTGGCCGACGCGCGCACCGCGGGCGTGCTGTTCACCGGCTCCACCGAGGTGGCCAAGCTGCTGCAGCGCACGCTGGCTGCGCGCGTGCGCACCGGCGCCGACGGCCGCGCCGCCCCCATCCCGCTGGTCGCCGAAACCGGTGGCCAAAACGCGATGGTGGTGGACAGCTCGGCGCTGGCCGAGCAGGTGGTGCAAGACGTGCTGGTGTCGGCTTTCGACAGCGCCGGCCAGCGCTGCTCGGCGCTGCGCGTGCTGTGTCTGCAGGAGGATGTCGCCGACCACCTGCTGGCCATGCTGCGTGGCGCCATGGCCGAGCTGCGCATCGGCCCCGCCACGCGGCTGAGCACCGACGTCGGCCCGGTCATCGACGCCGCGGCGCGCGACGCCATCGTCGCCCACATCGAGGCCATGCGCGCACGCGGCTGCCGCGTTTGGCAAGCGTCCCTGCCGCCCGAGGCCGGGCGCGGCACCTACGTCGCCCCCACCCTGATCGAACTGGACGGGCTGGCGCTGCCCGAGCGTGAGGTGTTCGGCCCCGTGCTGCACGTGGTGCGCTGGCGCCGGGGCGAGCTTGACGCGCTCGTGGCCGCCATCCACGCCACCGGCTACGGCCTGACCTTCGGCGTGCACAGCCGCATCGACGAAACCATCGACCGCCTCACCCAGCGTGTGCACGCCGGCAACCACTACGTCAACCGCAACATGGTGGGCGCCGTGGTGGGCGTGCAGCCCTTTGGGGGCGAAGGCCTGTCCGGCACCGGCCCCAAAGCCGGTGGCCCGCTGCTGCTGTACCGGCTGCTGGCCGATCCGCCCGCCGACACCGTGCAGCGCGCGCTGGCCTTTGCCGCGGGCCAGCCGGTGGCCGGGTGGCCGTCCGCCGTGGTCTTGCGCGGCCCCACCGGGCAGCGCGACACCTACCGCTTGCTGCCGCGCCAGCGCGTGCTGTGTCTGGCCGACGACGCCACTACCGCCGAGCGCATGGCGCACACCCTGCGCGCCCTGGGGGCACAACCCCTGGTGCCCGACGGCACCGAGCCCCTGGCCTGGCTGCAACGCCAGCCCTCGCCACCCCAAGCGGCGCTGGTGGCCGCGGGCGCGGCCACGGTGTTGGCGTGGCAACAGGCGCTGGCCGCGCACCCCGGTCCGCTGGTGCCGCTGTACGCCTGGCGCGGCGAGCCCGTGCCCGCCGCCGCCCTGACCGAGCGCAGCCTCAGCGTCAACACCGCCGCGGCCGGGGGCAACGCCAGCTTGATGGGCCTGGACTGACGCCGCGCCGCCCCGGGGTGTTGTGGCGTGCCGCCGAGCGGTGCCCGCTCACCCCCGCCCCGCGTACACGCGCCGTCCAAAAATCGCGCTGCCCACGCGCACCATCGTGCTGCCTGCGGCGATGGCGTGTTCCAAGTCGTCGCTCATGCCCATCGACAGCGTGTCCAGCTCCGGCGGGTGGCCCAACGCGGCGCGCAGGGCGTCGAACAGACGGGCGGCTTGCGCGAACACCGCGCGCATGGCCGCCGCGTCGGGCTGGGGGTCGGGTATGCACATGATGCCGCGCAGGCGCAGCCGCGGCAGCGCCACCACCGCCTGCGCCAGCGGCACCAGTTGCTGCGGCGCCACGCCTGCCTTGGTCGGCGCGCCATCGATATTGACCTGCAAACACACCTGCAGCGGCGGCAGGTGGGCGGGCCGCTGCTCGTTGAGCCGCTGCGCGATTTTGAGCCGGTCGAGCGACTGCACCCAGTCGAAGTGCTCGGCCACCAGGCGCGTTTTGTTGCTTTGCAACGGCCCGATGCAGTGCCACTGCAAGCCCTCCCAGCCGGCCTGACGCAGCGCCGCGATTTTGTCCACGCCTTCGTGCACGTAGTTTTCGCCAAAGGCACGTTGGCCGGCCGCCGCGGCCTCGGCCACCGCCTGCGGCCCAAAGGTCTTGGACACCGCCAGCAGTGTCACACCGCTGGGGTCGCGCCCGGCCGCCGCGCACGCCCGCGCGATGCGCTCACGCACGGCTTGGAGATTGTCTGCAATCGTTGCCATAATGAGTCCGTCAATCAACCTGCAGCGGTGGTCCTTGTGGGGCCGCCGCCGCCCACGGTGAACATACGGGATGGACGTCACCCAACTGCTGGCCTTTGCGGTCAAAAACAAGGCTTCCGACCTGCACCTGTCGGCTGGGCTGCCACCGATGATACGGGTGCACGGCGACGTGCGGCGCATCAACGTCGAGCCGCTGGACCACAAGCAGGTCCACGCGATGATCTACGACATCATGACCGACGCCCAGCGCAAGGCGTACGAGGAGTTTTTGGAGTGCGACTTCTCGTTCGAAATCGCTGGGCTGTCGCGCTTTCGTGTCAACGCCTTCACGCAGCACCGCGGGGCAGCGGCGGTGTTTCGCACCATTCCGTCCAAGGTGCTGACGCTGGAAGACCTGAACTGCCCGCGCATCTTTGCGGATCTCGCGATGAAACCGCGCGGGCTGGTGCTGGTCACCGGCCCCACCGGCTCGGGTAAATCGACCACGCTGGCGGCCATGGTCAACCACCGCAATGAACATGACCCCGGCCACATCCTCACCATCGAAGACCCGATCGAGTTCGTGCACGAGTCCAAAAAAAGCCTGGTCAACCAGCGCGAAGTGGGGCCGATGACGCACTCCTTCGCCGCGGCGCTGCGCTCGGCCCTGCGCGAAGACCCCGACGTCATCCTGGTGGGCGAGATGCGCGACCTGGAGACGATCCGCCTGGCCATGACCGCCGCCGAAACCGGCCACCTGGTGTTTGGCACGCTGCACACCTCCAGCGCGGCCAAGACCATCGACCGTATCGTCGACGTGTTCCCGGCCGAAGAAAAGGACATGATCCGCGCGATGCTGTCGGAGTCGCTGGTGGCGGTGATTTCGCAAACGCTGCTCAAAACCGCCGATGGCAAGGGCCGCGTCGCCGCGCACGAAATCATGATCGGCACCCCTGCGATCCGCAACCTGATCCGCGAAAACAAGGTCGCCCAGATGTACTCGGCCATCCAGACCGGGCAGCAGTACGGCATGCAAACGCTGGATCAGGCCTTGCTGGAGCTGGTGCGACGCAACGTGATCAGCGCTGCCGAAGCGCGCAGCAAGGCCAAAAACCCCGACAACTTCCCGCTTTGACGGCGGGCGTGCCTGCGCACGGCCGCGCACCACCCCGCCCTACCGGAGCGCCCACCATGGAACGCGATCAAGCGAGCAATTTCATCCACGAGCTGCTGCGGCTGCTGGTCAGCCGGGGCGGCAGCGATCTGTTTCTGACGGCGGATTTCCCTCCCGCCATCAAGGTCGATGGTGTGATCCAGAAGGTGTCGGCGCAGCCGCTGACCGGGCAGCACACCCAGGCGCTGGCACGCGCCATCATGAACGACAAGCAGGCCGCCGAGTTCGAGCGCACCAAGGAGTGCAACTTCGCCATCAGTCCTGCCGGCATCGGGCGCTTCCGTGTCAACGCCTTTGTGCAAATGGGCAAAGTGGGCCTGGTGCTGCGCACCATTCCGTCCAAAATCCCCACCATCGACGAGCTGGGGCTGCCCCAGATCCTCAAGCAGTTGGCGCTGGCCAAGCGCGGCATCTGTATCGTCGTGGGCGGCACCGGCACCGGCAAGTCGACCACACTGGCCGCGATGGTGGACTGGCGCAACGAGCACACGCAAGACCACATCGTCACCATCGAAGACCCGGTGGAGTTTGTGCACCAGCACAAAAACTGCATCGTCACCCAGCGCGAAGTCGGCCTGGACACCGACAGTTGGGAGATCGCGCTGAAAAACTCCCTGCGCCAAGCGCCCAACGTCATCCTGATGGGCGAAATCCGCGACCGCGAGACGATGGAGCACGCGATCGCGTTTTCCGAAACCGGCCACCTGTGCCTGGCCACGCTGCACGCCAACAGCGCCAACCAGGCCATGGAGCGCATCATCAACTTCTTTCCGCACGACCGCCACGCCCAGCTGCTCAAGGACGTCTCGCTCAACCTGCGCGGCATGGTGGCGCAGCGCCTGTTGCCGCGCGAGGACGGCAAAGGCCGCGTGGCCATCGTCGAGGTGCTGCTCAACAGCGCCCTCATCGCCGACCTGATCATGAAGGGCGAGATCAACGAGATCAAGGAGGTCATGAAGCGCAGCACCGAGGTCGGCATGCAAACCTTCGACCAAGCGCTGTTCGACGCCTTCGAGGCGTACCAGATCTCCTACGAGGACGCGGTGCGCAACGCCGACTCGCAAAACGACATCAAGCTGCGCATCAAGCTGGAAAGCCAGCGTGCCCGCAACAGCGACTTGGCCGCGGGCACCGAGCACCTGCAAATCATGTAACCCTTGCACGAGGTCCGCGATGCCCAACGTCAACCCGAAAGCCACCTACGAACCGTGCCCACCCCAACGTGTTGCCTTCATCGGTCTGGGGGTGATGGGCTGGCCAATGGCCGCGCACCTGGCGCTGGCCGGCCACGACGTCACCGTGTACAACCGCACCGCCGCCAAGGCCGACGCGCTGGTGCGTGCGCTGGCCGAACGCGGCGTGGCGCGCGTGCGCACGGCCCCAACGCCGCGCGCGGCCGCCCAAGGTGCTGGCTTCGTGATGGCGTGCGTCGGCAACGACGACGACCTGCGCAGCGTCGTGTTGGGGCCTGACGGCGCGCTGGCGGGCATGGCGCCCGACGCGGTGTTGGTGGACCACACCACGGCGTCGGCCGAGGTGGCGCGCGAGCTGTACGCCGCCGCCCAGGCGCAGGGGGCGCACTTCATCGACGCGCCCGTCTCCGGTGGGCAAGCCGGCGCCGAAAACGGCATGCTCACCGTGATGTGCGGCGGTGACGAAGCGCCCTTTGAGCGCGCACGGCCGGTCATCGCGGCCTACGCCCGCGCCGTCACACGCATCGGGGCCAGCGGCGCCGGGCAACTGGCCAAGATGGTCAACCAGATCTGCATCGCCGGCCTGGTGCAAGGCCTGGCCGAGGCCATCGCCTTTGGCCAACGCGCCGGGCTGGACATGAAGCTGGTGCTGGACGTCATCGGCAAGGGCGCCGCGCAAAGCTGGCAAATGGACAACCGCGGCAAGACGATGGTGGACGACCGCTTCGACTTTGGCTTTGCCGTGGACTGGATGCGCAAAGACCTGGCGCTGTGCCTGCAGGAAGCACGCCGCAACGGCGCGCGCTTGCCGGTGACAGCGTTGGTGGACCAGTTTTACGCCGACGTGCAGGCCATGGGCGGCGGGCGCTGGGACACCTCCAGCCTGATCCGCCGCCTGCGCTGAGCGCCCGGGCGCAGCCTGCCGGGCCGTGCCCCGGCCACCGCCGCCGTCACGGCTGCTTGGTTGGGGCGTCGGCCGGCTTCGGGGCGGGCTGCAGCCGCGCCAAATCCGCCTCGCTGATCAGCTCGAACACGCGCACCACGCGCTGCACGCCGGGCACAGCACGGGCCACCTCGGCGGCGCGCTGCGCCTCGCGCGCGGTCACCAGCCCCATCAAGTACACGGTGCCGCGCTCGGTCACCACCTTGATGGCGTTGGCCGACAGGTCCTTGGCATCGACAAAGGCCGCCTTGACGCGCGCCGTCACCAGCGCGTCGGCCGAGCGCGCCGTCAGCGAGGGCGAGCCCATCACCGCCAGCTCGTCGACCACACCGGCCACGTTGTCCACCCCCTGCACGATGCGCAGCACCCGCTGACGGTCGGCCTCCGAGGCCACCTCGCCGGTGAGCAGCACCTTGCGGTTGAAACTGGTGGCGTTGACCCGCGCGCGCTCGCCCAGCTGCTCACGCACCCGCGCGGCCACCTTGAGCTCAATGGTTTCGTCCTCCAGCTGGGTGCCGGTGGTGCGGCGGTCGCTGGCCACCAGCACCGTGCCACCCACGGCCGCCCCCGCCACCAGCGGGGCGCAGCCCGGCAGCGTCGCGCCCAGCAACACCATCGCCGCCAGCGCCGTGCCCAGGCGCAACCCCCGTCCATGCTTGTTGGATGTCATGTCGTCACCGTCTCCAGCTCGTCGTCGCCCAACAACTGGGCATCCAGCGCGTCGCACAGCGCGTGCAACGCCACCAACTGCGCCTCCAGCACGCGCGGCGCACGCTCGGCGGGCACGGCCGCCCACACGTCGCCGTCGCGCAGCGCGTCGGGCAGATCCCCCACGCGGGCGCCGCTGAGCACCACCACCGCGATGTCGCGCTCGTGGGCCGTATCCACCAGCGCCAGCGCGTCGGGTCCGGGCGGACCCGCGCACACCAGCAGCAGCACGTCACCAGGCAGCCCCAGCGCCCGCAGCTGCCGCACCGCGGCGGCTGCGGCCACATCGCCCACCGTTGCCACCGACGCCAGCGTCGCGTCGGCGCCCAGCACCAGCGCCGCCAGTTCGGGGCGCTCGCGCTCGAAGCGGCCCACCAGCTGCGCCACCAGCGCCTGCGCCAGCGCCGCGGCCACCCCTTGGCCCCACGCCAGCACCTTGCCGCCGGCGGTGAGCCCGTGCAGCAACACCTGCGCGGCCGCTTCCAGCGGCGCCCCCAGGGCCTGCGCGCACTGGTACTGCACGTCGGCACCGTCGATGAAGTGCTGCTGGATGCGGGGCATGAGCATGGGCGCAATCTTAGCCGGTCAATCCCACGCGCCGGCCTCGAACGCGGCGCGCAGCCACTCGATGCGAGGCGGCGGCTGGCCGCCGAGTTCCCCGTCGATGACGACAACGTCGAAGCGGCACGGCGGCACCTGCGCCAGCCGCGCCACAAAGTGCCTTGCCGCAAAGACGACACGCCGCTGCTTGGCCCACCCCACACTGGCCGCGGCCCCGCCGTGGTCGGCGCGGCTGCGCTGACGCACTTCGACAAACACCAGCGTGCCGTCGGGCTCGGCCATAATGAGGTCGACCTCGCCCCCGCCGCGGCCCGGGCTGCGCACGTTGCGCCGCACCAGACGCAGGCCGTGGGCCTGCAAATGGCGCAACGCCAACGCTTCGGCCGCGTCGCCGCGCGCCTTGGTGGTGGGTCGTGCCCCTTGACGTTGCGATGGCATCACCGACATGGACCAATCCCTCCCTGCCCCGCACGGCGTCGATGCAGCCCATGACGTGCACCGGCTGGCGGCCGAACAACATTATCCGGCGCAGGCGTTGTACGTGGTGGCCACGCCGATCGGCAACCGGGCCGACATCACGCTGCGCGCGCTGCACGTGCTGGCGCTGGCCGACACCGTGGCGTGCGAGGACACGCGCCACACCGCCCAGCTGCTGCGCGGCTACGGGCTGCAGCGCCCGCTGCTGGCGGTGCACGAGCACAACGAAGCCAGCGCCGCCCACGAGGTGGTGCAGCGCTTGCTGAGCGGCCAGCGCGTGGCCTACGTCAGCGACGCCGGCACCCCGGGCATCAGCGACCCCGGCGCGCGGCTGTGCGCGGCGGTGCAGGCCGCCGGCCTGCGCTGCATCCCGGTGCCGGGCGCCAGCAGCGTCACCGCACTGCTCAGCGTGGCGGGCCTGGGCGACGGCGCGGTCACGGTGGCGGGGTTTTTGCCCCCCAAAGGCCAAGCGCGCGCCCAGGCGCTGCAACGCTGGCTGGCACTGCCCACCGCGGTGCTGCTGCTGGAAGCGCCGCACCGCATCGAGCGCTTGGCCGACGAGCTGCGTCCGCTTGGTGCGCGCCGGGTGACGGTGGGGCGCGAGCTGACCAAGCAGTTCGAGGAAATCGCAACGCTGCCCTGCGCCGAGCTGGGCGCCTGGCTGCTCGATCGCCCCGAGCGGCTGCGCGGCGAGTTCGCGCTGGTGCTTCACGGGCCCGTCACGGTGGGCGGGCATGCTGGGCCCGAGCTCGACGCCGAGGCACGTCGCGTGCTGGCGTTGCTGCTGCAGGAGCTGCCCGCGGCACGGGCGGCGCGCCTGGCCGCGGCCATCACCGGCGCGCCGCGCGACGCGCTGTACGCCGCCGCCCACACGCCGGCGCCCCCCGCTTGACCCCGACCCCATGCACCGACAGGGAGCCCGCCATGACGATTCGCAACCTCGATGCGCTGCTGCAACCGCGCCGCGTGGCGGTGCTGGGGGCGTCGGACCGCCCCGGCAGCGTCGGCGCCACCGTGTGGCGCAACTTGCACGGACGCTTTCAGGGCGAGCTGTACGCCGTCAACCCGCGCCAGCCCGCGCTGGGCGTGCCGGTGGCACGCAGCGTGGCCGAGCTGCCGCACGCGCCCGACCTGGCGGTGATCTGCACCCCGCCAGCCACCGTGCCGGGGCTCATCGCCGAGCTGGGCGCACGCGGCACGCGCGCCGCGATCGTCGTCACCGCGGGGCTGGACGCCACGCTCAAGCAAGCCATGCTGCAGGCCGCGCGCCCCTACACCCTGCGCATCCTGGGCCCCAACTGCATCGGCATGCTGGTGCCCCACCTGGGCCTCAACGCCAGTTTCGCGCACGCCCACGCCCAGCCCGGCGCCATCGCGTTCGTGTCGCAGTCCGGGGCGCTGGTCACCGCGGTGCTGGACTGGGCCAACGACCGCGGCATCGGGTTTTCGCACTTCATCTCGCTGGGCGACCACGCCGACGTGGACTTTGGCGACCTGCTCGACTACCTCGGCAGCGATGCGCGCACGCGCGCCATTTTGATGTACGTGGAATCGATCACCGCGCCGCGCAAATTCATGTCGGCCGCGCGCGCGGCGGCGCGCAACAAGCCCGTGGTGCTGGTCAAGGCCGGCCGCTCGGCCCAGGGCAGCCGCGCCGCCGCCTCGCACACCGGTGCCCTGGCCGGGGCCGACGATGTGTTCGACGCCGCCATCGCGCGCGCGGGCATGCTGCGGGTCAACACGCTGCAGCAGCTCTTTTTGGCCGTGGAGGTGCTGGCGCGCTTTCGCGACAACCGCAGCGAGCGGCTGCTGGTGCTGACCAACGGCGGCGGTGCGGGGGTGATGGCGGCCGACGCCGCCGCGCACATGGGCGTGGCGCTGGCCACGTTGCCCGAGCCGCTGGCGCAGGCCTTGGACGCCGTGCTGCCCCCCAACTGGTCGCGCGCCAACCCGGTGGACATCATCGGCGACGCCCCCGCGCAGCGCTACGTGGAGGCGCTGCGCATCCTGCGCCAGGATCGCGACAGCGCGATCCTGTTCATCCACGCACCCACCGCCATCGTGCCCGCCGACACCATCGCCGAAGCTCTGGCGCCACTGGCCGCCGAACGCCCGCCGCGCGTGTTGGGGTGCTGGCTGGGCAGCGGTGCGGTGGCCGCGGCGCGGGCCCGTTTTCGGGCGGCGGGTGTACCCGACTTTGCCACCCCCGAAGAGGCGGTGCGCGCCTTTGCCTACCTGCGGCAGTACCACCGCCACCAAGAGGAACTGCTGCAGACGCCGCCCGCGCCGCCTGGCATCGGGTTGGACCTGCCCGCCATCCGCACGTTGGTGGAGCAGGTGTTGGCCAGCGGCCGCGAGTGGTTGACCGAGCCCGAGGCCAAGCGGTTGTTGGCGCACGCCGGCATCCCCACCACCCCGGTGCGCACCGTGGGCCCTGACCCCGACGCCGCCGCGCAGGCCGCCCAGGCGCTGGGCTTTCCGGTGGTGCTCAAAATCCTGTCGCCCGACATCACGCACAAGTCCGACGTCGGGGGCGTACGCCTCAACCTGCACGACGCGGCCGAGGTGCGCAGCGCCGCCCACGCCATGCTGCAACGCGTGGCCAGCGCGCGGCCCGACGCGCGGCTGGAGGGCTTCGCGCTGCAGCCCATGGTGCAGCGCCGCCACGCCCACGAACTGATCGTCGGCGCCACCATCGACCCGCTGTTTGGGCCGGTGATTCTGTTTGGCGCCGGCGGCACGGCGGTGGAGGTGCTGGGCGACCGTGCCGTGGCGCTGCCCCCGCTCAACGTCGCGCTGGCCGACGCGCTGATCGAGCGCACCCAGGTGGCGCGGCTGCTGCGCGGCTGGCGCGACGTGCCGGCCGCGCACCGCCCCAGCATCCACGCCGCGCTGCTGGCCGTGGCGCAACTGCTGGCCGACGTGCCCGAAATCGCCGAGATCGACATCAACCCGCTGGTCGTCGACGCCCAGGGTGCGGTGGCGCTGGATGCGCGCGTGCGGGTCAGCGCCCAGCGCCCCGGCGGCGCGGCGCGCTTTGCCATCCGCCCCTACCCCGCCGACCTGATCGAGGTCATCCCCTGGGGTGACGACACCGTCACGCTGCGGCCCATCCGCCCCGAAGACGAAGCCCAGCACCTGGCGTTTCTGGAGCGCGTCGACCCGGAGGATATCCGCATGCGCATCTTTTACAGCCGCCGCAGCATCGAGCACACCGAGCTGGCGCGGCTGACCCAGATCGACTACGACCGCGAAATGGCCTTCATCGCCACGCGCGCGCTGCCCGAAGGGGGCGAAGAAACGCTGGGCGTGGTGCGCGGCATTTGCGACCCCGACAACGACAGCGCCGAGTACGGCATCCTGGTGCGCTCCGACCTCAAAGGCCGGGGGCTGGGCCGCATCCTGATGGACAAGCTCATCCGCTACCTGCGCGCGCACGGCACGCGGCGCATCGTGGGCCAGGTGCTGCGTGAAAACACCCCGATGCTGGCGCTGCTGGCCCGGCTGGGCTTTGCCATCGCCCCGCACCCGGACGACCCCGAGCTGCGCCTGGTCGAGCTGCCGCTGCAAACCCCGGCGCCCTGATCGCCCACGCCCGGCCTGGCCTGGCGGGGTTGACCGTTCGTCGGATTTTTGTTGCAGCGCAACAAACTGTCCTTGTGTTGTCACACAGAATCCCTATACTTGGTTTTGTTGCACTGCAACATGACCTCACACACAAGGAGTCCTGCCATGATGACCGCCGACCAACTCGTCGCCCTGCACAAGAAAAACGTCACCACCGTGTTCGACCTGGCCGACAAAACGCTGGCCGGCGTCGAAAAGCTGGCTGAGCTCAACCTGCAAGCCATCAAGGCGCTGCTGGCCGAATCGGCCGAGCACACGCAAGCCGCGCTGGCCGTCAAGGACATGCAAGACCTCGTCGCGCTGCACAACGCCATCGTGCAACCGGTGGGCGAAAAAGTGGCCTCGTACCACCGCCACGTGTACGACATCGCCTCGGGCGTGCAGGCCGAAGTGACCAAGGTGCTGGAAGCCCAGGCCCAGGAAGCGCACAAGCAGTTCCTGGCGCTGCTGGACGGCATGGTCAAAAACGCCCCGCAGGGCACCGAGCCGGCCGTGGCCGCCGTCAAGCAAGCGGTGAGCACCGCCGCCGCGGCGATGGAGTCGGTGCAAAAGGCCGTCAAGCAGGCGGCCGAACTGGCCGACGCCAACCTGAAGGCCGTGGCCAGCACCGCCGTGGCCGCCACCAAAACGCCGCGCACCGCCAAGGCCTCGGCCTGACGCGCGCCGCGCAACGGCGCCGCAGCCCGGCCGCGGCGTCAGCCGGGTAACCGACCGCGCCCCTTGGGCGCGGTTTTTTGTTGTTGCGCCGCCGCATAATCGGGCCGTCCCCAACCCCAAGCACCGGAGGAACCCGCATGACCCTGCAAACCATCGGCATCATCGGCGCCGGCACCATGGGCAATGGCATCGCCCAGGTGTGCGCCACCCACGGCTTGGACGTCGTGATGGTCGACATCAACGACGCCGCGCTGCACAAAGGCCTCGCCACCATCACCGCAAGCCTGGAGCGGCTGCTCAAAAAAGAAAAGCTCACCGCCGCCGAGCGCGACGCCGCCTTGGCCCGCATCCGCACCTCGACGAACTACGACGACCTCAAGGGCGCGCAGTTGGTCATCGAAGCCGCCACCGAAAACCTCGAGCTCAAGATCAAGATCCTGCGCCAGCTCGACGCGCTGCTGGCGCCCGAGGTCATCGTCGCCACCAACACCAGCTCCATCAGCATCACGCAGTTGGCCGCCGTCACCGGGCGCGCCGACCGCTTCATCGGCATGCACTTTTTCAACCCGGTGCCGCTGATGGCGCTGGTGGAAATCATCCGCGGCCTGCAAACCAGCGACGCCACGCACGACACGGTGCGGCAGCTCGCGCTCAAGCTTGGCAAGACCCCGATCACGGTCAAAAACTCGCCGGGCTTCGTGGTCAACCGCATCCTGGTACCGATGATCAACGAGGCGTTTTTCGTGCTGGCCGAAGGGCTGGCCAGCCCGGAGGACATCGACGCCGGCATGAAGCTGGGCTGCAACCACCCGATCGGGCCGCTGGCGCTGGCCGACATGATCGGGCTGGATGTGTGCCTGGCGGTGATGAACGTGTACTTCGCCGAGTTCAACGACAGCAAGTACCGCCCGTGCCCGCTGCTGAAGGAAATGGTGGCCGCCGGCTACCTGGGCCGCAAAACCGGCCGCGGCGTGTACACCTACGCTTGAGCGCGCACGGCCGCGCCGCGCGTGCGGGCCACCCGCGCAAGCGGCGCGCCCTACACCACGGACGGCTGCGGCGCCGCCACGTAGTGGCCGGATTTACCACCCTGCTTTTCCAGCAGCCGCACGTCGCCGATCGTCATGCCGCGGTCGGCGGCCTTGCACATGTCGTAAATCGTCAGCAGCGCCACCTGCACGGCGGTCAGCGCTTCCATCTCCACGCCGGTGGGGCCCACCGTCTCGGCCGTGGCCTGCACCCGCACCGCTGGCCCCTGCGGCTCGACGGTCAAATCCAGCGCCACGCGCGTCAGCGCGATCGGGTGGCACAGCGGGATCAGCTCCGCCGTGCGCTTGGCGGCCATGATGCCGGCGATGCGCGCCACCCCCAGCACGTCGCCCTTTTTGGCGGTGCCACGCTCGATCAACGCCAGCGTGGCCGGCTGCATGTAGATGCGCCCTTCGGCCACCGCCACCCGGTGCGTGGCCGCTTTGGCCCCGACGTCCACCATGTGGGCCTGGCCTTGGGCGTCGAAGTGCGTCAGGGGTGAGGCAGGGATGTCGGCGGGGTTGGAGCTCATGATGGCCTTCGTTGGTCGGGAATTTGCCTTGCAGACACGGCATCATACGGCCATGCAACGATCCACGGGCACCCCCCATGCATGGCCGCAACCCGCGCACGGACCTGCGCTGCGCCCTTGGTGCTGCACACGACGCCATTGGCTGGCGCAAGCCCTGCGCAGCGCGTTTGCCGTGCCGGTGGCGGCCGCGCTGGGGCCGTGGTTGGGCACACCGGCCCACGCCCAGACGGTCGCCCTGCCCGCGCTGGGCGACGGCGGCGACATGACGCTGGCCGTAGAACGCGAGCTGGGCGACCAGATCGCGCGCGCCATCTACCGCGACCCGGCTTACCTGGACGACCCCGCGCTGGCCGAACTGCTGCAGGCGCTGTGGCAGCCCTTGCTGGCCGGCGCCCGCCAACGTGGCGAGCTCAGCGACGAGCTGGCGCAGCGCTACGCGTGGCGGCTGCTGCTGGGCCGCGATCCCAGCGTCAACGCCTTCGCGTTGCCCGGCGGCTACCTGGGCATCCACTTGGGCTTGATCGGGGTCACGCAACGCGCCGACGAACTGGCCAGCGTGCTGGCGCATGAAATGAGCCACGTCACCCAACGCCACATCGCGCGGCTGCTGACGCGCCAAAGCCAGCAGGCCCCGCTGGTGCTGGCCGCGATGATCCTCGGAGCGCTGGCGGCCAGCGCGGCCAAAAACGCCGACATCGCCGGCGCGGCGGTGGCCGGCGGCCAGGCGCTGGCGGTGCAAGGGCAGCTCAACTTCTCGCGCGACATGGAGCGCGAAGCCGACCGCATCGGGCTGGCGGTGCTGCAGGCCGCCGGCTTCGACGGCCAGGGCTTCATCGGCATGTTCGAGCGGCTGCAACAATCGGCTCGCCTCAACGACGACGGCAGCTTCCCGTACCTGCGCAGCCACCCCCTGACGACCGAGCGCATCGCCGACATGCGCGCCCGGCTGCAACTGCAGCCCGCCAACCCGCCCACCGCCAGCGTATCGCCGCACTGGTACGCCGCGATGGCCGCGCGCGCGCGCGTGTTGGCCGACCCCGCGCCCGACCGACTGCGCACCCACGCCCGCGCGCGGCGGCCCGAGGACCCCGCCACCGCCTACGCCGCGGCGCTGGCGCACGGCCTGCTGCGCGAGCCCGCCGCCGCCCTGGACGCCCAAGCAGCGCTGCAACGCAGCCTGCCCACCGACGACGCCGCCGCGCAACGCGCCGCACGCTGGCTGCGGCTGGAGCTGCTGACGCTGCTGCACCCGGAAGCCACGCTCGACCCCGCCGCGCGCGCCAGCCTGCCGACGCTGACCCGCGCGGCGCTGGACGACGGCACACGCGCCGGCCTGCTGCTGGCCGCGCAGGCCGCCACCCGCGGTGGCGACGGTGAGCTGCGGCGCGCGTGCGCGCAGCGGCTGCAAGCCTGGTGCGTGCAACGCCCCGACGACGCCCAGGCCTGGGAGGTGCTGGCTGGCGTGCAGCGCGCGCTGGGGCAGCCGGTCCGTGCCGGGCGCGCCGAGGGCGAGGCCCGCTTGGCGCTGCTGGACGAAACCGGCGCGCTGGACCGCTTTCGCGCCACCCAGCGCCTGGCGGCCCAACAGCGCAGCGACGATTGGCAGGAGCTGGCGGTGCTCGACGCCCGCGTGCGCCACGTCGAAGCCGTGCTGCGCGAGCGCGAAGCCGCGCTGCGCCGCCGTCCCTGACAAGCTGCGGCCTGGGCAATCAGCGTGCAACGCGGCCCGATGGCGGGCCCGCCGCTGGCAACGGCAGCAGGCCGTCGTGTAGAGCGCACTCCACACAGGGGGACGTTGGCACGCCACAAGCCCGACCGTTTCGGATATTGCGATTTTCGTTGGTTTCGTTTAAAGTGAGGTTCCTGCTCACGTCGGCCTCGACGAGGAGTCCCCCCTATGAACGCGCCCACCATGGCCCAAACCCTGCCTTCCGCCGAAGACATCGCCCTGGCCCGGGAGTGCGGCCGGGTGTTGTCAACCATCCTCACGACCCGCGCCGAGACCCAGCGGATCGACTTCCATGACGACCAGGGCACGGTGCGCACCGTGTCGATCCCGACGTCGGCCCTGCGCCTGCTGCTGGACGTGCTGACCGAGATCGGTCAGGGCAATGCCGTGTCCATCATTCCGATCCACGCCGAGCTGACCACGCAGGAGGCCGCCGACCTGCTCAACGTCTCGCGCCCCTTCCTCGTCCAGTTGCTCGAGAAAGGCGAGATCCCGTTCCACAAGGTCGGCACGCACCGCCGCGTGCGCTACCAGGACGTGATCGCCTACAAAAACCGCATTGACGCCGAACGGCGCAAGGCACTGGATGCGTTGGCGGCCCAAGCCCAGGAACTCGGCATGGGGTACTGAGGCGGATGGGATCGCACTTCACCGTCGTCTATGACGCCTGCGTGCTCTATCCGGCCCCGCTGCGGGATCTGCTCATGCACTTGGCGCTGTCGGACCTGCACCGGGCCCGCTGGAGCGAGCGCATCCATGACGAATGGACGCGCCATGTGCTGGCCAGCCGCCCGGACCTGACGCGTGAACAGCTGCAGCGCACGCGCGATCTGATGAACGCGCATGTACGGGATTGCCTGGTCACCGGGTTCGAACACCTGATCCCGTCGATCCAGCTGCCGGATGCGGACGACCGCCATGTGGTGGCCGCCGCGATCCACTCGGGGGCGAGCCTGATCGTGACCTTCAACCTCAAGGACTTTCCGCCAGAAGCGCTCAAGCCCTACAACCTCGTGGCCCAACACCCCGACGACTTCATCGTCGACCTGCTGGACCTGCACCCGGCCAGCGTGCTGGAGGCGGCGGCGCGGCACCGGCGATCCCTCAAAAACCCGCCCAAAACGGCAGATGAATACCTGGACACCCTGCTGGCGCAGGGGCTGACGCAATCGGTGGCGCTGATGCGTCCATGGACCGTGGCCCTCTGAGCCGCGCGAGGAGAGGGCGTGGGCACGACGAGCCGATCGTGCTGCTCCTGCCGCACGACAGTGGCGACATCGATCGCGCCGTGTGGGCGCGCACCCACCCAAGCGAACCGGACAAGCAGCTCGATGCCACCGAATCCAGCGTCAAATCACGCTGCCCTTCGGCAGCGCAGCACAACGGCACGAGGTCATCGAAGAGCGTGGGGTACCCGGCGATCCTTGCACGCCCCATCATCCCAGCCGCTATCATGCGCACCCTCGATGCGGTGACCACGACCTTGCAAGCAGCCACTCCACCCATGGCCGGTATCCACATCACGGACATCGAAGCCGCGATCAACTACTGGCGCGCCCGCCAGCCGTCGCCCGACGGCGTCACGCTGCCTGCGCCGCTGCGCGCGTTGGCCGAGGTGTACGCGCTGATGATTCACTACGGCGAGGACGAGGCCGACGAGCACACCATGCCACGCCCCGCCTACGAGGCCTGGCGCGCCTGGTACGACACCACGCCGGACACACCCTGCATCGCCATTTGCTCCACCAACCAGGGTGACGCCGTCTGCAAGGGCTGCGGGCGCACGCACGACGAGGTGACCCGCTGGCCGGCGCTGACCCCCGGCGAAAAGCGCGCCGTGTGGCGGCGCATCACGCGCGAAGGCAGCGCGTGGCGCTTCAACGTGTACGCCGAGCGGGCGCTGGAGCAGCGCAGCACAGACGCGCCACCCGCGGCCACGCCGGCCGCACCGCCTGCCCCGACGCGCTGAAGCTGGGCAGCACGCAGCGGCGCGTGCCCCGGCTGTACGCTCAGATACGCTGCGCCAGCCGCGCCGCCTGGCCGGTGTAGGCCGCTGGCGTCAGCGCGCGCAGGCGGGCTTTTTCGGCCTCGGGGATCGGCAAGCCGTCGATGAGCGCGTGCAGCGCCTCGCGCGTGACGGCCTGGCCGCGCGTGGCCTCTTTCAGCCGCTCGTAGGCGCCGGGCACGCCGTAGCGGCGCATCACCGTCTGGATCGGCTCGGCCAGCACCTCCCAGGCCGCATCCAGGTCGGCCGCCAGCGCCGCGGCGTTGAGCTCCAGCTTGCCCAGCCCCGTCAGCAGCGATTGATGCGCCAACACCGCGTAGCCCAGCGCCACGCCCATGTTGCGCAGCACGGTCGAGTCGGTCAGGTCGCGCTGCCAGCGGCTGATCGGCAGCTTGTCGCTCAGGTGGCGCAGCAGCGCGTTGGCCAGGCCCAGGTTGCCCTCGGCGTTTTCGAAATCGATCGGGTTGACCTTGTGCGGCATCGTCGACGAGCCGATCTCACCCGCCTTCAGCTTTTGCTTGAAGTAGCCCAGGCTGATGTAGCCCCAGACGTCGCGCGCCAGGTCGATCAGGATGACGTTGCTGCGCCCCACGGCGTCGAACAGCTCGGCCATGTAGTCGTGCGGCTCGATCTGAATGCTGTACGGCTGGAACGTCAACCCCAGCCCGATCGGGGCGTCGGGTGGGGTATCGGGCCCCGGCGCTGGCGTTTCCACCACGCTGCGCGCAAAGGCTTCCCAATCCACCTGCGGGTACGCCGCCAGGTGCGCGTTGTAGTTGCCCACCGCGCCGTTCATCTTGGCCAGCAACGGCACCGCCGCGATGCGCGCGCGCGCCGTTTGCAGCCGCGCCACCACGTTGGCCAGCTCCTTGCCGACCGTGGTGGGGCTGGCGGTTTGGCCGTGCGTGCGGCTCAGCATCGGCTGCTCGGCCCAGGCGTGCGCGGCGTCGCGCAGGCGCTCGATGATGGCGTCCAGCCCCTGCAGCAGCACGGCACGCCCGGCTTGCAGTTGCAGCGCGTGGCTGGTGTTGTTGATGTCTTCGCTGGTGCAGGCAAAGTGCACGAATTCGCCGGCGCGCTGCAGTTCCGGCCAGCCTGCAAACACGCCCGGCACGCCCAACTCGGCGTGGCCGCGGATCCAGTACTCCACCGCCTTGACGTCGTGGTTGGTGGTTTTTTCAATGGCCTTGATGGCGGCCGCATCGGCCGGCGAGAAGTCGCGCACGACACGCCGCAGGTGCGCGCGCGCCGCTGCCGACAGCGGGGCAAACTCCGGCAGGCCCAGGTCGCTGAGCCGCTCGAACCACGTCAGCTCCACCTGCACGCGGCGGTGCATGAAGCCGTATTCGCTGAAAATGGGGCGCAGCGCAGCCAGCTTGGCGGTGTAGCGCCCATCCAGCGGGCTCAGGGCGGTCAGGGCGGCATCCGCCGCGGCAAGGGAGGCGTCAGCGTGGGCTTGCATAGTAGCTCGCGATTGTAGGCGCCTACCACCCCCCGCCAGGCGCCGCGCGCAGCCAATCCGTACAATCGGCAGCCCGGCGCCCCGCCCGGTTGCGGGTGGTGGGCGCGGCCACAGCGGATCCTCGACACCATGAAACTCAAGCTCATCGGCAGCCTCACCAGCCCCTACGTGCGCAAGGTGCGCATCGTCATGGCCGAAAAAAAGCTCGACTTCCAGCTCGAGCTGGCCGACCCCTGGGCCGCCGACTCCACCGTACCCGACGCCAACCCACTGGGCAAAGTGCCGTGCCTGGTGATGGAGGGGGGCGAGGCGGTGTTCGACTCGCGCGTCATCGTCGAGTACTTGGACACCCTGTCGCCGGTGGGCAAGCTGATTCCGGCCGCCGGGCGCGAGCGTGCCGAGGTCAAAACCTGGGAGGCGCTGGCCGATGGCGTGCTCGACGCCGCCGTGGCCGCCCGCATGGAGCAGGCATGGGTCGGACGCAGCGACGCGCAGCGCTGCCAAGCCTGGATCGAGCGCCAGCTCGCCGCGGTGCAGCGTGCGCTCAAGGCCATGAGCCTGGGGCTGGGCGACCGCCCCCACTGCCACGGCGTGCACCTGACGCTGGCGGACATCGCGGTCGGCGTGGCGCTGGGGTACTTGGACTTCCGTTTCCCCAGCATCGACTGGCGCACCACCTACCCCAACCTGGCGCGGCTGTACGAGCGGCTGATGCAGCGCCCCAGCTTTGCCGATACCGTGCCGCCGCGCGCCTGACAGCCGCCCGGGGCCGGGCGCCGAACATAAAAAAAGACCGCGAAGCCCCGGCCGAGACAACAGGAGGAGGGAGGGAGGAGGAGAACCGCCCCGGTCGGTCGTTCTGGCAAGTGGCGTTGCAACCAGCCGCCCATTGCCGCGCTTCGCGGTCACGTCAAACCCAACGACGACGCACGCTGCGTGGGAGCCGCGCACGCTGGCCAAAGTTCCCGGTGGATGGCAACGCCGTGCCGCCGTTCGTCGCCCCGACGGACGGCACGCTCACGCCGCGGCGGGCAGGCGCACCTGCACCGCCAGGCCACCCCAGGGCGAACGTTGCAACTGCAACTGTCCGCTGTACAACGACACCACCTCGCGCACGATATCCAGACCCAAGCCGGCACCGGGGGCGCGTTCGTCCGCGCGCACGCCGCGCTGCAGCACGGCCGCACACTGCTCGGGCGTCAGCCCCGGGCCGTCGTCTTGCACGCACAGCACCCACCACGGCCCCTCCTGCCAGGCCCGCACCTCGACGCGCGTGCGCGCCCATTTGCCGGCGTTGTCCAGCAGGTTGCCGGCGATTTCCTGCAAATCATGCGCTTCGCCGGCAAAGGCCAGGCCGGGCGGCGTGACCTCGACATCCCACGCCAACTCGGCCCCCTCGTCGGGGCGCTGCGGCGCATGGGCGTGCACCTTGCGCATCACGCGCAGCAGCCCCTCCAGCACCGGCTGCACCGGCGTGGGACGCGCCGGGTGGGCAGCGCTGGCGGCGCGCGCGCGGCGCAGGTGCCAGTCCACCTGTTCGCGCAGGCGCTGCACCTGCTCCTGCAGCGCGGTGGCGAGGGCCGGCTCGCGCGGCTGCAACTCCTCGGCCAGCGTGCCGATCACCGCCAGCGGGGTCTTGATCGCGTGCGCCAGGTTGCCGGCCAGCCGCCGCGCGCGCTCCACGCCCTGCTCGTCGTGCGCCAGCACGCGGTTGAAGTCCTCCACCAGCGGCTGCACTTCCGCCACGAAGTGGCCACGCAAGCGCGTCTCATGACCGTCGCGCACACGCTGCACGGCATGCTGCAGCGCACGCAGCGGCCGCAGGCCCAGCCACAGCTGCGCCGCCACCGCCGCCAGCAGCGCCGCGCCCAGCCCCGCCAGCGACCGCGCCAGCGCACCGTGAAAGGCGCCCAGCGCCTGCTCCAGCTCGCGCGTGTCGGCGGCGACGACGACGCGCCAGCGCGGCCCGTGATCGCCCCACTGGACGGCGCGCTCCAGCGCCCGCAGCCGCTGCCCGGCTGGCCCGGGCAGCGCATGCCGGTGCAACGCGCCGTCCGGCAGCGTGTCGTCGGCCAGCGGCAGCCGCTCGTCCCACAGCGAGCGCGAGCGCAGCGCCGGCTCCGCCTCGGCGCGCCCCACCGCCTGCACCTGCCAGTACAGGCCGCCATAGGGGCGCTGCCAGCGCGGGTCGGCCAGCGGCCGCGCCAGCACCGGCTGCCCGTCGGCATCCGGCTCCAGCGCCGCCAGCAGCTGCGTCAGCTGGTCCTGCAGCCGCAGGTCGAACTGCTGCGTGACGTGGCGCTCGAACAGCCGCGCGATCGCCACCCCGGCCAGCACCAGCGCCAACGACACCGCCAGCAGCGCCGCCAGCAGCAGGCGCCAGCGCAGCGAGGCGGCCCAGCGCCTCATCCGCCGGCGGCCTCCAGCCGGTAGCCCAGGCCCCGCACCGTCTCGATGCTGCCGGGCGGCAGCTTGCGCCGCAGCCGGGCGACGAACACCTCGATGGTGTTGGAGTCGCGCTCGGCGTCGCTGCCGTACAGGTGCTCGGCCAGCTCGGTGCGCGGCACCACCTGGCCGGCGCGGTGCATCAGGTACGACAGCACGCGCAGCTCCTGCGCCGTCAGCACGAGGGGCTGGCCCGCCACGCTGGCGCGCTGCTGGCGCGTGTCCAGCTCCAGCGCGCCGCAGCGCAGCACCGGGTGCGCAGCACCATGGGCACGGCGGATCAGCGCGCGCACGCGCGCCAGCAGCTCCTCGGTATGGAACGGCTTGGTTAGGTAGTCGTCCGCCCCGGCGTCGATACCGGCCACCTTGTCCTGCCAGGCGTCGCGCGCGGTCAGAATCAGCACCGGCGCCGTCACCCCCTCGGCGCGCCAGCGCTGCAGCACCGTCAGTCCGTCCAGTTGCGGCAGGCCCAGGTCCAGCACGATGGCGTCGTAGGGCTCCACGCCGCCCAGCTCCCACGCGCGGCGGCCGTCGGCCGCCACGTCCACCGTGTAGCCGGCCGCGCGCAGGCTGGCCGCCAGCCGCTGCGCCAGCGCCGCCTCATCTTCCACCAGCAGCACCCTCACCGCTTGCCTTTCTTCACTTCGGTCTTGAGCACGCTGCCGTCGCGCGCATCCACATACCACTCGACCAGCCGCCCGTCGGGGCGCAGCACCTTGAATTCGTACACCCAGCGGCCGTGCTCGCGCTCCAGTTCGGTGGCGATGACCTCGCCGCCCAACTGCGGCTGCACCCGCTGCAGGATCTCGCCCAGCGGCCGAATCTCGCCGGCCAGCACGGCTTCGCGCGCGCGCCGCTGGTCGCCGCCGCCATCGGCCCACGCGCCCGACCAGGCGACGGCCAGCAGCGCGGCCGCCAGCCCCACGGCCCCGGCGCGCGCCCCCCATGCCACCCGCCCGGGGGCGTGGACCCGGCGCTCGCGCGGGGGGGCATCGGGGGTTGCTTGCGTACGCATGCCGGCATGGTAGCGGCGCACGGCTGAACCGGGCATGAACCGCATGGCGTGACGGAGCGATGGGCCGGCCACGAGCCGTGCCTGAACGGTGCATGGCCGTGTCGTTCACGCGCCGTTCAGGCACGGCGGCGCACACTGGCCGCCGTGGGTTGATCTCGACTCCCACGGTTCCCTCTGACCTGTTCCAAGGAGTTTTTCATGCGCATCGTTGCCCCCCTCGCCGCTCTGTCGCTGACGCTGGCCGCCGGCGCCGCCCTGGCCGGCCCCCAATGCAACGCCCCCAAAGACAAATGGATGAAGGAAGCCGACTTCCGCGCCATGGTGGAAAAGCAGGGCTACCAGATCAAGACCTTCAAGGTCAGCTCCGGCCAGTGCTACGAGATTTACGGCCACGACAAGGCCGGCAAGAAAGTCGAAATCTACTTCGACCCCGCCACCGGCGCCGAAATGCAGCGCAAGTAAGCCCCCGCAGGAGCCCTGCCATGCAACGCCCCGCTTCGCTGTACGTCTGGGATCCGGTCGTGCGCCTGTTCCACTGGAGCCTGGTGGCCTGCGTGCTGCTCAACCAGTTCGTGTTGGAAGCCGGTGAAACCCCGCACCGCTGGGTCGGCTACGCAGCGACGGCCCTGGTGGGGTTGCGCCTGCTGTGGGGCGTGATCGGCAGCCGCCACGCCCGCTTTGCGGACTGGTGGCCCACCCCGGCGCGGCTGCGCGCCCATGTGCGCGGACTGCTGGCCGGCCAGCCGGACGACCATCCGGGCCACAACCCGCTGGGCGCGCTGATGATGCTGGCGTTGATGGCCCTGGTGCTGGCGCTGGGCGTGACGGGCTGACTCCAGGGCACGGACGCCTTTTTTGGCGAGGAGTGGCTGCAGGAGCTGCACGAGGGACTGGCCAACACGCTGGTGATGGCCGCGGGCGTGCATGCGGCGGCCGCGCTCGTGATGGGCCGCCTGCAGCGCGTCACGCTGGTGCGCGCCATGGTCACCGGTGTCAAACGCTACGATTGACCCCGCTCTTCCGCCACCCACCCGCCGCCCCATGGCCAGCACCCTGCGCACCTACCGCCGCCTCGTCGCCTCGCGCATCGCGGCGGTGTCCCTGATCGTGGCGGCGCTGGTGTCGGTGTTGGCCTGGTTCGTCTCGATCGAGAACCTCGAGGAAGAAGCGGTCGGCCTGGCGGTAGAGGAATCGCGCCGCGCCGTGCTGCAGATGAACGCCGGCGACGCCGCGCGCCCGCTGGTGGCGCCCGCCGAGGAAGCCGCGCGGCTGCTGACCGGTGGCTTCTTCGACATTGCCGAAATCTACGACGAACGCGGCGAGCGGCTGGCCGAGCACGCCACCACGCGCGGCGAGGCGGTCGAAGCCCAACTGCAGCGCCACGCCCGACCGCAGCACACACGACCCGGCTACGAATCGCTGCACCTGCCCGACGGCCGTTGGGTGCTGCGCGTGTTCGTGCCGGTGTGGCGCGACGCGCAGCAACCCGGCTCAGGCCTGCTCGGCTATGTGGAGGGCGTGCGCGTCGTGCCCGACTGGCAGCGCGACCAACTGCGCAGCGACGCGCTGGGCGCAGCGGCCCTGGCGGCGCTGGCGGCCATTCTGTGCGGGCTGGTGATCACACCCATCGTCATGCACCTGTCGCGCGACAACGAGCGCAAGGCGCAGCAGGTGCTGGCCTCGCACGTGGCGATGATGGAGGCGCTCGGCCGCGCCATCGCCAAGCGCGACTCCGACACCGGCGCGCACAACTACCGCGTAGCCTGGATCGCCGCCCGGCTGGGCGAGACGCTGGGCCTGCGCGACGAGGCCATGCGCGCGCTCATCATCGGCAGCTTCCTGCACGACGTCGGCAAGATCGGCATCCCCGACCGCATCCTGCTCAAGCCCGGCCGCCTGGACGACGACGAGATGCGCGTCATGCGCACCCACGTCGCGCTGGGCGAGGAAATCGTCGCCGACATCCCGTGGCTGGCCGCTGCGGCGCAGGTGGTCGCCTGCCACCACGAAAAGTGGGACGGCTCCGGCTATCCGCGCGGGCTAGCCGGCGAGGCCATCCCGCTGGCGGCGCGCATCTTCGCCGTGGCCGACGTGTTCGACGCACTGTGCTCGCGCCGCCCCTACAAGGAGCCGATGCCGCTGCCGCAGGTGCTGGACATCCTGCGGCGCGACGCCAACAGCCACTTCGACCCGCAGGTGGTCCACACCTTTGTGCCGATGGCCGCCGATCTGCACGCGCGGCTGGACGGGCTGGACGAGGCCGCCTGCCGCGCGCTGTTGCACGAGCGCATCACGCACCACTTCGGCTTTGCGTAAGCCGCGGCTGTCCGCGCCGCGGGTCAGCCGAACTTGACGAACAGCCGCGCGTACGGCGCCTTCAGGCCACCCAGCGCCTTGCGCACCGCGTCGGCGTCACCCTGCCGCACAGCCTCGCGCAGGGCCTGCACCGAGGCCGACGACCGCCCCGTGGACCGGCCCCGCGGCCGGATGGCCGCAAGGCTGCACCCGCCAGCTTAACCGCCGATGAACGCCGCGTTCACGCTGGCGACGGCCCCCTGCCGGCATCCTGCACGCATCCGAACCGCGATACCCGGAGCCGACCATGACCCTCCCGATCCGATGCCCCCGACCGACCCGCCAGGCCGCCGCGCGCGCGGCGCTGGCGGCCATCCTGACCGTCACCGCCGTGCTGGCCCGCGCCGGCGACACCACGCCGGCGGCGGAGCTGGCCCGCTTCGAGGCCGAGGCCGGCCGCGCCGGGGACACCGCCGCCGGCCAGCGCCTGTTCACGCAGCGCCACGGCGGCGAGTGGTCGTGCAGCAGCTGCCACGGCGAGCCGCCGACCCGCGCCGGCCGCCACGCCAGCACCGGCAAGACGATCCCGCCGCTGGCCCCCGCCGCCAACCCGGACGCGCTGACCGAGCGCGCCAAGGTCGACAAGTGGCTGCGGCGCAACTGCGGCGACGTGCTCGGCCGCGCCTGCACCGCCGCCGAGAAGGCCGACGTGCTGGCCTGGCTGACCCGCCTGCGCTGACCCCGCCCGGACGCCCGAAGGAGCCCCGACGATGACCACCCCCTCGACACGATCGCGCGCGCGGCGCCTCGCCGCCGCCCTGCTGACCGCCCTGCCAGCGTGGCCGGCGCTGGCCGACGGCGTGCGCCTGCCGGCCCAGGTGCCCCCGGCCTACCGCAGCGAGTGCGGCGCCTGCCACGTCGCCTACCCGCCCGGGCTGCTGCCGGCGGCGTCGTGGCAGCGGCTGATGGGCAGCCTCGAGCGCCACTACGGCACCGACGCCTCGCTCGACCCCGCCACGGTGCGGCAGCTTGCCACCTGGCTGCAGGCGCACGCCGGAACGGGCAAGCGCGTCGGCCCCGAGCCGCCCCCGCAGGACCGCATCACGCGCAGCGCCTGGTTCGAGCGCAAGCACCGCCAGCTCGACGACGCCGTCTGGCGCCTGCCGAGCGTCAAGAGCGCGGCCAACTGCGCCGCCTGCCACGGCGGCGCCGAGCAGGGCCGCTTCGACGCGCACGACCTGCGCATGCCCGCCGGCCTGCCGGCGCGCTACCACCGCGCCTTCCTGGACGACTGATCCCTTTTGCCGGAGCCGACGCCATGTTCGCCACCACCCGACCCGACGTGCCCGAGCGCGCCCCCGGCGCCGCCGCGGCCACCCCCCCGACCCCCGGCCGGCGCGTCACCGACGCGCCGACGCGCGCCTTCCACTGGCTGTTCGCGCTCAGCTTCGTCGGCGCCTACCTCACCGCCGACGGCGAGCGCTGGCGGCTGGTGCACGTCGTGCTCGGCTACACGATGGCCGGGCTGCTGGGCTGGCGCGTGCTGTACGGCCTCGTCGGCCCGCGCCACGTGCGGCTGGCGGCGCTGGCGCGCAAGCTCGCCGCCGCCCCCGGGTGGGTGCGCGCCACGCTGCAGGCGCTGCGCGCAGGGGACTGGAACGCGCTGGCCAGTGCCGGCCGGCAGGGCCAGAACCTGGCGCTGGCCGGTGTCATCGCCGCGCTGCTGCTGGCGGTGCCGCCGCTGGTGGCCAGCGGCGTGGCCACCTTTCACGACTGGGGCGGCGAGTGGCTGGAGGAAGTGCACGAGTTTTTCGGCAACGGGATGCTCGCGCTGGTGCTGGCGCACCTGGGGCAGCTCGCCGCGCTGAGCGTGTGGCGGCGGCAGAACCTGGCGCGGCCGATGCTGACCGGCCGCACCCCGGGCCGCGGCCCGGATCTGGTCACGCACAACCACGGCGCGCTGGCCCTGCTGCTGGTGCTGGCGGTGCTGGCCTACTGGGCGTGGGAGTGGTCCAACGCCCCAACCCGCGGGATGCCGGGGGGCACGGCCGCGTCGGGCTGGACGCTCGGGGCACCGCAGGCCTCCGCCGCGGACCGGCACCACGACGACGAGGACGACGACTGACACCGGGCCGGTGCGTCACGCGCTGGGCGCGCCATGGATCAGCGGGCCGGGATCGGCACCGGGCAGCGCACGGCCTCTGCGCTGCCGCGCGTCCAGCACCACCCGGGCCGATCGGCCTGGGGATGGGGCGTCCCCTGGCGGTCCAGGCGCACGTCCATCGCCGTCCAGCGAACGGCGCCCTGACGATCGACGGTCAGGCGCACCAGCCAGCCGGTCGTCGTCTCTGGGGCACGAAAGCCATCGAACACGAAATTGCCCAGGCTGTAGATGATCGGGCGGCCTCGGTAGACCTCGGTGTCCTGGACCACATGGGGGTGCCCCCCGATCACGGCATCGGCGCCGGCATCGATCATCCACCGGGCCAGAGCGCGCTGGCGGGCGCTCGCCCGCGGTTCGTATTCCCAACCCCAGTGCATCACGGGGATGACCACATCGGCCCCGTACACCTGCCGCGCACGCCGATCAGCCGAGCACCGCGCGCGCCACCTGGGTGTACAGCGGGATACCGATCAGGATGTTGAACGGGAACGTCACCCCCAGGCTCAGCCCGAAGTACAGCGCCGGGTTGGCCTCCGGGATCGCGTAGCGCAGCACCGCCGGCACCACGATGTACGAGGCGCTGGCCGACAGCACCATCAGCAGCACCGCGTCGCCCACCGGCATGCCCAGCACGGTGGCCAACCCCAGCGCGATGCTGGCGTGCACCAGGGGCGCCAGCCCCGCATAGGCCAGCAGCACCGGCGACGCCTTGCGCGCCTCTTGGAAGTTGCGCGCCACCATCAGACCCATGTCCAGCAAAAAGAAGGCCAGCATGCCCTTGAACAGGTCGCCCGAGAACGGCTGCATCACCGCCTTGCCGGTCTCGCCGCTCAGGTAACCGATGACCATCGATCCCAGCAGCAGCATCTGCGCGCCGTCGGTGAAGGACTCGTGCAGGATGTGCCCGATGCGCAGATCGGGCGAGCCGTCCACCCCGCGCTCCTTGCGGATGGCGTTGGCCAGCAGCACGGCGACGATGATGGCCGGCGACTCCATCAGCACCATCGCCACGGTCATGTGGCCGCCGGGGGCCAGCCCGGCGCTGGTCAAAAACTGCGTCGCCGTGACGAACGTCACCGCGCTGACCGACCCGTAGCACGCCGCCACGGCCGCCGCGTCCAGGCGCGAGACGTGGCGGCGCAAAAACGCGTAACCCATCAACGGCACGATCACCGCCATGGCCATGGCCGCGCCGATGCCCAGCAGGATCTCGGGGTTGAAGCCCGCCTGCGCCAGCGCGAACCCGCCCTTGAGCCCCAGCGCCATCAACAGGTACAGCGACAGGAACTTGGCGATGGCCGGCGGGATCTCCAGATTGGAGCGTACCGCGCCGGCCAGCACACCAAAAACGAAGAACAGGATGGCGGGATCGAGCAGACTTTGCATGCGGACCTTCAGTCAAACGACGTCAAACGTTCAACTGTAGCCGCGCTCAGGCATGCGGTTCCATCGATTTTTTTGGTGGAAACCATCGATGGAAGACGATGATTTACGACCCATCAACCCCGTCACGCCCGTGATGGGCGGATACCCGACTCGTACCATCCCTTGCTGCGGTTGACGATCGACACCACCGCCAGCATGACCGGCACTTCGATCAGCACCCCCACCACGGTGGCCAAGGCGGCACCGGACTCGAAGCCGAACAGGCTGATCGCCGCCGCCACGGCCAGCTCGAAGAAATTGGACGCACCGATCAACGCCGACGGGCATGCGACGGCGTGCGACTCGCCCACGCGCCGGTTGAGCCAATACGCCAGCGACGAGTTGAACGCCACCTGGATGAGGATGGGCACCGCCAGCAGAGCGATCACGAGCGGCTGCCGCAGAATCTGCTCGCCCTGAAAGGCGAACAGCAGCACCAGCGTCGCCAGCAGCGCCGCGATGGACCACGGCCCCGTGCGGCGCATGGTGGCATCCAGAACCTGCGGTCCGCGCGCGAGCAGCCGGCGCCGCCACGCCTGGGCCAGCAGCACGGGCACCACGATGTACAGCCCCACCGACACGAGCAAGGTGTCCCACGGCACGGTGATCGCCGACAAGCCCAGCAAAAAGGCCACCAGCGGCGCGAAGGCAAACACCATGATGGTGTCGTTGAGGGCCACCTGCGACAGCGTGAACAGCGGGTCGCCGCCGGTCAGACGGCTCCAGACGAACACCATCGCCGTGCACGGCGCGGCCGCCAGCAAGATCAGGCCGGCCACATAGCTGTCGATCTGCTCCGTGGGCAACCAGGGCGCAAACCACTGGCGCACGAACAACCAGGCCAGAAACGCCATCAAAAACGGCTTGACCAGCCAGTTGACGAACAGCGTCACCCCGATGCCGCGCACATGGCGGCGCACCTGTCCCAGCGCGCCAAAGTCCACCTTCACCAGCATCGGGATGATCATCACCCAGATGAGCAGGCCCACCGGCAGGTTGACGCGCGCCACCTCCAGCCGCCCGATGGCCTGAAACAGGCCCGGCAACCATTGCCCGAGGGCGATGCCCACCACGATGCAAACCGCCACCCAGAGCGTCAGGTAACGCTCGAACGCGCTCATGGGCGCGCCAGCCGCCTGCTTGGCGGCAATGTCACACTGCGCGCTCACGGCCTCAGCTCCCGGCCAGGGCGCGCGCGCTGTCCTGCAGCAGGGCGCGCGCCAGCTTCTCGGGTGGCAATTGCGTCAGCATCTCCAGCCGGCGCTTCATCAGCTGCATGGTGCGGCGGAAGGCCTCGTGCTTGACCTCGCCCGGCTCGTCACCCGCGGACGGATCGGCGTAGCCCCAGTGGGCCGTGGCCGGGTGTCCGGGCCACACGGGGCAGACCTCGCCCGCCGCGTTGTCACAAACGGTGATGATCAGATCCATCTCGGGCGCGTCGGGGCCGGCAAACTCATCCCAGCTTTTGCTGCGCAGCCCATCGGTGGCAATGCCCGCCTCGCGCAGCACGGCCAGCGCCAGGGGGTGGGGCTGCTGGTTCGGGCGCGGGCTGCTGCCCGCCGAATAGGCCCGAAAACGCCCGCGGCCCAGGTCGTTGAGCAGCGCCTCGGCCAGGATGCTGCGGGCGGAGTTGTGGGTGCACAAAAACAGCACGTTCAGGGGGCGGGAGGTCATGGCCTCATCCTCAGCAGCAGGCCGCCGCGCAGCAAGCGCCGGAGGCGGCATCCGCCTCGCGGAAGACGGCAATGTCGCCCAGGGTGTGGAAATGCTCCCAGGCGATGCCCTGGGGGTCGGTCACCCAATGCTTTTCGCTGCGGGCGTAGCAGCAGGTGGTGGCCCCTTCGTCGAGCAGGGCCATGTCCGCGGCCTGGGCGCGGGCCTTGAGCTCGCCCAGCTCCGACGCCTCGTCCACCTGAAAGCCCAGGTGATCCCCCCCCGGCGCCGCGCCGCGCGTGGAGATCGCGAAGTTCAGCCGCGGATCGTCGAGCATCCATTTGGCGTAGTCGCGCTCGACGCGCACCGGCGCGGCCGCGAACAGGCGCGAGTAAAACGCAATGCTCTGGTCCAGATCCTGGACATGCAGATGGACGTGGAAGCGCTTCACGGAATTCTCCTTCGAAGGGCGGGGATCAACAATCGCAGGCCAGGGCGTCCGGGGTGATGCAGGCGTCGCCCCGGCAGCAGTTTTCGGTGAGGTAGGCGAGCAGCGCCTGCATCGCATCGAACGCGGCCCGGTAAATCAGATGCCGGCCCTGCCGCTCCTGCGTCACCAGGCCGGCATGCAGCAATTCCTTGAGGTGAAAAGACAGCGCGCTGGGGGCGACTCCCAGCGCCTCGGCCAGGGTGCCCGGGGTCAACCCATCAGGGCCCGCCACCACCAGGGCGCGAAACGCGCGCAGCCGCACGGGCTGGGCCAGGGCGGCCAGGGCTTGGACGGTTTGGGCTTCGGTCAGCATGAAAGCCATCATAAAACATTTCAATAAATATTCAACTATTGAATTGATGGCATCTCCTATCCCCAACACCGCGGCCGCCTTGTGCTCACAGCCGCAGGGCGCCCCCGTAGCCGGTCAGCTCCAGATACCCGCGTCCCACGCGGCGACCATCCAGGGTGCGCAGCTCGCACAAGCCCTCCCAGTAGAGGGCACTTCGCATAACCCCATTTCCGAAGGCTGAACCGGCATGAGGGCGCTCGCGTCGTTCAGTTCGGGGTTCTCGGTGCCGCTCAGGCCCCGTCATCGCAGCCTTGGCGGGCGCCCGAGGCCCTGCAAAACGGCGTTTGCAGGCTGCAGCGGGCGCACCTCTGCCTTCATCGCGCACACCCGCACGGGTCATGGCGCACCAGCCAGACCAGCCGCTTGGCGTTGTACGCCGCGCACTTCAGCAGGATCGCCAGTTCGTTTCTCGCCAGCGTCATCGCCCGCACGCACTTGCCGCCCAACTGCTCGAGGCCGGCGAACACATGTTCGCCTCTGGCGCGGACGCGGTTGATCGCCTTGTTGCGCGCGTCCAGTCGCACGCGCCGCTCCTGCCCGGGCTTGGCACGCCGCGCGATGCCGTCGCGCAGCCCGTGGGCCTGCAGCCACTGGCGGTTGGTCTGCGCGTCGTAACCTCGGTCGGCCAGCAGCCGCGCGCCGGTGTTGGCGCGGTCCAGCACCTCCTTGAGCGTCTGGCCGTCATCGACATTGGCCGGCGTGACCTTGACCCGGCGGATCAGCTTGTAGCGCGCGTCCGCGTTGGCGTGCACCTTGTAGCCGTAGAAGCTCTTGCCGTGCTTCTTGGTCCAGCGCGCGTCGCGGTCGGTGTGCTGCAGCCGCTTGGCATTCCAGCCCTCGGGCCTGCGGCCTTCGTTGAGCGCTTCGCGCTCGTCCTTGTTCGCCTGGGTGAGCGGTGCCTGCACGATGCTGGCATCCACGATCTGCCCGCCGCGCGGGATGTAGCCGTGCTGCTGCAACTGCAGGCTCACCGCCTCGAAGATGGCGCGCCCGCCCAGACCGCCTTGGGCCAAGCGCTGCTTGAAACTCCACAGCGTGCGCGCATCGGGGATGTGCAGTGCTGCGTCCAGGCGGCAGAAGTGCGGCAAGCTCATGCGGTCCAGCACCTGGTACTCGCAGTCCTCGTCGCTGAGGTTGTACAGCGACTGGATGAACAGCAGCCGCACCATCACCTCGGTGGGGTACGGCGGGCACCCGCCTTTGCTACGGTCAGCGCGAGGGCAGGCGGTGTCGACCCGGGCGGCAATGGCCGCGAAGTCGATCAGTTCGTCCATTGCTGCCAGGTTGGCGATGAAGCCGCCGAGCTTGGCTTGGCGCTGGTCCTGCACGAAGCCGCAGCCTGCGGATGTACCGGTTCGGCAGTGACATCCTCCATTTCCTCGTCTGGACGATGGGCCAGCCGATACAGAATCGGTAGCACCAGCAGCGTCAGCACGGTGGAAGACAAGATGCCTCCGATCACTACGGTAGCCAGCGGGCGTTGCACTTCCGCGCCTGTTCCCGTGGCAATCGCCATCGGGATGAAACCCAGCGACGCCACTAGGGCCGTCATCAGCACCGGCCGCAAGCGTGTCAGCGCGCCCTCGCGGATGGCTTCATCCAGCGGCGTTCCGTCCTCGCGCAAGCTGCGGATGTAGGAAATCATCACTAGGCCATTGAGCACGGCCACACCTGACAGCGCGATGAAGCCCACGGCAGCGGAAATCGACAGAGGAATGTCGCGCAGCCACAGCGCCAGAATGCCGCCGGTCAAGGCAAACGGAATACCGGTGAAGACCAGCAAACCATCCTTGACATTGCCGAACATTGCAAACAGCAATACGAAGACCAGAAGCAACGACACAGGGACGACGATTTGCAATCGCTGTGTCGCGGACTGCAGGTTTTCAAATGTGCCACCCCAGCTCGTCCAGTAGCCTGCGGGAATCTTGACCTGCGCCAAAGCAGCTTCAGCATCGGCCACAAAGGAACCGACATCACGGCCACGCACGTTGGCGCTGACCACGATGCGGCGCTTGCCGTTTTCCCGGCTGATCTGGTTGGGGCCGGGTGCCAACTCGAAGCTCGCCACTTCACCCAGTTGAATGAAGTTGGTTCGGCCTTCAAGACCTCCCGTACCTGTTCCGCGCGGCAAAGGAATCGGCAAGCGCTTCATGCCTTCCAAGTCGTTGCGCAGGGATTCTGGCAACCGAACCACGATGTCGAATCGACGGTCGCCTTCAAACAGCGTCCCGGCCTCACGCCCTCCGATGGCCGTGGCCACTGCATCTTGGATGTCGGCCACGTTCAGCCCGTAGCGCGCGGCCTTCTGACGATCAATGTTGACCGTGAGCATCGGCAATCCAGTGGTCTGTTCAACCTTGACCTCGGACGCACCGGGGATCTTCTGCAACATGGACGAGATTTCTTCGGCTGTCTTGTTCAATACGTCCATGTCGTCGCCGAAGATCTTCACCGCCACATCGCTGCGGACCCCTGAAATGAGTTCGTTGAACCGCAATTGGATCGGCTGAGAGAACTCGTAGTTGTTGCCCGGGATCTTGCCCACGACTTCCTGAATGGCCGCCAGCAATTCGTCGCGCGACTTGCGTGGCTCCGGCCACTCCGACTGCGGTTTGAGCATGATGTAACCGTCGGAGATGTTCGGCGGCATGGGGTCGGACGCGATTTCCGCCGTGCCGGTGCGCGCGAAAACGCGGTCGATCTCGGGGAACTTGGCTTTGAGCGTCGCCTCGATCTGCTGCTGCATTGCCACCGATTGCGAAAGGCTGGTGCCCGGAATGCGCAGCGCCTGGATGGCGAAATCGCCTTCGTTCAGGCTGGGCACGAACTCGCTGCCCATACGGGTGGCGATCAGGCCGCACAGCACCACTGCCACGGCGGCTGCCGTGAGCACCACCGCTTTAGCCGTCATCACGCGATCCAGCAGCGGGCCATACCAGCGCTTGGCCTGCACCATCAGCCAGTTTTCCTTCTCGCTGACGCGGTTGCCGATGAACAGTGCGACTGCAGCCGGGATGAAAGTCACTGACAAAATCATCGCCCCAACCAGCGCAGCAACCACTGTGAACGCCATGGGATGGAACATCTTTCCTTCAACGCCGGTCAGGGCGAAGATGGGCAGGTAGACCACCATGATGATGAGTTGCCCGAACAGCAGCGCGCGGCGTGATTCCTTCGATGCCAGGAACACCTCGTGAAAACGCTCCGAGCGCGTCAAAGGCCTGCCGTACTGAGCTTGTGCATGGGCGAGACGTCGCACACAGTTCTCGACGATCACAACCGCACCGTCGATGATGATGCCGAAGTCCAGCGCCCCGAGGCTCATCAGATTGGCACTCACCTTGTTGGTCACCATCCCCGTGAAGGTGAACAGCATTGACAAGGGGATCACGGCCGCCGTAATGATGGCCGCGCGAATGTTGCCCAGGAACAGGAATAGGATCACGATCACCAGGATCGCGCCTTCCAACAAGTTCTTCTTCACCGTGCTGATGACTTTGTCCACCAAGACAGTACGGTCGTAAACGGTCACCGCATGAACGCCTTCAGGCAGACTGCGGTTGATTTCTTTCAGTTTTTTGTCGACTGCTTGAGAGACGGTTCGACTGTTCTCGCCGGCGAGCATGAAGGCCGTGCCCAGCACCACTTCGCGCCCGTTGGCTGTGGCGGCACCCGTGCGCAGTTCACGCCCCAGCCCAACCTCGGCCACGTCACGCACCCGGATCGGCACACCACCGACGCTGCTGACGATCACGTTGCTGATGTCCTCCAAGGTTTTGACCTGACCGGGCGCTCGAATCAGATATTGCTCGCCACGCTTTTCGATATAGCCCGCGCCCACGTTGCCGTTGTTGCGCTCCAATGCCGTCACGATGTCCTGCAAGGTGATGCCCAGCGAGATGAGGCGCTCAGGATTAGGGGCGATCTGGTATTCCTTGGAATAGCCGCCAATGGAGTTGATTTCTGCGACGCCGGGCACGTTGCGCAACTGTGGCTTGATGATCCAGTCCTGAATCTCGCGCAGATCGGTGGCCGTATAGGGTTGGCCATCAGGCTTCTTCGCACCATCCTTGGCTTCGACCGTCCACAGGTAGATCTCGCCCAAGCCGGTCGAAATCGGACCCATGGTCGGGGTAATTCCGGGGGGCAACTTGTCGCGCGCCTCCTGGAGGCGTTCGTTGACCAATTGGCGCGCAAAGTAGATGTCGGTGCCGTCCTTGAAGATCACGGTCACCTGTGACAGTCCATAGCGGGATAGGGAACGGGTTTGCTCCAGGTTGGGAAGGCCCGCCATCGCGGTCTCAATCGGGTAAGTCACCCGTTGCTCGGTCTCCAGCGGTGAGTACCCCGGTGCTTGGGTGTTGATCTGTACCTGGACGTTGGTGATGTCCGGCACTGCATCGATGGGGAGCTTCTGGTAGTTGAATACGCCGACGGCCGCCATACCGATGACTGCCAGCAACACCAACCATCGATGTTCGATGGATGCTCGAATAAGTTTTTCAAACATGTGCGTGGCTCCGGTATCAATGGGTGTGTTCGGCAGAGGCCTTGCCGAGCTCAGACTTCAGGACAAAACTTCCTGCTGCCGCGTAGGGAGCCCCCGGCTTGAGTCCTTGCACCACCTCGACCCGCTTGCCATCACTGCGGCCCAACTGCACGGGCTGGGCAATGAAGCCTCCGTTCACTTTCACGAACACCACGGGCTTGTCGCCCAAGGTCTGAATGGCGTCACTGGCCACAGTCACGGGTACTTCCGCCTCCGATGCAGTCACCTCCACACTGACAAACAGACCAGGACGCCAAACGCCCTTGGGGTTGGACAAGACCACGCGGGCCTTGGCCATGCGAGTCTGTTCACCGATCAACGAACCCACAAAAGTTATGGTTCCGGTCGCGCTGGCATCGAAGGCCGTCGCTTTGATGGTGACCTTCTCGCCAACCCTGACCAGCGGCAAATCCTTCGCGGGCACGTTGATCTCGGCCCAGACCTGTCCCAGGTCAGACACGGTGAACACGACGGCGTCTTCCTTGACGGCTTCACCCAGGCTCAGATGCTTTTCAATCACCAAGCCGTCGAATGGCGCGCGCAGCTCGAAGCGATTGAGCCCCCCCGAAGATCCTGATGTCAGACCCAAGGCGGACAGCTTCTGCTGGGCGTTGGCCACGGCGACCTCTGCCTCGTGTAAGGCTTGCTTGGCTTGCAGGTAGTCCTGCTCGGCAGAGATCTTCTGCTCCCAGAGCCGCTTTTCACGCTCATACGTGGTCTTGGCCAAGGTCAATCGCTTTTGTGCTATCTGCAACTCGCTGCGCAGCTCTGATGCCGCCGGGCTGGCGATGACGGCCAAAACTTGGCCTCGTCTGACCGCCTGCCCCAGACTGACCTGCACACTCTCGACCACACCCGCAATGCGCGGAACAATGTGCGAAGTCCGGTCTTCATTCAGACGAATTTCGCCTGGCAATTGCAAAACAGACTTGATGCGCGCAGGACCTGCCGTGTCGATGCCAATGGATGCGGCCTTGATTTGTGCATCGCTAAGCTCGACCTTCCCTTCCTCTTGGTTCAGGACGAACATGAAGGACTCGGTGGCAGTCTGGGCAACGATGCTGATCTCGAACGCGTGTGGCTCGGGCACCACCTCACGGCTCACCAGGCTGTCCTTGTCAGGTGCAAAGTTGAGGGTCTGCGTCTCTCCGGTCAAGCGCGTGATGGTGGCGCTGACTTTGGCTGCATTGTTTGGAAGCGGCTTATCTTTGCTGAACAGCCAGATCCGCAGGCGTGGTTCGCCTCCGTCCTCGGCCAGCAAAGCCTCCAGCCCAAAATCTCCTTCCTTGAACAGCTTGCCGCCATGAGGCCCCTTGCTGGGGCCTTCGTGGTGCTCGCCGTCAGCGTGGCCTTTGTCATGATCGTGCCCATCGCCACTCGTCTTGCCGTGGTGCTCACCATCACTGTGCGCTTTCGCTTCAACGTGGCTGCCATGACCGTGGCCATCATCTTCCGCCGTCTTGCTTGTCTTGTTGCTCAGAATGGCGGTGCCAAGCACTACGCCAGTCACGGCAATTGCAGCGATGGCGACCAACTGCTTTTTGCTGATGTTCAGTTTTTTTGTGTCGATTTTCATATTCATTCCTGATTGGATGGCTTGTCGGCATTCGGGGTGGAGTCGCCGAGCACCCGGTCAATGTCCGCGGCCGCGCGATGCGCTTCGGCCAGTGCCTTGAGGTATTGGGACTTGGCGGCGAAGTAGGTGCGCTGCGCGTCTAGCACTTCTAGAAAGTTGAACTTGCCGTTCTCGAATCCGATGGTGGCTGCGTCGTAGGCACTCTTAGCCCCGGGGAGTACGTCCCGTTGCAAGACCTCGACTTCCCTGCGAATGGCGTCCAGCCGCTCGCGGGCTTGCATCACTTCAGTGCCGACTCGCACGTTCAACGCCTGGAGTTCGTCCCGGGCTTTGTCTTCGCGCTTCAGCGCTTCCAGCAAGTTGCCCTGATTGCGATCAAACAACGGCAACGGCACGGAGACGCCGAACAGCAGCTGATCACGCTGCAGCTCATTGGAGCGCTTCACTCCCAGGCTGAAGGTGACATCGGGTACCCGCTTGCTGCGCTCCAAATCGACCAGTGATCTGCGGCGTTCCATCTCTAGCTGCGCACGACGCAAGATTGGCGAGACAGACAGGCGTTGCTGGACACTGTCGAAGCTTGGAACGGGCGGGAGCGCTTCAATATTGCCCGCGACGAGGGTGAAGCGAGGTGGATTGGCACCCAGCAAGCTGGCAAGACGTCCCCGAGCGTTGCGCAGCTCGCTTTGCGCCTGGGCGAGTTCAACGCGCACCCCGGCCTCAGCCACCCGGGCCTTTGATTCTTCGACGGGAGAAACCTTACCCGCTGCCACGCGCTTGGCAACCGCGTCGGTCACTTTTCTCGCCAAATCGACACTGTCAAGAGCCAGTGCTACACGCTCCTGGGCTGCCAGCGTTTCGAAGAAGGCGGCGACCACAGCGGCGCGGATTTCGATGCGCCGCACATTCAGTTCTTCCACTGCGATGTCGCGCCCTCGCTCGGCGGCCGCGATACGGGCCGCGCGCTTGCCGCCCATTTCAACGGGAAGGTTGATCTGCACGCTTTGTGTGCGAGTCGCTGCCCTCTGGTCTTCCAGCGAGTACGCCAGTTCGGGATTGGGGCGAGCTTGCCCCTGGATCACCTGACCTTGCGTTGCCTCGATTTCCCGCCTTGCGACAGCCAGGTCTAGATTGCTGTCCAGGGCTAAATCGATGGCCTTTTGCAGCGTCAGGATCGTTGCCGCTTCGCTCTGCAAGCCGCTTTTGACGGCTGGATGATTGTCTTGTGCTGCTGGCAACGCCTGAGCGAAAGCTGCCCCTGCAGCGAGCGCTACGAGCAAGCTCGTCGCAGCCGCGACTCCTGATGTGCGGAGGACGGAGACTGACTTCCGTCGTTTGTGATTGTGATGACTCTTCAACATCCGATTCTCCAGTGATATTCAAATACACGAGGGAATCGGCGGAGAGCGATCCAAATGATCGCCTGCTCGTCGTCACGTCAGCCGAGCTGAGGTCGGCTTGATACGGTCACGCGCTAGGCGTATCCGTGCATTGGTGATGACGAAGGGGAAGGAACGCGCTCCCCGCCGATCAGGCGAGGACACGCCACTGAGGGCGTTCAAGGCGTTCAAAAGGGGGCGACGTTAGACGAGCCCAGTAATCTGCTGTATCCAGAGACGAGTCGGCCAGCGATGCAATCGTGACTGCCCCAGGCAAGGCCGACAAACATCCCGCGTGACAGGATGCGCAATCGGGATCGCCACCGATGGTCTTGGCTGGATCGGAAGATGCGTCTTTGCCATCCGCAGTCTTGTGCTGATGGTCATGGTGACCAAAGTGCTTGGCTGCGGCACCGGTTTCGTGTTGGCAATAGCTGGCTGCAGCCGCCCAGCCAAGCTGTAGCGGCATAAACACCAACAAAAGGATTGCCAACCATTTACGCATATGGACAACAGTGTAGCAGGGCGGTATCAAGCACCAAGTGCAACGGTGGAATCACTGAAGGGAGTGGCTGGTTTGGGTGACCTTCTCCAGCATGGCCTGGTAGACGGCGATCG
>NZ_SMAH01000008.1 GCF_004342625.1 Tepidimonas ignava
GGCCACCGCTGGGTCCACCCCCAGCGCCACGGCGGCCTCACCGCCTTCAAAGAGCGCGCGCTGGCCGGCAAAGGCCTCGGCGATGGTGTCGATCAGCAGCGACTTGCCAAAGCGGCGCGGGCGGGAGAGGAAGTAAAAGCTGCCTTGCTCCGCCAACCGTGCGATCAGCGGGGTTTTGTCGACGTAGTAGCAGCCCTCGCCGCGGATCTTGGCGAAGGTCTGGATGCCGATGGGCAGCTTGCGGCGGCTGGTCATGGGGCAATGCTAGCAGCTCACGGGTTGATGGCCCAAGCCCGCCGACGCCCGCCCACATCGGGGCGCTGCAGCCCGTGCTGCGCTGGGTTGCGGGTGCACAACCGCGCCGTGCGCCTACATGAACCGATCCAGCAGCCGCCGGCTGTGGCGGTCGAGCGTGTGCGGGTCGCGGATCAAATACTGCACGCCGTAGGCGTCCTGCACCAGCAGCACGCCGGGGGCGATGCGGCGAATATCTTCCTCGCCTTTGAGCACGAAGCGTGTGCGACCACGGTCGGTGTCCACCGTCCAGGTGCTGGGGGTGGCAAAGGAGCTGACCTCCACCAGACGCGTGATGCGCGGCAAAAAAGCATGGCGCTGCAGGTGTTGCAGCAACAGCGCCCGGTCGTCGGCGGACAGACCGTCCAAGGTGGCCAGGTAGGCCACCTCGTGCCCATGCGGGCCGACCAACGCGACCTCGCCATGCGGCGCCTGGATGGGGAACGCCCGCACCGGGGTCACCGGGCCACACCATTGGCCATCGTCGCCGCGCCAATGCAGCCGCCCCAGCGCATCTTCGCGCAGGCGGGCCGGGGGCGGGTTGTCCACGGGGGCTGCCACGGTCATCGTCACGCCTCCTTCCAGCGCTCGCGCTCGGCCTCGGCTTGGCGCTGCTGTGCCTCGTACAGCCGCCAGTACGCGCCACGGCGCGCCAGCAACTCATCGTGGGTGCCCTCTTCCACTTTGCGGCCTTTGTCCATCACCACCAGGCGGTCCGCGCGCCGCAGGGTGGACAGGCGGTGCGCAATGGCGATCGTCGTGCGGCCCTGCACCAAGTTGTCCAGCGCCTTTTGGATTTCTTTTTCGGTTTCGGTGTCCACGCTGGCCGTGGCCTCGTCCAGGATCAACACCTTCGGATCGATCAGCAGCGCGCGCGCGATGCTGATGCGCTGGCGCTCCCCGCCCGACAGCCCCTGCCCGCGCTCGCCCACCAGCGTGTCGTATCCCTGTGGCAGGCGCAGGATGAACTCATGCGCGTGCGCCGCGCGCGCGGCGGCCACGATTTGCTCACGTGTGGCGTCGGGCCGGCCGTACGCGATGTTGTCGGCGATCGTGCCGTAAAACAAAAAGGGCTCTTGCAGCACCAGGCCGATGTGGCGGCGCCAGTCGGCCACGCGCACATCGCGCACGTCCACGCCGTCGATCAGGATGCGCCCCTCGGCCACGTCATAAAAGCGGCAGATCAGGTTGATCAACGTGCTCTTGCCGGAGCCGCTGTGGCCCACCAGGCCCACCATTTCGCCGGGGCGAATGTCCAGGTCCAGCCCCTGAATGACGGTGCGGTTGCCGTAGCGAAACGTCACCCCTTGCAGCTGCAGGTGCCCCCGCACGGTGGGCAGCGGCACGGGCTGGGCCGGCTCCGGCACGCTGCTTTTGTGGTCCAGGATGTCGAAAATCCGCTTGGCGCCGGCGGCGGCCTTTTGCGTCACCGACACGATGCGGCTCATCGAGTCGAGCCGGGTGTAAAAGCGCCCGATGTAGGCCAAAAACGCCGACAGCACCCCCACGGTGACTTGCCCACGCGCCACCAGCCAGATGCCAAACCCCCACACGACGAGCAGCCCCACCTCGGTCAACAGCGTCACCGTGGGCGAAAACAACGACCACAGCCGGTTGAGGCGGTCGTTGACGGCCAGGTTGTGCCGGTTGGCTTCCCGAAAACGCTCGGCTTCGCGCGCTTCTTGCGCAAACGCCTTGACGACGCGGATGCCCGGGATGGTGTCGGCCAGCACGCTGGTGACTTCGGCCCAGACGCGGTCGATCTTTTCGAAACCGGTGCGCAGCCGGTCGCGCACGACGTGGATCAGCCAGGCGATCAGCGGCAGTGGTAGCAGCGTGGCCAGCGCCAGCGGCGGGCTGATCGAAAACAAAATCACCGCCGTCATCAGGATCATCAGCACGTCGGTGGCGAAGTCCAGCAAATGCAGCGACAAAAAGATGTTGATGCGGTCGGTTTCGGAGCCGATGCGCGCCATCAGGTCGCCGGTGCGGCGGTTGCCAAAATACTCCAGCGACAAGCCCAGCAAATGTTCGTAGGTGGTGGTGCGCAAGTCGGCCCCAATGCGCTCCGACACCAGCGCCAAGATGTAGGTTTTGGCCCAACCCAGCCCCCACGCCAGCAGTGCCGCGCCCAGCAGCCCGCCCAGCAGCGCCGCCACCAGCCACCAATCCACCGGCTGCCCGTTCTGAAACGGGATCAACACGTCGTCCATCAGCGGAATCGTCAGGTACGGCGGCACCAGCGTGGCGGCGGTGGAGGCCAGCATCAGCGCAAACCCCAGCGCCAACTGCCAACGGTACGGATGGGCAAACCGCCACAGCCGCAGCAGCGTGCGCGTCGTTGGCGGGGTTTGCACCACCTGCGTGCACACGCTGCATGACTCTTCGTCGGGCTCCATCGGGCTGGCGCACACGGGACACTGCAGCGTTTGCGGGGCGGCGTCGTCCGCAGCGGCAGCGCCCCCTTCATGCCGAGCCTGGCGCCACGCTTGCAACCGCTCGATCAACCGACGCGCCGCCAACTGCCGCCCCAGTGTGCAGTGCCACACCGCCAGGCGCTCGCTGGGCTGGCCCTCGGCGTCCAGGCGCACCAACTGCAACGTCACCACGCCGTGGTGGTCATGCTCGTGCAGTGTCAGCGTGCCGTCCATCACCCAGCGCTGCACCTGGGCACCTGCCCGTTGCGCCCAATACAACACCCCGCGCGCCACCCACAGCAGCCCGTCGGCAAACGCCAAGTCGGCATCCAGGTCGGTTTGCAGCCATGCCTCGGGCACGGCGTCGGGGCCGGCGCTGGCCACGGTCGCGCGCCAGGCGGGCGGCAACGCGGGGGCAGACGCAGCAGCGGCGGGAGGAGGATACGACATGTTGCAAACGACGGAAACTTGTAACACGGCCAAACGGGTCCGCACGCGCGACAATAGGGGCTGAATCGAGCGGCAGGGCCACGCATTCTACGGTCCGCCTCAGGAAAGCGATCCATGTCCACAACCATTGAGATTTTGCGCCTGCGCCACCTGCGTGGCCCCAACCTCTGGACCTACCGTGCCGCGCTCGAAGCGGTGTTGGACATTGGGGCGCTGGAAGACCGTCCCTCCAACACCATCGAGGGCTTGTACGAGCGGCTGACCGCTTGGCTGCCAGGGCTGATCGAGCACCACTGCGGGGTGGGCGAGCGCGGCGGTTTTTTGCAGCGGTTGCGTGAGGGCACCTGGGCCGGCCACATCATGGAGCACATCGCCATCGAGCTGCTCAACCTGGCTGGCCTGCCCACGGGCTTCGGGCAGACACGCTCGACCGACCAGCGTGGCGTGTACAAGCTGGTCATCCGCGCACGGCAGTGGGAGGTCGCACGCCAGGCGGTGCTGGACGCGCGCGACCTGCTGTGCGCCGCCATCGACGGCCGCGCGTACGACGTCGCGGCGGCGGTCAAGCAGCTCAAAGCGCTGGTGGACCGCTGGGCGCTTGGGCCCAGCACCGCGGCCATCGTCGACGCGGCCACCGCGCGACGCATTCCGCACATCCGCCTCATCGAGGGTGGCAACCTCGTGCAGCTGGGCTACGGCGCGCAGCTCAAGCGCATCTGGACCGCCGAGACCGACCGCACCAGCGCCATCGCCGAGGGCATCTCGCGCGACAAGGATCTGACCAAGCGGCTGTTGGCCGAGTGCGGCGTGCCGGTGCCCGAAGGCCGCGTGGTCAGCAGCGTGGACGACGCCTGGGACGCAGCGCAGGATATCGGCTTGCCCGTGGTGGTCAAGCCCACCGACGCCAACCACGCGCGCGGCGTGTCGCTCGACGTGCGCACGCGTGAGGAGCTGGCCGCCGCGTACGAACTGGCCGAGCGTGAGGGCTCCGAGGTGATGGTGGAGCGCTACATCCCTGGCACCGAGCACCGCGTGCTGGTGGTGGGCGGGCGCATGGTGGCCGCCTCGCGCGGCGAGTGCGCGTGGATCACGGGCGACGGTGTGCACACGGTGCGCCAACTCATCGAGCGCGACATCAACAGCGACCCACGCCGCGGCGAAGAAGAGGAATACCCCCTCGACACCATCCGCCTGCCAGAAAACCGCGACGTGATGTTGGAGCTGCGCCGCCAGGGGCTGGAACCTGACAGCGTACCCGCGGCCGGGCAGCGGGTGCTGGTGCAACGCACCGGGCTGCTGACCGACGATGTCACCGACTTGGTGCACCCCGATATTGCGGAACTCACCGCGCTGGCCGCCCGCGTGGTGGGCCTGGACATCGCCGGCATCGACCTGGTGGTACAGGACATCAGCCGCCCCATGGCCGAACAGGGGGGCGCCATCGTCGAAGTCAACGCGGGCCCGGGGTTGCTGCCCCACCTCAAACCCGCCAACGGCAAACCGCGGCCGGTGGGTGAAGCCATCGTGGCGCACCTGTTTCCCCCGGGGGTGGCGGGGCGTATCCCGATTGTGGGTGTCAGCGGCACCCGCGCCACGGCGGCGGTGGCGCGCCTGATCGGGTGGCTGCTGCACCGCGCCAACCTGGCCACCGGCGTGGCGTGCGAAGGCCGCCTTTACCTGAACATGCAACCCGTGCCCACGGCCGGCGCCCCATCAGCGTGGGAAGCGGGCCAGCGTGTGCTGATGAACCGCTGCGTGCAGGCGGCGGTCATCGAAAGCTCCCCACGCAGCATCCTGGACGAAGGGTTGGCCTACGACCGCTGCCTGATTGGCGTCGTCACCGACGTGCCCGTACCCCAGGGCCTGCACGACCACTACATCACCACGCAAGAGCAAATGCGCAAGGTGCTGCGCACCCAGGTGGATGTGGTGCTGCCCGAGGGCTGCGCCGTGCTCAACGCCGACTGCGAGGTGTGCGCCGGGCTGGCTGAGCTGTCCGACGGAGCCGTGTTGCTGTACAGCGAGCGCCCCGACCACCTGCTGCGCGCCGAGCACGTGGCGCAGGGCGGCCGCTTTGTCACCGTGGAAGATGGGCACGTGGTCGTGGCCCAGGGTGGCAACGTGCAGCCGCTGGTGCCGCTGCAGCACGCGGGCGTGCAAGCGCTGGTGCAGCGTGTGGGCTTGCCGGCGCTGCTGGCGGCCACCGGCGCGGCCCTGGCGCTGGAACTCAGCCCGGAGCTGATTCGCGCGGGCTTGGAGGTCGCCGCGGCCGAAGTGCCCGACCTCTGATCGCCCCGTTCTGTTTTCGACCCACCGGAACCGTCCCATGAAGGTCAACCGTTTGCGGGCTCTGCGCGGGCCCAACCTGTGGAGCCGCCACACGGCGCTGGAAGCCACCGTGACATGCGAGCCGCACGAGTGCGACGTGCGCCGCCTGCCCGGCTTTGATGAGCGGCTGCGTCAGCGCTTTCCGCAACTGGGCGCGTTGCCTCAGCCCAGCACCGATGGCGTGCTGACGATGGCCCATGCGCTGGAGGTGGCCGCGCTGGCGCTGCAAACCGAAGCCGGCTGCGCGGTGAGCTTTTCGCGCACGATCGCGGCGCCCGAGCCTGGCGTGTTCCAGGTGGTGGTGGAGTACGGGGTCGAGGACGTCGGGCGCGCCGCGTTCGACGCCGCGCTGCAGCTGCTGCAGGCCGCTCAGGATGACACCCCGTTCGACCTGCAGGCGGTGCTGGCGCACCTGCGTGAGCTGGACGAAGACCTGCGCCTGGGGCCCTCCACCGGCTCCATCGTGGAAGCCGCCGTGCGCCGCGGCATCCCGTACCGCCGCCTGACCACGGGCAGCCTGGTGCAGCTGGGCTGGGGCAGCCAACAGCGGCGCATCCAGGCCGCCGAATGTGACAGCACCAGCGCCATCGCCGAGTCGATCGCGCAAGACAAGGAATTGACCAAGCGGCTGCTGCACGCGGTCGGCGTTCCGGTGCCGCTGGGCCGCCCGGTGGCCGACGCCGAGGACGCCTGGCGCGCGGCGCAGGAGTTGGGCGGGGCCGTCGTCGTCAAGCCGCGCGACGGCAACCAAGGCAAGGGCGTCACCGTCAACGTGAGCACCCGTGAGCAGGTGCTGGCCGCTTACGAAGTAGCGGCCCGCTACGGCTCCGAGGTGATGATCGAGCGCTACCTGCCGGGCATCGACTTTCGCCTGCTGGTGGTGGGCAACCGGCTGGTGGCCGCGGCGCGGCGTGACCCGCCGTTGGTCATCGGCGACGGTGTGCACACGGTGCGCGAGCTGGTCGAGCGCGTCAACGCCGACCCGCGCCGCGGCGACGGCCACGCCACCCCGCTGACCCGCATTCGGCTCGACGCCATCGCCCTGGAGCGTCTGGCGCAACAGGGCCTCACCCCCGACGACGTGCCGGCGTTGGGGCAGCGCGTCGTGCTGCGCAACAACGCCAACCTGTCCACCGGTGGCACGGCCACCGACGTCACCGACGAAGTTCACCCCGACGTGGCCCAGCGTGCCATCCTGGCGGCCATGACCGTCGGGCTGGACGTGTGCGGAGTGGATGTCGTGTGCCAGACGGTGGCGCGCCCGCTCGAAGAACAGCAGGGTGGCATCGTCGAAGTCAACGCCGCGCCGGGCCTGCGCATGCACCTCAGCCCCTCGTACGGCAAGGGGCGCGACGTGGGCCAGGCCATCATCGACCACATGTTCGCCCCGGGGCAAGACGGACGCATTCCGCTGGTGGCCGTCACCGGCACCAACGGCAAGACCACCACGGTGCGCCTGACCGCGCACCTGATGCAGCGCCACGGCTGGCGCGTGGGCTTCACCGACACCAACGGCGTGTATGTGCAAGGCCGCGCCATCGACACCGGTGACTGCTCGGGCCCCAAAAGCGCACGGCGGCTGCTGGCCCACCCCGACGTGGACGCGGCGGTGCTGGAAACGGCGCGCGGCGGCATCCTGCGCGAAGGCCTGGCGTTTGACCGCTGCCACGTCGGGGTGGTGACCAACATCGGCACGGGCGACCACCTGGGCCTGAACTACATCACCACCGCCGAAGACGTGGGCGTGCTCAAGCGCGTCATCGTGCAAAACGTCGCGCCCAACGGCTGGACCGTGCTCAACGCCGCCGACCCGCACTGCGTGGCCATGGCCCCCCTGTCGCCCGCACCCGTCATTTACTTCGGGCCGGACGCGCACCACCCGGTGGTCGCCACCCACCGCGCGCTGGGTCGGCGGGTGGTGTTTGTGGACCATGACGCCATCGTGGCGGCCGAAGGGGGTTGGCACATGCGGCTGCCCTTGGCCGACATTCCGTTGACCGACGCGGGGCGCATCCCATTCCAAGTCGACAACGCGATGGCGGCGATTGCCGCCGCCTGGGGCGCGGGCGTGTCGTGGTCGGCCGTCGTCGAAGGGCTGCGCACGTTCGAAGCCACCGCGCAGGCGGTGCCCGGGCGCTTCAACCGCTTCAGCTACCGCGGCGCCAGCCTGGTCGCGGACTATGGCCACAACCCCGACGCCATCGCGGCGCTGTGCCGCACCGTGGAGGCCATGCCCGCGGGCAAGCGCGTCGTCGTCATCAGCGCCGCCGGCGACCGGCGCGACCAAGACATCATCGAACAAGGACGGCTGGTCGGCCAGACGTTTGACGAGGTGGTGCTGTTCGAAGACGCCTGTCAACGTGGCCGCGCCGATGGCGAGACGATCGCGCTGCTGCAGCGTGGGTTGCAGGGCGCGCCGCGCACACGCTGGCAAACCGCGGTGCGCGGGGAGTTCGCGGCCATCGACACGGCCCTGCAACGCCTGCAACCGGGCGACCTGTGCCTGATTCTCGTGGACCAGGTGGCCGAGGCGCTGCAACACATCCAGCAGCGCGTGGCCGAAGCCAGCGATACCGTCGCGGCGGCGACGTAAACCGCGCCAGCCCCCCGCCTCAACCCCACAGCAGCAGGGCTTCGCGGCCCTGCACGGTCAGATCCACGCGGCGCCCCACGGGCAGCATCACCTTGGTGGGCACGTGACCAAAGGGCAGCCCGGTCAACACGGGCACCTCAGGCAGCTGCGCGCGCAGCCACGCCACCACCGTCGCCAGCTTGAAGCCACGGTCGTGCGGGGTCAGCGTGTAGCGGTTGAACGCCCCCAGCACGATGGCCCGCTGCGCCCCCAGCACCCCGGCCAGCAGCAGCTGGGTCAGCATGCGCTCGATGCGGTAGGGGTGCTCGCCCACATCTTCCAAAAACAGCACCCCACCCTGCACCGCTGGCAGGTACGGTGTGCCCACCAGGTTGCACAACATGGACAGGTTGCCCCCCCACAGCACCGCATCGTGCACGTGCCAGCCCTGCGCCAGCGCGGGGTGGGCGTGCAGCGTTTCGGCCGGCAGCCGCCAGCCCGTGCCTTCGGCCACACCGTGCGCCACGTCGTCGAAACACGCCTGCGTGATGTCGTCCACAGCATCACCCGCCCAATCTTCCATCACCGCTGGCCCGGCCCACGTGGGCGTGCCGCGCTGCGCCAACACCGCCAGTTGCAACGCCGTGAAGTCGCTCAAGCCCACCCACACCATGCCACGGCGCGCGGCGGCGTCGATAGCTTCGTAGGGCAGCCGGGGCAGCAAGCGCGTCAAACCGTAGCCGCCGCGGGTGGTCATGGCAACATCGGCGCCGCTGACCGCCGCGCGCGCGATGGCGGCCAGGCGCTCGTCGTCATGGCCGGCAAAGCGCTGGTGGCGCGCCAGCGCAGCAGGGTCCACCTGGACGTCGTAGCCTTGGGCCTGCAAGCGTCGCATGGCACGCCGAAACGCCACGCGGTCCCGCACCGCCCCACTGGGGGAATAAACGTAAAGGAATGGCATGACCCGCATTATCCGCCCCAGGCCCGCACCGCCTGCGGCCCGGCGCGGTGGCCGCGGTCCGGGTACGGGACGTCGGCCCAGTCCGGGGGCAGCGCCAGCAGCGCGTGCGCGGGGACGTCCTGCTCCAGCACCACGCGTTCGGCCAAGGCGGTGCGAAGCGCCCGCGCCAGCCAGTGCGTCCCCGGCGCCCATGCCACGCGCACCGGCCCCTGCGGTGGCAGCAGCGCGTCGAGCCACTGCACGACGATCTGCGCGTGGCGCTGCGGCGTGTGCCAGGCGGCTTTTTTGGGCTTGTCACTTTGGCCAAAGCCGATCAGGTCCGGCACCAACACGCGCTCACCGCGCGCCACCGCCGCCCCCATCCACGGCAACCACTGCGGCCACCATGCGTCGGGGCCGTGCACACACAACCACGGCACGGGGGCATCACGGCTCCCCACATCCAGGGCGTGCAAGCGCAAGCCCTGCAAGGCATCCAGGGCCTGCCACGTGCGGCTGTGCTGGGCTTGGCGCAACCCCCAACGCGCCTCGGCCTGCGCCCACACCCCGGCAAAGCGCTCGGGCGGCGTGCGCAGTGCATCGTCGCGCAGCGGTTCGGCCCGCGCACGCTGCTGGGCGCGCCGCTGGGCAAAAAATTGCCGCATCAGCGCTGCTGCTTCGTCGGCGCGCACCCCGGCCGTCACCTGGGTGTGTGGGTTGAGCGCCGGCACCGAAAACAGGTCCACCGCCGACCCCGCCGCCCCGGTGCGCGGCTCCGCCGCCCCGTACACCACCCGCGCCAGCCGCGCGTGCAGCGCCGCCTGCGCGCACATGGCGCACGGCTCCACCGTCACGTACAACACGCACCCCGGCAGCCGGTAGTTGCCCAACGTGCGGGCGGCCTCGCGCAAGGCCAACACCTCGGCGTGCGCCGTCGGGTCATGGCTGCCCACCGGCTGGTTGTGACCGCGCCCGACGATGCGCCCGTTGCACACCACGACGGCGCCTACCGGCACCTCGCCCGCCCCGGCCGCCTGCCGTGCCAGCGCGAGCGCTTCGGCCATGTACTTGTCGTCGGTTTCGACGATGGCACCCTGCTCCATGCACTGCTTTCGTGTCGGGGGCGGTTTGGTGCTGGGCTGTGGCAGCCAAGCGTTCTCTGCAACGCTGGGGGATTGTAAAAGGTCTTCCAAGTCATGACTGCCAGCGCGACTTGCCCCGCGTCACCCGGGCCTTGCTGGACTGCTGCGCCACGATCTTGACGCGGCCGCCTCCCAGCAAAACCCCTGTTCTTCTTGCAGCGCGAGAGCATGTCCGCCTACACTTTGGAGCGGTCATCGAAACCCTGCGCCATCCCATGGACGACCACGCCATCGTTGCTGCCTGCGCCAAGGGCGACAGCCACGCTTTGCGAAGCCTGCATGAGCGACATGCCCGTGCGGCATATACGTTTGCACTGCGCCTGCTTGGAAACCCGGCGGACGCCGACGATGCCGTGGCCGAGGCGTTTTACGAGGTTTGGCGATCGGCCTCGAAGTTCGCCAACCGCTCCAGCGTGCGAACCTGGATTTTGGGCATCGTCCGCCACAAGGCCCTGGACCTCCTGCGTGCCCGAGGTGCACGCGCGGAGGAGGCCATCGATGACGTGCTCACCGATACCCTGGTCGATCCCGGCCCCACGCCGTTTGAATGGTTGGCCGAGCACCAGACTTGGGAAATGGTCGATCGGTGCATGCAGACCTTACCCGTCCCCCAGCGGGAAAGCTTGCACCTGTTCCTGCTCGAAGGCCTTCCTTTGCAGCAAATCGCCCAGCTCCAAGGGGTGCCGGACAACACCGTCGCCACACGAATTCATCACGCCAAGCGCAAGCTGAAGCTGTGCCTGACCGAAGCCCTCGGATTGAAGAAAGCCAGCCCAAAAGCCGACTCAGTGTTATGACGAACACTCCCTCTCAACCCACGGGTGAGCGGCCCAGCGCCAGTCCCGGAGAAATCCAGTGGCTCGATCGCATCCGGCAACAGCTCGAAGGCGCGGCACCCCCGTTCGATCACGAGCGTAACTGGCAACGCGTGGCCGCCCGGATCGACGCGGAGCGCGAATGGGATCGTGCCCAAAACCGCCGCTCCCAAGGGGGAAGGCCATGGTGGTGGGCGCTGATGGCCTATGGCATGGGTGCTGCAACGGCCGCGATCCTCATGACCGTCGTCGCTCCCGAGCCCTGGCGTGCCGATACGGCCGTCGTGCCTTTGGGTGCCGAAGAAAGCACCGCCAAGGCCGCCGCACGCGTGCGGCTCCAAGTGGTGTTCTCCGATCAGGCCACCCTCGCGCAGGTGCGGGCGGCGCTGTCGCCCATCGACGCCGAGATCGTCGCGGGCCCAGGGCGTCTGGGCGTCTGGACCATTGCTGTGCCCGCATCCGCCGACGAAGCAGAAAAGGTTTTGCGCGCCCTGCCGATTGTCGAAAGTGTCTCGCGATGAAACGGGTCGTCACCGCGCTCCTGTTGGGGGCGAGTCTTTGCGGAACCGCGATCGGGCAGGTCGAGCCGCCGAAAGGCCAGCCCTCGCGCGGTGGTTCAGCGGGTGTCGGCATTGGCATCCAAGTCGACCTGAGAAGTCTCGTCAGCGGCGTCGCCGCGTTGCTCGGGCGTGCTACGTCCGACACGGTCTCGAACGTCGTCGCGGGCCAAGTCGTCGCCGTTTGGGCTGAAGACGAAGTCGCGCTCGCGCCGGAAGAAGTTGCGCGGGCCATGCAAGCTCGGGTCTTGGCAGACCATCCGCTGTCCTCGCTCGGGTTGCGGCTCGTCCTGTTTGCGGTGGACGAAGAGGAGGCAGACAAGCTCCTGGCACAGGCCCGCCAGTCTTTTCCCCAAATTTCCTTCGCACGCAACAGCTACGTCGATACGCTCCAGACCGAGCACACAGCAGCCAGCCCGGGCGCGGCAGGCCGGCAGTACGCGCACGAACTGGTTCGCGCAACGGCGGTGCAGCGCTTGCCTCAACCCGTGCGCATCGGTGTCATCGATGGCGCACCCGACGCCAACGCCCCCTTGGACGCGGCGTCGTTCGATCTGCAGCGCTTTACGGACACCGGTCAAAGTCCGCACGCCAGCGCCATCGCCTGTGAACTGGCTTGCCGGCCCGAGACGGGCTTCCCCGGTCTGGCGCGGGGTGCCGAGTTGGTGTGGGCGGCCATTCTTTCGCCACACCAGAATGGCCATGAACGCAGCGACTTGGTGACATTGGCCCGCGCGCTCGATGGGCTGGTCAAGCGCCGCGCCGAAGTCATCCTCACAAGTCTCGGCACACCCCCCAATCCTGTCCTCACCCGCGTGCTCGACCGTGTGCTGCCGAAGGTGCGGGCTTTCGTCGCTGCCGCAGGCAATGGCGGACCCAATGGCGCCGTGCCCCTGCCGGCAGCGCACCCTGGTGTGATTGCCGTGGCCGCCGTCGATGCCGCTGCCCAGCCCTGGCCGCAGGGGAGTCGCGGCCAGGCCATCCTCGTCGCTGCGCCTGGGGTGGATCTGTGGCTCCCCGTCGGTGGTGGCCGGTATTTCACCGGCACTTCTTATGCCGCGCCGTTCGCCGCAGCCTGGATCGCACAGCGGCTCGCACGCGGCCAGCCCGCCGATGCGGCTGCCTTGTGCGCCACGGCCCAGGACCTGCCGCCCGCTGGGTGTGACGATGCCACAGGGTGCGGGCTGCTGCGTTGGTCGCCCTAGTGAGAGCACCATTGAAGAAAAGCGTCGGAACTGCCGACTCAGAGGTACCCCATCAACCTGAGGAGCCCCAACATGACTGTCTTCCGTCTTCTGACCGCAACCCTCATCCTCGGCGTGACCCTGTCCGCCGCGCACGCTGCTGAACGCGACGCCGCCATCGCCAGTGGTGCCAAGCTGACCAAGGCCGACGCGGCGCGGACCGCACCCGGCGGAGCGGGAACGGGCGACGCCACCGGCGCCATCGCACCCGACGCCGGGGCGCGCGGCATCGAGAAAAAGGACATCCGGCGCGGCATGGTGATCGCCAAACCCACCTCCGCACATGCTCGGGACGCCCATCAAGCACCGGGCGAATGCCCACCCTGCGGCACTTTGCCGCGGACACCAAAACCGGTGCCACACGATTGAAGAATTCGCGGCAAACCTCCGACTCAGTATCGGGAGTCCGGCGACGCCGGCTGCCGATTCGATTCAAACCCAACCGAAAAGGAGATCATCATGAAAATGCAGCCCAAACTCATCGCCAGCGCCATCACTGTTGCGCTGTTGGCGGGTGCCGTTCATGCGGCCGAGAACGCCGGCGGCGGCCAACCGACATCTACGCCGACCCACACTGTGCCGGTCAAGCCGACACTCAAAGGAGAAACCGAAGACGAAACGACCGGCGCTGTGCCAGGCAGGCCGACAGACCGGCTGACGATCAAAACCAAGAGTTCACCGCCTGTTGCGCCGCCGATCGAGGACAAAAAGGTGACCCCGACTATGGGCAGTAACGCTAACGCGGGCGAATCGGCAATAAAACCCCCAACAGGGGTAGGCCATATCAACATAGGCGGGAACCCGGGTAATTCTTGGGACCCGGTCGGCCAGTGCTACGTCGGCAAGCCCCCTGCCAATTACCGATGCCCGCCTGGTCAGAAGATAGTTGACCTCGACCCATCTCCTAAGGTGTGCTGGCGCTGCGAGTTTCCAAAAGATTAATTCGGCCATCTTTCACCGAGGATCCGTGCTCGCATAACCGTAGATCAGGATTCCGTGCGGTTCAAATGGGCTGCACGGAAAGTTTAACAAATCAAGAATCCCGCTTTTGGCGGGTTGACCAAGAAAGAGAGGAGATCGCGTCATGAATCGAGTCCAATTCAAACACCGAGCTCCGCCTATGATCATCGGGACATTGCTCTGTGCTGCTGCAGCGCAAGCACAGGCGGTGCCGACCATCGTCTCTATCACCCACAGCGGCCCAGTTCCCGGCACCCCGACCATCACAGGGCAAATCCAGTGCACGTCCAACAACGTGATGCTGACTTCCTACTATCAGAAGCAGATCGCGAGCGGCTGGGGGCCGACCACCTACATCGACAGGTTCTACTGTAAGCCGCCGGCCAACACGGGGGCAGTCATTACCGTGACCAAGAGCAAACCCTTCATCCCGGTCAGTCCTGGGGAGAAATTCCGCTTCATGGTGCAACAGGGTGGCGCGATGTCGCCTTGGGTCGTGTATCAGTTTTAAGGGAGCGCAACGATGCGGAAAGGGGCTTCGCTGTACCTTGCCTGCGCGGCTATTCTGACAGGCTGTTCCACTGCGCCCATCCTGGGCGGAGATGACCCGATCGCCAAAGGCGCGGCGAGCGGCCAACAGGCGGTTGCGGCAACCGAGCAACTCGAGCGTTGTACGGAACCCTTGGGCACCGTCGGTTTTGCTGAAGCGGCGGATGATCCGTATGTGCCCATCGTGCAAATGCTGGTGCAGCAGTCCAACTGCTTCATCGTGGTCGAGCGCGGGCGCGCATACAACCAGATCGACCTGGAGCGGCAGCTCAAAGAGGCAGGGCTCACCGGACAAGCCGGTGCGGCGAATCGCAAAATGCTGGCGGCCGATTACACGATGGTGCCAACGGTAACCTTTGCAGAGCCCTCGGGATTTGGCTTGAGTACGGGCCTGGGTGGTTTGTTCGGCCGGCGCGGCAGCAACCTCGATACATCAGCGCAAGTTCAAGCCCTGGGCGCCTCCACCACATTGCGTCTCATCGACAACGCCAGTGGCGCGCAAATCGTGGCGGCCCAAGGCAGCGCCAAGAATTACAACCTGGGAGCGGGCATTGGCATCCTCGGCGGCCTGGTGGCCGGGGTCAACGCCTATGCGAGCACGCCGCAGGGAAAGATTGTCGCCGCCGCCTTCCTCGACGCCTACAACAAACTGGTTCAGGCCGCTCGTCAATATAAACCCCAGCAAACCCGCGGCGGCGCAGGGCAAGGCGGACGGCTACAAGGGCCTCAGTAACGCCCCCCGCTTTTGTTTGTTGCCGTGCTCTGCGCTTCCGGTTTTCTATCGGCGACGACCAGATACCCGAATCGCACATGCCCGGCAATTGCCTTTACTCACTCCCACTCAATCGTCGCCGGTGGCTTGGAGCTGACGTCGTAGGTGACGCGGTTGATGCCGCGCACTTCGTTGATGATGCGGCTGGAGACGCGCTTGAGCAGGCTGTAGGGCAGTTCGGCCCAGTCGGCGGTCATGAAGTCGCTGGTTTGCACCGCGCGCAGCGCCACGACGTAATCGTAGGTGCGCCCGTCGCCCATCACCCCGACGCTCTTGACCGGCAAAAACACCGCGAACGCCTGGCTGACCAGGTCGTACCAGGGCTTGCCGGAATGGGGCTCGATGGTCGAGCGCAGCTCCTCGATGAAGATGGCGTCGGCGCGGCGCAGCAGGTCGGCGTATTCCTTTTTGACCTCGCCCAAAATGCGCACGCCCAGCCCTGGCCCGGGGAAGGGGTGGCGGTACACCATGTCGTGCGGCAGCCCCAGCGCCACGCCCAGCTCGCGCACTTCGTCCTTGAACAAGTCGCGCAGCGGCTCCAGCAGCTTCAGGCCCAGCTGTTCGGGCAGCCCCCCCACGTTGTGGTGGCTTTTGATGGTGACGGCCTTCTTGCTCTTGGCCCCGCCCGACTCGATCACGTCGGGGTAAATGGTGCCCTGGGCCAGCCATTGGATGCCTTTGGAGCCGGGACGGGCGGCTTTGAGTTTTTCCGCTTCGGCTTTGAAGACATCGACGAACAGGCGGCCGATGATTTTGCGCTTGGCCTCGGGGTCGGTGACGCCGGCCAGTTCGCGCAAAAACAGGTCGCTGGCGTCCACGCGGATGACCTTGGCGTGCAGCTTGCCGGCGAACATGTCCATGACCATGTCCGCTTCGTTGAGGCGCAGCAGCCCGTGGTCCACGAACACGCAGGTGAGCTGCTCACCGATGGCGCGGTGAATCAGCGCCGCGGCCACCGATGAATCCACGCCACCCGACAGACCCAGCAACACTTCCTCATCGCCGACTTGCGCGCGAATGGCCTGCACGGCCTCTTCGATATGGTCGCGCATGATCCAGTCGGGCGTGGCGCCGCAGATGTCCAGCACGAAGCGCTCCAGAATCGCCCTGCCCTGCACGGTGTGCGTCACTTCCGGGTGGAACTGCACGCCGTAAAAGCGCCGGGTCTCGTCGGCCATGCCGGCGATCGGACAGGCGTCGGTGCTGGCCATCAGCTTGAAGCCCGGGGGCAGCTCGACCACCTTGTCACCGTGGCTCATCCACACCTTGAGCATGCCGTGGCCCTCGGGCGTGTGGAAGTCGGCGATATCTTTCAGCAGTGCCGTGTGGCCGCGCGCGCGCACCTCGGCGTAGCCGAACTCGCGCACGTTCGAGCCCTGCACCTTGCCGCCCAGTTGCTGCGCCATCGTTTGCATGCCGTAGCAGATGCCCAGCACCGGCACGCCCAGCTCAAACACGGCGTCGGGGGCACGGTCGTCGACCTCATAAACGCTGGCGTGGCTGCCCGACAGGATGATGCCTTTGAGGCGCCCGTCGGCGGCGTAGGCGCGCACCCACTCGCTGCTGACGTCGCACGGGTGCACCTCGCAGTACACGTGCGCCTCGCGCACGCGCCGCGCGATCAGCTGCGTGACCTGGGAGCCAAAGTCGAGGATGAGGATCTTGTCGTGGTTCATGGCGTCGTTGGGGGTGCTGCGGGAGGCTGCAAAAGCGAAGGGCCGCCCAACGGCGGCCCTTGGCGAGATGCGCGGTCAGTCGAGCCGGTAGTTGGGCGCTTCCTTGGTGATTTGCACGTCGTGCACGTGGCTTTCGCGGATGCCCGCGGCGGTGATTTGCACGAACGCGGCCTTTTCGTGCAGCTCGGCGATGCTGGCGCAGCCGCAATAACCCAGCGCGGCACGCACGCCACCGGCCATTTGGAAGATGATGGCCACCACCGACCCCTTGTACGGCACGCGGCCTTCGATCCCCTCGGGCACCAGCTTGTCGGCGTTGGGGTTGGCCGCTTCGTCGTTTTCCTGGAAGTAGCGGTCGGCGCTGCCCGCTTTCATCGCGCCGATGGAGCCCATGCCGCGGTAGCTCTTGTAGCTGCGGCCCTGGTACAGGATCACTTCGCCGGGGGCCTCCTCGGTGCCGGCGAACATGCCGCCCATCATCACCGTGTGCGCGCCCGCCGCCAGCGCCTTGGCGATGTCGCCGCTGTAGCGGATGCCGCCGTCGGCAATCAGCGGCACGCCCGTGCCCTTGAGCGCCTGCGCCACGTTGTCGATGGCGGTGATTTGCGGCACGCCCACGCCGGCCACGATGCGCGTGGTGCAGATCGACCCTGGCCCAATGCCCACCTTGACCGCGTCCGCCCCGGCGTCCACCAAGGCGCGCGCGGCTTCGCCGGTGGCGATGTTGCCGCCCACCACCTGCACCTGCGGGAAGTTGTGCTTGACCCAACGCACGCGGTCGAGCACGCCTTTGCTGTGGCCGTGCGCGGTGTCGACGACGATGACGTCCACCCCGGCCTTGACCAGCGCTTCGACGCGCTCGTCGGTGCCGGGCCCCACGCCCACCGCCGCGCCCACGCGCAGGCGGCCGTTGTCGTCGCGCGCGGCGTTGGGGAAGTTGAGCTGCTTGGTGATGTCCTTGACCGTGATCAGGCCCTTGAGCTCGAACGCGTCGTTGACCACCAGCAGCCGCTCGAGTTTGTGTTTGTTCAGCAGCGCCTTGGCGGCCTCGGGGGTGGTGCCTTCGGGCACGGTGACCAGCCGCTCACGCGGGGTCATGATCTCGCGCACCGGCGCGTCCATGCGGGTTTCGAAGCGCAGGTCGCGACCGGTGACGATGCCCACCACCTTGCCCGCCTGCACCACCGGAAAACCGGACACCCCCAGCTCGTCGGACAGCTTGACCACCTGACGCACGGTGGTGTCGGGGCTGATGACGACGGGGTCGCGCAACACGCCCGACTCGTAGCGCTTGACCTTGGCCACCTGCGCGGCCTGCTCCTGCACCGACAGGTTTTTGTGGATGATGCCGATGCCGCCTTCCTGGGCGATGGCGATGGCCAACCGCGCTTCGGTGACCGTGTCCATCGCCGCCGACACCAGCGGCAGGTTCAGGCGGATGTCGCGGGTGAGCTGCGTGGCCAGCGACGTATCTTTGGGCAGAACTTGCGAGTAGGCGGGAACGAGCAGGACGTCGTCGAACGTCAGGGCTTTTCCGAGCAGGCGCATGGGGTTGGCTCCAAAAACGCTATTGTACCGGGGCCCTTGTGGCGTCGGCCATCAGCCCGGTCATGGGCGGCGGCGCGCAAACAGCCCCGGGGCTCGCGCGCCCTGGCGGGCAAAGCGCTCGCGCCGCGCCACCTTGGGGTCCACGCGCAACGGCCGGGTCAGCTCCAGCCGGTCGCCGTCGCGCAGCGGGGTGTCCAGCGCCGCTTTGCGCCCCCACACGCTCAAGCCCAGCCGCCCCTGGGCCAGCGCCTCGCCCACCGGCCAGCCGCTGGCCTGCAGGGCCTGCGCCACGGTGGTCCCTGGCGGCAGCGTCAGCGTGACCACGCGCACACGGCGCGGCGCTTCGGCCCAGACGAGCTCCACCTGCATGCCGCCCTACCCCTGCATGCCGTGCAATTGGTCGGCGCGCTTGACGAAAGCGTCCACCAACGTGTTGGCGATGCGGTCGAACACCGGCCCCACCAGCGCCGCCAGCACGCTGCTGGAAAAGCCGTACGTCAGCACGAAGTCGATGCGGCACGCGGCCGGCTGGCCGCCAGCCCCGTCACCCAAGGGGGTGAAGGTCCAGTCGCCCTCCAGTTGCGAAAACGGCCCATCGACCAGCGTGAGCCGAATGCGCCGGCCAGGCTCGTGGACGTTGCGGGTGGTGAAGCTCTTGTGCACGCCGCCAAACGCCATGCCGATCGACGCCACCATGCCATCCGGGGTGCGCTCGAGGACGCGGCCGTATTCACACCACGGCAAAAAGGCCGGGTAGTGCTCCACGTCGCTGACGAGGTCGAACATCTGTTCGGCGCTGTGCCACACCAGCACCGATTTGCGCACGGTCTTGGGTTTCATACAATCGCGGGTCTTGCCCGATTGTAGGCCCCATGAGTGCTCCGAACCGCAAACCTCAGCCCGCGCTGATCGCCGACAACAAAAAGGCCTTCTTCAACTACCACATCGAAGAGCGCTTCGAGGCCGGCGTGGTGCTGCAGGGCTGGGAGGTCAAGGCCATCCGCGAGGGCAAGGTGCAGCTCACCGAGGGCTATGTGGTGGTACGCGACGGCGAGCTGTTTTTGATCGGCTGCCTGATCCACCCGCTGCGCAGCACCTCCACCCACATCCGCGCCGACAGCGCACGCACGCGCAAGCTGCTGATGCACAAGGACGAAATCCGCCGCCTGATCGGCAAGGTGGAGCAAAAGGGCTACACGCTGGTGCCGCTGAACCTGCACTGGAAAAACGGTCGTGTGAAGTGCGAAATCGCCCTGGCGCGCGGCAAGGCCCAGCACGACAAGCGCGACGCCATCAAGGAGCGCGAAGGCAAGCGTGAGGTGGAGCGCGCGCTCAAACAGCGCACGCGCTAACGTCCACGCTCCCCGGCAGCGCAGGCCCGCCGCCGCACCGCAGGCGCGGCACGCGGCGGCTTCGGGTTCAAGCCAAGTCGCGCAACGGGTGCGCGTGGGCTGGCCAGGGGCTGACGAAAAACGGCTCCACCATCGCCGGCGTCACATCCTCCAGGCGTGCCGGGTTCCAGCGCGGTTGGTGGTCCTTGTCCACCGCCAGCGCCCGAATGCCCTCCACCGTCTCGCTTTGCGCGGGGCTGCGGCCCAGGTGGTGCGGGTGGAAGCAGTGGCGCACCAGGTCGCGCTCCATGCGCAGCTCGTCGGCCAGCGCCATGCCGCGCGCCCGCCGGATTTGCTGCAACACCACGTGCACCATCAGCGGGCAGCGCTGCCGCAACACGGTCAGTGTGTGCCGGGCGGCGTCGGTGCCAGCGGCCTCAAGCGCCGCCACGATGCCCGCCACGTCCGGCGCCGCGAAGGCCGCCTGCACCTCCGGCGCAAGCGGCGCAGCGCCGGCGGCCGGTGCGGACCGCCAGCCCGCAGCGTCCATCCACGCCGCCCACGCGGCGTCGAACGCCGCCGGGCTGTCGGCGTCAAGCTGGGCCAGCGCATCCCACGCGCGCGGCAGGTCGGCCGCCGGCGCGGCGCGGTCGGCCAACCCCCACGCCAGCGCGGCGTCCGCGCCGATAACCGCGCCCGTCAAGCCCAGGTATTCGCCCACGTGCCCGGGGCAGCGGCTCAGGAAGTAGCCACCCGCCACGTCGGGAAACAGGCCGATGTTGGTCTCGGGCATGGCCATCTTGGTGCGCTCGGTGACGATGCGCCAGCGCCCGCCCTGGCTGATGCCCATGCCGCCGCCCATCACCACCCCGTCCATGAAGGCGATGTAGGGCTTGGGGTAGGTGTGGATCAGGTGGTTGAGGGCGTACTCTTCGGTGAAAAAATCCTCCAGCCGCGCGTCGCCCGCCAGCGCCGCTTGGTGGAAAAAGCGGATATCGCCCCCGGCGCAGAAGGCGCCAAACGGCCCTTCCTTGGATGTGCCGCGGATGGCCACCGCCACCACGCTGGGGTCGTCGCGCCACGCCAGCAACGCCTGCGTCAGCGCACGCACCATGCCCAGGTCCAGCGCGTTGAGCGCCTTGGGGCGGGCAAGCGTGATGCGCCCCACCCCATTGGGCGTGCGCTCGAGATGGACCAATTCGCTCATACGCCCTCCCGGCTGGCGCGCTTGCGCTCGTGTTCTTTGAGCAGCCGCTTGCGCAGCCGGATGCTCTTGGGGGTGATTTCGGCCAGTTCGTCGTCGGCGATGAACTCCACCGCGTACTCCAGCGTCAGCTCGATCGGCGGGGTGAGCTTGATCGCCTCGTCCTTGCCGCTGGCACGGAAGTTGGTCAGTTGCTTGGTGCGCACCGGGTTGACGACCAGATCGTTGTCGCGGCTGTGGATGCCGATGATCATGCCTTCGTACACCGGGTCGCCGGGCTTGACGAACATGCGCCCGCGGTCGTCCAGCTTGCCCAGCGCGTAGGTGACGATCTCGCCGTCGTCCTGGCTGATGAGCACGCCGTTTTTACGCCCGGCGATCTCGCCCTTGTAAGGCTCGTAGCCATCGAAGATGTTGGACATCAGGCCCGTGCCGCGCGTCAGGTTCAAAAACTCCGTCTGGAAGCCGATCAGCCCGCGCGCCGGAATGCGGTACTCCAGCCGCACGCGCCCGCGCCCGTCGGGCTCCATGTTGACCAGCTCACCCTTGCGCTCGCCCAGCGCCTGCATCACGGCGCCTTGGTGCTGCTCTTCCACGTCCACGGTCAGCAGCTCGATGGGCTCGTGGCGCACGCCGTCGATGTCCCGCAACACCACGCGCGGCCGCGACACCGCCAGCTCGTAGCCCTCGCGGCGCATATTTTCCAGCAGGATCGTCAGGTGCAGCTCGCCGCGGCCGCTCACCTCGAACACGCCGTCTTCGCTGGTTTCGCGCACGCGCAGCGCCACGTTGCTTTGCAGCTCGCGCTGCAGCCGATCCCAAATCTGCCGGCTGGTGACGAACTTGCCCTCGCGCCCCGCCAGCGGGCTGGTGTTGACGCAAAAGTTCATCGTCAAGGTGGGTTCGTCCACCTTGAGCATCGGCAGCGGTCGCGGGTCGAGCGGATCGGTGACGGTCACGCCAATGCCAATGTCCTCGATGCCGTTGATGAGCACGATGTCGCCCGGCCCGGCGCTGTCGGCCAGCACCCGCTCCAGCCCTTGGAACTTCAGCACCTGGTTGATGCGGCCTTTGCGGCGCGGGCCGTCGGGCCCCTCGCACACCAGCACCTCCATGCCGGGGCGCAGCGTGCCGGCGTTGATGCGGCCCACGCCGATGCGCCCCACGTAGCTGGAGTAGTCCAGCGACGATATTTGCAACTGCAGCGCGGCGTCGACGTCCCCTTGGTGCACCGGAACGTGCTGCAGAATCGTCTCAAACAGCGGCCCCATGTCGGTGCCCCAGGCTTGGCCGGGCTCGCCTTCGGTCAGCGACGCCCAGCCGTTGAGGCCCGAGGCGTACACCACGGGAAAGTCCAACTGCTCGTCGGTGGCCCCGAGCTTGTCGAACAGGTCGAAGGCCGCGTTGATGACGTGGTCGGGCCGCGCGCCGGGCTTGTCCACCTTGTTGACGACGACGATGGGCTTCAAGCCCAACGCCAACGCCTTCTTGGTCACGAAGCGCGTCTGCGGCATCGGCCCTTCCTGCGCGTCGATGAGCAGCAGCACGCCGTCCACCATCGACAGCGCCCGCTCGACCTCGCCACCGAAGTCGGCGTGACCGGGCGTGTCCACGATGTTGATGTGCGTGCTCTTCCAACGGACCGCGCAGTTTTTGGCCAGGATGGTGATGCCGCGCTCGCGCTCCAGGTCGTTGCTGTCCATCACGCGCTCGCCCACCTGCTGGTTGTCGCGGAAGGTGCCGCTTTGGCGCAGCAGTTGGTCCACCAGCGTGGTCTTGCCATGGTCCACGTGGGCGATGATGGCGATGTTGCGTATCGGTCGTGTCATGATGCGGTCGATTGGGTCAGCCACTGGGCGATCTCGGTGGGCGCCAGCAGCCGGATGGGGATCAGTTCGCCGCCCACGCAGCGCGCAGTGCCCAGCAACGCGCGCGGGCGCGCACCGAACACGGCCACGTGCGCGGCGTCGGGCCAGCGGCCACGGCGGCGCAACCCGGTGAGGAAGCGGCCCGCTTCGGCCTCGTCCAGCACCACTTCGGGCCAGCCGTGCAGCAACACTTCGGGCGGACGCAACAGCCGCAGCCGCTCGGGCGGCGCCAGCGCTTCGAGCGCTTCGATGGCCACGGCCTGCGCCAGCTGCAAAGGCCCCGTGGCCAGGCGTCGCAGCGCCGCCAGGTGCGCGCCACAACCCAGCGCCTGGCCGATGTCTTCGGCCAGCGTGCGCACGTAGGTGCCTTTGCTGCAGCGCACGTGCAGGTGCAGCGCCGTGGGGTCGTCGGGCACCGCCGTGAGCGTGAGCGTGTGGATGGTCACCGCCCGCGGCGCACGCTCGACCTCCAGGCCCGCGCGCGCGTACGCGTACAAGGGCTTGCCGTCTTTTTTGAGCGCGCTGTGCAGCGGCGGCACCTGTTCGATCGTGCCTGTGAAGCGCTGCGCGACGACGTGCAGCTGCGCAGGGGTCAGCAGGGCGGGATCGACGGCGGCGGTGGCCACCACCTCCCCTTCGGCGTCGCCGGTGCGGGTGCGCACACCCAGCCGCAACGTGGCTTCGTAGACCTTGTCGGCGTCGAGCTGGACTTGCGCGAACTTGGTGGCGGCGCCCAGACACACCGGCAGCAGCCCGCTGGCCAGCGGGTCCAACGTGCCGGTGTGGCCGGCTTTTTCGGCCCCCAGCAGCCATTTGACTTTGGACACGGCCGCCTGCGCGGACATGCCCGCGGGTTTGTCCAGCAACAGCACCCCATGCACGGGGCGCCGCGGCACCCGTGCACGGGGCTCGGCGGTCATGCGCCCTCCTCGTCCTTGCCGCGCGAGGCCACGGCCTTGGCGATGAGCGCGTTGAGGTCGGCGGCGCGCTCGATCGAGCGGTCGTAGATGAAGTGCAGCGTGGGCACGGTGTGGATGTGCAAGCGCTTGAACAGCGCGCTGCGCAAAAAGCCCGCGCCCTGGTTGAGCGCTTCTTCGGTGGCCTGCGGGTCGCCCACCAGCACGCTGAAGTACACCTTGGCGTGCGCGTAGTCGGGCGTGACCTCGACGGCCTGGATGGTGACCATGCCCACGCGCGGGTCCTTGAGCTCGCGCGCGATCAGCTCGCTCAAGTCGCGCTGGATTTGGTCGGCCACCTTGTGGCCGCGGTGCGGTCCCTTGCGGCTGGGCATGACGGCTCCTTACAGCGTGCGCGCCACTTCCTTGATCTCGAAGAACTCCAGCACGTCACCTTCCTTGATGTCGTTGTAGTTCTTGAGCTTGATGCCGCACTCGAAGCCCTCTTTGACTTCGCGCACATCGTCCTTGAAGCGCTTGAGCGACTCGAGCTCGCCCGTGTAGACGACGACGTTGTCGCGGATGAGGCGGAAGTGCGCGCTGCGCGTGACGTAGCCCTGCGTGACCATGCAGCCCGCCACGGTGCCGATCTTGGACGCCACGAACACCGTGCGCACCTCGGCCATGCCGATGACCTCCTCGCGCTTTTCCGGCGACAGCAGCCCGGCCATGGCAGCCTTGAGGTCGTCCACCGCGTCGTAAATGATGTTGTAGTAGCGGATCTCGACGTCGGCCGACTCCGCGGCCTTGCGCGCGTTGGCGTCGGCGCGCACGTTGAAGCCGATGATGATGGCCTTGGATGCGATGGCCAGGTTGACGTCCGATTCGCTGATGCCACCCACGCCCGCGTAGACGAGCTGCACGCGCACCTCGTCGGTCGAAAGCTTGAGCAGCGCCGCCGACAGCGCTTCTTGCGAGCCTTGCACGTCCGCCTTGATGATGATGGGCAGGGTCTTGACCTCGCCCGCGGTCATCTCGGCAAACATATTCTCCAGCTTGGCCGCTTGCTGCTTGGCCAGCTTGGTGCTGCGGTACTTGCCGGCGCGGTAGGTGGCGATTTCGCGCGCACGGCGCTCGTCGGCCATCACCATGAACTCGTCGCCGGCCTGCGGCACCTCGGCCAGGCCCTGGATTTCGACCGGAATCGAGGGGCCGGCCTCTTTGACCTGACGGCCGTTTTCGTCCAGCATGGCGCGCACACGGCCGTAGGTCTGGCCGGCCAGCACCACATCGCCCACGCGCAGCGTGCCCGACTGCACCAGCGCCGTGGCCACCGGCCCGCGCCCTTTGTCCAGACGCGCTTCGATCACCAAGCCCTTGGCCTTGGCGTCCACCGGGGCCTTGAGCTCCAGCACCTCAGCCTGCAGCAGCACGTTTTCCAGCAACTCGTCGATACCCTGGCCGGTCTTGGACGACACGCCGATGAAGGGCGAGTCGCCGCCGTATTCCTCGGGCACCACCTCCTCGGCCACGAGCTCTTGCTTGACCTTGTCCGGGTTGGCGTCGGGCTTGTCGATCTTGGTCAGCGCCACCACGATGGGCACCCCGGCTGCCTTGGCGTGTTTGATCGCCTCGCGCGTTTGCGGCATCACGCCGTCGTCGGCCGCCACCACCAGGATGACGATGTCGGTGGCCTGCGCCCCGCGCGCCCGCATCGCCGTGAAGGCCTCGTGGCCCGGGGTGTCGAGGAACGTGATGACGCCGCGCGGCGTTTCCACGTGGTACGCCCCGATGTGCTGGGTGATGCCGCCGGCTTCGCCCGCGGCCACCTTGGAGCGGCGGATGTAGTCCAGCAGCGACGTCTTGCCGTGGTCCACGTGGCCCATGACGGTGACCACCGGCGGACGCGGCTTGGGCTCGCCTTGGTACAGCACCGCCTCTTCTTCGGAAAACGCCTCCGGATCGTCCAGCGTGGCGGCAACCGCCCTGTGGCCCAGTTCCTCCACCACGATCATCGCGGTGTCCTGGTCCAGCGACTGGTTGATGGTGACCATCTGGCCCAACTTCATCAACACCTTGATGACCTCGGAGGCCTTGACCGCCATCTTGTGCGCCAGCTCCGCCACCGTGATGGTCTCGGGCACGTGCACCTCCAGCACGCGCTGCTCGGCGCCCGATGCCGTGGGGTGGCTGCCGCGGTCGTCGCGGCCGCCCTTGCCAGGCTTGCCTTTGGGCCCGGCGCGCCACGAGCTGCCGCTGCTGCGCGCCGCCACCGCGTCGGCACGGGCCTTGGCGGCGTCTTTCTTTTTGCCGGCTTCGTCCTTCCACGACGACGACAGCGCCTCGGACTTGACTTCTTTTTTGGCCGGTGCCGGCGCCGGCGTCGCCCCCCGCGCGGGCGTGGAGGCGGGCTTGTGCAGCGTCCCCTTGAGCCCGGCCTTGGCGGCGTCGGCCGCAGGCTTGGGCTCTTCGGGCTTTTTGGCCACCAGCACCTTGCGCGGCTGCGCCATCATCGCGCGGATCGCCTCGGCTTCGGCCAAGGCTTTGCGGCGGCGCTCCTCCAGCTCGCGGGCGCGCGCTTCTTCGGCTTCGCGCTCGGCCTGCTGGCGGCGCTGCTGCTCAGCAGCGGCCTGCTGCGCCGCGCTGGGCTGCGCCGCAGGCGTTGGCGCAGGCTCGGCCGGCGGCTCGGGGCTCACCGGCTCGCCGCCGGAGGCGGTTGCAGCCGCGGCGGCGCGCGCCGCTGCCGCTTCGCGCTCGGCGCGCGCCCGGGCTTCGGCCTCTCGCGCCAGCCGCGCTTCCTCGGCCGCGCGGGCCTCGGCTTCTTCGCGCTCGCGGCGGCGGCGTGCCAGTTCTTCCTCCTCCTGCCGCAGACGCTCGGCTTGCAGACGGGCTTCCTCCTCGCGCCGGGCCAACTCGGCGGCGCGCGCGGCCTCTTCGGCCTCGACCGCTTGTTGCGCCGCGGCGTCAGGGGTCGGGCTGGGCTCGTCGTCGCGCTTGATGAAGGTGCGCTTTTTGCGCACCTCCACCTGGATCGTGCGTGCACGCCCCGTGGCGTCGGCTTGTTTGATTTCGGTGGTGGACTTTTTGGTCAGCGTGATCTTGCGTCGTTCCTGGCCGAGCGTGCCGTGCGCCGCTTTCAGGTACGCCAGCAGGCGCTGCTTGTCCACCTCGGTGACGGGGTCGCTGCCCGCCTGCTTGTGCACGCCAGCGGCGGCAAACTGCTCCAACAGCAGCGAGACGGGCTTGTTCAGTTCGGCGGCGAATTCGGCGACGGTGTTGCTCGACATAGGGTTCCTTTTTTGAATGTTCGGCTTACAGTCGGCTCCGATCATTCGCGTGCGGCGGCCGCATCGTCGCTGAACCAATGCTGGCGCGCTTTCATGATCAGTGCCGTCGCTTCGTCACGGCTTTGCCCGGTGATCTCCACCAACTCGTCCACCGACAGGTCGGCCAGGTCGTCCAACGTGTGCACGCCCGCTTCGGCCAATTTGGCAATCAGATCGGTGGTCAAACCTTCGAGGTCGCGCAAATCCTGCGACACCTCCTCGACGCTTTCTTCCTTGGCGATTTCCATCGTCAGCAGCGCGTCCTTGGCGCGGGCGCGCAGCTCGTTGACGGTGTCTTCGTCGAAGGCTTCGATGTCCAGCATCTCTTGCAGCGGCACGTACGCCACTTCCTCCAGGCTGGTGAAGCCCTCTTCGATGAGGATGTCGGCGATCTCCTCGTCCACGTCGAGCTTGCTCATGAACAGCTCGCGCAGCGCCTGGCGCTCCTGCGCCTGCTTGGCCGCCGACTCCTCGGCGGTCATGATGTTGATCTTCCAGCCCGTCAGCTCCGAAGCCAGACGCACGTTCTGACCGCCACGGCCAATGGCGATGGCCAGGTTTTCCTCGTCCACCACCACGTCCATCGCGTGGCGCTCCTCGTCCACGACGATCGACTGCACCGCCGCAGGCGCCAGCGCCGCGATGACGAACTGCGCCGGGTCTTCGCTCCACAGCACGATGTCGACGCGTTCGCCCGCCAGCTCGTTGGTGACGGCGTTGACGCGCGAGCCACGCACCCCGATGCAGGTGCCGATGGGGTCGATGCGGCGGTCGTGCGACAGCACCGCGATCTTGGCGCGGCTGCCCGGGTCGCGCGCACAGGCCTTGATTTCCAGCAGTCCCTGCTCGATTTCGGGCACTTCCTGGCGGAACAGCTCGATCATGAAGTCGGGCGAGGCGCGCGACAGCAAAATCGGCGCACCGCGCAGCGTCGGGTCCACCTCCACGATCAGCGCCTTGATGCGGTCGCCGGTGCGGAAGTTTTCTTTCGGAATCATCTCGCTGCGTTTGAGACGGCCCTCCACACGGCCGCTCTCGGCGATGATGTCGCCTTTGTCCATGCGCTTGACCGTGCCAACGAAAATTTTGTCGCCCCGCGACAAAAAGTCGTTGAGCAGCATTTCGCGCTCGGCGTCGCGAATTTTTTGCAGAATGACTTGCTTGGCCGCCTGCGCACCGATGCGCCCAATGGGCACGCTCTCGATGGGTTTTTCGATGTAATCGCCCACCTGGATGCCGGGGTAGTCGTCTTTGACGTCCGAGTACAGCTCCTCGGCCTCGGGGTTTTGCAGGCCGGCCTCGTCGGGCACCACCTTCCAGCGCCGAAACGTTTCGTAAGCGCCGGTGTCGGGATCGATACTGACGCGCACGTCGGCGTCACCGCCCAGCAGCTTTTTGGTGGCCGATGCCAGCGCCGACTCCACGGCCCCCAGCACCACGCGCGGCTCGACGTTCTTTTCGCGCGAGATGGCATCGATCAACATCAACATTTCACGGTTCATGACTGTAGGCCCTTCCAGTTGCCTGCTGGTACTCGTCGTTATTGCTCGGGTTGGGCGCTGCCACGGGCGCGCCGCCCGGAAAAATCCACCACCGGCGCCAGCCGCGCTTCGCGCACCTCGTCGAGCGTGAAGCCCAGCACCTGCACCGTCTCGGCCGCAGGGGCGGCCTTGCGCGCCCCGACCTTGCCAGGACGCGGGGGCTCGGGGGGCAACAGCTCCAACTGCCAGGCGCCTGGCGCTTCGCCACGCTGCAGCACACCGCGAAATTTGCGCCGCGCTGGGGCCGCCAGCCCCGCGCCCGCCGCCCCGATGGGCGCGCGCAACGTCACCTCGACCACCTCGCCGACAAAGCGCTCAAAATCCCGCGGCGTGCGCAACGGCCGGTCGATGCCGGGCGAACCCACCTCCAGCCGCCGGTAGTCCACGCCTTGCACCTCCAGCACGTACTGGAGCTGGCGCGTCACGCGTTCGCAGTCGTCCACGGTGATGAAGCGCGGCTCGGGCTGGGCTGGATCCCACGGCCAGTCGATCGTCAGACGCAGCAAACCGCCGGCGGATCGCTCCACGTCCACCAATTCGTAGCCCATGCCGGCCACGGTCTGTGCCACCGTTTGCTGCCACTGATTCGCCATGCGGCCGTCGCCCCTTGCGCGTTACCCCGTTGCCCTTCGATGCGACCAAAAAAAATGGGCCGGTATGCACCCGCCCATTCGGTCGCGACCCTGCTATTCTACCACCGAAGGAAGCAGCGCTGTCCAGTGCCGCGAGCCCCTACCACCGATCGGAGGCCAACATGATCGACGTCTACTCCTGGCCCACCCCCAACGGGCACAAGGTTCACATCGCGCTCGAAGAGTGCGGCTTGCGCCTGGGGCGCGACTGGCGTGTGCACCCTATCGACATCGGCCGGGGCGAGCAGTTCACCCCCGAGTTCCTGCGCATCAGCCCCAACAACAAAATCCCCGCCATCGTGGACGCCGACGGCCCGCACGGCAAGCCGATCGCGCTGTTCGAGTCCGGCGCCATTTTGTTGTACCTGGCCAGCAAAACCGGCAAGCTGCTGCCGCGCGGCGAGCGCCAGCGCTGGGAAGTGCTGCAGTGGTTGATGTTTCAGGTGGGCGGCGTGGGCCCGATGCTGGGGCAGGCGCACCACTTCCGGCTCTACGCGCCCCAAAAAATCGACTACGCCATTGAGCGCTACACCAACGAGGCGCGTCGCCTGTACGGCGTCATGGAACGCCGGCTGCAGCGCAGCCCCTGGCTTGGCGGGCGCAGCTACAGCGTGGCCGATGTGGCCACCTTCCCCTGGATCCGCCCGTGGCACAACCAAGGCGTGGAGCTGGACGACTACCCTGCCGTGCGCGCGTGGTTCGAGCGCATCGCCGCGCGGCCGGCCGTGCAGCGCGCACTGCAGGTGCTGGCCGACGCCCGCAAGCCCCTGGACGACAAAGCCCGCCAGACCCTGTTTGGCACCGCGCCCAAGCCTTCAGCCTAGACCGAACCCGCCCTCGCCGCGCCACGGCGTGCGGCGCCCCGCTACAATGCGGGGTTGACGTCGGAGCGTAGCGCAGTCTGGTAGCGCATCTGCTTTGGGAGCAGAGGGTCGAAGGTTCGAATCCTTTCGCTCCGACCATCCCAACACCCCTGCCGTCCGTAGCTCAGCTGGATAGAGCAACGGCCTTCTAAGCCGTGGGTCGGGGGTTCGAGCCCCTCCGGACGGGCCAATCCCCCGCCGCTGGGGCGTTCAGGCTTGCAGGCATATCGTCACAACGGGGAGCCACTCAATCGGCGCCCGACTCGAACTCGGCGTTCTTGAACTTCAGCACGTTGCAGTTCTCCTTCACCACCCGCTGCAGGCTCCCGTCGAAACCGCTGGCTGACTCGGCCTGAATCTCGACGGTGACCTTGACTTTTACGCCCGGGCGCGTGGTGAACTGCTGAACGACCTCGTCGACCAGATCGGCGAACTGCTTCTTTGCCTGGAACGGGTCGAGCTCAATGCTGCCGTAGAACTGCTTCTTGACCACCTGTCCCGCAGTGGTGCTGCCCGTCGCGTAGCCACCCTTGGCCGAGTCCCCAGCGCGGGGCGTGCCGCCACCAGCGAGAACGGACGACGTGGCCGCACCGCCGCTGGCCTCGGCCCCCTTCGCGCGCGAGGCCTCCTCCGCCGCGTGCAGCGCCTCCAAGTGGGCCGCCGCGGCGGACGGCTCGATCAGCAGCAGAGAAGCGTCCAGAATGGGCAAGTGGCGCCTGCCGTAGCTGAAGCCCACGTACCGACCATCCTCCTTGCCCTGCGCGAAGCCGAAGAAGTCGCGGCTCTCGGCGCCGGCGGCCATCGTCATCTGGAGGACGGTGTCGTCCTTCAGGCGCGGCAGGTAGAGCTGCTGGCAGCTCTGCTGCCAGACGCTGAGCGCGCTCACCTCCCTGGCGTCGTCCTTCCAGAACCAATCTTTCAGCACCCTGGCCAGGTGGATCGGGGCCCACTCGGTGATGAGCAGCTCGTTTTCCTTGAGCACGCGCTCGATCTCCTGCGACCAGTTCTGCGCACCGGGGTTGAGCTGGAAGTGCTCCCAACGCAGCTCCGACAGGCCCTTGCCGGGGCGTGCCTCCTGCATGGGCGCCAGGAGCCACTTGTAGGTCTCGCGGATCATGCGGCGCACCGTTTCTTCGGCCTGCTCCAGGCTGGCGCTGGCCTGCCTGGCCATCAGGTTGTCAAGAACGATGCGGTTGTCTTTGTAGTCGGCCACGATGCTGCGCCACGCCAGATACGAGCGCACATGGTCCTTGAGGCGACTGACGCTGTCGTAGTCGGCAGCCAGAAAGATCAGCCGGTTCTGCTTGAAGCGGGGCGCATCGCCGCGTTTCTTCAGGATCTCGGTCGCGCGCTCCAGGCCCACGCTCTGGCCGCTTCTGGTGAAGGCGGCATCAGGCGGCAGCACCACCAGGCGCAGCGCCCAGTCGTCGGGCACGTCGCCGCTGTCGGTGAAGACGTGGATGCCACCAAACACCCCACTGGCAAGGCCGCGCTGCACGCGCTCGCGGATGGCGGGGAACACGTCTTCCTTGTCCTGAAAGCGCCGCTTGCGCTCCTCCATCTCGCGCCGCAGGTTGGGCCGTGTGTCGAGCCAGAAGCGGTTGTTGGCGTGGTTGAGGTAGTGCAGCCGGTCGTTCAGGCGGCGCAGCGCATCCTTGAACAGCCCCACCTGCTGTCCGGGCAGCACGCTCCCCAGCAGCACGCGCTCCTGCTCCAGGCCGCGCGCGAGCTGGTTGGTGGAGCCCGGCGCGCTGCCCAGAAAGATCGCGCGCGCCGCACGGCGGCAGGCCTGCACGCTGCCCAGACGGGGGTCTTTGGCCTCGATCTCGGTGGTCTCGGCGCGCTCGCCGTCCACGTCACGCTCGATCACCGGGTCCCAGCCCTGGGGCAGGTAGTAGATGGCCTCGTTGCGCACGTCAGCGTCGTACAGCGGCAGGCTGCCCGGCAGGATCAGCGGGTCGTTGTTGCCGTCCTTCCAAAGCCGGTGGATCACTTTGGCCATGAGCTTGAGCACGCCGCGGGTACGCTGGAAGTTGTCCAGGCTGGACCAATCCTCGTACAGGCGGTCGAACACCTCGGGGTGGATCGGGTAGGCCTGGAGCAGCCGTTGGTAATAGCGCCCCTCCTGGGTTTCGGCGGGGAAGTCGTCGCGGTGGGTGGTGTAGAAGTCCGCAAACGCCCGGCACACCGATTCCATCGCCAGCTTGTCGTTGATCGAGGTGAACAACCGCCGCCGCACGATCTCGAACGCCTCCTCGGTGGCCACCGGCTTCCACAGCGCCTGCACGCGCCCAAAGTAGTGCGCGAGCGCCTCCAGCGCCTTCACGCCGCGCTGGCTGCCGGCTTCCTTGTCCGACTCGGGCAGGGAGGCCAGCAGCACCGCCGTGGGCACGGCCTTGAGTGCCTCGGTCAGCGCCTGCACGAACGACAGGTTGGAGTCGAAGGTGCCGCCCGTGAGCGTCTTGCCCTCTTCGAACTGGCGCACATAGGCCACCAGCTCGTCGATGAGGATCACGCAGGGCGCGTAGCGTGCCAGCAGCGCCTCCAGCGCAGCCTTGCCGGGGGAGGTGCCAGAGGCATCGGCATCGGCCACCAGCGCATAGCCTTCGGCCTTGCCCAACTGCCAGGCCAGATCGCCCCACAGCGTGCGGATCGCTTGCCCTTCCCGCACCACCGGCTGGTTGGGCGAGGATTTGATGCCATCGAGCACCGCGATGCGCGCGCGTGGCAGTTCGGTCACGCCCGCCGCATCGAGGATGGCAGGCACTCCTTGCAAATCGCTGGCTGGCGCTTCGCCCTTGGCCAGGTGGTACACCGCCAGCATCGTGTGCGTCTTGCCGCCGCCAAAGGCGGTTTGCAGTTGGATCACCGGATCGCCACCCTTGCCCGCCAGCCGCTTGACCACGGAATCCAGCAGCAACCGCATGCCCTCGGTGATGAAGGTGCGCTGGAAAAAGAGCACCGGGTTTTGATATTCCTCGGTAGCGCTCCCGGCGTGCACGCGCGACAAATCCGCCGCAAACTCGGCCTGCTGGAAGGTGCCCTTGAGCACGTCTTGATGAGGGACGGCGACTTCGCGCCAGGGTTTGAGGGTCATCGCATTTTCCTCAGACAACTTGAACTTGCCACGGCAGGTTCTGCATGGCGTTTGCGGATACCACGCTCGGGTGCGGGTCAACAGCGCGCAACAATTGACACAGCTTTTGCTTGATGTCCGCAGGATCGACAGCAGGCCTATGGGCGCGCGGTTGCTCAATGTGGGCGACCACACGCAAACTTCGGCACCTCAGGGCTTTTTTGGCCAGAGCCTGTTCGGCGGCGTCATTGGCATGCAGCGCAGCGGGCAGCAGTGCCGCCAGCGTCATGATGACTTTGTTGGCGATGATGGTTGGCAGATCGGAAGGTTTGGTGGTGTCCGGATGGCGGTAATCTTTGACTTCGATCAGAAAAGTCTCGCCATGGGCGCTGCAGGCGATCACATCGACCGCGCCTATTCCATCGAACTGCCTTGAAAACTGGTTGCGGTAAAAAGACCAGTCATCGTATTTGCCCACTCTCCAATCGCTCGGAAATGAAAAAGTCAGTCGCTCGACTTGGACGTCCGACATGTCACTCCCCCAGGGTCAGATAACGGTCCGACTGGCGCAGGCTTTCCTCCAGTGCCGTGATGGAGCCGATCGCAGCCAAATCATCCGCCTGCTCAAGGTATACGCTGCCTGACTCGCCCACATGCAGACCAAAAAAGCGCGCGCCAATGGCTTTTCTTTTGTTTGCATGGGCATGGAGCTGAATTTCGAATTCGCGCAACAGGAACAGGCTATGCGTCGCCACAAAAACCTGAATACCCTGGGCAGCAAGCCGCACGATGCTGGCGGCGATGGTCTTGATGAGCTTGGGATTGAGGTTGGTTTCCGGCTCGTCCCAGAACAGATAGCCCTTGTCGAGCAGAGAGCCGGTGCTGATCAGGCGCGCCAGCATCGCAAACTTGCGCAAGCCTTCGGCCACCAGCGGCATTTCCATCTGCCCCTCGCCGGGTACCTTCAGGTAAAAGCGCCCGGTTTGGGTATCCATCACCACCTTGCCACCAAGCGCCGCCTCCAGTGGCGCCAAGAGTTGGGCCGCACGTTGCTCGCGCGGCCCTCTCACGGAAGGCGCGCCCAGCAGGGATACGGTGTCGCGCCAGGTTTCCTCGAATTCGAGGTGATAGTTGTCATACAGGCCCAGAAACCAGGGACACAGAGTGATCAGCTCACGCGTCGGGAAGTATACGGGAGGAAGCTCCAGCCCTTCTGCTGGGGTTCCGATGACATCGACCTGCGATTTGGCATTGGTGGCAAATGCAATAGCGCTATTTTGTGCCTCGACTTGCATTACCAATCGAAGCTCGCACCGTTCTCGCCCCTGCTTGCGCTTGACCAGCCGCCCCAGGGTCTCGGGCCGCATGACCCGAACCAGTTTTTCGGCATAAGTGCGTTCCAGATCGGCCTTGCTGGGTCGTTCTGTCCATCCTGACTGCACCTTGAGCATGGCATAAAGGGCCTTGAGCACATGCGACTTGCCCAAACCATTCTCGCCCACGATGACGTTCAACCCGGCGGCGAACTGCCATTCGCCGTTAGGCACGGTGGTGAAGTTTTGGAAAACGGCGGACTGGAGCATCGGCCTCTCCTCAAAGGTCCAGAATTGTCTGCGAACCCACCACGCCCGCCTCGGCAGCCGCCTGCTCGATGCCGCTCCAGGCGGTGACGAGTTCGTTGTAGGCGCGGGCCTCCTCGGCCCAGCCCTGGCGCTCGCACAGAGTGTAGAGGCGGTAGGCCAGCGCCCGGATGGGCTCGGCGCGGTCGGGCATGCGCGCAAGCAGCCGGCCGGCATCCGTCTCGCCGCCGTCGTTGAGGGCGCGGATAAGCTGGTGCAGCGCCTCCCACACCGGGGTGCGGGCGTCGTGCTCGGGCGACCAGTCGGCGGGGTATTCGCGCCACTTCACGAGGCGCACGCTGCCCTTGGCCGCCTGCGCCACCCCGGCCTGCGCCAGCGCGTCCACCGCCGTGCCCTTGGCGCGGGCCAGCACGTCGGCCTCGCCGTACTTGCCCGCGCTCCAGCCGTGCTGCTCGAACCAGTGCAGGCAAAACTGCGTGTCGGCGTCGAAGTCGTCTTCGGCGAGATACCGGTTGATGAGCTGCAAGGCGGTCTTCACGCGCATGGGCGTGCCGTCCGCCTCCAGCACCGCGGCGTACTGGGAAAAGATGGCCATGCCCGGGCCGATGATGGCCTGCGAGAGGTCCACCGGCGCCACGGGCGAGTGCACGCCGCCGCGGGTCATGGCCTCCAGCGCCTCGGGCAGCGTGGCGTTGAGCTCGCGGATAAACTCGCGGCGGCTGACCGTGGGCGCATCCGCCGCGCGCTTGCGGCAGACCAGCACAATGCTGGAGGCCAGGGCGTTGGTACCGGAGCCGATCATGCGGTTGCCAAGTTCTGTGCGCATTGGCCAGGTGCCGGTGATGGCAAAGCCCGCGCGGATGACGGCCTCCAGAAACGTCTCCCAGCCGGTGCTGGCGGTGCCCGCCTCGTCCTCGGTTTCGGACTGCTTGAAGGCGTAGTAGATGGTGACCGGAAAGGCCGGGTGCGCCTGGCAGGCGAGGTTCGCGAGCGCCCGCGTCATGCCTTCCAGAAAAAAGCGCTCGGCGGCCTCTTTGCTGCCGTGGCGGTAGGGCGTGGCCACCAGCTCCTCGGCCTTGGGCACGGCGAGCGTGGCAAACAGGCCGGGGAAGATGGGGCGCAGCACGCGGCGCAGCCAGACGTAGAAAAAGTCCGACAGGTCGGCGTAGCCGATATTGTCGTAGTACGGGGGGTCAGTGGAAATAACCTTATTGATACTGATGTTTTGACTTTGGGCGTCAGCTTGCAGAGCGTGGGCCAAACCCTTCGCAGGAAGCTCCAATAATGCCCTTACCATATTACCAAGGCTCGTACCGTAATCACCAGCCGCGGCAGCGAATACATTGTTTTCAGCGAAATCCCACAACATGGGAATTGCTTGACGACCGAACAGGTTGCGAACTTGAGTTTTGCTGGCTTCCCATCTACAAAGTGCATTGCAAATGTCGGTCAGGCGGCTCAATGCTATTCCCAAATAAACCCCCACCGCCTGGGCGTAGGCGGTGGCGCCGCTGCCGCCGGCATCGAGGCCGCGGCCATCGTCGGGGATGCCGGCGGCCAGGGCGTCTTGCCGGCAGCGTTCGATCGCTTCGGCCACCAGGTCGGAAAAGGTGGTCAGCGCCACCAACTGGCGGGGGGTGAAGAGGTCGCCATATTTCGTCAGGCCATAGCCGATGGTCCAGAAATTGCGCGGGTCATCCGGCAAAGCCGTTTCCGGTCTCCACTCCGGCTGCGCTTTTCGAGCAATTTCCTCATGCTCAGGCAACGGCGGCAGGTAGATACGCCCACGCGGCCCTTCGGCGACGATGGCCATGAGCCTTGCGCCCATGCGCCCGGCCCGGCCTTCGGCCTTGATGTAGTCGCCGTCGATGGGCGTCTTGGACAGCAAACACTCAAAATTCGCCCCTCGCGCAAGCTTGGTGCCACTCTTGGCCCGCGCGTACGCCGCCTTGTCAAACCCTGGGTTGCCCGCCACCTGGACGGTGAAGCGATAGGTGTCGCCTTCCACCACCGGTTCGACATAGGCCTCCTTGCCCGGCTTGCTGGAAAGCACGAAGGTGGAGGCCAGCGGCACCGCCACATGGCTGAAGGCGGGGTTGGGGCTTTGGACCGTGCGCGCCCACAGCCAGGCAATGACGGTGAGCGTTTGCCCCACGAGGGGTTGCAAGTCCGGGCGGCCGTGCGCGAGTTCGGGCGTGATCGTGACCGGCGGGTAGAGGTGGCCGATGCGCCGTTGCGCCTGTTCGCGCATCCAGGCGCCATAGCGGCGCACGTCTTCGGCCAGGCCCTTGGCGCCGCTCCAGTCTTCGTGCAGCGGGGTTTGCCGCTCACCCGCAGGCCGCGGCCCCACGGGGGCGCGGCCCGCAAAGCGCGGCGGGATTTCGATCATGGCCTTGTTGATCGTCACCGCCACGGGGTTGAGGTCACTGGCATAGCTTTCCAGCCCCAGGCGCTGCGCTTCCAGCGGCAGCGCGCCGCCGCCCGCAAAGGGGTCGTGAAAGGCGGGGAGCCTATCCGGGTTGAACAGTTCTGCCGCCTGAGGGTGGTTTTTGTTGAGGGCGCAGGTCTCGCGCCAGCTTTTCCAGATTTCCTCACGGGCGGCAGCGAGCACTTGTTCGTTGTTGGTGTTTTCCCACTGCACCAGGTCTTCGATGAGCTTGAACAGGCGCTCGCGCTCGGCTGCGGCCTGCTGCTTGTTGACGCCGCGGCCCAGGTGCCGCTCGTAGCCAGGGTCGTTGACCATCTGGGCAAAGATCACGGCGCGCGCGGCGGCCAGCGGGCGGCGCGCCCACCACAGGTGCAGCGTGCTGGGGTGGCCGTGGCGGATGGATTTTTCCCGCGCGGCGGCCTGGTTGATGGCGTCCAGCGGCAGCGCCACTTCGATGAGTTTTTTGGGGGTTTTGATGGGGGTCATTGTTTTTCTCCGATCAGCGCCAAGTGCCGGGGCGGGTAAGTACGTGGCCGTCGGCCCGTTGTACCTGTTGGGGCAGCTGGCAGCGCCGGAACGTGGTTTCGTTGATGATGAAGTGGCCATGGGCCGCCTGCGTGAGCTGGTGCGAGCGGCGATTGAACCCATCGATGTAGGCGATGACTCTGTTCATCGGCCGCCCCTCCGAAGCGCTGCGTTGGCTTTGACAGCAGGCGGCGTTGTGGCTATACTATTTACTATCAACCCCGCCGGAGATCGCATCTCCGGCCCAACGCTTCCCTTGTGGAGGCGTTTTCTTCTAGCCCCGCCGGAGATCGCATCTCCGGCCCGACGCCCCGCAAGGGGCGTTTCTCTTTTCTGGCCGCGGCGCTGGCTCACTGCGAACCCTCCGCTGTCGTAGCGCGCGCCAGCAAGGCATCCAGATCCAGGTTGATGCTGGTCACGGCCCAGTCGGGCTCGCTCGTGAAGGGGCGGCGCACGTAGAACGGCCCTTCGTGCTCTTCACCGTCGACCAACACGATGGCCAGGATGAATTTGTCGGCCTGGTTGAGGGCGTAGAGGATCTCGTTGCGCGTGACGGTGATGGTGCTCTGCCCTTTGGCGCGGCCCTTGACCTCGATGTGGCGGCTCTCGGGCAGTTTGCCGTCGCGTGCTGGCGGCAGGCTGGTGATGTCCCAGCCGCACTTCTCAGCCGAGACGTCGATGACCTGATGGCCCAGAGCGCGCTCGGCGTCCATGACGGTCTGCATGGCGATGCGCTCGATGCGCGCTCGCGCATCGGCATCCGCCGACCAGCCGGGTTGTCCCTTGCGTTGCGCCAGCAAACCGGCGGGGATGACCAAGGCGCCGCCCAGGATCACCGGCGTGGCGGAGACGACATGGCGCATGGCGGTGAGCTCCTTCTCGCGCGTTTCGCGGCGGGCGGTCAGCTCATCGATGGTGCGGCGCACGTTCTCCAGGCTCAGGCGCACGTCCTTGCCGGCGGCGATGTCGTCCTGCAGCTTGATGTAACGGTCAGACCAAAAATTGATCTCCTTGACCAGGCGCTCGTGCACGGCGGCCAGTGTCTTGTCCACCATGGCCTCGCGGCGGGCGCGTACCTCGTCGAAGTGCTCGGGCACCAGGTGCGTGGAGGCGTGGGCCAGCGCCACCTGCTCCAGGTCCTGTGTGATCCAGGGTGCAGCGAGCACGTCCTCGATCAGCGCCCTGTCGGCAGGCGCGAGCGGCTCCAGGTCCAGGTGCGGCGCCCAGCCGGCGTTGATGGCGTTGCCGGATGCGTCGATCTCGACGAACTGCATGCGGCGCGACACCACGTGCACCGGATCGGCGCCTTCCTTGACCGAGTGGTCGATGATGAAGCACACCCGCGGCGTCAGGCCCATGTCGGCGGGGTCCACCAGCACGGCGCCCTGTTTGAGCGTGTTGCGGTGGGCTTCGAGCACCAGGTCGGTCACCGACTGCATCAGCGGGTGGCCAGGGTGCAGCAGGCTGGCCATCGGCGCGCCCACACGGTCGGTCAGGCGCACGTGCTGTTTTTCGAAGCAGACGCGCTCGTAGCGGCGCAGCACCGGTTGTTGGTAACGGCGGTCGCGACCAGCGATTTGCCGATCGCGCTCGCGGATGATGGCGGGTACGTGGGTGATCTCGTAGCGCCCCGCCTCGCGGGGCTTGAGCTCGCCGCCCAACTGCTGGAAGGCCTGGCTGAAGAATGAGCGAATGAAGTAGGGCTGCAGCTTGCGGGCTTCGGCCTTTTCCATCTCCGCCTTCACCGCAAACAGGCGCTTGTCGTCCATCACCTCTTTGCACAAGGCGTTGCGCTCGATGATGTTCTGGAGGTGCTGCTTGTCCAGCGCGCCTTCCACTCTGCGTAGCAGGCGGGCGCGAACCTCGGGGTCGTCGCCGTAGCGGATGGCTTCGATCAACAGGTCTTTGAGGGGCTTATCCTCGAACACCTCGCCCAGGATGTCGAACACCCGGCCACCCAGCGCCTGGCGTTCCACTTCGATTTTTTCGAACAGGCGCTGGAAAACGTCACCCTCGCGGGTTTCGCTGGCGACCATGTTCCACAGGTGGCACACCTCGGTCTGGCCGATGCGGTGGATGCGGCCAAAGCGCTGCTCGATGCGGTTGGGGTTCCACGGCAGGTCGTAGTTGACCATCAGGTTGGCGTTTTGCAGGTTGACGCCTTCGCCGGCCGCATCGGTCGCCACAAGCACGCGCACGGCAGGGTCGTTGCGGAAGAGCTCCTGCACCTTGCGGCGCTCTTCACGTTTGATGCCGCCGTGGATGGTGACGACGGCATCGGGCTGCCCGAGCAGCCCCCGGATACGCTCGGTCAGGTAGTTCAGCGTGTCGCGATGTTCGGTGAAGATGATGAGCTTGCGCTGGCGGCCCGCCGCGTCGCGCATCTCGGGCGTATCTTGCAGCAGGCGGGAGAGTTCGTCCCACTTGCGGTCTTGGCCCGAATGCACCACCTGGCGGGCCTGTTCTTCGAGGGCTTCGAGGACGAGGATTTCCGCCTCCAGCTCCTGGAGGGTTTGCGCGGCGGTGGCTTGGTCGACAACCGCTTCTTCGAAGTTTTCGTACTCTTCGGCCGACAGCGCCTCCGCTGCTTCCCAGACATCGTCTGCCCCGGCCCAGCTGGGGTCGTCGAGCGTCTCGGCCAGCCGCTGACCGCGCTGTCGGAGCTTTTCTTCTTCCACGCGCCGTTGGAGCTTTTGGCGGCGGCGCTTGAGCGACTGGTAAATGGCCTCGGGGCTGGAAGCCAGCCGTCGCTGCAAGCTGGCTAGCGCAAAGCCCACGTTGCCACGGCGGGCGTTGTCCGTGAGGCGGTCGGCCTTGTTGAATTGTTCCTTGACGTACGCGGTCACCGCAACGTACAGCGCCGCTTCGAGGTCTGAAAGTTTGTAGTTGACGGTGTAGGCCCGGCGTTCGGGGAACAGCGGGGTGCCGTCGAACTTGAGCAGCTCTTCCTTGACCATGCGGCGCATCAGGTCCGAGACATCCACCTTGTGCGCGCCGTCGCGGAACTTGCCGTAGAAGCGGTCGGCGTCCAGCAACGACATGAAAAGCTGGAAGTCCTCCTCTTTGCCGTTGTGCGGCGTGGCCGTCATGAGCAAAAAGTGCCGCGTGATGGAACCCAGCAGCTCCCCGAGCTGAAAGCGCTTGGTCTTGTTGACTTTGTTGCCAAAGTAGCTGGCCGAGAGCTTGTGCGCTTCGTCTACGACGACCAGATCCCAGTGCGTCAGGCGCAGTTTTTCAAGCAAGTCTTCGGCGCGGGCCAGTTGGTCCACGCGGGCGACCATCAGGTCGATATCGTCGAAAGGGTTGCCGCTGCGGGACTGTTCGACCTGCTCGCGCGAGAACAGCGTGAACGAGAGGCCAAACTTCTCGAACATTTCGTCTTGCCACTGTTCCACCAGGCTGCCCGGGGCAACGATCAGCACGCGCTTGGCGTCGGCGCGCATCATGAGCTCGCGGATGTAAAGCCCGGCCATGATGGTCTTGCCCGCGCCGGGGTCGTCGGCCAGCACGTAGCGCAGCGGCTGGCGCGGCAGCATCGACTCGTAGACCGCGGTGATCTGGTGCGGCAGCGGCTCCACGTTCGACGTGTGCACCGCCATCATCGGATCGAACAGATGGGCCAGGTGGATGCGGTAGGCCTCGACGGCAAGCTTGAACGCGTCGCCGGGTGCATCGAACGCCCAGGGGCGGCCCTCCTGCGCCAGAGACAGCTTGGCCTCGTCGGTGCGGAACAGCATCCGCTCCAGCAGCTTGCCGTCGGCGGTCTTGTAGTAAACGGTCAGCGCGTTGTCGCCGACCGGCTCGGTGGTGACGATGCGCACCACCTGCCCGGGCTCCAGCCCAGCGATGGCTGCGTTTTTCTGGATTTGTTCGAGTTTGAGCACGACAGCCTCGGACGTTGGATCGAAACAGCGCGACGAGCCCACACCCGCATCCAAGATCGTGCCTCCAACCCCAGGGTACGCGGGCCTCCCCTCGTGGTGCACGATGATACTCGCCACTGCGACATGGATGGGGCGCGTTTGTTACCATCGCCCCCCATGACTGTGACCATCAAGGATGCCGCGGGCATCGAAGGCATGCGCGTGGCGGGTCGGTTGGCCGCCGAGGTGCTGGACTACCTGACGCCGTTCGTGCGCCCGGGCGTGACCACCAACGAGCTCGACCGGCTGGCGCACGACTACATCGTCAACGTGCAGCACGCCATCCCCGCGCCGCTGAACTACGCCCCCAACGGCTACAACCCCTACCCCAAGAGCATTTGCACCTCGGTCAACCACGTGGTGTGCCACGGCATCCCCAACGACAAGCCGCTCAAAAAAGGCGACATCGTCAACATCGACGTCACCGTCATCAAGGACGGCTGGCATGGTGACACCAGCCGCATGTTTTACGTGGGCGAGGTGGCCCCGCACGCACGCCGGTTGTGCGAAATCACCTACGAGGCGATGTGGAAGGGCATCGTGATGGTGCGTCCTGGCGTGCGCCTCGGGGACATTGGCCACGCCATCCAGCGCTTTGCCGAGGCCGCGGGCTACAGCGTGGTGCGCGAGTTTTGCGGCCACGGCATCGGACGCAAGTTCCACGAGGATCCGCAGGTGCTGCACTACGGCCAGCCCGGCACTGGCATGGAGCTGCGCGCCGGCATGACCTTCACGATTGAGCCGATGATCAACCAGGGGCGGCGCGAAATCCGCGAGCTGGGCGATGGTTGGACGATCGTGACGCGCGACCGCATGCTGTCGGCCCAGTGGGAACACACCGTGCTGTGCACCGACGATGGCTACGAGGTGCTGACACTATCGGCGGGCAGTCCGCCGCCCCCCGCCTTCGCGCAGGTCGCCGCCTCGAGCGCAACGTAAATCACAGCAGGCACGCTGTTTGCTTACCCAAGCGGGCATGTCGTCCACCCCTCCCGCCACCACCCCGCTGGATGTGCCCGCGCTGCGCGAGCAGCACCGCCAAGCCAAGGCGGCGGTGTTGCGCGAGATCGAGGCGCTGGGCGGCCGCGCCGGGGGCATTCGGCCGCTGCTGCGGCGCCTGGCCCGTGTCACCGACGGCACGCTGCGCACGCTGTGGCGGTGTCTGGCCATGCCGCCCAGGCTGGCGCTGCTGGCGGTGGGTGGCTACGGGCGCGGCGAGCTGTTTCCACACTCCGACATCGACGTGCTGGTGCTGCTGCCGGACGACGCCGGGGCCGATGAGCACGCGGCGGTGGAGCGCTTCGTGGGCACGTGCTGGGACATGGGGCTGGAAATCGGCTCCAGCGCGCGCACGCAGCAGCAGTGCCTGGACGAGGCCGCGGCGGACATCACCGTGCAAACCGCGCTGCTGGAAGGGCGCTGGCTGGCCGGGCCGCGCGCGTCGGCGCAGGCGTTGTTGCGAGCCGTGCGCGCCGCCATCGACCCGCTGGCGTTTTGCCGCGCCAAGCACTTCGAGATGCAGCAGCGCCACCAGCGCTACGAGAACACCCCTTACGCGCTGGAGCCCAACTGCAAGGAGTCCCCGGGGGGCTTGCGTGACCTGCACGTGATCCTGTGGGTGGCGCGGGCCGCCGGGTTGGGACACAGCTGGCAAGCGCTGGCGCGCAGCGGTCTGGCCACCGCGCGCGAGGCGCGCCAGTTGCGCGCCAACGAAGCGCTGCTGGCCCTGGTGCGCGCGCGGCTGCACATCCTGGCCGGCCGGCGCGAAGACCGGCTGGTGTTCGACCTGCAGTCGGCGCTGGCCAACGCCTTTGGCATTGAGCCCGAGCTGCCCCCCGAGCCAGGCCGCGAACACCGTGCCCGGCGCGCGCGCCGGGCCAGCGAGCGGCTGATGCGGCGCTACTACTGGGCGGCCAAGGCGGTCACGCAGCTCAACCAGATTTTGCTGCTCAACATCCGCGAGCGGCTCGAACACAGCAACCGCCACCCCGCACAGTCGCGCCCCATCAACGCGCGCTTTGCCGAGCGCGACGGCATGCTGGACGTCGTGCACGATGACCTGTACTGGCGCGAACCGCACGCCATTTTGGAAACGTTTTTGCTGTACCAGCAAACACCGGGCATCAAGGGCTTGTCGGCGCGCACGTTGCGCGCGCTGTACAACGCGCGGCCAGTGATGAACGCGGCCTTTCGGCGCGACCCCGTCAACCGGCGCACGTTCATGCAGATCCTGCAGCAGCCGCAGGGCATCACGCACGCGTTTCGGCTGATGAACCAGACCTCGGTACTGGGACGCTACCTGTGGCCGTTTCGCAATGCGGTCGGCCAGATGCAGCACGACCTGTTCCACGTGTACACGGTGGACCAGCACATCCTGATGGTGCTGCGCAACATGCGGCGCTTTTTCATGCCGGAGCACGCGCACGAGTACCCGTTTTGCTCCCAACTGGCGGCCGGGTGGGACAAGCCCTGGCTGCTGTACCTGGCGGCGCTGTTCCACGACATCGGCAAAGGCCGTGGCGGCGACCACTCGGTGCTGGGCGCACGCGACGTCATGACCTTTGCCCGCCAGCACGGCATGGCGCGCGACGACGCCGAGCTGGTGCGTTTTCTGGTGGCCGAGCACCTGACGATGAGCCACGTGGCGCAGCGGCAAGACACCACCGACCCGGAGGTGATCCGGGCGTTTGCCGTGCGGGTGGGCGACGAGCGGCGCCTGACCGGGCTGTACCTGCTGACGGTGGCCGACATCCGCGGCACCAGCCCCAAAGTGTGGAACGGCTGGAAGGCCAAGCTGCTGGAGGACCTGTACCGCACCACGCTGCGTGTGCTGGGCGGCGGCGCGCCCGACCCCCACGCCGAGGTGGAAGCGCGCAAGCGCGAGGCGCTGGCGCAACTGGCGCTGCACGCCCTGCCCCATCAGGCGCACGCGGCCCTGTGGGCCCGGCTGGACGTGGGCTACTTCATGCGCCACAGCGCCGACGAAATCGCCTGGCACACGCGCCACCTGTCGCGCGCGCTGGCCCAGCATGGCGACAGCGCGGCGCCCCCCACTGTGGTGCGCGCCCGCCTGTCCAGCGCTGGCGAAGGGCTGCAGGTGATGGTGTACACGGCCGACCAGCCCGACCTGTTTGCGCGCATTTGCGGCTACTTTGACCGGGCGGGGTTTTCGATTCTGGACGCCAAAATCCACACCACCGCCGACGGTTGCGCCTTGGACACGTTTCAAGTGGCCACCGACACCATGCCCGAGCACTACCGGGAGCTGGTCACGTTGGTGGAAAGCGGCTTGCCCCGTGCGTTGCGACCCGACACGCCGCTGCCGGAGCCCACACGGGCGCGCGCCTCGCGGCGCATGCGCAGCTTTCCGGTGGTGCCACGGGTGACGCTGCAGCCCGACGAGCGCGGCCAGCGCTGGCTGCTGTCGGTGTCGGCGGGTGACCGCAAAGGGCTGCTGTACCGCATCGCGCGCGTGTTTGCGCAGCACCGCGTGCAGCTGCAACTGGCCAAAATCACCACGCTGGGCGAGCGGGTGGAGGACACCTTCGTCATCAGTGGGGCCGCTTTGCACGTGGTGCGGGAACAAGCCCAGCTCACGCACGATCTGATGCACGTGCTGGACGACGAGTCGGCCAGCGCGGTAGCATGAAGTCCTGTGGCCGTGGGGCCACCCCAACCCGCGCAGGGGAGACGACACGATGCACACCACGACCAGCCAACCCGCCCGCGCAGCGGCTGCGCGCACCGCGGTTCGTTGGCGCCAACGCCTGGCGGCCTGGTGCGCCGGCGCCAGCGCGCTGCTGGCCGCGCCGTGGGCGAGCGCCGAGGTGCCCGCCATCTTCCGCGACGCCGACCTGGCGCTGGGTGAGCAATTGATCCGTCAACACCGTTGTGCGCAGTGCCACGCCGACAAAGTAGGCGGCGACGGCAGCGCCATCTACCGCCCGCAGGGGCGCATCAACACCGCCGGGCTGTTGCGTGGCATGGTCGAGCAGTGCAACAGCGCGCTCAACCTGCAAATGTGGCCCGAGGAAGTGACGGCTGTGGCCGCGGTGCTCAACCGCGACCACTACCGCTTCAAGGACTGACGGCCTGGCCCACCAGCAGCGCGCGCAGGCCCGCCTCGTCCACCACCGGCACGCCCAGCTCGCGCGCTTTGTCCAGCTTGCTGCCGGCGGCCTCACCGGCCACCACGTAGTCGGTCTTGCGGCTGACCGAGCCCGCCACCTTGCCACCCGCAGCTTCGATCAACGTTTTGGCCTCGTCGCGCGTCAGCGTTGGCAGCGTGCCGGTCAGCACCAACGTCTTGCCCGCCAGCGGCTGCGCCGCGTCGGACGTGGCCGCGCCTTCGCCTTCGGGCCAGTGCACGCCGCAGGCGCGCAACTGCTCGACCACCTCGCGGTTGTGCGGCTGATCAAAAAACGTGCGGACGCTGGCGGCCACCACCGGGCCCACATCGGGCACCTGCTGCAGCTGCTCGACACTGGCGTCCATGATGGCGTCGAGCCGTCCGAAGTGGCGCGCCAAATCGCGCGCGGTGCTTTCCCCCACATGGCGGATGCCCAGCGCGAACACAAAGCGCGCCAGCGTCGTGGTTTTGGAGCGCTCGATGGCCGCCAGCAGGTTGTTCGCCGACTTGTCGGCCATGCGGGGCAGCTCGGCCAACTGACGCAGGCCCAACCGGTACAGGTCCGCCACGGTGCGCACCAGGCCACCCTCGACCAACTGGTCCACCAGCTTGTCGCCCAGCCCCTCGATGTCCATCGCGCGCCGTTGGGCAAAGTGCAGGATGGCCTGCTTGCGCTGCGCGGGGCAAAACAGCCCGCCGCTGCAGCGATGATCGACTTCGCCGGGCTCGCGCACCACGGCGCTGCCGCACACCGGGCAGTGGCTGGGCATGCGAAACGGCTCGCCGCGCGGTTCGGGCAACGGCGGCGCCACCGCCACCACCTCGGGGATCACATCGCCGGCGCGGCGCACGATGACGGTGTCGCCCACGCGCACGTCCTTGCGCAACACCTCGTCTTCGTTGTGCAGGGTGGCGTTGGTCACCGTCACGCCGCCCACGAACACGGGCTCCAGCTTGGCCACCGGCGTGAGTTTGCCGGTGCGCCCGACCTGCACCTCGATGGCCAGCACACGGGTCAACTGCTCCTGCGCCGGGTACTTGTGCGCCAGCGCCCAGCGCGGCTCGCGCGTCACAAACCCGAGCTGCTGCTGCCAATCGAGCCGGTCCACCTTGTACACCACGCCGTCGATGTCGAACGGCAGCGTGTCGCGCATCTGCCCGATGCGGCGGTGGTACTCGGCCAGCGCCTGCCCGCCGGCGCAACGTTGCGCCAGCTCCGACACCGCAAACCCCCAGGTGCGCAGCGCCTGCAGCACGTCCCAGTGTCGGGTGAACGCGGGGCCGCCCTGCGCCGCTGGGGTGACGTCGCCCAGTCCGTAAGCGTAAAAACTCAGCGGCCGCGCCGCCGCCACCGCCGGGTCGAGCTGCCGCACCGCCCCGGCCGCCGCGTTGCGCGGGTTGACGAAGGTTTTCTCGCCCTTGTCCCCGGCGGCGATACGCTGGCGCTGGCGTTCGTTGAGCGCTTCGAAATCATCGCGCCGCATGTACACCTCGCCGCGCACCTCCAGCCACGGGATGGCGGCGCCGTCCCCCAGCAAGCGCAGCGGCACCTGCGCGATGGTGCGCACGGTGTGGGTGACGTCCTCGCCGGTGACGCCGTCGCCGCGGGTGGCGGCACGCACCAGCACCCCGCGCTCGTAGTGCAGCGCGATGGCCAGGCCGTCGAACTTGGGCTCGGCCACGTAGTCCACCGGCGGGTCGCTGGGCTGCAGCCCCAGCTCCTTGCGGATGCGGGCGTCGAAGGCCAGGGCCGCCTGCGGCGAGGTGTCGGTCTCGGTGCGGATCGACAGCATCGGCACCCGATGCGCCACCGGCGCAAACGCCGCCGAGGGCTGCGCCCCGACACGCTGCGTCGGGGAGTCCGGCGTGACCCACTGCGGATGGCGCGCTTCCAGCGCCTGCAGCTCCTGCATCAGGCGGTCGTACTCGGCGTCGGGGATTTCCGGGTCATCCAGCACGTAGTAGCGCCACGCATGGTGGCGCAGCAGCGCGCGCAGTTGCTCCATGCGCTGGCGATCGGCCTGCTCGGCCGCCGCCCAGAGGTCGGACGGTGCGTCGGAGGGGGTAAGGCTCATCGGGGCACGATTATCGCCGCCGATCGCACCCGCGGCACGCTGTCAGCCCGCCGCCAGGGGCACGCGCGCCACCAGCCGTGCCGCGTCCAGCCCTTGGTACGTCACCCCACCCGGCAGCGCGGCCAACAGCCGCATCGACTGCCGCATCGTGGTCACGTCCAGCGCGCCCTCCACGCTGTAGGTGGCGCGCAGCCGATCCATCATTTGCAAAAAGAGCGCGCGCTCATGGGCCATGCCAGCCACCTCCGCGTGCTCCGCCAGGTCGATCGCCGAGGCCGACGACAGCCAGCGCAACGCACGCTGCACCGCCAGAGCAAAGCGCCCCAGCGCCGGGTGGCCCACGTCGTCGGCCATGCAGCACAGGCACGTGCACACCAAGGGCCCGCCCAGCCAGCGTTGGCTCTGCTGAGGGTGGCGCAGGTCCGCCTGGACATGCAGCGCGCCGGCCAACTCGAGCTGGGTCAGCAGCGGCTCGCCCCAGCACAGCGCTTGCACCTGCCCTTCGAGCAACGCCGCCTGGGCCTGCGCGGGGCCGCGCAGCACCACCCATTGGCGCGTGCTCGGCAGCACCCCCCAGCGCTGCATCAGCACCTGGGCCGCCAGCGGCGCAGCCAGCTCGGTGCCGGTGGGCACGCCGATGCGGGCGCTCCTCCAGTAGGAAGCATCCACCTGCGCCGACGGGGCGGCGGTGCCCAGCCCCAACTGAGGCGAGCGCACCAGCGCCATCCAGGCCCGCACGGGCTGCCCCTGCAAGGCGCGCTGGGCCAGGGTTTGCAGCGCCAGCACGTGCACCGTCGGACCGGCCGGCTCGAAGTCGTCCAGCTCCGTCCCCCAGCGCACGTGCACGCCGTGCTGCGCCAGGTAGCCCAGGCGCTGCGCCAACCACAGCGGCAGCGCCCGCAAACCCAAGCCAACCTGTACGCGCAGCTGTACGGTGTCATCGGCGGCGTGGCCAGCCCCAGCAACGCCCATCCACGCGGCCGCGGCAGCCCAGCGCATCCAGCGCCGTCTGTCCATGGCATCACCCTCCCGTCACCGCCCACCCCGACGCATGCGAGGGCTGAGGGCGATGGCATGCAGCACGGTACACCCGCCGGTGTCCGTCGGCCATCGGGATTTGTACGATGCGGGTCAACCCGATGCGGGTCAACCCGGACGCCGGTCGGCCAGCGCGTGGGCGATGGTGCTGAGGTCGACGAACTCCAGCTCGCTGCCCACCGGCACACCGCGGGCCAGCCGCGTCACGGTCACCCCTGCCGCGCGCGCCAATTGCGTGACGACGTGCGCCGTGGCTTCCCCTTCGGCGGTGAAGCTGGTGGCCACGATCAGCTCACGCACCGGCGGGTCCGCCTGCAGGCGCTGCAGCAACGCCTGCAGCCCGATGGCCTCGGGCCCCACGCCATCCAGCGGCCGCAGACGCCCCATTAGCACAAAGTAGCGCCCACGGTAGGTGCCGGTGCGCTCCAGCGCCGCTTGATCCGCCGGTGTTTCGACGACGCACAACAGCGCGGGGTCGCGCGCCGGGTCGGCGCAGGTGCCGCACACCTCGTCCTCGCACAGGGTGTGGCACAGCGTGCAATGACGCACGTGGTCGCCCGCCGCCAGCAGGGCCTGGGCCAGTTCCGCGATGCCGGCCCGGTCGTGTTGCAGCAGATGGTAGGCCATGCGGGCTGCGGAGCGTGCCCCTACCCCCGGCAGCCGCTGCAGGGCGGCCGTCAGGCGCTCCAGGTGCGGCATCCCCGCCATGGCCGGGGCCGGTCAGAACGGCAGCTTGAGTCCGCCCGGCAAGCCCGGCATGCCCGCCGTGACCTTGGCCATGCGCTCCTGCGTGGCCTCCTCGACCTTGCGCACCGCCGCGTTGAACGCCGCGGCCACCAGGTCCTCCAGCATCTCTTTGTCGTCGGCCAGCAAGCTGGCGTCGATGCTGACGCGCTTGACGTCGTGCTTGCCGGTCATCGTCACCTTGACCAAGCCCGCGCCCGCCTCACCGGTCACCTCCAGCTGGGCGATTTCCTCTTGCGCGCGCTTGAGGTTGTCTTGCATGGCCTGGGCTTGTTTCATCAGCCCTGCGAGTTGTCCTTTGTTGAACATGGTGCCTTCCGTTGGTCAAACCGTCTTCATGGCCTCACGGGGTCTCAAGCCGCCGCGTCGTCAAGGGGCGTGATGCTACCAGCAACCACGGTGGCGCCCCAGTCGCGTTGCAGCGCCTGCACCACGGGATCGGCCTCGATGGCTTGCTGCGCCGCGAGCTGGCGCGCCGCCCGCGCGGCCGCGTGGCGCTGCGCAGGGGTGTCCGACACCGCGCCCACCTCGACGGACAGCGTCCAGCCGTCCACCACCCCCAGGTGTTGCGCCAGCACGCTTTGCAGCCGCTGGCGGGGGCCATCTTGGGCCAGGGTCGCGCTGGCGCAGCGCAACCGCCAACCGCCCGCCTCACGCGCCACCAGGGTGGACTGCAACGCCAACTCGCGCACCAGCGCTTGCAGCCGCCCGGCGCGATCCAAGCGATCGACCAACGCCGCCCACGCATCGGCCAGCTCCGCCGCGTCGGCTGCCGCCGTGACCGGGGTGACTGGGGTGGCCGGGGCGGCCGGCGCCTGCGGCGTCACGGCGGCGGCCACGGCCTCGCGCGGCTGCGCTGGCGTTGGGGCGGGCTGCGGCGCCACGGCCTCCGGCCGCGGGCCGTTGGCCGCTTCCTGCGGCGGGGCCGAGGCCACGCCGCCCCCCCCTGGTGCGGGCGCCGCGGGGGCAAAACTCAACGCCCGCAGCAACACCATGGTCAGGGCGGCGTACTCGTCCGGCGCCAGCCCCAATTCAGCCCGTCCGTGCAACGCCAGGCTGTACAGCAGTTGCACCTGGTCCGGCACGAGCTGCGCCGCCAGCGCCCGCACGGCGGCCGCGGCCTCGTCGTCATCGGCGGCATCCAGGCCCGTCCATTGCCACACGGCCACCTGGTGCAGCACGGCGGTCATTTCCTCCAACGTGGCCGCGGCGCCCACGCCCTCGGCACGCATGGCGTCGACCAAGCGCACCACCTCGTCCGCGCGGCCTGCGGCCACCGCTTGCAGCAAGGCCGTCACATGCTCGCGCTGCACGGCGCCCAGCATGGCGCGCACCTGCGCGGCGCGCACCGCGCCGCCACCATAGGCTATGGCCTGGTCGGTGAGGCTGAGCGCATCGCGCATCGAGCCGCGCGCCGCGCGCCCCAGCAGCTTCAACGCCGCAGGCTCGGCCTCGATGCCTTCGGCGTGCAGCACGCGGGCCAGGTGCTCGGCCACGGTGTCAGGGGCCATGGGCCGCAGGTTGAACTGCAGGCAGCGGCTCAGCACCGTCACCGGCACCTTTTGCGGGTCGGTGGTGGCCAGCACGAACTTCAGGTACGGCGGCGGCTCCTCCAAGGTTTTCAACATCGCGTTGAACGCGGTGTTGGTGAGCATGTGCACTTCGTCGATCATGAAGACCTTGAAGCGGCCTTGGACGGGCTTGTACACCGCTTGCTCCAGCAGCGTCTGCACCTCGTCCACGCCACGGTTGGAGGCCGCATCCAGCTCGGTGTAGTCGACAAAGCGCCCCGCGTCGATGGCGCGGCAGGCGTCACAGACCCCACAGGGGGTGTCGGTGATGCCGCCCTGCCCGTCAGGCCCGGTGCAGTTGAGTGACTTGGCCAGGATGCGCGATACGGTTGTTTTGCCGATCCCACGCGTACCCGTGAACAGGTAGGCATGGTGCAGCCGCGCGCTGCGCAGCGCGTTGCCCAGCGCCTGCACCACGTGCTCTTGCCCCACCATCTCGGCGAAGGTCTTGGGGCGGTACTTGCGGGCCAGGACGACGTAGGTCATGGCCGCATTGTAGGCGTGCGTGTCGGGGGCAAAGCCTCAGAGGCTGCAGACAAAACTTGCGACCTCGGGGCGCAGCCGCGCCGGCTTGGCCTTGACCACCGTGCCGACGTTGACAAAACACACCGCCTGCTCGCCCGGCTGCAGCCCGAAAAAGCGGGCCATGCGCTCGGTGTGCAACGCCTGCCCGCTGGTCAGTCCGGCGCCCAACCCCATGGCGTGGGCCATCAGCAACATGTTTTGGACCGCCGCGCCGACGGACACCATCTTTTCGATGTCGGGCACACCGCCGGGCGTGCTCTGGCCCAGCCGAGCCACCACCAGCATCAGCAGCGGTGCGCGATGGGCCTTTTCCCGCGCCGCTTGAAGCTGCTCGGGCGTGGCGCCCGGGTCGCGATCGATGAGCGCTTGCATGAACACCTCGCCCAGGTCGGCCCGCCGCTGCGGCGGCACGACAATGAAGCGCCACGGCTGCAACAGGCCGTGGTCCGGGGCGGTGGCAGCCGCCTCGAAAAGGGCCTGCACCTGCAACGCGGTGGGTCCCGGCTCACCCAAGCGCTTGGGCGACACGTTGCAGCGGGTGCTCAGCAACTCGGCGGCCCAGGCCGCGGTTTCCGTCCACGCCGCCGCGGCATCGTCCCTCCACGCCGGCCGGCAGGCCACCCCGCGGACCTGGCCCAGGTCGTCCGTACCCCTCACATTTGGCTGCATGTCGTTGCTCCTCGTTATGGGCCGGCGCGGGCACGCCTGCGCTGGGTGGCGTGCCCGCGCCCGCTTTTTTACCTCAGCCACAGGCACCCCGCCACACCGCTGGGGTACCCGGCGCCAGGCGCCTATCAGGCGTAACGTCGCTCCTTGAAGGAGATCGTACGCCGCCACGTCTCGACGGTGCCGACCTTCTTGACGCTGGCCCAGGTGCCTTTGTAATAGGGCACCACGTTGCGGTCAACCCATTCCGTCACGACGTCGCCCGCCACCCCCTGATGTTGCCAGGCATGCACATCGTGCGCACGCTGCAAGCGACGCAAGGCAACGTCACGCTGGCCGCGCAGCAGCTCGACATCAGCCGCAAAACGCTGTGGGAAAAAATGCGCCGCTTCGGCATCGACCGCCACCACGTGCTGCAAGGTGCATAGCCGTGGCATACAATGCGTCCTGACGGGCCTTCCCGCATGGTGAAGCGGCCAACCGGGTCAGGTGGGGAACCAAGCAGCCCTAACTGTGTAGCCAGTGCCGGGGTCAAGGCTCGTCACCTTCCAAGCCCACACCATCCTTTCGTCCAACGTCCAAGTTCACCACCATGGCCAGTGACCTCATCCAACACGTGACCGACGCCACCTTCGACCGCGATGTGCTGGGCGCCAGCACACCGGTGCTGGTGGACTTTTGGGCCGAATGGTGCGGGCCTTGCCGCATGATCGCCCCGATTCTGGACGAGGTTGCGCAGGCGTACCAAGGCAAACTGCAGGTGGCCAAAGTCAACGTGGACGAAAACCGCGAAGTGCCGGCCAAGTTTGGCATCCGCGGCATCCCGACGTTGATGCTGTTCAAAGACGGCAAGCTTGCGGCCACCAAGGTGGGTGCGCTGTCCAAGGCGCAGTTGGTCAGCTTCATCGAACCGTTTTTGGCCTGAGTCGCCACGTGGCATGGTGGGCGACACGCGCACCATGCCATAATACCGAGGTTGGTTGACGCGCCGCATCTGTGGGCGGGCGTCGTCCACGGGGGCCGTTGACGTCGCAGCGGCCATCCCCGTTGATAGGCCATTGCGCTGGCCACAACGTTTTTCCCACGTCCTCTGACCACGCGGCGTACCGCCGGGTTCGACTTGCGCGCCTCGCGCGCGGCGCACTCCTTTCGCACGGAGTTCCCCATGCACCTCAACGAACTCAAAGCCCTGCACGTTTCCGAACTGCTCAAGATGGCCGAGTCGCTCGAAATCGACAACACCGGCCGCATGCGCAAGCAGGAGCTGATGTTCGCCATCATCAAAAAACGCGCCAAAGCGGGCGAACAGGTGTTTGCCGATGGGGTGCTGGAAGTGCTGCCGGATGGCTTTGGCTTCCTGCGCGACCCGAGCGCCAGCTACACCGCCAGCACCGACGACATCTACATCTCGCCCAGCCAGATCCGCCGCTTCAACCTGCACACCGGCGACATGGTCGAGGGCGACGTGCGCATCCCCAAAGACGGCGAGCGCTACTTTGCCCTCAACAAACTCGACAAGATCAACGGCCTGCCGCCCGAGCAGAACAAGCACAAGATCATGTTCGAGAACCTCACGCCGCTGTTCCCCAAGGAGCAGATGAAGCTGGAGCGCGAGGGTCTCAAGAGCGAAGAAAACATCACCGGCCGCATCATCGACATCATCGCCCCGATCGGCAAGGGCCAGCGTGCCCTGATCGTGGCGCCGCCCAAGAGCGGCAAGACGGTCATGATGCAACACATCGCGCACGCCATCACCACCAACTACCCCGAAGTGACGCTGATGGTGCTGCTGGTGGACGAGCGCCCCGAGGAAGTGACCGAAATGCAGCGCACCGTGCGCGGCGAGGTCATCGCCTCGACCTTCGACGAGCCGGCGGCGCGCCACGTGCACGTGGCTGAGATGGTTATCGAGCGCGCCAAGCGGCTGGTCGAACTGAAAAAAGACGTGGTGATCCTGCTGGATTCGATCACCCGGCTGGCGCGCGCTTACAACAACGTGCTGCCCTCGTCGGGCAAGGTGCTGACCGGCGGGGTGGACGCCAACGCGCTGCAGCGGCCCAAGCGCTTCTTCGGGGCGGCGCGCAACGTCGAAGAAGGTGGCAGCCTGACCATCATCGCCACCGCGTTGGTGGACACCGGCAGCCGCATGGACGAGGTGATCTTTGAGGAGTTCAAGGGCACCGGCAACTGCGAAATCCACCTCGACCGCCGCCTGTACGAAAAGCGCGTCTTCCCCTCGATCCAGCTCAGCCGCTCCGGCACCCGGCGCGAGGAGCTGCTGCTGCCGCCGGAAGTGCTGCAAAAGACGCGCATCCTGCGGCAGTTCTTCTACAACATGGACGAGATCGAGGCCATGGAGATGGTGCTCAAGAGCATGAAGCAAACCAAGAACAACCAGGAGTTCTTCGAGCTCATGCGCCGGGGCGGCTGAGGCGACGTCGGTTCATTTATAATAAAAGACTTTGCAGCAAGTGCGCCGGATGGGCCGGCCGTGGCTGCTGCCAGCAGGAAAGCGACCATGAAAGAAGGCATCCACCCGAACTACCGCGAAGTCTGCTTCGTCGACCTGTCCAACGGCGCGCAGTTCATCATCCGCTCGTGCGCGCCCACCAAGGAAACGATCAAGCTCGACGACGGCCGCGAGCTGCCGCTGTTCAAGCTGGAAACCTCCAGCGAATCGCACCCGTTTTACACCGGCACCCAAAAGACGGTGGACACCATGGGCGGGCGCGTGGAAAAGTTCCGAAGCCGCTACGCTCGCGCTGCGGCCAAGTGACGCTTGCGCCGTGGGGCGCACCGCCCGCTGCGTGGATGACAGCCCGCTTGCGGGCTGTTTGTTTTTGGGCACCGCACACGCCCCGGTCGGCTTGGAGATGCCTGCATGAACCGCCCTACCCCCGCCCTGGTCGTGCCCCAAGCGGTGCGCCGCTTGCCACGCTGGGTGCCCTGGCTGTTGATGGCGGCGTACGTGCTGCCGGGGTTTTGGGGGCGTGACCCCTGGCGGGGGGCCGACCTGACGTCGCTGGCCGTGATGCTCGAGATGCACGCTGGCGGCCCATGGCACGTGCCGCAGGTGTTGGGCGAAACCGTGTTGCCCCTGGCTTGGCTGCCCTATTGGCTGGGCGCGGCGGCCATCGCGTGGCTGCCCTTGCCCACGTTGGTGGCGGCGCGCCTGCCTTTTGTGCTGGCGCTGGGGCTGACGCTGGCATGCACCTGGTACAGCGTGTACCGTCTGGCGCGCCTGCCGGCGGCGCAACCCTTGGCGCCCGCGTTGGGCGAAGCGGTGGCGCCCGTGGACTATGCGCGCGCGGTGGCCGACGGTGCGTTGTTGGCGTTGGTGGCCACCCTGGGGTTGGCCATGCTGGCGCACGAAACCACCCCCACGGCCCTGCAGCTGGCTGGCGTGGCCCTGTGGGGTTGGGCGGGCGCCCACGGATGGTCGTCCGGCGGCGCGCCCCAACCCACTTCGGTCCGCTTGGGGGCCGCCGTCGGCGGAACGTGGGCCGCGGCGTTCGTGCTGGCGTTGAGCGGAGCGCCGTGGCTGGTGGGGCCGCTGGCCCTGGCGCAAGCCGCGTGGTGGTGGCGCACGGGAATGCCGCCCAGCCGCGTCGTGCTGGCCCTGGCGGGATGTGCCGCTGCCTTGGGGTTGACCTGGGCGCTGCACCCGGCTGGCTTGGGTTGGACGGCGTACGGCTGGCCGGATGGCTTCGATCTGACCAGCCTGGCGGCTTGGGGAAGCTTGGGCCGTCTGCTGGCTTGGTTTGTCTGGCCCAGCGCCGTGCTGGCCCTGTGGGCGCTGTGGCGCTGGCGTGCGCACCTGCGCTCACCCCACATCGGCTGGCCGCTGACGCAAGCGCTTGTGGTGCTGCTGGCCAGCGTGGCCGATGGCGCCAACGACCGTGTGCTGGTGTTGGCGCTGCCCAGCATCGCCACGCTGGCGGCGTGGGCCTTGCCAACCCTGCGCGGCAGCCTTAGCGCCGCGATCGACTGGTTTGCCGTGTTGCTGTACAGCGGCGCTGCGGTCATCGTCTGGGTCATCTGGGTGGCGATGATGACCGGCGTGCCCGCCAAACCGGCCGCCAACGTGGCCCGCGCGGCCCCGGGCTTCGAGCCGGCGTTGCACCCCGTGTTGTTGGGCGCGGCGCTGGCCGGCACCGCACTGTGGCTGGCGCTGGTGGTGTGGCGCTTGGGCCGGCACGCGCCCGCGCTGTGGAAGGGGCTGGTGCTGTCGGCGGCAGGCTTCACGCTCAACTGGTTGCTGCTGATGACGCTGTGGCTGCCGCTGCTCAACTGGGGTTTGGGCCTGCGGCCGATCAGCGAGCGCATCGCGCGGCTGGTGCCCGCCCAGGCGTGCGTGGCGGTGACGGGGCTTTCCCCGGGGGACATTGGCGCGCTGCGCCTGCACGGTGGGCTGGCCGTGCAACGGCTGGACAGCCGCAGCGCGCAGCGCTGCCCGTTGCTTGTGGCAGGACCGCGCGCCCGTGCCATCGACCCCGACCAGTGGACCCTGCGCGCTGACCTGCCACGCTTGCGCGAAAACCGCGAGCGCTGGCGGGTTTACGAGCGCGCAGCGCCCAGCGCAGACGGCGCGTCCTGACGGTTGGACGCGCGCGCCCCGTCGGGCGACGACAGGACCATGACCCGCGCTGGCGGCAGCCGCAACCGAAACGTCGAGCCCTTACCGACGGTGCTGTCGATCAGCAACTCGCCACCGTGGCGCTGCGCCACGTGCTTGACGATGGCCAGCCCCAGGCCCGTGCCCCCGGTGTCACGCGAGCGGCTGCGGTCGACGCGGTAAAAACGCTCGGTCAGGCGCGGCAGGTGCTCCGGCGCGATGCCGGGGCCGTCGTCGCGCACCCAGATGTCCACGGTCTCGTCGGGCAGCACCGTCCAGCCCACCGTGATATGGCCATCCGCGGGCGTGTAGCGCACCGCGTTGCTGGCCAGGTTGCCCAGCGCGCTGGCCAGTTCACCGGCGTGGCCCGCAACCTCCACCTCCGGGCCACGCTGCACCTCGATGGTCTGGCCTCCACCGTGCAGCACGTCGGCCAGCGCGCGCGCATGGGCCGCGGCCTCCTCCACCAGCGCGGAGACGGCCACCCAATGGCTGGCGTCGGGGGCGGGGCTGCCTTCCAGGCGCGACAGGGTCAGCAAATCGTCCACCAGCGCCTGCATGCGCTGGGCCTGCTGCGCCATCAACCCGAGGTAGTGCTGACGCTGCGCCTCATCCAACGGCAACGTTTGCAGCGTTTCAATAAACCCGGCGATCACCGTCAAGGGGCTGCGGATTTCGTGCGAGACGTTGGCCACAAAGTCGCGCCGCATGGCCTCGGCCAACTGCAGCGCGGTGACGTCGCGCGTCAGCAGCAAGCGGCGCCCCTTGGCGTACGGGAAGATCTGCACCGCGATGCGCCGGGGCTGGCCGGCCCGCGCCTGGCGCGCGTCGATTTCGACCGGCTGGGTGAAGTCGCGCTGGTTCAGGTACTGAATGAACACGGGGTCGCGCACCAGGTTGCGGATGCGCTGGCCGAGGTCGCGCTTGGCGTCGAAACCGAGGTGCTCGCCCGCCATCACGTTGCACCACTCGATCGTGCCTTCTTTGCTGAGCAGCACCACACCGTTGGGGGACGCCTGGATGGCGGACAAAAACTCCTGCAGCCGCGCCTGCGCCTTGCGCGCTTTGCGGTTGGCGGCCTTGAGGGCACGGCGCACCCGTGCCACCAGCTCGCCCCAGGCGCCGTCCACCTCGGGGGTGTCCGCCGGCCGAGGTTCACGCAGCCAGGTCAGCACCGCACGCCAGCGGCGGTGGTCCCAGACTTGCCACGCCACGGCACCGGCCAGTGCGCCGACCCACCCCAATCCACGACCGGGCAACAGCAGCCACACCAGCGCGGCGCCGCCACTGGCGCATGCCACCAAAGCGATTGTGCGCTGCCACATGCGAACGGATGATAGCGGCTCGCAGCCCCGGCACGCTGAGCTGGATCAAGCCGCCGCAGCGGCCGCGCTCAGGCGGTAGCCGGCACCACGCACCGTTTCGATCATCGCCGCCGCGCCACCCAACGCCTCGCGCAAGCGCTTGATGTGCACGTCCACCGTGCGCTCTTCGATGAACACGTGGTCGCCCCACACGCGGTCCAGCAGCGTGGCGCGGCTGTGCACGCGCTCCGGGTGCTTCATCAGGTAGTGCAGCAGGCGAAATTCGGTGGGGCCCAGTTTGATCTCCTGCCCCTGCCATGTCACGCGGTGCGCGGCCGCATCCAGCACCAACGCGCCGATGTGCACCGTGTCGGGCACGCTCTCCGGCGCACGGCGGCGCAACACCGCGCGAATGCGGGCCAGCAGCTCCTGCGTCGAAAACGGCTTGGTCACGTAGTCGTCGGCGCCCGCGTCCAGCCCCTGCACCTTGTCGGACTCTTCGCCGCGCGCGGTCAGCAGGATGATCGGCACCGCCCGCGTGCGCTCGTCGAGCCGCCACGCGCGCGCCAGCTGCACGCCGCTTTTGCCCGGCAGCATCCAGTCGAGCAGCACCACGTCGGGCAGCACGGCGTCCATTTCGCGCTGGGCCGCTTCGCCGTCGAACACCACCGTGGGGGCAAAGCCGTTGTGACGCAGGTTGACGGCGATCAGCTCGGCGATCGCCGGTTCGTCTTCCACCACCAACACCCGCGGCAACTTTCTCATCGCACCACCGACTCCACTTGCTCCAACGGGGCGTGGCGCACGTCCAGGCCCTTGACGATGTAAATGATCAACTCGCCAATATTTTTGGCGTGATCGCCAATGCGCTCGATGGCTTTGGCGACGAACAGCAAATCCAGGCTGGTCGAGATGGTGCGTGCGTCTTCCATCATGAACGTGACCAGCTTGCGCACAAAGCCGTTGAACTCCACGTCGATGCGGTCGTCGTCGCGCATGATGGCCAGCGCCTCGTCCACGTCCAGCCGCGCCAGAGCGTCCAGCGCCCGCCGCAACATCCCCGCCGCCAGGTCCGCCGCCAAGCGCAGCTCCGCCACCGGCAGTCGGCGGGCGTGGCCACTGTCGGCGATGGAGGCTGCCATGCGCGCGATGCGTGCCGCCTCGTCGCCCGCGCGCTCCAGGTTGCCCACGGTTTTGGAAATACCGATGAGGAAGCGCAAATCGCGCGCGGTGGGCTGGCGCCGCGCAATGGTGGTCGACAGGTCGGCATCGATGCCCAATTCAAGCTCGTTGATTTCGCGTTCGACCTGCAGCACCTGCTGGGCGCGCTCGCCGTCTTCGTCCAGCAACGCCTGCACCGCCCACTGGATTTGCCGCTCCACCAGCCCGCCCATTTCCAACACGCGGGTGGAAATGGAATTGAGCTCGGCGTCGAATTGGCTGGAGATGTGTTTTTCCATCGCTGACTCCTGCTGTCCTGACCGTCGTTCAGCCGAAGCGGCCGGTGATGTAGTCCTCGGTTTCCTGCCGTTTGGGGCGGGTGAAGATGTTGTCGGTGGCGTCGTACTCGATCAAATCGCCCAGGTACATGTAGGCGGTGTAGTCCGATACGCGCGCCGCTTGCTGCATGTTGTGCGTCACGATGACGATGGTGTATTTTTCCTTGAGCTGGATGAGCAGTTCCTCGATTTTGGCGGTGGAAATCGGGTCCAGCGCCGAGCACGGCTCGTCCAGCAGCAGCACGTCGGGCTCCAACGCGATGGCGCGCGCGATCACCAAGCGCTGCTGCTGACCGCCCGACAGGCTCAGACCGTTGGCGTCGAGCCGGTCCTTGACCTCGTCCCACAGCGCCGCGCCACGCAGCGATTTTTCGACCACCTCGTCAATGTACGCCTTGTTTTTGACCCCGAGCAGGCGCAGCCCGTAAGCGACGTTTTCGTAAATCGATTTGGGGAAGGGGTTGGGCTTTTGGAACACCATGCCGATGCGCCGACGCAGTTGCGCCACGTTGACGCTGCGGTCGTAGATGTTGACCCCCTCGTGCAGGATTTCTCCCTCGATGCGGCAGTTGTCCACCAAGTCGTTCATGCGGTTGAAGCAGCGCAGCAGCGTGGATTTGCCGCAGCCGCTCGGGCCGATGAAAGCCACCACCCGCCCCTTGGGAATGCCCATCGAAATGTTGTGCAGCGCGTGCTTGTCGCCGTACCACAGGTTGAGGTTGCGCACCTCCAGGGCTTTGGGCAGGCTGTCCAGCGGCGGCGCCTGGTGGAAGGCGGCGTGGGTGTGGACAAACGTGGTTTTTTCGGTCGCTTGGTTCATGATTCAGACGCTTTCCAATCCGCGGTATTTTTCGCGCAGGTGGTTACGCAGCTTGATCGCCGCCAAATTGAGCACCATGATGAGCAGCACCAACAGCAGCGCCGTGGCGTACACGAGCGGCCGGGCCGCTTCCACGTTGGGGCTTTGGAAACCCACGTCGTAAATGTGGAAGCCCAGGTGCATGAACTTGCGCTCCAGGTGGATGAACGGCGCGTAGCCATCGATGGGCAGCGACGGGGCCAGTTTGACCACGCCAACCAGCATCAGCGGGGCCACCTCGCCCGCAGCGCGCGCCACCGCCAAAATCAGGCCGGTCATCATCGCCGGACTGGCCATCGGCAGCACGGTGCGGATCAGCGTCTCGGCCTTCGTCGCGCCCAGCGCCAGGCTGCCCTCGCGCACCGAGCGGGGCACACGCGCCAGCCCCTCTTCGGTGGCCACGATCACCACCGGCAGCGTCAGGATGGCCAGCGTCAGCGACGCCCACAACAGGCCCGGCGTGCCGAAGGTGGGCGCGGGCAACGCCTCGGGGTAAAACAGCCGGTCGATGTTGCCCCCCAGCACATAGACGAAAAAGCCCAGGCCAAACACGCCGTACACGATCGAGGGCACCCCCGCCAGGTTGTTGACCGAGATGCGGATGATGCGAATCAGCGGCCCTTGCTTGGCGTATTCGCGCATGTACACCGCCGCCATGATGCCAAACGGCGTCACGATGACCGACATCACCAGCACCATCGCAACGGTGCCGAAGATGGCCGGGAAGATGCCGCCTTCGGTGTTGGCCTCGCGCGGGTCGTCGCTGAGAAACTCCCAGAATTTGCGCGCGTAGTGCGCCGCCTTGTCGGTCAACCCCATGGCGTTGGGTTGGTACACGTCGGCCACCTTGGCCAGCGGCACCTCCACCACGCTGCCGTCGGCCACTTCGGCCACCAGCGCGTCGCGCGCCAGCTCGTCGCGCAACGTTTGCAAGCGCTGCTGCAGGCCGTCGAACTCGGCTTGCAGCGCGTCGCGCTGGCGCTGCAACTCGGCGCGCAGGGCGTCGTCCAGCCGTCCTTGCAGCTGGGCCTTGCGCTCGCGCAGCCGCAATTGCTCCAACCGGTAGTTGACGTCGCCGATGTCTTGCTTTTCCAGCCGGTAAATGGCCTTGAACAGGGCTTGCGCGCGCTGCACGCGTTGTTGCAGTTGCGGCCACGCCTCGGCTCCTTCGGCCACGACCTGACCGTTTTCTTTGACGGCCTTGAGGTGGCCGTAAAAATTGCCCCACTCGTGGCGCTCGACCGTCAAGAGGTCATGCGGGTAACGGATGTCGCTGAGCAGGGGCGAGGCAAACCAGCGAAAGTCCTGCCCGGTCAGGTCGCGGTTGCCCAGCTTGATGAGCACGCGCTCCACAAACGGCTCGCGCGTGTCGAGCTTGATGCCGGCCTCCAGCAGCCGGCGTACCGCCACCTCTTCGCGTTCGCGCAACTCGCCGATGACGCGCACGGTTTGCTCGCCGTCGCGGTAGTTGGCCTCCAGCACCGCCTTGGGCCAAAAGTGCGTCAGGCCGCGCGCCGCGGTCATCCACAACACAAAGGCCACCGCCAGCACCGACAGCGCCACCGCGCCGGCCGTCATCCATATCCAGGGCGAACCCGATTTGATCCAGTCTCTCATGGTGTGTGTACCGGTGTGCATGGGCGCATGCTCAAATGGTTTGGTAGCGCTCGCGCAGCCGCTGCCGCACCAGCTCGGCCAACGTGTTGACAACGAACGTGAACGCAAACAGCACCAGTGCCGACAAAAACAGCAGCCGGTAGTGCGTTTCCCCCACGCCGGCTTCGGGCATCTCCACCCCGATGTTGGCCGACAAGGTGCGAAAACCCGTGAAAATGCTCCAGTCCATCACCGCGGTGTTGCCCGTGGCCATCAGCACGATCATCGTCTCACCCACCGCGCGGCCCAACCCGATCATGATGGCGGAGAAAATGCCCGGGCTGGCGGTGAGCAGCACCACGCGGGTGAGGGTCTGCCAGGGCGTCGCCCCCAAGGCCAGCGAACCTGTCGTGAGGTGCTTGGGCACCGAAAAGATGGCATCTTCGGCGATCGAGAAGATGGTCGGCGTCACCGCAAAGCCCATCGCGATGCCCACCACCAGCGAGTTGCGTTGCTCGAACTTGATGCCGGCCACGTTGCTGAGCCAGTTGGGCATGTCGCCGCCAAAGAGCGCTGCTTCGATAGGGTGGCCCAGCGTCAAGCACAGCCACACCTGCAACACGACCACAGGCACCAGCCAAGCCGCCTCCCACCCAGGCGGCACGCGCAGGCGGACCGCCTCGGGCAGCAACGCAAACAGCCACGCCGCAGCAAAAAACGCCAGCGGAAAAGTGGCGATCGTCAGCAACACGCCGGCCAGGTTGTTTTCGACAAACGGCGCCAGCCACAAACCCGCCAAAAAGCCCAACACCACGGTGGGCAGCGCCTGCATCACCTCAATGGTGGGTTTGATCGCACCGCGGATCTTGGGTGACATGAAGTACGCGGTGTAAATCGCCCCCAGCAGCGCCAGCGGGACGGCCACGATCATCGCGTAGAAGGCCGCCTTGAGCGTGCCATAGGTCAATGGCGTCAGGCTGAACTTGGGTTCGAAGTTGGCGTTGGCCGCCGACGACTGCCACACGTACGCTGGCTCCTCGTAGCTTTCGTACCAGACCTTTTGCCAAACGGCGTAGAACGACACCTCGGGATACTCGTTGTGCACGCGGGCGACGTGCAGGCGCCCCGCCGCGTCTTGCGCGATGTAGGCGTTGCCGCGCGGCGGGTAGCCCAGCCGCACCAGCGGCTGGTCGGACAGCGGGCGCTGAAACAGCAACCGCTTGGATGTGGCGAAGTAGCTGCCCAGGTTGCCCTTGGCATCGCCCGCCATGAAGCCCTTGCGGTGGTATTCGGGCTCCAGCACCGTCACCGCGGCCGGCATGGGCTTGAAGTCGCGGATGTGGGTCAGCTTGAAGCGCGTGCCTTCCTCGCGCACCGGGAACCATTGCGCCACGTTGCCCCGGTCGGTGCCGACGATGATCGAAAACCCCCCGGACAGCATCGTCAGCGCGGTCACGCGCTCGTTCGCCCCGACCAACTGCACCTTCTCCAACAACTGGGGGGCGGATTTGTCGCTGATGTCGTAGCGCCAAAGCTCTCGATCGCCCGACAGCACGAACAGTTCGCGCTGCTTGAACTCGATCAATACGTCCCGCACCGACGGGGGCGCGGGCTGGATTTCGGCCGCGCTGCTTTGCACCTTTTCTTCGCCGGTGATGGGGTTGCGCTCCACGGCCAAGCCACTGACCCACAGGCGTCCGTCGTCCGTCAATGCGGCCAGCGTGGTTCCGTCCGCGCTGTGCTGCACCGCCAATTTCACCAACGGGCGCTGCTGCGGGTCGATGGCCACCGGCTGCTCACCGACGGGGTATTCCACTTGCGGCTCGATAATGCGCCGCGCCTCGGCGTCGAAGCTGGTCTTGAACCCCACTTTGGCCACCAGTGCGCGGCCGTCGTCGAGCCCCAACGCCATCACGCTGACCGCACGGTCGGCGGCTGCCGACGATCGCACGGCGCTGCTAGCCGGCAGCGGCAGCACGACCTCGGCCTGCGGCTGGCCGCTGGCGAAATCGGCAAACACCACGCGGCCGTCGGCCTGCGCGCGCACCAAGGCTTCCAGCCGCTCGTCCGCCTGCAACAGCACCGCCGGCTGCTGCGCGTTGCCCGGCGCCGGGTACGACGTCTGTGCATCCACCTTGGGCGGTGTAAACAGCGGCACCACCACGCTGGCCAGGTAGAAAAAGATGGCCGAAATGGCCACGATCACGCCCAGGCCACCGATGGTCATCAGGTATTTGAACCAGCGGTCGGTCCACAGCCGCCGGCCCATGGCACGGTCCACACTGAGGACGGTCAGGCTGCGTGCGTTGGCAGCCGCGTTCGGGTTGTCGTTCATGGAGGGTCGGTTGAGCTCGTGTTCAATCAGCGGTCATGCAAACAAGGGCCGGGGCTTGCGTGCCCCGGCCACGATGACGAGCGCACAAAGGCAACGTCACTTGCCCGCGCGCAAGCTCTGGAAGCGTTGCCCACGTGCGCTGGGCTTGCCTTTGGCGTACCCCTCTTTGTCCATCACCCACACGACGGTGGCCCCTTGGGGCCCCGCACCGATGTCGGTGTACGAGTACGGCACTTCACCGTGGGCGGCAAACTCGCGCAACAGGGCAAGATTGTCAAAGACGTAGTAGCGTCCGTTTTTAAAAACTTCACCGTAGAAGTTGGCCGCGGGCGTCAACTGGCCATCGTAGACCAGTTCGGCCACGCTGGGCTTGCCGGACTTGACATCGTCGCCGGTGATACCGAAGACGACGGTCTGTCCGGTCGGGCCGGCGCCGATGCGCGTGCGCGTCAGCGCCACTTCCCCGTGGGCCAGGTAGTCCTGGTACAGCTTGAAGCTGCCAAACGCGTAGTACCGCCCGTCCTCGGGCAGCACGACGTAAAACTCGGCAGCCTGGGCCGGCGCCGACGTCGGCGCCGCGGCAGCCGCGGTGGTGGGGGCCGACGCTGCAGCGGCGGCGGGCGCTTGGCCACCGGTGGATTGACCGGTGGCGGCTGGCTGCGAAGCGCAACCTGCCAACCACGCCGCCAGGGCAGCCGCACTCAAGGCAGGGCGAATCATCATGGCTGCCCCCGCACTCACTTGGTCAACTCATCCACGGCTTTTTTGGCCAGCGTGGCCGGCAGCGGCACAAAGCCGTCTTTGACCACGACCATTTGCCCTTGCTGCGACAGCACCATCTTGAAGAACTCGCGCTCCAGCGGCGGCAGCGGCTGGTTGGGCTTTTTGTTGACGTACACGTAGAGGATGCGCGCCAGCGGGTAGCTGCCATCCACCGCATGCTTGGGATCTGGCTCGACGAACGGCTGGCCCTTCTTCTTCGACAGCGGCAGCGCGCGCACGCCCGAGGTCTTGTAGCCGATGCCCGAGTAACCGATGGCGTTGAGCTGCGTGGCCACCGACTGCACCACCGACGCCGAACCGGGCTGCTCGGCCACGTTGCGCTTGAAGTCACCCTTGCACAGCGCCACCTCCTTGAAGTAGCCGTAGGTGCCCGACACCGAGTTGCGGCTGTACAGCGCGATGTCGCGGTTGGCCCACTCACCCGTCAGCCCCACCTGGCCCCACTTGGTGATGTCGCTGGCGTGGCCGCACTTGCGCGTGCTGGAAAAGATCGCGTCCACCTCCTCGATGCTCAAGCCCTTGATCGGGTTGTCCTTGTGCACGTACACGGCCAGCGCGTCGATGGCCACCGGCACGGGGTGCGGCTTGTAGCCGTGTTTTTTCTCAAACGCTTCGACCTCCTTGGCGGTCATCAAGCGGCTCATCGGGCCGAAGTTGGACGTACCCTCGGTCAGCGCAGGCGGCGCGGTGGACGAACCCGCCCCTTGGATCTGGATGTTGACGTTGGGGTACAGGCGCTTGAACTCCTCGGCCCACAGCGTCATCAGGTTGTTGAGCGTGTCCGAGCCGATGCTGGTGAAATTGCCCGACACGCCCGGGGCTTTTTCGTACTTGGGCAGCGCCGGGTCAACCTGCGCCGCCTGGGCCATGGCATGCTGGGCGGTGAAGCCCAAGGTGACGATGCCCATCAGGGCGACGAGTTTGTTCAGCTTCATCCGTAAAACTCCGTTGACTGGTCACAACCCGGCCACCGCACAAGCGACCGTGCTGCACATCGTAGGCACCGTGTGTGACGGTTTCGTGACACTGTGTTGGTGCGCGCGGCCACGAACCGCGGGCGGCGGCTCTGGTATGCTGGCGGGCTGTTGCTTCACGCCCCCCGAGCACGCACCGCATGCAAGACGGAACCCTGCTGGCCGCGTTGGACCTGGGCTCCAACAGCTTTCGCCTGGAGATTGGCCGCTACCAAGCCGGCCACATCGAGCGCGTCGAATACCTGAAGGAGACCGTGCGCCTGGGTGCCGGGTTGGGCAGCGACAAGCAACTGACGCACGAGGCGATGGAGCGGGGCTGGGCCTGCCTGGCCCGTTTTGCCGAGCGCCTGCGTGGCTTTGACAAGCGTCAGGTGCGTGCGGTGGCCACCCAGACGCTGCGCGAGGCGCGCAACCGCGACGTCTTTGTGCAGCGTGCCGAGCAGATCCTGGGCTTTCCCATCGACGTCGTGGCCGGCCACGAGGAAGCGCGCCTGATTTACCAAGGGGTCACCCACCTGTTGCCGCAGTCGGACGAGCGTCGCCTGGTGGTGGACATCGGCGGGCGCTCCACCGAGGTTATCCTGGGCCAGGGGTACCGACCGCAGCGCATGGAGTCGTACCCGCTGGGCAGCGTGGCGTGGTCAACGCGCTACTTTGCCGGTGGCGCCGTGAGCGAACGCGCGCTGCGCCAGGCGGTGGTGGCGGCGCAGGCGGTGTTGGACGAAGCGCTGGACCTGTTTCCGCCCGGCCGTTGGGACGCGGTTTACGCATCGTCCGGCACGGCGGGGGCGCTGGCGGACATGCTCGCGCACGCCGGGTTTGCGCCGGGCGTCATCACGCGCGAGGGGCTGGACTGGATCGCCGACCGGCTGGTGCGCGCCGGGCACGTGGACGCGCTGCGGCTGGAGGGCCTCAAGGATGACCGTCGTCCGGTGCTGGCGGGCGGCCTGAGCATCATGCTGGCGTTGTTCGAGCTGTTCGGCTGGCACGAGGTGCACCGCGCCCAGGGCGCGCTGCGCCAGGGGGCGCTGTACGACTTGATCGACCGCGCCCACGACAGCACCGACGTGCGTGAACGCACGGTGCGCTGGCTGGCCCAAAAATTCAACGTCGACGCCGCCCAGGCCGAGCGCGTGCGCGCCGTGGCGGTGCACCTGTTCGAGCAGGTGGCCGTACCCGATCCTCGCAACGGCCGCTACTCGCAAAAGCTGGCGTGGGCGGCGCGGCTGCACGAAATCGGCGCGCACATTTCGCACACCGACGCGCACAAGCACGGCGCCTACATCCTGGACCATGTGGACGCGCCGGGGTTTTCGCTGCCGGAGTTGCACCGCCTCAGCCTGTTGGTGCTGGGCCAGCGCGGCAAGCTGCGCAAAGTCGAAGCGGCGCTGCACGACGAGCTGTTTGCCAAGCAGTTGATGTGCCTGCGCCTGGCGGTGCTGCTGTGCCACGCGCGCAAAGACCCGGCGCTGCACGCGCTGACGCTGCGCTACAGCGCGCGCCAGACCTTCAAACTCAGCGCCGCCCGTGGCTGGGCCCACCAGTACCCCCAATCGGCCTGGTTGTTGCACGAGGAAGCCGAGGCGTGGGCGCGCACGCCGTGGCGGCTGCAGCTGGCGTTGCTGTAGGGCTGCGCGTGCCCTACAGCAGTTCCGGCGTTTGCACGCACAGCACCACGGTCTGGGCTGCGCCGTCGCGCTCGCGATGGCGCAGCCACCACACGGCCCCCTTGCGCACCGAGCAGTGCCCCGCCGCCATGCCCAACAGCTGCGCGATGGCCTGCCCCAGCGTGGGCTGATGCCCCACGATCAGCACCGGCTGGCGCGCCTGCGGCCACTGGGCCACACGCAGCAGCGTGGCCACGTCCGCGCCCGGGGCCAGGTCGGGGTGGATGCGGTACTTGCGTCCCAGCGGCAGCACCGTTTGTTCGGTGCGCACGGCGGGGCTGCACCAAATGCGCACGTCGTGGGGCAGTTGCCGATCCAGCCACGCGGCCATGCGCGCGGCCTGCTTTTCGCCGCGCGGTGTCAGGCGGCGCGACAGGTCGTCCCCGCCACCGTCGTCGGTTTCGTCCAGATCTTCGGCTTCGGCGTGCCGCCACAGGATCAAGTCGGTCATCGCGTTGTCATCCTTTGGTGCCGTAGCGATTCATCAGCGTGCTCTGCGCCGACACAAGCCCCGCGCGCGCACCACGCGGGGCGCGCTCCGACGCTTTGACGTAGGTGCCGTCCGGCTCCAGCAGCCAGGCGTCGCGCTGGTCGCTCAGGTACAGGCGCAGGCACTCGTCCATGATGCGGGCGCGCAGCGCCGCATCTGTTACCGGCCAGGCCAGCTCCACGCGCCGCAGCATGTTGCGGTTCATCCAGTCGGCGCTGGCCAGCCACAACTCCTCGTGCTCGCCCCAACGGAAGTAAAACACCCGGGAGTGTTCCAGCAACCGCCCCACGATCGACCGGATGCGCACATGCTCCGTGTACCCCGGCACGCCTGCGGGCAGCACGCACGCACCGCGCACGACGGCGTCGACCACCACGCCTGCCTGCGAGGCCTGCACCAAGGCGCGCGCCAGCGGCTCGTCGGTCAGCGCATTCATTTTGAGCAGGATGTGCGCGCCCTGCCCGGCCTTGGCCGCCGCGGCGCAGGCCTCGATGCGCTCCAGCAGCCCTTTTTGCAGGTGGAAGGGCGCCATCAGCGCTTTGCGCAGGCGCGGCAGGCGGTTTTGGCTGGCCAGGTGGTTGAACACGGCGTCGACGTCGGCGGTGAGGTCCTCGTCCGCCGTCAGGTACGACAGGTCGGTGTACAGCTTGGCCGTGTCCGGGTTGTAGTTGCCGGTGGACAGGTGGGCGTAGCGCACCAGCCGGCCGTCCTCGCGCCGGGTGACGAGCAGCATCTTGGCGTGCGTCTTGAGGCCGACGATGCCGTAGACCACCTGCGCACCCACCGATTCGAGCCGCTCGGCGTGGTCGATGTTGGCTTCTTCGTCGAAGCGGGCTTTGAGTTCCACCACCGCCGTGACCTCTTTGCCACGGCGCACCGCCTCGCGCAGCAGCTCGGTCATCGCCCCGCGCTTGCCGGTGCGGTAAATGGTTTGCTTGATGGCCAGCACGTTCGGGTCTTCGACCGCCTCGCGCAGGAAGGCCAACACGGCGTCGAAGTTCTCGTAGGGCTGATGGATCAACACGTCGCCCTGCTTGAGCCGCTCGAAAAACGACTGCCCCGGCGTCAACGCCACCGGCCAGCCTGGGGTGTAACGCTCAAAGCGCAACGCCGGCGCGTCGATCTGGTCGACCAACTGGTTGAGGCGCACCAGGTTGACCGGCCCCGGCACCCGGTACAGGCTCTCGGGCGGCAACTCAAACTGCTGCAGCAAAAAGTTGGCCAAAAAGTCCGAGCACCCGGCCGACACTTCCAAGCGCAGCGCCTGACCAAAGTGGCGCTGCTGCAAGCCCAGCCGCAGCGCGGTGCGCAGGTTTTTGACCTCTTCTTCGTCCAGCGCCAGGTCCGAGTGACGCGTGACGCGGAACTGCGAAAACTCCACCACCGTGCGCCCGGGGAACAAGTCCGGCAGGTGCGCGCGAATGATGCTTGAGATCGACACGAAGTGCTGCTGTTTGGAGCCCTTGACCGGCGGCATCAGCACAAAGCGCTTGAGCGCGCGCGGCACCTTGACGATGGCAATCTCGTGTTCGCGCCCAAAAGCATCGCGCCCACCGAGCCGCACGATGAAGTTGAGCGACTTGTTGGCCACCTGCGGGAACGGGTGCGCCGGGTCCAGCGCCACCGGCAGCAGCAACGGCTGCACCTGTTCGACAAAGTAGTCACGCACCCAGCGGCGCTGGCGTGGGTTGCGCTCGCCATGCGCGATGATGCGGATGCCGCGTTTTTCCAGCGCGGGCAGCAGCTCGTCGTTGTAGATCGCGTACTGCCGCGCCACCAGGGCGTGGATGCGCTCGGTCAGGGCGCGGTAGGTCTCCACCGTGGCCACGCCGCGCTGCTCGTGCGTGAGGCGGGCCATGTGGTGGGGGGCAAAACGCACCTCAAAAAATTCGTCCAGGTTGGACGACACGATGGCCAAAAAGCGCAACCGCTCCAGCAACGGCACGTCACGGCGACACGCCCAGTCGAGGACGCGTTCGTTGAAAGCCAAAATGCTTTGGTCGCGGTCCAAAAAAGCGTGGCGCGGATGGCTCGGTGGCGTCAGGGTCATGGTGTGGACATGCGCAGTGGCGCTTCAACGTCGGCGCCCTCGAGGCGAGGACACCCTGCTGGTATAGATGACGTGATGCGTCAGGTATTGTGACAGCCATCTGCAAGCCCCACCAGGGCGCATCCACCGCGGTGGGGCCGCCAGGGCTCGCCCCCCCGACGCTCACGCCGCATCACACCCCCACCAGATGACGCCGGTAGCGCACGGGCATGTCCGTCAGGCGCATCATCAGCGGCAGATCGGCGGTGTTGAAGTCGGGGTCCCACGCCGGCGGCCCCAGCACTTTAGCGCCCAGCCGCAGGTAGCCCTTGAGCAACGCCGGGGGTTCGACAGGCAGCGTGTCGTCCAGCGCCTGCAGCGGCAGCGGCACGCGCGGCTGCACGCGCCATTCGATCGGGGCCAGATGGAGCTGGCGCACCTGCCGCCAGATGCTGGCCGCGGCGTGCCCCCCTGCGGCTACGCCATGCGCTCCATCGTACTGCATCGGGATACTGGCGCACCCGATCATCATATCCAGGCCGTTGCGCACCATAAAATCGGCCAGCGCCTTCCACAGCGCCATGATCACGCCGCCATGGCGGTGTTGTGGGTGGACACACGAGCGGCCCAGCTCCACCATGCGCTCGCGCCAAGCATGCAGGCGCGTCAGGTCGAATTCCGTGTCGCTGTAATAGCACCCGACCCGTTTGGCTTGCGCCGGGGTCAGGACTCGGTACGTACCCACCACGTCGCCGTGCATCGGCTCGCGCACCAGCAAATGCTCGCAGTAGTCGTCAAACAGGTCGCAGTCGTGGCCGGGCAGCGGCGTTTGCAAGCGCGCGCCCATCTCCAGCGCAAACACCTGGTAGCGCAGCCGTTGCGCCGCACGCACTTCGTCGAGGTGCCGCGCCCACACCACGTGCCAGCCCATCGGGTTCGACGGCGCCTTGGCACCAACCGCCTCGGCCCGAGCGCCAAGGGCCACTCGCCCCACCGTCGTGGCGTCGGCCAACGAACCTGACCTCGGGTGAGCGGGCAGCACGGGGGTTGGCAATACATCCATCATGGTTGATCTCCGCGGGGTTGTACGGGGCGTCGTGAGCCCCGCACCGCCGCATTGTTCGCGGGCTGTGTGACACGGCGTTGGCGCTTGCGTGTCAATGGCATGACCACCACCCGAAGGCGGCCGGGCGCGTGCCGTGCGTGCTGCTGTCACAACGTCGTCACACGGGCGCGGCAGCATCGGCAACGCACGCCAGCCAGCGCCCACGTGCCAGCCTGATGCGGGCGCCGGCCCCCCTTGCGTTGACCGATCACGATGACGACGCTGTTCCCACCCACCCCCTCCCGCCACAGCCCTTCCGTCGGCGCGTTGCCCAACCACGCCCGCAGCGACGATGCGCCCCGACGTCCCCCGTGGCGCGTGGGCGCGGCCAGCTGGATGCGGACATGGCGCCTGGGGGCTCATCTGTTGCGCGGTGTGTCGGCGACACAGTGGGGCTGGGCGCGGCTGCCAGACCCGCAGCGTCACCAACGCATCCAGGCCTGGGCCCACAATGTGCTCAACACGGTGGGTCTCCGGGTTGCGGTGCGCGGCACGCCGCCAGCTCACGGCACGGGGGCGTGCATCGTGGCCAACCACATCTCGTGGCTGGACATCCCCGCGTTGCTGAGCGTGCTGCCCTGCCACTTCGTGGCCAAAGACGAGGTGGCGCGCTGGCCGCTGGTGGGTGGTTTGGCCCAGCGTGCAGGCACGCTGTTCGTGCCACGTGGCCAAGCGCTGGCGCTGCGCCAACTGCACACCGCGTTGTGCGACCGCTTGCGTTCAGGCGCATCGGTGGCCATCTTCCCCGAGGGCACCACCACCGACGGCCGCCATGTGCGCCCCTTCTTTCCCGCCCTGCTGCAACCGGCGATCGACACCGCCACCCTCGTGTGGCCGGTGGCGTTGCGCTACCGGCGCGGCGACGGGCTGCCCGGCCCCAACGTGTGGGCCTACTGCGGCGAGATGACGTTGTGGCAGTCGATCCGACGTGTGTGCCGGCAGCCGTCCGGCGTGGTGGAAGTGCACTGGTTACCACCGATCAACCCGGCCCATCTGTCACGCCAGACGCTGGCTCGTCGGGCGCATGCGGCCATCGTCAGCGCCCTCACTGAATCCCCAGCCGCTTCATGCGCTCCCACAGGTTTTTGCGGCTGATGCCCAAGGCCTCGGCGGTCACACCGATCTGCCAACCGTGATGCGCGAGGGCGCGCTCGATGTAGGCGCGCTCCTGCTGACGCAGGTAGTCCTCCAAGCGCACCATGCCGTCGCCGTGGCCCGCCGGGCACCACCCGTCGCTGCCCTGGTCCGACGCAGCGGGCGGTGGCGCCACCGATTCGGGCACCGACTCGCTCAGCAGCAGCGGGTCGAGCTCCTCGTCCACCGCCAACAGGCAGGCACGCTCGATGGCGTTGCGCAACTGGCGAACGTTGCCGGGCCAGCGCTGCGCCCCCAGCCAAGCCTCGGCGGCCGCGCCAAGCCGGCGTGCCCTGCCGGGATGGGCCTCGTTCCACTGGGCCACGAAGCGCTGCGCCAACCAGACGATGTCCTCGGGGCGTTCGCGCAGCGGCGGCACGTGCAGGTGCACGACGTTGATGCGGTAGTACAAGTCCTCCCGAAACTGGCCGGCGCGCACCGCCTCGTGCAACGGCCGATGGGTGGCGAAAATCAGCCGCACGTCGAGCTGCTGCGGTTTTTCCCCGCCCAGTCGGGTCACCTGGCGGTCTTGCAGCACGCGCAGCAGGCGCGCCTGCAGCGTCAGTGGCATGTCGCCGATTTCGTCCAGAAACAACGTGCCGCCGCTGGCCTGCTCGAACAGCCCACGGTGCGCGCGTGCCGCCCCGGTGAACGCGCCGCGCTCGTAGCCAAACAATTCGGCCTCGATGAGGCTTTCGGGCAGCGAAGCCGTGTTGACGGCGATGAACGGGCGCTGCGGCCCAAGCGTGTCGCGGTGCAAACAGCGCGCCAACTCCTCCTTGCCGGCCCCCGACTCACCGGTGATCAACACGGTTTGCCAGTGAGGTCCCAGCCGCTGCACGAGCGTGTACAGCCGCCGCATTTCGCCCGAAACGCCCAGCGGGCACGAGCACGTGCCGCCCAACCCCGACGGGGTGCGCCCGGGTTGCGCCAAGTGCCGCAGATGGCGCAACAGCCGATCCATGTCCAACGGCTTGGTCAAAAAATCGAGCGCACCGCGGGCCAACAGCGTCTCGCGCAGCGCGTGCGACCCGTAGCCGGTGATGAAAATCCAGGGCACGCTTCGCCAGCTCGCCGGCAGCGTTTGGGGCAACTGCGTGCCATCACCGTCGCCCAGGCGCACGTCGCTGATGACGACATCGGGTGCCGGGTCGCGCTGCGCCGCCTCGGTCACGTCGCGGGCGCTGCGCCACCAGCGGCAGTGCATCCCTTCAAGGTGCAACCGCTCGGTCAACGCTTCGCCCATGAAAGGGTCGTCTTCGATGAGGTCGATCACCATGGTGTGCTTCCTGTTGGCTCGGGGCCTTGGGTCGGCAGCGCATCCGCCACGCCCGCCGGGTCGGGCGCGGGCACGAACAGCGCTTCCAACACGGTGGCCCACGGTGGCTCGGACACCAGGACCAGCCGGCCACCGTGGTCGGCCATCAGCCGCGCGCTGACCCACAAGCCCAGCCCGACCCGCCCTTGCCCCTGCCAACCTTGGCCACGAACCAAAGCGTCGAAGCTTGCTTGCGTCAACGCCGCGCCCGTGTTGGCCACACGCAACCGCCACCCCTGCGCGGTGGCCCGGCCATGCACCAACACCTGCCCACCACGGCCGGCCGCGGTCAACGCATTCAGGCACAGGTTCAGCACCACCTGCCGCACCGTCAACGCGGGCAGCGCCAGCGTGGGCGAGTTCAATTGCCACCGCAGCGCGACGCCGGCACGCTCGGCCATCGGCAGCAACAACGTGTGCATGTCGTCCAAATCCTGCGGTTGCAGCGCGTGCTGCTCGCCGCGCGCTTCGTTGAGCAGGGCCTGCACCGTGGCGTGGATGTGACGCAAGCCACGCTCCAACACATCCAGCGTGCGCGCCGTCGCATCGTCCAGGCCCCCGCGCAGCCGGCGGTTGTCCAACGCGGCCAGCATGCCCCCGATGGGGTTGTTGACCTCGTGGGCAATGCTGGCGCTCAGCTGCCCGACCCGGGCCAGGCGTTCGGCTTCCAGCACGTGCCGCTGCAGGTGCCGCTGCGCATCCAACTGCCGCAACATGGCGGCGTAGGCGCGCGCCAGATCGCCAACGTCGTCGCGGCGTTGCAACAGCGGCTGCAGCGCTTGGTCCAACCATGGCTGGGCCCACTCGTCGCTGTGCCCCACTTTGCGCATCGAGTCGCGCAACGCCACTATCGGGCGCGCCAGACGCCAACCCAACCACGCCCCCACCACCGCGGCCACGGCCAGCGATACCGCGCCAACCCCGGCCATGCGTTGCAGCAAGGGCTCACGCTGGCGCGTCGTCAACCCCGATGGGTGCACCGCCAGCACGGTGCCCAACTGCAGCCCCTCCTCACCAACGATCGGCTCGGCCATCACCAGCACCGGTTGGCGCTCGCCGGCGACCCACGGCAGCAGCATGACGTCGCGTTCCGTCTGCTGCGACAGCCGCGCCGCCTGCGCCAAATGCGCGGGCAGACCAGACACGTGCAAACCCAGCGGGTAGCGCAGCGGCAGCGACGCGGCCAACACCCGCTCGTCGTCGCCCAGCACGACGACCTCACTGGGCTCATCGGGAAACGACGCCCCGGCCGCGCGAACGATCTGGTACGTCTGCCAGACATCCCCGCGCACCACCGGCTCGACCAGGGCCTGCGCCAGCGTGCGCGCGAGGCGGCGGGTTTCCTCCTGGGCCGTCAGGCGCACCGAGCGGTCCACCACCACCAGCGCCGCCAACCCCACCAACACCCCTCCCAGCAAGGCCATGCCCACCGTGGTCAGTGGGACCAACCAGCGCAACGGCAGCCGTGCACGCGCAGCGCTCACGGGTCACCCCCAACGGCGCGCCATGCGCGCAATCGGTTCGTACCAACGGGACTGGCCCACGACAAAACCGTCCAGTTGCAACTCCCTGAGCACGTGCGCGCCCTCGGGGTTGTCGGCCATGCCCAGCAGGGCACGCGTCAGCACGTGCTTGCGTCCGGCGCTCAAGGCCGGCCCCGCCACCACGGGCGGAAACGCGTAGGGCTGGGACTGCCACAGCACACGCGTGCCCCGCACCCGGCTCGGCTCGCGCGCGCGCAACCACTCCCACACATAACCATCCACGGCCCCCGCATGCGCCAGCCCTTCGCGCACGGCCTCGACCACGTGCCGGTGGGCATGGGTGAAAAAGGTTCGGGCAAAGAACGTCTCGGGCGTTTGACCTTGTTCCAACAAATGCGCACGCACCACCAGGTGCCCGGAATTGGACAACGGGTCGGAAAACGCAAACACGCTGCCTCGCAGGTCGTCCCAGCGCGTCGAGGGTTGCTCCTCGCGCACGATGACGTACGCCCGGTAGCTTGGTTGCCCCTGCCACAGCGGCACCGCCAGCAGCGCCAGTGTGTCGCGGTGCAGCACGTACGGGTAGCCGCACAACCAGGCCGCGTCGAGCGAACCTTGCCGCAAGGCTTCGACCACCCGGTTGTAGCCCGCCAGGGAGCGCAGCTGCACCGGCACGCCGCACGCGTGCGATAGGTACGCCGCCCAGCGCCGCCACAACCGCAGACGGTCTTCCAGCACCACGGGCGTCACCCCTATCACGATGGGACGCTCCTGGGCCTGCACCAGGCACCATCCGCCCGTCCAGGCCACCGCGCTGCCCAGCCGCAGCAGGGCACGCCGCCTGACGTCGGCGGTCGACGCTGTGCGGGCCACGTGTCGCGCAACCATGGTTACCCGATGGTAACCACACAACCACCCATGGCCCATCCGGTGTTACCCGAAGGTAACCGTTGGCCACCGCCCCCACACCGTTGCGCGGCCCGCGCACACCGTCAAAGCCCTTCGTGCCCCAGGGTTGTCCGCGACCGTGCGTGGGTTGAACGCTGGTTGGCACAGCGCTTGCTTAATCCAGCAAGCCATCGATCACAACCACCACCAGGAGACAACCATCGAACGCCAAGCCTTGCGGGCTGACCGCCCCCTGCTGCACGCCGAAGCCTCGTGCCTGCCGCTGCGCAGTCGGCACGGCCAGTGCCGCGCCTGCGCCAACGCATGCCCCCGCGGGGCGTTGATTGTGGACGTGCAAGGTGTGACGTTGTCGGACGATTGCACGGGCTGCGGTGTGTGCGTGGCGGCCTGCCCCACCGAGGCGCTGATGCTGCCCGAGCTGCTGGACGAGCCAATGGCCACCCCGTCCGCAAGCGCCGCCACGGGCCAACGTCGCAGCGTGGAGTGCCGGATGGTACCCGAGGCGCGCCGTGAAGCCGGCGCCACGGTGCTGCCCTGTCTGGGCGCGCTGCGCGTGGGGCAGTTGCTCCAATGGGTCCAGCAAGGCCAAACGGTGACCATCGTCGACCGCGGGTGGTGCCGCGACTGCCCAACGCGCGGGGCCGCCACACCGGCGGCGCAGTCCGCCGACGGCCCAAGCGGCGCCGCGCCCCTGCCCGCCGCGGCGTGCATGCCCGCGGCCGACGCCGTGGAAACCGCCAACCTGTGGCTCGAAGCCCTGGGGGCCAGCGAGCGCGTGACGGTGGTGTCAGCACCGTTGCCGGTGTCGCTGCGCCCGGCGGCGCTGCCCCCGGCCGACGACGCCGGGCCGACGCTCGATCGACGTGCCTTTTTCCACCACGCGGTTCAGCGCCCGGCCGGGCGCCACCGGCAAGTCCAGCCGATGGGGGGCAACGGGCGCGCCGCGTACCCGGCGTCGCAACGCAAGCCGTCGCCGGAGCGCACCCGGCAACACCAGGCGTTGCAGGCGCTGGCGCAGCGCCAAGGGACGGCGGTGCCCGCGGAGTTTTACCCCCAATTGCACGCCAGTGACGCCTGTTGCGACGACCGCATGTGCGTCGCGCTGTGCCCCACGACCGCACTGACGGCGGCCGACGACGGGGCCACGGCACGGCTGCTGTTCGACCCGGCGCACTGCATCGCCTGCCGCGCCTGCGAACGCGCCTGTCCCCACGGGGCGCTGACCCTGCAAGCGTACGGCGGCGCGGCCACCGTGCAAACGCTGGCCACCCACGCCCGCTTGGTGTGCCGCGGTTGCGGCGACACCTACGCCGCCACCGGCTCCCCCAGCGTGGACAACGGCCTGTGCCCGTTGTGCCGCAAAACCCAGTCTTTCATCGATGACGCCCGACGCCAACTGTTTGGCGCGGGACCGCTGCCGCTGGTGTAGTTCACTTTGCCACCCACGAGAGGAGAAACGACGATGGGCTTGATGGAAAAAATCGTACCGCCTGCGCTGTCGCGGCGACGCTTTTTGCAGGCCACGGCCGCCAGTGGTGCCGCGGCGTCCCTGGTCGGCGGCCAGACGCTGCAACCCACCCAGGCGCAACCCGCCGCGGCCGCCCAGGGCAGCCAGACGACGATCACCAAGAACATCTGCCACCAGTGCCCGGCGCGCTGCGGCATCGACGTCTACACCACCGATGGCCGCGTGCATGCCATTTACGGCAACACCGACCACCCCATCGCCAACGGCAAGCTGTGCCCCAAAGGCCCCTTGGGCACCTACATCCTGTACGACCCAGACCGCTTCAAGGGCCCCATGAAGCGCACCAACCCCAAAAAAGGGCGCAACGAAGACCCGAAATTCGTGCCCATCAGTTGGGATGAAGCGCTGCAAACGGTGGCCGACCGCCTCAACGCCTTGCGCGACAAGGGCGAAAGCCACCGCTTCGCCCTGGTGTATGGCCGCGGTTGGGGCGCCAGCTGCGCCGGCCTGCAAGGCACGTTCGGCAAGCTGTACGGCAGCCCCAACGTCGGTATTGGCCACAGCTCGATGTGCTCCGACGGCAGCATCAAAAGCAAACAGGCCACCGACGGCAACGGCAGCTACAACGCGCACGACTACCGCAACTGCAACTACCTGTTGCTGTTCGGCTGCGGCTTCCTGGAGGCGTTCCGGCCGTACAACAACGTGATGCAAATGTGGGGCTACATGCGCACCAAGAGCCCCAAGACGCGCGTGACCGCCGTGGACGTGCACATGAACACCACGCTGGCGGCCAGCGACCGGGCGCTGCTGATCAAGCCCGGCACCGACGGCGCGCTGGCGCTGGCCATCGCCCACTACATCCTGGTCAACGGGCTGTGGGATAAAAAATTCGTCGGCGACTTCAAAGACGGCGTCAACCGGTTCAAGCCCGGCCAAACCGTCCAAGCCGACACCTTTGACGAGAAATGGGTCAAAGGGCTGGTCGATTGGTGGAATATCGAACTCAAAGACCGCACGCCGAAGTGGGCCGCAGAGGTCACCACCATCTTGGAGCGCGACATCGTCGCCACCGCACACGAATTCGGCACGACCCGCCCCGCGATGGCGATTTTCGAGCGCGGCGCGCACGCCCACAGCAACGGCATCCTCAACGGCATGGCCATCCACTCGCTCAACGCGTTGGTGGGCTCGCTGTTCGCCAAGGGCGGCATGATGTACCAAATGGGTGTGCCCTACGGTCCGCTGCCGGTCAACGAAGAGGACTACATGGACGATTACGCCAAAAACGGTCCATGGAAAAAGTACCCCCGCATCGACCTCAAGGGCCACGAGGACGGCTACCTGCTCGCCAACAACATGCTGCAGGAGGTCGGCCCCAACTCGCTCAAGGGCAAGCCGTACAAGCTCGACACCATCATGTTCTACCAGAACAACGCGGTGTGGACGGCGCCCAACGGCCAGCAGTGGGAGGAAGCCCTCAAGGAGCTGTTCGTCATCGACACCAGCCCGTTCCCCGGCGAAACCGCGATGATGGCGGACCTGATTTTGCCGGACCACACCTACCTGGAGCGGTTGCAGGACGCGCCGACCTACCCGTTCGAGGGCTGGCCGATGACGCAGCTGCGCGTGCCGGCGATCAAGCCGCTGTACGACACCAAGTACTACGGCGACGTGCTGATCGAAATCGGCAAACGCATCAAAGGCCCCATGGGCGAGTACTACAAAGCCCTCAAAGACACGGAAAACGTGTTGCGCCACCTGGCCAAGGGCTTCGAAGCCAACCCCGGCGACAACGGCGTCAAGGACTTCGAGAGCTGGAAAGAAAAAGGCGTCTGGTACAAAAAGCCCTACCTGTGGCAACAACGCGATGGTGAGTTCTACGAGTGGGACGGCAAGGATTACACCAAGAAAATGACCCCAGAAGAGGTCAAGGCCAAGCTGCTCAAAACCCCATCCGGCAAATTCGAATTCCGCTCCGGCTGGCTCGAAACCAACGCCGACTGGATCGCCGCCAAGACGGGCCGTGACAAAGCCAAGCTGATGTTCCCGCATTGGGAAGAGCCCAAGCACCCTGGTGGCGGCGACCTGTACATGGTCACGCCCAAGGTGGCGCTGCACGCCGAAGGCCGCGGCGGCAACATCCCGGTGGCGATTTCGCTGCTGCAACCGGTCATGGGCGGGCGCGATCAGGTGTACATCGAAATCCACCCTGAAACGGCGCGCAAGCGCGGCATTCGCGACGGCGACCTGTGCCGCATCAAGTCGGAAGTGGGTTCCATCACCGGCCGGGTGCGTTACTTCGAGGGTGTGCGCCCCGACACCTTGGTGTTCCCGATGGAGCACGGCCACTGGGCGATGGGACGTTGGGCCAAGGGGCGCGCCCCCGGTCACTCCGGCGAGGTGACGGTCAACCAGAGCGACCGGATCTCAGGCCAGTGCAATTACTACTCGACCAAGGTCACGATCGAAAAGGTCTGATGACCACGACAGACGAACAAGGAGACGAACATGGCGAAATGGGGCATGGTCATCGACCTGGACAAGTGCACCGGCTGCCAAGCCTGCACCACCGCCTGCGCGATGGAGAACAACCGGCTGCCCGGCGAAAACTGGCAAGACGTGCTGTTCTACCATGAGGGCACGTACCCGAACGTCAAAATCCAGTGGTTCCCGCGCCCGTGCATGCACTGTGAGAACCCGTCGTGCGTGAGCGTGTGCCCGACCGGGGCCACCTACAAGATGAAGGACGGCGGCTACGTGCTGATCGACTGGAACAAATGCATCGGCTGCAAAGCCTGCATGGTGGCGTGCCCGTACGGGGTGCGCTTCTACACCGACGAAAAGGCCGTCGTGCAGCCCGATGTGCGCAGCGTCTTCCCGGGCAAAAACGGTCGCCAGTGGGATCCCCCCTACAAAGGCCCTTATGACGATCCCACCCACGGTGTCGGCATCCAACCGCATGGCGTGGTGTCCAAGTGCACTTTCTGCTACCACAAAACCAGCACCGCGCCCAAAGGCGTGGCGGATCTCGACGAGGACGATCCCGCCACCAAGGAGCACACCCCCGCGTGCGTGCGGGTGTGCCCGCCCAAGGCGCGTTACTTCGGTGACCTGGATAACCCCAACAGCAAGGTCAACAAACTGATCGCCGACAAGCGTGGTGTGCGGCTGCTGGACCACACGGGCAACAAGCCGCAGGTGTACTACCTGTCGGGTGGCGCAGGCGCGGCCGTGCCCAGCACCCGTGCCGATGAACGCAAGGCCTGATATCGACAAGGAGACGACAACATGACCACCTTGGCCTCATCACGTCCCGCCGCACCCGCTGGCAGCCCGATGGGCATCGTGCTCATCGTCGCGCTGGTCGGTTTGGTGGCCAGCGCTGCTTACGTCATCGGCCAACTGATGGCCCATGGGCACACCGCCTACAACGGCGACAGCCGCGGCATCTTCTGGGGGTTGCCGATCGTCACGTACGACTTCTTCCTGCTGTCGTCCACCGGGCTGGCCATGCTGGCGTCGGTGTGGACGGTGTTCCGGGTCGAAGCCTACCGGCCTATCGCGCGCCGTGCGCTGTGGCTGGCGGTGGCGGCTCTTGTGGGTGGCGTGGCCGCGCTGTTCCTTGAGCTCGGCTACCCGCTGCGCGCCATGTTCATGATCCCCTTCTCCGGCGCCACCAGCGCGCCGCTGTTTTGGAAGGTCTGGGGCGTGATCGTTTACTCGCTGGCGCTGCTGTGGCTCATCGTCGGCTGGCTGCTGCCCGGGCGCGACGAACCGCCGCGCGCCGCGGCCGTGCTGGCGTTGGTGGCGGCGGTGTACATCACGTTCGTGGCCGGCGGCGTGTACGGTTGGATGTCGATGCGTCCGTTCTGGTACGGCGGCGAGATGTCGCTGGCGTTCTTGGTGGAGTCGCTGCTGGGTGCGGTCACGTTCGTCATCATCTTCACCCACCTGGCCCATGGCTTCAACGCCGACCGCCTGGACGAGCCGACGCGCACGCTGTTTGCCGGGCGCCTGGGCGGCTTGTTCGCGATCCTCATGATCGCGCACGCGTTTTTCGTGGTTTCGCGCCTGATCGCTGGGCTGTACGCCAACGCCGATGGCATGCAGGTGTGGCACCACCTCTGGAGCCGCCCGATGTTCCAGGTCGAACTGTGGGTCGGGCTGGGCCTGCCGATCGTGCTGACCGCAGTGCCCTCGCTGCGCCGCAACCTGCAGCTCCAATTGCTGGCCGCCGTCGTGGCCGTGGTGGCGCTGTTCGTCGCGCGCTACGACTTCGTCATCGGCGGGCAGTTGGTGCCCTTGTTCAAAGGCAGTTGGGTGCACGGCCTGCTCGAGTACCACCCCTCGGCGGCGGAGTGGGCGGTGCTGGCGCTGTCCATCTTCCTGTCCAACACCATCAACGCCCTGGGCGAAAAACGCCTGGCTTTGGATGAACGCGCATGAGCGATCCCTTGTCCTGTGCGGCCACCGGTGATGCTCCCCAACCCATCACCGACCGCCTTGCCCGAGCCGACGCGTACTGGCTGCTGGCTCGGGCCTTTTTGCCTCCTCCACGCGGATGGTTGTTGTCCCAGTGGAGCGAGCCGCTGCTGAGCGACTTGGCCGATCTGGCCCCCACCCTGGGCCTGGACCTGACCCGGCTGCACACGGCCGTGGCCACCGTGCAAGCCCAGCGGGCGGCCCTGGAAAGCGCGGGCGGGCCGATGGCCGACTGGTTGGTGGCGTATTCGGCCATCTTCCTAACCCCCCCTGTGGATGCCCCTCTCAACACGGGGCTGCTTTTGGAGGGCTCGCTGGCCGGCACCGTGGCGCAACAGGCGGCCCAGTGCTACCGCGAGGGGGGCTTTGCACCTGCCGAAAACTTCCGGGACCTGCCGGACCACGTGGCCATGCAATTGGAGTTCGTGGCCCATTTGCTCGAACGCGCCGAGCAAGGTGACGAAGCGGCCGAGGCGCTGGCGGAGGATTTTGTGCGCCATTTCGTGGCGGCTTGGGCCCCGTTGCTGGAACAAGCGTGCCAGCGCGCCACGGCGCGGGAACCCGGCGCCCTCGTGTGGGCGGCGCTGGCGCAGGTGATTCAACAGCTGCTGCCCGCGCCCACGGTCTGACCGGCTTCGATGGTGTTGCGGTCGCACTGCGTTGCGCGTTGGGCGATCGGGGGCCTGTTGGTGGCGCTGGCCTGGAGCGGTGCTGTTCATGCCGAGCTTGCGGGCGACGACTACCAAACCCGGGCGGCGCCGCTGACCGACGCCGAGCGTCAGCAGCGCGAACGCCAGTTGCGCGCCGAGCAAGAGCGGCAAGCCGCCGCCGAGCGTGCGGCGGCCGAGCGCCGCCGCAGGCTCCAAGAGGCCCTGGCCGCCTGGAAAGCCGCACGTCCCCCAGGCGCCCAGCTTGTGGAGCAGCGCTGCACCCGCTGCCACACGGCGGACGTGATCCAGCCCGCCAGTCGCGGCACGGTGGGCTGGCTGTGGACGGTGGCTCGCATGCGTTTGCACGGCGCCGACATCGACGTCGCGCAGGCGTTGACCGTGGCTCGCTACCTGGCTGAACGCGGCGCGGCGAACCGGCCCGCCCTCGACGCACCGCCGGACGAAGCCACGCTGCTGTCGATGCGGCGGCCGCCACCCCAGTGACGCCGACGACCGTGTCCGCCCCGTGCGTGCGCACGACGTCGCGGTACCCCCTTGGCGGAGCCGTCGACCCGCAGCATGATGCCCGCAGCCGGTTCCGCTTGAACTATGATGGCGGCACCAGCGTCCACGGAGCACGCGATGTTCGGCCGCCGCCGCCCCGTTCACATCGGGCTGTCCGCCCGGATTTTCCACCCGGAGTCGGGTGGCAGCGGTCTGCGCAGCAAAACGTTGCAGGTGCTGGAGCAATCGGTGGCGCAATGGGCGGCGTCGCGTGACACGCTGGTGCTGATGATCCCTTCGGTGCTGCAAGACGGTGCCTTGCGGCGCAGCAGCATCCGGGTGCGCGACTACGCGCAGTACCTGGACGGTCTGATTTTGCAGGGTGGCGCCGACGTCAGCCCGCGCGCTTACGGTGAGGAGCCCCTCAAGCCCGAGTGGACGGGCGACCCCGTGCGTGACGCCTACGAGCTGGAACTGGTGCACGAATTCCTCGAGGCGGGCAAACCCATTTTGGGCATTTGCCGCGGCATGCAGCTCATCAACGTCGCGTTTGGAGGCAGCCTGTACCAGGACATCGGGACCATGGTCGACGGCGCCATCGAGCACGAGAGCCCGAGCTACGACCGCCATCGGCACGAGGTGGTGCTCAACCCCGACGGCTGGCTGCAACGCTGGAACGGCGCTCTGCCAGGACGGCTGGTGGCCTCGGTGCACCACCAGGCGGTCAAGCGGCTGGGACGCGATCTGGTGGTCGAAGCCACGGCGCCCGACGGCGTCATCGAGGCGATCCGTCTGCAGGGGCGCCCGTGGGTGATGGGGGTTCAGTGGCACCCCGAGTTCCACCCGCTCGACGACCCCGCGATGCTGGACCCGACGCCGATGCTGGAGGCGTTTTTGGAGGCCGCGCGCCGCTGACCTTTCGCGCTGCGCGCCGGCCTCAGGCGGGCACGGTCGGCGCAGCCGCCTGCGCCAGCGCATCGGCCCAGCGCTGCGCCTGCGCGGCGTCGCGTGCCTCGACCATCACGCGCAGCACCGGTTCGGTGCCGCTGGCGCGGATCAACACCCTGCCCTGTCCCTGCAGCGCCGCTTCGGCGTCGGCCTGGACTTGCGCCAACGCGGGCAGCGTGCGCCAATCGCACCCCGGCTGGATGCGCACGTTGCGCAGCACCTGGGGGTACAGCGCCAGGCCCTGCAGCAGATCGGCCAACGGGCGCTGGCGGCGCACGCACGCCTGCAGCACCTGCAGCGCCGCGACGATGCCGTCCCCGGTGGTGTGCTTGTCGAGGATGATCAGATGGCCCGACCCCTCACCCCCCAGACGCCAGCCGCGCCGGTGCAGCTCTTCCAGCACGTAGCGGTCGCCCACCTTGGCGCGCGCCAGCGCCACGCCGCGCCCGGCCAGCGCCTGCTCCACGGCCATGTTGGTCATCAACGTGCCCACGACGCCGGGCACCCCCTCGCCACGCGCCAGGCGGTCTTCGGCCAGCAGGTACAGCAATTCGTCACCGTTGAACAGCCGCCCATGGGCATCGACCATCTGCAACCGGTCGGCGTCCCCGTCCAGCGCCAGCCCCAGGTCGGCCCCGTGGGCGCGCACCGCGTCGACCAGGGTTTGCGGATGCGTGGCGCCCACGCCGTCGTTGATGTTGCGCCCGTTGGGGCTGCAGCCGATCGCCACGACGTCGGCGCCGAGCTCGTGGAACACCGCGGGTGCAATGTGGTAGGCGGCCCCGTGCGCCGCATCGACGACGATTTTGAGCCCGCGCAGCGACAGCTCCGACGCAAAGGTGCTTTTGCAAAACTCGATGTAGCGCCCCGCCGCATCGTCCAGCCGGCGCGCCCGGCCCAACGCGCTGGAATCGGCCCACGCCGGGGGCTGTGCCAGCGCGGCTTCGACCGCCAGCTCCCACTCGTCCGGCAGCTTGGTGCCCTGGGCGCTGAAAAACTTGATGCCGTTGTCGGGGTAGGGGTTATGGCTGGCGCTGATGACCACACCCAGCGTGGCGCGCTGCGCGCGCGTCAGGTACGCCACGGCGGGCGTGGGCACCGGCCCCAGCAGCACCACGTCCACCCCGGCCGAGTTGAAGCCAGACTCCAGCGCCGACTCCAACATGTAGCCCGAGATACGGGTGTCTTTGCCGATCAGCACCGTCGGATGGGGCTCGCTGCGCTTGAGCACCTGCCCCACCGCGTGCGCCAGACGCAACACGAAGTCGGGCGTGATGGGCGGTTGCCCCACCGTGCCGCGAATGCCGTCGGTGCCAAAGTATTGGCGTGTCATGCTGCCTCCCTTGCGTTCAAAGCCTGCCACACCCGCAGCGCCTGCACGGTGGGGGCCACGTCGTGCACCCGCACGATGCGCGCCCCCCGCTGCACCGCCAGCAACGCCGCGGCCACGCTGGCGCCCACACGGCGCGCGGCCACGTCCTCGCCCGTGATGCGCCCCAGCGTGGACTTGCGCGACCAACCCGCCAGCAGCGGATAGCCCAGCGTCAGCAGCTCCGGCTGGCGCGCCAGCAGGTCCAGGTTTTGCTCCACCGTTTTGCCAAACCCAATGCCGTAGTCCAGCACCACGCGCTCGCGGGCCACGCCCCGGTCCCGCACGGCCTGCGCACGCGCGGCCAAAAAGTCACGCACCTGCGACACGGCGTCGCCTTGCATCGGCTGCACCTGCATATCCTGGGGCTGGCGGTGCATGTGCATCAGCACCACGCCGCAGCGGGGGTGCTGGGCCACCACGTCGAGCGCACCGGTGCGCCCGTCCGCGCTGGCGCGCCGCAGGGCCCACACGTCGTTGATGATGTCCGCCCCCAGCTCCAGGCACGCGGCCATGACCTCGGGCTTGTAGGTGTCCACGCTGATGGGCACGCCCCAGCGCACCGCTTCGCGCACCACCGGCACAACGCGCGCCAGCTCCTCCTCCAACGGCACCGGCGGCGCGCCCGGGCGGGTGGATTCCCCGCCGATGTCGAGCATGTCGGCCCCTTCGCGCAGCAGGGTTTCGGCGTGGCGCAACCCGCTGGCGGCATCGGCATGCGCGCCGCCGTCGGAAAACGAGTCGGGCGTGACGTTGACGATGCCCATCACCTGCGGGCGGCTGAGGTCGATGACAAAACGGCTGGTCTGCCAAGGCGCGGCGGTCATGGGCGGTATTGTGAAAGAAAAACCGGGCCTTTCGGGCCCGGTTGGGTTGGTGGCACACCCTCGGCCGCGTCACGCCGCCGTCGGCGCCTGGGGGGTGGGCTCGCCCTTGACCACCGGCGCGGCGCCTCCGCCATCGCCACCGCCCGTGTTGGGGCTGGAGGGCGATGCATCCTTCGGCGGCCGGGGCGGACGCCCGGCCATGATGTCGTCGATCTGGTCGGCGTCGATGGTTTCCCACTCCAGCAGCGCCTTGGCCATGGCGTGCATCTTGTCCTTGTTTTCCTCGATCAGCCGGCGCGCCAGCGCGTACTGCTCGTCGATGATGCGGCGCACCTCGGCGTCCACTTGGCGCATCGTTTCTTCGCTGATGTTGGTGGTTTTGGTGATCGAGCGCCCCAGGAACACCTCGCCTTCGTTTTCGGCGTACACCATCGGGCCGAGTTTTTCCGACATGCCGTAGCGCATCACCATGTCGCGTGCGATCTGCGTGGCACGCTCGAAGTCGTTGCTCGCCCCGGTGGTCATCTGGTTCATGAACACCTCTTCGGCGATGCGCCCACCGAACAGCATCGCGATCTGGTTCAGCATGTACTCCTTGTCATAGGAGTAGCGGTCTTTTTCCGGCAGACTCATCGTCACGCCCAGCGCGCGGCCGCGCGGGATGATGGTGACCTTGTGCACCGGATCGCACTTGGGCAGCAGCTTGCCAATGAGGGCGTGGCCCGCCTCGTGGTAGGCGGTGTTGCGGCGCTCCTCCTCGGGCATGACCATCGACTTGCGCTCGGGGCCCATCAGGATTTTGTCCTTGGCCCTCTCGAAGTCCTGCATCTCGACCACGCGCGCGTTGCGGCGCGCGGCCATCAGCGCGGCTTCGTTGCACAGGTTGGCCAGGTCCGCACCGCTCATGCCCGGCGTGCCACGCGCGATCACCTCAGGGCTGACGTCCGGGCCGATGGGGATCTTGCGCATGTGCACCTTGAGGATCTGCTCGCGGCCGCGAATGTCGGGCAGCGTCACGTACACCTGGCGGTCGAAGCGGCCCGGGCGCAGCAGCGCCGCGTCCAGAATGTCCGGCCGGTTGGTGGCGGCGATGACGATGACCCCGAGGTTGGTCTCAAAGCCGTCCATCTCGACCAGCATCTGGTTGAGCGTTTGCTCGCGCTCGTCGTTGCCACCGCCCAAGCCGGCACCGCGCTGGCGGCCCACGGCGTCGATTTCGTCGATGAAGATGATGCAGGGGGCGTTTTTCTTGGCCTGCTCGAACATGTCACGCACACGCGCCGCCCCGACGCCGACGAACATCTCGACAAAATCCGAACCCGAGATGCTGAAAAACGGCACCTTGGCTTCGCCCGCGATGGCCTTGGCCAGCAGGGTTTTGCCGGTGCCCGGCGGCCCCACCAGCAGCAGCCCGCGCGGGATGCGCCCGCCCAATTTTTGGAATTTTTGCGGGTCCTTGAGGAAGTCGACGAGCTCCTTGACCTCCTCCTTGGCTTCGTCGCAGCCGGCCACGTCGGCAAACGTGACGTTGTTGGCCGACTCGTCCAGCATGCGCGCTTTGCTCTTGCCAAAGCTGAACGCGCCGCCGCGGCCGCCCTGCATCTGGCGCATGAAGTAAATCCACACGCCGATGAGCAACAGCATCGGCCCCCAACTGACCAGCAGCGTCATCAGCAGCGAGCCTTCTTCGCGCGGACGCACGTCGAACTTGACGTCGTTGGCCAGCAGGTCGCCGATCAGCCCGCGGTCCAGGTAGGTGGCGTTGGTGCGGATGCGCCGGTCGTCGGTGGTCACCGCGATGATTTCGGTGCCGTTGGCGCCCTCCTGAATGGTGGCGCTTTTGATGCGTTGTGCCTTGACTTCGCTCAGGAAGTCGGAGTACGCCATGTAGCCGGCGCCCGCGGTGGCACGGCCATCGAACTGCTTGAAGACCGTGAACAGCACCATGGCGATCACCATCCAGATCGCCACCTTCGAAATCCACTGGTTGTTGTTCAACGAAAACTCCTGCCTACCAACCGTTGACGCGACGCCCGCTGCCGCGGGCACCCACCCTTGACGGGCCATGTGCGGCCATTGTAGGCGTTATCAAGCCCGCATGGCGACCGTTGGGCGGCCAACCCTGGCTATCACGCGGATAGCCTCGCCGTTGGCCGTCACCCGATCAGACCGCGCGCCACCAAAAAGGTTTCGGCCGATTGCGGCCGCGACGCCTTGGGCTTGTGCGCCTTGACGGTGCGAAAGTGCTGGCGCAGCCGACGCACCGCGCCGTCGTAGGCGCCACCATGGAACACCTTGACCACCAGCGCGCCCTCGGGCTTGAGGTGCTGCACCGCAAAGTCCACCGCCAGCTCGATCAGGTGCTCGATGCGCGCCGCGTCCACCTCCTCGATGCCGCTGAGGTTGGGCGCCATGTCGGACACCACCAGATCGACCGCGCGTTGCGGGACCTTGCCGCCCAACGCTTGTTGCAGGGTCGCTTGCAGCGCCTGCAGCGTGGCCTCGTCACGAAAATCGCCCTGCAGGATGTGCACGCCGTCGATCGGCTCCACGGGCAGCAGGTCCACCCCCACCACCACGCCGCGCAGCCGCACGTGGCCCGCGGCGTCGGTGACCGTGCCCAGGCGACGCCGCAGGTACTGGCACCACGCACCCGGGGCGCACCCCAAGTCCACGATGCACTGCCCGGGGCGCACCAGGTGGTACGTCTCGTCGAGCTCCTGCAATTTGTAAGCGGCGCGCGCGCGGTAGCCGTCTTGCTGCGCACGGCGCACCCAGGGGTCGGTGACATGCTGGTTGAACCAGGCCTTGTCCACCTTTTTGCTTTGGGTCCGAACTTTCATGGACCGCACTATAGGCCCGTTGCGCCGTGCATGGGGGATAATCCCGCCCATGCCAGCCTTGCACCTGACCCCCGCCGAACGCGCCCAGCACCGGGGCGCGGCCCACCACCTGGAGCCCGTCGTGATGATCGGCGCCGGGGGGCTGACCGAGGCCGTCGTGGCCGAAGTGGACGCGGCGTTGAACGCCCATGGGCTCATCAAGGTGCGCGTGCTGGAAGGCGAACGCGCGCAGCGCGAAGCCTGGCTGGCCGAGCTGGCCGAGCGGCTGAACGCCGCGCCGGTGCAACACATCGGCAAGCTGCTGGTGCTGTGGCGCCCGCTGCCCGCCAAGGAAAAAGCCCCCGCCGGCGAACGCAAGCCCGGCCCGCGCGAGTACAAGGTCGTCAAGCCCGCCAAGCAGCCCGGGCGGCGCCCCGAGATCAAGACCGTGCGTGTGCTGGGCAACCAGCGTCTCACCCCCGGCGGCTTGGTCAAAAAAGCCAAAAAACGCCAAAAGAGCGCCAAAAAGGCCGCGGCGGCGGGGCGTTGATCGCGGGGTGGCCAGCACCGCCACCGATGTCGTGGCATGCTTGCGGGCATGAACACCCGCACCGACACCGCTTTCCTTGACAACCCCCTGCTGGCGCTGGAGCCGCTGCCGCGCTACAACGCGGTTCAACCCGCGCACGTGCAGCCGGCCATCGAGGCCCTGCTGCACGAGGCCGAAGCGGCGCTGCAAGCCGCCACCGCCCCCGAGCACCCGGCCGACTGGCAAGCGCTGGCGCGCACGCTGGACGTCGCCACCGAGCGCCTGGGGCGCGCCTGGGGGGTGGTCAGCCACCTCAACGCCGTGGCCGACACGCCCGAGCTGCGCGCCGCCTACAACGCCCTGCTGCCGCGGGTGACGGAGTTTTGGACGCGTTTGGGCGCTGACGAGGCCTTGTACGCCAAGTACAAGGCCATCGACCCCACGCGGTTGGATGCCGTTCAGCAGCGGGCGCGCGAGCTGGCGCTGCAGGGCTTTGTGCTGGGCGGCGCCGAGCTGCAAGGCGCGGCCAAGGAACGCTTCGCCGCCATCCAGGAACGTCAGGCCGAGCTGGCGCAGCGCTTCAGCGAACACGTGCTGGACGCCACCGACGGCTGGCACTGCGACATCGACCCGGCCCAGGCCGCCGGCCTGCCCGACGACGTGCAAGCCAGCGCCCGCGCGGCCGCCGAGGCGGCCGGCAAAGCTGGCCAATTGCGGCTGGGCTTGAAGCTGCCGGTGTACCTGCCGGTGATGCAGTTCGCGCACGACCGCGAGCTGCGCGCGCGCCTGTACCGCGCCTACGGCACGCGCGCCAGCGACCAGGCTGAAGGCGAGCTGGCCCGGCTGGACAACACCGCCATCGTGCGCGAGCTGCTGGCGCTGCGCCACGAGGAAGCGCAGCTGCTCGGGTACCCGAGCTTTGCCCACCTGTCGCTGGTGCCCAAAATGGCCGAATCGCCCGAGCAGGTGCTGGCTTTTTTGCGCGACTTGGCGCAACGCGCGCGCCCCTGGGCGGAGCGCGACGTGGCCGACATGCGGGCCTTTGCGGCATCGGCGCTGGGGCTGAGCGACCCGCAGCCGTGGGACTGGACCTACATCGCCGAAGCGCTGCGCCAGCAGCGCTACGCCTACAGCGAGCAGGAGGTCAAGCCCTACTTTCCGCTGCCACGGGTGCTGCAAGGTCTGTTCGACATCGTGGGCACGCTGTTCGAAGTGCGCTTCGAGCCGATGGAAGCACCGGTGTGGCACCCGTCGGTGCAAGCGTTTGCGCTCCATCGCGACGCCGAGCTGCTGGGGCACTTTTACCTCGACCCGGTGGCGCGCGCGGGCAAGCGCGGCGGCGCTTGGATGGACGACGCCCGCAGCCGCTGGCGCCGGCCCGACGACGGTCGCCTGCAAACCCCGGTGGCCTACCTGGTGTGCAACTTTGGCGAAGGCGCGGGCGGCCGCCCGCCGCTGCTGACGCACGACGACGTCACGACGCTGCTGCACGAGTTCGGGCACGGCTTGCACCACCTGCTGACGCAGGTCGATGAGCACGACGTCGCGGGCATCAGCGGCGTGGAGTGGGACGCGGTGGAGCTGCCCAGCCAGTTTCTGGAAAACTTTGGCTGGGACTGGGAAGCCTTGCAACGCCTCAGCGGCCACGTCGACACGGGCGAACCGCTGCCGCGCACGCTGTACGACAAGATGCGCGCCGCGCGTCACTTCCAGAGCGCGCTGCAGCTGCTGCGGCAGGTCGAATACGCGCTGTTCGACATGCGGCTGCACCTGGAAGGGGCGCCGGGCGGCGACGTCATGGCGCTGCTGGAGCAGGTGCGCGACGAAGTGGCCGTGCTGCGCCCACCGGCGTGGCACCGCATGCCGCACAGCTTCAGCCACATCTTTGCCGGCGGCTACGCGGCCGGCTACTACAGCTACCTATGGGCCGAAGTGCTCAGTGCCGACGCCTTTGCGGCCTTCGAAGAAGCCGCCGCCGAGCGTGGCAGCGTGCTGGACACCGCCACCGGGCGGCGCTTTCGGCAAACCATCCTGGAAGTCGGCGGCAGCCGCCCGGCGCTGGCGTCGTTTCGCGCCTTTCGCGGGCGCGAGCCGCGCATCGACGCGCTGCTGCGCCAGCTGGGTCTGGCGTGATCGGCAGGGCCGCCGCCGGGCACCGCGGCGGCGGTCAACCCGCGGCGCCGTCAAAGGTGACGGTGCGCACCCCTTCAGGCGTGCCCAGCAGGCACACGTGCGCACGTTGGTGCGCGAACACCCCCACCGTCACCACGCCCGGCCAATCGTTGACCATGCTCTCGAACGCCGGCGGGTCGGTGATTTGCAGCCCGGTCACGTCCAGGATGTGCTGGCCGTTGTCGGTGACCAGCGGCGCACCGTCGCGCAGCCGCAACCGCGCCGTACCCCCCAGCGCCGCGAACTGGCGGATGATGCGCTGCGCCGCCATCGGAATCACCTCCACCGGCAGCGGGAATCGCCCCAACACCGGCACCCACTTGGACTGGTCGGCGATGCACACAAAACGGCGCGCTTGCGCGGCGACGATTTTTTCCCGTGTCAGCGCCGCGCCGCCACCCTTGATCATGTAGCCACGCGGGTCGATCTCGTCGGCCCCGTCGATGTACACGGCCAGCTCCTCGACCTCGTTGGCGTCGAAGACGCGGATGCCGTGCGCGCGCAGCCGCTGGGTGGTCGCTTCCGAGCTCGACACCGCGCCGACGATGCGCTCGCGCTGCTCAGCCAGCGCGTCGATGAAGCAGTTGACCGTGGAGCCCGTGCCGACCCCGATGATGTGCCCATGCCCCACGTAGTCCAGCGCGGCGCGGCCCACCAGGGCCTTGAGTTGGTCTTGGGTCATCGGCTCGGCAGCAGGCATCGTTGGCTCCTCGCGGGCAGGGTTGAGGGGGTACGCAATGCGACAATTATCCAATGAGCTGGATTCCCTACGGCCTGACGCGCCGCGCCTTGTTCGCGCTGGACCCCGAACACGCCCACGAGCTGACGCTGCACACCCTGCAGCGGTTGCAACACACACCGCTGCTGGGGTTGCTGGCGCAGCCGCGTGTGCACGACCCCATTCGGCTGGCGGGGCTCATGCTGCCCAACCGCGTGGGGCTGGCCGCTGGGTTGGACAAAAACGCGCAATGCATCGACGCCTGGGCGGCCATGGGGTTTGGCTTTGTCGAGGTGGGCACCGTCACGCCCAGGCCCCAGCCCGGCAACCCCAAGCCGCGCCTGTTTCGTCTGCCCCAAGCCCAAGCGCTCATCAATCGCTTTGGCTTCAACAACGAGGGGCTGGAGGCCTTCGTCGCCCACGTGCGCGCCAGCCGCGTGCGCCAGCAGGGGCAGCCGGCGTTGGTGCTGGGCCTCAACATCGGCAAAAACGCCGACACCCCCATCGAGCGCGCGGTGGAGGACTACCTGCTTGGGCTGCGCGGCGTGTACCCGTACGCCGACTACGTCACCGTCAACATTTCCAGCCCCAACACGCGCAACCTGCGCCAACTGCAAAGCGACGAAGCCCTGGAGCGGTTGCTCGCCGCGCTCACCGACGAGCGTGCGCGGCTGGCTGACCAGCATGGCGTGCACCGCCCCCTCTTCCTGAAGATCGCCCCCGACCTGGACGAGGCGCAGATCGGCGCCATCGCCGACGCGCTGCAGCGCCACGGTATCGATGGGGTCATCGCCACCAACACCACGCTGGCGCGCGAGGCGGTGCAAGGCTTGCCCCACGCGGACGAAGCCGGCGGGCTGTCCGGCGCGCCGCTGGCCGCACCAAGCAACCGCGTCATCGCGGCGCTGCGGGCGCGCCTGGGGCCGGGTTTCCCCATCATCGGTGTCGGGGGCATCCTCAGTGGCGACGACGCCGTGGCCAAGCTGCGCGCCGGCGCCGACGCGGTGCAGCTCTACACCGGGCTGATTTACCGCGGGCCGGCGTTGGTCACGGAGGCGGCGCGGGCGCTGCGCGACCACGCGCCTGGCACCCGCGCGGGGTGATGATCGGTCAGCCCCAGGGCTGACGCGGGCGCCCACGCACCGGCAGCGCGGATGCCGCGTCACGCCGACGCCTGCAGCGTTGACACCAGCACGTCGCATGGCACCTGCGCCAGCGCGTGCTTGGTGACGCTGCCCAACAGCAGTTCCTCAGCCGCGCTGACACCGTGCTTGCCAATGACGACCAGGTCGCAATCGCGCTGCACGGCCTCGTAGACCAGGGCGGGCGCCGCGTCGCCCTCGTGCAGCACGGTTTGGTAGCGCGTCGGGGGCCAGCCCCGTTGCTGCGCCAGGTGGTGCAAACCGTTGCGAGCGCGCTCCCGGGCGCGTTGGCGGTACAGCTCAATCATCTCGTCGTCAACCCCAGCAAAGCGCAGCTTTTCCTCGTAGGGCACGGTGTAGGCATGCAACAGCCAGATGTTGGCCTGCGGCGCCACCGCAGCCGCCAGGTCAAGGGTGGGAGCCGACCAAGGGGAAAAATCCACCGCCACGAGCACACGCTGGTAACTCCGCTGCGGCGGCTGCCGCACGACCAGCACAGGTTGGCCCGCCTTGCGCAGCAGGCGCTCGACGGTGGTGCCCAGCACCGGCAACTGCGCGCCGCCCCGCCCGCTGGCCCCCAGCACCACGCAGTACGGTTGGCATTGCCGCGCGACCCCGTCGATGTCGCGCACGGGGTGCCCCTCGACCAAGGCCGCATGCACGGCGAGCGCGGGCGACTGCGCCCGCATCGCATGCACGAGTTCTTCCAGCGTCGCTCGGGCATCGGCCACGATGCGCTCACGGGGCTGGGCCCCGCCGAGCCATGTCGTCAGCTCGGTTATCCAGTCGTGTTGCAGCACGTGCAGCACCGTCAGGTGCGTGCCCAGGCCTTGCGCCAGGCGTGCGGCGCGGTGCACGGCGGCCTGCGCGCCAGGGGAAAAATCGGTTGCCGCCACCACGCCCCCCTGCGGCAACGTGGTCGGCCACGTGGTGGTCGTGACGCCCTCGCTCATGGATCGGCTCCTGGACCAACGTTGGCCGGGCGCATGACACTGGCCAGGTGTTGCGCGGCGTGCAACGCTGCGTCGCGGTAAGGTTGATAGATGTGCTGCACATCAAGCCGCTGCAGCTCCTCCAGCGCTGCCTCGTCGCGGGCGGCCACCGCGATCGGGCCTCGGTAGCCCGCGATGCGCAGCGCGTACACGAGCGTGCGGGCCGATGCCACCAGGGGCAGCGTCACCACCACCCACCGGGTGGACGACAACGGCAGTGACTCCAAGAAGTCGGGGTTTTCGGCGTCGCCGTAGTGCACCGGCAAGTGTTGGCGCTTGAGTTCGCGCACCAGCTCCGGGTCATGGTCGAGCCCGACCGCGGTGACACCACGCTGGTGCAGCTCGCGCAGCAGCCGGCTGCCGTAGCGCCCCAGGCCGAACACCAGCACATCCGCCTCACCGCTGCGCGGTGGGTGGCGGTCCACGGCCAACTCGCGGTACGGTCGCCTCCGCTCAAAGATGTCAAGCCACGGGGCCAGGCGCTCGTACAACGGGTGGGAGTACAGAATCATGTACGTCGACAGGGTGATCGTGATCAGCCCGACCAGCGTGGTCAGCCCCAACGCCTGCGTATCGATGTGGCCCAGCGAGATGCCCATGGCCACGAAGACGATCGAAAACTCGCTGATCTGCGCCACCGTCAGGCCCGCCAAAAAGCCCGTGCGCTTGCGGTAGCCCATGTAGCCCATGATCGCCATGACGATCAGCGGGTTGCCCACAAGCACAAACTGCGACAACACCAGCGCGGGCACGAGCTCCTGCCCCAACGTGGACAGATCCAACTCCGCCCCGAGGTGTATGAAAAAAAACAGCAACAAAAAATCGCGAACACCGCCCAGCCGGGCGTTGATCGCTTCCCGGTAGTGGGTCGAGGCCAGCGTGAACCCCGCGACGAACGCGCCGGCCTCCATCGAAAAACCGGCCCAGGCCCCCAGCGCCGCCAGGCCCAGACCCCAGGCCAGGGCAAAAATCAGCAGCAACTCCTGGGAGCGCGCCATCATCGCGGTCACCCGCGGCAACACCCAGCGCATCAAGCCTGCAATCAGCGCCACCGCCAACACCACCCGCCCGACCAACGACCCCACGACGCCCCAGCCAACGGCACCATCGGCACCCTCGGGAGCCCTCAGGGCGCTCATCGCCATCATGGCCAGCACCACCGCCAGGTCCTGCACGATCAAAAAACCCACCGCGATGCGCCCGTGCAGCGAGTCGAGCTCCCGCTTGTCGGTCAGCAGCTTGACGATGATGATCGTGCTCGAAAAGGTCAGCGCCACCGCCACGTACAGCGCCGTCATCACGTCTTTGCCCAGCGCCAGGATCAATCCAAACCCCAGGGCGATCGTGAAGGCCAGCTGCCCCAGGCCGGTGGCCAGCGCCACAGGGCCGATGTGCCGTACGTGGTGCCAGTCGAGTTTGAGCCCGACGATGAACAGCAGCACCGTCACGCCGATTTGGGCCAGCAGCGCCACCTGGTCGTGCGCCTTGACCCACCCCAGGCCCGCAGGGCCCAACGCGATGCCGACCACGATGTAAGCGATCAGCACGGGCTGACGCAAACGCACGAACATCGCCCCTGCAGCCGCAGCCACCAGCAGCAGCATGGCGAATTCGGCGAAGGGATCGATCGTCATATCCCTGTGCCGATTCAGCGTCGCGTGGATGGTTCCCCTGGCCGCGCCCGCGTCACCAGAGGCCGTCGTCAGGCCAGGAGCGTCGCCACCACCTCGCCCACCGCCAGCGCGCTGGTCAGGCCCGGGGATTCGAAGCCCAGCAGATGCACCAGGCCCGCCCAGCCGTGCTGCTCCGGGCCCACCGGCGCGAAGTCCGGCGCGGGTTCGTCGGGGCCGTGGATTTTGGGCCGGATGCCGGCGTAAGCCGGCTGCAGCGCGTCGGCTGGCAACCCGGGCCAGTAGCGGCGGATGGCGGCTTCGAACGCCGCCTGGCGTGTGCCGTCAACGTCGTAGGTCAAGGTCTGCGGCGACGCATCGGGCAGCCACTGCAGGTCGGGGCCAAACCGGGCTTGTCCACCAAGGTCCAACGTCAGGTGCACGCCCAGCCACGCGTCGCGCGGCACCGGGTACACCAGACAATCCACCGGCGCCGCCCCCCGCAGCGCGAAGTAGTGCCCCTTGGCGTAGCGTGGGCGTGGCCACGCCTGCGGGGGCGGCCCCTGCACCGCGCGGGCCACGTGGCACGCCCACAAACCGGCCGCGTTGACCAGCACGTCGGCCTGCAGCGCAAAGGCTTCGCCTGCCAGCGTGTGGCCATGCACACGCCAGCCACCCTCGCCGCGCGCGCCGATCGGCTCAGCCCCCTCGAACACCGACCCCAACGCCACCACACCGCCGGCGCGCTGCACATCGGCGTGCAGCGCCTGCATCAGCGCGTGGCTGTCCACGATGCCGGTGGTAGGCGACCACAACGCCGCCGCTGCACGCAGCGCGGGGGCGCGCCGCTGCACCTGCGCCGCGTCCAGCGGCTGCACCGGCACGCCGTTGGCCGCCGCGCGCCGGGCCAGCCCCTCCAGCGTCGCTTCATCGGCCGCCTCGGCGGCCACCACCAGCTTGCCACAGCACCGATGCCCCACCCCCGAGCGCTGCGCGTAGTCGTACAGCAGCGCCTTGCCGCGCACGCACAGGCGGGCCTTCCATGACCCGGGCGTGTAGTACAGCCCGGCGTGGATGACCTCGCTGCTGCGCGAACTGACGCCGGTACCGATCGCCGTGGCGCGCTCCAGCACCACCACCTCGCGCCCGGCCTGTGCCAGCGCGCGCGCCACCGCCAGGCCGATGACGCCCGCGCCGACGACCAGGGCACCCACGCGATCCATCGCCGCAAGCCCGCGCCTTCAGCGGCGGCGCGCGCCCCCCACCAGCAGGGTCAGGCACACGGCGGCCATGGCCACGAAGTTGAGAAACGACCAGTTGGCGATCGTCAGCCCCAGCCAGGTCCAGTCGATCGCGGTGCAGTCACCACTGCCGCGAAAGATCATCGGAATGGCCCGCTTGAGGGGGAAGGCCTCGATCATGCCGTAGAAATCCCGTCCGCAGGCTTGGATCTCGGGAGGGAACCACTGCAGCCACGACTGCCGCGCCGCGACGAAGGCCCCCAACCCCGCCACCACCAGCGCGGCGGCGATGAGCCCCAGGCGCGCCCCACGACGGGGCAGCGCGGCGGCCAGCGCGGTCAGCAGCGCCACCCCGACGAGCGCGTAGCGCTGCACGATGCACATCGGGCACGGCTCCAGCCCGACGACGTGCTGCAGGTACAGCCCAAAGCCCAGCAGCCCCAGGCACCACAGGGCCACCCCCGCCGCCACAACGCGTGGCCGGGCGGCCAGCGTTGCCCACCCACCCCGTTCGGCCACGTTCATGGTCGCCGGCCCCTTGCGCGCCGCCTCAGTTGGCGTCGGCAAACGCACGCTCGATGACGAACTGCCCCGGCGTGCTGGTGTTGCCTTCGACAAAGCCGTAGCGCTCGCACATGGCCTTGAGGTCGCGCAGCATGGCCGGGCTGCCACAGATCATCACGCGGTCGGTCTCCGGGTTGAGCTGGGGCAAGCCCAGCTCGCGCGCCATCTGGCCGCTTTCCACCAGTTGCGGAATGCGCCCCTGGCGCTCGAACGGCTCGCGCGTCACCGTGGGGTAGTAGCGCAGCTGCTGGCGCACCATGTCACCCAAAAACTCGTGCTGCGGCAGCTCCTGGGTGATGTAGTCGCGGTAGGCCAGCTCGGCCACCAGGCGCACGCCGTGCACCAGCACCACGTGCTCGAAGCGCTCGTAGGTGGCGGGGTCGCGGATGATGCTCATGAACGGCGCCAGGCCGGTGCCGGTGCCGAACAAATACAGGTGTTTGCCCGGCAACAGGTAGTCGATCACCAGCGTGCCGGTCGGCTTGTGCCCGACGATGATGTGGTCGCCCGGCTGAATGTGCTGCAGGCGGCTGGTCAGCGGACCGTCGGGCACCTTGATGCTCAAAAATTCCAGGTGCTCCTCGTAGTTGGCCGACACGATGCTGTACGCACGCAGCAGCGGCTTGCCGTTGTCCAAGCGCAGGCCGATCATCGTGAACTGCCCGTTGAGGAAGCGCAGGCCCGCGTTGCGCGTGGTCTTGAAGGAAAACAGGCGATCGGTCCAGTGGTGCACGCTGAGCACGCGCTCGTCGTCGAAAGCACTCATGATGTCGGGTCGATGGTTGAATGGCTACGAATCAAGCAGAAGCCTAATACCCCCACGGGCATTGAACGTTGACGACTGTCAAACACCCTTCGTGCGCGCCGCGGCGCCCGCTCGGGTACAGTGTCATCTGTGGCGGCACCGCGCACGGGAGGCCGTGCCGCGCGGCGTCGAAAGCCGCATCGTAGCAAACCCTTCATGCCCTTACGCCCCAGTCATCATGACCGTAAGGCATGAAGCACCCCACCCTCAATGATCAGGAGTTCGCCATGGCACGCATGGTCCGTTGCATCAAGCTTGGCGTCGAGGCCGAAGGCCTGGACTTCCCGCCCTACCCCGGCGAGCTGGGCAAGCGCATCTACGACAACGTCAGCAAGCAGGCGTGGCAGGAGTGGCTGCGCCTGCAAACGATGCTGGTCAACGAAAACCGCCTCAACCTGGCCGACGCGCGGGCGCGTCAGTACCTGGCGCGCCAGATGGAAAAGCACTTTTTTGGTGAAGGCGCCGACGTGGCCGCCGGCTACGTGCCGCCCACCCAAGCGTGAGCGCGGTGGTGCAGTGGCTGCCCGACGGCACGCCACAAAGCACGCTGTACGGCGACATCTACCGCAGCCGCGGCGCCGACGGCCAGGGTGGTTGGGCCCAAGCCCAGCATGTCTTTTTGCGCGGCTGCGGGCTGCTGGCCCAGCCTGATCAGCCCGCGGCGTGGGCGCACGTCCCGCGCTGGCACGTGTTGGAAAACGGCTTCGGGCTGGGGCTGAACTTCCTGGCCACGTGGCAGGCCTGGCGCGAGCAGCCCGACGCTTCGGCCGAGCTGCACTACATCGGCATCGAAGCCCACCCGGCCCGGGCCGACGACGTGCTGCGCAGCGCCGCCGCGTTTGCCGAGCTGCAACCGCTGGCGCAGCGGTTGGCGGCGGTGTGGCGCGGTTTGCTGCCTGGCGTGCACCGCTGGACCTGGGACGACACCGGTCCCCAGGGCCAGCCGCGACGGCTGCACCTGACGCTGTGCATCGGTACGGCGCAGCGTTGGCTGCGCGAGCTCGACACCCCCGTGGACAGCGTCTACCTGGACGGCTTTGACCCGGCGCGCAACCCCGACATGTGGTCGCCCGAGCTGCTGCGAGCCGTGGCACGGCTGTGCCGGCGCGGCACGCGGCTGGCCACCTGGAGCGTGGCGCGGGCGGTGCGTGACGGCCTGCGTCAGGCCGGGTTTCGCGTCGAGCGCGCCGCGGGCCTGCCACCCAAGCGGCACTGTCTGCGCGCGGTGTACGACCCCGCTTGGCAGCCACGCACGGCGCTGCGCGCGCCCCTGCAACCACGACCGGGACGGGCGTTGGTGGTGGGGGGTGGCTTGGCGGGGGCGGCTGCGGCGCACAGCCTGGCGCAGCGCGGGTGGCAGGTCACGGTGCTGGACCGCGCGGTCGCGCCCGCGGCCGGCGCTTCGGGCCTGCCGGTGGGTCTGCTGGCACCGCACGTTTCGCCCGACGACGCCCCACTGTCACGCCTGACGCGCGCTGGGCTGGGGGCCACCTTGCAGCGCGCGCAGCGGCTGCTCACGCCCGGGCTGGGCTGGGCCCCCACCGGGGTGCTGGAGCACCAGCTCGAAGGCCGTCACGCGCTGCCCCCAGCGTCGGCGTGGCACCCTTGGGGCGAGCACTGGAGCAGCCCCGCCACCACCGCCCAGCGCCGACAAGCCAACCTGCCGACCGAGGCCCAGGCGCTGTGGCACGGCTGCGGCGCCTGGCTGCGCCCCGCGGCGCTGGTGCAGGCGCAGCTCGCGCACCCCAACGTCGCCTGGCATGGTGGCCAGGCCGTGGCGTCGCTGGCGCGCGAGGCCGACAGCTGGCACGCGCGCGATGCCCAGGGTCGCTGTGTGGCGGTTGCGGACGTGGCCGTCGTGTGCGCGGGGTTTGACACCGCCACGCTGCTGGCGCCGCTGGGCTGTCGCCTGCCCTTGCACGCCCTGCGCGGCCAGGTGGCTTGGGCACGCATGGCCGACTGGCCGCCCGAGCTCCAGACCGCGCTGCCGCCCTGGCCCGTCAACGGCCACGGCTCGCTGGTGGCAGGCGTGCCGGCTGGCCCCGCCGGTGAGCCGATCTGGTGCATGGGCTCGACCTTTGTGCGGGGCCGCACCGACACCGCGCCCACCGCCGACGAGCACACCGCCAACTTGGACAAGTTGCAGCGCCTGCTGCCCAGCGCCGCCGGGGCGCTGGCACCCCACTGGCCCCAAGCACAGGCGTGGGCCGGGGTGCGCTGCACGGTGCCAGACCGCTTCCCCATCGTCGGCGCCGTGGACCCCCAACGTTGGCCGGGCTTGTGCGTGCTGACCGGGCTGGGGGCACGCGGGTTGACCCTGTCGGTGCTGGCGGGCGAGGTGCTGGCCGCGCAACTGCACGGCGAACCCTGGCCGCTGGAGCCGGCGCTGGCCCACAAGCTGCTGGCGCTGCGTTGGGGCCGGTCAAGCCCCCATGGCGCGGGGCCTTGCTGACGCACGTCAACGGCAACGAGGGCGCCTGGGCCTACAATTCGCCCCCTACGGGCGCATCGGCCGCCGCCGCCCCGGCGGGGCGTGCGCCCCAATGGTCTTGCCATGACACACGTCGTAACCGAAGCCTGCATCGCTTGCAAGTACACCGACTGCGTGGATGTCTGCCCCGTGGACTGCTTCCGCGAAGGGCCCAATTTTTTGGCCATCGACCCGGATGAATGCATCGACTGCGCGGTGTGCATCCCCGAGTGCCCCGTGGGTGCCATCTACGCCGAAGAAGACGTGCCCAAGGACCAGCAGCACATGATCGCGCTCAACGCCGAGCTGGCCAAGCTGCCCACCTGGAAAAGCATCACCAAGCGCAAAGCCCCGCTGCCCGACGCCGACAAGTACAAGGACATGACCGGCAAGCTGTCGCTGTTGCAGCGCTGAGGTGGCCGCCATGGCCACGCCGGACGGTGCCCCTGCGGTGGATGCCGACGCCGTCGTCATCGGCGCCGGCCCGGCGGGTTTGTGGGCCGCGTTCGAACTGGGGTTGCAAGCGCTTGGCGTGCATGTGCTCGACAGCCTGCCCCACGCAGGCGGGCAGTGCGCCGAGCTGTACCCCGACAAACCCATTTACGACATCCCCGGTGTGCCGGTGTGCACCGGGCAGGAGCTGACGCACCGTCTGCTGCAGCAGCTTCAGCCGCTGCAGGTGCCGCTGCACCTGGGTCACACGGTGGCTGGGCTGCAGGCCGACCGCACCGGCCACGGCGACGGTTGGCGCCTGCACACCGCACAGGGCATGACGCTGCGCTGCCGCGCCCTGGTCATCGCCGCGGGCGTTGGCGCGTTTGTGCCGCGACCGCTGGCTGTACCGGGGTTGGAGGCTTGGCAGGATCAACAGGTCTTTTACACCGATCCGCCCCCCGCCGTTTGGTTGGACCGCCACGTCGTCGTGGTCGGTCCGGGCGAAGCGGCGGTGCGGTTGGCGCTGCACACCGCCGCCCACGGTGCGGCCCGCGTGACCCTACTGCACCGCACCGACCGCTTCGCGATCGACCCCGCGCTGGACGATGAATTGCAGGCCGCCATTGGTGCCGCCCGGGTGCACCTGTGCCTGGGCCAACCGGTGGGCGTTGTGAGCGATCCGGACGGCCGTCTGCTCGCGCTGGAGGTGGCCACCGCACGGGACGAGCGCCTGAGCCTGCCGGTGGATGTGTTGCTGCCACGGCTGGGCTTGCATCCGCGTCTGGGCCCGATCGCCGAGTGGGGCTTGGCCATGGAGCGCAAACACCTCGTTGTGGAGCCGGGCACCTTGCAGACCTCCACCCCCGGCATCTACGCGGTGGGCGACGTCGTGCACTACCCCGGCAAACGCAAGCTCATCCTGTGCGGTTTTCACGAAGCCACGTTGGCCGCGTGGGCCATCGCCGAGCGGCTGCGGCCGGGGCAGCGCATCCCCTTGGAATACACCACCACCAGCCCCCGCCTGCGCGCGCTGCTGGGAGCCGACGCGCCCTAGCCCGTGATGCGGCGCAACTGCATAGGCTGCGGTGCCCAGCCGTGGTTGAGCGGACCGCTGCCCTGCCCCAGGCGCACGTGCGCACCGGCCTGCAACGCCTGACGGACCCAGGCGTGGGCGGATTGCACCGCCTCTTCCAGCGTCTGGCCCAGCGCCAGGTACGACGCGATCGCCGACGACAGCGTGCAGCCGGTGCCGTGCAGGTTGGGGCTGGGGATGCGCTCACCGCGCAACCAGACCCAAAAGGCAGCCGGCTCGCTGGCGATGGCCAGCAGGTCGGTCACCACCTCGCCGCTCAGGTGGCCGCCTTTGAGCAACACGGCACGCGCGCCCCGTTGCAGCAGCTCCGCCGCGGCGGCTTCGAGCTCGGACGCATCGCTCAAGGCGCGGCCCAGCAACAGCCCGGCCTCGTCCAGGTTGGGCGTGACCACCGTGGCACGGGGGAACAGCTCGTGCACCAGGCGTTGCACCGTGTCGGGCTCGATCAGCGTGTCGCCGCTGGTGGCCACCATCACCGGGTCGAGCACCACGTTGGGCAAGCGGTAGGTGTCGATGGCCCAGGCGACCGCCTCGACGATGTCGGGCGCGTGCAGCATGCCGATCTTGACCGCGTCGACGCCGATGTCTTCCACCACCGCCGCGATCTGCTCCTTCAGAAACGAAGCCGGTACCGCGTGGATGGCCCGCACGCCCAACGTGTTTTGCGCCGTCAGGGCCGTGATCGCGGTCATACCGTAGCAGCCCAGGGCCGCCATCGTCTTGAGGTCGGCCTGGATCCCGGCGCCGCCGCCGCTGTCGCTGCCGGCGATCGACAGCACACGTGGGTAACGCCACACGTCGGGGTGAGCAAGGTCGTTGAGGTGCGACATACATCAATTATGCGGCCGGCGCGCTCGGGTACGATCGCGCGCATGAGCAACCCTTTGAGCGCAACCATCCTGGGCGCAGGTCTCCTGGGCCGGCTGTTGGGCGTGGCGCTGGTGCGCGCCGGCTGGCAGGTCGAACTGCGCGAACAGGCCCCCGACCCTGAGCACGCGGGCGGTGCTGCGCGCGTGGCCGCGGCCATGCTGGCGCCCCTGGCCGAGTCGGCCGTGACCGAGCCCAACGTCGTGGCCATGGGCCTGTACGCGCTGCCACGCTGGCAGGCACTGTGCGCCAGCCTGCCGCGGCCGGTGTTTTTTCAGCGCGAGGGCACGCTGATCCTGTGGCACCGGCAAGACGCGCGCGAAGCCCACCGCTTCGAGGCGCTGCTGCGCGCCACCGCGGCCCGTCTGGGCAGCCTGCCCGAGCCGCAGCCGCTGCACGCCGAGCAGCTGGCCCAGTGCGAACCCGCGGTCGCGGGCCGGTTTGCCCAGGCGCTGTACCTGCCCGGCGAGGGTCAGCTCGATGGCCGCGCCATGCTGGAGGCGCTGCTGGCCGAATTGCACGCCCACGGCGCCGTGGTGCGGTGGGGCGCGGCCAGCACCTTGGCCGACGCCATGGCCGCAAGCCACCGCCCTGGCCACTGGGTGTTCGACTGCCGTGGCCTGGGTGCCCAAGCCGAGTGGCCCGCCGATGGCGCTGCGGGCAGCGGACCGCTGCGCGGTGTGCGCGGCGAGGTGGTGCGCCTTTACGCGCCTGACGTCACGCTGCAGCGTCCCACGCGGCTGCTGCACCCGCGCTACCCGATCTACATCGCCCCCAAGGAGCGGCATGTCTTCGTCATCGGCGCCACCGAAATCGAAGCCGACGACCGCTCGCCCGCCAGCGTGCGCTCGACGCTGGAGCTGCTCAGCGCCGCCTACGCCGTCCACCCCGGTTTTGCCGAAGCGCGCATCCTGGAGCTCAACACCGAGTGCCGCCCCACCCTGCCCGACAACCTGCCGGCCGTGCGTGTGCGTGCCCCGCGCGTGGTGCAGCTCAACGGCCTGTACCGCCACGGCTACCTGGTCGCGCCTGCCGTGTGCGACGCCGTGCTGCAGTACGTGCTCGAAGGGCACACCGCGCTGGCGCAACAACTCGGGTTGACGTTTGTGACCCCGGAGACCTTGACCGCATGAACATCGTGCTCAACGGCCAGCCCCTCGCCTTGCCCGACGCCGCGTGCGTGGCCGACGCCGTCGACCACGCCACCCACGCGCTGGGGCTGCGGCCACCTTTTGCGGTGGCGCTCAACCTGCATTTCGTGCCACGGGCACAATACGCGCACACGCCGCTGCGCGAGGGGGACCGCTTGGAAATCATCACCCCCATCACCGGTGGCTGACCCCCCCACACCATGGATGCCAACCCAAACCCGTCGAACCACCCCGATCCCCTGATCCTGTACGGCCAGGCGTTCGCCTCGCGCCTGCTGCTGGGCACCTCGCGTTACCCCTCGCCCGCGGTGCTGGAGCAGGCCGTGCAACGGGCCAGGCCCTGCATGTTGACCGCCTCCCTGCGGCGCCACGGCGCCCTGGGCGCCGACGCCAGCCACGGCTTTTGGACGCTGCTGCAGCGCCTGGGGGTACCGGTGCTGCCCAACACCGCGGGATGCCACAGCCTGCAAGAGGTCATCACCACCGCCGAAATGGCGCGCGAGGTGTTCGGCACCGACTGGATCAAGCTTGAGCTCATCGGCGACGACTACACCCTGCAGCCCGACACCGTGCAACTGCCCGCCGCGGCGGCCGAGCTCGTGCGCCGCGGCTTCAAGGTGCTGCCCTACTGCACCGAAGACCTGGTGCTGTGCCAGCGGCTGCTGGACGCCGGCTGCCAGGCCGTCATGCCGTGGGCGGCCCCGATCGGCACCGGCCAGGGGCCGGTCAACCCCTACGCCATGCGCGTGCTGCGCGAACGCCTGCCCGACGTGCCGCTGATCGTGGACGCGGGCCTCGGACTGCCCTCGCACGCCTGCCAGGTGTTGGAGTGGGGCTACGACGCCGTGCTGCTCAACACCGCCGTGGCGCAGGCCCGCGACCCCGTGGCCATGGCCGGGGCGTTTGCCGACGCCGTGGCCGCCGGCCGCGCGGCCTACCGCGCTGGCGCCATCGAGCCCCAAACCGCAGCCCAGCCCAGCACCCCGGTGCTGGGCACACCGTTTTGGCACCAACCCTGACGCCATGCCAGCGCCCTTGCACGTTCCCGCCCCCGAAGCCGCCGCGCAAGCCATCGCCGCAGCCCACGCCGACTTGCGCATCGAGCGCGACGCCGACCCGCACGCCGTGCCCGCCGACGGCAGCGTCTACGCGGTCACGCACGCGGCCGCGCGCCGCTTGGGCTTTGGGCCGGCCGACGCAGCCGTGCTCGCCAGCGCGTGGGTGCGCCGCGCCACCCGCCTGGGGTTGCAGCCCCACGATTGGCCCGACGACCCGCAGGATTTTGGTTTGGCGCTGCACCCCCAACCGTTCCCCCCCTGCCCGCACGACATGGGCCTGTACGCCGTGCTGCCCAACGCCGACTGGGTGGCGCGCATGGCCGCAGCGGGGGTGCCCACGTTGCAGTTGCGCTTCAAGCACGACGACCCGGGACGCATCGCGAGCGAGGTGCAGGCGGCGGTGCGCGCCGTCGAGGGGACGTCCGCGCGGTTGTTCATCAACGACCACTGGCGTGCCGCGCTGGACGTAGGTGCCTACGGCGTGCACCTGGGGCAAGAGGACCTCGACACCCTCACGCCCGACGATATCGCCACCCTGCGTGCCAGCGGCTTGCGGCTGGGCATCAGCACCCACGGCTACGCCGAACTGGTGCGCGCGTGGCGGCTGGGGCCCAGCTACCTCGCACTGGGGGCGGTGTTCCCGACCACGCTCAAGGCCATGCCCACCGCCCCTCAAGGGGTCGGCCGCTTGCGCGCTTACGCCCGCCTGGTGCGTGCGGTGCCCATCGTCGCCATCGGTGGCATCGGTCTGGCCGAGCTGCCTGCCGTGGCGGCCAGCGGCGTCGGCGCCTTTGCGGTGGTGCGCGCCATCGTGCAGGCCCCCGACCCCGAAGCGGCTGCACGTGCGTTGATGCAACGCTGGGGCGAGCTGCGCGCTGACGCGCGACGCGATCACCCGCCCCCAACTGGGCTATAATAGAGGTCTTGTTCCCCGATAGCTCAGTCGGTAGAGCGCCGGACTGTTAATCCGTAGGTCCCTGGTTCGAGCCCAGGTCGGGGAGCCAACCGATCACACGTAGCCCGCCGGCCGGCGGGCTTTTGTTTTGGGCGACCTGGCAACCACCAGCCCCTGTGACGGGTCTGCGAGGCGGACCACGCGGGCCAGCTCTGAGCCCGCGCCTCCCCCAAACAGGGGATGGACATCGCCGCGCAGGGCATGCATCATTTCTATTTTTAGGAGTTTGCGCGCCAACCATGACCAGCCACGGCCCGAGTGTGGGCAACCCCGCGCCAGCCACCGACGTGCCAGCGTGGCCGATGTCGGGTGAAGCTGCGCTTGCGCTGGTTGCCGACTGGCGCTGGGCCATGGATGCGCAGCTGCGCATTGTCCGCGTGGAGAGCTTGCACCCCGAGCGGCCGCTGCCTGCGCTGGACACGCTGTTGGGGCACGCTCCTTGGGACAGTCCTGGCTTCCACCTGCCGGCCGCCCAGTGGCGCCATCATCAGCGGGTGCTGTGGGCACACAAACCGTTTCGGGGCTTGGAGCTGGCTTGGCGCACGCCCGGTCGACGTGCACGCTGGTGCGCCATCAGCGGGCTGCCCCAGTTCGATGAGCGGGGGCATTTTGCCGGCTACGTGGGCGTGGCCCAAGACATCACCCCACGCAAGCGGGCCGAAGTCGCGTTGCGCGAGACGCGCGCCGAGCTCGATGCCACGTTGCGAGCGCTGCCTGACTTGCTGTTCGAAATCGACCGTGACGGGGTGTTTCACCGCGTGCACTCGCCCGACAGCAACCTGCTGGCCGCGCCGGCCGGCGCCATCGTTGGGCGCAACCACCGGGATCTGCTGCCCCCCGATGTGGTGGCGGTGGGCGAAGCCGCCATGGCCGAAGCCGAGCGGCGTGGCCACGCGCGCGGCTACCGCTACTCGCTGGAACTGCCGATGGGGCGGCGCTGGTTTGAGCTCTCGGTGGCGCGCAAGCAGATGCCCGGCCCGGGGCCAACGCGCTTCGTGATGCTGGTGCGCGACGTCACGGCGCTCAAGCAACGCGAAGACGAACTGACCGAGCTCGCGTTCATCGACCCGCTCACGGGCCTGGCCAACCGCCGGCTGCTGCTGGACCGCATTGAGCAAGCGGTGCTGCGCCAGCAACGCGAACCGGGCTGGTGCGCGTTGCTGTTCATCGACCTCGACGATTTCAAGCAAATCAACGACCGCCATGGCCACGCGGCGGGCGACGCCGTGCTGCGAATGCTGGCGCACCGCTTGCGCGGCAGTGTGCGTGGTTCCGACCCTGTGGGGCGGCTGGCCGGGGATGAATTTTTGGCGCTGCTGACCGATATCGGGCAGGCGCCGCTGCGCGCACAGCGCATCGCGTTGCGAGCCGCACGCATGATCGTGCAGGCCATGGCGGAGCCGGTGCCGCTGGGCGACCACACCGTGCAGGCCAGCTGCAGCGTGGGCGTGCTGTTGTTCCGTGGCTGCCAGCCGCTGCCCGCGCTGCTGGCCCAAGCCGATGAGTTGATGTACCGCGCCAAGGACGCTGGCAAAGGGCGCGTCATGGTGCGCTGGTACGGGCGCAGCGGCCCCGCCGCCGCGCCAGCGCCGGACCTCTGAGCGGGCTGCGGTCACTCAGCGACGCAGCGCGGCGTCGAGCTGATCCACCAGTTCCGCCCAGTCGGCGTCTTCGCATTTGGCGTCACGCAAAAAGCGGGCTTGCGCCGGCGTCCACCACGGGGCGTCGGCCAGCGCGACGTTGGCCGGCAGGGGCGCGTGCCGCTCCAGGAAGGCGCGCATCGACGCTTCGTCGTTGGGCAGGCCAAGCTGCGCAAACAGCTCGGCCAGGTCGTGTATTGGTCGTTCCATACCGTGCTCCCGTACGCGTTCAGTAACCTGTATCGTACCCGGCCAGGTTTTCGAACCGCGTCAACGCGCTCAGGAACGCCAGCTTGACCGTGCCGGTGGGCCCGTTGCGCTGCTTGCCGATGATGATTTCCGCCACCCCCGGCTCCTTGCACTGGTCTTTGGTGTAGTACTCGTCGCGGTAGATGAACATGATGATGTCGGCGTCCTGCTCAATGGCGCCTGATTCGCGCAAGTCCGACATCATGGGCCGCTTGTCGGTGCGCTGCTCGACGCCGCGGTTGAGCTGCGACAGCGCGATCACCGGGCACTGCAACTCCTTGGCCAGCATCTTGAGGCCGCGCGAGATTTCGCCGAGCTCCGTGGCGCGGTTTTCGTCGCTGTTGCCACCGCCGCTCATCAGCTGCAGGTAGTCCACGACGATCAGGCCGAGCTTGCCGCATTGGCGCGCCAGCCGACGCGCGTTGGCGCGCAGCTCGGCCGGCGTCAGGCCGGGTGTCTCGTCGATGTACAGCGACACGTGGCGCAGCTTTTCGATCGCCTCGGTCAGGCGCGGCCATTCGTCGGGCGCCAGCTTGCCGGTGCGCAGGTGGCTTTGGTTGATGCGCCCGATCGACCCCACCACCCGCACCGCCAGTTGCGCCGCGCCCATTTCCATCGAAAACACCGCCACCGGCAGGCCCTCGTGCAGGGCCACGTGCTCGGCGATGTTGATGGCGAAGGCCGTTTTACCCATGCTCGGGCGCGCGGCGATGATGATCAGGTCGCCCGGCTGCAAGCCGGCGGTCATGCGGTCCAGGTCGATGAAGCCGGTGGGCACCCCGGTGATGTCGTTGGGGTTGTCGGCCATTTCCTGCACACGGTCCAGCAGCTCGACCACGAGCTTGTCCATCGACTGGAAGCCCTGCTTCATGCGGCTGCCTTCTTCGCCGATGGACAGGATTTTTTGCTCGGCCTCGTCCAGGATCGTGGCCACCGGCTTGCCGCGCGGCGCGAAGGCTTGCGCCGCGATGTCGTCGCTGGCGGCGATGAGCTTGCGCAGGATGGCGCGCTCGCGCACGATTTCGGCGTAGCGCCGGATGTTGGCCGCGCTGGGCACGTACTGCGCCAACTGGTTCAGGTAGGCCAGCCCACCCACCTCGTCGGCGCGGCCCAGGCTGGCCAAGTGCTCGTGCACCGTGATGACGTCGGCAGGCTTGCCGGCGCCGATCAGGGCGTCGATGGCGGCGAAGATACGCTGGTGCTCAGGGCGGTAAAAGTCGCTCTCGGTGACGAGGTCGGCCACGCGGTCCCACGCGGCGTTGTCCAGCAGCAGCCCGCCCAGCACGCTGGACTCGGCCTCCAGGGAGTGAGGAGGTACCCGCAGCGCCGCCAGTTGGGGGTCGTGCTCCAGCGGGGGCAGCAGCGGCGACAGCGCCGCCAGGGGGTCGATCGATGCATCGTTCATCGCACGCGATTGTGGCAGCATCCGCGCCCGCCCGCGCCGCTTGGCGTGCTTCAGCCAGCCTGGCCCGCCAGCCAACGCTGGCGCCAACCGGGGGCGTCGTGGTGGCGGCACAGTTCGGCAAAGTCGGCTTCGGCCAGCGCCGCCGAGAACAGCCACCCCTGCATGACATCGCAGCCCACCGCAGCCAGGAACTGCGCCTGCTGCACCGTTTCCACCCCTTCGGCCACGGTGCTCAAGCCCAGCGTGCGGGCCAGTTGCACGATGGCGCGGATGATGGCCTCGTCGTCCGCATCGCGGCCGATGTCTTGCACGAAGGCGCGGTCGATCTTGAGCCGGCGAAAACCCAGCCGGCGCAGGTACGCCAGTGACGAGTAGCCGGTGCCGAAGTCGTCGATGGCGATGGGAAAGCCAGCTTGCACCAGGGGCTGCAGCGTGCGGCGCACGACGTCGGCGTGGCCCGCCGCCACCGATTCGGTGACTTCCAGCTCCACGCGCTGCGGTGGCAACGCCAGGCTTTGCACCAGCGCCTGCAGCCGCTCGGCAAAACCAGGCTGGCGCACCTGCAGCACCGACACATTGACGGCCACGTACGGCGCGTCGGGCAGGTCGCTCCAACGGCGCGCCGCGGCCAGCGCCTCGCGCAGCACCCAGTCGCCGATCTCGACGATGCGGCCGGTGTCTTCGGCCACCGGAATGAATTCCGCGGGCGATACCTCGCCCCACTCGGGGTGGCGCCAGCGCAGCAGCGCTTCGGCGCCGACGATGCGTCCGTCGCGCAAATCGACCTGGGGCTGGTATTGCAAGTACAGCTCGCCACGCGTCAGCGCCATGCCCAGCGCGGTGCTGAGGCGCAACAGGCGCTCGGCACGCTGCTGCTGCGCCGCGGCGTAAAAGCGCACCGTGTTGCGCCCGGCGGCTTTGGCTTCGTGCATGGCCGCGTCGGCACGGCGCAGCAACGCGTCCACCTCCTGCCCATCGTCGGGAAACAGCGCCACCCCCACGGAGCCCCCCAGCGCCAACTCGCCGTCGGGCAGCCGGTGCGGCTGCCCCAGCACGCTCAGCATGGTGCGCGCCCACTGCGCCGCCTGGGCGGCATCGGCACCGGGCAAGACGACCACAAACTCATCGCCGCCGGTACGGGCGGCCACATCGCCCACACGCAACTGCTGCGTCAGGCGCCGCGCCACCTCGGCCAGCACGGCGTCACCGACGCTGAGGCCCTGCGACTCGTTGACGGCTTTGAAGTGGTCCAGATCCAGCACCAACACCGCCAGGGGCTTGGCGTCGGCGCGTGCCTCCTCCAGCAGGCGCTGCAACACCGTGTACAACTGCGTGCGGTTGGGCAACCCGGTCAACTGGTCAAACCGCGCCAACTGCTCGATGCGCTGCTGTGCGGCGCGCCGCTCGCTGATGTCGCGCGTCACCCCCAGCACTTCCCACCGCCCGCTGTCGGGTTCGCGCACCAGGCGCGTCACCACCTCGGTCCACACCAGCGAGCCGTCTTTGCGGCGCTGGGGCAACTCCAGCACCTCCACCACGCCTGTGTCCAGCGTACCCGCGTCCAGGGCCGCCAAGCGCTCGACCAGACGTTCGCGCACACGCCGCGCGTCGTCGGGCAGCAGCACCGCGTCCAGCGGCTGCGCCATGACCTCCTCGGGCGTGTAGCCACGCAGCCGTTGCACCGCCGGGCTGACGTAGGTGAACCGCTGCGTGCGTGGGTCCAGCGTCCAGATGACGTCCGCCACCGACTCGGTGATCTGGCGGTACCGCCGCTCGCTGCGGCGCAGCTCCGCCGTCGCCGCGCGCACCTGCCGGCGTAACCACAGCGTGGCCAGCCCCAGGGCCAGGGCCGCGGCCAGCAGGCCGCCCACCGCCGGCAGCACCCACGCCGGCCAGCGCACCACGCCCTGGGGCATGGCCCAACGCCGCATGATTTGGTGGTAGGGCGACGCCGGGTCGGCACTCCAGCGTTGCAGATGGCGATCGATCGCCCTCAGCACGTCGGTGTGGCGCCCTTTGGGCACGGCGTAGTACAGCCGCGCGGGGTTGAACACGATGGGCGTGCTGACCAACCCGTACGCCCGCATGTGGTAGTCGCCAAAGTGCACGTTGGTCGCCGCCGCATCAGCCCGCCCTTGCGCCACCGCCTCGAAAGCCGCGGCAAACGACGCTACCGGCACCCACTCGGTGCGCAGGTCGAAGCCTTCGACCATGCTTTGCAGCACTTGTTGTTGCACACTGCCCTGCAGCACCGCGACGCGTCGCCCATCCAGGTCCAGCAGGGTCGTCACGCGCACCGAGGGGCGGCTGTAAATCTGCGACCAACTCAGCAGCGCGGGCTGCTGATGAAAGTCGAAGCGGGCCTGCCGCTCCGGTGTGGCGGCCACGTCGGGCATTAGGTCCAGCGCACCGGCCTGCAGTTGCTGCAAGCACCACTCCCATTCGCACGCCACGAACTGCAGCGACCACCCTTCCTCGGCGGCGATGGCCTGCAGCAGCTCGACCAGGCTGCCGCTGGCAGACCCGTCGGAAGCGCGCATCACCTTGGGCGGGTTGTCGTAGTACCCCACCCGCAGCGTCAGGGCATGCAGCGGCGCAGCCGTCAACAACCATGCCAGCCAACCCAAGCGCACGCACGCCCGTCCAGCGCGGCGTGCACGCTGGACGAGCCGTTGACGCGCGCGCACAGCCCAAGTCCCTGCCATGCCGCGATGGTACGTCACAAATGCGGCCGCTTCCAAAGCACAAAGCCCGCACGTGGCGGGCTTGGGACTGGCAAACTGGTAGGCGCGATTGGACTCGAACCAACGACCCCCACCATGTCAAGGTGGTGCTCTAACCAGCTGAGCTACGCGCCTGGGTCGGTGTCGGTTGGTGACCGCACTGTGCAGTGCGTTTCCGACAGAGCCAAGAGTATAGCGCAAAAAAGGCCTGATGCCGCACGCCATCAACGGCGCCACACCTTGATCACGCCGGGCACGTCCGACAGCACCGCCATCACGCGCGCCACCTTCGAGGCGTCGCTCACCTCCACCGTGAAGGTCATCCACGCCATGTCGCGCACGGTCTGCGTTTGCACGCCAATGACGTTGATTTTTTCGCGCGCGAAGGCCTCGGTGATGTCGCGCAGCAGGCCTTGGCGGTCTTGCGCCTGCACGCCAACGTCCACCGCGTACACGGGGGCGTGCGGACCGCTGGCCGGTGTGTGCGCCCACGCCACGTCGATGACACGCCCGGGCTGGCGCGCGGCCAGCGCCGCGAAGTCGGGGCAGTCGGCACGGTGCACGCTAACCCCCTTGCCGCGCGTGATGAAGCCGCGAATATCGTCCGGCGGGGCTGGCTTGCAGCAGCGTGCCAACGTCGTCATCAGCGCGCCCACGCCCACCACCAGCACATCCGCGTTGGACGCGCGGGTGGTCGTGCGAGGCTTTTTGAGCACGGGTGCGGCCGGCTGCGCCGCCGGGGCCACGGCCGCGGGCGCCAACTGCTGCTCGATGGCGCGCAGCGTGATGGCTTCTTTGCCCACCGCTTCGAACAGCGCCTCGGGCGTGGCGTAGCCCAAGGCTTGGGCCAAGGCTTCCAGGCTGGTGGCGGTGCGCCCTTCGCGCTGCAGCAGCCGCTCCACCTGCTCACGCCCGCGGGCGATGTTTTCCTGCGCCGCCAGCGCGTTGAACCAGGCGCGCACCTTGGCCTTGGCGCGGTGGCTGACCAGGTACCCTGCCTCGGGGTTGAGCCAGTCGCGCGATGGGCCGCCTTCCTTGGCGGCGATGATCTCCACCGTTTGCCCCGTGCTCAGCGGCGTGTTGAGCGGCACCATCTGGCCGTCCACCTTGGCCCCTCGGCAGCGGTGGCCAAGGTCGGTGTGCACGGCGTAGGCAAAGTCCACCGGGGTGGCGCCCTTGGGCAACTCGACGATGGCCGCCTGGGGCGTGAAGACGTAGATGTGGTCGTCGAACAGCCCGTGCGCGAGCCCCGTGAGGTCGCTTTGCCACGCCAGCAGTTGGCGCAGCACGGCGATCTTGGCGTCGTAGGACGAACTCGCGCTGACCCCCGCGTAGCCCTTGGTGCCGGCTTCCTTGTAGGCCCAGTGCGCGGCCACGCCGTGCTCGGCGTGCTCGTGCATGGCGCGGGTGCGGATCTGGATTTCGAACGCTCGGCCCTGTTCGTCGCGCACCACCGTGTGCAGCGACTGGTAGCCGTTGGGCTTGGGGCGGGCGATGTAGTCGTCGAATTCCTCGGGCACGGGCGTGTAGTGCTCGTGCACCCAGGCCAGCACGCGGTAGCACTCGTCCACGGTGTCGACGATGACGCGCAGCGCCCGCAGGTCGTACACCTGCTCGAACGACAGCCCCTTGCCGCGCATCTTTTTGACGATGCTGTAGATGTGCTTGGGGCGTCCCTGCACCTGGGCCTGCAGGCCAAGCTGGCGAAGCGCCATTTCCAGCCGCTGGCGCACCTGCTCGACGTGGGCCTCGCGCTCGACGCGCTTTTCGTCCAACAACCGCGCGATGGTCTTGTAGGTGTCGGGCTCCAGAAAACGAAACGCGAGGTCTTCCAGCTCCCACTTCAGTTGCCCGATGCCCAGCCGGTTGGCCAACGGCGCGAACACGTGCAGCGACTCGGCCGCCAGCGCGCGCGGGGGCGGCAGCTTGCTGGCGGCGTAGTGGCGCAGCGTTTGCAGGCGCGAAGCCAGCCGCAGCAGCACCACACGCAGGTCGCGCGAAAACGCCAGCAGCATCTTGCGCACGTTTTCGGTTTGGGCGCGATCGAGCTCGCTGCCGCCCGCGCCAGCGTCGGGTGCCGGCGCCCTTGCGCGCGCCTGCCGCTGCAGCTGGATGAGCTTGTGCGTCTCCAGCGCCACCTCGGCCAACGACTCGCCAAACGCCTTGGCGATGCTCTCCCGCGGGCGCGCCAGGTAGCCCACCGCGTACACCAGGTACGCGCAGGCTTGCAGCTCGGCGGTGCCGCCGATGCGCGCCAGGATCTGCGCCACGCCGTCAGCGTGCTGCAGCGCAGGCTCGCCGGTGTCCAAACACTCGGGCGCCAACAGCGGCTCGGCAAAGGCGCGTGCCCGAGCCAGGGCACGCTGGTCGTGCGCCTGCGGCGAGTCCAGCGCCGCGTGGATGACGGCGGCGCTGGCCGCGTCCGTCGTGGTTGGGGTGACGCTGATCATGGCGCCAGCAAAAAGTCTCGCACCACCTGCACCTGGTCAGGCTGCACCAGCATCGGGGCATGGCCCACGCCGGCGAATTCCACCAAGCGCGCGCGCGGCCCACGCTGCGTCATGGCCTCGGCCGTGGCACGCGACAGCAGATCCGACTGCGCGCCGCGCAGCAGCAACGTCGGGCAGGTGATGGCGTCGTACAGGGCCCACAGCATGGCTTCGCTGGCCTGCGCCGCAGACGCCGCGGCGTCCCGCGCCGCCGCGGGGTCGGCCTGCTGCGCGGCTTGCTGCGCCTGGGCCAGCGCGCGAAACGGCACCGCCAGCGCGGGGTCGTAGTGCAGCCGCCAGCCGCCACCCGGGGCGGGGCGCAGCATCGGGCGGGTCAACGCCAACCACTGCTCACGGGTGTGCGGGCCGAAGGTCGGCGACGCCGCCCACAGCGCATCGGCCGCCTCGTCCACGCTGGCAAACACCGGGTCGCCGCCGATGTAGCGCGCGATGCGCTGCAGCGACGCCGGCTCGATGACCGGGCCGACGTCGTTGAGCACCAGCTTGTGAATGGCCATGGCCGGCTGCGCCGCGATGGCCATGCCGATGAGGCCGCCCATGCTGGTGCCCACCCAGTCGATCGCCAACGGCTCGGCCGCGCCGGTGCGCTCCGCGTGCCGCTGGCGCAAATGCCCGATGAGTTGAGCCACATCGGCCACGTAGGTAGGGATTTGGTAGGCCATGGGGTCGTCGAGCCAATCGCTCTCGCCCCGGCCCGCCACGTCCACCGCCACCACCATCATGTGCGGCGCCAGGGCCTGCGCCAGCACGTCAAAGTCACGCGCCTGCCGCGTGAGGCCATGCACACACACCACCACGCGCGCCGGCGAGGCTTGGCCGGTGGCGTTCCACGACCACCACGCCAGGTGGCGTGGGCCGCCCCCGCGGGCGGCCGGTCCGGCGACGGGCATACGATGCAAGGTGGGTTCCATGGTGTGACGAAGGCGGTGGCGGATAATGGCTGTTGTTCGTAACGGTGACGTGATCCTAGCGGATCGGCAAGGAGGCCAACCATGCTACACAACAAGACCGCCCTCGTGACGGGTTCCACCAGCGGCATCGGGCTGGGCATCGCCAAGGCGTTGGCCGCCCGCGGCGCCAACATCGTGCTCAACGGCTTTGGCGATGTGGACGGCGCGCGCGCCGCGATCGAGGCACTGGGGGTGCAGGTGATGTACCACGGCGCCGACATGAGCAAGCCCGCCGAGATCGAAGCGATGATGCACGCCGCCGCCGAACGCTTTGGCCGCGTCGACATCCTGGTCAACAACGCCGGCATCCAGCATGTGGCGGCGGTGGAGGACTTTCCCCCCGAGCGCTGGGACGCCATCCTCGCCATCAACCTCAGCAGCGCGTTCCACACCACGCGGCTGGCGCTGCCGGCCATGAAGGCGGCCAACTGGGGCCGCATCATCAACATCGCGTCGGTGCATGGCCTGGTGGCGTCGGCCCACAAGGCGGCTTACGTCGCCGCCAAGCATGGTCTGGTGGGGCTGACCAAGGTGGTGGCGCTGGAAACCGCCACCACCGGCGTCACCTGCAACGCCATCTGCCCTGGGTGGGTGCTGACACCGCTGGTGCAAAAGCAGGTGGACGACCGCGCCGCGCAGCAAGGCATCAGCGTCGAGCAAGCCACCCGCCAACTGCTGGGCGAAAAGCAGCCGTCGATGCAATTCACCACGCCCGAGCAGTTGGGCGAGCTGGCGGTGTTTTTGTGCTCCCCCGCGGCCGACAACGTGCGTGGCGCGGCCTGGAACATGGACGGCGGCTGGGCCGCGCAGTGACCACGATCCCACAACCGGGGTCATTGCAGCGCGATGCTGCCTGACACCGTCACGCTCAGCGTGCCCTGCCCCGGCTCCAGCGGCAACGGCGCTGCCTCTGCGGGCCCAACGGCCAGGGTGGCGGCGCGCAGCACCGGCGGTGGGCTGCCCGCGTCGAGGTTGCCCACGTTCGCCTCGTGCAGCACCCAGCCGCGCGCGCCAAAGGCCTGGGCCACCTCGTCCGCCTGGCGCCGAAAGGCCTCGATGGCGCGCCGACGCAGCGCCACCTGGGCCGCCTGTTGCGTGGTCGGCGCCACGCCCATGCGCACCGACGCCACCGCCATGCCCGGTGCGGACTGGGCCAACGCGGCCAGCGCCGCCACGTCACGCCCCTGCACGACGATCTCGGCGCTGCCCTGCCAGCCCACGATCTGCCCCTCGCGCCCGTAGCGCGGCTGCACGACGAACGCGCCGGTGCTGAGCTCCACCCCTTCGCCCGGCGCCCGCGCGCGCAACGCGGCCAGCGCGTGGCGCAGCGTTTCCGCCAACTGCGCTTGCACCGCGGCAGCGTCGGACGCCTGCGCACGGGTCTGCAGGGCCACGGTCACCCAGTCGTGGTTGACGCGCTCGGAGGCCTGGGCGCTCAGGTGCACGAGGCGCTGGGGCGCCGCTGGCGCCTCCCCCGCCCACACGTGCGACACCATCAACGCGGCCACCCAACCCAGTGCCCACCACCCTCGGCGGGCGCATCGCCTATCGTTTGGCATGGCGGCTTTCTCCACATGATCAACGCGGGCCCCAGTATGCCGCAGACCCGGTGTGGGTGGCAGCGCCGTCACACCCCGTTACGCACGTTGCCGGCGTTTGCCCGCACAATGCGCACCATGCTTGGTTTGACCGATGGGTACGACGCATGACGCCACGCCGCCCCGCCCGCCTGATCATCGTCGACGACGACGCGCGCATCCGCGAGCTGCTGCAGCGCTACCTGGCCCAAGAGGGCTTCGAGGTGCTGCTGGCCGAAGATGGCGCCCGCCTGGACCGCTTGCTGCAGCGCGAGACGGCCGACCTGATCGTGCTGGACCTGATGCTGCCGGGCGAGGATGGCCTGTCGATCTGCCGCCGGTTGCGCGCCGCGGGGGAGCAAACACCCATCATCATGCTCACCGCCAAGGGCGAGGACGTGGACCGCATCATCGGTCTGGAGTTGGGCGCCGACGACTACCTGCCCAAGCCGTTCAACCCACGTGAGCTGCTGGCGCGCATCCACGCGGTGCTGCGCCGCCGGCCGCCCCCCGAGGCCCCCGGCGCCGCCGCGGCCGACGGCGCGGTGGTCAACTTCGGTCCGTTCACGTTCGACCTGGGGCGTCGACGCCTGCTGCGCGATGGCCAAGAAATCACGCTGACGACGGGCGAATACGCGATGCTCAAGGCCCTGGTGCGTCACCCACGCCAGCCCATGTCGCGCGACAAGCTGGCCCAGTTGGCGCGTGGGCGTGAGTTCGAGCCGTTCGACCGCAGCCTCGACGTGCAGGTGTCGCGCCTGCGCAAGCTCATCGAGCCCGACCCGGCCAATCCGCGCTACATCCAGACCGTGTGGGGTGTGGGCTACATGTTCGTGCCGGATGACCGATGAGCCTGTTTTGGCGCAACTTCTTGCTGCTGGTGGCGCTGCTGACGGTCAACGCGCTGGCGTGGTTCCAGGCGCTACGCACGCTGGAGCAAGAGCCGCGCGCGCTGCAAAGCGCGCAGGCGCTGGCGTCGTTGGTCAACCTGACGCGCGCCTCGCTCATCTACACCGACCCGATTGCGCGCGTGGCGCTGGTCAAAACGCTGGTGGACGAGGAAAACGTGCGCATCGCCGTGCGCGAGCCCACCGACACCCATCGGCCGTTCGCGGCCGGGACGCTGGGGGCGCGGGTGGCGCAGGCGCTGCAGGAGCGGCTCGGCCCCGGCACCCTGGTCGCGCAGGAGGTCAACGGCTTCGATGGGTTGTGGATCGGCTTTGCCATCGAGGACGAAAAATACTGGCTGCTGGCCGACCCGGCCCGCTTGGCCGGGGTGCAGGGACGCACCTGGCTGGTGTGGGGCGCCACCGCGGTGGGGTTGTCCCTGGTCGGCGCCGTGCTCATCACCCGACTCATCAACCAGCCGCTGCAACGCCTGGCGCGCGCCGCCGAGCGCGTGGGTGAAGGTGACTTTGAGGGTGCGCGCCTGAGCGAACGCCTGCCCACGCGCGAAATCGCCCACGTCAACCACGCCTTCAACGCCATGGCCGAGCGCCTGGCGCGCGCCGAGGCCGACCGCCGCCTGATGCTGGCTGGCATTTCGCACGACCTGCGCACGCCGCTGGCGCGCCTGCGGCTGGAGGTGGAGCTGGGCGTGCCCGACGCCGACACCCGTGAGCGCATGGCCGGCGACATCGCCGACGTGGACGCGATCTTAGGGCAGTTTTTGGACTTCGCACGCGAGCGCCCGCTGCAAAGCGAGCCGCTGCCGTTGCACGAGGCGGTGCAGCGCGCATGCGCCAAGTACCAAGCGCGCGAAGGGGTGGTGCTGGATGTGCGCGTGCCCACCGAGCTGCAGGCTCGCGCCGATCCGACGGCGCTGCACCGTGTGTTGGTCAACCTGATGGAAAACGCCGTGCGCTACGGCCGTGGCACTGACGGCGTGGTGCGCATCGACCTGCTTGGCGAACACGACGGGGCAGCCAACGTGCGGCTGGTCGTGCGCGACCATGGCCCGGGCGTCGATGCCAAGGTGCTGCCACGCTTGACCGAGCCGTTTTTTCGCGCCGAGCAGGCGCGCTCCACGCCCGGCAGCGGGCTGGGGCTGGCGATCGTGCAGCGCACCCTGCAACGCATGCGCGGGCAGTTGCGGCTGGAGCTGCCCGAAGGCGGTGGTCTGGCGGCGATCGTCACCCTGCCCGCGGCCACCCCGGCGGGATGACGGCGTCACGCCGCGCCGATGCCGCGGTGCAGCAGCACGACCGCCCGCGCTTCGATGGCCAAACCTTGCCCCACCGGCCCCAGCCGCTCGGCCGTTTTGGCCTTGACGTTGACGGCCGACGCCGCCACGCCCACCGCGCGCGCGACGTTGGCTTGCATCGCCGCGCGGTACGGCCCCAGCCGCGGCGCCTGCGCCACCACGGTGGCGTCGACGTTGACCGGCTGCCAGCCCCGGGCACGCACTTCGGCCGCCACCCGCGCCAGCAGGGCCATCGAGTCCGCGTCCCTGTAGCGTTCGTCCGTGTCGGCAAACCAGGTGCCGATGTCGCCCAGGCCGGCCGCGCCCAGCAGCGCGTCGGTGATGGCGTGCAGCAAGGCGTCGGCGTCGGAGTGGCCGAGCAGCCCGCGCTCGTGCGCGATCTCCACGCCCCCCAGCACCAGGCGGCGCCCGGGCACCAGGGCGTGCACGTCCCAACCTTCGCCCACGCGCCACGGCGCGGGCTCGGTCGTGCTCAGCAGGGCTTGGGCCACGGCGAAATCCTCCGGGTAGGTCAGCTTGATGTTGTGCGTGCGGCCGCGCACCAGCCGGGGGGCCAGGCCGAGCGCCTCGACCGCGCTGGCCTCGTCGGTGATGCCGGCAAACCCCGTGGCCTCGTGCGCCTGCAGCGCGCGCGCCAGCACCCCGAGACGAAACATCTGCGGCGTCTGCGCCAGCCACTTGTCGTCACGCGGCAACGTGGCCAGCACCCGACCGCTGGCGTCGGCCTGCTTGAGCGTGTCGGCCAGCGGCAGTGCCAGCAGCCCCCCCACGGGGTCGTCACGGCACGCGTCCAGCAACGCCGCCACGTCGCCGGGCTGCAGCAGGCAGCGGGCGGCGTCGTGCACCAGCACCCAGTCATCGTCTTGGGCGCCGTGCGCCTGCCATTGCCGCAGCCCAGCCAGCACACTGGCCGCGCGCGTGGCCCCGCCCACGCGCCACACCCACACCCCGTCGGGGGGTGTCCAAGGGTGATCGTCGTCGGGGGCCAGCACCACGGCCACGCCTGCCACGTCCGGCACAGCGCGCAGTGTCGCCAACGTGTGGTCCAACACGCTGCACGGCCCCAGCCGCTGGTACTGTTTGGGCACGGACAGCCCGCTGCGGCTGCCGGTGCCCGCTGCGGGCACCAGCACCCAGCAACGCGCCGGCGATCGGTTGGTGACATGCCTCATGGGCGGCGATTCTAGAATGCACCCCCTCATGGATCTGCCGCGCTTACACCCCGGACAACGTTACGTCTCGCCCTGCCCCAGCGCCAGTGCCGACGCGCTGCTGTTGGCGCGCATGGCCGCGCGCGACCGCGACGCCGGCCAGCCCACCGTCATCGTCTGCGCCGACGCCGCCGACGCCCAGCGCCTGCTGGATGAGTTGCCCTGCTTCGCGCCCGGGCTGCGCTGCGCGCTGTTTCCCGACTGGGAGACGCTGCCGTATGACACCTTTTCGCCGCACCAGGATTTGATCTCGGAGCGGCTGGCCACGCTGTGGCGCATCCTGCAGCGGCGTGCCGACGACGGCGTCGACGTCGTGCTGGTGCCGGCCAGCACGGCGCTGTACCGGCTGGCCCCGCCGTCGTTTTTGGCCGCGTACACCTTCCACTTCCGCAGCGGGCAGCAGCTCGATGAAGCCAAGCTGCGCGAGCAATTGGTGCTGGCCGGCTACCAGCACGTCACGCAGGTGGCCAGCCCCGGTGAGTACGCGGTGCGCGGCGGTCTGATCGACCTGTACCCGATGGGGTCGGCGCTGCCGTACCGCATCGACTTGTTTGACAACGAAATCGACTCCATCCGCGCCTTCGACCCCGACACCCAGCGCAGCCTGTACCCGGTGCCCGAAGTGCGGCTGCTGCCAGGGCGGGAGTTTCCGCTGGACGACGCGGCCCGCGCGCGCTTTCGCGCCCGCTGGCGCGAGCTGCTCGAGGGCGATCCGACCAAGAGCCGGCTGTACAAGGACATGGCCAACGGCGTGGCGGGCGCCGGCATCGAGTACTACCTGCCGCTGTTTTTCGACGACACCGCCACGGTGTTCGACTACATCGGGCCGCAGGCGACGCTGGTGCTGCACGGCGACGTGGACGCGGCGCTGCAGCGCTTTTGGGACGACACGCGCGAGCGCCACCGCCTGGCGCAGGGCGACCCCGAACGCCCGGTGCTGCCGCCCCCGACACTGTTTTTGACCGTGGAACAATTCTGGCAGCGCGCCAAGCCCTACCCGCAATGGGCCCTGCGGCCGGCCGAAGCGCCGCAGGTTGCCGCCGCCTGGGGCCACGCCGTGCAAACGTTGCCGCCGCTGGCCGTGCAACGCGGCGCCGACGAGCCGCTGCAGCGCCTCAAGGACCATCTGCAGCGCGGCGGCGCGCGCGTGCTGCTGCTGGCCGACAGCGACGGCCGGCGCGAAAACCTGCTGGACTTCGTGCGCGCCAGCCACCTCGACCCCGCGGTGTTCGACGGCATCGACGCGTTCCTGGCCAGCCAGGCCCGCCTGGGCCTGGCCACCGCCCCGCTGGCGGCTGGCTTCGCCTGGGTCGAAATGGGCGTCGACTTGGTCACCGAGACCGAGCTGTTCGCCAGCGGTCCCACGTTGCGCCGCCGCCGCAAGCAGGAAGCCGCCAGCGACGTTGAAGCCCTGATCAAAGACTTGAGCGAGCTGCAGCCCGGCGACCCGGTGGTGCACGCTCAGCACGGCATTGGCCGCTACCGCGGCTTGGTCAACCTCGACCTGGGCGAGAAAAACCCCGACGGCACCCCCGCGCTGCAAGAGTTTTTGCATCTGGAATACGCCCAGGGCGCCACGCTGTACGTGCCGGTGTCGCAGCTGCACCTGATCAGCCGCTACAGCGGCGTCAGCGCCGACGAGGCCCCCCTGCACCGCCTGGGCAGCGGCCAGTGGGACAAGGCCAAGCGCAAAGCCGCCGAGCAGGTGCGCGACACCGCCGCCGAGCTGCTCGACGTCTACGCCCGCCGCGCCGCGCGGCAGGGCCACGCGTTCCGCTTCGACGCCAAAGACTACGGGGCGTTCGCCAACGATTTCGGCTTCGAGGAAACGCCCGACCAGCGTGCCGCCATCCATGCCGTCATCCAGGACATGATCAGCCCGCGCCCGATGGACCGCCTGGTGTGCGGCGACGTCGGCTTTGGCAAGACCGAGGTAGCGCTGCGGGCGGCGTTCGTGGCCGTCAGCGGCGGCAAGCAAGTCGCGCTGCTGGCCCCCACCACGCTGCTGGCGGAGCAACACTACCAAACGCTGAAAGACCGCTTTGCCAAGTGGCCGGTGCGCATCGCCGAGATGAGCCGCTTTCGCACGCCCAAAGAGATCGCCGCCGCGTTGCGGGGGCTGGCCGATGGCACCATCGACATCGTGGTGGGCACGCACAAGCTGCTGAGCGAAAAAACCCAATTCAAAAACCTCGGGCTGCTCATCATCGACGAGGAGCACCGCTTCGGCGTGCGCCACAAAGAGGCCATCAAGGCCCTGCGCGCCGAGGTGGACGTGCTGACGCTGACCGCCACCCCCATCCCGCGCACGCTGGGCATGGCGCTGGAGGGGCTGCGCGACCTGTCGGTGATCGCCACCGCGCCGCAGCGGCGGTTGGCCATCAAAACCTTCGTGCGCGAAGAAAACCACGGTGTCATCCGCGAAGCGGTGCTGCGCGAGCTCAAGCGCGGCGGGCAGGTGTACTTTTTGCACAACGAGGTCGAAACCATCGACAACCGCCGCGCCCAGCTCGAGCAACTGCTGCCCGAGGCGCGCATCGCCATCGCCCACGGCCAGATGCCCGAGCGCGAATTGGAGCGCGTGATGCGCGACTTCGTCGCCCAGCGCTTCAACCTGCTGCTGTGCTCGACCATCATCGAGACCGGCATCGACGTGCCCACGGCCAACACCATCATCATCAGCCGCGCGGACAAGTTCGGTCTGGCGCAGTTGCATCAGTTGCGTGGGCGCGTCGGGCGCAGCCACCATCAGGCCTACGCCTATTTGCTGGTGCCCGACCTGCAAGGCCTGACCAAACAGGCCGCCCAGCGGCTGGAGGCGATCCAGCAGATGGAGGAGCTGGGCAGCGGCTTTTACCTGGCGATGCACGACCTCGAAATCCGCGGCGCGGGCGAGGTGTTGGGCGAGGCGCAAAGCGGCAACATCACCGAAATCGGCTTTCAGCTCTACAACGACATGCTGGCCGAAGCGGTGCGCGCGCTGCGCGAGGGTCGCGAGCCCGACCTGCTCAAGCCGCTGGCCGCCACCACCGACATCAACCTGCACGCGCCGGCCCTGCTGCCGCAGGACTACTGCGGCGACGTGCACCTGCGTCTGAGCTTTTACAAAAAACTGGCTACGGCCAAGACGCACGACCAGATCGACCGCCTGGTCGAGGAAATCGTGGACCGCTTCGGCAAGCTGCCCCCGGCGGCGCACAACCTCATCGACGTGCACCGCCTGCGCGTGCTGGCGCAGCGCTACGGCGTGGTCAAGATCGACGCAGCGCCCAGCCACATCCTCATCACCTTCGGCCCCAACCCGCCGGTGGAGCCGCTGCGCATCATCGAGCTGATCCAGAAAAACCGCCACATCAAGCTCGCGGGCCAAGACCGCCTCAAGATCGAGCGCGCCCTGCCCGAGCCGCGCGACCGCGTACAACTGGTGCGCGACGTGCTGCGCAGCCTGGGGCAGCCGCTCACCGCCACCGTTTGACCCCGCTGGCCAGCCCCCCACACGGAGTCCCCTGCCATGAGCACGTCGTCCCCCGCCGCCCACGCGCAGCCCGACGCGGCGTTGACCGCGCCACGCCACACCTGGTTCGACGACGCCCAGGCGCTGCTGACGGGCACGCTGATCGTCGCGCTGGGCCTGGTGCTGCTCAAACACGCCGGTTTTGTCACCGGCGGCACCGTGGGCCTGGCGTTCGTGGCCCACTACGCCACCGGCTGGCCCTTCGGCGCGCTGGTGTTTGCCATCAACCTGCCGTTTTACGCACTGGCCTGGGTGCGCATGGGGGTGGCATTCACGCTCAAGACCATCCTGGCCGTGGCGCTGCTGGCCGCGTTCACCGAGGCCATGCCGCATTGGATGGGGGTGCAGCACCTCAGCCCGCTGTTTGCCGCCGTCGCGGGTGGTTTGCTCATCGGCGTGGGTTTCATCATCCTGTTTCGCCACCGGGCCAGCTTGGGCGGTTTCAACACGCTGGTGCTGTGGCTGCAAGAGCGCCTAGGTTGGCGCGCGGGCTTCACCCAGCTCGTCATCGACAGCGGCATCTTGCTGGCGGCCTTGCCGTGGGTGGATCTGCCCCGGCTGGCCTTGTCGGTGCTGGCCGCCGCCGTGATGAACCTGACGCTGGCCATCAACCACAAGCCGGGGCGGTACGTGGCGTACTGACCCCCCAACGCCGCGCGGCCGGGCCGGCGGCGCAGCGCACGATAATCGCGAGCCATGACCCAACCGATCGAAATCGCCCCCGGCCTCACCGTTCGGGGCTTCACGCCGCCGTTGCGCCTGCGCGACTTCAAGCTGATCGCGTTCGACATGGACTCCACGCTGATCAATATCGAGTGCGTGGACGAAATCGCCGACGCCGCTGGACGCAAGGCCGAGGTGGCCGCCATCACCGAAGCCGCGATGCGCGGCGAGATCACCGACTACAAGGAAAGCCTGCGCCGCCGGGTGGCGCTGCTGGCGGGCGTGCCGGTGCAGCACCTGGAAGACGTGTACCGTCAACGCCTCAAGCTCAACCCCGGCGCGGCCGAGTTGGTGCTGGCGTGCAAGGGCGCCGGGCTCAAGGTGCTGCTGGTCAGTGGCGGGTTCACGTTCTTCACCGACCGGCTGCGCGAGCGGCTGGCGCTGGACTTTGCGCGCAGCAACCGACTGGAAATCGTCGATGGGCGGCTCACCGGGCGGCTGCTCGATCAGCACTGGGGCGACATCTGCGACGGCGCCGAAAAGCGCCGCACGCTGCTGCAGGCGTGCGACCTGATCGGCTGCACGCCTGAGCAGGCCATCGCGATGGGCGACGGCGCCAACGACCTGGCGATGATGGCCGCCGCGGGCCTGTCGGTGGCCTACCGCGCCAAGCCCAAGGTGCGCCAGCAGGCCAACGTCGCCATCGACATGGGCGGTCTGGACCGCTTGCTGGAGGTGGTGCGGCCCTGAGCGCCGCAGCGCCCCGCGGAGCGGCGGGCCCGCCTCACGGTGGCCGGCGCGCGCCCCCGGGAACCCAGGGCCGCGCCGCCCGTCAGGCCGGCTCCGGTACGCTGGGCAGCCCGGCCAGCGCCATCGCCAGCTCGCGCTCGTCGTAAGTCTCGTCCTTGAGCTCGCCGGCAAAGTACTTCTGGTACGCCGCCATGTCGAAGTGGCCGTGGCCGCACAGGTTGAACAGGATGGTCTCGCTCTTGCCCTCGCGCTTGCAGCGCAGCGCCTCCTCGATCGCCCCTTTGACGGCATGGTTGGCCTCGGGCGCGGGCACGATGCCCTCGCTGCGCGCAAACAGCACGCCGGCCTCGAAGCATTGCGTCTGGGTATAGGCCACGGCCTCGATCAGGCCCAGCTCCTTGAGGTGCGACACCAGCGGCGCCATGCCGTGGTAGCGCAGCCCGCCCGCGTGGAAGGGCGGTGGCGTGAAGGTCGAGCCCAGCGTGTGCATCTTGGTCAGCGGCGTCAGGTGCGCCGTGTCGCCAAAGTCGTAGGCGTAGCGGCCCTTGGTCAGCGACGGGCACGCCGCCGGCTCCACCGCCACCACGCGCGGGCGCGCGCCGCCGCGCAGCGCGTGGCCGATGAACGGAAACGCGATGCCGGCGAAGTTGCTGCCGCCGCCGGTGGCGCCGACGATCACGTCCGGCCACGCATCGGCCATCTGCAACTGCTCCATCGCTTCCAGGCCGATCACGGTCTGGTGCAGCAGCACGTGGTTGAGCACCGAGCCCAGCGCGTACTTGGTGTCGTCGCGCTGCGCGGCCAGCTCCACCGCCTCCGAAATGGCGATGCCCAGGCTGCCCGGGTGGTCGGGCCGCTGCGCCAGCACGCGGCGGCCGTATTCGGTCTCGGTCGACGGCGACGGCAGGCAGCGCGCGCCGTAGGTCTCCATCACCGCGCGGCGGTACGGCTTTTGGTCGTAGCTGACGCGCACCTGGAACACCAGCACTTCCAGGCCAAAGAGCTGCCCCGCGAACGACAGCGAGGTGCCCCACTGCCCCGCGCCCGTTTCGGTGGTCAGCCGCTTGGTGCCGGCCTGCGCGTTGTAAAACGCCTGCGGCACCGCGGTGTTGGGCTTGTGGCTGCCGGCGGGGCTGACGCCTTCGTACTTGTAAAAAATCTTGGCCGGTGTGCCCAGCGCCTTTTCCAGCCGGTGCGCACGAAACAGCGGGCTCGGGCGCCACAGGCGGTAAATCTCGCGCACTGGCTCGGGGATTTCGATTTCACGCTCGGTGCTGACCTCCTGCAGGATCAGCTCCATCGGAAACAGCGGCGCAAGGTCGTCCGGCCCGACGGGCTGCAGGGTGCCCGGGTGCAGCACCGGCGGGGGCGCCTTGGGCAGATCGGCCGCGATGTTGTACCAGAACTTGGGCATCTGGCTTTCCTGCAGCAGATATTTGGTGGGTGTGCTCATCGGCGGTGGACTCCATCGGTCGAGACAGACAAAACAACGCACAATGGGGCATGCGTCGTTGGCAACATTGTCTGCGCGAAACTGTACTGACCCTGACCGTGGCCACTGGGGTTTTCCTGGGGGTGCAGGCGTGGCTGACCCGCGACACGCCCCCGCGCTGGATGGACGCCGGTACGGTCACCTGGCTGATGGCCGACGGCACCCAGCATCGGGGCACCTTGGACGAGCTGCGCGCCCGCCTGGGCGTGCCGGCGGACGCGCCGGTGGCCCTGCACGTGTGGGCGACGTGGTGCAGCATCTGCCGACTGGAGGAGGGCAACGTCACGGCGCTGGCGCGTGACCACCCGGTGATCACCTTGGCCACCCGCAGCGGCGACGCCACCGCCGTGCACGCGTACCTGCGCCAGCGAGGCCTGCCGTGGGTCACCGTCCTGGACCCCGACGGGCGCCTCGCCGCAGCGCACGGCTGGCGCTCGGTGCCCGTCTTCGCGGTCCTGCTCGCCGACGGCCGCCTGCGCCACGTCACCGTCGGCTACACCACCGGCTGGGGGATGCGCTGGCGCTGGTGGTGGGCGCGTTCCGCTTAAGCGCCATTGGGTTCCCAACGCGCCCCGGGCGATCCTGGCCAAGACACCATCTCTGGAGGATTGCGCGAACGGTCGGGCCAGCAGCCGCCCGCGCATGGCACATCAAGCCAATGAGCGTCTGCGCTACCATCGCATCATGGCCGCCCCACGCCGCAAGCTGCCCATCGGCATCCAAACCCTGCGCGACATCCGCGATGGGGGCTACTACTACGTCGACAAAACGCCACAGGTAGCACGGCTGGTCGACAGCGGCAAGTACTACTTTCTCTCCCGCCCGCGCCGCTTTGGCAAGTCGCTGCTGATCGACACCATCGCGCAGGCCTTTGCCGGCCAGCGCGCGCTCTTTGAAGGGGGTGAGGCCGCCGTGGCGCTGGGGGTGGACCCGGCGGTGGCCAACCGCCCGCGGCTCTTTCTGGCCGAGCACTGGGACTGGGGCCGACGCCACCCGGTCATTCGCCTGAGCTTTGCCGAAGGGTGGCCGCAGCAGCCCGACAAGCTGGAAGAGCACATCCACCATCAGCTCAGCGCCGATGCCGCGCGGCTGGGGGTCGTCATTCCCGAGCCACCGACCGACCCCCACATCCGCTTCGGGCACTTGATCACCCGCGCCGCCGAAGCCCACGGCCAGCAAGCGGTGGTGCTGGTCGATGAGTACGACAAGCCCATCCTCGACAACCTCGAAGCGCCCGAAGTCGCCCGCGCGATGCGCGAGGGCTTGCGCAACCTCTACTCCGTCATCAAAGGGCGCGATGCCGATGTGCGCTTTGCGATGTTGACGGGCGTATCCAAGTTTTCCAAGGTGTCGATCTTTTCGGGCCTCAACAACCTCAACGACATCACGCTGGACGACCGCTACGGCACGCTGTGCGGCTACACCGAAGAGGATCTGGACACCGTCTTTGCGCCGGAGTTCGAGGCGGCCGCGGCCGAGGGCCAACCGCTGGACCGTGCCGAGGTGCGCCGTTGGTACAACGGCTACGCCTGGGGGCCAACCTCGGTGTACAACCCGTTTGATGTGCTGCTGCTGCTGGATAAGCGCCAGTACCGCGCGCACTGGTTTGAGACCGGCACGCCGACCTTCCTCGTGCAGTGGTTGCAGCGCAAGGGCTTCTTCACCCCCAGGCTGGAGCAGCTGTGGGCCAGCGAGGCGCTGCTGTCGGCCTTTGACGTCGACGGCATCGAGCCCGAGGCGATGCTGTGGCAGACCGGGTACCTGACGATTCGCGAGCACATCATCACCCCGCGTGGGCCGATGTACACGCTGGCGTTGCCCAACCACGAGGTGCGCACCGCCCTCAACGAGGCGTTGACCATCGCTTGGTTGCCCCAGCCATTAGGGCATCAAGCTCAGGGGGCGTCGATGCGGCTGTACCAAGCCCTCGCGCAGGGCGACACGGCTGTGCTCAAAGCGCACTTTGAGCGTTTGTTCGCCTCCATCCCGCACGACTGGTACCGCGCCAACCCGATCGCGCAGTACGAGGGCTACTTTGCCAGCGTCTGCTACAGCCACTTGGCCAGCCTCGGGGTGGAGATCATCGCCGAAGACGTCAGCAACGAAGGGCAGTGCGACCTCACGGTCAAGCACGCCGGCACCGCGTGGGTGTTCGAATTCAAGGTCGTGGACGGCGACCAGGGCACGGGCGAGGCGCTGCGGCAGCTGCAGGCCAAGGACTACGCAGCCAAGCACCGCGGCGCGCCGGGCGTGGAGCGTGTGATCGAAGTCGGCGTGGAGTTCAGCCGCACGCGCAGGCAAATCGTGGGGTGGGACGTGCGCAGTGCCTGAGGTCCGGCTCCATCTGGGCGACGTTTTCGCCCCACCCTCAACCCACGATCATCCGCTCAAGCCCGCAGCGCTGACCCCAGGCGTTGGACACCCTCGCGGATGCGGTCTTCGTCCACCGTGGCAAAGCTCAGCCGCAGCGTGGCACGGTCGGGGTCGCGGGCGAAGAAAGGGGCCCCCGGCACGAAGGCCACACCGCGCTCGATGGCACGCTGGGCCAACACGCCGCCATCGTGGCACGCGCCGCCGGCGCCGGTCAGCCGCGCCCAGACGAACAACCCGCCCTGCGGAGGCACGAAGTCGATGGCATCGCCCAGCGTGTGGCGCAGCGCCTGCACCATCGCCTGCGCGCGGCGGGCGTAAATGCCACGCACGCGCTGCAGCGTCGCCGGCATGCGCCCTGCCGCCAGGTACTGCGCCGCGGTGGCCTGCGCGAACGTGCTGGTGTGCGCGTCGCTGAACTGCTTGCACATCGTGGCCTTGGCCAGCAGCGCCGGCGGCGCCACCATCCAGCCGATGCGCAAGCCCGGCGACAGCACCTTGCTCAAGCTGCCGCAGTGCACCAGGCACGCCCGGCTGCCGGGCACCTGGTCGCTCAACGCCAGCAGGCTGGGCGGCGGCGGCTGATCGAAGTACAGGTCCCCATAAGGGTCGTCTTCCACCACCAACGTGTTCGTGCGCACGGCCAGCTCCAGCACGCGCCGGCGGCGCTCCAGCGACAGCGTCGCTCCACTGGGGTTGCCGAAAGTCGGGATCAGGTACACGAGTTTGGGGCGGTGCTCGGCCACCAGACGCTCCAGCGCGTCGACGTCGGCGCCCTGCCCGTCCACAGGCACCGTGATCAGCTCGGCGCCGTACAGCTTGAAGCACTGGATCGTGGCCAAAAACGTTGGCCCTTCCACGATGACCTTGTCGCCGGGCGAGATCAGCGTTTTGCCGATCAGGTCCAGCGCCTGCTGGCTGCCGGTGGTCACGATCAGGTCGGTGGGCGACAGTTCCGCCACGCCCTTGGACGCCATGAACGCCGCGAGTTGTTCACGCAGCGGATCAAAGCCCTCGGTGGCGCCGTACTGCAGCGCCGCGCCCGGGTTGGCCGCCAGCGCCGCCAGCGTCGCCTCACGAATGCCCTCCACGTCGAACAGCGCCGCGTCGGGAAACCCACCGGCAAAACTGATGATGCCGGGCTTGCCCAACAGTTTGAACAGCTCGCGGATGGCCGACGTCTCGACGTTGGCCAATCGATCGGCAAAACGCACCGGCGACGGTGCCGCAACTTGCGACATGGCGTATCCTCTGGCAATCAGCGGGGCAATGACGCCCCGCCTGCACACCCACGCCGACGGGCCACCCCACCATGGTGATGAAACTTCGTGACATCGAAGCGTTTTTTGCGGCCTTGCAGGCCGAGCGCCCCGCGCCACAAACCGAGCTCGAGTATACGAGCGTGTTCGAGCTGCTGGTGGCGGTGCTGCTGAGCGCCCAAGCCACCGACCGCAGCGTCAACCAGGCCACCCGACGCCTGTTTCCCGTGGCCAACACGCCCGAGGCCATCCTGGCGTTGGGGCAGGAGGGCTTGGAAGCGTACATCCGCACCATTGGGCTGTACCGCAGCAAAGCCCGGCATTTGATCGAGACCTGCCGGCGCTTGCTGCAGCACCACAAGGGCCAGGTCCCGCGCGACCGCGCGGCGCTGCAGGCGCTGCCCGGGGTGGGTCGCAAAACGGCCAACGTCGTGCTCAACGTCGCCTTTGGCGAGCCGACGATGGCCGTGGACACCCACATCTTCCGGGTGGCCAACCGCACCGGACTGGCGCCCGGCCAAACGCCGCTGCAGGTGGAGCAAGCCCTGTTGCGGCGTGTGCCCGAGCGCTACGCGCGCGACGCGCACCATTGGCTGATCCTGCATGGACGCTACACCTGCACAGCACGCGCGCCCCAATGCGGGCGCTGTGTCGTGCGGACCTGGTGCGACCACGCCCAAGCGGCCGTCGAGCCCAAGGCGAGGTCCGCCGCGCAAAGGGCCCCCACGCAACCATGACCCGCACCCCCACCCTGCCTTGGTTGGAGCCGGGCGCGCCCTTTCCGCCGGTCGAGCACGCTTGGGGGGCCCGTGATCCCATTCCGGGCCTCCTGGCCGCCGGCGGCGCACTGGACGTGCCAACCCTGGTGTCCGCGTACCGCCACGGCATCTTCCCTTGGTACGGGCCAGAGCAGCCGATCCTGTGGTGGAGCCCCGACCCGCGCATGGTGCTGCTGCCCCAGGCGTTTCGGCTGCACGATTCGCTGCGCAAGGCGCTGCGCGCCGCCCTGCGGCAAGGTCGGTTGCAAATCCGCATCGACAGCGCCTTCGACGCCGTCATCGCCGCCTGCGCCAACACGCCACGCCCGGGCCAGGATGGCACCTGGATCGTGCCCGAGATGCAGGCCGCCTACCAGGCGCTGCACCGCGCGGGGCATGCGCACAGCGTCGAGGCATGGTGGGAAGGGGAGCTCGTCGGCGGGCTGTACCTGGTCAACCTGGGGCGCGCGGTGTTTGGCGAGTCGATGTTCACGCATCGGCGCGACGCGTCCAAAATGGCCTTGGCGGCACTGGTGGCCGCCTGCCGTGCGTGGGGGGTGGCGCTGATCGATTGCCAGCAGCAAACGCGCCACCTGGCCTCGCTGGGGGCCGCGCCTTTGCCACGCCGCCAATTTGTCCAGATGCTGCAACAGGCCATCGACGCGCCGGCACCGCGGTGGCGTTTCGACCCCCTATACTGGAACCACCTGTGGCCGCAGGCCCCGTTGGACCTTGCCACCCCCACCGTGCCGTGACCCGCCTGCATGAACTCCCCCTGGCGGCCGTGCAGTTCTACGCCACGGCCCCCTACCCCTGCAGCTACCTGCCGCAGCGGCAAGCGCGCTCGCAAGTGGCCACCCCCAGCCACCTGATTCAGGGCGAAACCTACGCCCGGCTGGTGGCGGCCGGGTTTCGGCGCAGCGGCCTGTTCACCTACCGCCCCTACTGCGACGGTTGCCATGCTTGCGTGCCGTTGCGCGTGCGCGCCGCCGACTTTCGGCCCAACCGCACGCAGCGGCGGGTGTGGCGCCAGCACGCCGACCTCAGCGCCCGGGTGATGCGGCTGGGTTACTCGCCCGAGCACTACGCGCTGTACCTGCGCTACCAGCGGCTGCGTCACCCGGGTGGCGGCATGGACCATGACAACGTCGAGCAGTACAGCCAGTTTTTGCTGCAAAGCCACGTCAACTCGCGCTTGGTCGAGTTTCGCACCCCCGCCGACCAAGGCGCACGGCTGGTCATGGTGGCCTTGATCGACATCCTGGACGACGGCCTGTCGGCCGTGTACACCTTTTACGAGCCGACCTGGCCCGGCTCGCTGGGCACCTACGCGGTGCTGTGGCAGATCGACCAGGCGCGCGAGTTGCAACTGCCCTACGTGTACCTGGGCTACTGGATCGAAGCCAGCCCCAAAATGGCCTACAAAGCGCGCTTTCGACCGCACGAGGTGCTGCGCGACGGCCGCTGGCTGACGGTATACTGACACGTCGACCTGGGACCGATGCCTGCGCCGGGTTCGCGCCCAACCGGCCCGGCGGTGCGCCGCAGCGCAACGCGATTTCATCTCGTAAAATGAAAACGTGAAGCGCCCGCCCTCTCCGACCTCGAACAAACCCGATGCTGCGCAACCCAGCGTGCAGGTGCTGCAGCGTGCGTTCGTGCTGCTGGACGCCCTGGCCCGCCACGACGAGCCGGTGCCCCTCAAAACGCTGGCCGACGAATCCGGGCTGCACCCCTCGACCGCCCACCGCATCCTCAACGACCTGGCCATCGGGCGCTTCGTCGAACGGCCCGAACCAGGCGTGTACCGTTTGGGCCTGCGGCTGTTGGAGCTGGGCAACCTCGTCAAAGCCCGGCTGGACGTGCGTGAAGCGGCGCTGGCGCCGATGCGAGAACTGCACCGCCAAATCCGTCAACCCGTCAACCTCTCGGTGCGCCAAGGGGACGAAATCGTCTACATCGAACGCGCGTACAGCGAGCGCTCCGGCATGCAGGTGGTGCGGGCCATCGGCGGGCGCGCGCCGCTGCACCTGACGTCGGTGGGCAAGCTCTTTTTGGCGCAAGAGGACCCCGAGCGGCTGCGCGCCTACGCGACCCGCACGGGCCTGGCGGGCAACACGCCCAACAGCATCACCCAACTGGCCGCGCTGGAAAAGGAGCTCGCGCAATGCCGCCGCCTGGGCGTGGCGCGTGACAACGAAGAGCTGGAGCCCGGCGTGCGCTGCATGGCCGCCGGCATCTACGACGACCAAGGCCAACTGGTGGCGGGCCTGTCGATTTCAGCGCCTGCCGACCGCATCGACGAAGGCTGGATCGCCAAGCTGCAGGCCACCGCCGCGCGCATCAGCGCCGCGTTGGGCTACCGCGGCACGGCCAGCGGCCCGGGGGGCCGCTGAGGGGATCGGGCATCCCACCCCCAGGCGGCGCGTGGCCGGTCACAGGCGCGGCGCGACGCCACCCGCATGGTGGCTGGGCAGGGACTTTTCGAGCCAGCGCAGCAATTGCTCGGCATCGGCCCAGCGCGCGGCGGAGTTGCCGGCGTTCATCAGCACCATGATGATGTTGCGCCCCGCCAGCCGTACCTGCATCGCCACGCAGCGCCCGGCTTCGCGGATGTAGCCGGTCTTTTGCACCAGGATGTCCCAGTCGCTTTCGCGCACCAGCTTGTTGCTGTTGCGGTAGTGCAGCACGCGGCGGCCGTCGGCCAGTTCGTACTCCGGCGACGTGGTCCACTGGCGCAGGGCCGGCCGCGCCGACGCCTGCGCGACCAAACGCGCCAAGTCGCGCGGGCTGGAACGGTTGTCGCTGGACAGCCCCGTCGGCTCGGCAAAACGTGTTTGGGTCAGACCCAACTCGGCCGCCTTGTTGTTCATCGCCGCCACGAACGCGTCGACCCCGCCGGGGTAGGTACGCCCCAAGGCGTGCGCGGCGCGGTTTTCGCTGGCCATCAGAGCCAGGTGCAGCGCCTCGGCACGCGTCAGGCGGGTGCCCACGGCCAGCCGCGAGCCGCTGCCCTTGAGGCGGTCCACGTCGTCCTCGGTGATCGTCAGCACCTCGTCCATCGGCAGCCCGGCGTCGACCACCACGATGGCCGTCATCAGCTTGGTGATGGACGCGATCGGCAGCACCGCATCGTCGTTTTTGCCCAGCAGCACCGCCTGGGTGTCGGCGTCCATCACCAGCACGGCGTTGGAGTGCAGGCGCAGGCCATCCACGCCCGGCGCATCGTCGTGCGCCTGGGCCAGGGCCGCCCCACCCGCGGCCACGCCGGCCAGCGCCAGCGCCCGCGTGGCGCCACCAGCCCCACGCGCGCCAGCGTCAACGCGACCTGCGCGCGAACGGCTGGAGGACGGCAGCAGCGCGGCTTTGGGTGCGCGCGCCGTCGGCGCCAGCGCCTTTTTCTTGACCGTTGCTTGTTGTTTGACTGGTTTGACCACCGTGGCCTTTTTGCGGGTGGCCGCGCCCGCCTCGGGCGCCGCCGGCAGCACGGCCATGCCCACCAGCAGCGCGCCCAGCGCAGCACGCAAGCGCAACGACAGCATCCGTTTCATCGGCACGTCCTCGGGTGTCGTCAACAAGCGGCCAGTATACGCCTCAAAACAACCAAAACGCTCAGCGTGTCAATCGTTTGACGCCCTTTTTTGAAGCCGGAAAACAACAAAGGCCGCACCGCGCGGCCTTTTCATACCCAGCCGGGTATCCGCTCACCCCTGGGCGGCGACGCGTTCCACCTGGCTATGCAGTTTGGTCAGCGCCGACAGGTACGCCTTGGCCGAGGCCACGACGATGTCGGGATCCGCCCCAACGCCGTTGACGACACGCCCGCCGTGCTGCAGGCGGATGGTGACCTCCCCTTGGGACTCGGTGGAGCCGCTGGTGATGGCGTTGACGGAGTACAACAGCAGCTCGGCCCCGCTTTGCACGTGCGACTCGATGGCCTTGATGCTGGCGTCCACCGGGCCGTTGCCATCGGCTTCGCCCACGTGCTCCTTGCCATCGATGGTGAACACGACGCGCGCATGGGGCCGCTCACCCGTTTCGGAGTGCTGCGACAGCGACACCAGCGCGTAACGCTCTTTTTCGGGCGTGACGCTCTCGTCGCCCACCAACGCGATGATGTCCTCGTCGAAAATTTCGGCCTTGCGGTCGGCCAGTTCCTTGAACTTGGCAAAGGCCGCGTTGAGCTCGGATTCGGACTCCATCACGATGCCAAGCTCCTGCAGACGCTGCTTGAAGGCGTTGCGTCCCGACAGCTTGCCCAGCACGATCTTGTTGGTGCTCCAGCCCACGTCCTCGGCGCGCATGATTTCGTAGGTGTCGCGGGCCTTGAGCACCCCGTCTTGGTGAATGCCGCTGGCGTGCGCAAAGGCGTTGGCGCCCACCACCGCCTTGTTGGGCTGCACCACAAAGCCGGTGGTCTGGCTCACCAGGCGGCTGGCCGGCACGATTTGCGTCGTGTCGATGCCGACCTCCAGCCCGAAGTAGTCGCGCCGCGTCTTGACGGCCATGACCACCTCTTCCAGCGCGCAGTTGCCGGCACGCTCACCCAGGCCGTTGATGGTGCACTCGACCTGCCGCGCCCCGCCGATCTTGACCCCGGCCAGCGAGTTGGCCACCGCCATGCCCAGGTCGTTGTGGCAGTGCACGCTCCACACCGCTTTGTCGGAATTGGGGATTTTTTCGCGCAGCGTGCGGATGAAGTTGCCGTAAAGCTCGGGGACCGCGTAGCCGACGGTGTCGGGGATGTTGATGGTCGTGGCGCCTTCGTCGATCACCGCTTCCAGCACACGGCACAGGAAGTCGATCTCACTGCGGTAGCCATCTTCGGGGCTGAACTCGACATCCGGGCAGAGGTTGCGCGCAAACCGCACCGCCAGGCGCGCCTGCTCGTACACCTGGTCCGGCGTCATGCGCAGCTTTTTCTCCATGTGCAGCGGGCTGGTGGCGATGAACGTGTGGATGCGTGCGCGTTGCGCGCCGCGCAGCGCCTCGGCCGCACGGGCGATGTCGCGGTCGTTGGCCCGCGCCAGCGAGCACACGGTGGAGTCCTTGATGGTGTCGGCGATGGCCTTGACGGCTTCGAAATCCCCGTTGGAGCTGGCGGCAAAACCCGCCTCGATGACGTCGACCCGCAGCCGCTCCAACTGGCGCGCGATGCGCAGCTTTTCTTCTTTGGTCATCGAGGCGCCGGGCGATTGCTCGCCGTCACGCAACGTGGTGTCGAAAATGATCAGTTTGTCGCTCATGGCTCGGGCTCCGGATCGTTCAACTCAATCCCGCTGGTCGCTGCCGAACCACCAAAACAAACGGCCCGCAGCGGTGGGCAGCGGGCCGTGGGTGGTCGGGGTGCGCGTGCGCGTCAGGCCACCTGCCCGCAGGCGGGCAGGGCTAGCAGCAGCAACGTCACGGCGTGGACCATGGCATGCAATGTACCACAGCAAGGTCCAGCGTGTCGCCATCGCGCAGGCTATCACGTTCATCGCGCGGCGCTATTCACTCGTGCAGGCCACGCTCATCGGGCTCGTCGGTCGAAGTGGACAGCACGCTGACGGGCTTGCCCTTGGACTTGCGCACCGCGTACACCACATACCCCGACAGCCCGTACAGCACAAACAGCGCAAACAGCACGGTCGGCGGGTGGATGTTGATGACCGCAATGCCCAGCGCCACCAGCACCAGCGTGGCAAACGGCACGCTCTTTTTGAGGCTCAAATCCTTGAAGCTGTAAAAGGGCACGTTGGTCACCATCGTCAGCCCCGCGTACAGCGTCAGCACGAACAGCACCCACTGCAGGCCCTGCCCGTCGTGGCCGGCGTCGGTGGCCAGCCAGATAAAACCGGCCACCAACGCCGCCGCCGCCGGCGACGGCAACCCTTGGAAGTAGCGCTTGTCCACCACGTGCGTGTTGACGTTGAAGCGCGCCAGCCGCAGCGCCGCGCAGGCGCAGTAAACAAACGCCGCGATCCAGCCCCAGCGCCCAAGGTCGCGCAGAGCCCATTCGTAAGCCACCAGCGCTGGCGCCGCGCCAAACGACACCATGTCCGACAGCGAGTCCATCTGCTCGCCGAAGGCGCTTTGGGTGTTGGTCAGGCGGGCGATGCGGCCGTCCAGGCTGTCGAGCACCATGGCCACAAAAATGCCCGTCGTGGCCAGGTCGTAGCGGCCGTTCATCGCCATCACGATGGCGTAAAAGCCACCAAACAGCGCCGCCAACGTCACCATGTTGGGCAGCACGTAAATGCCCTTGGGGCGGCGGCGTTCGGTCACAGGGTTGTCGGTGGAAGGTTCGAGCATGGTGTCGTTGCCACGGGGCGGCGCCGTCGATGGCAGCGGCGCCGGCGCGGCCGGCCGTGGCGTGCGGCCCGCCGCAGCCCGCAGTGTAGCGCCAAGCCCGCAGCGCCTCCCGATCCCTGGGTGACGGCTGCGGGCACGGGGGGCGGGCGCGTCAGTTGCGCGACTGGTCGACCAGTTTGTTCTTGGCGATCCAGGGCATCATCGCGCGCAGCTTGGCCCCCACCTGCTCAATGGGGTGCGCGGCCAGGTTGCGGCGACGCGCCGTCATGCTGGGGTAGCCGGTGCGCCCCTCCAGGATGAACATCTTGGCGTAGTCGCCGTTTTGGATGCGCTGCAGCGCCCGTTTCATCGCTTCGCGCGACGCTTCGTTGATGACCTCGGGGCCGGTCACGTACTCGCCAAACTCCGCGTTGTTGGAGATCGAGTAGTTCATGTTGGCGATGCCGCCCTCGTACATGAGGTCCACGATCAGCTTGAGCTCGTGCAGACACTCGAAGTACGCCATCTCGGGCGAGTAGCCGGCTTCAACCAGGGTCTCGAAGCCGGCTTTGACCAGCTCGACGGCACCGCCGCACAGCACGGCCTGTTCGCCAAAGAGGTCGGTCTCGGTTTCTTCCTTGAAGGTCGTCTCGATGATGCCGGCCTTGCCGCCACCGTTGGCCATCGCGTACGACAGCGCCAGGTCGCGCGCCTTGCCGCTGCGGTCCTGGTGCACCGCCACCAGGTGCGGCACGCCGCCGCCTTGCAGGTAGGTGCTGCGCACGGTATGACCCGGCGCCTTGGGCGCCACCATCCACACGTCCAGATCGTCGCGCGGCACGACCTGGTTGTAGTGCACGTTGAAGCCGTGCGCAAACGCCAGCGACGCGCCTTGACGGATGTTGGGCTCGACCTGGGTGCGGTAGACGTCGGCGATTTGCTCGTCGGGCAACAGGATCATCACGACGTCGGCGGCGCGCACGGCGTCGGCCACCTCCATCACGGTCAGGCCGGCTTTTTCGGCCTTGGCCCACGACGGCCCCCCTTTGCGCACCCCCACGATCACCTTGACGCCGCTGTCGTTCAGGTTTTGCGCGTGCGCATGGCCTTGGCTGCCGTAGCCCACGATGGCCACCGTCTTGCCCTTGATCAGGCTGAGGTCACAATCCTTGTCGTAATAGACTTTCATCGGTTCGGTCCTTGGGTTCGGGGTGGAAAAACGTTGGCCGCGGGCGTCACACGCGCAAAATGCGCTCGCCACGGCCGATGCCGCAGGCGCCGGTGCGCACGGTCTCCAGGATCGCGCTGCGGTCGATGGCCTGCAAGAAGGCGTCGCACTTGCTCTGGTCGCCGGTGATTTCGATGGTGTAGCTCTTGTCGGTGACGTCGATGATGCGGCCGCGGAAGATGTCGGCCATGCGCTTCATCTCCTCACGCTCCTTGCCCACCGCGCGCACCTTGACCAGCATCAGCTCGCGCTCGGTGTAGGCGCCTTCGGTCAGGTCGACCACCTTGACCACTTCGATCAGGCGGTTGAGGTGCTTGGTGATTTGCTCAATGACGTCGTCCGAGCCGGTGGTCAGGATCGTCATGCGCGACAGCGACGGATCCTCGGTGGGGGCCACGGTCAACGATTCGATGTTGTAGCCTCGTGCTGAAAACAGCCCGACCACGCGCGACAGCGCCCCGGCTTCGTTTTCCAGCAAAACGGCGATGATGTGTTTCATGGTGTGGGATTCCTCTTTTCGCCCGCCCTCCCCGCAGCCCGGTAAGGCTGCAGCTTGGCGGGCAATAGATTCCTCGCGATGATCCGGCCGCCCCGCCGCGCCGCGCGGCGCCGCCAAGGCGGCCACGGCGCATCACAGGTCTTCGCTGCCCAGCAGCATTTCGGTGATGCCCTTGCCGGCTTGCACCATCGGCCAGACGTTTTCGGTCGGGTCGGTGCGAAAGTCGATGAACACCGTGCGGTCTTTGAGCTTGCGCGCCTCGCGCAGCGCCGGCTCGACGTCCTGCGGACGCTCAACCAACATGCCCACGTGGCCATACGCCTCGGCCAGCTTGACGAAGTTGGGCAACGCGTCCATGTACGAGTGGCTGTAGCGGCCCGAGTACTCGATCTCCTGCCACTGCCGCACCATGCCCAGGTAGCGGTTGTTGAGCGACAGAATCTTGATCGGGGTGTTGTACTGCAGGCAGGTGGACAGTTCCTGGATGCACATCTGCACCGAGCCTTCGCCGGTGACGCAAAACACCTCCGACTGCGGCCGCGCCATTTTGATGCCCATCGCGTAGGGGATGCCCACCCCCATCGTGCCCAGCCCGCCGGAGTTGATCCAGCGCCGTGGTTGATCGAAGCGGTAAAACTGCGCCGCCCACATCTGGTGCTGCCCCACGTCGGAGGTGATGTAGACGTCGTCGTCCTTGGTCATCTTCCACAGCGTCTCGATCACGTACTGCGGCTTGATGACCTCGGTGTTGTCGCGGTCGTACCGGAGGCAGTCGCGCGCACGCCACCCCTCGATCGTGGCCCACCACTCGGCCAGCGCGCGCTCGTCCGGGCGGCGGCCGGCCTCGCGCAGCATCGCGATCAGCTCGGTCAAGACTTCCTTGACGTCACCGACGATGGGCACATCCACCTTGACGCGCTTGGAGATGCTGGACGGGTCGATGTCGATGTGGATGATCTTGCGCTCGACCTGCGCGAAGTGCTTCGGGTTGCCGATGACGCGGTCGTCGAAGCGCGCCCCCACCGCCAGCAGCACGTCGCAGTGCTGCATGGCGTTGTTGGCCTCGTAGGTGCCGTGCATGCCCAGCATGCCCAGAAAGCGCCGGTCGGAGGCGGGAAAGGCGCCCAGCCCCATCAGCGTGTTGGTGACCGGGTAGTTGAGCAGGTCGACCAGCTCGCGCAGCTCGGCCACCGCGTTGCCCAGGATCACGCCGCCGCCGGTGTAGATGTAGGGCCGCTTGGCGCTGAGCAGCAGTTGCAGCGCTTTGCGGATCTGTCCGCCGTGGCCCTTGCGCACGGGGTTGTACGAACGCATCGTGACCGACTCCGGGTAGCCGGTGTAGAGCGTCTTTTTGAACGACACGTCCTTGGGGATGTCGACCACCACCGGGCCAGGGCGACCGGTGCGCGCGATGTGAAAGGCCTTTTTGACGGTCAGCGCCAGGTCACGCACATCCTTGACCAGGAAGTTGTGCTTGACAATGGGGCGCGTGATGCCCACCGTGTCGCACTCCTGGAAGGCGTCTTGCCCGATGGCGTGCGTGGGCACGTTGCCGGTGATGATGACCATCGGGATCGAATCCATGTACGCGGTGGCGATGCCCGTGACCGCGTTGGTGACCCCAGGCCCGCTGGTGACCAGCGCCACGCCGACGTTGCCCGTGGCGCGCGCGTAGCCATCCGCCGCATGCACGGCGGCTTGTTCGTGACGCACCAGGATGTGTTGGATGCCCTCTTGGCGGTACAGCGCGTCGTAGATGTACAGCACCGCCCCACCGGGGTAGCCCCAGACGTATTCGACACCTTCGGCTTGCAGGCAGCGCACCAGGATATCGGCGCCCATCAGCTCTTCGCCATGGGTGGCCGCCGCGGCCGAGGCCAGTTCGGGTTGGGAGATTTTCATGATGTTGAACCTTGCAGTGTTTTCTCTGACGAAAAACTTCCGGTGCCCCTCGGCAGTCGCGCCCTTGTGAGGCGGCTTCGGGACTTAGGACCCAACGGCCATGGCGGATACACCGCCGACCGGGGCCCGTTTCGGGCGACATGGGTGATGACCCGCCGATTATGGCATCAAATGGGCGTGTTCGGTGCGTCGCGCACCCCAGCGCCACGGTGAACGCCATGGCGCATCGACGTGCAACACATCCTCGGCCAGCCATTGCGCAGCCCGGCGGCCGCGCGCCGCCACGTACGTTGGGGGCAGTTGCTGGTAGTCGTCGTTGAACACTTCAAAACTGTAGTCACCCCGGTACCCCAGCCGGTGCAGCCGCAACACCAGTTGGGCCAGTTGTTCACTGTGCACCCCTTCGCCGGGGAACACGCGGAACGTGCGCGCGGTGCTGATGCGCTCTTCCGGCGTGCGCACTTCCTGCCACATGAAATCGGACAGTTGCACAAGAAAAATGCGTTGGGGATCGAGCTCGTCCACCCACTCCAGGGGCGTCTGGGTCGCGAAGATGTGGTACGAGTCCAGCCCCAAACCCAGGTTGGGGCAGTCGGCGCGGCTGACCACATCCCAGGCGGTGGTGAACTCGCGCACGTACCGTCCCCAGGACAGCGCCTCGTACGCGATGCGTATGCCCAGCGGCACCGCCATGATGGCCAGCTTGCGCAGGTCGCGCGCCCAGTGCTCCATGTCGGCGCTGGCGTGCGCTGAGGTGGACGAGCACACCAGCAGCACCTCGGCGCCCACTTCGGCGGCCATCTCCAGCATCGTCTGGGCCACCCCCACTTTGTACGGGTGCAGGTGCCCGCTCAAGCCCTCGAAATCGCGCAGCACCTGCAACCCCGTGGGGCGCAAACCGCTGGCGCGCACGGCGCGCGCGGCGGCACGCCAGCCGTCAGGGTGGTGGCTCAGGTCGCTGGCCTTGAGCATCACCTGCGAAAACCCCGCCGCGGCAATAGCCTCCAGTTTGGCCTGCAAGGGGCCCGCCAGCGTCGTGGTGTCCATGCCAAAGCGGGCAATGCCGGGGTCGTGCAACGGTTGCATGGCCATACGCGTCACCCCTGGCGTTGGCTGTGCACCAGTTCAAACACCACCGACCCGAGGTAGGTGCGCGTAATGGCCCCGCGCGGCTCGGTGTGCGCGGCGGAAGTTTCGACAAACTCCACGCCCCGCGCACGCAGCAGTCGAACCGCCTCCAGCACATCCGGCACCCCCAGCCCGATGCGCTGCAAGCGCTCGTCGCTGTCGAGCACGTTGGGATCAGGCTCCACCAGTTGCAGCATGAAGCTTTGCGTCGGCGCATGCCCGGGCACCTGCATCAGCTTGCCTTTGGGCATGATGCCGTAGCGCTGCTCGTCGGGGATCAGCGTGGCGCCGAGCAGCTCCTGGTAGAACTCGATCCAGTCGTGGGTACGCCCCAGCCCGACGTACTGCACGACGCCAAAAAAATGCATGCCCGCCAACGCTGGCGGATGGCGCGACACCCCCGGCATCGACACGAAGTCAATGTCGTAAATGGAAAACTCGCGCCAGCGGTCGACGAAATAGAGCCGGCTACCGCCGACGCCGTGGATGGCGGGAATGTTGAGCTCCATGACCTGCGCGTGCGGCGGCACCGGCCACGCACCGCGTTGCTGCAAACGTTCAAACGCGGCACGGGCATCGCGCACACGCAACCCCAGGGCAGCAATGACGGGCCGACCGCCGGCCCCGAGTTGCGCAGCGCGCGCCTCGTCAAGGTGAGCGTTGACCACCACGTTGAGTTCGCCTTGGCGGTACAGCGTCACCTCGCGCGAGCGGTGGCGCGCCACCGCCACAAAGCCCATCAGCTCCAGCACTTGGCCCAGCGCCTGCGGCTGGTGGGTGGCGTACTCGATGAACTCCAACCCTTCCAGGCCCAGCGGGTTGGCTTCGTCGGCCCAATCGGCCAGCCCAGGTTCGCGGGGCGGCAGGTGCAGCAAATCGCTCATGATGCCTCCTGTGCCTCGGCGGGCAGTGCCGCCGCGTCTTGCCCGGCCACGCGGCGCAGGGTGTCGGGGGTGGTGGTCGGCAACCCAAAAAATTCGAGGTACGCAGGGATTTGCTCGTACAGCATGTCCGCACCCACCTGGATGCGGCAGCCGCGCGCCAGCGCCGCGCGCAACAACGGCGTGATGTCGGCGCGCAGCACCACCTCCCCCACCAGGGTGCCGGGCTGCAAGCGCGACACATCCAGCGGCAGCGGATCGCCCTCGTGCATGCCCAGCGGCGTGGCGTTGACGACGATGTCCAGGCCGGACGGGTCAGGGTCGGCACAGAGCACCTGCGTGTTGGGGTAGTGCTGCGCCAGCCGCCGGGCCAGGGCTTGGGCTGCCCCCGCGCGCACGTCGTGCACGCGCACCTGTGCCACGCCCGCAGCGGCCAGCGCGGCGGCGATGGCGCTGCCGACCCCGCCACAGCCGACCACCAGCGCACGCGCCCCCTGCACCGTCACCCCTTTGCGCAGCAACCCGCGCACAAAGCCCACGCCGTCGAACAGGTCACCCACCAGACGGCCATCGGCGTCGCGGCGCACCGCGTTGCACGCCCCGGCCACCTGCACCGCGGGACTGACCACGTCCAGCAGTTCCACCGTGCGCACCTTGTGCGGCATCGTCACCAGCGCGCCGCGCACGTTGTCCAACGCGAAGATGCTGCGCAACAGCACCGGGTACGGCTCGGGACGGCATGCCAACGGCACCACCACCACGTTGGCACCGATCGACTCGAAGTACGGGTTGTAGATCAGCGGCGACTTGAAGGTGTGGGTGGGGTAGCCGATGTGGACGATCAGCTCGGTCAGGCCGTCGATGCGCATGGTGACGAACTCCTGGCTCACTTGCGCAGCTTGTCCAGCTCGGCCTGCAAGGCGGCCACCGTGGCCTCGCCCACCGCGGCGGTGTGCTTGGCGATGACGGGCTTCATGCGCTCGCGCATTTTGGCCACCTCGGCGGCGGGCAGCTCGCTGACCTGCATGCCGGCTTTTTTGAGGTTATCCAGCGTGCTGTCGACCGACGCGCGGGCCTGCTGGCGTTGAAACTTGGCCGATTCCAGCGCCGCTTCTTGCAAAATGCGGCGGTCGTCGGCGCTGAGGCTGTCCCAGAACTTTTTGCTCACCACCACCGACTGCGGGTTGTACTGGTGGTAGGTCAGCGTCAGGTACTTTTGCACTTCGTAAAACTTGGCACCCCAGATCGTGGCCACAGGGTTTTCCTGCCCATCGACCGCGCGCTGCTCCAGCGCGGCGTACAGCTCAGGAAATGGCAGCGGCGTCGGGTTGGCCCCCAGCGCCGACACCCAGTCAACATTGATGGGGTTGGGAATGACACGCAGCTTCAGGCCGGCAATGTCCTCCACCTTGGTGATCGGACGGCGGTTGTTGGTAGTCGTCCCTGAAAAATTCATTTTCACGCCGCCCGCAGCCGCAGCAGCGGCGGGTTGGCGACGCGAGTCTCGGTTGGCCGCAGCCGGACGAGCCAG
>NZ_SMAH01000009.1 GCF_004342625.1 Tepidimonas ignava
GTCGACGACGCCGAGCTGCTGGAGCTCGTCGAGATGGAAGTGCGCGAGCTGCTGTCCAAGTACGACTTCCCTGGCGACGACATCCCCATCATCAAAGGCTCGGCGCTCAAAGCGCTCGAAGGCGACAAAGGCGAGCTGGGCGAGCAAGCCATCATGAAGCTGGCCGAGGCGCTCGACAGCTACATCCCCACGCCTGAGCGTGCCATTGACGGCGCGTTCCTGATGCCGGTGGAAGACGTCTTCTCGATCTCGGGCCGTGGCACCGTGGTGACCGGTCGTATCGAGCGCGGCATCATCAAGGTCGGCGACGAAGTGGAAATCGTGGGCCTGCGCCCGACGCAAAAGACCACCTGCACCGGCGTGGAAATGTTCCGCAAGCTGCTGGATCAAGGCCAAGCGGGCGACAACGTCGGCATCTTGCTGCGCGGCACCAAGCGCGAAGAAGTCGAGCGTGGCCAAGTGCTGGCCAAGCCGGGCTCGATCACGCCGCACACGCACTTCATGGGCGAGGTGTACGTGCTGAGCAAGGAAGAAGGTGGCCGCCACACGCCGTTTTTCAACAACTACCGGCCGCAGTTTTACTTCCGCACCACCGACGTTACTGGGGCCATTGAGCTGCCCAAGGACAAGGAGATGGTGATGCCGGGCGACAACGTCACCATCACCGTCAAGCTCATTGCCCCCATCGCGATGGAAGAAGGTCTGCGCTTTGCCATCCGCGAAGGCGGCCGCACGGTGGGCGCCGGCGTGGTGTCCAAGATCATCGAGTGATCGACGTTTGACGTAGCCTGCCGCTACAATCGGCAGGCTGCTACAGGGGCATAGCTCAATTGGCAGAGCGTCGGTCTCCAAAACCGAAGGTTGGGGGTTCGATTCCCTCTGCCCCTGCCAGCCGGTAAGCGCACCAGCCGGTCCGTCTAGCCAAGCCCGCCGCGTCCCGACCGGACCGTTGCGGGCTTGATTTTCTGGTGCGATCGAATCGGGATAAGAGGACCATGGCCTCGACGGAAATCGAAACGGTCAGTCCGGCGGCTGACAAGGCCAAGCTCGCTGCGGCCGCGCTGCTGGCGGTGCTGGGCTTTGTGGCGTACTACCTGCTGCGCGCGCAAGGGGCGTGGGTGCAGTGGGTGGCGCTGCTCGTGGCGCTGGCCGCCGGTGTGGGGGTGGGCCTGACGGCCACCCCGGGGCAGCGCCTGATCGCCTTTGGCCGTGACGCGGTCAAAGAGGCGCGCAAGGTCGTGTGGCCCACGCGCAAGGAGGCGACCCAGGTCACCGGCTACGTGTTTGCGTTCGTCATCGTCATGGCGCTGTTCCTGTGGCTGACCGACAAACTGCTGGAGTGGGTGCTGTACGGCCTCATCCTGGGTTGGAGATGAACATGAGCGAAACCAATGCGCCGCAGCAGGGCATGAGCGCCGCGCCCGCCGAGGGCATGCGCTGGTACGTCGTGCACGCCTACAGCGGCATGGAAAAAGCCGCCGAGCGCAACATCCGCGAACGCGTGCAGCGCGCCGGCATGCAGCACAAGTTCGGCCGCATCCTGGTGCCCACCGAAGAGGTGGTGGAGATCAAAAACGGCGTCAAGCGCACCACCGAGCGCAAGTTTTTCCCTGGCTACGTGCTGGTGGAAATGGTGATGGACGACGACACCTGGCACCTGGTCAAAAACACCAGCAAGGTCACCGGGTTCGTCGGCGGCGCGCGCAACCGCCCCAGCCCCATCTCCGAGGAGGAGGTGCAAAAGATCATCGGTCAGATGCAAGAAGGCGCCGACCGCCCGAAGCACAAGATCGAGTTCGAGGTGGGCGAGCTCGTGCGCGTCAAGGAAGGGCCGTTTGCCGACTTCAACGGCACCGTCGAAGAGGTCAACTACGACAAGAACAAGCTGCGTGTGTCGGTGACCATCTTCGGGCGGGCCACGCCGGTCGAGCTGGAGTTCAACCAGGTCGAAAAGACCTGAGTGCACGCGGCGCAAAAATCGCTATAATCAAAGGTTCTTCGCCATCCGGCTTGGGTCGGGTGGCGTTTCGCTGTCGTCAACGGTTCGGGCGGCGGCGGCGTGGGTCGGCACGATCCGCGCGCGAAGGCGAGCCCTGGTGCGAGGAGGTGCGCGCCCCGGTGCGAGCGGGGGTGCCGCCGATGGAACTCGCGGGAGTCTACACACATGGCCAAGAAAATCGTCGGCTTCATCAAGCTGCAAGTGCCAGCGGGTAAAGCCAACCCCTCTCCCCCGATCGGTCCGGCGCTGGGTCAGCGCGGGCTCAACATCATGGAGTTCTGCAAGGCGTTCAACGCCCAGACCCAGGGCATGGAGCCGGGTCTGCCGTTGCCGGTGGTCATCACCGCCTACGCCGACAAGAGCTTCACCTTCATCATCAAGACGCCGCCGGCGACCACGCTGATCAAGAAGGCGATCAAGCTCGACAAGGGTTCGTCCAAGCCGCACGCGCAAAAGGTCGGTAAGATCACGCGTGCGCAGCTCGAGGAAATCGCCAAAACCAAGATGAAGGACATGACCGCCGCCGATCTGGACGCCGCTGTGCGCACGATCGCCGGTTCGGCGCGTTCGATGGGCGTGATCGTGGAGGGGCTGTGAGATGGCCAAGCTGACCAAGAAGCAAAAAGCCCTGCAGGGCAAGGTCGATCCGACCAAGCTGTACCCGCTGCCCGAAGCGCTGGGCATCGTCAAGGAGTGCGCCACCGCCAAGTTCGATGAGTCGATCGACGTGGCCGTGCAGCTCGGCGTCGATCCGCGCAAATCCGACCAGGTCGTGCGTGGCGCCGTGGTGCTGCCCAATGGCACCGGCAAAACCAAGCGCGTGGCGGTGTTCGCCCAAGGCGCCAAGGCCGAAGAGGCCAAGGCCGCCGGCGCCGACATCGTGGGCTTTGACGACTTGGCCGCGCAGGTCAAGGCCGGCAACATCGACTTCGACGTCGTCATCGCGGCGCCGGATGCGATGCGCGTGGTCGGTCAGTTGGGCCAGATTCTGGGTCCGCGTGGCCTGATGCCCAACCCCAAGGTCGGCACGGTGACGCCCGATGTGGCCACCGCGGTCAAAAACGCCAAGGCGGGCCAGGTGCAGTTCCGTGTTGACAAGGCCGGCATCGTGCACACGACGATCGGCCGCCGTTCGTTCGACGTGGACAAGCTGCAGGGCAACCTGGCGGCGCTGATCGAGGCGCTCAACAAGGCCAAGCCCGCTTCGTCCAAGGGGCAGTACCTGCGCAAGGTGGCGGTATCGTCGACGATGGGCGTGGGGGTGCGTGTCGATCCGCAGACCATCGTCGCGGGTTGACGGTGCAAGGATTCGGCGCCGCGGCGGCTTGCCGCGGCGGCGCCGGTGGTGGGTCCGCAGCCCCCGGGTGGGGTTGTGGAGCCATCCAAGACCGCTGGTGCGGGCCTGCCCGCCTAAATGCCCCCGTCAAGGGGCGGCCAGCGCAGATGGCGATCCCGCCGCGGATGGAATCGGGTGCCGGTCCGTACCAAGCCGGTGTGCGGTTTCCTGAAAACGGTTGATCGCTGCAATGGGGTGCATGCCCGCCGACGGTGGTGGGCGTGTTTTGAAGGAGTCAACCTTGAGTCTGAACCGCAGTGAGAAGCAAGCCGTCATCGACGAGGTGGCGGCGCTGGCCGCCAAGGCGCAGACGCTGGTGATGGCGGAGTACCGTGGCATCACGGTGGCCGATCTGACCAAGCTGCGTGTCGAGGCCCGCAAGGCCGGCGTGACGGTCAGCGTGTTGAAAAACACGCTGGCGCGCCGGGCCACGGCCGACACGCCGTTTGCCGTCGCGGCCGACCAGATGACCGGTCCGCTGATCTACGCCTTCTCGGAAGATGCCGTGGCCGCCGCCAAGGTGGTGGCCGAATTCGCCAAGACCAACGACAAGATGGTCCTGCGCGGCGGTGTCTACGCCGGCAAGGCGCTGGACGTCAACGGCGTCAAGGCGTTGGCCAGCATTCCCTCCAAGGAAGTGCTGCTGTCGCAGTTGCTCGGTTTGCTGCAGTCGCCCGTGTCGCGCCTGGCGCGCGTGGTGGCCGCGCTGGCCGAAAAGAAGGGCGAAGGCGCTGCCGCCGAAGCCCAGCCCGCGTAACGCATCGTTTCCTTCCTATCCACCCGATTTTCAGGAATCAGTACCATGGCTTTCAACAAAGACGAATTTCTGGCCGCTCTGGACACCATGACGGTGATGGAGCTCAACGACCTGGTCAAGGCCATCGAAGAGAAGTTTGGCGTGTCCGCCGCCGCGATGGCGGCGCCCGCGGCCGCCGCCGGCGCTGCTGCCCCGGCCGCTGAGGAAAAGACCGAGTTCGACGTGATCCTGAAGGACGCCGGCTCCAACAAGGTGGCGGTGATCAAGGCCGTGCGCGAAATCACCGGTCTGGGCCTCAAGGAAGCCAAGGACCTGGTCGACGGCGCGCCCAAGACCGTCAAGGAAGGCATGCCCAAGGCCGACGCCGAAGCGGCCAAGAAGAAGCTGGAAGAAGCCGGCGCCAAGGTCGAGCTCAAGTAAGCCGGCCGTGCCCGCAGGGCTGGGGCGTCCCCGCTGGGGTCCCCAGCCCTTTGGCGCTTGTCAGAGCGCACGGCCAAGCGGTTGGCCCGCCCCCCTGCAACCGCTTGGCCGTGTCTTCTGATTCCGACTGCAGCAAGACCGCTTGGTTCGGGCCCGCGTGCAACGCGCGGGCCGTCAGCCGACAGACCGGTGGGGGCCGGTCGCCAAGAATCCCAGCGGCCGCGCCGTGCGCGCGCCGCCGCCCAGTCGCCCAGACGTCTTGTCCGGAGTTCTCATGGCCCAGTATTCCTACACCGAACGCAAGCGCATCCGCAAGAGCTTTGGCAGCCGCGACAGCGTGTTGGAAATCCCCTACCTGCTGCAGATGCAAAAGGACGCCTACACGGCGTTTTTGCAGGCCGACGTGCCCCCGCGCGAGCGCAAGCCCGTGGGGCTGCAGGCCGCGTTCGAGTCGGCCTTCCCGATCGTGTCGCACAACGGCTTCGTGGAGATGAAGTTCGTCGAATACACGCTGGGCAAGCCGGTGTTCGACGTGCGCGAGTGCCAAATCCGCGGCCTGACCTACGCGGCGCCGGTGCGCGCGCGTGTGCAGCTCATCATCTACGACCGCGAGGCCTCCACCCCGCAGTCCAAGGTGGTCAAGGAGGTCAAGGAGCAAGAGGTCTACATGGGCGAAGTGCCGCTGATGACCGACAAGGGCTCCTTCATCGTCAACGGCACCGAGCGCGTCATCGTCAGCCAGTTGCACCGCTCGCCGGGTGTGTTTTTCGAGCACGACAAGGGCAAGACGCACTCCAGCGGCAAGCTGCTGTTTTCGGCGCGCATCATTCCGTACCGCGGCTCGTGGCTGGACTTTGAGTTCGACCCCAAGGACCTGCTGTACTTCCGCGTCGACCGCCGCCGCAAGATGCCGGTGACGATCCTGCTCAAGGCCATTGGGCTGACGCCGGAAGCGATCCTGGCGCACTTCTACGTCAACGACCACTTCCGCCTGATGGACAGCGGCGCGCTGATGGCGTTTGTGCCCGAGCGTCTCAAGGGTGAGGTGGCGCGCTTTGACATCACCGACCCCAACGGCAAGGTGGTGGTGGCCAAGGACAAGCGCATCACCGCACGCCATGTGCGCGAGCTGGAGCAGGCCGGCACCACCCACATCAGCGTGCCGGAGGACTACCTGATCGGCCGCGTGGTGGCGAAAAACATCGTCGATCCGGACACGGGCGAAATCATCGCGCGCGCCAACGACGAGCTGACCGAGACGCTGCTCAAAAAGTTGCGCGCCGCCGGTATCCAGGAGCTGCCCTGCATCTACACCAACGAGCTGGACCAGGGTCCCTACATCAGCCAGACGCTGCGCATCGACGAGACCGCCGACGAGTTCGCCGCGCGCGTGGCCATCTACCGCATGATGCGTCCTGGGGAGCCGCCCACCGAAGACGCGGTGCAGGCGCTGTTCCACCGGCTGTTTTACAACCCCGAGACCTACGACCTGTCGCGCGTCGGGCGCATGAAGTTCAACGCCCGCGTCGGCCGCGACACGCCCGAAGGCCCGATGGTGCTGACCAACGACGACATCCTGGCGGTGGTCAAGATCCTGGTGGACCTGCGCAACGGCAAGGGCGAGGTGGACGACATCGACCACCTGGGCAACCGCCGCGTGCGCTGCGTCGGCGAGCTGGCGGAAAACCAGTTCCGCACCGGGCTGGCGCGCATCGAAAAGGCGGTCAAGGAGCGCCTGGGGCAGGCCGAGCAAGAGCCGCTGATGCCGCACGACCTGATCAACTCCAAGCCGATTTCGGCGGCGCTGAAGGAGTTTTTCGGGGCCAGCCAGCTCAGCCAGTTCATGGACCAGACCAACCCGCTGGCCGAAATCACGCACAAGCGCCGTGTGTCGGCGCTGGGCCCGGGCGGGTTGACGCGCGAGCGCGCCGGCTTCGAGGTGCGCGACGTGCACCCGACGCACTACGGCCGCGTGTGCCCGATCGAAACGCCGGAAGGCCCCAACATCGGCCTGATCAACTCGCTGGCGCTGTACGCGCGGCTCAACGAATACGGCTTCATCGAGACGCCGTACCGCCGCGTGGTCGATGGCAAGGTGACCAACCAGATCGACTACCTGTCGGCCATCGAAGAAGGCAAGTACGTCATCGCCCAGGCCAACGCCGAGCTGGACGCCGAGGGCCGCCTGGTGGGTGAGCTGGTGTCGGCGCGCGAAAAAGGCGAATCGGTGCTGACCACGCCCGACCGCGTGCAGTACATGGACGTGTCGCCGGCGCAGATCGTGTCGGTGGCGGCTTCGCTGGTGCCGTTCCTGGAGCACAACGACGCCAACCGCGCGCTGATGGGCGCCAACATGTCGCGCCAGGCGGTGCCGGTGCTGCGTCCGGAAAAGCCGTTGGTGGGTACCGGCATCGAGCGCGTGGCCGCGATCGACTCGGGCACCGTGGTGGTGGCCAAGCGCGGCGGCGTGGTGGACTACGTCGACGCCAACCGCATCGTCATCCGGGTCAACGACGACGAGGCGGTGGCTGGCGAAGTGGGCGTGGACATCTACAACCTGATCAAGTACCAGCGCTCCAACCAAAACACCAACATCCACCAGCGCCCCATCGTCAAGAAGGGCGACCGCATCCACAAGGGCGCGGTGATCGCCGACGGCGCCTCCACCGACCTGGGTGAGATCGCGATCGGCCAAAACATGCTGATCGCCTTCATGCCGTGGAACGGCTACAACTTCGAGGACTCGATCCTGATCTCGGAGAAGGTGGTGGCCGAGGAGCGCTACACCAGCATCCACATCGAGGAGCTGGTGGTGATGGCGCGCGACACCAAGCTGGGGCCGGAAGAAATCACGCGCGACATCCCTAACCTGTCGGAGCAGCAGCTCAACCGGCTGGACGAGTCGGGCATCATCTACGTGGGCGCTGAGGTGCAGCCGGGCGACGTGCTGGTGGGCAAGGTCACGCCCAAGGGCGAGACCACGCTGACGCCGGAAGAAAAGCTGCTGCGCGCCATCTTTGGCGAGAAGGCCTCGGACGTCAAAGACACCTCGCTGCGCGTGGAGCAGGGCAGCCAGGGTACGGTGATCGACGTGCAGGTCTTCACCCGCGAAGGCATCCAGCGTGACAAGCGCGCGCAGCAGATCATCGACGACGAGCTCAAGCGCTACCGGCTCGACCTCAACGACCAGTTGCGCATCGTCGAGGCCGACGCCTACGATCGTCTGGAAAAGCTGCTGATCGGCAAAACCGCCAACGGCGGTCCGAAAAAGCTGGCCAAGGGCACGGTGCTGACCAAGGAGTACCTGGCCGAGGTCGACAAGCACCACTGGTTCGACATCCGCGTGGCCGACGACGACGTGGCGGCGCAGATGGAGTCGATCAAAAACGCGCTGGAGGCCACGCGCCACAAGTTCGACCAGGCGTTCGAGGAAAAGCGCAAAAAGCTCACCCAGGGCGACGAGCTGCCGCCGGGCGTGCTCAAGATGGTCAAGGTGTACCTGGCTGTCAAGCGCCGCCTGCAGCCCGGTGACAAGATGGCCGGCCGCCACGGCAACAAGGGCGTGGTGTCCAAGATCGTGCCGGTGGAGGACATGCCCTACATGGCCGACGGCACGCCGATCGACATCGTGCTCAACCCGCTGGGCGTGCCCTCGCGCATGAACATCGGGCAGGTGCTGGAGGTGCACCTGGGCTGGGCCGCCAAGGGGCTGGGCGAGCGCATCGCCGAGATGCTGCAGCGCCAGGCCGACGTGGCCGAGGTGCGCAAGTTCCTCGACACCATCTACAACGGCACCGGCCGCAAGGAAAACCTGGACGACCTGTCCGATGACGAGATCATCGCGATGGCGCGCGAGCTGACCAAAGGCGTGCCGTTTGCGTCGCCGGTGTTCGATGGCGCCAGCGAAGAGCAGATCCGCGCGATGCTGCGCCTGGCCTACCCGGACGACGTGGCCAAGGCCAAGGGCCTGACCGAGTCGCGCACGCAGGCGCAACTGTACGACGGCCGCACCGGCGATCCGCTGGAGCGCAAGACCACGGTGGGCTACATGCACTACCTCAAGCTGCACCACCTGGTGGACGACAAGATGCACGCGCGCTCCACCGGGCCGTACTCGCTGGTCACGCAGCAGCCGCTGGGTGGCAAGGCGCAGTTCGGTGGCCAGCGCTTCGGTGAGATGGAAGTGTGGGCGCTGGAAGCCTACGGCGCGTCGTACGTGCTGCAGGAGATGCTCACCGTCAAGTCCGACGACGTGCAGGGCCGCACCAAGGTGTACGAAAGCATCGTCAAGGGCGAGCACTCGATCGACGCCGGCATGCCGGAGTCGTTCAACGTGCTGGTCAAGGAAATCCGCTCGCTCGGTATCGACATCGAGCTGGAACGCAACTAAGAGTGCCGTTAAATCGAGGACGCAGCCATGAAATCCTTGCTCGACCTGTTCAAGCAGTTCACGCCCGACGAGCACTTTGACGCCATCAAGATCGGTCTGGCCTCGCCGGAAAAGATTCGGTCGTGGTCGTTCGGTGAGGTCAAAAAGCCCGAGACGATCAACTACCGCACCTTCAAGCCCGAGCGTGACGGCCTGTTTTGCGCCAAGATCTTTGGGCCCATCAAGGACTACGAGTGCTTGTGCGGCAAGTACAAGCGCTTGAAGCACCGCGGGGTGATCTGCGAAAAGTGCGGCGTCGAAGTGACCCAGACCAAGGTGCGCCGCGAGCGCATGGGCCACATCGAGCTGGCCGCGCCGTGCGCGCACATCTGGTTCCTCAAGAGCCTGCCCAGCCGCTTGGGGCTGGTGCTGGACATGACGCTGCGCGACATTGAGCGCGTGCTGTACTTCGAGGCCTACGTGGTCATCGACCCGGGCATGACGCCGCTGAAAAAAGGCTCGATCATGTCCGAGGACGACTACGACGCCAAGCGCCGCGAGTACGGTGACGAGTTCGTCGCCAAGATGGGCGCCGAGGGCATCAAGGAGTTGCTGCAAAACATTGATCTGGACCTGGAGATCGAAAAGCTGCGCAACGACCTGACCGGCTCGGAGATGAAGGTCAAGAAAAACGCCAAGCGCCTCAAGGTGCTGGAGGCGTTCAAGAAGTCTGGCATCAAGCCCGAGTGGATGATCCTGGAGGTGCTGCCGGTGCTGCCGCCGGACCTGCGCCCGCTGGTGCCGCTGGACGGTGGCCGCTTTGCGACCTCCGACCTCAACGACCTGTACCGCCGCGTCATCAACCGCAACAACCGCTTGAAGCGGCTGCTGGAGCTCAAGGCGCCCGAGATCATCGCGCGCAACGAGAAGCGCATGCTGCAAGAAGCCGTGGACAGCCTGCTGGACAACGGCCGCCGCGGCAAGGCCATGACCGGCGCCAACAAGCGCGCGCTGAAGTCGCTGGCCGACATGATCAAGGGCAAGAGCGGCCGCTTCCGCCAGAACCTGCTGGGCAAGCGCGTCGACTACTCGGGCCGCTCGGTCATCGTGGTGGGCCCCACGCTCAAGCTGCACCAGTGCGGCCTGCCCAAGCTGATGGCGCTCGAGTTGTTCAAGCCGTTCATTTTCGCGCGGCTGGAGCAAATGGGCATCGCCACGACGATCAAGGCCGCCAAGAAGGAGGTCGAGGCCGGCACCCCCATCGTGTGGGACATCCTGGAAGACGTCATCAAAGAGCACCCGGTGCTGCTCAACCGCGCGCCCACGCTGCACCGTCTGGGCATCCAGGCGTTCGAGCCGGTGCTGATCGAAGGCAAGGCGATCCAGCTGCACCCGCTGGTGTGCGCGGCGTTCAACGCCGACTTCGACGGCGACCAGATGGCCGTGCACGTGCCGCTGTCGCTCGAGGCGCAGATGGAAGCGCGCGTGTTGATGCTGTCGTCCAACAACGTGCTGTTCCCGGCCAACGGCGAGCCGTCCATCGTGCCGTCGCAGGACGTGGTGCTGGGCCTGTACTACGCCACGCGCGAGCGCATCAACGGCAAGGGCGAAGGCATGGTGTTTGCCGACGTCGACGAAGTTGAGCGGGCGCTGGCCGCCGGCGTCGTCGAGCTGACCAGCCGCGTCAGCGTGCGCCTGACCGAGTGGCTCAAGAACAAGGAAACGGGCGAGCTGGAGCCGGTGACCAAGCTGCGCGACACCACCGTGGGCCGCGCGTTGCTGTCGCGCATCCTGCCCAAGGGGCTGCCGTTCGAGCTGATCGACAAGCCGCTGAAGAAAAAAGAGATCTCCAAGCTGATCAACGCCTCGTTCCGCAAGTGCGGTCTGAAGGCCACCGTGGTGTTTGCCGACCAGTTGATGCAAAACGGCTTCCGGCTGGCCACGCAGGCGGGCATTTCGATTTGCATCGACGACATGCTGGTGCCGGCGGAAAAGCAAGCCATCATCGAGCGCGCCGAGGCCGAGGTCAAGGAGATCGCCCAGCAGTACGCCTCCGGTCTGGTGACGGCCGGTGAGCGCTACAACAAGGTGGTGGACATCTGGGGCAAGGCCGGTGACGAAATCTCCAAGGTGATGATGGAGCACCTCAAGAAGGAGAAGGTCGTCGACCGCCACGGCCGCGAGGTCGAGCAAGAGTCGTTCAACTCGATCTACATGATGGCCGACTCGGGCGCGCGTGGCTCGGCGGCGCAGATCCGTCAGCTTGCGGGCATGCGTGGCCTGATGGCCAAGCCCGACGGCTCGATCATCGAGACGCCCATCACCGCGAACTTCCGCGAAGGCCTCAACGTGCTGCAGTACTTCATCTCGACGCACGGCGCGCGCAAGGGCTTGGCGGACACGGCGCTCAAGACCGCCAACTCCGGCTACCTCACGCGCCGCCTGGTCGACGTGACGCAAGACCTGGTCGTCACCGAGGAGGACTGCGGCACCGCCAACGGCACGCTGATGCGCGCCATCGTCGAGGGTGGTGAGGTCATCGAAAGCTTGCGTGAGCGCATCCTGGGCCGCACCGCGGCCGAGGACATCGTCGACCCCGAGACGCAGCGCGTGCTGGTGCGGGCCGGCCAGATGCTGGACGAGGACGCGGTGGACCTGATCGAGCAAGCCGGTGTCGACGAGGTGCGCGTGCGCACCGTGCTGACCTGCGAGACGCGCTATGGCGTGTGCGCGCGCTGCTACGGGCGCGACCTGGGCCGCGGTGGGCTGGTCAACGTCGGCGAGGCCATCGGCGTGATCGCCGCGCAGTCGATCGGTGAGCCGGGCACGCAGCTGACGATGCGCACCTTCCACATCGGGGGCGCGGCGTCGCGTGCGGCGGTGGCTTCCAGCGTCGAGGCCAAGTCCAACGGCGTGGTGGGCTTCAACAGCACGATGCGCTACGTCACCAACGCCAAGGGCGAGCTGGTGGTCATCGCGCGTTCGGGCGAAATCATCATCCACGACGACAACGGCCGCGAGCGCGAGCGCCACAAGGTGCCGTACGGTGCGATCCTGGCGGTCAAGGCGGACCAGCGTGTCACCGCCGGCACCATCCTGGCCAACTGGGACCCGCTGACGCGCCCCATCATCACCGAGTTCGCCGGGGTGGTGAAGTTCGAAAACGTCGAAGAGGGCCTGACGGTGGCCAAGCAGGTGGACGAGGTCACGGGCCTGTCCACGCTGGTGGTCATCGACCCCAAACGGCGCGGCTCGACCAAGGTCGTGCGTCCGCAGGTCAAGCTGATCGACGCCGAGGGCAAGGAGGTCAAGATCCCGGGCACCGACCACGCGGTGACGGTGACGTTCCCGGTGGGTTCGCTGATCCAGGTGCGCGACGGCCAGTCGATCCACCCGGGCGAGGTGCTGGCGCGCATCCCGGTCGAAGGGCAAAAGACGCGCGACATCACCGGCGGTCTGCCGCGCGTGGCCGAGCTGTTCGAGGCCCGCTCGCCCAAGGACAAGGGCATCCTGGCCGAAATCACCGGCACCGTGTCGTTTGGCAAGGAAACCAAGGGCAAGGTGCGCCTGCAAATCACCGACCCCGACGGCAAGGTCTGGGAAGAACTCGTGCCGAAGGAAAAGAGCATCCTGGTGCACGAAGGCCAGGTGGTCAACAAGGGCGAACTGATCGTCGACGGCCCGGCCGACCCGCAGGACATCCTGCGGCTGCTGGGCATCGAGGAGCTGGCACGCTACATCGTTGACGAGGTGCAGGACGTGTACCGCCTGCAGGGTGTGAAGATCAACGACAAGCACATCGAGGTGATCGTGCGCCAGATGCTGCGCCGCGTCGAGGTCGACAACCCGGGCGACAGCCACTACATCGCGGGCGAGCAGGTCGAGCGCTCGGAAATCCTCAACACCAACGATGCGTTGCGCGCCGAGGGCAAGACGCCGGCCACGTTCAAAAACCTGCTGCTGGGCATCACCAAGGCGTCGCTGTCGACCGACTCGTTCATCTCGGCGGCGTCGTTCCAGGAAACGACGCGCGTGCTGACCGAGGCGGCCATCATGGGCAAGCGCGACGAGCTGCGCGGCCTGAAGGAAAACGTCATCGTCGGCCGCCTCATCCCGGCGGGCACCGGCATGGCCTTCCACGACGCGCGTCGCGCCAAGGAGCGCATGGACGAGGAGGAGCGCCGCGCCATCGCCGAGGCCGACTCGATGTCGCTGGCGCACGGCGACGACGACGCGGTCTGATGCGCGGTGGCCGGTGGGGGCTTGGCCCGCCGCCGGCCCCCGTGCTGCAGCCGAGCGACCACACCCCCGGCGCTGCGCTGGGGGTGTTGTTTTGTGCGCGTGCCGCGGCACAATCCACCCGATGCAAGCCCCCGCCCTCCGTGACCAATTGACCCAGGCCGCGCGTTGCGTGGCCGCGGTGCGCGCCGGGCGTTCGCTGGCCGAGGCGTTGCCGACCGTGCCCGACGCGCTGCGCCCCGGGGTGCAGGCCCTCGTGTTCGACACCTTGCGCCAGGGGGGCACGACGCAGGCCCTGGTGCGGCTGCTGGCCGAGCATGCCCCACCGCCGCGCGTGGCCGCGTTGCTGGAGGTGGCGCTGGCGCTGCTGGTGCGGGGTGAGGCCTATGCGCCCTACACGGTGGTGGACCAAGCCGTGCAGGCGCTGCCCGCGCTGCGCGCGCCGGCGTTGCGGGGGTTCGTCAACGCGTGCCTGCGCCGCTTTTTGCGTGAGCAAGCGGCGCTGCTGGAGCGCGCCCGTGCCACCCCGCAGGGCCGTTGGAACCACCCGACGTGGTGGGTGCAGCGCTTGCAGGCCGACCACCCCTTGCTGTGGGCCGACGTGCTGCAGGCCGACAACGAGCCCGCCCCGATGGTGCTGCGCGTCAACCGCCGCCGCATCACGCGCACGCAGTACCTGGCGCAGCTGGTGCTGCAGGGTTGGTCGGCGCAGCCCATCGGCGACGATGGCCTGGTGCTGGAGGACGCCGTGCCGGTGCAGCAGTTGCCGGGGTGGGCGGCCGGGTGGGTGTCGGTGCAGGATGGTGCTGCCCAACTGGCCGCGCCGTTGCTGCTGGGCGCCGGGCTGCGCCCGGGCGCGCGCGTGCTGGACGCGTGCGCGGCGCCCGGTGGCAAAACGGCGCACCTGCTGGAGCTGGCCGACCTCGAGCTGTGGGCGCTGGACGCCGATGGCCAGCGGGTGCGCCGCATCGATGAAACGTTGCAGCGCCTGGGGCTGCCGGCCGCGGGCAGCACCGTGCGCGTGCTGCATGCGGACGCGGCCGACGTGCGCGCGTGGTGGGATGGGCGCGCGTTCGACGCCATCGTGCTCGACGCGCCGTGCACGGCGTCGGGCATTGTGCGGCGCCACCCGGACGTGCGTTGGCTGCGCCGCCCGGGCGACGTGGCGCGGCTGGCGCAACAGCAGGCGCGGCTGCTGCGCGCGCTGTGGCCGCTGCTGGCACCCGGGGGGCGTTTGCTGTACGCCACGTGCTCGGTGTTCCGCGGCGAGGGCCAGCAGGTCGTCGAGGCCTTTGTGGCCGAGCAGCCGCAGGCGCGCCGGTTGCCTGCGCCCGGCCATTTGCTGCCCGGCGGGCGTGTTGCCGACGCCACGCCGGCGGCCGAGGCGCTGCTGGCGGCCCACGCCATGGGCGACAATGCGCGCCGTGGCATGGACGGATTTTTCTACGCGCTGCTGCAGCGCGCTTGACCGCGAGGGTCGGGCGCGCCGCCGCCTGCTGCGCGCGGCGGCAGCCGCGGTGCTGCTGGCACCGGTGCAGCGGCTGGCCCACGCGCAGCTGGCCCAGCCGCAGTGGCGCGTGGCGCTGGTTGACGACGCGCTGGTGGTCGATGCCCGCGTGCCGCTGCTGTTGCCGGCGGCGCTGCACGACGCGCTGCTGCGCGGCGTGGCGCTGACCTTCACGTGGCAGCTCGAGGTGCGCCGCCCGCGCTGGTACTGGACCGACCGGCTGCTGCTGCGCGCCCGGCGCTGGGTGCGCTTGGCCTACCAGCCGCTGACGCAGCGCTGGCGTGTCAGCGTGCTGGAGGGCAATGACGCCGACGCCGCGCTGCAGCGCAGCCTGGACACGCTGGACGAGGCGCTGGCCCTGGTGCGCAGCAGCCAGCGCTGGCGCGTGCCCTTGCCCCAGCGTCTGCACGCGGACGACCAACTCGCGCTGGCCTTTGAGCTTGACAGCGGGCGGCTGCCGCGGCCGCTGCAGTGGTGGTCGGGCACCGACGAACGCGAGGCGTTGGCCTGGCGCACCACGCTGCCGGCCACGGCGGCCTTGGGCACGGAGGAACGTCCGTGACCGCCGCGACCCGCGACGCGCAACGGGCGCAGCGGCTGCGTTGGTTCGTGGCGCTGGGCGTGCTGTTCATGCTCGGCGTGGGCTTGGTGCTGTTTTACCTGCTGGCGCTGGCCACCGACCACCGCAGCTACGCCACGCCAGGCTATGGGCGCTTGCTGGCGCTCAACCTGGCGGTGGCTGCGGTGTTGCTGGCGGTGCTGCTGTGGCTGGCGGCGCGCCTGTTGGTGCGTCTGCGGCGCGGGCGCTTCGGCAGCCGCTTGTTGCTCAAACTCGCGGCCATTTTTGCTTTGGTGGGGGTGGCCCCTGGTGGGCTCATCTACGTGGTGTCGTACCAGTTCGTCAACCGCGCCATCGAAGCGTGGTTCGACACCCGCGTGGAAACCGCGTTGCAGGCCGGGTTGGCGCTGGGGCGCACCGCGGTGGATACGGTCAGCGCCGATTGGGCGGCCAAGGCGCGCACGATCGCGCAGTCGCTGGCGGGCAGCGGGGACGCCGCGGCGGCGGTGCAGCTCGAAACCTGGAGAGAGCAACTCGGCGCCAGCGACTTGGTGCTGTGGAGCGCGCAAGGGCGGGCGCTGGCCAGCGTGGGCGAGTCGCGCTTTCGTCTGGCGCCCGAGCGGCCGGCGCCAACGCTGCTGCGCCGCGCGCGCCAGGAACGCGTGGTGGTGTGGATCGAGGGGTTGGATGAACTCGAAACGCTGAGCGACCCCGCCTCGCTGGAGCGCATGCCGCCCGAGCAGCGCCCGCGCGTGCGCGCGCTGGCGCTGGTGCCCTCGGACGTGCTGGCGTTCGGGGCGGAAGCGCGCTATGTGCAACTCACCGCGCCGATACCCTCGGCGCTGGTGGCCAACGCGCTGGCGGTGCAGGTGGCCAACCGCGAGTACCAGGAGCGCCGCCTGGCCCGCGAGGGCTTGCGCGCGATGTACATCGGCACGCTGACGTTGGCGCTGTTTTTGTCGGTGTTCGGGGCGGTGCTGCTGGCGGTGCTGCTGGGCCACCAACTGGCCCGACCCCTGATCCTGCTGGCCGAGGGGATACGCGATGTGGCGCGCGGTGACCTCAGCCCCAAGGTGGCGTTGCCCGCGCGCGACGAGCTGGCCGAGCTGACGCGCACCTTCGCGCACATGACCCACGAGCTGGCCGACGCGCGTCAGGCGGTGCAGGCCTCGATGCAGCAGGTGGATGCCGCACGGGCCAGCCTGCAAACGCTGCTGGACAACCTGACCGCCGGCGTCATCGTGCTGGCACCCGATGGCCGGCTGCGCCGCATCAACCCCGGGGCGCAGCGGATTTTGGGCGCGCCGCTGGGCGAGCATCTCGGGCAGACGCTGACCGACGTGCCGGGCTTGCAGGCGCTGGGGGCGTGGGTGCAGGAGCAGTTCACCCGCTTTGGCCACGAGCACGAGGCCGAGCCGCACGGCGCGCACTGGCAGCAGCCGTACGAGTTCACGCCACCGGGGGCGGCCCCTGGCTCGCCCCCGCGCACCCTGGTGGCGCGCGGCGCGTTGCTGCCAGGGGGCGAGTGGCTGCTGGTGCTGGACGACGTCAGCGACCTGATCTCGGCCCAACGCGCCCAGGCCTGGGGCGAGGTGGCGCGGCGCCTGGCGCACGAAATCAAAAACCCGCTCACCCCGATTCAGTTGTCGGCGGAGCGGCTGGCGCACAAGCTCGGCCCCAAACTCGAGGGGACGGACGCCGCCATGCTTGACAAGGCCGTGCGCACCATCGTCGATCAGGTCGAAGCGATGAAGCGCTTGGTCAACGAGTTTCGCGACTACGCACGCCTGCCCGCCGCGCAACTGGCGCCGCTGGACCTCAACGCCCTGCTGCGCGAGATCGTCACCCTGTACGAGGCCAGCCCGGTGCCGGTGCGGCTGGACCTGGACGCGCGCTGCCCCCCGGTGCTGGCCGATGCCCAGCAGGTGCGCCAGGTGGTGCACAACCTCGTGCTCAACGCCCAGGATGCGATGGTGGGCGCAGGCGTGCACGGCGCAGTGACGCTGCGCACCCGGCTGTCGCAAAGCGGCCAGTGGGTGCGGCTGCAGGTGCTGGATGAGGGCCCCGGCTTTGCCGAGGCCATTTTGCAGCGCGCCTTCGAGCCCTACGTCACCACCAAGGCCAAGGGGACGGGGCTTGGGCTGGCGGTGGTCAAAAAAATCATGGACGAACACGGTGGCCGCGTCGAGCTGACCAACCTCGTGGACGAGGGCCGTATCGCGGGTGCGCAAGTGTCGCTATCATTCAGGGTTGTAAATTTGCAACAGGGGGCCCCGGCCCAAGGGTGACAGGAGACGATGGCAAACATACTGGTCGTGGACGACGAGCTCGGCATCCGCGAGCTGTTGTTCGAAATCCTCAACGACGAAGGCCACAGCGTCGAATTGGCCGAAAACGCCGCGCAGGCGCGCCAGCAGCGTCAACGCTACCGACCGGACCTGGTGCTGCTGGACATTTGGATGCCCGACACCGACGGCGTTACGCTGCTCAAGGAATGGGCCGCCACGGGGCTGCTGACCATGCCCGTCATCATGATGAGCGGACACGCCACCATCGACACCGCGGTGGAAGCGACCCGTATCGGGGCCACGGCGTTTCTGGAAAAACCCATCACACTGCAAAAGCTGCTGCAGGCGGTCGACAAGGCGCTGACGCGCACCCCGTTGCGTGTGGTGCCGCTGGCCCCGAAGCCCGAGTCCAAACCCAACGGCGCGGTCAACGGCGCCGCCGCCAGCGACAACGCGGCCACGGTGGCCCATGGCACCATCGAGCTGGCGCTGCCGGGCAAAGGCACCGTGACGCTGGAGCTGGACGCCCCGCTGCGCGAAGCGCGCGACGCGTTCGAAAAAGCCTACTTCGAGTTCCACCTGGCCAAGGAACAGGGCTCGATGACGCGCGTGGCCGAAAAAAGCGGCCTGGAGCGCACCCACCTGTACCGCAAGCTCAAGCAGCTCGGGGTGGACCTGTCGCGCGCCAAACGCATGGCCTGACCGTCGCCCGCCCCCGGGAGCGGCGGCCGGCCGTGTTACAATACAGCTTCTTTCGGCCAAGTAGCTCAGTTGGTAGAGCAACGGACTGAAAATCCGTGTGTCGGTGGTTCGATTCCGCCCTTGGCCACCAGCGTTCCACGCCCAACCACGATCGGTTGGGCGTTTTTATTTCCGTATCTCGCGACCTCTCGCGGATTGGGGGCATCGCGTGTGTAGCGCTAAGGGGACACTGATTCATTCCCCAAGCGGGACACCAAAGCCCTCGATGTGATGCAAGTGATAACATCGTGGCAACGAGGGGCCTTATGAAGCAGCTCAGCGTTGCGCCCTGGAATACGCGGCCAAGAAGAGAGTGACTCGGCGCGAGTGCGTTTGGGCGCAGATCGAGCAGCTGGTGCCCTGGCAAGCGCTGCTGCAGTTGATAGAGCCGGTGTACCCCAAGGACGGCAAGCGAGGCCGTCGCCCGGTGGGGTGTGAGCGCATGCTGCGCATGTACATCGCGCAGCAGTGTCTGGGGCTGTCGGATGAGGGCATGGAGGATGCGGTCTACGACAGCGTGGCGGTGCGCAACTTTGTGGGTGTTGATTTGGGGCAACAGGCGGTGCCCGATGCCACGACGTTGCTGAAGTTTCGACACTTGCTGCAGCAGCACGGGCTCACGCAGCGCATCTTGGCGCTCATCAACGAGCAGCTGAGCCAGCGTGGGGTGTTGCTGCGAGCGGGCACGGTGGTGGACGCCACGCTCATGGCGGCGCCCAGCTCCACCAAAAACCGCACGGGTCAGCGTGATCCTGAGATGCACCCAACACGCAAGGGCAACCCGTGGCACTTTGGCATGAAGGTGCACGTCGGGGTGGATGCTGAGACGGGTCTGGTGCACAGCGTGGTGACCACGCCGGCCAACGTCAGTGATGTGACCCAGGCGCACGCGCTGCTGCATGGGCAGGAGTCGGACGTCTTTGCCGACGCTGGCTACCGAGGGGTGGACAAGCGTGCCGAAGTGCAAGCCCAGCACCCCGCTGTCAACTGGCACGTGGCCATGATGCCCTCCAAGCGCAAGGCGCTGGACAAGGGCACGTTGCTGGGCTCGGTACTTGATGCCTTGGAGCGCACCAAAGCGCACATCCGCGCCAAGGGCGAGCATGTCTTTTACATCATCAAAAACATCTTTGGCTTGAAGAAGGTGCGCTACCGTGGGCTGGCGGCCAACACGGCGCAGCTGTACACGCTGTTGGCCCTGGCCAACTTGTTGCTGGCCAAGCGATGGTTGTTGGGCACACACACCCTTGGTGCGTCCTGATGGGCCTGTTGGCGGGCCCAAAGACCGCCCCAGGGGGGCATGAAGCTGCTTGAAGCCTCCGCAGGGGGCTGTTGAGGAGCCACCACCCCCTTTGGAGTGATGTCAAAAACGCTGCTTTGTGGGTGCGCCTGCGTCGAAGGGTCATTTGATCAGCGTTTCCATAAGCGCGCGAGCTTCATCGCCTCGATGGGCATCAAGGTGTTCGACAAAAAGGCCGACGAACTGCCCGCGCTGTGGGTGGGCAGCCGGATTCCCTGGCTGGGCATCCACGCCCAAGGCGGCACGGTGCGCGGCAACCTGCTGATCCCTCTGCTGCCCGGTCGCATCGGCCCCAAACGCTTCAAGGCGGTCATCGACGGCCTGATGCGCTCGGGCAATGCCTTCTTCGTCGAGAAGAACGGCCGCGTGCTGCTGATGGCCGAGAACATCCGGGAAAACGCCGCGCCACTGGCCCGCTTCAAGCGCGCCGAGCGTGGTCGTACCGGGGCCAAGCAGATCAAGCGCGGCCAGGAGGTTCCGATCGCCGTGCTGGTGCGGCGGGTGGATCTGAAGCGCCGCTTGAACCTTGCCGCCGGGGTGCAACGGGCCTTGCCGGGGCTGGCGCGGGTGATCGAGCGGGAGTTGAGAAGACTGTAAGGGTCAGGAAGCCGATGGCGTCAGCGCGCGACGGCGCTCGAAGGCGCGTTGCAGCGCCGCGTTGGGCTCGGGCGACGGTGACAGCGCCTGCGCGATACGCAGCTGATCGTGTACCGAGAACCGCATGGCATCGGGCCGATCGGGAGGCTGATTCGCCTGCGATGCCACCCGGCGCTTCTTGCGATCGGTCGGGATGCTGGTTCTGGTTGCGGGTCATGCTTGCGTCTGTGCCCAGGGGTCGATGACCGTCACGCCCATCGCCTTGAACGGGGCGGTGTCGCGGGTTGCCACGGCCATGCCATGGGCGAGCGCGATGGCCGCGATGAAACCATCGGCCACGCCGACGCCCAGACCGGCCGCTTGTGCCTTGGCCATCGCCTCGGCATAGCGCTGGCTGGCCGGCAGATCGAAATTCAGGACTCGTCCGGCAAACACCGGCAGCACCTGCCGCTCCAGTTGGTCGATCAAGCCGTTGCGGCGACGACCATGGGGTAGTCGCGCGACGCCCAGGCGTAGCTCAGCGACCGTCACGACCGACAAAAACAGTGTTTCCACCGGCTGCGCGTCGAGCCAGGCGACCACGCGAGGCTCTGGCGCGGCGCGCAGCGGCTCGGAGATCACATTGGTGTCGAGCAGGATCATTCGAAGTTCACCGGGCGGGGAAGCGATGGATCGCGCTGATTGATCAGTGCGACTTCCTCGTCAGTGAGCTTTGCCTTGCGGCCGACGTCGGCCAGCAGAGACCCCAGTTTCAGCCGCCCCTGTGGCTTGACGGCTTCTTCCAGCAAGGCGCGTACCTCCGCCTCGGTGCTGCGCCCGTGCTGGGCGGCACGCAGGCGCAAGGCGCGGTGCACCTCGTCGGGCAGATTGCGAACGGTCAGAACAGCCATGACGTCACCCTTAGCGTGTTTCATCAGTGAAGTCAGTCTATACAAGTGCAGTCATCTCGGCAAGAGGTTGTATGCGTCCAGTACCTTTGGCGCTCGGGGTGGTGTTGGAGGAGGGGTGTTTGGGGTGGTCGCTGGCCGAGTCGATGGTGGGGGCGCTGGGTGTTGTAGAAGACGAGCCAATCGGCGAGTTTCTGGTTGAACAGGGTCAAGTCGGTGTAGAGCAAGTCTTCGTGGTAGTCCACGAAGGACTCTTGCAGGGTACGGTTGAAGCGCTCGGCGTGGGCGTTCATCTTGGGGGATTTGGGGTAGGTCCAGAAGTGGGTCAGTCCCAGGCGCTGCAGGGTTTGGTCGAAGGCGCCCTTGAACTCGGAGCCGTTGTCGCAGAGGAACATCAGCGTGTGGCCAGGGTTGGTGCCCAGGCCCTCGATGAGGGCTTGGGCAGCAGCGGCCGTGTGGCGGGCGCCTTTGCTGGGCAGGGCCACGGCAAAGGCGATGGCCGAGACGGGGTCAATGAGGGGGAGGATGGAGCGGCGAGGCGATCGCGGACGCGCTCGATGGTGTCTGCGGCCCACAGGGTCATGGGGGCGGCCTGCAGGCCCTTGGGCTTGCGGGTCTTGGTGGGGCGGCGCAGTGGTTTGGGGCGGCCCAGCCGGTCGATGCGGGCTGGCGCATGGCGCATCTTGTCGGGCGCGCGGGCCATGATGCGACCGATGGTGGAGCTTGAAGGCAAGGCGATGGCGTGTTGTGCGCACCACGGTGCCAGCAGCACGCGCAGCTTGTCCTTGCCCAGGTTGGGGTGCAGCCCTCGCAGGCGGCGTATTTCGGCCACAAGCCTGGGGTCGATCTTGGAGGTGCGCGCTCGCTTGGGGGTGCAGGACTTGGCGGCCAGGACTGCGGGGTTGCCCCCTGCAGCGCGAAGCAGCGCCCTCCAACGAAACAGCGTGCGGCGCGACACGCCGAAGGCGTCCATGGTCGCAGCCAGCTCGTGTTTGTCCCAAAAGTGCAGGATGTTGAGTCGTTGTTGGGCATCTTTCGGTGTCATGTCCCAAAGATGCCCCAAAGCCGCTACCCGGTAGAACCCCCTGATCCGGTAGCCGATGTGCTGGACTCGCATGGCACGTCCTCCTGTTCGAAGGCGTGCCAAAGGTTTCTGAACTTACGCATGCAGATGCATGGTCTGCGGGTCAGGCCGGCAGCGTTGCCAGAGCCTGCAGCAACGTACGGTACCGGCCTGCCGGGTCGGCCTTCGCGTCGATGCCTTGGTCTCTGGCCCCAAGGAACGGGGAGGATTGCCGGCCTTCCCTAACCGCCCCCATTGCCCCGACGTTGGCAGTCGGTGGTGGATCCCGCCGTGGGCGAACCGTGGCGCTGCGCCAGCAAACCCCCCATCGCCAGCGCGGCGAGGGCGGCGCCCGCGTAGAAGGTCATGGCTGGCCCGACCCACGACCACAGCGCGCCCGCCAGGGCGCTGGCGATCAGCAGGGCCACGCCACTGGCCAGGTTGAACACCCCAAACGCCGTGCCGCGCAACCCCTCGGGCGCGGCGGCAGCCACCCACTTCGACAACAAACCCTGGGTGGCGCCGAGGTGCAGGCCCCACAGGGCCGCGCCCACGCCCACCGCTGCGGGACCCGTCGCCCATGCCAACACGAGGTCGGCGGCCACCAGCAACCCGCAGCCCAAGGCCAACAGCGTGCGCTCCCCGCCCCGATCGGACCATCGGCCCAAAGGGTAGGCGCTGGCTGCGTACACGATGTTCATCACGATCAGCACCGCCGGCACCCACGTGGCGCTGATGCCCACACTTTCGGCGCGCAACAGCACAAAGGCTTCGGAAAAGCGCGCCAGGGTCAGCGCAGCGCCGAACACGACCACCCACGTCAGCCCGGGCGGCAGCGCCCGCAGTCGCTCGGCGCGCAGCGGCCAGCGCGGTCGCACGGCAGGGCGCGGCGTGCGCGGCTCCCGCACACCGAGCACGATCAACAGCACGCACAGCGCGGCGGGTACCGCCGCCACCCAAAAGACCAGGCGCACGTTGCCCTGCGTCAGCGTCATCAGGGCCAAGGCGGCCAGTGGCCCTGCCACCGCCCCCAACGTGTCCAGCGCCTGGCGCAAACCGTACGCCGCGCCGCGCTGGGTGGCGGGGGTGAGGTCCGCGATCAACGCGTCGCGTGGTGTGCCTCGAATGCCCTTGCCGACACGGTCCAAAAAGCGCGCCGCCAGCACCGCCCCAGGCCCGCCGGCCAGCGCAAACAGCGGTTTGCTCAGCGCAGCCAGGCCGTAGCCCAGCAACACCAGCGGCTTGCGGCGGCCGACCCAGTCCGAAATCGCCCCCGAAAACACTTTGGCCAGCGCGGCTGTGCTTTGTGCGATGCCTTCGATCAACCCCAACGTCAGCGCTGTGGCACCCAAGGTGGTGACCATGAAGACAGGCAGCAGGCTGTGGATCATCTCGGAGGACAAGTCCATCAGCAGTGACACCAGCCCCAAAACCCATACGCTGCGGTGCAGGGGCGATGTTGCCACCGGGCCCGAGGGGGGTGGGCGCAGGGGTTGTCTCATGGGCATCGCTCGGGTGGGTGGGGGCGCGGGGTCGCCGGCTTGGGGTGGCGCGCAGGGGGCAGTTTAACGTCCGGCCTGTGCGCTACCATCGCGCCCCATGTTGCGTGTGACCTCTCTCAACCTCAACGGCATCCGCTCCGCGGTGAGCAAGGGACTGCCGGCATGGGCCGTGGCGGCAGCGCCGGACGTGTTGTGTGTGCAGGAGCTCAAGGCTCAGCCGCCCGACTTGGCCGGCCGCTTCGAGGTTTTGGGGGATCTGCGGGGGTATTTTCACTGCGCTGCCAAAAAAGGCTACTCGGGCGTGGGCATCTACACCCGGCACGAGCCCAGCGACGTGGTGGTGGGCATCGGGGTGCCGGAGTTCGACGACGAGGGGCGCTACCTGGAGCTGCGCTTCGACACGCCGCAGCGCAAGCTGAGCGTGGTCAGCGTGTACTTCCCCAGCGGCTCGTCGGGCGACGAGCGTCAGGCTGCCAAGTACCGTTTTTTGGACCAGATCGAACCCGTGTTGGCGCAGCTGGCGGCGCGCGGCGAAGCGTTGGTGTGTGGTGACGTCAACATCGCCCACACCGAGAAGGACTTGAAAAACTGGCGCGGCAACCAGAACAACAGCGGCTTTTTGCCTGAGGAGCGCGCCTGGATGACGCGCCTGCTGGGCGATGGCCGCTGGGTGGATGTGTACCGCCGCCTGCACCCCGACGCCGAGGGCGAGGGTTACACCTGGTGGAGCAACCGTGGCCAAGCGTGGGCCAAGAACGTGGGCTGGCGCATCGACTACCACCTAGCCACGCCCGCGCTGGCGGCGCTGGCGCGCCGTGCCGAGGTGTACAAGGCGCAGCGGTTTTCAGACCACGCGCCGTTGACCATCGAATACGACACCGCGCTGTAGCGGCGTGCGCGCGCTTGACGCATGCCCTACACTGGTGGCATGGCACTTATTCCTGCGACCATCCTGACCGGCTTTTTGGGCTCGGGCAAAACCACGCTGCTCAAGCGCGTGCTCACCGAAGCCCATGGGCAGCGCATCGCCGTCATCGAAAACGAGTTCGGTGCGGAGAACATCGACAACGACATCCTGGTGGCGGACACCGAGGAGCAGATCGTGCAGATGAGCAACGGCTGTGTGTGCTGCACGATCCGCGAGGACCTGCGCAGCACGCTGGCGCTGCTGGCGGCCAAGCGGCGCAAGGGGCTGCTGGCGTTCGACCGCGTGATCATCGAGACCACCGGCCTGGCCGACCCCGGGCCGGTGGCGCAAACGTTCTTCATGGACGACGAGGTGGCCGAGACCTACCTGCTGGACTCGATCATCACGCTGGTGGACGCCAAGCACGCCCAGCAGCAGCTGGACCAGCGGCAGGAAGCGCGCCGCCAGGTGGGTTTTGCCGACCAGATCTTCATCAGCAAAGCCGATTTGGTGTCGTCCGAGGAGCTGGACGCGCTGGTGCACCGCCTCAAGCCCATGAACCCGCGCGCCCCTATCGAGACGGTGCACTTCGGCCACGTGCCGCTGAGCAAGGTGCTGGACCTGCGCGGCTTCAACCTCAACGCCAAGCTGGACATCGACCCGGATTTTTTGCGCGCCGACGAGCACGACCACAGCCACTGCGACCATGACCATGGCCACTGCGAGCACGACCATGGTCACGGCCACCATCACCACCACGGCCACGCCAAGCACCACCACCACGACGACGACGTCAAAAGCTTCGTGTGGAAGAGCGAACGCGCGTTCGACCCGCGCAAGCTGGAGGATTTTTTGGGCGCGGTGGTGCAGGTCTGGGGGCCCAAGCTGTTGCGCTACAAGGGCGTGCTGCACATGGCCGGCACCGACCGCAAGGTCATTTTCCAGGGGGTGCACCAGTTGATGGGCAGCGACCTGGGGCCGGTGTGGAAGCCGGGCGAAAAGCGCGAGAGCAAGATGGTGTTCATCGGCATCGACCTGCCGCGCGACATCCTGGAGCAGGGGCTGCAGCAGTCGCTGGTGTGACGCTTGCGCGCACGGCGCGCCGCTGCGCTTACAATCGGCGCCCATTCGAGCCGGGCGGGCGTTTGGCGGCAGGGAGGCCGCCGGCGGCCTTTCAATGACCAGCCCGGCCCCAGCAGAGGAGATGCATCGTGGTGAGCCAACGCAAGTCGTCCTCCAAGGCCGCCCAGCCGGCCGCCGCAGCCGCGGCGACCGAACCGGCCGCGCCGCCCCGCGCCGCGCGCAAGCCCTCGGCGGCCGCCACCCGGCGCGCGCAGCAAGCCGCGATGCATGCCCAAACCACCGAGGCCGTGGCCCCCACGCACGATCCGCGTGCCGCCAAGGCCAGTTACACCGCTCAACCTGCCATGACCGCCACCATCGCCCCGTCTGCCTCTGTTTTGGTCAAGGACCCCAAGCGCGCCGACAACTGGAAAAAGCTTCCCGTCGAGCAGCTCACCGACGCCGACATCCTGGCCATGCCGGACGAGGAGTACATGAACGACGTGCAGCTGGCGTACTTCCGCCGCAAGCTGCAGCAGCTCAAGCACGACATCCTGCTCAACGCCGGCGAGACCACCGAGCACCTGCGCGAGGACACCGTGGTGGTGCCCGACCCGGCCGACCGGGCCACGATCGAAGAGGAGCATGCGCTGGAGCTGCGCACGCGTGACCGCGAGCGCAAGCTGCTCAAAAAGATCGAGCAGGCGTTGGCCCGCATCGACAGCGGCGAGTACGGCTACTGCGAAGAAACCGGCGAGCCCATCGGGGTGGGCCGTCTGTTGGCGCGCCCCACGGCCAGCCTGTCGATCGAGGCGCAGCAGCGCCGCGAGCTCAAGCAAAAACTGTTTGGGGACTGACGGTCCACGCCGCGCGGCCCCCGGGTGGGCATGGAACCGAAGGTTGCCGGTGCTGACGCCCCACCACGCGGTTGGGCGGTGTTGACGCGCTGGTGGCGGCGCTGGCGCGACAGCGCGCGCCAGGTGCGTGGTTTGCAGCAGGAGCGTGCCGCGCTGCAAGCGGCCCTGCAGCGCCGCCGCCGTCACGACGAGGTGCGCCGCGCCGAACTGCAGGAGCTGCGGGCGTTGCTGCGCCGGCAGCGCGGTGAGGCGGCGCCCGCGGTCCCCGCACCGCCACGCGGCGACACCGCGCAGCCCAGCGCCTGGCCGCTGCCCGCCACGCCGCGCAGCGGCACGATGGAGCAAATCGCCCGCATCGAAGCGCACATGGCGCAGCACTGGGCTGGGCCGGCCGTGGCGCCGAACGACGCCGTACCCACCCCCGCGCCCGCCGTGCCCGAGGCCCGCCAGGGCGGGCCAGGTGCGGCCGCGGCACCGCGGCTGGCCATCGACATCGTGCACCCCGACCCGCGCGGCGCCATGGCGATGCAGGCCTGGCTGGGGCACCCGGCGCTGACCGAGCTGGCGGTGGCGTTTGCCAACGGGCGCTTCGAGGTGGTGCAGCGCGGGCTGCACGCCATGCAGCAGCGCAGCGATGACGCGCTGTTGGCCTGCGTGGCGGGGCGGCTGAAGCTGGACCTGCTGTGGGCGCTGAGCGACCGGGAGGGCTACGAGGCCTGGGCCGCGCAATGGGCCCAGCGCTGCGGCCAGCCCGTGCTGCCGTGGCCGGTGCAGGTCGCCGCGACGGCGGCCACGCCGGGGCCGCGGCGGGTGTGGCGCTGCCCGGCGCACCTGGGTGTCGCCGAGCTGCAGATGTGGACGACGCAGGGCGAGCCCGACGGGCTGGACTGGTGCGCGCTTGAAACCATCGACGCCGAAGCGGCGGCCGCGCTGCTGGAGCGCTGGCAGCGCTGGGCCGATGAGGCGCGCGTGCTGACGATGGCCGGCACCGGCGTGCTGCTGCGCCGGCTCAAGGAGGCCACGCCCTCGGGCCGCGCGGACGTGGAGCCGCTGTGGTGGCGGCTGCGGCTGGCGGCGCTGCGGCTGCTGGATCGGCGTGCCTCGTACGACCTAGTGGCGCTGGATGCGTACGCCACCGCAGGGTTGGTGCTGCCATCGTGGCAGCCGCCGCGCGCCCTGGTGGTGGAGGTGCAGGCGCTGCCCGAGCCGGCGCTGGCGGCGGCACCGGCTGCGGTCGAGCCGGTGCCGGTGGAGGCTGCCGATGAGCACGATTTTCCGGCCGTGGCCACGGCGCTGGCGGATTGGGCGCCCTCCCAGCCTGCGGCGGCCGCGCCCGCTGCGCCTGCGAGCGTGACGCTGGACGGCGTGCTGTGCGGCGACGTGGGGCCGGTGCTGGCGCGGCTGGACGACGCCCTGTTGCGGCACGAGGCGGCCGCCGGCGACACCGTGCCGCTGCTGCACATCGACGCGCAAGGGCTGCGGCGGCTGGACTTTGCCGCCGCGGGCGCGTTGCTGCAATGGCTGCTGGCGGCGCGCGCGCGGGGCGTGCGCACCGAGTGGCATGGTGTGGCGCCGCTGGTCGGCTTGCTGCTGCACACGGTGGGCATCGACCAGGTGGCCGAGGTGCGGCTGCGACAATAGCGGCCATGCAAGACCACGACACCACCCGCGCCGTGTTTCACGGCACCACGATCGTTTGCGTGCGCCGCCCCGACCCGAGCGACCCCAGCCGCCAGCAGGTGGCCATGGGCGGCGACGGCCAGGTGACGCTGGGCCACATCGTTGTCAAGGCCAGCGCGCGCAAGGTGCGCCGCCTGTACCGCGACCAGGTGCTGGCGGGCTTTGCCGGCGCCACCGCGGATGCCTTCACGTTGTTCGAGCGCTTCGAGGCCAAGCTGGACAAGCACCAGGGCCACCTGGTGCGCGCGGCGGTGGAGCTGACCAAGGACTGGCGCACCGACCGTGTGCTGCGCCGGCTGGAGGCGATGCTGGCGGTGGCCGACCGCAGCACGAGCTTGGTGATCACCGGCAACGGCGACGTGCTGGAGCCTGAGCACGGGATTGTCGCCATCGGATCCGGCGGGGCGTACGCGCAGGCGGCGGCCAAGGCGCTGCTGGACCACACGGCGCTGAGTGCCGAAGCCGTGGTGCGCGAGGCGCTGCGCATCGCCGGTGACCTGTGCATTTACACCAACCACAACCACACCGTGGAGGTGCTCGCATGAGCGCGGCCATGACCCCGCAGGAAATCGTCTCCGAGCTCGACGCGCACATCATCGGCCAGCACGCGGCCAAGCGGGCGGTGGCCATCGCGCTGCGCAACCGCTGGCGCCGCCAGCAGGTCGACGCCAAGCTGCGCCCCGAGATCACGCCCAAAAACATCCTGATGATCGGGCCCACCGGTGTGGGCAAGACCGAGATCGCGCGTCGTCTGGCCAAGCTGGCCAACGCGCCCTTCATCAAGGTCGAGGCGACCAAATTCACCGAAGTCGGCTACGTCGGCAAGGACGTCGACAGCATCATCCGTGACTTGGCGGATGTGGCCGTGAAGCAAACGCGCGAGGCGGCGATGGCGCGGGTGCGCACGCGCGCCGAGGACGCGGCCGAGGACCGCATCCTCGACGCGCTGCTGCCGCCGCCACGCGACGGCGATGTTGACCGCGATTCGCACGCGCGGCAGGTGTTTCGCAAAAAGCTGCGCGAGGGCCAGCTCGACGACAAGGAGGTCGAGCTGGAGCTGGCCGCGCCGCAGCCGCAGCTGGAGGTGATGACCCCCGCGGGCATGGAGGAGATGGCCGAGCAGCTCAAGGGCCTGTTTGGGCAGTTGAACCTGGGGCGGCGCAAGCTGCGCAAGCTGCGCATCGCCGAAGCGCGCCGCCTGCTCGTCGAGGAGGAAGCCGCCAAGCTGCTCAACGAAGACGAGGTGCGCGCCGAGGCCATCCACAACCTGGAGCAAAACGGCATCGTCTTCATCGACGAAATCGACAAAGTGGCGACGCGCCACGAGGTCGGCGGCGCCGACGTGTCGCGCCAGGGCGTGCAGCGCGACCTGCTGCCGCTGGTGGAGGGCACAACGGTGTCGACCAAATACGGGCCGGTCAAGACCGACCACATCCTGTTCATCGCCAGCGGGGCGTTCCACCTGAGCAAGCCCAGCGACCTGATCCCGGAGCTGCAAGGGCGTTTTCCGATTCGGGTGGAGCTGCAGCCGCTGTCGGTGCAGGACTTCGAGGCCATCCTGACCCAGACCCACGCCAGCTTGGTGCGCCAGTACCAGGCGTTGCTGGCCACCGAGGGGGTGACGCTCACCTTCACCGACGACGGCATCCGCCGCATCGCCGCGGTGGCGTGGGAGGTCAACGAGCGCACCGAAAACATCGGCGCGCGTCGCCTGGCCACCGTGATGGAGCACCTGCTCGATGAGGTCAGCTTCGACGCCGCGCGTCTGAGCGGCCAGACCGTGACCATCGACGCCGCCTACGTGGACGCCCGCCTGGGCGAGCTGGCGCGCAACGAGGATCTGTCGCGCTTCATCCTGTAAGCGAGCGCGCCAGAACTTCAAGCGGTGTGTTGCATGCCGCTTGTAAGTGCTTGATGATTGGACGGTTTTGGAGGGCCGGTTTGCGCTGCAAATCGGCCCTAAGTCGTTGATTTCAGGGTGAAAAATCGTTGTTTGGGCTTGTCGCGGCGGCCCATTTGGTGCTACAGTGGGAGGAAGTGCAAAAAAGTGGTGCAAAGTGGAGCCCAGTGCGGGTCTGAGCCGTGTTTCAAGGTGCGTCATCCCTCGTTGTCGATGCCAAGGGTCGGCTGTCGGTGCCGACCCGGCATCGCGACGTGCTGCTGGCCACCGCCGCCGGGCAGCTGACGATCACCAAGCACCCGCACGGCTGCCTGATGATCTTTCCTCGCCCGGAGTGGGAGGCGTTTCGCCAGCGCATCGCGCAGCTGCCGATGTCGGCGCAGTGGTGGAAGCGCATCTTTCTGGGCAACGCCCAGGATGTCGAGATGGACGCGCAGGGGCGGGTGCTGATCGCGCCCGAGCTGCGCAACGCCGCCGGCATCACCAAAGAGGCGATGCTGCTGGGCATGGGCAACCACTTCGAGCTGTGGGATGCCGCGACCTACGCCGCGCAGGAGGCCGAGGCCATGCGCGGCGAGATGCCCGACGCCTTCAAGGACTTTTCGTTCTGACGGAGGCGACGGTGACGATGCAGCCCCTCCATCGCACCGTCCTGTTGAACGAAGCGGTCCAGGCCCTTCAGATCCAACCGGACGGTCACTACATCGACGGCACCTTTGGCCGCGGTGGGCACAGCCGCGCCATCCTGCAGCGGCTGTCGCCGCGCGGGCGGCTGACGGTGTTCGACAAAGACCCCGAGGCGATCGCGGTGGCGCAGGCGCTGGCCGCGGCGGATGCGCGCGTGACGGTGCGCCACGAGGGGTTCGCGGGGCTGGCCACACTGCCCGCGGCCAGCGTGGACGGGGTGTTGCTGGATTTGGGTGTGAGCTCGCCGCAGCTGGACGATGCGGCGCGGGGGTTTTCCTTCCGCCACGACGGGCCGCTGGACATGCGCATGGACCCCACGCGCGGCCTCAGCGCCGCCCAGTGGCTGGCCACGGCCTCGGTGGCCGAGATGACGGAGGTGATTCGTGAATACGGCGAAGAGCGGTTTGCTGCACCGATTGCAAAGGCGATTGATCGTCGCCGACAGGAACGGGGGCCTGTTCGAACCACCGCCGAGCTGGCCGAAATCGTGGCTGGTGCGGTCAAAACCCGCGAGCCGGGCAAGGACCCTGCAACGCGCACATTTCAGGCTATTCGGATTCACATCAACGCCGAGCTTGAGGAGCTGCAACAAGCGCTCGACGCCAGCCTGAGCGTGCTGCGTGCCGGCGGTCGGCTGGTGGTGATCAGCTTTCACTCGCTGGAAGACCGCATGGTCAAGCGCTTCATGCAGCGCCACAGCCGCCCCGAGGTTGACCGGCGCGCGCCGATGGTCGAGCCCGCCGCGCCGCTGCTGGCCGAGGTGCGGCGCGTGATGCCGTCGGCCGCCGAGGTGCAGGACAACCCGCGCGCGCGCAGCGCCGTGATGCGCAGCGCCACCCGCACGGCGGCGCCGCGGCCGGCGGCAGGAGGGCGGCGGGCATGACGCGCCTGAACCTGTTGCTGTTGGTGGCGCTGCTGGTCAGCAGCTTTCACCTGGTGGAGTTGCAGCACCAGTCGCGCCGGCTGTACGTGGCGCTGGAGCGCGCCCGTGCCGAAGGGGCGCGGTTGCAGGCCGACCACGAGCGGCTGGTGGTCGAGCAGCGCGCCCTGGCAGCGCCCGCGCGCGTGCAACAGTTGGCGCGCCAGCGCCTGCAAATGCATCCGGCCCACCCCGGCATCACCGAGTACGTGGCGCTGCCGGCCGACGCCGGCGTCGGGGGGGCGCCATGAACGCACGCGCGCCGCGCAGCATCCCCTACGGCAGCAGCCCGCTGCTGACCAGCGCCACGCCGGTGTGGCGCAGCCGTTTCGTGGTGGCGGTGCTGGCGCTGGCCTTCGTCGGGCTGGCCGCCCGCGCGGCGTACGTGCAGGTCATCGGCAGCGACTTTTTCCAGCGCCAGGGTGAGGTGCGCTACGCGCGCACGCTGGAGCTGCCCGCCAGCCGCGGGCGCATCCTGGACCGCAACGGCATGATCCTGGCGCAAAGCGTCGAAGCGCAAAGCGTCTGGGCCGACCCTGAGGACGTGGACCTCGACCACCCCAAGCTGGGCGAACTGGCGCGCCTGCTGGGCCTGCCGCTGCCCGAGCTGCGCCGCCGTTTGCAGGTGGATCAGCGCAACTTCGTGTGGTTGCGTCGCCAGCTCGACGAGCCGCTGGCGCAGCGCGTCAAGGCGCTGGGCATCCCCGGGGTGTACCTGCGCAAGGAGTACAAGCGCCAATACCCACAGGGCGAGGCGCTGGCGCACGTGGTGGGCTTCACCAACGTCGAAGACCGTGGCCAGGAGGGGGTGGAGCTGGCGTTCGAGCGTGAACTGCTGGGCAAGCCCGGCTCGCGCCGCGTCATCAAGGATCGCCTTGGGCGCATCGTCGAGGACGTGCGCGACATCGTGCCGCCGCAGGACGGGCGCGACCTGCAACTGTCGATCGACGCGCGGGTGCAGTACTTTGCCTTCCAGCGCCTCAAAGAAGCCGTGCAGCAGCACAACGCCCGCGGCGGCAGCGCGGTGGTGCTGGACGCGCGCACCGGCGAGGTGCTGGCGCTGGCCAACTACCCCAGCTACGACCCCAACAACCGGCGCAACCTCAGCGGCGAGCAGCTGCGCAACCGCGCGCTGACCGACAGCTTCGAGCCCGGCTCGACGATGAAGCCCTTCATCGCCGCGCTGGCGTTGGACAAGGGCCTGGTGCGCCCCGACACGCCGGTGCAGACCGCGCCGGGGCGGCTGCAAATGGGGGGCTTCACGATCTCGGACGTGCACCCCTACGGCGTGCTGACGGTGGCCGAGATCATCCAAAAGTCCAGCAACGTCGGCACGGTCAAACTCGCCATGCAGCTCACCCCGCGCGACATGTGGGAGACCTACGTGCGCCTGGGGCTGGGACACAAGCCGCAACTGCCGTTCCCCGGCGCCACCAGCGGCCGGCTGCGCGCCTACCAGGGCTGGCGCCCCATCGAGCAAGCCACGATGGCCTACGGCTACGGCCTGTCGGTGTCGCTGGTGCAACTGGCGCAGGCGTACACCGTGTTTGCGCGCGACGGCGAGCTGCTGCCGCTGACGTTGCTGCGGCGCGACGAGCCGGCCCAAGGCGTGCGCGTGTACAGCGAGCGCAACGCGTTGGCCGTGCGCCAGATGCTGCACATGGTGACCAGCCCCGGCGGCACCGCGCAGCAGGCGCAAACCGTGGGCTACTCGGTGGGCGGCAAAACGGGCACCGCGCGCAAGCAGGAGGGCCGCGGCTACGCGGCGCGCAAGTACCGGGCGTTTTTTGTGGGGCTGGCGCCGGTGGAGTCGCCCCGCGTGGTCATCGCCGTGATGGTGGATGAGCCTTCCAACGGGGTCATTTACGGTGGCGCCGTGGCCGCGCCGGTGTTCGCCGACGTGGCGCAGCAGACCCTGCGGCTGCTGGGTGTGGCGCCGGACGTGCGCGTGCAGCCGCAAATCATCGCCAACGCCATCGCGGAGGAGCCGGTATGAGCGCGCCCGTGCAGCGGCTCGATGATCTGGACGCGGCACTGGCGTGGCTGCGAGGCCACGGCGCGCAGGGCCTGTGCGCCGACAGCCGCCGGCTGCAGCCGGGCGACGCCTTCCTGGCCTGGCCGGGGGCGGCCACCGACGCGCGCGCCTACGTGGCCGCGGCGCTGGCCGGCGGGGCGCGCGCGGCGCTTGTGGACACCGAGGGGTTGGACGCCTGGTGGCAGGCGCAGCCAACCGCCCCCTGGCCCGCGCAGGCCCCGGTGGCGGCGCTGGCGGGGCTGCGCGCCCTGGCGGGCCCGCTGGCCAGCGCCTGGTGGCAGCACCCGAGCCAACGCCTGGCGCTGCTGGCCATCACCGGCACCAACGGCAAGACCTCCACCGCCTGGTGGTGCGCGCAGTGGGCCGCCGCTGCCGGGGTGGAGGCGGGTCTGATCGGCACGTTGGGGGTGGGCCGACCCGGGCAGGGTTTGCAGCCCACCGGCTTGACCACCCCCGACCCCGTGACCCTGCAAGGCGCGCTGCAGCGCTTCGCGGCCGAGGGCGTGTCGCTGGTGGCGCTGGAAGCCTCGTCGATCGGCGTCGAAGAAGGGCGGCTGGACGGTAGCCACGTGCACACCGCCATCTTCACCAACCTGACGCAGGACCACCTCGACTACCACGGCACGATGGAGGCGTACTGGCAGGCCAAGCGCCGCCTGTTCGACTGGCCGGGCGTGCGCGTGGCGGTGGTGTGCGTGGACGACTCCTACGGGCAACGCCTGGCCGCGGAGCTGGCGCCGCGGGTGCAAGCTGGGGCGCTGGACCTGTGGACCTACGGGTTGGATCTCACGCACGCCCCCCGGTTGGCGGCGCACGAGGTGCAGTGGACGCCGCAAGGCATGCGCTTCACGGTGGTGGAGCACGGCCAGCCTGCCGCGACGTTGGCGCTGCCGGTGGTGGGCGCGCACAACGTGGCCAACCTGTTGGCGGTGGGGGCGGCGCTGCGGGCGCAGGGGGTGACGTGGCAGGCGCTGGCCGCCGCGGCGCCACGGCTGACCGCCGTGCCTGGCCGCATGCAGCCAGCCTGGCCCGACGCCCCGACCGACTCCGCGCTGCCGCAGGTGGTCATCGACTACGCGCACACACCCGACGCCGTCGAAAAAGCCCTGCAAGCGCTGCGGCCGCTGGCGCAGGCGCGCGGGGGGCGCCTGTGGTGTGTGCTGGGCTGCGGGGGCGACCGCGACCCGAGCAAGCGGCCGCGCATGGCCGCCGCGGCCGAGGCCTGGGCCGACCGCGTCGTCTTCACCAGCGACAACCCGCGCAGCGAGGATCCGCACCAGATCATCGCGCAGATGGTGCAAGGCCTCATCAACCCCGCGCGCGCGGTGCTGGAGCCGGACCGCGCCGCCGCCATCGCCTGGACCGTGCAGCAGGCCGACGCGCACGACGTCGTGCTGCTGGCCGGCAAGGGGCATGAGCAGTACCAGGACATCGCCGGCGTGCGCCACCCGTTTTGCGACGTGCAGCAGGCGCGCTCGGCCCTGCAGCGGCGCTGGGAGGAGCAGGCATGAGCAGCACCATCGCCGACACCCCCATGGTGGGGCTGGGTGCGTTGCTGGCCGCGCTGCCCGGCGCGCGCGCCGTGGGCGACGTGGCGGCGCTGGCGCCGCAGCGTGTGCACAGCGACACCCGCACGCTGCGCGCGGGCGACCTGTTTGTGGCGCTGCGTGGCCAGCGCTTCGATGCGCACGACTTCTTGCCGCACGCGGCGGCCGCCGGCGCCGTGGGGGCGCTGGCCGAGCGCGGGCTGGCCGCGGCCGGGTTGTGCGGGGTGGAGGTGCCCGACAGCCGCGCCGCGCTGGGCGCCCTGGCCGCGGCCTGGCGCGCCCAGGTGTACGCCGGGCCGCTGATCGCGGTGACCGGCAGCAACGGCAAAACCACGGTGACGCAGATGACCGCCGCCATCCTGCGCGCCGCCGCCGGGGAGGCCGCCCTGGCCACCGCCGGCAACCTCAACAACGACATCGGGGTGCCGCTGACGCTGCTGCGGCTGCGGCCCGCGCACCGCTTGGCCGTGGTCGAGCTGGGCATGAACCACCCGGGCGAAATCGCGCAACTGGCGGCGTGGGCGCGCCCGACCGTCGCGCTGGTCAACAACGCCCAGCGCGAGCACCAGGAGTTCATGGCCAGCGTCGAGGCCGTGGCGCGCGAAAACGGCAGCGTGCTGGCCGCGCTGGGGCCGGACGGCGTGGCCGTGCTGCCGCACGACGACGCCTACACCCCGCTGTGGCGCACGCTGGCGGGGGCGCGGCGGGTGCTGACCTTTGGGGCGCCGGGGGCGGATGTGCACGCCGAGGCGCGCTGGGACGGCGACGCGTGGGCGCTGCGCCTGCACACACCGCTGGGCACGGTGTCCACGCGGCTGGCCATCGCCGGCCGCCACCACGTGCGCAACGCGCAGGCCGCGGCCGCCTGCGCGCTGGCCGCCGGGGTGGGGTTGGACCAGGTCGGCGCAGGGCTGGCGGCGTTTCAGCCGGTGGCGGGCCGCTGCCGCACCCACGCGTGGACGCTGGCCGGCCAGCGCTGGACCGTGGTGGACGACAGCTACAACGCCAACCCCGACTCGGTGCGCGCCGCCATCGACATGCTGGCCGAGCTGCCCGCGCCGCGCTGGTTGGTGCTGGGCGACATGGGCGAGGTGGGTGCGCAGGCGTTGGCGTTCCACGACGAGGTGCTGCGCCATGCCCGCGCGCTGGGCATTGAGCGCGTGTGGACCTGCGGCACCTGGATGGGGCAGGCCGCGGCGGCGCTGACCGACGCCTCGGGCGGGCTGCGCCACTTCGACAGCGTCGAGGCGCTGCTGGCCGCGCTGCCCGACGCGCTGCAGCACGGCGGCAGCGTGCTGGTCAAGGGATCGCGCTTCATGCGCATGGAACGGGTGGTGCAGGCCTTGCAGGCCCTGGCCACCGACACCGTACAAGGGGGGCGCGATGCTGCCTGAGTTGGCCGAGTGGCTGTGGCGCCTGATGCCCGAGTGGGGCTTTTTGCGCGTCTTTCAGTACCTGACGTTTCGGGCCGTGATGGCGGCGATGACGGCGCTGCTGCTCGGGTTGGCGGCCGGCCCGTGGTTCATCCGGCGCCTGACCGAGCTCAAAATCGGCCAGCCCATCCGCAGCTACGGCGTGCAGGCGCACCTGAGCAAAAGCGGCACCCCCACGATGGGCGGGGTGTTGATCCTGTTTGCCATCACCGCCTCGACGTTGCTGTGGTTCGACTGGAGCAACCGCTTCGTGTGGGTGGTGCTGGCGGTGACGCTGGGCATGGGCGCCATCGGTTGGGTGGACGACTGGCGCAAGGTCGTGCGCAAAGACCCCGAAGGCATGCGCTCGCGCGAAAAGTACGCCTGGCAGTCGGCCATCGGGCTGCTGGCGGCGCTGTACCTGGTGTTTGCGATTTCGGAGGGTTCCAACGCGCGCGTGTGGCAGCTCTTCGTGGCCTGGGTGCAATCCGGCTTTACGGTGGAGCTGCCCCAGCAAGCCGGCCTGATGGTGCCGTTTTTCAAAGAGGTGAGCTACCCGCTGGGGGTGGCGGGGTTTGTCATCCTGACCTACCTGGTCATCGTGGGCAGCAGCAACGCCGTCAACCTCACCGACGGGCTCGACGGCCTGGCCATCATGCCGGTGGTGATGGTGGGCGCGGTGTTGGGGGTGTTCGCCTACGTCACCGGCAACGCGGTGTTTGCGCGCTACCTGCTGCTGCCCTACATCCCCGGCACCGGGGAGGTGCTGATCTTCTGCGCCGCGATGGGCGGGGCGGGGCTGGCGTTTTTGTGGTTCAACGCGTACCCAGCCCAGGTGTTCATGGGTGACGTGGGGGCGCTGGCGCTGGGTGGGGCGCTGGGCACCATCGCCGTCATCGTGCGCCAGGAGATCGTGCTGGCCATCATGGGCGGCATCTTCGTGGCCGAGGCGCTGTCGGTGATGGCGCAGGTGGCCTATTTCAAGTACACCCGCCGCCGCTACGGCGAGGGCCGCCGTCTGTTCAAGATGGCGCCGCTGCACCACCACTTCGAAAAATCGGGCTGGCGCGAAACGCAGGTGGTGGTGCGTTTTTGGATCATCACCATGCTGCTGTGCCTGGTGGGGTTGTCAACGCTGAAGCTGCGCTGATGGGGTTGCCACGATGACGACCGCCTGGACGCACGACCTGTTGCCGCTGTTGCAGGGGCGCCCTGCGCTGGTGCTGGGCCTGGGCGCCAGCGGGCTGGCGTTGGCGCGCTGGCTGCACGCGGCCGGCGCGCGTGTGACGGTGGCCGACACGCGCGCGCAGCCGCCGCAGGCGCAGGCCTTGCAGCAGGTGGCCCCAGGGGCGGAGCTGCTGGCGGGCGTGGCGCTGGACCAGGCCCTGTGGAGCCATGCGCCGTGGGCGCTGGTGGCGCGCTCACCCGGGCTCGCGCCGGCGCAGTGGGCCGGCCTGCGCGCCGCGGCGCAAGCCGCTGGGGTGCCGTGCGTGGGCGAGCTGGAGCTGTGGGCCGCCGCCATGCGCACGCTGGCCGAACGCGGCGGCGCCGCGCCGGTGGTGTTGGCCGTCACCGGCACCAACGGCAAAACCACCACCACCGCGCTGACGGGCCACCTGCTGCGGGCCCTGGGGTGGGACGTGGCCGTGGCCGGCAACATCGGCCCGACGTTGCTGGACACCCTGGCCGAGCGGCTGCAGCAGGGCCGGCTGCCGCGCGCGTGGGTGCTGGAGCTGTCCAGCTTCCAGCTCGACGGTGTGCAGGGGTTCGAGCCGACCGCGGCCACCGTGCTCAACGTCACGCAGGACCACCTGGACTGGCACGGCTCGATGCAGGCCTACGCCGAGGCCAAGCGGCGCATCTTTGGGGCGCACGGCCTGATGGTGCTCAACCGCGACGACCCCATCGTCGCCGCCTGGCGGCCGCCCGAGGTGACGCCGGGTGGCCGCGGCGCGGCGCGGCGCAAGCCGCAGCCTGCGCGCCCGTGGGTGAGTTTTGGCCTGGGCCTGCCCGAGCGGCCCGGCGACTGGGGCTTGCAGGAAACCAGGGGGGTGACGTGGTTGGTGCGCGCGCTGCCCGAGGCCGAGGTGACCGACGGCGAGCCGCTGCCGCTGCAGCGGCTGATGCCGGCCGAGGCGCTGCGCATCCAGGGGCGGCACAACGCCGCCAACGCCCTGGCCGCGCTGGCGCTGGCCACGGCCGCCGGCGCGCCGCTGGCGCCGCTGCTGCATGCGCTGCGCGACTACCGCGGCGAGCCGCACCGCGTGCAGCCGGTGGCCGTCGTGCGCGAGGTGGAGTACATCGACGACAGCAAAGGCACCAACGTCGGCGCCACGCTGGCGGCGCTGCAGGGCCTGGGCGCGCAGCGCCGGCTGGTGGTGATCCTGGGCGGCGATGGCAAGGGGCAGGACTTTGCGCCGCTGGCCCCGGCGGTGGCACGCCACGCCCGGGCGGTGGCGCTGATCGGTCGCGACGCCCCTGCCATCGACGCCGCGCTGGCCGCCACGGGCGTGCCGCGCCAGCGCTTCGAGGATTTGGTGGCGGCGGTGCGCTGGTGCGCGCAACAGGCGCAGCCAGGTGACGCGGTGCTGTTGTCGCCCGCCTGCGCCAGCCTGGACATGTTCCGCGACTACGCCCACCGCGCGCAGGTGTTTGTGGACGCCGTGCGCGCGCTGCAGGCCGAGGAGGGCACGCCCGTATGAGCAGCACGCGCAGCGCCACCTGGTGGGGCCGCCTGGTCGACGTGTGGCCACGTGGGCGATCGGACCGTGGCGAGCCGCCGTTGCCCGTGCGTGCGCGCGCGCCGGGCGGCACGGCGCGGCCCGCGCTGGGCGCGGTGGGGATTGACCAACCGCTGCTGTGGGTGGTGGTGGCGCTGCTGTGCTGGGGGCTGGTGATGGTGTACTCGGCCTCGGTGGCGTTGCCGGACAACCCGCGCTTTGCCAGCTACAGCACCTACCACTTCGTGTGGCGCCACGCGCTGGCGGCGGCGTTGGGCGCGCTGGCCGGGTGGGTGGCGTTTCAGTTTCCGGTCGAGGCCTGGAAAAAAGCGGCGGTGCCGCTGTTCGTGCTGTCGCTCGTGTTGCTGGTGTTGGTGTTGGTGCCCTTCATCGGCAAGGGCGTCAACGGCGCACGGCGCTGGATCCCGCTGGGCATCCTCAACTTCCAGCCGTCCGAGCTGGCCAAGCTGGCCGTGGCGCTGTACGCGGCCGACTACATGGTGCGGCGCATGGAGGTCAAGGAGCGCTTTTTCCGCGCCGTGTGGCCGATGGCGGTGGCGGTGGGCATCGTGGGGGTGCTGCTGCTGGCCGAGCCCGACATGGGCGCGTTCATGGTGATTGCGGTCATCGCGATGGGCATCCTGTTCCTCGGAGGGGTCAACGCGCGCATGTTTTTCCTGATCGCGCTGGTGGTGGTGGCCGCCTTTGCGATGGTGGTGCTGACCAACGAGTGGCGCCGCGAGCGCATCTTCGCCTACCTCGACCCGTGGAGCGAGCAGCACGCGCTGGGCAAGGGCTACCAGCTCACGCACGCGCTCATCGCGCTGGGCCGCGGCGGCGTGTGGGGGGTGGGCCTGGGGGCCAGCGTCGAAAAGCTGCACTGGCTGCCCGAGGCGCACACCGACTTTTTGCTCGCCGTCATCGGCGAGGAGTTCGGCTTCGTGGGGGTGCTGACGCTGATCGCCCTGTTCATGTGGCTGACGCGGCGCATCATGCAGATTGGCCGCCAGGCCATCGCGCTGGACCAGGTGTTTGCCGGCTTGGCGGTGCAAGGCGTGGGGCTGTGGATCGGCTTTCAGGCCTTCATCAACATCGGCGTCAACCTGGGCGCGCTGCCCACCAAGGGGCTGACGCTGCCGCTGATGAGCTACGGCGGCTCGGCGGTGCTGATGAACCTGGTGGCCATCGCGTTCGTGCTGCGCGTCGATTGGGAAAACAAACGCATGATGCACGGGGGGCGGGCATGACGGCATCGCGCTGCGCGTTGATCATGGCCGGCGGCACCGGTGGGCACATCTTCCCCGGCTTGGCGCTGGCGCAGGCGCTGCGCGCGCAGGGCTGGCGCGTGCACTGGCTGGGCGCGCCCGACGGCATGGAGGCGCGCCTCGTGCCGGCGCAGGGGTTTGCGCTGGAGCCGGTGCAGTTCGGTGGCGTGCGTGGCAAAGGGCCGTTGACCCTGGCGCTGCTGCCGCTGCGCCTGCTGCGCGCCTTTGCGCAGGCCTGGGGCGTGGTGCGCCGTGTGCGCCCCGACGTGGTGGTGGGCCTGGGCGGCTACATCACCTTCCCCGGCGGCATGATGGCCGTGCTGGCCGGCCGTCCGTTGCTGCTGCACGAGCAAAATTCGGTGGCCGGGCTGGCCAACCGCGTGTTGGCGCACGTGGCCGACCGCGTTTACTGCGCCTTCCCCGGCGCGCTGCGCGGTGGCGAGTGGATCGGCAACCCGCTGCGCGAGGCGTTTTTGCGCCAACCCCCGCCCGAGCAGCGGCTGGCCATGCGCGCCGGGCCGCTGAAGCTGCTGGTGGTGGGGGGCAGCCTCGGGGCGGCGGCGCTCAACACCATCGTGCCGCAGGCGCTGGCGCTGCTGCCGCCCGAGCGGCGCCCGCAGGTGCGCCACCAAAGCGGCGAGCGCCACCTGCAAGCGCTGCGCGACGCCTACGAGCGCGCCGGTGTGCAGGCCGAGTGCGTGGCCTTCATCGACGACACGGCGCGCGCCTTCGCCGAGGCCGACGTCATCATCGCGCGCGCCGGGGCCAGCACGGTCACGGAAATCGCCGCGGTGGGGGCGGCGGCGCTGTTCGTGCCGTTTCCGCACGCGGTGGACGACCACCAGACCACCAACGCCCGCTTCCTCGTTGACGCCGGCGGCGCGTGGTTGTGCCCGCAACACGAACTCACCCCCACGTGGCTGGCGCAGTGGCTGCAGGGCCTCACGCGTGACGAACTGCGCCGCCGCGCCCAAGCGGCCTGGGCGCAGCGCAAGACCGACGCGGTCGACGTCATGGTGCGCGCGTGCGCGGCGTTGGCGCAGGGATCCCAACCATGAAACATGCCATCCGACACATCCATTTCGTGGGCATTGGCGGTGCGGGCATGAGCGGCATCGCCGAGGTGCTGCTCAACCAGGGCTACACCATCTCGGGCAGCGACCTGGCCGACAACGCCGCCACGCGCCGGCTGCGCCAGCTGGGCGCGCGCGTGCTGCTGGGGCACGACGCGGCGCACGTGCAGGGCGCCGACTGCGTGGTGGTGTCCACCGCCGTGCAGCCGGACAACCCCGAGGTGCAGGCGGCGCACGCGCTGCGGCTGCCGGTGGTGCCGCGCGCCGTCATGCTGGCCGAGCTCATGCGCCTCAAAAAAGGCATCGCGATTGCCGGCACGCACGGCAAGACCACCACCACCAGCCTGGTGGCCAGCGTGCTGGCGGCGGCGGGGCTGGATCCGACCTTCGTCATCGGCGGCCGGCTCAACAGCGCCGGCGCCAACGCGCGGCTGGGCCAGGGCGAGTACATCGTGGTCGAGGCCGACGAGTCCGACGCGTCGTTTCTGAACCTGCTGCCCATCATGGCGGTGGTCACCAACATCGACGCCGACCACATGGACACCTACGGGCACGACTTCGCCCGTTTGCAGCAGGCGTTCGTCGACTTTGTGCACCGCATGCCGTTTTACGGCGCGGCCATCCTGTGCGTGGACGACGCGCACGTGCGCGCGCTGCTGCCGCTGGTGCAGCGCCCGGTGACGCCGTACGGCCTGAGCGACGACGCGCAGGTGCGCGCGCTGGATGTGCGGGCGGTGGGCACGCAGATGCACTTTCGCGTGCAGCGGCGCAACGGCGTGGCCCTGCCGGACCTGGACGTGGTGCTCAACCTGCCCGGCGAGCACAACGTGCGCAACGCGCTGGCCGCCATCGCCGTGGCGGCCGAGCTGGGCGTGCCCGACGCCGCCGTGCTGCAGGCGCTGGCCGAGTTCAAGGGGGTGGGCCGGCGCTTTCAGCGCTACGGCGAGGTGCCGCTGCCCGGCGGTGGGCAGGCGCTCATCATCGACGACTACGGCCACCACCCGGCCGAGCTGGCCGCGACCATGGCCGCGGCGCGCGGCGCCTACCCCGGACGGCGGCTGCTGGTGGCGTTTCAGCCGCACCGCTACAGCCGCACGCGCGACTGCTTCGAGGACTTTGTGCGCGTGCTGGGGCAGGCCGACGCCGTGCTGCTGACCGAGGTTTATCCGGCGGGCGAAGCCCCCATCGTTGCGGCCGACGGGCGCGCCCTGGCGCGCGCGCTGCGCGTGGCGGGCCGCGTGGAGCCGGTGTTCGTGCCCGACGTGGCCGAACTGCCGGCGGCGATCCTGGCCAACGCGCGCGACGGTGACGTGGTGCTGTGCCTGGGGGCGGGCTCGATCGGGGCCGTGCCCGCGCAGGTGGTGGCGCTGGCCGGCGCCGGCGTGCAGGAGGTGGTGGCATGAGCGCCCCGATCGACGTGCGTGCGCTGGGCAAGGTGGCGGTGCTGATGGGCGGCCGCTCGGCCGAGCGCGAGGTGTCGCTGATGTCGGGGCAGGGCGTGCTGCAGGCGCTGCGCGGCGCCGGGGTGGACGCGCACCCGTTCGACCCGGCCGAGCAGCCGCTGTGCGAGTTGGCGCGCCAGGGCTTTGCGCGCGCCTTCATCGCCCTGCACGGCCGCTGGGGCGAAGACGGCACCGTGCAGGGGGCGCTGGAGCTGCTGGGCATCCCCTACACCGGCAGCGGCGTGCAGGCGTGCGCGGTGGCCATCGACAAAACGCTGACCAAGCGCCTGTGGCAAGCCGAAGGGCTGCCCACGCCCGCGTGGCGCCGTGTCGACAGCGCCGAAGCCACGCGCGCCGCGTTGCAGGCGCTGGGTGCGCCGATGATCGTCAAGCCCGCGCGCGAGGGCTCGACCATCGGCTTGACCAAGGTGACCGCCCCCGACCAGTGCGAGGCCGCCTACCGGCTTGCGGCGCAGCACGACCCCGAGGTGCTGTGCGAGCAGTTCATCGCCGGCGACGAGGTCACCTGCGCCGTGCTGGGCAGCGGGGCGCAGGCGCGCGCGCTGCCGCTGATCCGCATCGTCGCACCCGGGGGCGACTACGACTACCACGCCAAATATTTCAGCGACGACACGCGCTACCTCATCCCCAGCGGCCTGCCCGCCGAGGAGGAGGCCGCCATCCAGGCGCTGGTGCTGCGTGCCTACCGCACGCTGGGCTGCCGTGGCTGGGCGCGCGCCGACATCATGGTCGACGCCGCCACGCGTCAGCCGTACCTGCTGGAGATCAACACCGCGCCGGGCATGACCGGCCATTCGCTGGTGCCGATGGCGGCACGCGCCGTCGGCCTGGACTACCCCGCGTTGTGCCTGCAATTGCTGGCACAGGCCACGCTGGACAACCCCACGACGGTGGGCACGGAGGGTGCCGCGTGAACCGCCGCGCCGCCCCGCCACCCGCGCCGCTGCCGCTGGACGTGCGGCTGATGAACGCCGCCGCCACGGCGTTGCTGGCGCTGGCCCTGCTGGGCACGGTGGGGGCGGTGCTGCTGTGGTGGGCACGCCAGCCGATGTGGGCGCTGCGCACCATCGTCATCGAGGGGGACGTGACGCACCAAAACGCCGTCACCGTCCGCGCCCTGGTGCTGCCGCACCTGCGCGGCACGTTTTTGACGCTGGACCTGCAGCACGCGCGCGAGCGCTTCGAGGCCCTGCCGTGGGTGCGCGAGGCGCGCGTGCAGCGCCAGTTTCCGCACACCTTGCGCGTGACGCTGCGCGAGCACGAGGCGCTGGCGTGGTGGGGCGAGCGTGGCGGCAGCCAGTTGGTCAGCGTCGATGGCGTGGTGTTCGAAGCCAACGCCGACGAGGCGGTGGCCGACGCCTGGCCGGTGCTGGCCGGCCCGCCCGAGCAGGCCGAGCAGGTGGTGGCGATGCTGCGCCGCGTGCAGCCGCTGCTGGTTCGCTTGGGGCGCGATCTGGAGCGGCTCGAGCTTAGCCACCGCGGCAGTTGGCGTCTGGTGCTCGACGGCGACGCGCCGATCGCGCTGGGCCGTGGCGACGACCAGGTGCCCGCGCGGCTGGCCACCTTCGTCACCACCCAGACCGCGCTGCGCGCGCGCTACGGCGCCCGCGACATCGTGGCGGCGGACCTGCGCTACCCCGACGGCTACGCCGTGCAACTGCGTGGCGTCAGCACCCAGCCCGAGCTGCCGCCGCCCGCGCGGCGCAGCGCTCCGGCAGCCCCTTCCAACCCTGTGCACCGCTGAGACACCATGGCCAAGGAATACAGCGATCTCGTCGTCGGACTTGACATCGGCACCGCCAAGATCATGGTGGTGGTGGCCGAGGTGCTGCCCGGCGGCGACCTCAAACTGGTCGGCTTGGGCGTCGGCCCAAGCACCGGCCTCAAGCGCGGCGCGGTGGTCAACATCGACGCCACCGTCGCCAGCATCCAGCAAGCGCTCAAAGAAGCCGAGCAAATGGCCGGCTGCCGCATCGCGCGCGTGTACACCGGCATCACCGGCAGCCACATCCGCGGCCTCAACTCGCAGGGCATGGTGGCGATCAAGGACCGCGAGGTCTCGCCCGCCGACGTCGCGCGCGTCATCGACACCGCGCGCGCCATCAACATCCCCACCGACCAGCGGCTGCTGCTGGTCGAGCCGCAGGAATTCATCATCGACGGGCAGGAGGTCAAGGAGCCCATCGGCATGAGCGGCGTGCGCCTGGAGGCCAAGGTGCACATCGTCACCGGGGCCCAAAGCGCCGCCGAAAACATCCTCAAGTGCGTGCGCCGCTGCGGGCTGGAGGTCGACCAGCTGATGCTCAACCCGCTGGCGGCGGCGCAGGCGGTGCTGACCGACGATGAAAAGGAGCTGGGCGTGGCGCTGGTGGACATCGGCGCTGGCACCACCGACGTGGCCATCTTCACCGGCGGCGCCATCCGCCACACGGCCGTCATCCCGATCGCGGGCGACCTGATCACCAACGACATCGCGATGGCGCTGCGCACCCCCACCAAGGACGCCGAAGACATCAAGGTCGAAGCGGGCTGCGCCAAGCAACTGCTGGCCGACCCGGACCAGCAGGTCGAAGTGCCCGGCATCGGCGACCGCGGCCCGCGCATGCTCAGCCGCCAGGCCCTGGCCGGCGTCATCGAGCCGCGGGTGGAAGAGATTTTTGCGCTGGTGCAAGAGGTCATCCGCAACTCCGGCCACGAGGAGCTGCTGTCCAGCGGCATCGTCCTGACCGGCGGCAGCGCGGTGATGCCCGGCATGGTCGAGCTGGGCGAGGACATTTTTCTCAAACCCGTGCGCCGCGGCGTGCCGCGCTACGCCGGCGCGCTGGGGGACATGGTCGCGCAGCCGCGCGCGGCCACGGTGATGGGTTTGCTCGAGGAGGCGCGGCTGGCGCGCCTGCGCGGGCAGAAGGTGGCGCAAAAGGCAGGTTCGGTCGGCGGCCTGCTGACGCGCGTCAAAGAGTGGTTCGTCGGCAATTTCTAAATCCAGGTCAACAGCAGGAGCGTTCCATGAGCATCGAACTGATCGAGGTCGAAGAATTCAACCGCGGCACGCAGATCAAGGTGATCGGTGTCGGCGGTGGTGGCAGCAACGCGGTCGAGCACATGATCGCCAGCCGCGTGCAGGGCGTGGAGTTCATCTGCGCCAACACCGACGCGCAGGCGCTGGCACGCTCGTCGGCGCACCGCGTCATCCAACTGGGCCGCACCGGCCTGGGCGCAGGCAGCAAGCCCGACAAGGGGCGCGAAGCCGCGCTGATGGCCGAAGCGCAAATCCGCGAAGCCATCGAGGGCGCGCACATGCTGTTCATCACCGCCGGCATGGGCGGCGGCACCGGCACCGGCGCCGCGCCGGTCATCGCGCGCATGGCCAAGGAGATGGGCATCCTCACCGTCGGCGTGGTGACCAAGCCGTTCGACTGGGAAGGCGCGCGCCGCATGGCCAACGCCGAAGAGGGCCTGGCCGAGCTGGAGCAAAACGTTGACTCGCTCATCGTCGTGCTCAACGACAAGCTGCACGAAGAGCTGGGTGAGGACGTCACCCAGGACGAAGCCTTCGCCGCCGCCAACGACGTGCTCAAAAACGCGGTGGGCGGCATCGCCGAAATCATCAACGTCGAGGCGCTGGTCAACGTCGACTTCGAAGACGTGCGCACCGTGATGGGCGAGCCCGGCAAGGCCATGATGGGCACCGCGGTGGCCAGCGGGCCGGACCGCGCCCGCATCGCCGCCGAGCAGGCGGTGGCCTGCCCGCTGCTGGAAGGGGTGGACATGCGCGGCGCCAAGGGCGTGCTGGTGCTGATCAGCGCCGCCAAGGGGTCGCTGAAGCTGTCCGAGTCCAAGCTGGCGATGAACACCATCCGCGCCTTTGCCGCGCCCGACGCGCACGTCATCTACGGCACCGCCTACGACGAGTCGCTGGGCGACGCGCTGCGTGTCACCGTCGTGGCCACCGGCCTGAGCCGCGCGGGCCAGCGCCAGCCCTTCACGGTGGTGCAGTCGCAGCCGCAACAGGGGCTGCGCACCGGCACCGACAACATGCCTTTCATCCCGACGCTGAACCAGGCCGTGGGCGGCGCGGGCGCCGCGGCGGGCGCGGCTGCGGGCGCCGCCAGCGGGGCGCACCCCAACGTGCCGCGCGTGTGGCTCAACCCGCGCAGCGGGGCCGCGTCGCGCGTCGAGGCGCTGGCCTCCAGCGGCATGGACGACTACGAGATCCCGGCCTTCCTGCGCAAGCAAGCCGACTGACGGCCGCGCGCCCCGGCGGCACCGGGAACCTGGCCCGGTGGCCGCGCATTCGGGTACGCTGCCTGCTTTGGGGGGGCCGCAGCGTCGCAGGCCGACGCGGTGCCGCGGTACCATGCCCTGCCTCCGCATGGGGGCGCTGCCACCCTGCGTAGGCGCGCTGCCGACCGCGCGCCTACAATGCCAGCCATGATTGCCCAAACCACGCTCAAGACCCTCACGCGCGCCGTCGGCGTGGGGCTGCACAGCGGCGAGCGCGTCGAGCTCACGCTGCGCCCGGCCGCGCCCGACAGCGGCATCGTCTTTCGACGTGTGGATTTGGCCGAGCCGGTCGACATCCCCGTCAGCGCCGACGCCGTGGTCGACACCCGGCTGGCCTCGACGCTGGGCCGCGACGGCGTGCGTGTGCACACCGTCGAACACCTGATGAGCGCCTGCGCCGGGCTGGGCATCGACAACCTGATCATCGACATCACCGCCGAGGAAGTGCCGATCCTGGACGGGTCGGCGGCGGCCTTTGTGTACCTGCTGCAAAGCGCCGGCCTGCAGCGGCAGCCGGCGCCGCGGCGTTTTGTGCGCGTCAAGCGCGCGGTGGACGTGCGCGAAGGCGACGGCCCCACGCTGAAGTGGGCGCGCCTGGAGCCCTACGACGGCTTCAAGCTCAGCTTCGAGATTGCGTTCGACCACCCGGCGGTGAGCGCCACCGGCCAGCACGTCGAGTTCGACCTCGGCAGCGGCCACTACGCGCGCGACATCGCCCGGGCGCGCACCTTCGGCTTCACGCGCGACGTCGAGGCCATGCGCTCGCAAGGCTTGGCGCTGGGGGGTGGGCTGGACAACGCCATCGTGCTGGACGACGTCAAAGTGCTCAACGCCGACGGACTGCGCTACGACGACGAGTTCGCCAAGCACAAGATGCTGGACGCCATCGGCGACCTGTACCTGCTGGGGCGGCCGCTGCTGGCGCACTACCGCGCCTACCGCTCGGGCCACGCGCTCAACAACCGGCTGCTGCGCGCGCTGCTGGCGCAGCCCGACGCGTACGAAGTCGTCACCTTCGACGACGAGCGCCGCGCGCCTCAGGGGCTGGCGCGCCTGGCCCCAGCCTGGTAGGGGGCAGGGCCATGTTTTTGTTCCGTTTTGTGATGTTCGCGCTGCTGGGCGCGGCGGCGCTGTGCTTTGCCTTTTACCTGGGCACGGGCCGCAAGCACTTCCTGCGCTGGGGCATCGTGATCCTGAAATGGACGGTCATCCCCGCGCTGGGTTTTTTTGCCGTGCTGGTGCTCAGCCGCGTGGGGTAGTGGCCGTGCGGCAAGGTGTTCAGTAACTGCGCCCGTCCTTGTAGGCGGCGTGGGCGCGCGCGCGCAGCGGCGCCACGCGGGCGATGGCGGCGGTGGTGCGCGCCACCTGCGCGTGGGTGATGCACAGACCCAGCGCGTCGGCGGCGTCTTTGCCGGGCAGGCCGGGCAGGTTCAACAGGCGGCGCACCATCTCCTGCACCTGGGATTTGTGCGCCTTGCCGTAGCCAACGACGGCTTTTTTGAGCTGCAGCGCGGTGTATTCGGCCACCGGCAGGTCGTGCGCCACCAGCGCCGTCAGGCAGCAGCCGCGCGCCTGGCCCAGCATCAGGGTGGCCTGCGGGTTGACGTTGACGAACACGATTTCCAGCGCCGCCACCGTCGGTTGGTAGCGCCGCACCACCTCGCCGATGCCGTCGAACAGCGTGCGCAGCCGCTGGGGCAGCAGCGCCCCGTCGTCGGGGCTGGTGCGGATGGCGCCACTGGCCACGTAGTGCAGCCGGGCGCCGTCGACGTCGACGACGCCAAAGCCGGTGGCCGTCAGCCCGGGGTCAATGCCTAGGATGCGCATGGGTGCCGATGGTAACGGCTGCGCGCCCCGCGCGCTGCGTCAGGGCAGCCGCACCGCGGGCATGCGCGCCAGCACCGTTTGTGCGCGGCCGCTCAGGTAGGCCGAGTCGGGCCGGCGCCCGTAGCGCTTGGGCGCGGGCAGCAACACGGCCAGGCGCGCGGCCTCCGCGGCGTTGAGTTGCGCGGCGCTTTTGCGCGCGTAATGGCGCGCCGCGGCTTCGGCGCCAAACAGGCCGTCGCCCCACTCCACGCTGTTGAGGTACACCGTGAGGATGCGGCGCTTGTCCAGCATGGCTTCCAGCATCCAGGTGATGAGCAGCTCTTGCCCCTTGCGCAGCAGCGTGCGCTCGCCCGACAGCAGCAGGTTTTTGGCCAGTTGCTGCGTGATCGTCGAGCCGCCGGCCAGCCGCGCTGGCCGCACCGGGCCGTCACCGGCGCGCCGCGCGGCTTGCTGCCACTGACGCTGGTTGCGCTGCCAGGCGGACTGCATGGCCTGCCAGTCCACCCCGAAGTGTTCGGTGAAGCCGCTGTCTTCGGACGCGATGACGGCGCGCATCAGTTGCGGCGACAGCCGCTCGGTGGGCACCCCCTGGTGGCGCCAGCGCCCCAGCTCGCCCGTGCGTGCCAGCCGCCAGGCTTCGGTGCGTTGAAACGTCGTGCTGGGCGCGTCCACCCACGCCAGCACACCGACGCGCAGCGCGAACCACGCCTGCAAGCTGAGGCCGGCCAGCAACGTCCAGCCCAGCCAGCGCAGCCACCACGCCCCGCGCCGGCGGGCGGGCGTGGGCTTGGGCGTGGCCGGTGGGGTTGCGCGTGGCATGGGGCTTGAGGGCGATGCGGTCATGGGTTGGCCGTGCCCACCTGGGTGTGCAGGCCACCCTCGCGGGTGAAGCGGAAGCGTGACACGACGACGATTTGGTCAGCCCGCGCACGCATGGCCTGGCTGAAGCGTGCGAAGGTGAGCCCGTGCACGATGGCGCGCGCGTGCTGGTCCAAAAACGGGTTGCCCGAGCCTTGCACCACCTCGGTGCCCAGCACGCGGCCATCGTGGTTGACGGTGATGACCATGGTCAGCTCGCCGTACACCTTGCGGCCGCCCTGCTCGGGGAAGTGGGCGGTGCCGCGCTCCTCGATGCGGCGGCGCAGCTCGTCGTAATACAGCGCGTAGACGGCCTCGCGCGTGGCGGGGCTGACGTAGCGGCGCCGCGGGCGGGTGTTTTCCTGTTCGATGCGGCGCTCGATCTCGGCCAGCGCCTGCACCAGCGCCTGGCGGCGCTGCTCGCGCGCCTGGGCCTGCTCGGGGGTTTCCTGCGGGTCGGCGGTGCGCAGCCGCGCGATGTCGCGCCGCAGTTGCGCCAGCAGCCGGGTCTGGCGCTCCTGCATCGCCTCCAGGCGGCGCTCTTGCTCTTCCAGCGTGTCGCCGGGGCGCAGCACCGGCGCCGGCGGCAGCGGTGAGCGCGCACGCCCCCGCTCGGCGTCGCCGCCACCGGCCAGGTTGGCCTGGGCGATGGCCTGCGCCCGCGCCGGGGCGCGCTCGTCGCGCGCGTTGACCAGGATCACCTCCAGCGGTGTGTCTTGCAACACGCGCTGGGATGACGACGGCGGCACCAGCCGCACCGCCAGCACCAGCACGTGCAGCGCCACCGACATCGCCAGCGCCCACGGCAGCGGGTCTTCGCGCACGCGTTGCAGCCAGCGGGCGGTGGGTGTGGCAGCCGTGGCCACGGGCTGTCTCCTCAGGCCCGGGCCGCCGGTGGGGCGGTCGGGCCAGCCGCGGCCGCCTCGTCGGCGTCGTCCACCGCCACCTCCACCGCCACGGTCAGTGGCGCCTGCAGCGCCTCTTCGGGCTCGCCTTCCAGCGTGTCGCCTTCCACCGGCTCGGTGGCGCCCAGACGCTCGACCACGGTGCCGGTGACTTCCAGGCTCACCTCGTCGATGGTGCCCAGCCGCACCCGTACGCGCTCGCCACGCTGCAGGCCGTCGGTGCCCAGCGCCGTCAGCACCAACGGCAGCGTCTCGGCGCGCACCAGGTTGTCTTTCAGGTAGGCGGCCACCAGCTCGGTCATGCCCTGCTGGCGCAGGTAGCGCAGCGTCCAGTAGCGCTCCATCGTGCTTTGGAACTGCGCGTAGGCGGTGTAGGCGGCGTCGAAGGCGCTGATGATGGCCAGCAACGCCGCGTCCTTGGGCTTGAAGGGCGCGGCCAGCGCGGCGGTGGCGCCGTGGCGCGCGCAGGCGATGATTTGCCACTGGTTGACCAGGTCGGTGTAGCGCCGCAGCGGCGACGTGCTCCAGGCGTAGCAGGGCACGCCGATGCCCGCGTGCGGCAGCGGCTTGGTGCCCATGCGCACCTTGATGCCGGGGGCGAGGCTGGCCTGGCTGCGGTAGATGCCCGGCACGCCACTGTCGGCCAGCCACTGACCCCAATGGTGGTTGGCCAGGATCATCGCTTCGGCCACGATCAGGTCCAACGGCGCGCCGCGCGCGCGGGTGCCGATGACCACCGTTTCTTCGCCCGTGGGCTCGTCCCCTTGCACGCCTTCCAGCTTGAAGGTGTAGTCGGGGCGGGTGAACGTCTCGGGCCGGCCCCGCACGGCCTCGCGGCGCGCCTTGCATGCTTGCGCCAGCCGCCACAGCCACGCCAGCGTGGGGTGCAGCCGGGCCACCTCGGCGGGCACGCCTGGCCACGTGGGGCCGCCGGGGTCGTCCAGCCAGGCGGCCGTCACCACGCCGTCGAGTTGGTCGTGGCGCAGGTTGTGCGCAATGGGCACGCGCTCCAGCCGGGTGGTGTGGCCACGCACCTCCAGGGTGGCTTCGTCCACGGCCAGGTACAGCGACACCGCAGGCCGCGGCGCCCCCGCGGCCAGGGTGTAGGTTTGCACCACCGCCTCGGGCAGCATGGTGATTTTGTGCCCCGGCATGTACACGGTGGACAGGCGCTCGCGCGCCACCGCGTCCACGGGGCTGCCCGGCGCGATGGCCAGCCCGGGCGCGGCGATGTGGATGCCCAGCGTCACCGTGCCGCTGCCCAGGCCCTGGACGCTGAGCGCGTCGTCGATTTCGGTGGTGCTGCTGTCGTCGATGGAAAACGCCGCCACCCCTTCGGCCAGCGGCAAGTCGTCGGGCAACGGCGGCACGGCCAGCGCGGCAAAACCCGTGCCACGCGGGAAGTGTTCGTGCAAAAACCGCTGCCAGTGAAACTGGTACGCGCTGGTGATGGCCCCGGCGCGCTGCAGCAGCGCCAGCGGCGCCAGGTGGGCGGTGCGCGCCGCGTGCACGACGGCTTTGTATTCGGGCGCGTTTTTGTCGGGTTTGAACAGGATACGGTACAGCTGCGCGCGCACCGGCTCCGGGCAGCGGCCCTGCACCAGCTCCTCGGCCCAGGCGTCGATTTGCGCCTGCACGGCCTTTTTGCGCTCGATGGCGGCCAGCGCCTGCTGCAGCACGTCGGCGGGCGCCTTGCGAAAACGCCCGCCTTTGCCGGCACGGCGGAAGTAATGCGGCGCCTCGTGCAGCCGCAGCAACGTGGCGGCTTGCTGCACGGTGCTGGGCGGGTCTTCAAAATACACCGCCGCCAGCTCGGCAAAGCCAAAGTCGCCCTCGGGCGCAAACGTCCACGCCAGGTCCAGGTCGATGTGGCCAGCCAGCTCGGTGGCGTCGCGCAGCAGCTCGGCGACGCTGGGTTGGGCAAAGGTCAGCAACACCTGCGCCGCCTTGACCTTGATGCGCCGGCCCGAGTCCAGCTCGATCTGGTGCGTGGCGTCGGTGGACGACAGGATGCGACCGCCGGCCAGCTTGCCGGCTTCTTCGAACAGGGCAAACAACGTGATGCGCTTTCGTACGACCAACAAAGCACCCGCCGCCGCGCGATGGGCGCCACGGCGGTCGGTGCAACGGCAAGCGCAAGTGTAGCGAGTTGGCCCACCCGCGGGGGCGGGCAGGCGCGGCCCCGCGCGTCAGGCCATGCGCACCGCGGGCGCCGCCGGCAGCCGGCGCAGCAGCGCGCGCAACGCCGCGCCGTACAGCGGCAGCAGCGCCACCAGGCTGAACGCCAGCTTGGTGGCGTAGTCCACCAGCGCAATCTCCACCCAGTGTTCGGCCATGAAGGCGTCGCTGCTGCGCCAAAATGCCACCGAGAAAAAGACGAACGTGTCGATGAGGCTGCCGACGACGGTGGAGGCCGCCGGCGCCACCCACCACTGCGGCAGGCGACGCAGGCGGGCAAAGACCGCGATGTCGGTCAACTGCCCGACCGCGTAGGCCATGAAGCTGGCCAGCGCAATACGAAATACAAACGCGTTGAACGCCGCCAGCGCCGCCCAGCCGGCGAACGCGCCCTCGAAAAACAGCACCGACACCACGTACGACGCCAGCAGCGCTGGCAGCATCACCCAGGCCACCACATGCCGCGCCACCTGTGGGCCCAGCACGCGCACCGTTAGGTCCGTCAGCACGAACACCAGCGGGAACGTGAACGCCCCCCACGTCGTGTGCACCCCGCCCAGCGTGAACGGGATTTGCACCAGGTAGTTGCTGGCGATGATGAGTGCAATGTGCGCCGCGGCCAGCCACGCGATCGCGCGCCGCAGGGCTTCGGGGTTGAGGGCCAGGGATGGTTGGGGCTGCGCCACGGCAGCCAAGGGCACGAACGCCATGTTGAATCCTTTTTGATGAGTGGGGTGAGGGAACCCACGCCGGCCGTGGTGACCGGCTTGGAGGTCAGGGGGCGCAAGTGTAACGCGCCTTGCGCCACCGTGCATCCAGGGCGGGCGTCAGCCCAGCATCGCGCGCCAAATGCCGCGCGCCCAGCTCCACGCGGCGGTGCCGGAGCGGGCGCTCGGCTTGGGATCGACGGTGAACCGCAGCTTTGGCGCTTCGCCCGCGACCATCGTTGTCACCACGTTGACGTTGATCGCTTCGTCGTGTGAGGTGGCGGCCCAGCAAATGCCCAGCGGCAGCTCCACCTCGCCTTTCGGCGCCGGGGCGGCCTCGCCCCGCAGGCGGCGCGCGATTTCCTCGCCCACCGCGCGGCCCTGGCCGAAGGCGACCTGCCCGCTCTTGGGCTGCGGGCTGCCCTGCGCGTCGCCGATCACGAAGATGTGCGCATCGGCCTTGGCTTGGAAGCTGGGCAGCAACACATCGGCCCAGCGCTGCCCAAGGCCGGCCTGACGCACCAGCGCGTGCGCGCGCATCGGCAGCACCAGGTTGGCGTGGTCGTAGCGCAGCTCACCGGCACTGGTTTGCAACGCGCGCCGCCCGGCATCGACCGCCTGCAGCTCGACATTGGGGCGGTAGTCGATCACGTCGGCGTACGCTCGGAGGGCACCCAGGATCGGTTGCGCGATCGGCGCCGGCGTGGGGGCCGGGTTGGCGTCCAGGAACACGATCTTGCCCCGCACGCCCCGCTTCTTGACCTGTTCGGCGATCAGCATCGCGCGTTCGTACGGCGCCGGCGGGCAACGGTACGGGGGCTTGGGCGCGCTCATGACGAAAGTGCCCCCCTGCGCCAAAAAGCGTTCCACCTGGGCGCGCACGGCCTGGTGCTCGAAAGCACGAAAGCCCACCGGCAGCGCTTCGCGCGCCTGAGCGAAGCCGGGCAGGCTGTCTTCCATGTACTCGATGCCGGGCGACAGCACCAGCGCGTCGTAGCGCACGCGCTGGCCCCCGTCCAGCACCACCTCGCGGCGGTCGCGCTCGATGGCCTGCGCGCGTGCGCGCAGCCGCTGCACGCCGGGCAGGGCCTCGACCCGCTGGTAGCTGTGCAGCAGTTCGTCCAGACTCCCGGCGCCGGCCACGTAGTGGCCACTCATCGGGCACGACATGAAGCGCTCGTTGGGCTCGATCAGCGTGATGGCCGCCACCTGCTCCCTGGCCAGCGCCCGCACCGCACCCAAACCGCCCCAACCGCCACCCACCACCACCACGTGGGGTTTGGCCTGCCCCACGACGTTGGCGCAGCCGGCCAGCCACGCGGCCGGGCCGACGGCCAGGCCTGTTTGCAGTACGCGCCGGCGCGGCCAAGCCGAGCCGTTCGGTTGGGACGTCGTGGTGTGGAGGCGAAGTGCGTCGGACATCGGGCGCTCCTGGGCGGTTGGGGCGGCGCGACGACGCCCCCGCACCGCGCGTCGCTTGCGCCAGGTTCTGTCATGATCCCGTGCGGGTAGGGGTATCCTAGGGTGCCAAAACCCCTATCCCAACAGGGAAAACCCGGTGTCGGCCGCTCAGGGCTGCAGGTCCAGCACGCCGAGCACCTTGAGCTGCCCGCGCTCGTCGCTTTCGGCCACCACGGCCTGGTGGTACTCGATTTGCTCGCCAGTGAGCGCGTCGATGTTGGGCAGGTGCGTGATCAGCACCACCGGGTTGGGGCCACGCAGGCGGCGGATCCATTCCTCGGCGGCGTCCATCGCTTCGTTGAGGCTGACGCTGCCCGAGAGGAATTCGCGCAGCCGGGGTTCGAGTTCGGCTTTGCCGAAGGCCAGGCGCGCCGTGTCGCGCGTGCGGCACATGGCGGAAGCGACCACCTGCACGCGCTCGGGCGGCAAGCCGTGCGCCGCGAAGGCGCGGCCGATGGCCTCGGCGTCGCGCCGCCCTTTGCCGGTGAGCATGCGCTCGCCGCGGCACTGGCCGCTGGGGTCGTAAGCGGTCGATTGTCCCTCGCGGCCCACCTCGGTGTGGCGCATCACCACCACCATGTGGGGCCGTGTGGCCAGGGCTTGCCACAGCGCGGCGTCGTCCGCGGCGCGGGCGTGATGCGGTGCGCCAAGCCACAAGAACGCCCCGACCCCACCCCATACGGCCATGCTGCCAAGCGTTGCAATGCGTCTCCAGAACATGCGCCGGCCCTCTCCTCGTTGGTTGCGCGTCAGCAACGCAGTGTCTTGGCGGGCATTTTGAGAAAGAGCCCGATCAGCGTCAACCCCGGCCCGCCGCGGTCGGGGTCAAGCCAGCCCGCGCAGCACCTCCAGCGCCTCGTCGACACGCTCCACACCGTGCAGCGTCATGCCCTCGGTGGCACGGGCGAAGGCGGCGTCGGGTTTGCGTGGCAGGTTGGCTTTGGGCACCACGGCCACGCCAAAGCCCAGTTTGGCGGCTTCCTTGAGCCGCTCCTGGCCCCGTTGGGCGGGTCGCACCTCGCCGGCCAGGCCCACCTCGCCAAAGGCGATGAAGCCGCGCGGCAGGGGCTTGCCGCGCAGGCTGCTGACGATGGCCAGCAGCACCGCCAGGTCGGCCGCCGGCTCGGCGATGCGCACGCCCCCCACCGCGTTGACGAACACGTCCTGGTCGCCGCAGGCCACGCCGGCGTGGCGGTGCAGCACGGCCAGCAGCATGGCCAGGCGGTCGCGCTCCAGGCCGACGCTCAGGCGCCGCGGCGCGGGGCCGCCGGCGTCCACCAGCGCCTGCACTTCCACCAGCAGCGGGCGCGTGCCTTCCAGCGTGGCCAACACGCAACTGCCGGGCACGGGCTCGCGGTGCTGGCTCAAAAACAGCGCGCTGGGGTTGCCCACGCCCTTGAGGCCACGCTCGGTCATCGCAAACACGCCCAGCTCGCTGACCGCGCCAAAGCGGTTTTTGATCGCCCGCACCAGCCGAAAACTGCTGTGCGCGTCGCCTTCGAAGTACAGCACCGTGTCGACCATGTGCTCCAGCACGCGTGGGCCGGCCAACGCACCCTCTTTGGTGACGTGCCCCACCAGCACCAGGGTGGTGCCGTGCGCGCCACTGGTTTTGGCCGCGCGCGTCAGCAGCGCCGCGCACTCGCGCACCTGGGCCACCGAGCCCGGCGCGGAGCTGAGCTGCTCGGTGTAGATGGTCTGGATGGAGTCGATCACCGCCACCGCGGGGCGCTGCTGTTGCAGGGTGGCCAGGATGGTCTCCAGGCGCACCTCGGGCAGCACGGCAACCTGGCTGTCCGCCAGCCCCAGACGGCGCGCGCGCAGCGCCACCTGGGTGCCGCTTTCTTCGCCGGTGACGTACAGCGTGGGCAGGCCGGCGCGCTGCAGCGCGTCCAGCGCTTGCAACAGCAGCGTCGATTTGCCGATGCCGGGGTCGCCACCGATCAGCACCACGGCGCCGGGGACCACGCCGCCGCCCAGCACGCGGTCGAGCTCAGCCAGGCCGGTGGGGGTGCGCGCCACGTCGGCGGCGTCGATGTCGGCCAGCCGCGCCAGCGTTCCGGTGGCGGCCAGCCCCTGCCGCAGCGCGCCCAGGCCACCTTGGGCTGCGATGCTTGCGGGGGCCAACACCTCCACCAGCGTGTTCCAAGCCCCGCAGTGCGGGCAGCGTCCGTGCCAGCGGGGCGTGGAGCCGCCGCAGGCGCTGCAACTGTACTGAGTTTTGTCCTTGGCCATGGCGGCGTCACTCCAGGCCCAGGTGGCGCAGCAGCGCCGGCAGGTGCTCGTCGAAGTCCGACAGCCCGTGGTCGCTGCCAGGCACGATGCGGTGCGCGCTGCCGGGGTAGCGCGCCACCATCTCGCGCCAGTCCAGCACCTCGTCGCCGGTGGCGGCGATCAGCAGCACCCGTTCGGGGTGCGGCAGCGCCCCCACGGTCAACCGGCGTAGCTCCTCCACGTAGGCGGGCTGAAAGTGGATGCGCTCGGTGGGGTCGTGCCAGAGTGGGTGCTCGCCGATGTGGCGCGCCAGGTCGCGCGCGGGGTCCACCGCGGGGTTGATCAGCACCGCGCGGCAGCCCCGGGCCCACGCCAGCCGGGTGGCGTAAAACCCACCCAGTGATGAGCCTACCACGGCCATCGTGTCAACGGGCCAGTCGGCCACGGCGCGCTCGATGAGCGCCCACGCCTGGGCCGGGCTGGGGGGCAACGCGGGGCAGGCCCACGTCACGTGGGGGTGGTGCGCGCGCAGGTGAGCCTGCAGCCGTTGCGCCTTGAACGAGCGCGGCGAGGAGCGAAAGCCGTGCAGGTACAGCACGTGGCTGCACGCCGGCCAAGGCGCTGCCGGGGTGTCGAGGGTGGTGGCCATGGCGCACAGGATAATGCAGCCGCCATGGCCGTCGTGATCCAAAAACCGCCGTTGTGGACCCGCCTGGCCCCGTGGGTGCGGGGCTTCGATGGGCCGTTTCTGCTGTCGGTGGCGCTGCTGGCGCTGCTGGGGCAACTGGTCATGCTGTCGGTGGCGTTCGACATCGAAGGCCGCGTGCAGGATCACCTGCGCAACCTGCTGATCGGTGCGGTGGTGATGGTGGTGGTGGCCCAAGTGCCGCCGCAGCGCCTGCAGGCGTTGGCGGTGCCGGCCTACGTGGTGGGGGTGCTGCTGCTGGTGGCGGTGGAGCTGGTGGGCGTGACGCGCAAGGGTGCGCAGCGCTGGCTGGACCTCGGGGTGATCACGCTTCAGCCCAGCGAGCTGATGAAAATCGCCATGCCGCTGATGTTGGCGTGGTGGTTCCAGCGGCGCGAGGGGCGGCTGCGGGCGCTGGACTTTGCCGTGGCCGCCGGGTTGCTGGCGCTGCCCGTGGGCTTGATCATGTTGCAGCCGGACTTGGGCACGGCGTTGCTGGTGCTGGCCTCGGGGCTGTTCGTGATCTATTTCGCAGGCCTGAGCTGGGCGCTGATCGTGCCGCCGCTGCTGCTGGGCGCCCTCGGGGTGGGCGTGCTGGTGGTGATGGAGCCGCAGTGGTGCGCGCCCGGGGTGGACTGGGTGGTGCTGCACGAGTACCAGCGTCAGCGCGTGTGCACGCTGCTGGACCCGACGCGCGATCCGCTGGGCAAGGGCTTTCACATTTTGCAGGGGCTCATCGCCATCGGCTCCGGAGGGGTGTGGGGCAAAGGCTTCATGCAGGGCACGCAAACCCACCTGGACTTCGTGCCCGAACGCAGCACGGACTTCATCTTCGCCGCCTTGGCCGAGGAGTTCGGCCTGGTGGGGGTGCTGGTGCTGCTGACCGCGTACGGCGTGTTCATCTGGCGCGGCCTGGTGCTGGCCATGGAAGCGTCGACCCTGTTTGGCCGGCTGCTGGCCGGGGCGTTGATTCTGGTGCAGTTCGTCTATGCGTTCGTCAACATCGGCATGGTCAGCGGGCTGCTGCCGGTGGTGGGGGTGCCGCTGCCGTTCGTCAGTTACGGTGGCACCGCCATGGTGGCGCTGGGTGCCAGCCTGGGGCTGATGCTGTCGGTGGGGCGGCACAAGCGCCTGGTGCCTACCTGACGCGCCCCGCGGCCCTGGCGGTGGCAGGGTGGACGGGGCCTGCCTACAATGCGGCGCATGATCGCCGTTGAACCGACCCTGCAGCGCCTGGCCACGGCGCGCACGTTGCTGCTCGAACCCTACGGATTGGACGAAACCCACCTGCGCCGGGCGTTGGCGCGCATCATGGGGCCCGGTGTCGATGACGCGGACCTGTACTTCCAGTACACGCGCAGCGAAGGCTGGAGCCTGGAGGAAGGCATTGTCAAGACCGGCAGCTTCAGCATCGACCAAGGCGTGGGGGTGCGCGCCATCAGCGGCGACAAGACCGCGTTTGCGTACGCCGACGACCTGAGCTGGGCGGCGCTGCGCGAAGCCGCCGATAGCGTGCGCGCCATCGGCCGCGTGGGCGCTGCGCAGCAGGCCGACCTGCGCCGCCGGCGCCGTCGCGTGGCGCCGTCGCGCCAGTTGTACGAGGCGCACGACCCCATCGGCACGCTGGACAGCGCGGCCAAGGTGGCGTTGCTGGAGCGGCTGGAGCGCATGGCGCGTGCACGCGACCCGCGCGTGGTGCAGGTGATGGCCGGGCTGGCCGCGGAGTACGACGTGGTGCTGGTGGCGCGCGCCGACGGCGTGCTGGCCGCCGACGTGCGTCCGCTGGTGCGCCTGTCGCTGACGGTGATCGCGCAGCAGGGCCAACGGCGCGAGGTCGGCTCCGCGGGCGGTGGCGGGCGCTGGGGCCTGGAGCGCTTCGACGACGCGCTGCTGACGCAGTACGTGGACGAGGCCGTGGGCGCGGCGCTGACCAACCTGGAGTCACGCCCCGCACCGGCAGGCGAGCTCACCGTGGTGCTGGGCCCGGGCTGGCCCGGTGTGCTGCTGCACGAGGCGGTCGGCCACGGTCTGGAGGGGGACTTCAACCGCAAAGGCTCCAGCGCCTTCAGCGGGCGCATCGGCCAGCGCGTGGCGGCCAAGGGCGTGACCGTGCTGGACGACGGCACGCTGGCGGGGCGACGCGGCTCGCTCAACATCGACGACGAGGGCGAGCCCACCCAATGCAACGTGCTGATCGAAGACGGCGTGTTGCGTGGCTACATGCAGGACCGCCTCAACGCGCGCCTGATGGGCGTGACCGCCACCGGCAACGGCCGGCGCGAAAGTTACGCCCACCTGCCCATGCCGCGCATGACCAACACCTACATGCTGGCGGGCCCGCACGATCCGCAGGAAATCATCGCCAGCGTCAAGCGTGGCCTGTACGCGACGCACTTTGGCGGTGGGCAGGTGGACATCACCAGTGGTCAGTTCGTTTTTTCGGCCAGCAGCGCGTGGTGGATCGAAAACGGCCGCTTGGCCTACCCGGTCAAGGGCGCCACGCTGATCGGCAGCGGCCCCGAAGCGCTCAAGCGCGTGCGCATGATCGGGCGTGACCTGCAGCTCGACGCTGGCATCGGCACCTGCGGCAAGGAAGGCCAAAGCGTCCCTGTGGGCGTGGGGCAGCCCACGCTGCGCATCGACGGCCTGACGGTGGGCGGCACCGTCTAAGGCTGCGACCGCGGCTGTTGCGCCGATGCCACGCGCGTCGGCTGGCTGTCAGCCGCGTGTCCGACAAACTGTGCTACATTGAGTGTCATGCAACGGCGCAGCTTTTACTTTGGCTACTTTTGGTTCTCTGGCCCCACCGGCGGTCGAGAGGACGGAAGTCGCCCCCAGTAAAGCGCGCATCCAACCCTCCCCAACCGTCGGTGGCAACACCGGCGGTTTTTTTTTTGCCCCCATCCGCACGATGCAAGGAGTCCCGATCATGAGCCCGAGCCCCGCCAAACCCAGCTTGAGCGACGCGTGGTACGCGCACCCGGCCGACCGCACCAGCCAGACCGACGATCAACGCATCGAGGACATCACCGTGCTGCCGCCGCCCGAGCACCTGATCCGCTTTTTTCCGATTCGGGGCACCGCGATCGAAAAGCTCATCACGCACACGCGCCGCGCCGTCCACCAAATCCTGCACGGCAAGGACGACCGCCTGTTGGTCATCATCGGGCCGTGCTCGATCCACGACCCCGCCGCGGCCATGGAGTACGCCCGGCGGCTGAAAGAGCAGCGCGACCGCCATGCGGACACGCTCGAGATCATCATGCGGGTGTACTTCGAAAAGCCCCGCACCACGGTGGGCTGGAAGGGGTTGATCAACGACCCGTACCTCGACGAGAGCTTCCGCATCGACGAGGGGCTGCGCATCGCGCGCCAGTTGCTGATCGAAATCAACCGGCTGGGCTTGCCCGCGGCGAGCGAATTCCTCGACGTCATCAGCCCGCAGTACATCGCCGACCTGATCTCGTGGGGGGCGATCGGCGCGCGCACCACCGAAAGCCAGGTGCACCGCGAGCTGGCCTCGGGGCTGAGCGCGCCCATCGGCTTCAAAAACGGCACCGACGGCAACATCCGCATCGCCACCGACGCCATCCTGGCGGCGAGCCGGCCGCACCACTTCCTGTCGGTGCACAAAAACGGCCAGGTGGCCATCGTACGCACCAAAGGCAACCCCGACTGCCACGTCATCCTGCGCGGCGGCAAGCTGCCCAACTACGACGCCGACAGCGTGGCCATCGCCTGCCAGCAGTTGGCCGACGCCAAGCTGCCCGCGCGCGTGATGGTGGACTGCAGCCACGGCAACAGCCAAAAGCAGCACGAACGCCAGGTGGACGTGGCGCGCGACGTGGCCGCGCAGATCGCGTCCGGTTCGCAGCGCATTTTTGGGGTGATGGTGGAAAGCCACCTGTGCGGCGGCGCGCAAAAGTTCACCCCGGGCAAGGACGATCCGGCCAAGCTGGCCTACGGCCAGAGCATCACCGACGCTTGCATCGACTGGGACACCTCGGTGCAGGTGCTGGACACGCTGGCCGCGGCGGTGGCGCAGCGCCGGCGGCAGCGCGGCTGACGCGGGCGGGCGCGCCGGCCGCACAGCGGCGCCGCCGCGGTGTACCATGGGGGCTGCGGGGGCAACGCAGGCGCGTGCCGCGTGGCACCCCGCCCCCACAGCAAGGCTGGACCATGCGCAACCACGTCATCGTTTCCTTTGGCCCCGGGCGGGAGTACACGTTCGACCTCGACGAAGTGCAGCCGATGCCGCACGAGCTGGCGCGGCAGTGGCTGGACGAGCAGTTCACCGCGTTGGGTTGTGAGCCGCTGCGCCTGACCGGCAAGGTGCTGACCGCTGATAAGGTGCTGGCCATCGCCCAAGCGGTGGGCGAGGAGCGCTTCGCCCAGCCCGAGCACCGGGCTTGGGCGATGGTGTACGCGCGCGCGGCCAGCAGCCTGTTGGCCAAGCCCATCGTCAAGGTGGACGTGCCCGCGCTGACGGTCGGTTACTGAAGCGCCGCGGCGCCGGGCGCGTGGGCGGCGGCGCTCAGCGCCGTGGCCAGCTTGTCGTGCACGCCGCCAAAGCCGCCGTTGCTCATGCACAGCAGGTGGTCGCCCGGGCGCACGGCGGCCACCACCTGCGCCACCAACGTGTCGATGTCGGGCGCCACCTGCGCGCGCGCGCCCAGCGGGGCCAGCGCTGCGGCGGCGTCCCAGCCCAGGCCGCCGGCGTGGCAAAACGCCAGCGCGGCCGGCTCCAGGGCCCAAGGCAACTGGGCTTTCATCGTGCCCAGCTTCATCGTGTTGGAGCGTGGCTCGAAAATGGCCACGATGCGCTCGTGCCCGCGCCCCTGCGCGTCGAGCCGCTGGCGCAGGCCCTCCAGCGTGGTGCGCATCGCCGTCGGGTGGTGCGCAAAGTCGTCGTACACGGTGACGATCCCGTCGCCCAGCGCGACCCGCGCGCGCACCTCCAGCCGCCGCCGCACCCCCTGAAAAGCGGCCAGCGCTTCGGCCGCCTGACCCGGCTCGACGCCGACGTGCTCGGCCGCGGCGATGGCCGCCAGCGCGTTGAGCTGGTTGTGCACGCCGGCAAGGCCCCAGCGCACGCGCGCCACCGGCGTGCCACGGCGCAGCACGGCAAAGTCGTGCGGCTCGCCCTCGGCCGTGTAGTCGCTGTCGGCGGCGCCGAAGGTGCGCAGCTCGCTCCACAGCCCCTGGTGCAGCACGCGCGTCAGGCTCTCTTCCAGCCCGTTGGCCACCACGCGGCCGCTGGCCGGCACCGTGCGCAGCAGGTGGTGGAATTGCCGCTCGATGGCCGCCAGGTCGTCGAAGATGTCGGCGTGGTCGAACTCCAGGTTGTTGAGCACGGCGGTGCGGGGACGGTAGTGCACGAACTTGCTGCGCTTGTCGAAAAACGCCGTGTCGTACTCGTCGGCTTCGATGACGAACGGTGGGCGCTGCCCTGGCGACGGCCCGCGCCCCAGCCGCGCCGAGACGCCAAAGTCCAGCGGCACCCCGCCGACCAAAAAGCCGGGGTTGTGCCCGGCGCAGGTCAGGATCCAGGCCAGCATCGCGGTGGTGGTGGTCTTGCCGTGGGTGCCGGCCACCGCCAGCACGTGGCGACCGTGCAGCACGTGCTCGGCCAGCCACTGCGGGCCGCTGGTGTAGCGTGCGCCGGTGTCCAGAATCGCTTCCATCAACGGGAACTTGGGGCGGCCGTCGGGCAGCCGGGCGCGGCTGACCACGTTGCCGACGACGAAGACATCGGGGCGCAGCGCGAGCTGATCGGCCCCGTAGCCTTCGATCATCTCGATGCCCAGCGCCTGCAACTGCTCGCTCATCGGGGGGTAGATGCCGGCGTCGCAACCGGTGACGCGGTGGCCGGCCTCGCGCGCCAGCGCCGCCAGACCACCCATGAAGGTGCCGCAGATGCCCAAAATGTGGATGTGCATGGGCGCATTATCGCGGGCCGCTGCGCCATGGCCGCGAATCGCCGACAATGCCGGCATGCCTGCCGCCCTGCAACACGAAATCGCCGCCTTGGCCGCCGCCCACATGGTGGACGAAGGCCTGGAGGCACGCGCGGCCTGCCAGCGCGCGCTGCAGCGCCTGGGGCTGCCCGCGCGCACGCCGCTGCCCGACGCGGCGACCCTGGACGCCGCCATCCGCGAGCACCTGGCCATCTTCCACGCCGACACCCAGCCGGCCGAGCTGCACGCGCTGCGCGGCGTGGCGCTGCAGTGGATGCAGCGCCTGGCGGCGTTCGAGCCGCTGGTGGGCGGGGCGGTGTGGCACGGCACCGCGACGCGGCGCTCGGACGTGCACCTGCAGTTGTTCAGCGACGACCCCAAAGCGGTGGAGATCGCCCTGATCAACGCCGGCGTGCGCTACGACGCGCAGCGCGCGCGCGGGTTGCACGGACGCGAGGTGGAGGTGCTCAGCGTCGCGCAGCGCTGCGAGGCGCTGCAGGACTGGGTGACCGTGCACCTGTGGGTCAACGACACCGCAGCGCAACGTGGGGCGCGCCTGGCCGATGCGCTGGGGCGCACCCCGCGCGGCACGGCGGCCGAGCTGCAGGCGCTGCTGCACGCCGACGCCGAAGGAGCCCAGGCATGAGCGGCACGCGGCGGGGCTGGATGGTGGGTGTGGGGGCGCTGGCGGCGCTGGCCGGCGCCGGCGTGGCCGCGTGGCGGTTGCGGCTGGAGCCGGCGGCCGACGCGGCCGCGGCGGCGTTTTGGGCCGGGCGTTGGCCCACGCCCGCGGGCGACGAAGTGCGTGCCGAGGCGCTGCGCGGCGGTCCGCTGCTGCTCAACTTTTGGGCCACCTGGTGCCCGCCGTGCGTGGAAGAGCTGCCGCTGCTGCAGCGCTTTTACGACGAGCGGCGCGCCAGCGGCTGGCGCGTGCTGGCGCTGGCCATCGACCAGCCCAGCAGCGTGCGCACCTTTTTGCAGCGCATGCCGCTGACGCTGCCGGTGGGGCTGGCGGGCCTGGGCGGCACGGAGCTGGCCAAGCAGTTGGGCAACGCCACCGGCGCGCTGCCGTTCAGTGTCGTGTTCGACGCGGCGGGGCGCGTGCATGCGCGCAAGCTCGGGCAGGTCAAGGCCGACGACCTGCAGGCGTGGGTGGCGGCCCTCGGGTCAGGCTGAGGGGGCGGGTGCCGCACCGGGCAGCGTCACCGTGCGACCCAGGTGCGCTTCGACCTCGGCCACCGGCAACGGCCGCGCGTACCAAAAGCCCTGAAAGTGGTCGCAGCCCAGCGCCTGCAGCCGCTGCAGTTGCGGCGCGTGCTCGACCCCCTCGGCCACCACCTCCATGCCCAGCGCGTGCCCCATTTGCACGATCGCCGCGACGATGGCGGCGTCGGCCTGGCCGTCCTCGTGCAGCGCCAGCACGAAGCTGCGGTCGATTTTGAGTCGGTGCAGCGCAAAACGCTTTAGGTACGTCAAGCTCGAATACCCGGTGCCAAAGTCGTCCAGCGACAGCGTGATGCCAAGCTGGGCCAGCGCCTGCAGCTTGGCCAGCGCTTCCTCGGCGTCGCGCACCAGGATCGATTCGGTCAGCTCCAGCTCCAGCAGGCCGGCGGGCAGCCCGTGTCGCTGCAGCGTATCGGCCACGTCCTGCACGAATTGGGTCTGCTCGAACTGCAGCGCCGAGACGTTGACCGCCACCTGCGCAGGGCGCCCGGCGTCGGCCCAGCGGCGCGCCTGCGCCACCGCCTGCTCCAGCACCCACTGCCCAAGCTGCGCGATCAGGCCCGTTTCCTCCGCCACGCCGATGAAGGCCCCCGGCAGCACCAGCCCATGGCCGGGGCGGTGCCAGCGCAGCAGGGCCTCGCACGCCGTCACGCGGCCGCTGCGCAGGTCCACGCGCGGCTGGTAGTGCAGCTCGAATTCGCCGTGCTGCAACCCCAGGCGCATCGCGTGGTCGGTCTGGATGCGCGCCAGCAGGTGCGCGTTCATCTCGGCCTGGTAAAAGCGCCAGTGCCCTTTGCCACGCTCCTTGACCTGGTACATCGCCGTGTCGGCGCACTGGATCAGCTCGTCCAGCGTGGTGCCGTCGTGCGGGTACATGGCGATGCCGATGCTGCACGACAGCGTGAACTGCATCTCGTCGATCGTCACCGGGCGCGCCACCGCGTCGATGATGCGCTGCGCGGTGCGCTCGGCGGCGCTGCGGTCGGCGTCGTGTAGGTGGATGACGAACTCGTCACCCCCCAGCCGCGCCAGCGTGTCGGTTTGCCGCAAGCAGCGCTGCAGGCGCTGCGCCACCTCGACCAGCACACGGTCGCCAAAGGCGTGCCCGAGCGAGTCGTTGATGCCCTTGAAGCGGTCCAGGTCCAAAAACAGCACCGCAAAGCCACGCCCGCTGCGCTGCGCCAGCCGCACCGCGTGGGCGACGCGCTCGCCCAGCAGCAGCCGGTTGGGCAGGCCGGTGAGCGGGTCGTGGTAGGCCAGCTGCTCGATGCGGCGCTGGGCCTCGAGCTTTTCCGACAGGTCCTTGGCGAACAGCACGGTGTTGAGCGGCTGCCCCTGCGCGTCGCGCAGCAGCACCCACGACACCAGCAGCGCCACGGCGGGCGCGTGCGCGCGCCGCAGCCACAGCTCGCCTTCCCAGTAGCCGCGCTCGGCCAGCGCCGCCGCCACCTCCGCCTCCCAGCCGGGGCGGTTGGGGGCGTCGAGCAGCGTGGCCACCGGCTGGCCGGCGGGGTCGTCGTTGGCCCGGTCGGTCAGCCGCAGCGCCGCGGGGTTGCACGCGACGATGCGTCGCTCGGGGTCGGTGACGACGATGGCGTCCAGGCTGGACTCGAACACCTTGGCCGCCAGGCGCAGCTTGGCGTCGATGGCGGCGCGCTCGGTGACGTCGCGGTACACGTGGATGCGGCCAATCGGGCGCCCACGCGCCAGTTGCGGGCGCGAGGCGCGCTCCAGCATGCGGCCGCTGCGCAGCAGCACGATGTCGTGCGCTTCCATCAGCGGGGCGCGTTGCAGCTCGCTCAAGCGCGCCTGAAACGCGCTGGCGTCGCTGACGCTGGCCGCCAAATGCCGCAGCAGCGCCGGATCGTCGGGCGTCGTCAGCAGCGTGGTGGGCAAGGCCCACATCTGCGCAAACGCACGGTTGAACGCCCGCACCCGCCCGTCCAGGTCGCACACCAGGATGCCGTCGGACGACGACTCCAGCACCGCGCGCAGCTCGGCCAGCAGTTCCTCCAGGCGCTGCTGGGTGCGTTGGTATTCGGTCAGGTCCTGCATCGCCACCAGCACCACGGTCGCGCCGTCGGCGGGGCGCACCGGGCCGATGCGCCGCTGCACGCGCAGCAGTTCGCCATCGCGGCGCACCAGCATCGCCTCGGACTCCAGCGTCTGCACCACACCGCGGCGCCACTCGTCCCAGTACACGTGGTCTTGCAGGTCGCTGGCCCAGCGGTGCACGGGGCTGCCCACCACCTCGTCGCGCCGCGCGCCCAACAGGCGCAGCGCGGCTTCGTTGACGGCGAGGATGTGCAGCGTTTCGGGGTCGACCACCCACACGGACTCCAGCAGCCCTTCCGTGATGGCGACCCAGTGCAGGTGGCTCACGGTTGTTCCTCCCCGGCCTGGGCATCGAGCGCACGCTCAAAAAAGTAGCAGTAGCGGGCGCGTGGCTCCAGGTAGTCCAGCGCCGCGCGCGGCAGTTGGTCGGGCCGCAGGCTGCGCTGGATCGACAGCTGCGGCTGCGCCTGCAGGTCCAGCAGCAGCGCCTCGCTGCGCGGCACCGCGGGGTCGTGCACCAGCACGCGGGGCTTGAGCGGCCGGCTGGCGTTGACCGCCTGCACGGTGGCGTAGCGCCCGTCGCTGAGCTGCACGATCGAGCCCGGCGGGTACACCCCGATCATGCGGATGAAGGCGGCCAGCGTGCGCGCGTCGAACTGCGCTTTGTGACGCGCGAACAGCAGGGCCAAGGCCTCGTGGGGCGTGAGCGCCTTGGCCGGGTGGTGGGGGTTGCACAGACGGTCGTAGCGGTTGATCAACGCCAGCACGTGGGCGGCGGGCAGCAGCGCCTCGGCCGCGTGGCCGTGCGGAAAGCCACTGCCGTCGGCGGCTTCGTGGTGTTGCGCCACCGCCTGCGCCACCGCCTCGTCCAGCCCCATGGCGCGCACCAGCGCGGCCCCTTCGTCCGGGTGGGATTGGTAGGCCTTGAGCTGCGCCGGCGTGAACGCGTCGTCCTTGTGCCGCACAACCTCCGGCAGCCGCAGCTTGCCGATGTCGTGCAGCAGCGCCGCTTGCCCCAACGCCTGCAACGCCGGCGCATCGAAGCCCAGCGCGCGCCCCAGCAGCAGCGCCAACACCGTCACGTTCATCGCGTGCTGGGCGCCACGGTCACCCTGGACGTCGCCCAGCAGCCGGATCGCCGATTCGGCCTGGGCACCCAGCTCGCCCACCAGCTCATGGACCAACGCCCGCGCCTGCGCGCCTGCGGCCTGCGGTGCGCGCTCCACCTCGTCCGCGAGGGCTTTGTAGCGTCGCGTGCCCTCGTGGTAGCGGCGTTCGCACTGCTGCAGCGCGCGCCGCTGCGCCGCCAAGGCCAAGCGGCGCGGGTCGGCGCCGCGCTCCGGGGTGGCGGCGTCCGGCGTGTCCGCGCCGGGCTGGGCGGACGGCGGTTCGGGGTCGCTTTCGGGGTCGCTGCGGGCCGGGTCGATGCGCACCCGCGTCAGACCCAGGGCACGGATGGTTTCGATCTGGCGCGTCGATTCGATGCGGAAGTTGTTGCGTGCGAACGGGTGGTCCATCCACCCCAGGTCGAGCAGCACGTAGTGGCCGACGCGCAGCTCGTCGACGGCGATCACGGGCAGCGCGGCGTCGGTCATCGGATGAAGTTCCCATCGAACGGCATGGTGAGGCATTATCGCCATGAATCGTGGCTTTGCGGCGATGATGCAGGCTTTGCGTCGAGGGGCGCTGCGCTACAGTCGCGCCTGGGAAAGCCCGCCACCATGTACGTGCCATTGCCGATCGACGAGATCACCCTGGGTGAGCCGCTGCCCGTCAACGTCTGGGACGCGCGCGGCCAGCTGCTGCTGCGCAAGGGCGCCATCATCCGCGACGAACACCACCGCGAGTGGCTGCGCATGCACGCGCCGATGATCCGGCGCGAAGACCACGAGGTCTGGCGCTTTCACTACACGGCGGCGCTGGACCGCGCGTTGCGCAGCAACCAGCCGCTGCAGGCCATCGCCGGCGTGGCGCGGCCGATGGCGTTCGAGCCCCCGGCCGCGATCGACGAGGACCAGCGCCCCCTGACCGAAGCGCTGGCCGACCTGCACGCGGCGCTGACGCTGCTGCTGCACCAAGGGGAGCAGCTGCAGGATTGGAGCGGGCGGTTCGTGCGCGTGGACCAGCGCCTGCAAGCGCTGGTGCGCCAGCACGGCGCGGACGACGTGCTCTTTGTGTTGGTGCAGATGCTGCTCAACCCGGAGCTGGGCTACAGCGCCAGCCATGCGCTGACCTGCGCCGTGGTGGCGGAGTTGACCGCGCACCACACGCTGCGTTGGCCCGAGGCGACGCTGCAGAGCCTGCGCCGCGCCGCGCTGTCGATGAACGTGGGCATGGCGCGGCTGCACGACGACCTGGCGCGGCAAGAAGGACCGCTGCACGGCGAGCAGCGCCGCGCCGTGCTGGCGCACCCCGAGCGCGGGGAAGGGCTGCTGCGCCGCCTCGGGGTCAGCGACCCGCTGTGGCTGGCGTTGGTGCGTGACCACCACGAGGTCAGCGGCGGCGGCGGGTACCCGCGCGGCGTGGCCGACCCCTCGCGCGAAGCGCAGCTGCTGCGCCTGGCGGATGTGTACGTGGCGCGCCTGAGCCCGCGCGTGCACCGCCCCGGCTTGCCGCCGCCGCGCGCGGCCCGCGACGTGGCGCTGGACGCCAGCGGCGTGCCCACGCCGTTGGGCACGGCGTTGGTCAAAACGGTGGGCTTGTACGTACCGGGCAGCTACGTGGAGCTGGCCAGCGGCGAGCTGGGCGTGGTGGCCCGCCGCGGGCGCCGAGCCAACACGCCGCTTGTGTTTGCGCTGATCGGCCGCGACGGGCTGCCGCGTGGCGAACCGCCGCTGCGCGACACCGAACAGCCCGCCTGGGCGGTGCGTGGCAGTGTGGCGCCGCAGCAGGTGAAGGTGCGCGTCAACCCCGACCGTTTGCTCGCGCGCCTTTGAGGCGCTCCAACAAAAAAGCCCCTGACGCAGGGGCTTGGGCGATGGTGCATGGGTCGATGGTCGGGGTGAGAGGATTCGAACCTCCGGCCTCTACGTCCCGAACGTAGCGCTCTACCAGGCTAAGCTACACCCCGAGGCCTGCTGCTGGCGGTGCGATGCGCCTCAGGCGCGGCGCGTCAGCAGCTGAGCCGCTAATTGTACCAGAGCTTTTTGGTGCCGCTCGCGCTCGGGCGCGCCGCCGGTGGGCAGCGCGCGTGCGGCGGCGATGGCGCGCTCGGCCTCGCGCGCGGCCCAGGCGCGCGCTTCGTCGAGCCCGCCGCTGGCGCGCACGATGCGCAAAATCTCGCTCAGCTGCTGGCTGCCGCCGGTTTCGATGGCCTGCCGAATCAGCGCGGCCTCGTCGGCGTGGCAACGCCGCAGCGTGCAGATGATGGGCAGCGTCACCTTGCCCTCGCGCAGGTCGTCGCCGAGGTTTTTGCCGAGTTCGGCGGCATCGCCTTCGTAGTCGAGCACGTCGTCGACGATCTGAAACGCCGCCCCCAGCGCCTGGCCGTACTCGGCGCAGACCGCCTCGGTGTCGGCATCGGCGTCGGCCAGCAGCGCCGCGATACGGGTGCTGGCTTCGAACAGCTTGGCCGTCTTGGCCCGGATGACGCGCAGGTACGCGGCCTCGTCCAGGTGCGCGTCGTGCATGTTCATCAACTGCAGCACCTCGCCCTCGGCGATGACGTTGGTGGCGTCGGCCAGCACGCGCATGATGCGCATGTCGCCGCAGTCCACCATCATCTGGAACGCGCGCGAGTACAAAAAGTCACCCACCAACACGCTGGCGGCGTTGCCAAACACCTGGTTGGCGGTGTCGCGCCCGCGCCGCAGCGTGGACTCGTCCACCACGTCGTCGTGCAGCAGCGTGGCGGTGTGGATGAACTCCACCACCGCCGCCAGCGTGTGGCGCCGCGGGTCGGCGCAGCCCAGCGCCGCGCACATCAGCAGCAGCAAGGCCGGGCGTACCCGCTTGCCGCCCGCGCCCACGATGTAGTGCGCCACCTGCCCCACCAGCGGCACGTCGCTGCCCAGCCGTTGCTGAATGACGGTGTCCACCGCTTGCATGTCGGCGGCCACGAGCTGCAACGCCGGTGTGGCGGTGGGGGCGGGGGCGACGGTGTCCAAGATGGTGCGTGGGTCCAAAGGGGGCGACAGCGCCGGATGGCGCATGCCCGATTATAGAAAGCGTGCGCGCCCGGCCCACCCTATAATGCACGTCGTTCCGCGAGGAGCGTTGCAGCGCCGTGGCCGGTTCCGCCAAGCCGGTGGCGCGAGGCTCGACGGACGACCGACCGCGCCCACCCGCCGGGGCGGCGGTTTTGTTGCCAACGACGCTCACCCCACCGGCGCGTGGTGTGAGCTTGATCCCCGCGCCCACGCACCGGTGGCCCTCGACGCGAAGGAGTCACCGCATGAACGCACCGCTCAACACCCCGCTGCCCACCGACTGCGTGGTGGCCGACCTCGGCCTGGCCGACTGGGGCCGCAAGGAAATCCGCATCGCCGAAACCGAAATGCCGGGGCTGATGGCGATCCGCGAGGAGTACGCCGCCAGCCAGCCGCTCAAGGGCGCGCGCATCGCCGGCAGCCTGCACATGACGATCCAGACCGCGGTGTTGATCGAGACGCTGCAGGCGCTGGGCGCGCAGGTGCGCTGGGCCTCGTGCAACATCTTTTCTACCCAGGACCACGCCGCCGCCGCCATCGCCGCCGCCGGCACGCCGGTGTTTGCCTTCAAGGGCGAAACGCTGCAGCAGTACTGGGACTACACGCACCGCATTTTTGAGTTCGGCCCCGCGGGCGCGCCCGACGAAGGCCCCAACATGATCCTGGACGACGGCGGTGACGCCACGCTGCTGATGCACCTGGGTTGCCGGGCCGAACGCGATGCGTCGGTGCTGGACCACCCCACCAGCGAAGAAGAGCGCGTGCTGTTTGCGGCCATCCGCCAGCGCCTGGCGCAGGATCCGACGTGGTACAGCCGCAAGGCCGCGCGCATCATCGGCGTGACCGAGGAGACCACCACCGGCGTCAAGCGGCTGCAGCAGATGGCCGCGCGCGGCGAGCTGATGTTTCGCGCCATCAACGTCAACGACAGCGTCACCAAGAGCAAGTTCGACAACCTGTACGGCTGCCGTGAGTCGCTGGTGGACGGCATCAAGCGCGCCACCGACGTGATGGTCGCCGGCAAGATCGCCGTCGTGTGCGGCTACGGCGACGTCGGCAAGGGCAGCGCGCAGGCGCTGCGGGCGCTCTCGGCCCAGGTGTGGGTGACCGAGATCGACCCCATCTGCGCGCTGCAGGCGGCGATGGAAGGCTACAAGGTCGTCACGATGGACTACGCCGCCGACAAGGCCGACATCTTTGTCACCGCCACCGGCAACAAGCACGTCATCACCTACGAGCACATGGCCCGCATGAAAGACCAGGCCATCGTGTGCAACATCGGCCACTTCGACAACGAGATCGACGTCGCGGCGCTGGAGGCCAAGTGCACGTGGGAGGAGATCAAACCGCAGGTGGACCACGTGATCTTCCCCGACGGCAAACGCATCATCCTGCTGGCCAAGGGGCGGCTGGTCAACCTGGGCTGCGCCACCGGCCACCCGAGCTACGTGATGAGCAGCTCGTTTGCCAACCAGACCATCGCGCAAATCGAGCTGTTCACCCATCGCGACTACTACGAAAAGGGCAAGGTCTATGTGCTGCCCAAGCACCTGGACGAAAAGGTGGCGCGGCTGCAACTCAAAAAACTCGGCGCCATGCTGACCGAGCTGACCGACGAGCAGGCCGCCTACATCGGCGTGCCTAAAGAGGGGCCGTACAAGCCCGACACCTACCGCTACTGAGGGCCGGCGCGGGCGCGATGCGGGCAGACCAGCAGCTCGTGCAGCGCGGCCTGGTGGCGTCGCGCTCGGCGGCGCAGCGGCTCATCGACGCCGGCGCGGTGCAGTGGCGGCCCGAGGTCGCCGCGGCGTGGCGCACGGTGCGCAAAGCCGGCGAGGCGCTGCCTGCGCACGCCGAGCTGCGCGTGGCCGACGACGCCGAGGTGCGCTACGTGTCGCGTGCGGGGCTCAAGCTGGCCGCCGCGCTGCAGCGCACCGGCGTGGCGGTGGCTGGGCGGCGGTGCCTCGACGTCGGCCAAAGCACCGGCGGGTTCACCGACTGCCTGCTGCAGTACGGCGCTGCGTGCGTGGTCGGGGTGGAGGTTGGCCACGGCCAGTTGCACCCGCGGCTGCGCGCCGACGCGCGCGTCATCGCCATCGAAGGTTGCAACGCGCGCGAGCTCACCCCCGAGCGGTTGCGTGCGCTGGGCGGTGCGGCGGCGGCGCCACCGTTTGACCTCATCGTCGGGGACCTGTCCTTCATCTCGCAAACGCTGGTGTGGCCGGCGCTGGTGCCGCTGCTGGCGCCCGGCGGCGACATGCTGATGCTGGTCAAGCCCCAGTTCGAGCTGCAGCCGGCCGACATCGGCAAGGGTGGCGTGGTGCGCGACCCGGCGGCCTGGGCGCGGGTGCGCCAGCGCATCGAAGCGGCGGCTGCGGCGCTGGGCTTGCGGCTGCGCGACTACTTTGACAGCCCCATCGCCGGTGGCGATGGCAACCGGGAGTTTTTGGCATGGCTTGCCCATTGAGTTTTGAGTTTTTCCCGCCCAAGACGCCCGAAGGCGCGGCCAAGCTGCGCGCCGCGCGGCAGCGGCTGTACGCCGCGCGGCCGCAGTTTTGCTCGGTCACCTACGGCGCCGGCGGCTCCACGCAGGAGGGCACGTTCACCACGGTGGCCGAGATCCTGGCCGAAGGCGTGGACGCCGCGGCGCACTTTTCGTGCATTGGCGCGACGCGCCAGCGCGTGCGCGCGCAACTGGCCGAGCTGCAGCGCCTGGGCGTGCGCCGCCTGGTGGCGCTGCGCGGCGACCTGCCCAGCGGCTACGGCCTGGGGGGGGAATTCACCTACGCGCGCGACCTGGTGGCGTTCATCCGCGCGGAGTTTGGCGCCGCCTTTCACATCGAGGTGGCGGCGTACCCCGAAATGCACCCCCAGGCGCGCTCGCCCGAGGCCGACCTGCAGGCGTTCGCCGCCAAGGTCGCCGCCGGGGCCGACGGCGCCATCACGCAGTATTTTTTCAACGCCGACGCCTACCTGCGCTTCGTCGACGAAGCGCGCGCGGCGGGTGTGACCGTGCCCATCGTGCCCGGCATCATGCCCATCACCAACGCCACGCAGTTGATGCGGTTTTCCGATGCCTGCGGCGCCGAAATCCCGCGCTGGATCCGGCTGCGGCTGCAGGGCTACGGCGACGATACGGCCTCGATCCGCGCGTTTGGCCTGGACGTGGTCAGCGCGCTGTGCGAGCGGTTGCTGCGCGCCGGCGCGCCGGGGCTGCACTTTTACACGATGAACCAGGCCGAGCCGACGCTGGCGATCCTGGACCGCTTGGGCCTGGCGCCAGTGTGAGCGGGTGTTTATACGCTTGGGCGTATAAGAACATGAGCCGAAATTCGTGGACAACGTCGGCCACGCTGCGCTATCGTTGCCGCCGCCATCCCTGACCCCCGTGGTTTGCCGAGGAGAACCTGCCATGCGATTCGAAACCCAGGCCGTGCACGCCGGCTACCAACCCGACCCGACCACCAAGGCCGTCGTGCCGCCGATCTACCAAACGGTGGCCTACGCCTTCGACAGCGCGCAGCACGGCGCCGACCTGTTCGACCTCAAGGTGCCGGGCAACATCTACACCCGCATCATGAACCCGACCCAGGCGGTGCTGGAGGCGCGCCTGGCGGCGCTGGAAGGTGGCGTCGGGGCGCTCGCGCTGGCTTCGGGGCAGGCGGCCATCACCTACGCCATCCAGACCATTGCGGAGGCGGGCGACAACATCGTGTCGGCCAGCGCCTTGTACGGCGGCACCTACAACCTGTTTGCGCACACGCTGCCGCAGTACGGCATCGAGGTGCGCTTTGCCGACAGCGACCGCCCAGAAACCTTCGAGCCGCTGATCGACGCGCGCACCAAGGCCATCTACTGCGAGTCGATGGGCAACCCGCGCGGCAACGTCACCGACCTGGCGGCGCTGGCGGCCATCGCGCACCGCCACGGCGTGCCGCTGATCGTCGACAACACCGTGCCCAGCCCCTACCTGTGCCGCCCGTTTGAGCACGGCGCCGACATCGTCGTGCATTCGCTCACCAAATACCTGGGTGGCCACGGCACCAGCGTGGGCGGCGCGATCGTCGATTCGGGCAAGTTCCCGTGGGCCGAGCACAAAGCGCGCTTCAAGCGCCTCAACGAACCGGATGTCAGCTACCACGGCGTGGTCTACACCGAGGCGCTGGGGCCGGCGGCCTACATCGGCCGCGCGCGCGTGGTGCCGCTGCGCAACATGGGCGCGGCGATTTCGCCGTTCAACGCCTTTTTGATCCTGCAGGGCATCGAGACGCTGCCGCTGCGCATGGACCGCATCTGCGACAACACGCTGGCGGTGGCGCGGTTTTTGCGCGCGCACCCCAAGGTGCGCTGGGTGCGCTACGCCGGCCTGCCCGACGACCCGTACCACGCGCTGGCGCAGCGCTACCTGGGCGGGCGCGCGTCGGGGCTGCTGACCTTTGGCATCGAAGGCGGGCGCGCGGCCGGCGAGCGTTTTTTGGATGCGCTGCAACTGTTCACGCGGCTGGTCAACATCGGCGACGTGCGCTCGCTGGCCACCCACCCGGCCAGCACCACGCACCGGCAACTGTCGCCCGAGGAGCTGGCCAAGGCGGGTGTCACCGAAGACACCGTGCGCCTGTGCGTTGGCATTGAGCACATCGACGACCTCAAAGCCGATTTGGAGCAGGCGCTGGCGGCCGCGTGAGCGGACGCAGCCGCTTGGGCCGGGCGCAGCCCCCCACGGGTTGAGCCGCCGGGGCGGGGGCGTTGGGGACCCGGCGTCTTAGGCGCGCGGGGGCTCGCCGCCGTCCACCCGCCACGCGGCGCCAGGGCCTTGGCGAAGCGCGTCCAGCACCCAGGGCAGCGCGGTGCGTAACTGCTCGGCCAGCGTGTAGGGCGGGTTGATGATCAGCATGCCGCTGGCGCGCAGCCCCGTGGTGACGCGCCCGCGTGCGGCGGCGGCCTTGCGCTGCGGGTCGGGGCGCGTGCCGACGTTGAGCTCGGCCTGCAACCAGGCGCGGCCATGGTGCTGCGCCAACGCACGCAGCCGCTTGGGCAGCGCGTGCGCCTGCTCGCGCCCGATCAGCGGGTACCACACCAGGTAGCACCCTTGGGCGAAGCGGTGCAGCGCCTCGCCCACGGTGGCCACGACGGCGGCGTAGTCGGTCTTGAGTTCGTAGCTGGGGTCGATCAGCACCAGCGCACGGCGCGTGGGTGGTGGCAGCAGCGCGCGCAGGCCGCGCAGCCCGTCGTCGCGCCGCAGCGTGATGCGGGCGTGCGGCCATTGCTCGCTCCAGGCGCGCACCTGGCGGTCCAGCAGCCTTCCGTCGGTGGGGTGCCACTCGAACAGGGCCAGCCGGTCTTGGGGCCGCAGCCGTTGCGCCAGCAGCGCTGGCGAGCCGGGGTAGTGGCGCAGCGCGCCGTCGGGGTTGCACGCGGCCACGGCCTCCAGGTAGGCGCGCACCGGTGGTGGGGTGTCGGCCTGCCCCTGGGCGTGGCGCCACAGCGCGCCGATGCCGGCTGCGGCCTCGCCCGAGGTTTGCGCGGCGTCGTGGTCGAGCCGGTACTGGCCGGCGCCGGCGTGCGTGTCCACCAGCCACAGGCCGGTGTCCTTGTGCTGCAGGTGCTGCAGGGCGGCCAGCAGCGCCAGGTGCTTGAGCACATCGGCGTGGTTGCCCGCGTGGAAGGCGTGTCGGTAACTGAACATCGTGCGCTATCGTAGCCGAGGCGTCCGCGCAGCCGGCGTGGCGCTGGCGCGCTGTCGTCTATGGGCTATAATGCCCTGTTTCGCAGCGCCACGCCAGGCTCCGCGGCGAAGCAGCAACACCACCTCAGAGGCCGCCAGCAGAAGCGGCTCCGACCGTGGAAAAGAGCCGGCCAAACCACAGGAACCCAAACCATGACCAAGACCTTCAGCGCCAAGCCCGCTGAGGTGGTGCATGAGTGGTTTGTGATTGACGCCACCGACAAGGTGCTCGGACGTGTCGCCAGCGAAGTGGCACGCCGACTGCGCGGCAAGCACAAGGCCATCTACACCCCTCACGTCGACACGGGCGACTTCATCATCGTCGTCAACGCCGACAAGATCCGCGTCACGGGCAACAAGGCCCAGGACAAGATCTACTACCGCCACACCGGCTACCCCGGTGGCATTCGCTCGATCAATTTCCGCGACATGCAGGCCAAGCACCCGGGCCGCGCGCTGGAAAAGGCCGTCAAGGGCATGCTGCCCAAGGGGCCGCTGGGCTACGCCATGATCAAAAAGCTCAAGGTCTACGCCGGCCCGGAGCATCCGCATGGTGCCCAGCAACCCAAGGTGCTGGAAATCTAAAGGAGCGGCAGCATGATCGGTGAATGGAACAACGGCACCGGCCGGCGCAAGACCAGCGTCGCCCGCGTGTTCCTCAAAAAGGGCTCGGGCAAGATCACGATCAACGGTCGTGACATCCGCGAGTATTTCGGTCGCGAGACCTCCATCATGATCGCGCGCCAGCCGCTGGTGCTGACGGGTCATGAAGAGACGTTCGACATCATGGTCAACGTCCACGGCGGCGGCGAGTCGGGGCAAGCGGGTGCGGTGCGCCACGGCATCACGCGTGCGCTGATCGACTACGACCCCAGCCTCAAGCCGCAACTGAGCGCCGCGGGCTACGTCACGCGCGACGCGCGTGAAGTCGAGCGCAAGAAAGTGGGTCTGCGCAAGGCCCGCCGCGCCAAGCAGTTCAGCAAGCGCTGATCCGGCGCCAGGCCCTGGGTGCGCGTGGCGCGGGCAGTCCCCGCCGCGTGCCCGGGCCGCAGCGACCCGCCACCGCCTGCCGGTCCCGCGCTCGGGGAGGCAGGCGTTTTTGTTGCCGGGTTGGGGCCGCCAGCGGCGGCACAAACCACTGCGCGCAGTAGGGGTTTGGCGCCCCGGGTGCGCCCCCTGGCGCGCCCGGATGCGCTAAGCTTGCACCCAACCCATTTTCGAGAGGATTGCCATGAGCGCCGTTGCCGATGCCGCCACCCCCGACACCACCCAAGAGATGCCCGCACCGCTGGTGTTCACCGACGCGGCGGCGGCCAAGGTGGCCGAGCTGATCGCCGAAGAGGGCAACCCCGACCTGAAGCTGCGCGTGTTCGTGCAGGGCGGTGGCTGCTCGGGGTTCCAGTACGGCTTCACGTTCGACGAAACCGTCAACGAGGACGACACGCAAATGCAGCGTGGGGGCGTCACCCTGTTGATCGACGCGATGAGCCTGCAGTACCTGATGGGCGCCGAAATCGACTACAAGGAAGATCTGCAAGGCGCGCAGTTCGTCATCCGCAATCCCAACGCGGTGACCACCTGCGGTTGCGGCTCCAGCTTCAGCGTCGGCTGAGCCAGCTCAGGTGGGGTACAGCGCGCCCAACACCCGTGGGCCGGCGGCGCCCGTGACCTCGGGCACATTGCCGGCGGCGCCGCGCAGGTGCTGGGCCGCCAACCACGCGAACGCCGCCGCTTCGACCTGCTCGGCCGGCCAGCCGTGCAGGTCGGTGGGTTCCACCGGCACGGGCGACAGCCGCTCGGACAAGCCGTTCATCAGCTGCCGGTTGCGCGCACCACCGCCGCACACCAGCACCCGCTGCAGGCTGCCGGGGCCGTCGGGGCCCCAGTCGGCGTGCATCAGCGCCTGAACCACCGTTCCCACCGTGAACGCCGCCAGCGTGGCCTGCACATCCGCGGGGCGCAGGCCGGGGTGTTGGCGCAACACGGTGTCCAGCCAGTCCAGGTGGTAGCGGTCGCGCCCGGTGCTGCGCGGGCCGCGGCGTGCCAGCCAGGGGTCGGCCAGCAGCGCTTGCAGCAGCGCCGCGTCGGGGTGGCCCTGGCGGCCCCAGGCACCGTCGGCGTCGTAGGGTTGGCCCGTGTGGCGTTGGCACCAGCCATCCAGCAACACGTTGCCGGGACCGGTGTCGAAGCCGGTTACCGTGCCGTTGGCGCGCAGCAGCGTGGCGTTGGCGATGCCGCCGATGTTGACCACCGCCACCGCCTGCCCCGGCGTGCCAAAGGCCGCGCGGTGAAACGCAGGCACCAGCGGCGCGCCTTGGCCACCCGCGGCGATGTCGCGGCTGCGCAGATCGGTCACCACCGCGATACCGGTGCGCTCGGCCAACCAGGCCGGCGCCAGCAGTTGCAGCGTGTACGGGGCCTCGTCGGTGCCCAGCGCTGGGTGACCTGGCGGCAGGTGGCGTACCGTTTGGCCGTGTGCGCCGATGGCGGCGATGGCCGACGCCGGCAGCGCGCTGCGGGCCAGCAGGGCATGCACGACCCCGGCGTACACCTCGGCCAGCGCCACGCCCGCTTGCTGCGCGCGGTGCAGCTCGTTGGGCCCCGGGGTTTGCAGCGCCAGCAGCGCCGCGCGCAGCGCCTCGGGCATCGGTTGATGCACGTGCGCGACGACGCGCCCTGCCGAGCCGCCCTCCTGGGCGTCCCACGCGACGATGACACCGTCCACCCCGTCCAGCGAGGTGCCGGACATCAACCCGATGCACCGCAGCGGCGCGGCACTCATTCGGCGCTGGCTTGCACGATCCAGCGCGCCGCGTCGAGCTTGCTTTGCATCGCGCTGGCGGTTTGCTGGAACGCTGGGCGGTGACGCGCTTCGAGCGGCTCACCGCTGGGGTTGTCGCGCGCGATGGTCAGTGGGTCGCGGTGCTGGCCGCCGACCATGTACTCGAAGTGCAGGTGCGCGCCGGTGGCGGTGCCGGTGGCACCGACGGCGCCGACCGTTTGCCCTTGCTCGACGCGCTGACCCTTACGCACGTCGATGCGGCTCAGGTGTGCGTACAGCGTCTTGCGGTTGTTTTTGTGCTGCAGGATGACGACGTTGCCGTAGCCGCGCTGCCAGCCAGCGAACGCCACCACCGCGTCGGCCACGCTGCGCACCGGCGTGCCGGTGGGGGCGGCGTAGTCCACGCCCATATGGGCGCGGCGGTCACCGTACACCGGGTGAAAGCGCATGCCATAGCCGGAGCTGACACGCGTGAACGCCAGCGGCGAGGGCAAAAACGCGCGTGCCAGGCTTTCGCCGCGGAAGTTGTAGTAAGCCCCGCGCCCACCCGAGGGCGGCTCGAACCACACCAAGCCATGTTCGCGCCCGGCGTTGACGAAGCGCGCTGCCAGCAGCCGGCCGTAGCGCAGCACCTCGCCGTCGGCTTCCAGGGCCTCGTAAACCACCTCGAAGCGGTCGCCCGCGCGCAGGTCACGGCGAAAGTCGATCTCGCCGCCCAGCAAATCAGCCAATTGGCTGGCGACACTGTCGGGCAGACCGGCCGCGTCGGCGGCGGCAAACAGCGAGCTGCGGATGACGCCGCTGGCCAGCCGCACGGTGGCCTGTGGTGCCAGGCTATCTTGGTGCACGACAAACCCGGCACCGTCCCGCTGCACGACCAACTGTTCGTAGCGCGTGGCGTCGGTCTTGGGCAGCCAGCGCGCGCTCAGGCGCAGCAGCCGCCCGTCGTCGTCGACTTCGGCGCTGACGCGCTTGCCCGCCTGGCCGCCCCACAGTTGCGCGATGCGCGCGTCGCGGCGCAGCCACTCGGCCGCGGCGCTGTCGCGCACGCCCAGGCGTTGCAGCAGCGTGGCCAGGGTGTCGTCGTGTCGGGTCAGCTCGGTGCGGTACAGCACAAACGGCGCGGGCGCTTCGGCGGCCGCGGCAACGTCCGGGGTCAGCGGCAGCGCCTCGGTGACTTGCTGCTGCGGTAACCGCTCGATCGCGGTGTCCAGCGAGTCGGTGCCAAACGCGGTGACCCCGGTGCCCATCAACAGCACCGCCAGCGCCGCCACACCGGCACGGGGGTGGCGTTGCAGCCAGCGGCGTAGCAACTCGATTGTTTCTTTCATGCACAACGTCTCGTCGTCGCGGGGGGCGTGCGGTGACAGCCCCCACGCAGCGGCCTAGGGTGCGTGGTGGAGCGCGCATCCACGGCGGCTTAGGGGGACGGGGAGGTGGCCGACTACAATCGGGCGCACGCAGCTGGCGCCGTTGGGCCAGCCACGCGGCGCGGCGTGGCGCCGGCCGATCGCGCAAGTATAGCCGGGGACCGCCGGCCGTCATCTGGGTAAACCCTCATGGATATTTCAACAGTGTTGGCCGCCGACGCGGCCGCCGCCGAGGCGCTGCAAGGCGCTTCCGACGCTGTGCACGCCGCGCTGGCCACGACGCTGCGCGGCTGCGAAGAGCTGTTGCCCGTGGCCGACTGGGTGCGCAAGCTGCGCCGCAGCGAAGCCACGGGGCAGCCGCTGCGCATCAAGCTGGGGCTGGATCCCACCGCGCCCGACATCCACCTGGGCCACACGGTGGTGCTGAACAAGATGCGCCAGTTGCAAGACCTTGGCCACCAGGTGATTTTTTTGATCGGCGACTTCACCAGCCTGATCGGCGACCCGTCCGGGCGCAACAGCACGCGCCCGCCGCTGACGCCCGAGCAGATCAAGGCCAACGCCGAAACGTACTACCGGCAGGCCAGCCTGGTGCTGGACCCGGCGCGCACCGAAATCCGCTACAACAGCGAGTGGAGCGACGCGCTGGGCGCGCGCGGCATGATCCAACTGGCGGCCAAGTACACGGTGGCGCGCATGATGGAGCGCGACGATTTCACCAAGCGCTTCAAGGCCGGGGTGCCCATTTCGATCCACGAATTTTTGTACCCGCTGATGCAAGGCTACGATTCGGTGGCGCTGCGCGCCGACCTGGAGCTGGGCGGCACCGACCAGAAGTTCAACTTGCTGATGGGCCGCCACCTGCAGCAGGAGTACGGGCAGGAGCCGCAGTGCATCCTGACCATGCCCCTGCTGGAGGGGCTCGACGGTGTCGAGAAGATGTCCAAGTCCAAGGGCAACTACATCGGCATCACCGAAGACGCCAACACGATGTTCGCCAAGGTGCTGTCGATCAGCGACGAGCTGATGTGGCGCTGGTACACGCTGCTGTCGCTGCGCCCGTTGGCCGAGATCGAAGCGCTCAAGCAGCAGGTGGCGCAAGGGCGCAACCCCAAGGAGGCCAAGCTCGAACTGGCGCGCGAGATCACCGCGCGCTTTCACGGCACGGCGGCGGCCGCGCGCGCCGAGGAGGACTTTCACCTGCGCGCGCGCGGTGGTGTGCCCGACGACATCCCCTCGGTGTCGCTGCAGGGCGCGCCGCTGGGCATTGGGGTGCTGCTGAAGCAAGCGGGGCTGGCGCCGTCCACCAGCGAGGCCAACCGTCTCATCGACGGCGGGGGCGTGCGCGTGGACGGGGCGGTGGTGTCCGACCGCGCGCTCAAGCTGGCTGCCGGCACCTACGTGGTGCAGGTGGGCAAGCGCAAGTTCGCCCGCGTCACGTTGGCCTGAAGGGGGATGTGATGGCAGCCACCGGCCTGTGGCAGCGCCTGACCCCGCAGCGTTTGCTGGCGGCGTCGGTGGCGGTGGCGCTGGCCACCATCGCGCTCAAGACCGGGGCGTGGTGGCTGACCGGCTCGGTGGGGCTGCTGTCGGACGCGCTGGAGTCGCTGGTCAACCTGGCTGGCGCCACCTTCGGCCTGTGGATGGTGACGGTGGCGGCCGCGCCCCCGGACGACGACCACCCCTACGGGCACCACAAGGCGGAGTATTTTTCCGCCGGGTTCGAGGGCATTTTGATCGTCGTGGCGGCGCTGGCCATCGGCTGGACCGCGGTGGACCGGTTGCTGCACCCGCAGCCGCTGCAGCAGCTCGACTGGGGGCTGGCGCTGTCGGTGGCCAGCTCCGTGCTCAACGGGCTGCTGGCGGCGGTGATGCTGCGCGCCGCGCGCGTGCACCGCTCGCAGGCGCTGGAGGGCGACGCGCGCCACCTGTTCACCGACGTGTGGACCTCGGCCGGCGTCATCGGTGGGCTGGCGCTGGTGGCGCTGACCGGCTGGGAGTGGCTCGACCCGGTGCTGGCGTTGGCGGTGGCGGCCAACATCGTGCGCGAAGGCGTGGGCCTGGTGTGGCGGGCCGGGCAGGGGCTGATGGACCAGGCGGTCGAACCCGAGGTGCGCGCCACCATCGAGCAGGTGCTGCGCGGGTTCGAACACCGCCGTGGCGGCAGCACCATCGTGCGCTTTGATCACCTGCACACGCGCAAGGCCGGGCAGCGCTGCTACGTGGACGTGCACATGCACCTGCCGCCCGACTGGAGCCTGCGCCGCGCGGCGGCGCTGCGCGCCAGCGTCGAGCAGGCGCTGATGAGCGCAGTGCCGGGGCTGCGCGCCACGATCCAACTGCTGCCGGGCGACGTCGAGGCGCACTTCGACGACCCGCGCGACCTGCTTTGACGCGGCACGCGCCGCGCTGGGCCGCAGCCGGCGCGGCTTGGCCCGTCGGCCCTCCAACGCGTTGGTGAGGCCGACGACACCGGGGCAAGCGGGGGCCGGGCGGCGATTTGCGGACGAGCGGCGCAGGCCGTTAGCGAAGCGGGCGACTAGCCGCCCGCATGTCCGAGCGAAGCGAGTTTGCGGGCGGCCGCCCGCGAGCTTTACGGCCTGCCCGCGAGGGAGCCATGAGCCACCCGGCCCCCGCTTGTCCCGGCGTATCCAGAGACCGGCTCAACAGCTGCGCTGGCCGTACGGGTTGGGCAAGCCCAGCCCGGCCAGGATGGCGATCTCGCGCGCTTCCATCGCTTCGGCGTCGGCCTCGCTGGTTTCGTGGTCCCAGCCCTGGGCGTGCAGCGCACCGTGCACCAGCAGGTGGGCGTAGTGCTGCGCCAACGTTTTGCCCTGCGCCGCCGCTTCGCGCGCCACCACCGGGGCGCACAGCACCAGGTCGGCCAGCACCACCGGCGCGCGCTCGTAATCGAACGTCAGCACGTTGGTGGCGTAGTCCTTGTGGCGCCAGGTGCGGTTGAGCGAGCGGCCTTCGTCCTCGTCGACGATGCGCACGGTCAGCTCGGCCGGCCCCTGCAGCGCGTGGCGCAGCCAGCGTGCCACCTGGTGGCGGGGCAGCGCGGCGCGGTGCGCCTCCACCCCCTCGAAGCGGGCGAATTGCAGCGACAATGTCAGCGGCGGCAGGGCGCGTGGCATGGGGTGGCCTTCACAGGGCGGTGGCGGGGGGACGGGCTTCGTAGGCATCGACGATGCGCGCCACCAACGGGTGGCGCACGACGTCGGCGCTGGTCAGGCGTGCAAACGCAATGCCAGGCACGCGCTTGAGCACGCGTTCGGCGTCGATCAGGCCCGACAGTTGCGAGCGCGGCAGGTCGATCTGGCTGACGTCGCCCGTGACCACGGCCTTGGAGCCAAAGCCGATGCGCGTCAGAAACATCTTCATCTGCTCCGGCGTGGTGTTTTGCGCCTCGTCCAGGATCACGAAGGCGTGGTTGAGCGTGCGACCGCGCATGAAGGCCAGCGGCGCGATCTCGATCTGCTGGCGCTCCAGCGCCTTTTGCACCGCTTCGAACCCCATCAGGTCGTACAGCGCGTCGAACAGCGGCCGCAGGTACGGGTCCACTTTGGCCGCCAGGTCGCCCGGCAAAAAGCCCAGCCGCTCGCCCGCCTCGACCGCGGGGCGGGTCAGCACCAGCCGTTGCACGGCGCTGCGCTGCAGCGCGTCCACCGCGCAGGCCACGGCCAGGTACGTTTTGCCGGTGCCCGCCGGCCCGATGCCAAACGTGATGTCGTGCGCCGCGATGGCGGCCAGGTAGCGCTGCTGGTTGGCGGTGCGGCCGCGCACGTCGCCGCGGCGGGTGTGCAGCACCGGCACCGTGGGGTCGGGCGCGGCGTCGGGGCCGTCGCCCACCAGCATCAACTGCACGGTTTCCGGCGCGATGGGGTCGCGCGCCAGCTCGTACAACGCCTGCAACACCTCCATGGCCTGGGTGGCCGCCGCCTTGCGGCCCTCGACACGAAAATGCCCGCTGCGGTGCTGCACGCGCACCTGCAACGCGGCCTCGATGGTGCGCAGGTGCGCATCCAGCGGCCCGCACAGGTGGGCCAGGCGGGTGCTGTCGGCGGGGGCGAAGGCGTGGCGCAGGATCAAAGCGGATAATCCCCGTTGGACTGGCAAAGCACGTGTGAAAGAGCATCCATGATAGGCCAACTCAGCGGCACGCTGCTGCACAAGCAGCCCCCGATGATCGTGGTGGACTGCCACGGTGTGGGCTACGAGGTCGAAGTGCCGATGAGCACCTTTTGCAACTTGCCCGCCACGGGGCAGCCGGTGGTGCTGTTGACGCACCTGGTGGTGCGCGAGGACGCGCACATCCTGTACGGCTTTGCCAGCGCGCCCGAGCGCAGCGCCTTTCGGGAGCTGATCAAGGTCGGTGGCGTGGGGCCGCGCACGGCGCTGGCGGTGCTGTCGGGCCTGAGCGTGGCGGAGCTGGCGCAGGCCGTGGCCCAGCAGCAGGCGGCGCGCCTGACGCGCATCCCCGGCATCGGCAAAAAAACCGCCGAGCGGCTGCTGCTGGAGTTGCGCGGCAAACTCGCGCCGGACCTGGCCGACGCCGGCGCCACCGCCGCCCCGGTGGGCGACGCGCACACCGACATCCAGCAAGCGCTGCTGGCGTTGGGCTACAGCGAACGTGAAGCGGCGGCGGCCCTCAAGGCCCTGCCGGCGGACGTGGGGGTTAGCGAGGGCATCAAACTCGCGCTCAAGGCGCTGTCCAAGGGGTAAGGCGGCATGACCATCGAAACCGATGACTTTGGTCTGGCGCCGCGCCAGCGGTTGGTGGCGGCGGTGCCGGAGTCGGCGCGCGAAGAGGCGCTGGAGCGCGCGCTGCGGCCCAAAGGCCTGGACGAGTACGTCGGGCAGGCCAAGGTGCGCGAGCAGTTGGAGATCTTCATCGGGGCGGCCAAAAAGCGCGGCGAGGCGCTGGACCACGTGCTGCTGTTCGGGCCGCCGGGGCTGGGCAAGACGACGCTGTCGCACATCATCGCGCACGAGCTGGGGGTGAACCTGCGCGTCACCAGCGGCCCCGTGCTGGAAAAGCCCAAGGATCTGGCGGCGCTGCTGACCAACCTCGAGCCCAACGACGTGCTGTTCATCGACGAGATCCACCGCCTGTCGCCGGTGGTGGAGGAGATCCTGTACCCGGCGCTGGAGGACTACCAGATCGACATCATGATCGGCGAGGGGCCGGCGGCGCGCTCGATCAAGCTGGACCTGCAGCCGTTCACGCTGGTGGGGGCGACCACGCGCGCGGGCATGCTGACCAACCCGCTGCGCGACCGCTTCGGCATCGTGGCGCGGCTGGAGTTTTACACGGCCGAGGAGCTGGCGCGCATCGTGACGCGCTCGGCAGGGCTGCTGGGTGCGCCGATCGAGCCGGAGGGGGCGCTGGAGATCGCGCGCCGCTCGCGCGGCACGCCGCGCATCGCCAACCGGCTGCTGCGCCGGGTGCGCGACTACGCCGAGGTCAAGGGCCGCGGCGTCATCACGCAGGACATCGCGCGCCGGGCGCTGGCGATGCTGGATGTGGACCCGCTGGGGCTGGACCTGATGGACCGCCGTCTGCTGGAGGCGGTCATCCACAAATTCGACGGCGGCCCGGTGGGGCTGGACAACATCGCCGCCAGCATCGGCGAAGAGCCGGGCACGATCGAAGACGTCATCGAACCCTACCTGATCCAGCAAGGCTATTTGCAGCGCACGCCGCGCGGGCGCTGCGCCACGCTGGCGGCGTACCGGCACCTGGGGGTGGCGCCGCCGGCGCAGGCGGGTGGCCTGTTCGACGACACCGGCGGTCCCTAACGCCGATCCCGTGCGCAGGTCGTCAGGCGGCGGCGCGCTCGTCCAGCGGGCCGGCTTCGTCGGCCTCGTCCAGGTGGCGCGTGTCGCCCCACGACAGCAGCGCAAAGCCGCCGTCGGGGCTCCACAGCACGCGGTGGATGGCGGCGTTGCCCATGGCCCACGCCCGTGGCGCCTGCAGGTCGACGCGGGCGGCGGCACGGTACAGGATGTCCAGCACCCCACCGTGCGCCACGACGGCGATTTGCTCGCCCAGGTGCTGCGCCGCCAGGCGCGCGAAGGTGGTTTCGACGCGCTCGCGCAGCGCCAGCAGCGACTCGCCGCCGGGGGGCGCGTAGTCCGGCACACGGGTTTTCCAGGCGCGCACGACGTCGGGGTGCTCCTGCTCCAGCTCGGCCCAGGTGCGGCCTTGGAAGGCGCCAAAGCAGCGCTCGCGCAGGCCTTCGTCCAGCCGCAGGGGCAGCGCCAGCGCCTGCGCCAGCGGTGCGGCGGTGTCGCGCGCACGGCCCAGGTCGCTGCTGTAGACGGCTGTGATCGGCTCGTGGCGCAGCGCCGAGGCCACCCGCGCGGCCTGCCAGCGCCCGGTGTCGTTGAGGGGGATGTCCAGTTGCCCCTGGATGCGCGCGTCGCGGTTCCAGGCGGTCTCGCCATGGCGGATGGCCAAAATACGGGTGGCGTGCATCGTGGGGTTTACGTGGCCTGTTGTCGCAGCCTAGAATGGTAACGTGCCGGCGGTTGCCGGTTTTTCGTCACCCCTTCGGGCCGCCCCATGAGCAGCAGCGCATTTCAAAAAGAAGTCGACGAACGCACCAACCTGACCGGCTCCAACAAGTTCGAGATGCTCCTGTTCCGCCTTGGCAAGGCGCCGGGCAAGGAGCAGTCGGAGCTGTTCGGCATCAACGTGTTCAAGATTCGCGAGATCGTGGCCATGCCGCAGATCACCGCGATGGCGGGCGCGCCGCAGCACGTGCTGGGCATGGTCAACCTGCGCGGGCAGGTCATCCCGGTGATCGACCTGCCGGCGGTGGTGGGCTGCACGCCCGAGACGGGCCTCAACCTGATGCTGGTGACCGAGTACGCGCGCTCCACCCAGGGCTTTGCGGCCGAGTCGGTGGAAGATATCGTGCGGCTGGACTGGAACCAGATTCTGTCGGCGGACAACACGGCGTCGGTGGCGCGTGGCTTGGTGACCAGCATCGCCCGCATCGACGACGGCCAGGGGGGCACCAAGCTGGTGCAGATCCTGGACGTGGAGTCCATTTTGCAAAAGGTCATGCCCAGCGACGCGGTCGAGGTGGCGCAGGACAAGGTTGGCCCGGCGGTGCGGCTGCGGCCGGGCGCGGTGGTGCTGGCGGCGGACGACTCGTTCGTCGCGCGCAGCATGATCGAAGCCGAGCTCAAGGCGCTGGGGTTGCCCTTCATCATGACCAAGTCGGGCCAGGAGGCGTGGAGCGTGCTGCAAGAGATCGCGGCCGACTGCCGCGCCAAGGGCCAGCCGATCCACGAGCGCGTGGCGGTGGTGCTCAGCGACCTGGAAATGCCCGAGATGGACGGCTTTACGCTGACGCGCAACATCAAGGCCGACCCGCTGCTGCGCGCGGTGCCGGTGGTGATCCATTCGTCGCTGACCGGCGACACCAACGAAAAACACGTGCAACGCGCCGGGGCCGACGCCTACGTGGCCAAGTTCGCGGCCAAGGAGTTGGCCGACACGCTGCGCAAGGTGCTGGCGGGCAGCGAGGCGTTGGCGGTGGCGTGACCCTGCCTGGGGCTGCCGGCGCGGGGTAGCCTCGCTCCGGCGGCGGGCTTGGCAGCGTTTGCTAGCGAGGTTGCTCGATGACCACCCGCCGCGGCCCGCTGGGCGGCTGCGGAAACCCGTCCAGCGCGGCGCTCAACAGCGCACGCCACAGCGTCGGCGTGTCGGCCCACGGGCCATCCTGGGTGGCGCGGGTTTCATAGACCACTTCACCGCTGCGGCGGTCGCGCACGGTCAGCGCGACCTCGCGCACGTAGTACGGCGGGCGCAGGTGCCACTGCAACCCGATCGAGCTGACGACGCCGCGGCCCACCATCACCTGCCCGTAGGGCACCCACCCGGGACGGAGGTCGGGCGCGTCCCACGGCGCGTAGGGGTACTTGACCGAGCGCGCCACGAGCTGCACGCCCCAGGGCACGGCGCTGGCGGCGGCGCCGCTGGCCGCTTCGTCGCGCTGCAGGCCGTGGCCGGCCAGCACCTCGGTGGCGATGGCTTCGAGCTGGTCCTGCTCGCGCGCCGTGTCGCCGCTGCGCTGTGAGGGCAGGCGCTCGAACACGTAGCGGTCGCCGGGGGCCGGCCGCGCGTCGGCGCGCCACGCGGGCTGGCTGTTGACGGTGTGTTCCAGCCGCAGCGTGCTGGCGCAACCGCCCAGCGCCAGCAGCGCCAGCGCCAGGCCCGCGGCCAGCGCGCTGCGCACCGAGGGTCGCCAACCGCCCATCGTCAAGCGTCCTGCGGGGTAAGGGTCACGATGCGCCGCGCGGCCATGGGCGCCTCGTCCGTCGCGTCGTGCGCGTCGGGCATGGTCAGCGGCTCGTCATCGAACGCGAGATCGCCCTCCGCCTCGGGCCGGCCGGTGGCGCGCACCGCGGCAAAGTCGTACAAGCCGCGGTCCATCAGGTGGCTGGGCACCACGTTTTGCAGCGCGCGCAGCATGTTGTCGATGCGGCCAGGGTAGCGCTTGTCCCACTCGCGCAGCAAGTCACCCACCTGCTTGCGCTGCAGGTGCTGTTGGCTGCCGCACAGGTTGCACGGGATGATGGGGAATTGGCGCACCTCGGCCCAACGGATCAGGTCCTTTTCTGGCACGTAGGCCAGCGGCCGGATGACGACGTGCTCGCCGTTGTCGCTGACCAATTTGGGCGGCATGCCCTTGAGCTTGGCGCCGAAAAACATGTTGAGCAGCAGCGTTTGCAGGATGTCGTCGCGGTGGTGCCCCAGCGCGATTTTGGTCGCGCCCAGCTCGCGCGCCACGCGGTACAGGATGCCACGGCGCAGCCGGCTGCACAGGCTGCACATGGTCTTGCCTTCGGGGATGACCTTTTTGACGATCGAGTAGGTGTCCTGCGTTTCGATGTGGAACGGCACCCCCAGCGTGCGCAGGTAGTTGGGCAGCACGTCGGCCGGAAAGCCAGGCTGGCGCTGGTCCAGGTTGACCGCGATGAGCTCAAAGCGCGCCGGCGCGCGCCGCTGCAGCCGCATCAAGATGTCCAGCAAGCCATAGCTGTCCTTGCCGCCGGACAGGCACACCATCACGCGGTCGCCATCTTCGATCATGCGGTAGTCGTCGATGGCCTGGCCGACCAAGCGGCACAAGCGCTTTTCGAGCTTGCGGTTTTCAAACGCGATGTCCATGCGCGCATTGTCCCGCAAACCGTGCCGGGGCGCTCACCACTGCCCGCATTCCATGCGGATGGCGACCTCGCAGTCGTCGAAGATTTCCAGCTTGGCGATGCGCACCCGCACCCCGATGACGCCGGGCAACTGCAGCAGCCGCGTGGCCAGCTTGCCGATGAGCGTCTCCAGCAGGTTGACATGCTCGGCGGTGCACTCGTCGATGATGATCTGGCGCACCTTGCGGTAGTCCAACACGTGGTGGATGTCGTCGTCGTGCGGCTGCAGCGGCTGCCAGCCTTGGTTGAGCTCGGCGTCCACCTGGATGGGCTGCGGGCCCTGACGCTCGTGCGCCAGGATGCCCAGGTTGGCGTGAAAGCGCAGGCCGGTCAGCGCCAGCACCTGGCGGCCGATTTTGTGTTGCACGGGTTCGGTCATGGTCGCAATCCGACGCGTTCGACGGCCACCGCTTCGCAGTCGGGGTAGACGTCGGGCTTGGCGGTGCGCACGCGCGCGGCCAACACGCCCGGCTGCTGCAACAGCCACGCCAGGATGGCGTCGCACAGGGTTTCTTGCAGCTCGAAGTGCTGTTGCGTTACCAGGTGGCGGATCATGTCGCGGATGGCATCGTAGTCGAACGTGTCGGACAAGCGGTCGGTGCGGGCGTGCGCGCGCTGCAGGTCCACGCACACATCGACGTCGAAGCGCATGCGTTGCGGGCCACCGCGCTCGAAATCGTGCACCCCGATGCGCACCGGCAGTTGCAGCCCCTGCAGCGAAAGCACCCGACCGCGCTGGGCCAGGTCGGGGCGCAGCGCGGCAAAAGCCAGCAACGCGGACGTCGTGCTCATGGCGCCAGCCCCAGGTCCACGGCGAACATCACGTCGCGCGCCAACCCCAGGCGGTGCTGGCCGTTGTCCACCGGCAGCACGCAGCCCGTCAGCGCCGGGTTGTGCACCATGTGCACCACGGCCGCGGCCACGGCGGCCGGCTGCAGCGGCTGGCGCAGCAAATTCACGCGGCGCGCACGCTCGAAGTTGTCCTCGGTTTGCGGGCCGCTGACGTAGCACAGCCCCGGCGACACGCCGCACACCCGCAACCACGGCGCCAGCGCCTGGGCCTGCAGCCCCACCGCGCGCTCCAGGGCCAGCTTGGTCAGGGTGTAGCTGTAATAGTCGGGGTTGAGGTTGTGCACCTTCTGGTCCAGGATGTGCACGGCGCACGCCCAGGGGTGGGGTTGACCCCGCGCACGGATGCGGCGCGCCAGTTGCTGCGTCAGTGACAGCGGCGCCAGCAGGTTGACGTCCAGCAAGCGCTGCAGCCGCTCGCGTCCCTCGTCCCAGCCGGTGTCGGGCGTGAACTCGGAGGCGTTGTTGATCAGCGCGTACAGGTGCGTGCCGACGTCGTCGGGCAGTTCGTCCAGCAGCCGGTCGGTGCGGTGGGCGTCGGCCAGGTCGGCTTGCACGGCCAGCGCCTGCCCGCCCATCGCGTGGAGCTGCGCCACCAACTGCTCGGCCGCGGCGTGCGAGTGCCGGTGGTGCACGACGGCCGACCAACCGGCTTGCGCGAACGCCAGCGCCAGCTCGCGTCCCAGCCGCGCGGCCGCTCCCGTGATCAGCACCCACCGCGGGCGCTCGTGCTCAGCGTCCATCGTGCCTCCCGGTGGGCCGTTGGGCGTGGCGGGTGGGTGGTCCGCCGGCGGCGTTGTCGCGCACAATCGGGGTTGGTGCGGTCCGCAAGCGTCGGGTACTGCTGGATGAACACAACATGCCATTGACTATAGCGAATGAGGGCGACGGGGCGTGTGCCGACCCCGCGCAAGCCCCTGCCGCGGGGGTGGTGCGGGCCGCGCTGCACGAGGCGGGTGGCTGGCTGCCGTTCGAGCGCTTCATGGCCCTGGCGCTCTACGCCCCGGGGGTGGGCTACTACGCCCGCGGCGCGCGCATCTTCGGTGCCCACCCGCACGATGGCAGCGACTTCGTCACCGCGCCGCTGGTCAGTGCGCGCTTTGGCGCGGCGCTGGCGCGGCAGGTGGCGCAGGCGCTGCAGGCCAGCGGCACCCACGACGTGTGGGAGTTTGGCGCCGGTGACGGCACGCTGGCGGCGCAGTTGCTCGCCGGTCTGGACGCGGCGGGGCTGGCGCACGTGACGTACCACATCGTGGAAGTGTCGGGCGGGCTGCAGGCGCGCCAGGCGCAGCGCCTGGCGCCCTGGCGCGCGCGGGTGCACTGGCACACGCGCTGGCCAGCGGCCATCGAGGGCGTCGTGCTGGGCAACGAGGTGCTGGACGCCATGCCGGTGACGTTGCTGCACCGCCGTGGGGGTGTATGGCACGAACGAGGGGTGACCTGGGACACGCCGGCTGGCCGCTTCGTATGGTCCGACCGTCCCACCGACCTGCGCCCGCCCGTCGAGGTTGACGGCGAGCACGATTACCTGACCGAGATCCACCCCCAGGCCGAGGCGTTCGTGCGCTCGCTGGCCGAGCGGTTGCGCCGCGGTGTGGCGCTGTTCATCGACTATGGCTTTCCCGAGCGCGAGTACTACCACCCGCAGCGCAGCCAAGGCACGCTGATGTGCCACCGCGCCCACCGCGCCGACGCCGAGCCGCTGGTGGACGTCGGGGCCAAGGACATCACCGCGCACGTCAACTTCACCGGCATCGCGCTGGCGGCGCAGGACGCCGGCTTGGAGGTGCTGGGCTACACCAGCCAGGGGCGCTTTTTGCTCAACGCGGGCGTGCTCGACGGGCTGGACGATGCGCCGCTGGCCGAGCGTGCCATGACGCTCAAACTGGTGCACGAGCACGAGATGGGCGAGCTGTTCAAGGCCATCATGGTGGCGCCGTCGGCCTGTTGCGCGGGCTGGGTGCCCATGGGGTTCGCGGCGGGTGACCGCACCCACACGTTATGAGCGCCCGACCCCGGGGAGTCCGCCGATGCTGCGCTGGCTGCTGGTTACGTTGCTCGCCCTGGTGCTGATCAACGGCCTGTGGCCGTGGTTGCGGCGTCTGGGGCTGGGCCGTCTGCCGGGCGATTTCGAATTTCAGTTGTTCGGGCGCACCTGGTTCATCCCGCTGGCCAGCACGTTGCTGCTGAGCCTGCTGGCGGCGGCGCTGGCGCGCTGGTTGTGACGGCAGGGCGGCGGCGGCCCCGCAGAACCTTCGATCTGGTTCTTGTTACCCGGGTGGGTATCTCTTGAAGCCAGCGCCAACCGTCCCCACCTGCACGGGCGTACCGGTTGACGCCCCCCCGGGCGCGCCGCCCGATCGAACCGCTGGAGAACCCGCCATGAACCCCACCGCCGACACCCTGCACATCGTGTGCCCCCACTGCCACACCACCAACCGCGTGCGCGCCGACCAACTCGGGTCTGCGCCGGACTGCGGGCGCTGCCACCAGGCCCTGTTCACCGGCCACCCGGTGTCGCTGGACGCCGCGGCGTTCGAGCGTCACGTCACCCGCAGCGACATCCCGGTGCTGGTCGACTTTTGGGCCCCTTGGTGTGGGCCATGCCGCATGATGGCGCCGCACTTCGAGGCCGCCGCACGCCACCTGGAGCCGCACGTGCGCCTGGCCAAGGTCAACACCGAGCAGGAGCAGGCGTTGGCGGCGCAGTTGGGCATCCGCAGCATCCCGACGCTGGCGCTGTTCGTCGGCGGCCGCGAGGTGGCGCGCCAGCCGGGTGCGATGGGGCAAGCCGACATCGTGCGCTGGGTGCAAGCGGCGCTGGCGTCGCGGCGGTGAGTGGCCAACCGCGTCATCCCCCGGTCGGCTTGCCCAGCGCCTGCGCGATGGCCTGCTGGCGCGCGTGGTCGATGGCCGCGCCGATGCGCAGTCCTTGATCGCGCGCCTGGGGGTGACGCGCTTGCACGTCGCGCGCGATGGCGGCCGTGTCCACCGCCAACGCCGCGTGCAGCGCGCGGCGCAGGTGCGCGCCCTGGGGGTAGGCGCGCTCGGCATGGTGCAGGCGGCCGCGCGCGTCGCACTCGCACGCCAGCAACACCTGCTCGAAGCGGTCGGGGCGGCGCAGCGCGTCGCAGCGCTGCAGCAAGCGCAGCGTGGCCGCGGGGCTGAGCGCCTCGCAGCGGTGGATGTTGCCGTGTTCGCGCGCCACCACGTCGGCCAGTTCCTGGCATTCGCGTGGCACACGCCAGCGTCGGCCCACCTCGCGCGCCAGTTGCACGCTGCGGCCTTCGTGCCCGAGGTGGCGCGGCAGCACGTCGGGCGGCGTGGTGCCCTTGCCCAGGTCATGGCACAGGCAGGCCCAGCGCACCGCCAGCGGTGTGCGCAACTGCGCGGCCATGTCCAGCACCATCATCACGTGCACCCCGGTGTCGACCTCGGGGTGGTGGTCGGCCCGTTGCGGCACGCCCCACAGACGGTCCAGCTCCGGCAGCAGACGCGCCAGCGCCCCACAGGTGCGCAGCACCTCGAACATGCGGCTGGGGCGCTGCTCCATCAGGCCGCGGGCCAGCTCCTGCCACACCCGCTCGGGCACCAGGTGGTCCACCTCGCCGTGCGCCACCATCGTTTGCATCAGCGCCAGCGTCTCGGGCGCAATGCCGAAGTCGGGCCAGCGGGCGGCGAAGCGCGCGATGCGCAGGATGCGCACCGGGTCTTCGGCAAACGCGGGGGTGACGTGCCGCAGCACCTTGGCGGCCAGGTCGCGCCGGCCACCGTAGGGGTCCACCAGCCGCGGGTCGTCGGGGTCGAAGCTGCCATCCGGGCGCAGCGCCTCGGCGGGCAAGGCGATGGCGTTGATGGTGAGGTCGCGCCGCGCCAAGTCCTGCTCCAGCGTCACGTCGGGCGCGGCGTAAAAGGCAAAGCCGTGGTAGCCCCGCGCGGTCTTGCGCTCGGTGCGCGCCAGCGCGTACTCTTCGCGCGTGCGCGGGTGCAAAAAGACCGGAAAGTCGCGCCCGACCGGTAAGTAGCCTTGCGCCACCATCTGCTGGGGTGTGGCGCCCACCACCACCCAGTCGCGGTCGGCGTGCACGCTGCCGTCGGGCAGGCGGTGCACGCGGTGAAAGTGGCCCAGCAGGCCATCGCGCACCGCGCCACCCACCAGGTAGGTTTGCATTCAGGCGTACTTTTCCAGGATGCGCGTGGAGCGCTCGACCTCGCGCAGCGTCTCGTCGTCGGCCACGGCGACCGATTCCATCACCGAGCACGCCATCATGCGGAAAAATGCCTTGTCCATGGCTTTGCGCGCGGCGGACATTTGCTGCGCCACGTCCTCGCAAGGGCGCCCGGCTTCGACCATCTCGATCAGCGCGCGCACCTGGCCTTCGATGCGCTTCAAGCGGTTGATGACGTCGCGCTGGTGCTCGCTGCGGTAGCGCGAGCCGCCATGGCCCGCGCCACTGGGTTGAGGGGCGGGGCTGCAAGAGCCGGTGCTGGGCTGATCGCTCATATCGTGGTTCCCCAAGGCAGGGTGCGAATGGACACCGCGGCAGTGTGCCAAAAAAAACCGGCGTTTGCGTGGTCGTCGGCGACGCCGCTGGGCGCTTGCGCCGGCATTGTGTTGTAAACACCCTACCCCCTAGGGTAAAACCGGATGGCATGGCGGGCTCTATCCCCTTACGCTGCGGGCATCGTTTGATTTTTCGCAAAGCCCCACCGGGGGGCGAGGAGTGCGTGATGATGCTGACACGATCGACAGGATGGCGCCGCGTGGCGCTGGGTTTGGGGGCTTTGGCGACGACGCTGACCTTGGGAGGGTGCGGCACCCTGGCCACGATCGGCAAGCTGGAGGATGGCGCCGGTGCCGAGGCGATGAGGATGTGGGACCGCTGGATCGAGGGCGAAGGCGACATCGCGGTGGCCACGACGTGGGAGCGCAAGGTCAAGCCGGGTCTGACTGTTGCCGAGGTCGAGCAAATCATCAAGATGGTGGCCACCGAGCACAACATCCGCGATGTTGGCACGCTGCCGCTGTCCAAGGAGTTGGAAGCGCGTTCGGGCAAGAAGGAACCGGTGCTGACGATTTACCAGTTTTGCAGCCCCACGATCGCGCGCCGTATGGCGGACTTCAGTCCGGCCATGTCGGCCTACATGCCGTGCCGTGTGTCGTTGGTGGAACGCCCCGACGGGCTGTACCTGTACACCCTCAACATGGACATGATGGTCAAGATGGGCCGCAAGCTGCCATCGCCGCTGAAGGAGGAGGCCTGGAGCGTGCGCGAAGCGATGTACCAGATCATCGACCGCGCCGCCAAGGGTGAATTCTGACCGAGAGACCAACCCACCCCAACCACCGAGGAGACATCGATGACGACATGCAACCGCTGGCCTGTGCGCCATTCCATCGCCTTGGCCGCGCTGCTGGTGGCTGCGCCGTGGGCGCATGCCACCAACGGCTACTTCCCGCACGGCTTTGGACTCAAGGCCAAAGGCATGGGGGGCGCCTCGATCGCGATGGCGCAGGACGGCTTTGCCGGCGTCAACAACCCGGCCGCCGCGGCGTTTGTGGGCAACCGCTGGGACGTCGGGGCGGAGATTTTCCGGCCGTACCGCGATGCGCAGTTCGTTGGCCAAACGCCGGTGGTGGAAAGCGGCAAGACCGCGTTCCTGATCCCCGAGTTCGGCTACAACGTCAAGCTGTCCGAGCGCCTGGCGCTGGGGCTGACGGTGTACGGCAACGGTGGCATGAACACCTCGTACGCACCGTTTCCCAACGGTGTCAACCTGCTGGGTGGGCAGGGCAAGCTGGGCGTGGACCTGATGCAGCTGATCGTGGCGCCGACGCTGGCGTACCAGGTCGCCGAGGGTCACGCGCTGGGCATCTCGCCGTTGCTGGTGCTGCAGCGCTTCGAGGCCTACGGCATCCAAGGCTTTGCGATGATGTCGCAGTCCCCTGGGGACGTGAGCAACCGCGGCAAAGACAGCAGCACTGGCGTCGGCGTGCGCCTGGGGTACTTTGGCAAGCTGGGCGACCGTGTCAACGTCGGGGTGGCGTACTCGCCCAAGGTCAGCATGAGCAAGTTCGACAAGTACAAGGGCTTGTTCGCCGGCGGCGGTGACTTTGACATCCCCGAAAACTTTGGCGTGGGCGTGGCCGTGCAGGTGACGCCCGCGGTGACGGTGGCGCTGGACGCCACGCGCATCAACTACGGCGGCGTGCCCTCGATTGCCAACGGCAGCCTGAGCCAGGTGATGGCGGGCAAACCGCTGGGCGCGGCAGACGGCCCCGGTTTTGGCTGGCGTGACGTCAACGTCGTCAAGCTGGGTGTGCAGTGGCAGCTCAACCCGCAGTGGACGCTGCGCGCCGGCTACAACCAAGGCGACAACCCGATCCGCGCGCAGGACGCGATGTTCAACATCCTGGCGCCAGGCGTGATCCGCAAGCACATCACCTTCGGGGCCACCTACGCGCCGGACAAGGCCAGCGAGTGGACGTTCGCGCTGTGGCATGGCAAGCGTGAGAACGTGGTGGGGCCCAGCGTGGACTTCATGTCTGGCGCGATGAACCCGACCGGCACGCGCATCGGCATGCACCAAAACGGTTTCGGGCTGCAGTACAGCCGCAAGTTCTGACGCGCCCACCCCTTGGGGGGTGGGGTGGCAGGACGCCGCGCGGTATGGGGATGTCGCGCGGCGCTCTCTCTGGCGTGGGGGTAACCCGCGTGGGTCCGGCCCGGTGGTGCGGCGCTCGCCGCACCCCGGGCTTCTTTTTTGGGGGGCGTGGCTGCGCCGGCGCTCAGCGTCGCAGGTGCGCGGTGCGGCGCAGGCCGATCAAGGGGTCGGCGGCGCCGTCGTCGTCCAGGTAACGCGCCGCCACCGGTTCCACCGCCGCCGGCTGCAGCCCGAGCGCGGTCAGCGTGGGCAAGGTGCCGCTGGCCACGTTGGGCACTTCCATCGAGCGCAGGTTGTCGGTGGTCAACAGCGGCTCGCCCGGCAGCAGCTCCATCAGCAGCGCTTGGAAATACCCGAGCGCCCGCGGCAGCGGGAGCACCGCGCGTTCGTGGCCACTGAGCCGTCCCGCCAGCCGCACCAGCTCCGCCAGGGTCCAAACCTGCGGACCCACGGCCTCGTAGGTTTGGCCGATGGTGTCGGGGCGCTGCAGGCAGGTCACGATGGCCTGGGCCACATCGCCCACCCACACCGGTTGGAACGTGGCGTCGGCGCCGGCCAGCGGCACCAGCGGCAGGGTGCGCTGCAGCCGGGCAAACAGGTTGAGGAAGCGGTCTTCCGCCCCGAAAATGACACTGGGGCGCAGCACCGTCAGGTGCAGCCCCGCCGAGGCCATGGCCTGCAGCGCCGCTTCGCCTTCGCCCTTGCTGCGCAGGTAGCGCGAAGGGCCGTGGGGGTTGGCCCCCAACGCGCTGACGTGCACGAGCCGCGGCACACCGGCGGCCAGCATGGCCTCGGCGACGCGCTGCGGCAGCGCGACGTGCACCTGCTCGAACTGGCGCGCGCTGCCGTGCAGGATGGCGATCAGGTTGACCACCGCATCGTGGCCGCGCAGCAGACACTCGAGGCAGCGGTCGTGGTGCACGTCAGTGTGGATGACGTCCACCATCGGCAGCGTTTGCACGGCCTTGGCGTGCTCGGGATGGCGCGTGGGCACGGTGGCGCGCACGCCCAGGCGGTTGAGGTGTTCACAAACGTGGCGGCCGACGAATCCGGTGCCGCCCAGCACGAGCACTTTCTTCATGGTGTCCTCACGGCGTTGTGGGATGATGGCACGGGACCTGTCCGTTCACGGCATGCTGGGGTCGAAGCCGCGCGCCGTGGTCAGCCGCGGCCCGATCGGCGCCAGCCGCTCGGAGGGCCGTTGGGGCTGCCCGGTCAACCGAGCGGCGTACACCACGGTGTTGGCCACCACCCGCTGGACGTAGTCCCGTGTCTCGTCGAAGGGGATATTTTCGATCCAAATGGGCGCCGGCAGCACCGGGCCTTGACGCCACTGGCGCGCGCGTCCCGGGCCGGCGTTGTAGGCCGCTGCGGCCAACGGGATCGAGCCTTCGAACTCGTCCAGCGCCAGCTTCAGGTACGCGGTGCCGATGGTGACGTTGGTGCTGGGGTCGTGCAGGTGCTGTGGCTCGAAGCCCTGCAGGCCGATTTTGCGCGCCGTCCAGCGCGCCGTGGCGGGCATGACCTGCATCAGTCCGCTGGCGCCGACGGCGGAGCGCGCGTCGGTGACGAAGCGGCTTTCCTGCCGGATCAGGCCGTAGACGTAGGCGGGGTCGAGCCCCACGGTCTGCGCGCGCGGCTCCACCAGGTCGCGCAGCGGCATGGGGTAGCGCTGCGCCACGTCGACCTGCTGGCGCGTGCGGCTGCTGGTGTTGATGCAGCGGTCCCACACGGCGCGCTCGCACGCCCAGGCGGCCGCGGCCAGCAGCAGACGCTCGGGCAGCCCGCCCGGCGTGTGCAGCGCGACTTCGTAGTGCCATTCGCGCACACCCTCGTTGCGCAGGCCCCACTCGATGAGCCGCAGCGCCCGCTGCAGCCCGCTGTTGGCGCGCACCGTGGCGGCTTCGTCGGCGGTGGGGGGCGGCGGTGTGGCGGGCAAGGTCACGGGCTGGCCCAGGGCTTCCAGCGCCAGTTGTTCATAAAAGCCTTCGGGCCCCGCCACGCGCTGCAGCAGCGCGCGCGCCTGCTCGGGTTGACCGGTGGCCTGCAGGGCGTGCGCGCGCCAGTAGGTCCACACCGCCTCCTCCTGCCGTGCCGCCGGCAACCGCTCGATGGCGCGCAGCACCACGGGCCAGGCCTGCGCGCGCAGCGCCGCGCGCACGTGCCACGCGCGCCATTCAGCCGGCAGCTCCACCTCCCACGTGCGCTCGAAGTACGACAGCGCTTGGCCGTCCAGCCGCAGCGCGGCACGCCGCCCAATCGCGCCCCACACCCAGCCGCGCTCCTGCGGCGTGAGCTGGGCGCGCCAGCGCAGGTGCTGGGCCTCGTCCGCGGCCGCCTGGGGGTCGAGGCTGGCCAGCCGGATCAGCGCCAACGTGACGACCTCTTTGGTGCGCTGGCGCACCGCGGTCACTTTGTCGTCCAGGTAGCGCTGCGGCTGGTTGTAGGCCTGTTGCACCACCGGTACCCAGGCCGGCTCCAGCAACGCGACGGCTTGGGTCGCCACCGCCAGCCGGCCGGCCTCCACGCCCAGGCGCGCGCGCTGCCACGCGACCTCGGCCGGCAGCGCGCCGATGGCGATCAGCCGCCCGGCGGCCTGGGCGCAACCTGGCTCGGCGTTGCGCTGCGCCAGCCAGGCCTGCTGCACCACCGGGGCGAGCTCTTGCGGCGGCGCCAAGCCACGCTCCAGCCGCGCCAGCGCCACATAACAGCGCACCTCGGCGTCGTCGTTCATGCGGTAGGCGCCGGCTTCGGTCAGCAGCGTGTCCCAATCGGCGCGCGCGCCCAGCACGCGCAGCCAGTCGTTGCGCAGCCGGTCTTCCCAGTAGGTGCCGCTCCAGCGCTGCAGCACCGCGCGTACGTCGGCGGGGTTGGCACGGTCGAGCTGGGCGCGCATCCACCAGTAATCGGCCAGCGGCTCGGTCAGGTCACCGTGCACCTGCGGGCGCAGTGCGTCCAGCCGGGCCACGTCACCGCGGGCGGCGGCGTCGCGCATCGCCAGCAGCGCCTGGCGCACCGCGTCGTCATCGGGGGGCGTGGCGTGGGCGGCCAGCCACACCGCACCCACCAAGCCCACGAGCGCGGCGCGGCACGCGGTTAAGATGGAGCGAACCCAGCAGCCAGCCATGAGGGTGATTATGGACAAGCTTGACCCCGCGCGCCAGCCTGAACCGCACGACCCGGCTGAACGCAAGGCCTATTGGCGGCGCAAACTGGTGGCCGAGCGTGAGCGCTTGGGCGACCGGCTGGCGCGTAACGAGGCCCTGCAGCGCGTCATGCGGGTGTGGATGGTCGGACGCGACGACACGGTGGTGGGGGCCTACTGGCCAATCAAGGGCGAGTTCGACCCGCTGCCGGCACTGCACCGTTGGCAGGAGGCGGCCGACGTCGAGGATGCGCGGGTGGCGCGACAGCGTCGTCGCATCGCGCTACCGGTCATCGACAAGGTGGCCAAGACGCTGCGCTTTCACGTCTGGTACCCGGGCTGTCCGATGGAAGAGGACGCCTACGGCATCCCCAAGCCCAAGGACACCGAGGTGGTGCAGCCCACGCTGCTGTTCGTGCCCTGCGTCGGCTATGGCCCGGCGGGCTACCGCTTGGGGTACGGCGGCGGGTTTTACGACCGCACGCTGGCCGCGCTGCAGCCACGCCCGGTGACGGTGGGCCTGGCCTACGCCTGCGCCTTCGTGCCTTGGCTGCAACCGGAGCCGCACGATGTGCCGCTGGACGCGATCCTGACCGATCAGGGTGTGGCGTGGCCGGTGACGGAGGACTGAGCCAAGGTCCGCGGCCTGCGGGCAACCTCAGGGGTGGGGGGTGCCGGTGTGCACGTCGCGCTGGGCGTGCAGCCGCTCGTGGCGCAGCAGGTACAGGCCCGCGGCCACGATGACCGCCGCGCCCAGCAGCGTGTAGCCGTCGGGCCACACCCGCCACAGCAGCGCGTCCAGCGCCACGCCCCACAGCAGCGCGCTGTATTCGAACGGCGCCACGGCGCTGGCTTGGCCGTGGCGAAACGCCTCGGTGATGGCCAATTGCGCGATGAAACCGGTGACGGCCAGCGCCACCAGCAAGCCGGCGTGCTGCGCCTGCACCGGCTGCCAGTGGGGCCAGGCCAACGCGGTGCCGCCCACGGCCAGCGCCACCATCGACCACCACACCAGGCTGTCGGGGGCGTCGGTGCGGCACGCCAGCCGCCCCAGCACCACCGAGGCCGCGTAGCACGCGGCGCTGAGCAGCACCGCCAGCCCCGCCCAACCCAAAAAGGCCCCTGGCACCGGCCGCAGCGCGATGACCACGCCCACCAACCCCGCCACCACGCTGCCCAGGTGCGCGCGCGGCACGCGCTCGCCCAGCAGGGGAATGGCCAGCAGCGTGATCAGCAGCGGCGCCACGAAAAACAGCGTGTACGCGTTGGCCAGCGGCAGCGTCTGCAGGCTCCAGGTGAAGCTGGTCAGCATCACCACGGCCAGCACGCCCCGCAGCGCGTGCAGCGGCCAGCGCACGCGCCACACATGCGCCCAACTGCGCCGCGCTGCCAGGTAGGCCAGCACCAGTGGCAGCGCGGTCCAGCCGCGCAGCGCGGCAACCTGGACGGCCGGGTAGTGCTGCCCCAGCAGCTTGAGCACCACATCCATCAGCGCGAAAAACGCTACCGCCACCAGCATGGCGGCGATGCTGCGGGCGTTGCCATGGCCGGGCGCGGCGCCCGGGGCGGTCGAGGCAGAGCGGTTCACCCCGCCACTGTAGCGGCGCGCGCTGCCGGCGCAGGTGCCACTGGTGCCGTCACATGTTGCGCCGGTACTGGCCGCCGACTTCGAACAGCGCCTGGGTGATCTGCCCCAGCGAGCAGCAACGCACCGCGTCCATCAGCACCTCGAAAACGTTGCGGTTGTCGATGACGGCGTCTTTGAGGCGCTGCAGCATCGCTGGGGCCTCGTGCGCGTGGCGGGCGTGGAACGCCTGCAGCCGCTGCAGTTGCGACTGCTTTTCTTCCTCGGTGGAGCGGGCCAGCTCCAGCGATTCGGGGATGGGGTCGCCGTGCGGGTTGCGGAACGTGTTGACGCCGATGATGGGCAGCTCGCCGGTGTGCTTGAGCATCTCGTAGTGCATGCTCTCGTCCTGGATCTTGCTGCGCTGGTAGCCGGTTTCCATCGCGCCCAGCACGCCACCGCGCTCGGCGATGCGCTCGAACTCGGCCAGCACCGCCTCCTCGACGAGCTCGGTCAGCTCCTCGATGATGAACGCGCCCTGGTTCGGGTTTTCGTTTTTGGCCAACCCCCACTCCTTGTTGATGATGAGCTGGATGGCCATGGCGCGGCGCACCGAGTCTTCGGTGGGCGTGGTGATGGCTTCGTCGTAAGCGTTGGTGTGCAGGCTGTTGCAGTTGTCGTAGATGGCAATGAGCGCCTGCAGCGTGGTGCGGATGTCGTTGAAGGCGATTTCCTGTGCGTGCAACGAGCGGCCGCTGGTTTGGATGTGGTACTTGAGCTTTTGGCTGCGTTCGTTGGCACCGTATTTGTCGCGCATGGCCACGGCCCAGATGCGCCGCGCCACGCGGCCCAGCACGGTGTACTCGGGATCCATGCCGTTGCTGAAGAAAAAGCTCAGGTTGGGCGCGAAGTCGTCGATGTGCATGCCGCGCGCCAGGTACGCTTCCACGTAGGTGAAACCGTTGGCCAGCGTGAAGGCCAGTTGGCTGATCGGGTTGGCGCCCGCTTCGGCGATGTGGTAGCCGCTGATCGACACCGAGTAGAAGTTGCGCACGTTGTGGTGGACGAAGTACTCCTGGATGTCGCCCATCACCTTGAGGCTGAACTCGGTGGAGAAGATGCAGGTGTTTTGGCCCTGGTCTTCCTTCAGAATGTCCGCTTGCACGGTGCCGCGCACGTTGGCCAGCACCCATTCTTTGATTTTGGCGATTTCGGTGTCGGTGGGCTCGCGGCCGTTGTCGGCGCGGAACTTGTCAATCTGCTGGTCGATGGCGGTGTTGAAAAACATCGCCAGAATGGCCGGCGCGGGGCCGTTGATGGTCATCGACACGCTGGTGCTGGGGTCGCACAGGTCAAAGCCGCTGTACAGCACCTTCATGTCGTCCAGCGTGGCCACGCTCACCCCCGAGTTGCCGACCTTGCCGTAGATGTCCGGGCGCGGGTCGGGGTCGTGGCCGTACAGCGTCACCGAGTCAAACGCCGTCGACAGCCGCTTGGCGGGCATCCCTTCGGACAGCAGCTTGAAGCGGCGGTTGGTGCGAAACGGGTCGCCTTCGCCGGCGAACATGCGTGTGGGGTCTTCGTTTTCGCGCTTGAAGGCAAACACCCCGGCGGTGTACGGGAAGCTGCCGGGCACGTTTTCCAGCATCAGCCACTTGAGCAGCTCGCCGTGGTCTTCGTACTTGGGCAGCACGACCTTGCGGATCTTGTTGCCGCTCAGCGTCGTGTGCACCAGCCGCGTGCGCACCTCCTTGTCGCGGATTTTGACCACGTACTCGTCGCCGGCGTAGGCTTTCTGCATGTCGGGCCACTGCGCCAGCAGCTTGCGTGCGTCGGGGTGCAGGCGCTGCTCGCGCTGCGCGGCCAGGTCCAGCGTGGCTTCGGCGGCTTTGGGCCGGTGGGGCTTGTCCACCGCCAGCATCGCCGCGGCGGCACGCAGTTGCTGGATTTCACGCGCCAGCCGGGCTTGCTCGTGCACGCGCCGCTTGTAGGCGCGCACGGTGTCGGCGATTTCGGCCAGGTAACGGCTGCGTTGCGGCGGCACGATCGCGTGCAGGTTGGAGCTGTGGCGCGTGTGCACGCGCGGCAGCCGTCCGCCGTCCACGCCCAGCGGCAGGTGCAGCCCCAGCTCGGCCAGCCGCACCTTGAGCGCCTGGTAAAGCGCCGTGACGCCGTCGTCGTTGAAGCGCGCCGCCATCGTGCCAAACACCGGCATGTCCTCGGGGCGCTTGCCCCACGCCTCCTTGTTGCGCTGCACCTGCTTGGACACGTCGCGCAGCGCGTCCAGCGCGCCCTTGCGGTCGAACTTGTTGATGGCGACGAACTCGGCAAAGTCCAGCATGTCGATCTTTTCGAGCTGGCTGGCCGCGCCGAACTCCGGCGTCATCACGTACAGCGGCACGTCCACGTGCGGCACGATCGCGGCGTCGCCCTGGCCGATGCCGGACGTTTCGACGATCACGAGGTCAAAGCCCGCCACCTTGCACGCGGCGATCACGTCCGGCAGCGCGGCCGAGATTTCGCTGCCGAAGTCGCGTGTGGCCAGGCTGCGCATGTACACACGCGGGCCCTGCCGCCACGGGCCGATGGCGTTCATGCGGATGCGGTCGCCCAGCAGCGCGCCGCCGCTTTTGCGCCGGCTGGGGTCGATGCTGATGACGGCCACGCGCAGCGCGTCGTCCTGATCCAGCCGCAGGCGGCGGATCAGCTCGTCGGTCAGGCTCGATTTGCCCGCACCCCCGGTGCCGGTGATGCCCAGCACCGGCACACGCACCTGTTGGGCTTGCGCGCGCAGCGCTTGCAGCAGCGCAGGGTCGGCCCGGCCGTTGTCCAGGGCGGTGATCAGTTGCGCCAGCGCCCGCCACGCAGTGTCGCTGTGGCCCTGAATGGCCTCCAGCGAGCGCGGCGCGTAGTCCGAGAGGTCATGGTCGCAGCGCATGACCATCTCGCCGATCATGCCCTGCAAGCCCATGCGCTGGCCGTCCTCGGGGCTGTAGATCCGGGCCACGCCGTAGTCCATCAGCGCGCGGATTTCGCTGGGCACGATGACGCCGCCGCCGCCGCCAAACACCAGCACGTGGCCGGCGCCGCGCGCGCGCAGCTGGTCCACCATGTAGGTGAAAAACTCCATGTGCCCGCCCTGGTAGGAACTGACGGCAATGCCCTGCACGTCCTCCTGCAGCGCGGCGGTGACGATCTCGTCCACCGACCGGTTGTGCCCCAGGTGGATGACCTCGGCCCCCATGCTTTGCAGGATGCGGCGCATGATGTTGATGGCGGCGTCGTGCCCGTCGAACAAGCTGGCGGCGGTGACGAAGCGCACCTTGTGCGTCGGGCGGTACTGGGCCAGGGCTTGGTAGTCGGCGCTCAGTTGGGTCACGGCGGTCTCCTGCGGCTGGTGGGGTGGGGCGCAAGTTTAGTTTGACGTTTACGTAAACGTCAATGTTAGCGGGAAAAAAGCGGGCCGCGTGGGCGGCCCGCCGCTTCTTGGCCCACGCGGGGTTAGCCGTACAGCACCTTGGGCAGCCACAGCCCGATGTCGGGGAACAGGTACAGCAACACGATGGCCACGATCTGGATGCCCATGAACGGCAGCATGCCGGCAAAGATCTGGTTCAGCGTCACGTGCGGTGGCGCCACCCCCTTGAGGTAGAACGCACTCATCGCCACCGGTGGGCTCAGGAAAGCGGTCTGCAGGTTGAGCGCCACCAGCAGGCCGAAAAACAGCGGATCGACGCCGAAGTTGTCCAACAGCGGGATGAAGATCGGCATGAAGATGACAATGATCTCGGTCCACTCCAGGGGCCAGCCGAGGATGAAGATGATCACCTGGCTCAGGATCAGGAACTCGGTTTTGCTCAGGTTGAGCGACATCACCCACTGCTCGACCAGCTCCTGTCCCCCCAGCAGCGCGAACGCCGCCGAAAAAATGGCCGACCCGACGAACAGCCAGCACACCATGGCGGTGGTCTTGGCCGTCAGAAAGACCGATTCCTTGAGCACGCCCCAGTTGAACTGGCGGTACGCCACCGCGAGCAAAAAGCCCCCGAAGGCACCCACACCCGCGGCTTCGGTCGGGGTGGCCAGACCGAATACGATCGAGCCCAGCACCGCCAGGATCAGCACCATCAGCGGGAAAAAGCTGCCCAGCAGCATCTTGAAAACTTCCAAGCGGGCCCAGGTGAGCACGGCGTAAAAGGCCACCATCGCCGCCACACCCACCCCGAAGCCGACCCACCAACCGGTGCTGGCTGGGTTGCGCGCGGCGCTGGCCTCGCCCGCCGGGTTGGGCCGCGCCGGCGCCGCAATCTCGCCTTGGTTGACCGCGCGGTCGGCGTCAGCGGCTTCGTCGCTGCCTGGGGGTGGGCGCAGCCCACCGTCATCCGCGTCGTCCTGCGCCCCGGGCGGTTCGGCCAGGCCGCCGTCGGTCTCGGTGGACGCGGCGCTGTCATCCTCCAGCGACTGCATGCCCAGTGCCGGCGCGGCCGCTTGCACCGCCGCTCGGGTGTCCAGGTGCCAGGTCCACGCGGCCACCAACGCAAACACCAACGCGGGCAGCAGCGCCACCCCGAGCTGTTGCAGCATCCAGCGCGTCGGCACAGTGGCGTTGCGCCGCCCCTTGAGCGCGCGCAGCAGCGCCGGCACCGCCACCTGCGACCACGTGCGGGCAAGCTGCTGGGCGTAGGCCGGCAGCGGCACCTGGCGCTGCTCAGGGGTCAGCGGCGGCATGGTGTGCGGCCGCAGCCGCGCCAGCACGATCACGTACAGCACGTACAGACCCGCCAGCATCAGCCCCGGGAAGAACGCCCCCGCGTACAGCTGAACCACCGACACGCCCGCCGTGGCGCCGTAGACGATCAACAGCACCGACGGCGGGATCAGGATCCCCAGGCAGCCCCCGGCGGTGATGGCGCCGGCCGACACGCGCACGTCGTAGCCAGCCTTGAGCATCTGCGGCAGCGCCAACAAGCCCATCAGCGTGACCACAGCGCCGACGATGCCGGTGGCGGTGGCAAACACCGCGCACGTGAACAACGTGGCCACCGCCAGCGAGCCCGGCACACGCGCCAGCGACAGGTGCAGGCTTTTGAACAGCTTTTCGATCAGGTTGGCGCGCTCGACCAGGTACCCCATGAAGACGAACAACGGGATCGAGATCAGCACGTCGTTGCTCATCACCGAAAACGCGCGCTGCACCATCAGGTCCAGCGTCTGGCGCACGGCGCCGGCGGCGCTTTGCCCACCGGAGTGGTAGGCGAAGAAGGTGAAGATGATGCCCATGCCCATCAGCGTGAACGCCGTGGGAAAACCCAGCATGATGGCCACCACCACCAGCGCCAGCATGATCAGCCCGTAGTGCCCATTGGTGAGCGTGTCGACGCTGAGCACCATCCAGCCCGTGCCGGCCACGATCAAGGCCATCAGCGTGAAGCCGAACCACAATTCGCGGCGCATCAACGGTCTCCTTGGGCGGCGCCGTGGGTGGCGCTGGCACCTGTGCTCGGCGCGGCATCGTCCACGTGCACCATGGCGCGCAGCTTGTCCACGTCCACTTCCTCGACGTCGTGCAACCGTGGCGGCCACTGCCCGCGGCGCAGGCACAGCACGCAGCGTGTCATTTCGGCCAACCCCTGCACCAGCAGCAAGGCGCCGGCCAACGGAATGACGAATTTGAACGGGTACAGCGGCAGCGGCGTGGCGGAGAAGGTCTGCTCACGGATGGCCAGGGCATCTTGGAAATAGGTCCAACCGGCCCACGTCAGCGCCACGATGCCGGGCAGGTAAAACACCACGTACAGCAACAGGTCGATGGCGGCCTGCGCGCGTGGCCGGAAAAAACCGTACAGCACGTCGCCCCGCACATGCCCACCCGTGGACAGCGTGTACGCGCCGGCCATCATGAACAGCGTGCCGTACATCATCACCTGGGCGTTGAGCGACCAGTCATGGGGATCGTTGAGCACGTAGCGCGCGAACACTTCGTAGGTGATGCTCAGGGTCAACACGACGATGAGCCAGGCAAAGGCCTGGCCCACGACGCCTGAGAGGCGATCGATCGTCAACAGCCAACGTGGGGTCATGGTCAAGGACAAGTGGGGCGCGGCATCGGGTGACAAGGGGGCCGCACGGGCCGCCGCCCGCGCCAGCGCGGCGGCCCGCGGTCGGGACGTCAGGCCTTGCCGCCTGCGCGGGCGCGGAAGTAGTGGTTCCACGCCATCTTGAAGTCCACCGTGTAGTCGTTCCACCAGCCACCGGCGCGTTCGGCAAACGCACGCTGGCTGTCAAGCACCTTTTTGAACATGGGGTTTTCCGCGCTCTTTTTGGCGATGACCTTGTCCCAGGCCGCCAGTTGAGCCCGCAGGATCGCGTCGGGCGTCTTGTAGAACTTGACGCCGGCTTTCTTCAGTTCGATGTAGTCCTGCGAGTTGCGGTGCGCCGCCTTCCAGGAGAAATCGGCGCTGGCGGCCTGCACGGCGTAGTCGATGATCGACTTCAGCTCCGCCGGCAGCGCGTCGTACTTGCCCTTGTTGAACAGGATTTCGAACTGCTCGCCCGACTGGTGGAAGCTTTGCAGCATGCAGTGTTTGACGACGTCGGGGAAGCCCAGCAAGCGGTCCGACGAGGCGTTGTTGAACTCAGCGCCGTCGATCAGGCCGCGGTCCAGCGCCGGCACGATTTCGCCGCCCGGCAGCGGGTTGACCGCGGCGCCCATCTCGGTGTAGATGTCCACCGCCAGCCCCACGGTGCGAAACTTGGTGCCCTTGAGGTCGTCGACTTTGGCGATCGGCTTTTTGAACCAGCCGAACGGCTGCGTGGGCATGGGGCCGTACAGGAACGACACCACCTCCATGTTGAGGCTTTTGTAAATCTCTTCCAGCAGCGCCTTGCCGCCGCCGTAGTAGTGCCAGGCCAGCACCAGGTTGGGGTCCATGCCAAACGCCGGCCCCGAACCCCACAACGCCAGCGCCGAGTTTTTGCCGTAGTGGTAGGCCACCACGCCATGGCCGCCGTCCAGCGTGCCTTTGGATACCGCTTCCAGCAGTTGGAACGCCGGCACCACCGAGCCCGCGGGCAGCACTTCGATCTTGAGCCGGTTGCCCGCCATGTCGTTGACTTTCTTGGCGAAGTCGTTGGCGTACTCGTGGAAGATATCTTTCGACGGCCACGTGGACTGGAAGCGCAGCGTGGTGGTCTGGGCCACCGCCACCATGGGGGCGGCCATGGCGCCCGCGGCCACGACGGCGCCCTTGAGCAAGCGGCGGCGGTTCGTTGGGGTAGCTTGTTGCTGGGTCATTGCGTGTCTCCTGGTCGTCTCAACAACGGGTGGTCCGGCTGCACCGGTAAGCCTTATCGTGGGGGGTATTGGGGCCGACGTGGATACGGGTTTTCACCAATCACCCGAGGCCATCCAGTCACCTGGGTGACGCGAACCGGGTGCGATATGTCAAAAACTCAAACCGACGTTGAAATACGTGCAAACCGAGGTGCTCGCCCCGGATCGGTCTTGACCGGATCGGCCTCGCTGGATACCATATGGAGTATCTATCGCGACGCTGACACCACTGCCCATGACCACCGTGCACGACCCCGAGCGCAAAAAAGCCTTGTTGTTGCGCCTCAAGCGCGTCGAGGGGCAGTTGCGCGGCATTCAGCGCCTGATCGAAGGTGACGCCGACTGCGAGCAGGTGGCGCAGCAACTGGCCGCCGCCCGCAAGGCCTTGGACAAAACCTTTTACGCCATGGTGGGCTGTGTGATGGCGCAGGGCGACACCCCGCCTGACGACGTGGCCGACCTGCTGGCCCGTTTTGCCTGACGCGCCGCCAGCGGCTACGATGGTGACCATGCGACCGATCCAACTGTTCGACCCCGACTCGTGCACCTACACCTACGTGCTGTTCGACGCCGACACGCGCGAAGCCGTCATCATCGACCCGGTGGACGAGCAACTGGAGCGCGACCTGCAGGTGTTGCGTGAGTACGGGCTGCGCCTGCGCTGGGTGGTGGAGACGCACGCGCACGCCGACCACATCACCAGCGCGCTGCGGTTGGCCGAGCACACCGGCGCGCGCACCGCGGCGCCAGCGGCGTGCGGCATCGCCACCGTGCACCAGCCGCTGCGCGACGGCGACGAGTTGCCGTTTGGCGCGCAGCGCTTGCGCGCGCTGGCCACGCCGGGCCACACCGCCGGCAGCATGAGTTACGTGTGGCAAGTGCAGGGCCGCACGCACGTGTTCACCGGTGACACCCTGCTGATCGGGGGCTGCGGCCGCACGGACTTCCAGTCGGGCAACGCCGAGGCGCTGTACCGCAGCATCACCGAGGTGCTGTTCGCGCTGCCCGACGACGCCATCGTGTGGCCGGGGCACGACTACCATGGCCGCACCCACTCCACCATCGGCCACGAAAAAGCGCACAACCCCCGCGTCGCGGGCAAATCGATGGCTGAGTTCGTGGCCATCATGGCCAACCTGAACCTGCCCAAGCCGCGCCGCATCGACGAAGCGGTGCCGGCCAACCTGCGTGGTGGCGTGCGCCACGACGCCGACGGCGCCGAGCGCGAAGTCCCGCGGCCCGCGCAAGGGTATGCGGGCGACGTCGCGCCGGAGCTGGCCTGGGCCTGGGTGCAGCAGGGGCAGGCGCTGCTGGTGGATGTGCGCACCGACGCCGAGCGCGAGTGGGTCGGCTACGTGCCCGGCGCCGTGGCGCTGGCGTGGAAGCAGTGGCCCGGCATGCAGCCCAACCCCGGCTTCGACGATGGGGTGCGCGCGCTGCTGCCGCAAGGCAAGCCGCTGCTGATGCTGTGCCGCAGCGGGGCGCGCTCGATCGCCGCGGCGCGGCGGGCCACCGAATTGGGCGCCACCGCGTACAACATCCTCGAGGGGTTCGAAGGCGACTTGGACACCGACGGCCACCGCGGCGCGCTGGGCGGTTGGCGCAAGCGTGGCCTGCCCTGGCGGCAGAACTGAGCGGCCCCAGCAGCAGCCGGCGCAGGCCGGGCTGCGCGCCGGTTTATGATGGCCACATGACACCGGTGGCCCCGCATGACTCCACGCTGCTGGCGCTCGACGTCGGCAACACGCGCTTGAAGTGGGCGCTGTACGACGCCCCCCTGCCCGGGGCGCGGCTGCTGGCCCACGGCGTGCAGTTCCTCGAAAATATCGAAACCCTGGCCGAAGGCGACTGGCGCCAGTTGCGCGCGCCGCGCTGGGTGCTGGGCAGCATCGTGGCCGGCGCCGGGGTACGCCACCGCGTGGAAGAGCAGCTCGAGCAGTGGGACGCGCCGCCACAGTGGGTGGTGCCCCGTGCGCAGGAGGCCGGCGTGGTCAACGGCTACGACCACCCGGCACGGCTGGGTTCAGACCGCTGGGTGGCCATGATCGGCGCGCGCCAGCGCCTGCTGGCGCGCGGGCAGCGGCGTCCCTGCATCGTCGTCATGGTGGGCACCGCGGTCACGGTGGAAGCGCTGGACGCCGACGGTCACTTCTTGGGCGGCATCATCCTGCCCGGCCACGGCATCATGCTGCGCGCGCTGGAGTCGGGCACCGCAGGACTGCACGTGCCCACGGGCGATGTGCGGCCGTTTCCCACCAACACCAGCGATGCGCTGACCAGCGGCGGCACCTTCGCCATCGCCGGGGCGGTGCAGCGCATGTGGGACAACCTGCGCGCGCACTGCCAGCAAGACCCCGTGTGCCTGATGACCGGCGGCGCAGGCTGGAAGATGGCGCCGTACATGACGGTGCCGTTCGAGCTGGTCGAGGGCCTGATTTTCGATGGGCTGCTGACGATCGCACGCGAGCGCTTTGGCATGGCCGCGGCCGCCACGGCGGCGGCCATGCCGGCCCACGCCCGCCCGGCCGGTTGACCGCGCCTCAGTCCGCGCGGGCCAACCACGCCCGCGCCAGCTCCACCCACAGCGTGGCCCCCAGCGGAATCAGGGCGTCGTTGAAGTCGTAGCGCGGGTTGTGCAGGGTGCAGGGGCCGGCATCGTGGCCCGGTCCGTGCTCGGCGCGGTGCGCGCCGTCGCCGTTGCCAATGAAGAAGTACGCCCCCGGCTTGGTTTGCAGCATGTAGGCGAAATCCTCCGCCCCCATCGTCGGCTCTTGGGGGTGCACGGCGTCGGGGCCGGCCAGCGCGCGCATCACCTCAGCCACGAACGCCGCCGGTGCCGCGTGGTTGACGGTGGGGGGGTAGTTGCGCCGCAGCGCAAAATCCGCCTGCAGGCCGTAGGCGGCGGCCACACCGTGGGCGATGTCGCGCATGCGTGCTTCGATCAGGTCCAACGCCTCGACGCTGAACGTGCGCACCGTGCCTTGCAGCTCCACATGGTCGGGGATGACGTTGGTCGCTTCGCCAGCACGGATCATCGTGACCGAAAGCACCCCGGGCTCGACCGGCTTGAGGTTGCGCGTCAGGATGGTTTGCCACGCCTGCACCAACTGGCACGCGGCCGGCACCGGGTCGTGCGCCAAGTGGGGCAGTGCGGCGTGCCCGCCTTTGCCGCGCAGGGTGACGTGGAACTCGTTGCTGGAGGCCATCACCGGGCCGGGGCTGACCGCCCAATGGCCCACCGGCAACCCCGGCCAGTTGTGCATGCCAAAGACGGCCTGCACTGGCCAGCGCTCGAACAGGCCGTCGGCGATCATTTCGCGCGCACCGCCGCCGCCTTCCTCGGCCGGCTGAAAGATCAGCACCACGGTGCCGTCGAAGTCCCGCGTGCGCGCCAGGTGCTCGGCCGCCGCCAGCAGCATCGCGGTGTGGCCATCGTGGCCGCAGGCGTGCATGCGCCCCGGGTGGCGGCTGGCGTGCGCGAAGGTGTTGAGCTCGGTCATCGGCAACGCGTCCATGTCGGCACGCAGGCCCACCATGCGGCCACAGGCGCCGCCGTCGCGCCCGCGCACCACGCCCACCACGCCCGTGCGCCCCAGGCCCTCGTGCACCTCGATGCCGCACTGCCGCAGCCGCTCGGCCACCCGCGCGGCGGTGCGCCGCTCCTCGAAACACAGCTCGGGATGGGCGTGCAAGTCACGCCGCAGCGCGGCGTACTCGGCGGCGCGCTGCACGATCGGTTCAATCAGCTTCATGTTGCCATCGTAGCGCCTGTGGCCGCGGCGGGGAAGGTCGCGGCTGCGCACGACCCCACCACGGTCATGGACGGTCTATCATGGGCCCATGACGAACCCCACCCAACCCCACACCGTGGCGGCGGCGCTGGCCCCTGAGACCACGGTGCTGGGCGCCTGTCCGCACGATTGCCCCGACACCTGTTCGCTCGTGACCACCGTGCGCGACGGGCGGGCGGTGCATCTGCGCGGCAACCCCGACCACCCGCCAACCGCGGGCGTGTTGTGCACCAAGGTCAGCCGCTACCTGGAACGTGTCCACCACCCGCAGCGCCTGACGCAGCCGCTCAAGCGCGTTGGTCCCAAGGGGGCGGGGCAGTTCACGCCGGTGTCGTGGGACGAGGCGCTGGACGACATCACCGCACGGCTGCGCGCCATCGCCGCGCGCGACCCGCAGGCCATCGTGCCGTACAGCTACGCCGGCACCATGGGCCTGGTGCAGGGCGAGGGCATGGCGGCGCGCTTCTTTCACCGGTTGGGTGCGTCGCTGCTGGATCGCACCATTTGCGCCAGCGCCGGTGCGGTGGCGTTGCAGGCCACGCTGGGGGGCAAAGTGGGCATGCCGGTGCACACCTTTGCCGACAGCCGCTTGATCCTCATCTGGGGCAGCCACAGCATCGCCAGCAACCTGCACTTTTGGCGCTACGCGCAGCAAGCCAAGCGGGCCGGGGCCACGCTGGTGTGCATCGACCCGCGGCGCACCGAAACGGCCGACAAGTGCGACGCGCACCTGGCCCTGCTGCCCGGCACCGACGCCGCGCTGGCCTACGCCCTGATTCACGAATGCTTCGTGCACGGTTGGGTCGACCACGATTACCTGCAGCGCCACACGGTGGGGTGGGAAGCGCTGCGGGCGCGCGCCCTGCAATGGCCTCCCGCGCGGGCGGCGGCCGTGTGCGGGCTGCCCGAGGCGGCGATCAAGGCGCTGGCGCGTGACATCGGCGCGTGCTTCGAGCGCGGCGAGCCGATCGGTATCCGCCTCAACTACGGCATGCAGCGCACCCGCGGCGGCGGCAACGCCGTGCGCGCGGTGGCCTGTTTGCCAGCCGTGCTGGGGGCCTGGCGGCGCCGTGGGGGTGGGCTGTTGCTGTCCAGCTCCGGCTGGTACCCGGTGCAGCGCGACGCGCTGTACAGGCCTGACTTGCTGTCGCACAGCCCCTGCCCGCAGCCGCGCACCATCAACATGAGCACCATTGGTGACGCGTTGCTGCACCCGGGCGGGGCCGATTGGGGGCCGCGCATCGAAGCGCTCATCGTCTACAACAGCAACCCTGCGGCGGTGGCGCCGCAGTCGGGGCGGGTGGTGCAGGGCCTGCGCCGTGACGACCTGTTCACCGTCGTGCTGGAGCAGTTCCAAACCGACACCGCCGACCACGCCGACTACCTGCTGCCGGCCACCACCCAATTGGAGCACTGGGACATCCACCTCAGCTACGGCCACACCGACGTGCTGCTCAACCGTCCCGCGATCGCGCCGTTGGGCCAGGCGCGGCCCAACACCTGGGTGTTTCGCGAGCTGGCGCGCCGCCTGGGGTTCGACGAGCCGTGCTTCGATGACGACGACCTGACGCTGTGCCGGCAGGCGTTTGGCGAGGCGGTGGACTTCGAGCGGCTGCTGCGCGACGGCTGGGCGCCGCTGCCGGTGCCCGACGTGCCGTTTGCCGAAGGGGGTTTTCCGACGCCGTCGGGCAAGTGCGAGCTGTTCAGCGCGACGCTGGCCGCCCAGGGGCTCGACGGGCTGCCCGAGGTGCTGCCCAACCACGAACCCGCCGGGGCCGACCCACGCCACCCGTTGGCGATGATTTCACCGCCGGCGCGGCACTTTCTCAACTCCACCTTCGTCAACGTCAAGTCACTGCGTGACGCCGAGGGCGAGCCGTGCCTGGAAATCCACCCGGACGACGCCGCCGCCCGGGGCATCACCGATGGGGACATCGTCGAGGTGTTCAACGACCGCGGACGGCACCGCACCCGCGCGCGCGTCACCACCCGCGCGCGCCCCGGTGTCGTCGTCGGCCTGGGTATCTGGTGGCGCAAAGACGGGCTGGATGGCACCAACGTCAACGAGCTGACCAGCCAGGCGCTGACCGACCTGGGCCGAGCCCCCACCTTTTACGACTGTGCCGTGCAGGTGCGCCGTGGCGTGACGGCATGAACGGCCCGCCCAGGCGAGCGCGCGTCAAGCCGCGGCGCTGGGTATGGGGTTTTGGTGTCGCGCAGCGGGTTGGGGCTGCTCACTCGAGCGTATCCACCAACGCGGCGTAGCGGCGCATGGCCTCGTCGCGGGCCAGGCCCTTGAGCTTGGTCCAGGCATCCCACTTGGCGCGCGCCACCAGGTCGGTCAGGCCAGGCTTGGGGCTGGTGTTGTCGCCCTCGGTGGCTTGTTTGTACAGCGCGTACAACTGCAGCAGGGTGTTGTTGTCCGGGCGGCGCGTCAGCGTCTGGACGCGCTGCAGCGCGGCTTCGAAGGCGGTTTGGGCGTCGGTGCTCATGGCTCACAATAATACGAACGTTCGTTCGTTTGTCAATCACCTGCGTGGGTGATCCATCCATCCGACCCACGTTTTGCCTCGATGGGGGCAAGTAACGCCGTTATGATGCCTGTCCATGTTCTTGGACGCCAGCTACAAGTGGCTCTTCAGCGAGCCGCGCCTCATCGAAGACCTGCTGCGCGCCTACGTGCCCGGCCCCTGGGAGGAGGCCGACTTCACAACGCTGGAGCGCGTCAACGCAAGCTACGTCACGGCCTCGGAAAAGCAGCGCCACGACGACATGGTCTGGCGGCTCAAGGTCGGGCCGCGCTGGGTGTGGGTGTACCTGCTGCTGGAGTTTCAGCAAGAGCCCGAGGCGCGCATGGCGCTGCGCATGCTGGGCTACGTGGCGCTGCTGGCGCAGCACCTGGTGCAAGAGCGCCAGCTCAACGACGACGGCAGCATCCCCGCCTTGCTGCCGGTGGTGCTCTACACGGGCGACAGCGCCTGGCACGCGCCCGTGCAGGTGGCCGACCTCTTTGATACCTCGCTGCCGGCGCTGCAGCCCTACGTGCCGCGGCTGCAGCACGTGCTGCTGCAGCAGCACAAGCTGGTCAAGCACGAAGTGCCGGCGGTCCGAAACCTGGCGCAGGCGGTCTTTGAGCTGGAGCAAGGCGCAAGCCGCCAGCAGGTGCTGGCGGTGCTGCAAGCGCTGCAAGCGTGGCTGGCCGATGACGCCTCGGCGCCGCTGCGGCGCCACCTGACGGTGTGGCTCAAGCAGTGGTTGCGTCGCAGCCGGCGCAAAGGTAGCATAGTGCAAAGCTTGGAACAGCACGCAGACTGGCTGGAGCCTACGATGAAGCTGCACGAAAAACTCGACATGTGGTACGACCAGGCGGTCGAAGAGGGCGCTCAAAAGGGCCAACACGAAGGCTTGGCCAAGGCGGTGGCGCTGCAGGCGCGGCTGCGTTTCGGCGAGCTGCCGGCGTGGGCGCATGAACGCTTACAGCGTGCCAGTGAAGACGACCTGTTGGGGTGGCTGGCGCGCATGCTCACGGCGACGAGCTTGGAGGAGTTGCTCGGGCGCTCGCATTGAGTGAGCCGCGGCTGATGTGCGTGTGAGAGGGCCCACCAACCCACGTTGGGGGTGGTGCGGTCTTGGCCGGTCGAGCATCCAGCCAGTCCGATCGAGGACGACGGCACACCCAGACCAGACGCATCCGTGTCGTTGCGCAGCCTTTTCAGCCATTTGGCGTGGGTTCAGGCCCCGCTGAGCGTTGGCTGTTGGCATCAGTGGCTGTCAACCGCTCAAGCGCTGGGTGCCCACGGGGCATCCAGCGTCAAAACTTCGTTGCTGATCAGCGTGAAGGTGCCGACAGTCCCGGAATTGTCGGGTACGCCGCCGCGGGCGGCGCAGACGGCTTGCCGGCTGGCCGTTCATGCCCGGCCGACCCTGGGGGGCGTGCGGATGGCGAGGCGGGCGGGTGCGGTGCTGCAGGCGCGGCGGGGTTCGCGCCGCGCGCCGACACCACGGCTTGCGCCAACTCGGCACCGTAGCTGCGTCCGTTGACCCGCAGCCCCTGCGCGGAGAGTTTTTCGGCTGTCTTGGGTCCGATGCCGGCCACGCGCGCCTGCAAATCGTCCCACCCATGAAAGGGTCGTTGCTGGCGAGCCTGCACGACACGTTGCGCCAACACCGGCCCCACACCGTGCAGCGTCGCCAGCTGCGCCGCGCTGGCTTGGTTGGCCTCTAGCACCTGCGCCAGCGCGGGCGTGCACGCGGCCAGCGACGCCCAGACGGCCACAGCGACGCAGGCATGCAGGCGCGCGCAGCGCCCCTGTCGCGCGAATGCTTGGATACGGTGGGTCATGTGTCTCCTCCCCATGGTTGGTGGGCGCGACTTGGCCGGGTGGGCGCGGTACACTGCGCCGCCTGCGGCCTACCAGTGAAGGCAAGGAATTTCATATATGAATACATGCTACACTTGCCCACATGACTTGGTTGCGCATCAGCACGCCACTGGCCGCAGAGCCTGAGCAGACACAACGCTTGCGAGCGTTGCAGCAAGCTTTTGCGCAAGCGTGCAACTGGCTGGCTCCCTTGGTTCGGGGGCACCGTTGCTGGAACCGTGTGGCCTTGCATCACCTGGCGTACCGTCCATTGCGGCAAGCCATGCCCGCACTGGGGGCGCAGATGGCGTGCAATGCCATATATTCGGTTTGCCGAGCCGCACGTCTGGTATACCAACACCCCCACAGTCCTTTTCACCACAGCCGTTTGCAAGGGCAGACGCTGCCACTGCTTCGTTTTGCAGACACTTGCCCCGTGTATTTTGACCGCCACACGCTCAGCTTGCGCAACGGTGTGGCGTCACTTTACACGTTGGACGGGCGCATACGGTTTCAATTGGTGCTCGCACCCCAAGCGCTGGATGCGCTGGCGACGATGCGTTTGAGGGAAATCGTACTCAGTGGGCATGACCAGCATGCTTACCAGCTTACTTTTGTCCTGAGTGCCCCAAACGAAGGCGCGCCACTCGACCACGATGCGCCGGAGTTTGTGGTTACGGCCGGCGATCCGGTGGCGGCAGCGCCCACACTACCTCCTTATCTACAAGTGGAGCCATCTCATGCCTCAACCTGACGCAGCGGGCCAACCCACACCGCCCGAGTGGCCGCAAGTGCTGCAAGATCTGTGGCCGGCCGTGCGCCGAGCTTGGTTTTTTGCCGTTGTTGCCAGCTTGCTTTTGCTGGCGCCCACGTTTTACATGTTCGAAGTCTACGGCCGAGTGGTCAACAGCCGCAGCCACATGACCTTGGCGATGTTGACTCTGGCGGTGGTGTTGGCGTATGCGGTCATGGAAACGCTGGAGTGGGCGCGCAACGAGGTGATGCGCGAGGCCGCCACCTGGTTTGACCGCTGCTTGGCCCCGCGGGTGGTGGACGCCATCCACGAAGGCAACCTGCGTCGCCTCGGGGCTGGCACGGTGCAGCCCATGGTGGATCTGCGCGTCGTGCGGGATTTTTTCAATCAGCCCGCCGTTGCAGCGGCGATGGAAGCGCCGGTGGCGCTGGTGTTTTTGCTGATCCTGTTCATCGTGCACCCGTGGTTGGGGTGGGCCGCGTTGGTGGGGGCACTCATCCAGGTGGCGCTGGCATGGAGCAACGAGCGCATGACGCAGCCGCCGCTGAGCGCGGCCAACCGCGCCGCCATCGCCGCGCAACAAACGGCCGATGGCATGTTGCGCAACGCCGAAGTCGTCGAAGCCATGGGCATGTTGCGCAGCATCCACGCCCGCTGGTGGAAACAGCAACAAACGTTTTTGGATTTGCAAGCGCTCGCCTCGAACCGTGCCGGGGCGTTTGCGGCGCTCACCAAATGGATCCAGACGGTCTGGGGTTCTCTGTTGCTGGGCTTGGGTGCCTGGTTGGTGCTGGAAAACACCCTGCCTGGGGGGGGCGCCATGATGATCGTGGCCTCGGTGCTGGGTGGTCGGGTGCTGGCGCCGTTGGTGCAACTGGTGACCCAATGGCGCTCGGTCATCCAAGCGCGCGATGCTTGGGGGCGGCTGACCAAGCTGTTGGCTCAAGTGCCGCCGGCGTCCGACGCGTTGCCGCTGCCTGCGCCGCGGGGCCATGTGTCGGTGGAAGGCATCGTGGTTGCCCCGCCGGGCACCCCAACGACGATTTTGCGCAGCGTCGCGTTTGCCCTGCAGCCGGGTGAGGCGCTGGCGGTCGTGGGGCCGTCGGGGGCCGGCAAAACCACCTTGGCGCGGGCGCTGGTTGGGCTGTGGCCCTCGATGGCTGGCAAGGTTCGACTGGATGGCGCCGATGTGTACACCTGGCGCAAAGACGAACTTGGACCGCACATTGGCTACCTGCCCCAGGGTGTTGAATTGTTGGAGGGCACCGTGGCAGAAAACATCGCCCGCTTTGGGGAGGTGGACATGCGCCGTGTGCGTGAGGCGGCGGCGTTGGTCGGCCTGGACGCCTTGATTGAAAGCTTGCCCCAGGGCTACGACACCTGGGTGGGGCCCGAGGGGGCGGTGTTATCCGGGGGGCAGCGCCAGCGGGTTGCCTTGGCCCGAGCGCTCTATGGTGACCCTGTGCTGGTGGTGTTGGATGAGCCCAACGCCAGCTTGGATGAAGCAGGGGACGCGGCCCTGGTCCATGCCATTCGCACCCTCAAAGCCCGTGGCACCACCTTCGTGGTGATGACCCACCGCACCAGTGTGTTGACGGTTGTCGACAAGATGCTGGTGTTGGTGGAGGGTGCGGTCAAAGCCTTCGGACCTCGTGACGATGTGCTGGCGGCTTTGCGTGCCGGCCATGCGCCTGCCCACGTTTCCGCCACAAGGACAGCATGATGCTTTTGTCTGTGTCTTCGGGTTCGGCGCGGTCCGAACTGGGTCAAACGCTGTGGGCGTTCCGCCGCGAGTTTGCTGTGGTCGGTTGGTACAGCCTTGTGGCTAACGTGCTCATGCTCACGCCCACGCTGTACATGCTGCAGGTGTACGACCGTGTGATGGTCAGCCGCAGTGAGCTGACCTTGCTGGTCGTCTCGGTGCTGGCCCTGTTGCTGTTGGGCTTCATGGCGTTGGCCGAGTGGTTGCGCTCGCGCGTGTTGGTGCGGGTTGGTCAGCGTATCGACGACGCGCTCAGCAACCGTGTTTTTCAGGCCTCGTTTGACGCGAGCCTGCGCCCCAACGAAGGTCGGCAAGGGCGTGCCTTTGCCGATCTGACCGAGCTGCGCCAATTTCTCACGGGCAACGGCGTTTTTGCGTTGTTTGACACGCCGTGGGCGCCCATTTACATCGCGGTGCTGATGCTCATGCACCCGATGCTGGGGTGGCTGGCCGTGGCCTTTGCCGGGGTGCAGCTTGCGCTGGCGTGGTGGGGGCAGCGGGCGGCGCGCGCACCGGCGCAGGCGCTTCATCAATCACAAACCGACGAAAACCGGTTTCTACAGTCCAAGCTGCGCAACGCCGAAGTCGTGCAGGCCATGGGCATGCTGCCCGGGCTCAAGCAACGCTGGCAGCAGCGGCACGACGCCGTTATGCAGCAGCACGCCGCCGCGCAAGCCACGACCCACCGTGTGGCCGCGTGGAGTAAATTCGTGCGCTACTGCCAACAGTCGTTGATGTTGGGGGCGGGCGCGTTGCTGGTCATCGACGGTGAGCTGTCCCCCGGTGCGATGATCGCGGCCAACGTGCTGGCGGCGCGGGCGCTGGCTCCAATTGACATGCTGGCCGGCACATGGAAAGCGTTTCTAAGTGCTCGACTGGCTTACGACCGGCTGCGGCGCTTGCTGCAGGACCACCCGACGCGTGATCTGGCTCTGCGCCGTGTGGCGCCACGCGGCCGTGTCGAGCTTCGTGGCGTGGTGGCCCGGGCGCCAGGTCGTGACCAGCCGATTTTGCACGGCATCGACTTGACGCTCGAGCCTGGCACCGTCACCGTCGTGATGGGACCATCGGGCAGTGGCAAATCCACGTTGGCGCGTGTGGTCGTGGGCATCTGGCCCGATGTGCAGGGTGAGGTGCTGCTGGACGAGCACCCATTGCAGAGTTGGTCACGTGTCGAATTGGGCGGACATCTGGGGTACCTGCCGCAAGATATTGAACTTTTTGATGGCACCATCGCGCAGAACATCGCGCGCATGGGCCAGGAAGATCCTCAGGCTGTCGTGGCTGCAGCCAAAATCACCGGCCTGCATCCAACCATCCTGCGCTTTCCCAAAGGGTATGACACCCCCATGGGCGAAGCCGGGCAGTTGCTCTCGGGGGGGCAGCGGCAGCGGGTGGCCTTGGCGCGTGCGCTGTACGGAAACCCGGCCCTGGTCGTGTTGGACGAGCCCAACGCCAACTTGGACGACGCCGGCGAAGCGGCCTTGCAGCACGCGCTGCGAGCCCTCCGGGAAGCTGGGCGCACCGTGCTGGTGGTATCCCACCGTCCCGGGGTGCTGAATGTGGCCGATCGTGTGGTCGTGATGCGCGAGGGCCGCATCGAAGCCAGCGGTGCTCGGGACGACGTCATGGCGCGCCTCGCGCAGGCTGCCCAGGCAGCGGCGTTGGCAGGCCCCCACGACAACGACCACCCCCACCGCGCACCAGCCACCTGATGCGCCCGACACCAATTTGCACAGGATACCGAAGCGATGAACACACACACCACGGTTACCGAAGCGCTGTCTGCCTCGCCAGTCGGTGCGGCGCAGGCGGCGGTACGTCCAGCCAGCCGCGCCGCCCGGTGGGGGGCTTGGGCCTTGATGTTGGGCTTTGGCGGCTTTGTCGCGTGGGCTGCATGGGCCCCGCTGGACGAGGGCGTGCCCACGCACGGCGTCGTGGCCATCGACACCAAGCGCAAGGCGGTGCAGCACCTCAGTGGCGGTATCGTGCAACAAGTGTTGGTGCGCGAAGGAGATCTGGTGCGCGAAGACCAAACCCTGATCGTGCTGGATGAGAAGGCTGCACGTGCCAACTACGAGGCTGTGCGCCAGCGCTACCTTGGGCTGCGCGCCATGCAAGGTCGTTTGATGGCAGAGCAACTCGGGGCAACCACCATCACATGGCACCCGGACTTGCTCGCTGCGCGCCAAGACCCGTGGATCGAAGCGCAGATGCAGGCCCAACAGCAACTGCTGCGTTCGCGCCGCGAGGGGTTGCAAGCAGAACTTCGCGCGCTGGAAGAGGCAAGTCAGGGGCAACAGGCGGTGCTGCGCGCCTACCAAGCGATGCTGCCCAGCCGGGAGCAACAACTCGCTTCGTTGGAAGAGGAACTGCGCAGCATCACCGCGCTGGTCCACGACGGCTACGCTCCCCGCACACGGCAAAACGAACTGCAACGCCAGGTGGCCGAGCTCAAAGCGCAACTGGCCGACCTGCAAGGCAACATTGAGCGTGCCCAGCGCGCCATAGCGGAGTTGCGCCAACGGTCGGTGGCGCGGCAACAGGAATTCCGCAAGGACGTCGAAAACGAACTCACCCGGGTCAACCTTGACGTGCAGGCCGATGCCGAGCGTTACCGGGCGGCGCAGGCTGAGCTGCAGCGCACCGAAATCCGCGCCCCCGCCACAGGCCAGGTGGTGGGGTTGGCTGTGCAAAGCGTGGGTGCCGTGATTCAGCCAGGTCAAAAGCTCATGGATATCGTCCCGTTGGACGAGACGTTGCTGCTGGAGACCCGGTTGGAGCCCCACCTGATCGACAAGGTGCGCGCTGGCCTCAAGGCAGATGTGCGCTTCAGCACCTTCGCGCACTCGCCGCAGTTGGTGGTGGAGGGCGAAGTCGTGTCTGTTTCGGGTGATCTGCTGGCCGATCCCCACACGGGGGCGCCCTATTACTTGATGCGGGTCAAGCTCACCGAAGCAGGCATGCACACGCTGGGGCCACGCAAGTTGCAGCCCGGCATGCCGGTCGAAGTCATCGTCAAGACAGGTGAGCGCTCGCTGCTGACTTACCTCGCAGGGCCGTTGGTGCGCCGGGTTGCGGCGAGCCTGAAGGAAGAATGAAATGCGGCCACACCAATCGATACCGAGGCCAGCGACCCCGTGGGTTGGTACGCCACAGCGCTGGTGGGGTTGCATACGCGCTTGTGCACTCACCGCGGTGATGGCGGTGGGCGGTTGGGCCCATGCCCTGGACCTGGACCAGGCGTACCGTCTGGCCCAGAGCAACGATGCTCGCGTGCGCGCCACCCGTGCCGCCACCGATGCCCAGCGCGAGCGCCTGCCGCAGGCCGAATCTCAGCGCTTGCCCCAGGTAAGCCTGAGTGGCAGCCGCTCCAACAACGACCTCACCCGAACCAGCCAAAATTTTCTCGGTCAGCCGGTGACGGTGGACGAGCGGTACTGGAGCTACAACGCTACTCTGGGGGTGCGTGTGCCGCTGTACCGGCCGGCGGTCACGGCCGGCATTGCGGTGGCCAAGGCCCAAGTGGCGGACGCCGAGGCGGTGTTGCGTGCCGAGGAAATCAACCTCGCGGCGCGCGTCGCGCAGGCTTACTTCGAGGCACTGACGGCTCAGGACAACATCGAACTGGTGGCGGCGCAACAACGTGCCGCCACCACCCAGGCCGACGCTGCACGCAAAGCCTGGCAAGCCGGCACCGGTACCCGCACCGACGTGGACGAAATCGAGGCACGGTTGGACTTGCTGCGAGCCGACGAAGTGCGTGCGCGGCAACAACTCGAGTACGCAATGGCCCAGATGCAAGTGCTCGTCGGTCCATGGGATGGCGCCCTGGCCCCCGTTGACGCCCAGAGGTTTGCCGTGGCGCCGTTGCAACTTGCAACCCTGACCCAGTGGCTGGAGCTGGCCGAGCGCAACAGCCCGGAGCTGGCGGCGCTGCGCGCGCGGCGCGACGCGGCGCAACAGGAAATCGCCCGCGCCAGCGCCGGTCACTGGCCTACCCTGGACGCGGTCGTGCAAATCACCCGCAGCGCCAGCGAAAACGTCACCTCGCCCAGCTCCAGCTACACCAACCGGGCGGTTGGCGTGCAGTTGAACGTGCCGCTTTACAGTGGGGGCTATACCAGCTCCACCGTGCGTCAGGCCATGGCCGAACTTGTCCGTGCCGAAGAACAGCTCGAAGCCGCCCGGCGCGACCTGCACCTGCGCATCCACGACCAATACCGTTTGGTCATCGAGGGCTCGCAGCGCATCAGCGCTTTGCAAAAGGCACTGGCCTCGGCGCAGCAGGTGGTACAGTCCAACCGGCAATCTTGGCTTGCCGGCGTGCGTACCATCCTCGATGTGTTGGATGCCGAAGTGCGCGCACTCACCGTCGAGCGCGACCTGCGTGCCGCGCGTTACCAGTACCTGCTGGCGCGGCTGCGCCTGGCGGTGTTGGCAGGTGCCAGCGTTGATGAGGAGCTCGGTACCGTTCAAGCCATGTTGTCCACGGGGCCGCGCGCCGCAGCCACCGCCCAAACGGTAACCACCAACCCCAATTGACCGCCATGCTGATCTCCACCATCCTCAGCGGCGGGGCGGGCACTCGCCTGTGGCCGCTGTCGCGGCAAGCCCATCCCAAGCCATTCATACGGCTACCCGATGGGCAAACCATGCTGCACAAGACGTTGCTGCGTGGCGCCCGGCTGCCCGGCGTGGCCGAGCTGCTGATCGTCACCAACCGCGATCACTATTTTCAAACCCAGGACGAGTGCATGGCCGCGGGTCTGTCAAGCGTGCCTACGCGCTACCTGCTCGAGCCATGTGGCCGCAACACCGCGCCCGCGCTGGCGTTGGCCGCGCTGGACATCGAGCAACGCCACGGCCCCGAGGCATGCATGTTGGTGCTGCCGGCGGACCACATCGTTCAAGACCTCAACGCCTTTGCTCGGGCCGTGGCCCAGGCCCACGCCATCGCCCAGCAGGGCTGGCTCACCACCTTTGGCATACAACCAACCCACCCGCACACCGGCTACGGCTACATCGAGGTCGGTGAACCGCTGCACGGCGGCCACCGCGTTGTGCGGTTTGTCGAAAAGCCCGACGCCCCGCGCGCCGCTGAAATGCTGGCCAGTGGGCGTTACCTGTGGAACAGCGGCATGTTCTGCTGGCGCGTGTGCGATCTGCTCGAGGCCATGCAACGTGCGTGTCCGGATTTGCTGCAAGCCGCGCGCGACTGCTGGGCCCAAGCGGACGTGCAAGCCAACCCCGTGCAGTGGCCTTGCGCCGCTTTTGAGGCGCTGCCAGACATTTCCATCGACTACGCGGTGCTGGAGCATGCCGACCGATTGGCCGTCGTGCCAGGCCAACTGGGCTGGAGTGACGTTGGCTCGTGGAATGCCCTGGCGGATTTGCTGCCCACCGACGCGCACGGCAACCGGGTACAAGGAGACGTGACGCTGCTGGACAGCAACAACAACATTGTCATCGGTGGGCACCACCTGGTGGCGGCCCTGGGGGTGCGGGACCTGATCATCGTCGACACCCCCGACGCCACCCTCGTGGCCCACCGCGACAAAGCCGAAGATGTACGCCGGATCGTGCAGCGCCTGCGCGACAGCGGGCACAGCGGTTACCGTTGGCATGCCACCGTGCACCGCCCCTGGGGCAGCTACACCGTGCTGGAAGAGGGCCCGCGCTTCAAAATCAAGCGCATCGTGGTTAAACCAGGGGCGTCGCTGTCACTGCAAATGCACCACCATCGCTCCGAACACTGGATTGTCGTGTCTGGGGTGGCCAAGGTCATCAATGGGCAGCAGGAGCTGCTGGTGCGCACCAACGAATCCACGTACATTCCCGCAGGGCAAAAGCACCGCCTCGAAAACCCCGGCAAGGTCGAGCTCGTGATGATCGAAGTGCAAAGCGGCGAATACCTGGGGGAAGACGACATCGTGCGCTTCGAGGACGTGTACGGACGATGCTGAGCGCCCATCAGCGGTCGGCGCCGCCCCTGGACTGTGGCGGTGATGGCGCACCCGTCGTGCTGCACGTGGGCAAGTTTATCCCGCCGCCGGCGGCGGGCATTGAGCTGCACACCCACACCTTGTTGCAAGCGCTGCAGCCCCACATACCAGTGGGGTTGCTCGCGGCGTGCTCGGCGGTGGATCCCCAGGCCCACCAGCGACTGCCTTATCCCGTCTGGGCGGTGCCCAACCTAGGTCGCTGGGATGCGGTGACCGTCAGCCCCGGGGTGCTGAGTGCGGGCTTGCGCTTGATGCGCCAAGGGCGCGTGCGCGCGCTGCACTTGCACCTGCCCAACCCGTGGGCCGATCTGCTGGCCGTGCTGGCCCCGCGCAACCTGCCCATCGTGGCCTCGTGGCATAGCGATATCGTGCGCCAGCGCAACGCCTTGCGGTTGTACCGCCCGCTGCAGCAGGCGGTGTTGCGTCGGGTGCAAGCGGTCATCGTGGCCACCCCGGGGCATCTGGCGTCGTCCACGCAACTCGGCGCGGCCGTGCGCAAAGCGCACGTGGTGCCCATGGGTATCGACGCTGCGCAGTGGCAGGCGTCGTTGGCCGATCGTGGCACCGTCGAGCAGCTCAACCGTTTCGCCATGGGGCGGCCCATCATCGCCAGCGTAGGGCGGCACGTTTATTACAAAGGTTACCCGTGGCTGCTGCAAGCCCTGGCACACATGCGCGAGCCCGCTGTGCTCGTCATGGCAGGGCACGGGCCTCTTACCCCCGCGCTGCGGCGCATTGCCCAACAGCTTGGTCTGGCCGGGCGTATCCTTTGGTTGACCGATGCATCCCACGCCGCTGTGGTGGCCGTGCTGCACACGTGCCACGTGTTCACGCTACCTTCCGTGGAGCCGGCCGAGGCCTTCGGTTTGGCGAGCGCCGAAGCCATGCTGTGCGGCAAGCCCACGGTGGTGTGCACCCTGGGCAATGGGGTCGACGACCTCAACCGCCATGGACAAACCAGCCTTGTGGTCCCGCCGCGCGACCCGGCGGCGCTGGCCGCAGCGCTGGACACCCTGTGCGCCGATGCCGAGCTGCGGCAGCGCCTGGGGGTCGCCGCGCGGCAGTGGGTGTCGACCCAATTCAGCGTTCAAGCCATGCGCGACGGCACGCTGGCCGTGTACAAGCAAATCCTCGGGTAAGCTCGCTGCCCCGGCGTTGTTCACACCACCCGTGAAAGCCATCCCGTGCAAACCCTGACCGTTGCCCTCGCCGTCGCCTTTGCCGTGGCCATGCTGCTGGTGCGCCACCGCCGCCTGCACCTGGGCGTGACGGGCGATGTGGCGGACCGCGGCCCGCAAAAGTTTCACATCGGCACGGTACCCCGGGTGGGCGGCGTGGCCGTCGCGCTGGCGCTGGCCGTGGCGCTGGGATGGAGTGCCTGGCGTGGACTGGTCGGCGGCGAGGCGGCGGCCCTGCTGAGCGCGGGGCTGGTGGCGCTCGCAACCGGTTTGGCCGAGGACCTGACCAAGCGCGTTTCACCTCGTGTGCGCCTGCTGGGCACCGTGGTCGCAGCGGCGATAGCGTTGGGTTTGACCGGCGTGCACCTCCAGCGGCTCGACCTCCCGTGGGTGGATGCATGGATGGCGTGGGTGCCGCCGGGCGTTGCCCTCGGCTGGGCGCCGCTGGGGGTGGCCATCACCCTGCTGGGGGTTGCGGGCCTCAGCCATGCCATCAACATCATCGACGGCTTCCACGGCCTGGCCGCGGGGGTGGGGGTCTTCATGTTCGCGGCCTTGGGCTATGTGGCCTGGGTGGTGGGTGACGTGCTGGTGCTGCAAATGTGCCTGGCCATGCTCGGTGCGCTGCTGGGCTTTTTACTGTGGAACTACCCCCGCGGGTTGATTTTTTTGGGGGACGGAGGTGCTTACCTGGTGGGTTTTTGGCTGGCGCAAGCTGGTGTGTGGCTGGTGGCACGCAATCCCCAGGTCAGCCCCTGGTTCGTACTGCTGGTGTGCGCCTACCCGGTGGTCGAGACGCTCTTTTCCATCTACCGCAAACGCATCGTGCGGGGGCGTTCCCCCGCTGTGCCTGATGGGCTGCACCTGCACATGCTCATTCACCGCCGTTTGCTGCGCTGGGCGGCCGGGCCCGGCGCCGGCCGAGACCTCAATGCCCGCAACGCCGCCACGGCCCCGTACCTTTGGGGCATGTGTGCCATTGGGGTGGTGCCCGCGGTGTTGTGGTGGCACAACGCAGCCGTGTTGAAAGCCAGCATGGTGCTCTTTATGATTGTGTACCTGTGGTCTTATGCCCGGCTTTTGACGAAGCGCAAACGCGGCAAGGGAGGGTAAATTACCATCTCGAGGGGGGATCTTGTGGCTACCGTAAACATGACTTTAGCCCAACGTCTGAAGCTGATAGAGCTGTACATTGGGTATTTCAACCGTGCGCCGGAGCAGGCGGGTTTGGACTACTGGGCTGGGGAGTTGGCGGCGCTGCTGGGGCGGGGTGTGACAGAAGCGCAGGCGTACCAGAGTATTGCGGATCGTTTTTACGACGCTGGGCTGCAGTTTGGTCTGTACAAAGCGGACGATTCGGTGGAGTCGTTCATCCAGCAGGTGTACAA
>NZ_SMAH01000010.1 GCF_004342625.1 Tepidimonas ignava
CGGCGCATCAGACATCAGATCTGGGGGAAATTGTACTCGCAAACAGACAATAACACAAGAAAAATCATGATGTTATGAATATTTCAGGGGCGACTCTGTAGCCGCTCAAGCAGCCCATCGTCGCGCAGGAATGCCGGGGCCAGCGCCAGGCGTTTTTTGCAGGCAACGGCAAGCCCATATTCGAACGAACTCTTCAGCGCGTCGAACGCCACCGTGTTGTTGCTGGCTGAGTACACGATGCGCGGCTCAAGATCGAGGTCTTCGAGCGTTTGCCGGATAACTTCGGCTTCGGGATCGACCGTTTCCGAGGCGGTGGCAGGCAGGTTGACGACGATGGCATCGACATCGAGGTGAACTTGCGCGATGTAGTCCAGCAGCTTGTTGATTGCACGCTCTTTTTCGCTCGGGTCGGCAAGGCCGATGGCGGTACTCGATGCCGCGTGCGCACCGTAGCGCCGCGTGACATCGGCGGTGGTGGCGTCCCCATCGACGATGGCGATGCGTTTATCACCGCGAAAGATCAGGGCATCGCACATCAGTGCGGCCACCGTGGACTTGCCCACACCGCCCTTTTCGCCGTGGGAGAAGATGACAGGTTTCATGAAGAGGCTCCTTTCCTTGAGACATCACGGGCACGCCGCCCGCACCCCATAGAGAAAGGGGTGGAACAAAACAAAAAGGGGTGCTAGGCGGGTTTGGCCTGAAGCTGCGCACGGCGGCGGCGCACCGCATCAGTGATGATGTCGCGGATCAGGCCTGAGACATATCGCACGAAGCTGGTCATCGTCAGCTTGGCTTTTTCCTCGTCGGGCAGTCGCAGGCGGCGCAGCGCCCACAGCTCCACCGCGTCGCCGTAGGGCGGGCGGCGCTTGAGAACTTCGATCATCATGGGCTCCCACACGTCGCCCGCATCGCGAAAGCCGATCAACGGGTCGTGCGAGCGGTCATAGTCGCGCACGAAGTGGGCATAAAAGAAAATTGCCAGTTCGTATATAAACGGCGGATGCTGGCTGACGTAACGGTTGTTTGCGATGTCTTGCAGGTACTGATCGATCATCGCTTGCGCCACGGCGCGCGATTGCTCCGGCGGGCACGGCGGCACCGACAACAGCCGCATGCTGTTGTCCAGCATTTCCTCGACTGTGGTGACGTGCTCGCCCAGTTCGATCTTGCGCAGCCGCCCTTGCTCTCCGGTCAGCCGCGGGGTTTCGATCGGCTGCGGGATGGGCACCTGCGGCACTTCCTTAAAAGGCCGCGCCAGCCGCATGAGATCCTCGATGCTGAACTGCTGCGCCACCGGGATCGGGGCCTGCGGGTTGGCCGCCGAGGCCTGCGTGGCCGCTGAGGCCTGTGGGTTGGCCACCGAGGCCTGCGTGGCAACCGGCACCGCTGCCCTCGAGGGTGTTGCCGCCACCACTGGGGTGGCAGGCGCAGGCACTACCACCGGCGCAGGCGCGGGCGCCACCGGCGCAGGCGCGGCAACAGGCGCTGGAGCGGCCACGGGCACAGGCGCCACCACCGGGGTGGCAGGCACAGGCGCCACCACCGGCTTGGCAGCGGCGGTCTGCTGTTGCACCTGGCGGGCGCGGGCGAGGAGCCACTTGAATCTCGCCAGATTGAAGCGACGACCATGAAAGTCGTCGTTGCGCATTAAGCAGGCATGGATTTCCCTCAGCGACCATCCAGCGGCATGCACTTCCTCGATATGTGGCAGCAGTTCCACCATCCGATCAAGAGCCGGGCGGCGCTTGGGCGGGGTCATTCCTTTGAGTTCGTCGAGACCAGTTTTCATGTTTCACCTCTGAGGTCAAAGCGGCACACAGTCGCCTCCCTTAGAGAAAGGTCTGGAACAAAAAAGGGCTAGCCGTCGGGTGCCCGCTTGATAGCCGTGGCTCTGTCCGCCGCAGCAGCCGAGTGGTGACCGATGGGCGGCTGCGGGCGTAGCCGCCTTGGTAGCCAAACGCTGGCCGACTGATGGCTGATCACAAACCGGTTGGTGGCTCAGCGGCACCCGGTCGCTGACCGATGGGTGGCTGCCACTCAAGCCCGCTTAGTAGCCCGCTACTGGCCGACAGATGGCCGATGGCTGCCCGATTGGTAGCTCTGGCGGTAGCCGATCGGCACCCGATGGGCGGCTGCGGGCGTAGCCGCCTTGGTAGCCAATTGCTGGCCGTGTTGGTAGCTCGCCGATAGCCGAGACCTACCCCAAAACGAGTGCAAGGTAGGCCGCCCACCGCCCGGCGCTGCGCACCGGATCGGGGGACGGCGATGACTCCGCCGGGGCGTCGTCAGTCAGGGCTTCGCCCCGACACCCGAATGTTCATTCCGGGGGCACTGCTGTCACTTGATGGTGACACCACCCGAAGAGGATGAGCCGACCCGAAGCCCCTGCGGGCCGGATCGGGCACCATCGGCGCGATGGTGCTGCGTTTTGAAGATCACACCCTGGCCTGGGTGGCGGAGATGGCCGGACCTGTCGGTCTACAGCCAGGAGCAGTTGGACAAGATTGCCGACCGGCTCAGCAACCGCCCGCGCGCCATCCACGGCTTCTACCCTCCGATCGCCGTCTACCAGGCCATGCAGCAGCGGATCACCCAAGCCAACAACTCCCTTCAGTGATTCCACCGTTGCACTTGGTGCTTGACACCGCCCCTCAAAACTTGAGGCGCCCGGCATCAGGATGCGTCTGCCGCAGCTTTCTACGCCTGTCGACCTCTTCGGTACTTAGCCGTATCATCGTCCCGGCTGGCGGCCCCACAAGCCTTCCGTCGGACGTGACAATCAGGCGATGCACTCCAAAGTCGGCGTGATAGATCAAGCCACCGTTGCCATCGTACTTTAGCGACCCTGTCCTTACTCTCCAACCCAGATTTCTTAACAGATAGGCGTAGCTGAATTCGAAATTTTTATCATCAACGCGCTTGATTTCTAGTATATCGACATCTTTAGGCAGACCCCAGAAGCCCACAAATTTATCCGCATCATCTCTTAAGCACCCACCAAGCAGAAATGAAGAAACGGATACAGCAAGAAAGAGACGCCGCCTCATGATATTCACCTCAACTCAACCGACCACACAGCGAAACCCAACGCTCTGCCTTCATGCAGGCGTCAGCAGGTATTAAGTCAACAAACCATCCTTCAGACACTTCAACGACCAAACTGAGCACGCATCCAATGTTTTGGCAGAAGACTGGGCGGAATCAATAACTGCAACGTAGTTCACTTCTATTCCCTCAACTTAATCGGTTCCTTACGAACACAGCTCCGGCAAACATCGGAACAAGGAAGCCTGCGATTGTTGTTTGGTTTGCTTCGTCCAGCCCCAACATTGACGTCAGCAAATACGTTCCGACTGCAACTGCTGAAACAAAGAGCCAGGTCAAAGCGAAAAAGGTGAGCTTCTCAGCTGGTAGGACGGGGAAGATTGCCCCCTTGCCAGCGAGCGCCTTTCCTGCGATCAACGCAATCAAAGTTGGAACCAATGAGCCAAGGGCAATTTGCCAAATCTCATGCATGCACCTACCCCCTAAAAGCCGGATAAGATTTGTAGAACATAGTTGTCATGTCCCGGATGATTGTGGGGCTGCTTATTGAACATCTCCGGCCTTCGCTGGTATCAGTCTATCATGGCTTGCATGGGCGTCGGGCGTCAAGCGCTGCCTGGGGCAGATGATGGTTGTGAGGCCAAGCATAGCGCAAGAGGGTCTGTTCCAGGTCCTGGGCGCTTGTGAAGTGGTGGCTCTTCTTGAGCACCTCCTCGATCCTGCCATTGAAGCGCTCCACCGTCCCATTGGTCTGGGGCCGGCGCGGGCGCGTCAGCCGATGCTCGACGCCCAGCGCCGCGTACAGCTCCTCGAAGGCATGCAGCCCTGTGGGGGTGCGCTCGCCCGTGGTGACGAAGCGGTCGGTGAACTCTTTGCCGTTGCCGTTGAGGATCGCGCGGATGCCTAGCGGCATTCGCACTGACTGCCGGGTTCTCGGACAGCGCCGTGCGCCTCAGAGCCTCGCCGCAATCTCCTCCGCCGACTCGCGGTAGTAGGTGTTGAGCAGCAGCCGCAGGTCACGGTGGCCCGAGATGCGCGCAAGCGTCATGACATCGACCCGGCGCGACAGGCGCGTCAGCGCATCCGCCCGCGCGTCATGGAAGTGCAGGTCACGGATGAGCAGCCGGTCACGCACTTTGCGAAAGAGCGCATCGCGCGACTGCGGTGAGACGGTGAAGTACGCCTCGCGTCCCTGCTCGCGTGCTGCGGCATCAAGCACAGCCAGCAGCCGCGCGGCCTTGCGCGTGAAGGGCACATGGCGCACGCCAACGCGCTCCACGGTCTTGTGCTCTTCCAGCCGGATGACGCGCCGTTGCAGATCGACCGTGCGGGTGGAAAGGCTGTGCAGCTCGCCCGCACGCATCGCGGTGTGGTGCGCCAGCAGGTACATCCAGGCCACTTCCTGCTGAAGCGTGCGCGGTGGCTGCCCGGTGACGTAGCCCAAGCCTCGCAGCAGGCGGCGCAGCTCGCGCCAGTCGGTGCGGCGATCCCGCGCGTGCGAGTTGGCAGGCACCGGCAGCTCATGGAACGGATCGACATCCATCCATCCCCAGGTGCGGCAGTGTTTCCACAGCGTGCGTAAATCGGAGGACTCGCGCGCTACCGACGCGGCGCTGACCGCAGCCCGCCGCTCATCGCGCCAGCGCGCCATGTGCTCGCTGCGAACGTCTGCCACCGGCATCTGCGCCAGCCACGGGCACAGACGAAGCAGGGCCAGCAGACGGCGTTTTTCGAAGGGGCCGCCCCTGCGGTGCGGCACGATTTCCTTGAGGTAGCGGTCGATGGCTTGCGCCACCGTCACGCCGCTGCCGCCCCTGCGCTTGCCGGCCAGGATTTCGGCTTCGACCTGCGCGGCCCAGGCGCTGGCCTGCGCCTTGGTCGGGAACACCTTGGAGGTGCGCACGCCGAGTCGCGCCACTTCGGCGCGCCAGCCCTTGTTGAGCTTGCGGATGGAGGCCACCGTATCTCCCCTTGCGTAACACCGTGCGTAAATCGTGCGTAGCGCGATGCTACCCGATGCCGCCAGATGATGCCACTTGCAGCCTCGACGACGACTGCGCAGGGGCCGCAAAACGCCGCTAAGCCCTTGTTGGGCAACAAAAAACCCGCCAGCGGCGGGTTGTTGCAGGGGCTTGGTGTTGGATGCGGTTTTTGACCGTTGGTGCGGGTGGCGGGACTCGAACCCGCACGGCCCGGTGGGGCCTCAGGATTTTAAGTCCTGTATGTCTACCGATTCCATCACACCCGCGGTGCAGCGCATCATTGTAGGCGCTGCGCCTGGGCGCCCACGCCTCCGGGGGAGGTTCGCCCCGGGTCGTACAATGCAGGTTTTGACGTGATGGGTGGCGAGCATGAGCCAGGACAACCCGCCTTTTGAGATCCACGTGCACGGCGACGTGCCCTTGCGCGACGACGTGGACTTTCCGCAGATCCAGGAGGCGCTGCGGCCCCTGTGGCAGTACGTGGGCGCGCGCTCGCTGGTGGATGCGGCCACCAGCAACTACGAAGAAGAGCCCGGTATCCGCTTCGACCCCAAGGCCCACCTGCTGCAGATGTGCTGGACCATTGAGGGCGACGACGACTTTCGTCTGGCCATCGAAGAGGCGTGCATGGGCCTCAACGAAATCAGCGCCATGGGGGCGGCCATCGAGGTGTCGTTCTACGACCTCGAGTTCGACGAAGACGAGGCCGAGCCCGGCACGCAAGCGCGCGACGACTTCCTGATGTGCTTCGTGGGCCCGACGCCGGCGGCCATCATGCAGGTGCAGCGCGACATGCTGGTGCACGACGTCGTGCAACTGATGGAGCGCCATTTCGACGCCTCGGAGCTGGGCGGCGTCATCCAGGCCATCGACCAGTTGTTTGCCAACCGCTTCGACGCCATGGTCAACTCGCTGCAACTGGGCAAGCCGCCACGCGGCGGCGGCCACGGCGGGCCGCGCAAGCCGCGCCACTTGCACTGAGCGCCTGCGCACCGGCGCGGCGCCACAGGCCCGCGGCGCCCGCGCGCGCCGGGCCGCCGCGCGCCACCCCGTGGTGGCGTTGCCGCCCGACGCCGCTTACGCGGTTGCGATGGCGATGCCCTTGAACTCCCCGCGGGCGATGCGTTCGCGCCACTGGGCCGGGCCGGTTTCGTGCACGCTGGTGCCGGTGGCGTCCACCGCCACCGTGACCGGCATGTCGCGCACCTCGAACTCGTAAATCGCCTCCATGCCCAGGTCCTCGAACGCCACCACGCGCGCGCTCTTGATGGCCTTGGCCACCAGGTAGGCCGCGCCGCCCACCGCCATCAAGTACGCGCTGCGGTTGTCGCGGATCGCCTCGATCGCCACCGGGCCGCGCTCGCTCTTGCCGATCATCGCGATCAGACCGGTTTGCTCCAGCATCATGCGCGTGAATTTGTCCATGCGCGTGGCGGTGGTGGGGCCGGCCGGGCCGACCACCTCGTCGCGCACCGGGTCCACCGGACCGACGTAGTAAATCACCCGGTTGGTGAAGTCCACCGGCAGCTGCTCACCACGCGCTAGCATGTCCTGGATACGCTTGTGCGCGGCGTCGCGGCCGGTGAGCATCTTGCCGTTGAGCAGCAGCTTGTCGCCCACTTTCCAGGTGGCCACTTCCTCTTTGGTCAACGTGTCCAGGTTGACGCGCTTGGCGCTTTGGGTGTCGGGCGTCCAGGTCACCGCAGGCCAATCCTCCAGCCGCGGCGGCTCCAGCGTGGCCGGGCCGCTGCCGTCCAGGTGGAAGTGCACGTGCCGCGTGGCGGCGCAGTTGGGGATCATGGCCACCGGCAGGCTGGCCGCGTGCGTGGGGTAGTCCAGGATCTTGACGTCCACCACCGTGGTCAGGCCGCCCAGTCCTTGCGCGCCAATGCCCAGCGCGTTGACCTTGTCGTACAGCTCCAGGCGCAGCTCCTCCACGCGGGTGAGCTTGTCACCCCGGCGTGCGCGGTCGATCAGGTCGTGGATGTCGACCGGCGCCATCAGCGCTTCCTTGGCCAGCAGCATGGCTTTTTCGGGCGTGCCGCCGATGCCGATGCCCAGGATCCCCGGCGGGCACCAGCCCGCGCCCATCGTCGGCACGGTCTTGAGCACCCACTCGACGATCGAGTCCGAGGGGTTGAGCATCACCATCTTGGACTTGTTTTCCGAGCCGCCGCCTTTGGCGGCGCAGATCACCTCGATGCCGTCGCCGGGCACGATTTCGTAGTGCACCACGGCGGGTGTGTTGTCCTTGGTGTTTTTGCGCGCGCCGGCCGGGTCGGCCAGCACCGAGGCGCGCAGCGGGTTGTCGGGGTTGGTGTAGGCGCGGCGCACGCCCTCATTGACCATGTCCTGCACGCTCATCGTGGCGTCAGGCCAGGTCACGTTCATGCCGACTTTCAGAAACACCACCGCGATGCCGGTGTCCTGGCAAATCGGGCGGTGGCCCTCAGCGCTCAGGCGCGAGTTGGTCAGGATCTGGGCGATGGCGTCCTTGGCCGCGGGGCTTTGCTCGCGCTCGTAGGCCTTGCCCAGGGCCTGGATGTAGTCCAGCGGGTGGTAGTAGCTGATGTATTGGAAGGCGTCGGCGATCGACTGGATCAGGTCTTCCTGGCGGATGGCGGTCATGGTACGGCTCCGGTGCGTGGGGGCGGCGCTGCGGCCGCGTGTGGGCCTCGGGTCGGCCCGGCGCGGTGGCCGGCGGCGCGCTCAGTGCGCGCCGTCGTCGTCGCCCGGGTGGTGGATCAATTTTTCGGTCAACGCAATGGCCAAGGCGCTGAGCAGGAACACCGCGTGGATGACGGTTTGCCACAGCAACACCTTGTCCGTGTAGTTGGCCGCGTTGATGAAGGTTTTCAGCAGGTGAATGCTGGAAATGCCGATGATGGCGGTGGCCAGCTTGACCTTGAGCACGCCAGCGTTGACGTGGTTGAGCCACTCCGGTTGGTCGGGGTGCCCTTCCAGGCGCAGCCGGCTGACAAAGGTTTCAAAGCCGCCGACGATGACCATGATGAGCAGGTTGCTGATCATGACCACGTCGATGAGCGCCAGCACCACCAGCATGATGATGGTCTCGTTGAGGCCATCCAGCGGCGCGCTGGGCACGTAGCCGATGCTGGTGACGAGCTTTTCCAGCGCCGCGCGGTTGCCAAACGCCGCTTCGATCAGGTGCACCAACTCCACCCAGAAGTGGTACACATACACCGTTTGGGCCACGATCAGGCCGATGTACAGCGGCAACTGCAGCCAGCGGCTGGCAAAGATCAGCCGCGGCAGCGGGGCGATGGGTTTGAGGTGCTGGGGAGCTTGCATCGTGGGTCGACGCTGGGGTACAAAACGGGGCGCCCCCATTGTAGTGGTTGGCGGGGCACGCGGCCCGAGGCCCGCTGCGTAAGGGCCTCGTCAGCGCGCGGCGGCACAGTTGCCCGCCGTGAACCGCCGACCGGTTCGTTCGTTGAGTGTGTCACCCGAGGAGTAACAACATCATGGCTGAATCGAGCGCTGCCATCGAGTCGATGCTGGTGGAAAACCGCGTGTTCGAACCCAACCCACAGCTGGTGGCGCAGGCGCGCATCCGTGGCATGGACGCCTACCGTGCCCTGTGCGACGAGGCCGAGCGCGACTTCGAAGGTTTTTGGGCACGCCGCGCGCGCGAACTGCTGCACTGGCACAAACCGTTCACCCAGGTGCTGGACGACTCCAACAAGCCGTTTTACAAATGGTTTGCCGATGGCGAGCTCAACGCCTCGTACAACTGCCTGGACCGGCACCTCGGCACGCCGGTGGAACACAAAACCGCCATCATCTTCGAATCCGACGACGGCCAGGTCACGCGCGTGACCTACCGCGAGCTGCTGCAGCGTGTGGCGCGCATGGCCAACGCGCTCAAGCGGCTGGGGGTGCAAAAGGGCGACCGGGTGGTCATCTACATGCCCATGACGATCGAAGGCGTGGTGGCGATGCAGGCGTGCGCGCGCATCGGCGCCACGCACAGCGTGGTGTTTGGTGGCTTTTCGGCCAAGGCGCTGCAAGAGCGCATCCAGGACGCCGGCGCGGTGGCGGTCATCACCGCCAACTTCCAGATGCGTGGCGGCAAGGAACTGCCGCTCAAGAGCATCGTCGACGAGGCCATCGCCCTGGGCGGGTGCGATACTGTGCGCCACGTCGTGGTGTGGCAGCGCACCGCCAGCGCCTGCAACATGGTGGCCGACCGCGACGTTTGGCTGCACGACGCGCTGCAAGGCTGCAGCGACGAGTGCGCGCCGCAGATCGTGGGTGCCGAGCACCCGCTGTTCATTCTCTACACCTCGGGCTCGACCGGCAAGCCCAAGGGCGTGCAGCACAGCACCGGCGGCTACTTGCTGTGGGCCAAGCAAACGATGCTGTGGACCTTCGACCTCAAGGACAGCGACGTCTTTTGGTGCACGGCCGACATCGGCTGGATCACTGGCCACACCTACGTGGCCTACGGTCCGCTGGCGGCAGGTGCCACGCAGATCATCTTCGAGGGCGTGCCGACGTACCCTCATGCCGGGCGCTTTTGGCAAATGATCGAGCGCCACAAGGCCACCATTTTTTACACCGCGCCGACCGCGATCCGCTCGCTGATCAAGGCCAGCGACACCGACGACAAGGTCCATCCCAAGAACTGGGACCTATCCAGCCTGCGCATCCTCGGCTCGGTGGGTGAGCCCATCAACCCCGAAGCGTGGATGTGGTACTACAAGCACGTCGGCGGCGAGCGCTGCCCCATCGTCGACACCTTCTGGCAGACCGAGACCGGCGGCCACATGATCACGCCGTTGCCGGGCGCCACGCCGTTGGTGCCGGGTTCGTGCACGCTGCCGCTGCCGGGCATCTTTGCTGCCATTGTCGATGAGCAGGGCAACGACATGCCCAACGGCCAAGGCGGCATCCTGGTGATCAAAAAGCCGTGGCCGTCGATGATCCGCACCATCTGGGGCGACCCCGAGCGCTTCAAGAAAAGCTACTTTCCTGCTGAGCTCAAGGGCTACTACCTGGCCGGCGACGGCGCGGTGCGCAGCGCCGACCGCGGCTACTTCCGTATCACCGGCCGCATCGACGACGTGCTCAACGTCAGCGGCCACCGCATGGGCACGATGGAGATCGAGTCCGCCCTGGTGGCCAAGACCGACCTGGTGGCCGAGGCGGCGGTGGTGGGGCGTCCCGACGAACTGACCGGCGAAGCCATCGTGGCGTTCGTCGTGCTGAAGCGCCCGCTGCCGCAAGGCGAGGAGGCCAAGCAGATCGCCAACGAGCTGCGCAACTGGGTGGCCAAGGAAATCGGCCCCATCGCCAAGCCCAAAGACATCCGCTTCGGCGAAAACCTGCCCAAGACGCGCTCAGGCAAGATCATGCGCCGCCTGCTGCGCGCCATCGCCAAGGGCGAGGCCATCACCCAGGACGTCTCCACCCTGGAAAACCCGGCCATCCTGGAGCAGTTGGCCAAGACCAACTGAACCCAGCCCCGCGCCGCCGGCCTCGTCGGGCGGCGCCGGGGCGGCCCACAAGCAAAAGCCCGCCATGGCGGCGGGCTTTCGTTGTTTGGGCCGGGCAAGGATCGGGCGCGGCCGTGCCTGCGGCCGCGCGTCCCGGGGTCAACGGGGTTCAGATCACTTCAGGCTCAGCACCCACTGCGCCAGCTTCTTGGCCTCCGCGTCGCTGACTTGCGGGTTGGCCGGCATCGGGATCGCGCCCCACACGCCCGAGCCACCCTTTTGAATCTTGGTGGCCAGCATATCGACGGCCTTGGCGTCGCCGGCGTACTTCTTGGCCACGTCTTTGTAGGCCGGTCCAACCAACTTCTTGTCGGTGGCGTGGCAGGCCATGCAGTTTTTGGCCTTGGCCAGCGCCTCATCGGCCAGAGCGGGGCCAGCCACAGCGGCGGTGGCGGCGAGGATCAGCAGTGCGCGCTTCATGGTGTGTTCCTCCAAGAGGGTTGACGGACGGTGTTCGGTGCCATTCTAGCCACGCCACCATACGGCACAATGCATGTTTACACCTTGTTGCAACGGATACAACGGGCGTGGGCGGCCGGTTGGACGGGCCCGGCGTGGTTTGGGGGAGAGATGCCATGGCGCTGCTTGTGTTGGGTTTGGTCCTGGTGACGCTGAAGCTGCTGGCGTGGCCGCCGGTGGCCGATTGGGGGTGGGCCTGGGTGCTGGCGCCGTTTGCGCTGGCCGCGTTGTGGTGGTGGTGGGCCGACTGGTCCGGCTACACGCGCCGCAAGGCCATGGAAAAGGAAGAGGCGCGCAAAGCCGCGCGCCTGGCCAAGGCGCGCAGCCAGTTGCGCCCTCCCGGCCAGCGTTGACCTTGCCCGCCCGCGGCCCGCGCGGGTGCTGGTACCATCCCAGGGCCGAAGCGGCGCGCGCGCCTGCACGCTGGGGGCGCCGCGCCGGCCTGATGTTTCCCTAGCCTGACCACCCTCACGCACCATGCCCACCTACCGCTCCCGCACCACCACGCACGGCCGCAACATGGCTGGCGCGCGCGCCTTGTGGCGCGCCACCGGCATGAAGGACGGCGACTTCGACAAACCCATCATCGCGGTGGCCAACAGCTTCACCCAATTCGTGCCGGGTCACGTGCACCTGAAGGACCTGGGGCAGCTGGTGGCGCGCGAAATCGAAGCCGCCGGTGGCGTGGCCAAGGAGTTCAACACCATCGCGGTGGACGACGGCATTGCGATGGGGCACGACGGCATGTTGTACTCGCTGCCCAGCCGTGAGCTGATCGCCGACAGCGTCGAGTACATGGTCAACGCGCACTGCGCGGATGCGTTGGTGTGCATCTCCAACTGCGACAAGATCACGCCCGGCATGCTGATGGCCGCGATGCGGCTCAACATCCCGGTGGTGTTCGTCTCCGGCGGCCCCATGGAAGCGGGCAAGGTGCGCCTGGCCGTGCCCGGCGAGCAGGCGGTGCAGATCAAAAAGCTCGACCTGGTCGACGCCATGGTCATGGCCGCCGACCCGCACGTGGACGACGCCACCGTGGCCGAGGTCGAGCGATCGGCCTGCCCGACCTGCGGTTCGTGCTCGGGCATGTTCACCGCCAACTCGATGAACTGCCTGACCGAAGCGCTGGGCCTGAGCCTGCCGGGCAACGGCACGCTGCTGGCCACGCACGCCGACCGCGAGCAACTGTTCCGCCGCGCCGGGCGGCTGATCGTGGAGCTGGCGCGCCGCTACTACGAGCAAGGCGACGCGTCGGTGCTGCCGCGCTCGATCGCCACGTTCGAAGCGTTCGAAAACGCGATGTCGCTCGACATCGCAATGGGCGGCTCGACCAACACGGTGCTGCACCTGCTGGCCACCGCGCGCGAGGCCGAGGTGCCGTTCACGATGGCCGACATCGACCGCCTGTCGCGCCGCGTGCCCACGCTGTGCAAGGTGGCGCCCAACACCAACAAGTACCACATTGAGGACGTGCACCGCGCCGGGGGCATCATGGGCATCCTGGGCGAGCTGGCGCGCGCTGGCCTGCTGCACACCCACGTGCGCACGGTGCACAGCGCCACGCTGGCCGACGCGCTGGCGCAGTGGGATGTGATGGTCACGCCGTCCGAGGAGGTGCGCACGTTGTACCGCGCCGGGCCGGCCGGCATTCCCACGCAGCAGCCCTTCAGCCAAAGCACGCGCTGGCCGACGCTGGATCTGGATCGGCAGGCCGGCTGCATCCGCTCGGTCGAGCATGCGTATTCGCGCGACGGCGGGTTGGCGGTGCTGTACGGCAACCTGGCGCAGGACGGCTGCATCGTCAAAACCGCCGGCATCGACGAGAGCATGTTCGAGGTCGAGCAACTGCGCTACACCACCAGCGTGCCGACGTCGGTGCTGCGCGTTTTCGAGGGGCCGGCGCGCGTGTTCGAAAGCCAGGACGCGGCGGTGGAGGCCATCTTGGGCGACCAGATCCAGCCCGGCGACGTGGTGGTGATCCGCTACGAGGGACCCCGCGGTGGCCCCGGCATGCAGGAGATGCTGTACCCGACCTCGTACCTGAAGTCCAAGGGCTTGGGCAAGGTCTGCGCGTTGCTGACCGATGGGCGTTTTTCGGGCGGCACCTCGGGTCTGTCGATCGGCCATGTCTCGCCGGAGGCCGCCGCCGGCGGCACGATCGGGCTGGTGCGCGACGGCGACCGCATCCGCATCGATGTGACGCGGCGCAGCATTGAGCTGCTGGTCAGCGACGACGAGCTGGCGGCGCGCCGCGCCGAGCAGGACCGGCTGGGCTGGAAGCCGGCCAAGCCGCGCGCGCGCAAAGTCTCGGCCGCGCTGCGTGCCTATGCGCTGTTCGCGCAAAGCGCTGACAAGGGTGCGGTGCGCGACCTGTCGCGTTTCGAGGGCTGAGGGCCGCGGCGTCGCCTGGGCCCCGTTGCGCGTGGGCGGCGGACCGCCGGGTCAGCCGCGCAGGCGTCGGCGTGTCCAGGCGGCCCGCAGCGCGATGGACAGCACCAGCACCTCCTCCTGCGTCAGGTCTGGAAAATGCTCCCGCACCCGCAGCGGGATGTGATGGGTGAGGGCTTGCCCTGCGATGCCCTGGTGGGGATCCAGCAGCGGCCGGCACAGTTCGAACGCTTCTTCGAAGACCGCCCGTACCCGGTGGTGGCGGCGCCGATCGTCGGTGCGAACCTCCATGGTGACCCTCCTTCGTGCCGACGGGTGTGTTGTCATCGGTTCGGCCCCATCATAACGGGCCGGCGCCTGCGGCCATCGCGTACCATCGGCGTATGTTGATGCATCCCCAATTCGACCCGGTGGCCCTGCGCATCGGACCGCTGGCCGTGCACTGGTACGGTCTGATGTATTTGGCCGGCTTCGCCATGTTCGTCTGGCTGGGGCGGCGACGGTTGCGCCATGAGCCCTACCGGACGATGGGCTGGCAGCCGCGCGACGTCGAGGACATGCTGTTTTGGGGCGTGCTGGGGGTGATCCTGGGGGGGCGGCTCGGCTATGTGTTGTTCTACAAGCCCCTGGAGTACCTGGCCGAGCCCTGGCGGGTGTTCGCTGTGTGGGAAGGTGGCATGAGCTTCCATGGCGGCCTGCTGGGCGTGCTGCTGGCCATGGCCTGGTGGGCGCGGCGTCAGCGGCGGCCCTGGCTGCAGGTGATGGATTTTGTCGCCCCCTGCGTGCCGGTGGGGCTGGCGCTGGGGCGCGTTGGCAACTTCATCAACGGCGAGCTGTGGGGGCGGCCGGCGCCGCCCGAACTGCCCTGGGCGATGGTGTTTCCGCAGGCCGGGCCGTTGCCGCGCCACCCGTCGCAGCTGTACCAGTTCGCGCTGGAAGGCGTGCTGCTGTTTGTGCTGCTGTGGCTGTACGCGCGCCGCCCGCGGCGCCCAGGGCAGGTGTCGGCTGCGTTTTTGCTGGGCTACGGCACGATGCGTTTTGTGGCCGAGTATTTCCGTGAGCCTGACGCGCACCTGGGCCTGCTGTCGCTGGGCCTGAGCATGGGCCAGTGGCTGAGCCTGCCGATGGTGCTGGCCGGCTTGGCGCTGGGGTGGTGGGCGGGGCGCCGTCCGGCCACGCAGGAGACCGACCATGTCCGAAGCTGAGGTGACCAACCTGTACGCGGCGTTGCGCGCCGCGTTTCCGACCGACCTCGACCGCACCGCGATCGAGACCGACACCGGGCTGCACTACACCTGGCGCGACCTGGAGCGCGGCAGCGCCATGATCGCGCAGGAGCTGCTGGGCCGGGGCTTGCAGCCGGGCGAGCGTGTCGTGGCCCAGGTGGACAAGTCGGTCGAGGCGCTGATGCTGTACCTCGCTGTGCTGCGCGCGGGGTTGGTGTACGTGCCGCTCAACACCGCCTACCCGGATGCCGAGGTCGAGTACTTCGTGCGCGACGCCGAGCCGGCGGCGGTGGTGTGCGTGCCCGAACGTTTCGGCCGCCTCAGCGCCATGGCGTTCGCCGCCGGCGCGCGGTTGGTGTACACGCTGGGGGCCGACCGCAGCGGCACGCTGCTGCAGCGCGCCGCGCACCGCCCGGACCAGCACGATCCGGCGCCCGTGGGCCTGAACGCGCTGGCGTCCATCATCTACACCAGCGGCACCACCGGCCGCAGCAAGGGGGCCATGTTGACGCATGGCAACCTGCTGGCCAACGCGCGCGTGCTGCACAGCTATTGGGGCTGGCAGCCCAACGACGTGCTGATCCACGTGCTGCCGATGTTTCACGTGCACGGGCTGTTCGTGGCCGTGCACGGGGCGTTGCTCAGCGGCAGCCCCATGCTGTGGGCGGCGAAGTTCGATCCCGCCACGGTGCTGCGCTGGTTGCCGCGCGCCACCGTTTTCATGGGGGTGCCGACGCTGTACACCCGGTTGCTGGCCGAGCCTGAGCTCACCGCGCAGCGCTGCGCGTCGATGCGGCTGTTCATTTCGGGCTCAGCGCCGCTGCTGATCGACACCTTCACCCAGTGGCAGCAGCGCACCGGGCACACCATCTTGGAGCGCTACGGCATGAGCGAAACCATCATGCTGACCTCCAACCCTTACCGGCCCGATCCGCGCTTCGGGCACCAGGACGAACGTCGCGGCGGTACGGTGGGCTTTCCCTTGCCCGGGGTCGAGGTGCGCATCGCCGACGCGCACGACCGACCGCTGCCGGTGGGCGAGGTGGGTGGCGTGCAGGTGCGTGGCCCCAGCGTGTTCGCCGGCTACTGGCGCATGCCCGACAAAACCCGCGCCGAATTCACCGCCGACGGCTGGTTTCGCACCGGCGATGTCGGGCTGTTCGACACGCGCGGTTACCTCACGCTGGTCGGGCGCAGCAAAGACCTGATCATCAGCGGCGGCTACAACGTGTACCCGGCCGAGGTCGAGGGCGCGATCAACGAGCTGCCCGGCGTGGCCGAAAGCGCCGTGGTCGGCGTGCCGCACCCCGATTTCGGCGAAGTCGGCGTGGCGCTGGTGGTGCCGCGCCCGGGCGCCCCGCTCGACCCCGACGCGATCCTGACCGCGCTGCGCCAGCGGCTGGCCAACTACAAAATCCCCAAGCGCTGCGCCATCGTGCCCGACCTGCCGCGCAACGCCATGGGCAAGGTGCAAAAAAACGTGCTGCGCCAGCAGTGGCGCGACACCTTCATCGCCCAGCCGGGCGGCTGAGGCGGCGGTCAGCGCAGCACCAGCACGGGCGTGTGCGCGTGCGTCAGCACCTGCTGCGTCTCGCTGCCCAGCAACAGGCGCTTGAGGCCGCGCCTTCCGTGCGAGGCCATCACGATCAGATCGCACTTGTGGCGCTTGGCCGCGGCGATGATGGCCTCGGCCACCAGGTCCGACTTCACCGTCAGGGGTTTGACCTTGACCTGACGCAGCTGCCCCGCGGCCTTGACCGCGTTGACGGTGGCGCGCGCCTCGTCTTCCCACTGTTTTTCGATTTGCCGCACTTCGTCGCGCGTCAGCGCAATGCCGCCTTCATAAAACGTCACCGGGTAGCGTGGCACCACGCGCAGCGCCACCACCTCGGCGCCGGTCAGGTCCGCCAAGCCCAGCGCGTGGTCGACCGCGCGCTGCGAGAGTTTGGAGCCATCGGTGGCCACGAGGATGCGTTGGTACATCGTGCGTTCTCCGTTGCCGGGCGTTGCGCCGCCCATATCGCTAGACTAGCCCCGTGGGGCCGTGTCACTTTGACTTGGGTCAAGCCCCTGCGCGCCGCGATCGGGTAAGGTGTGATGATGCCGTACTCTGCCTCCAACGACCAACCGCCCATGCCGACTGACGACGCGGCCGGCAGGGGGTCGTTGTGGACGGGACACCGCGGCCCGCTGCAGGTGGACGACGACTTCACCGTGCTGGACGACCCGCTGGAGCAGCAGGACTTCACGGTCGTGCATGACGAGGGCGCGCAGCGGGTGTGCGAGTCCACCCTGGTCGTGCAAGGCATGTACTGCGCCGCGTGCGCCGACACCGTGGAGGCCGCGTTGGCCGGCCGGCCCGGTGTGCTGGAAGCGCAGGTGCACGCCGCCACGCGGCGTCTGACGCTGCGCTGGGATCCGGCACGCGCGCGCCTGTCGGAGCTGGCCGCTGCCGTGGGCCGTGCGGGCTACCGGCTGCTGCCGATGCAGCAAGCCTGGGCGGTGAGCCAGCGCACGCGCGAGACGCGCACGATGCTGTGGCGGCTGTTCGTGGCCGGCTTTTGCATGATGCAGGTGATGATGTACACGTGGCCCGAGTACGTCACCGAGCCGGGGCAAATCCCGCCCGACATCGTGCAGCTGCTGCGTTGGGCCTCGTGGGTGCTGAGCGTGCCGGTGCTGCTGTTTGCCAGCGGACCGTTTTTCACCAGCGCGTGGCGCGATCTGCGCCTGCGGCGCATCGGCATGGACGTGCCGGTGGCGCTGGGCATCCTGATCACCTTCGTGGTCAGCACCTTGGCCACGTTCGACCCCACCGGGCCGTGGGGGCACGACATCTGGTACGACTCGCTGACGATGTTCGTGTTTTTCCTGCTGGGCGGGCGCTACCTGGAGCACAAGCTGCGCGACCGCACCGCGGGGGCGCTGGACGCGTTGATGAACCGGCTGCCCGAGCGCGTGCAGCGCGAGCGCCCCGATGGCACGCTGGAGCCCGTTTCGCTCAAGCGGCTGCAGCCGGGCGATGTGGTGTGGGTGCACGCCGGACAAGCGTTTCCTGGCGATGGCGAGGTGCTGAGCGACGCCGCCACGGTGGACGAGGCGTTGCTGACCGGTGAATCGCACCCGGTGACGCGGCGCCGCGGCGAGCCGGTCGTCGCGGGCAGCCACAACCTGGCCGGCAGCGTGCGCGTGCGGCTGCAGCGGGTGGGGCGCGAGACCCGTTTTGCCCAGATCGTGGCGCTGATGGAGCAGGCCAGCACCGACAAGCCGCGGCTGGCGCGGCTGGCGGACCGCATCGCGGCGCCGTTTCTGGTGGCGGTGTTGCTTGCGGCGGGGCTGGCGGGGTTGTACTGGTGGCAGTTCGACCCCAGCCGGGCGCTCGCGGTGGCGGTGGCGGTGTTGATCGTCACCTGCCCGTGCGCGTTGTCGCTGGCCACGCCGGCGGCCATGCTGGCCGCCGCGGGCACCCTGGCGCGCCGCGGGGTGCTGACGCGCCGCCTGCAGGCGCTGGAGGCTTTGGCGGGCATCGACACCGTCGTGTTCGACAAGACCGGCACGCTGACCCAGGACCGTGTCGTCGTGCGCGAGGTGTGGACGCGCGCCGGCGTCACGCCCGAGCAGGCGCTGCAAGCGGCGGCGGCGCTGGCCAGCGCGTCGCTGCACCCGGTGTCGCGCGCCATCGTGGGTGCGGCGGGGTCGGTGCAGCGCGCGCCGCTGGTGGTGCAGGAGGTGCCCGGTCGTGGGCTTGTGGCCACCGACGACGCCGGCCGCGCGTGGCGCCTGGGTTCCCCGGCCCACTGCGGCCTTGACGCCGCGGCCAGCCCGGGGCAGGGTGCGCGTTGGCCCGCCGACGCGCCGTGCGCGTGCCTGTGTGACGAGCAAGGGTGGATGGCCACCTTCGTGCTGGACGAAGGCATCCGAGCGGAGGCGCGCGAGGCCATCGAGGCGCTGCGCGCGCTGGGCTTGCGCGTGCGGCTGCTGTCGGGTGACCGTGCCGGGGCGGCGGCGCGGGTTGCGGCGGCGTTGGGCATCGACGACGTCGTGGCCGACGCCAGCCCGGAGGCCAAGCTGGCTGCGCTGCAGCGCTGGCAGCAGGCGGGCGAGCGGGTGGCGATGGTGGGCGACGGGCTCAACGACGGGCCGGTGCTGGCGCGCGCCGACGTCGCGTTTGCGCTCGGGCACGGCGCGCCGCTGACGCAGACGCGCGCCGACTTCGTCGTGCAAAGCGGGCGGCTGACCGAGGTCGTGCAGGTGGTGCGGCTGGCGCGCGACACGCTCAGCATCGTGCGTCAAAACCTGGCCTGGGCTGCCGTCTACAACCTGTTGGCGGTGCCGCTGGCGGTGGCCGGCTACATGCCGCCCTGGGCGGCGGGGCTGGGCATGGCGGCCAGCTCGCTGGTCGTCATTGGCAACGCGATGCGCTTGGGGGCGTGGCGCGGCGCCGCGCCCGCCCGCGACGTGCTGGCGTCGGCGCCGGCGGCCGCGACCGGTTGAACCTCGTGCAAGGAGTGTGTGGCGATGGAGATCTTGTACTTGCTCATCCCCCTGTCGGTGGTGCTGGTGCTGCTGATCATCGGGGTGTTCTGGTGGGCGCTGCAGTCGGGTCAGTTCGACAACATCGAGCGCGAGGGCGAGCGCATCCTCAAGCACGATTGACATAAGTCAAGGGCGGCCCACGACCCTTTGGCCATACTGCGCCCCGGGTAGGTTTTTGCACAACAGGAGCGTCTCTATGTCTGCAACCACGGCGGCCCCAGCAGGGGTCTACAACGACAAGGTCGTGAGGCAGTTTGCCATCATGACCGTGGTGTGGGGCATCGTCGGCTTTCTGGTCGGCGTCGTCATTGCCGCACAACTGGCGTGGCCGGAGCTCAACTTCGGCATCGAGTACCTGACGTACAGCCGGCTGCGTCCGCTGCACACCAACGCGGTGATCTTCGCCTTTGGTGGCTCGGCGCTGTTTGCCACCGCGTACTACGTGGTGCAGCGCACCTGCCAGACCACGCTGTTCGCACCGGCGCTGGCCTCGTTCACGTTCTGGGGCTGGCAGGCGATCATCGTGCTGGCCGCCGTGACGCTGCCGTTGGGCATCACCAGCGGCAAGGAGTACGCCGAACTCGAGTGGCCGATCGACCTGTTGATCGCCGTGGTGTGGGTGGCGTTTGCCATCGTGTTCTTCGGCACCGTGGGCACGCGCAAGGTCAAACACATCTACGTGGCCAACTGGTTTTACGGCGCGTTCATCATCGCCGTGGCGATGCTGCACATCGTCAACAGCGCGGCGATCCCCGTCAGCTTCTGGAAGTCCTACTCCGCCTACGCCGGCGTGCAAGACGCCATGGTGCAGTGGTGGTACGGCCACAACGCGGTGGGCTTTTTCCTGACCGCGGGCTTCCTTGGGATGATGTACTACTTCATCCCCAAGCAGGCTGAGCGTCCGGTGTACTCGTACCGGCTGTCCATCGTGCACTTCTGGGCGCTGATCTTCACCTACATGTGGGCGGGTCCGCACCACCTGCACTACACCGCGCTGCCGGACTGGGCGCAGTCGCTGGGCATGGTGTTTTCGCTGATCCTGCTGGCGCCGTCGTGGGGCGGCATGATCAACGGCATCATGACGCTGTCGGGCGCCTGGCACAAGCTGCGTGACGACCCGATCCTGCGCTTCCTGATCGTGTCGCTGTCGTTCTACGGCATGTCCACGTTCGAAGGGCCGATGATGTCGATCAAGACCGTCAACGCCCTGTCGCACTACACCGACTGGACCATCGGCCACGTGCACTCCGGCGCGCTGGGCTGGGTGGGCTTGGTGACGATGGGTTCGATGTACTACCTGATCCCGCGCCTGTTTGGTCAAACCAAGATGTACAGCGTCAAAGCCATCGAGTTGCACTTCTGGATCGCCACCGTCGGCATCGTGCTGTACATCGCCGCGATGTGGATCGCCGGCGTGATGCAAGGCCTGATGTGGCGCGCCGTCAACCCCGATGGCAGCCTGACCTACACGTTCGTCGAGTCGGTCAAGGCGTCGTACCCGTTCTACGTGATCCGCCTGCTGGGTGGTCTGCTGTACCTGGGTGGCATGTTCGTGATGGCCTGGAACGTCTGGAAGACGGCGCAGCAAGGCAAGGTCGTCCCCGTGGCCATTCCCGCGCCCGCGCACTGAACGCTTGAGGGAGAACCGACATGGCTCAACACGATCACAAGCCCAGCGGTCACGAGCGCATCGAGACCAACAACTTTCTGATGATCATCCTGATCACCCTCGTGGTGGCGGTGGGTGGTCTGGTGGAAATCGTGCCGCTGTTTTTCCAGCACTCGACCACCAAGCCGATCGAGGGCGTCAAGCCCTACACGGCGCTGCAACTGGCCGGCCGCGACATCTACATCCGCGAGGGCTGCTACGTGTGCCACTCGCAGATGGTGCGCCCGTTCCACGCCGAAACGCTGCGGTACGGGCCGTACTCGGTGGCGGGCGAGTTCGTCTACGACCACCCGTTCCAGTGGGGCTCCAAGCGCACCGGCCCGGACCTGGCGCGTGTGGGTGGCCGCTACTCGGACGAATGGCACCGCATCCACCTGAACAACCCGCGTGACCTGGTGCCCGAGTCCAACATGCCGGCCTACCCGTGGTTGGAGCGTCGGGAGGTGCAGGCCGACGCAATGCCCAGCCGCATGGCGGCGCTGCGCAAGCTCGGTGTGCCCTACACCGACGAAGAGATCGCCAAAGCCGCCGATGAGGTGCGTGGCAAGACCGAGATGGAGGCCTTGATTGCGTACTTGCAAGGCTTGGGCACCGCGCGCTCGTGGGACAAGCTGGCGCAGCCGGCCAAGACCGCGCAAGCGCCCGCCCAGCCGGTGGCCACCAGCGCCGCCCAGTGACCAGGAGCAATGGGGACATCACCATGGACATCAACGATCTGCGCGTCATCGTCACGGTGCTCAGCTTCGTGACCTTTGTCGGCATTTGGGTTTGGGCGTGGTCGCGCAAGAACCAGCGCCGTTTCGAAGAAGCCGCCCAGTTGCCGTTCCAGAGCGAGTGAGTCCCCCACACGGAGAACCATCATGAGTGACTTCACGAGCGATTTCTGGCACCTGTTTGTGGCGGGCGTCACCGTCATCAGCATCCTGGCGTGCGCCTTCTTCCTGTGGGCCAGCGGCAAGACCCGCGTCATGCCTGCCGCCGACAACACCACCGGCCACGTGTGGGATGGCGACCTGCGCGAGTGGAACAACCCGCTGCCGCGCTGGTGGGTGTACCTGTTCATCATCACGGTGCTGTTTGCATTGGGCTACGGCTTGCTGTACCCGATGTTCGGCCAGTCGCAAGGGGCGCTGAAGTGGTCGTCGCACGAGCAGTGGGCGGCCGAGCGGGCCAAGGCGCTGGCGGCGGTGGAGCCGTTGTACGCCAAGTTCCGCGGCACCGACCCGAAGGATCTGGCCAAGGACGCCAACGCGATGGCGGTGGGCGAGCGCCTGTACATGAACTACTGCGCGCAGTGCCACGGCTCCGACGCGCGCGGCAGCAAGAGCTTCCCCAACCTGACCGACAACGACTGGCTGGGCGGTGACGGAGGCCCCGAGTACATCAAGACCACCATCACGCAGGGCCGCGTGGGCGTGATGCCGCCGATGGCCGCCGCGGTGGGTGGCCCGGAAGACGTGCGCAACCTGGCCCACTACGTGCTCAGCCTGTCGGGCAGCCCGCACGACAGCGTGCGCGCCGCCCAGGGACAGGCCAAGTGGGGCGCGTGCGCGGCCTGCCACGGCCCGGACGGCAAGGGCATGCACGCCACCGGGGCGCCCAACCTCACCGACCAGATCTGGCTGCACGGCTGGGGCGAGGAGGCCATCGTCCGCGCCATCAACCAGGGCTTCAACAACGTGATGCCGGCGCAAAACGCGTTGCTGACGCAAGACCAGATCCACGTGCTGACCGGCTACGTCTGGAAGTTGTCGCACGCGCAGTGATGCGGCTTGCGTAACATCAAGGCGCGCTGATACCGGCCCGGGTACGATAGGTCCCGAGCCGGTTTTCTCATTTGTGGAGTGCATCCCATGGGCAGCAACCCGAACCCCACCGCCATGACCGACCAAGAGGTCGAAATCTCACTCTACGCGGCGCGCCAAAAAATCTACCCCCGTTCCGTTTCGGGGCTGTTTGCCAAGTGGCGCTGGTTTTTCGTGTGGCTGACGCAGCTTGTGTTTTATGGGCTGCCGTGGCTGACGTGGGGTGAGCGCCAGGCGGTGCTGTTTGACCTGGAAGCGCGGCGTTTCTACATTTTTGGTCTGGTGTTGTACCCGCAGGACTTCATTTACCTGACGGGTATTTTGGTGGTGTCGGCGCTGTCGCTGTTTTTGTTCACCGCCATCGCGGGGCGGCTGTGGTGTGGGTACGCCTGTCCCCAAACGGTGTACACCGAGATCTACCTGTGGCTGGAAAAGCTGTTCGAGGGTGATCGCTCGGCACGCATGCGGCTGGACCAGGGCCCGTGGAACGCCAACAAGATCCTGCGCAAGACCGGCAAGCAACTGGCGTGGATCGCGGTGGGGCTGTGGACCGGGTTTACGTTTGCCGGTTACTTCACCCCGATACGCGAGCTGGGCCAGGCGCTGCTGACGTGGAACCTGGGGCCGTGGCAGACATTTTGGATTTTCTTCTACGGCTTTGCCACCTACGGCAACGCCGGCTACATGCGCGAGCAGGTGTGCAAATACATGTGCCCGTACGCGCGCTTCCAGAGCGCCATGTTCGACAAGGACACGATGATCGTGACCTACGACGCGGCGCGCGGGGAACCCCGTGGGGCCCGCAAGCGCTCCGCCGACCCCAAGGCGCTGGGCTTGGGCGACTGCATCGATTGCACGCTGTGCGTGCAGGTGTGCCCCACCGGCATCGACATCCGCAACGGCTTGCAGTACGAGTGCATCGGCTGTGGGGCGTGCGCCGATGTGTGCGACGAGGTGATGGAGAAAATGGGCTACCCCAAGGGGCTGGTCAAATACTCCACCCAAAACGGCATGGCCCATGGCTGGACGCGGGCGCAGATGATCCGGCGCGCGTTTCGGCCTCGGGTGTTGGTCTACAGCGCCATTTTGCTCACCATCGTGGCGGCGCTAGGCGTGAGCCTGTGGCTGCGCGTGCCGCTGAAGGTGGACGTGATCCGCGACCGCGGCGCGCTGGCGCGGCTGGTCGAGATGGGCCGCATCGAAAACGTGTACCGCGTGCAAATGATGAACGCGTCGGAGCACGAGCGTGAATTGCTGGTTTCGGCGGAAGGGTTGCCCGGCATCGAGGTGGTGTCCGACCGGACGGTGCACCTGCTGCCGACCGAGGTGCGCTCGGTGGCGGTGCGGGTGCAGGTGCCGCCCGGGTTGGCCAGCGGCACCCACCCGATCGTGTTGCGCTTGCGCACCGCCGATGGCAGCATCGACGTGAAGGAAAAAACCACCTTCCTGGTGCCGCGCTGACGCGTGCATCGGCGGCGGCATGCGGGTTGTCACGCATACCGCCGATACCCATGAGGGCATACACTATGCAAACGATGAACCCCGTTGCCGCCCCGTCTGGCGTGCGCCGCCCTTGGTACCGCGAGCCCATGATGTGGCTCGTGGTTGGGGGGCCGCTGGTGGTGGTGGTGGCCTCGCTGATCACGGTGTGGATCGCGGTGCGCAACGCCGACACGGTGTTGCCGCGCGAGGCCGCGCCGGCGCGCGTGGCGCAGCCCCTGGACGCGCTGTCGGCCCAAGAGCGGTTGCAGGCCGAAAAAGCGGTGCTGCCAGCCGGGCAGGCGCGCAACCACGTGGTGTCGCCCACGCTGCCGCACGAGCGCTGACCGACGCTGGGGCGGGGTTCACAAGGTTTGCCCAACGATACCGAGGAGACCCCCGATGACCCGTACCCAACGTGTGCTGTGGATCGCCTGGCCGGCGTTTTTGATGGCCGCCTTGATCGAGATGGTCGTGTTCGCCTTTGTCGATCCGCACGAGCTGCACTGGGCGGGCGAAACGCTGGGTTGGTCGCGGCAGGCGGTTTACACGCTGGCGTTCTTTGTCTTTTGGGCGTTGACGATGGCCTCCAGCGCTCTGACCACGCTGCTGTCGATGTCGCCGTGGGAGATCAACCGCTGCCCCGTGCCACCCGATCAACGGCCCGCGGACTGCGTCAAACAGCCCCGCCCGGGGGCGCAGGGTTGTCAGGGCTGCGGGTGAACGCGGGCGGCTGAGCGCACACGGCGCTCGGGCGACGGCGTGCTGGGCCGGGCGGCCGCGCGGCGCCTACAGCGGCTCGTCCTGGTTGACGATGGCCTGCAAGGCCTGCGGCTCCAGGATGCGCACGTAGCGCTGGCGCACCTCGATGATGCCTTCGTCCTGAAAGCGTGAGAAGGTGCGGCTGACCGTCTCCAGCTTCATGCCGAGGTAGCTGCCGATTTCCTCGCGCGTCATGCGCAGCACCAGCTCGGAGCGCGAAAAGCCCCGCGCGTGCAGCCGCTGCACCAGGTTGAGCAAAAACGCGGCCAGCCGCTCCTCGGCGCGCATGCTGCCCAGCAGCAACATCACGCCTTGGTCACGCACGATCTCGCGGCTCATGATGCGGTGCACGTGGTGCTGCAGCGTGCTGAATTCGCGCGACAACGCTTCCAGCTTGTCAAACGGCAGCACGCACACTTCGGCGTCTTCCAGCGCCACCGCCGAGCACGAGTGTTTGTCCTGCACAATGCCGTCCAGCCCCAGGATCTCGCCCGCCATCTGGAAGCCCGTGACCTGGTCACGCCCGTCGGCCGTGTTGATGACGGTTTTGAAAAACCCCGAGCGCACCGCGTACAGCGACGTGAACGCGTCCCCGGCGGCGAAGAGCGTGGCGCCCCGGCGCACGCGGCGTCGGGTGCTGATCAGGTTGTCCAGCTGGGCCATCTCCTCCGCCGACAGGCCCACGGGGATGCACAGCTCGCGCAGGTTGCAGCTGGAACAGGCGACTTTGATCGAATGCAGGTCCATGGGCGCAGCGGTGGCGAACGTTGGTGGGATGATAACCGTGATCGCTGCCTTGTGCCGCTGCGGCGCCACCGACCCAGGGCGCGGCGCCGTGGCAGGCTGTTTGACCCACGTCAACAGGCCCCGCGGGGCGCTGCGGCACAGTTCAACCCTCAAGGAGTCGTACTTGTTGTGAAACACGTCATCGAGCCCAGCCTGTTGCGCCGCTTCGACATTCCGGGTCCGCGCTACACGTCGTACCCGACCGCGGATCGCTTCGTCGAGGCGTTTGGCGAGCGTGACTACATCCAGGCGCTGGAGCAACGGCGCGCCGGCTCGTTGGCGCTGCCGTTGTCGGTGTACGTGCACATCCCATTTTGCGCGTCGCTGTGCTACTACTGCGCGTGCAACAAGATCATCACGCGCCACCATGAGCGCGCCACCGAGTACCTGCGCTACCTGGGCCACGAGCTGGAGCTGCAGACCCGCCACCTGGGTCGCAACCACCGGGTGAGCCAACTGCACCTGGGCGGGGGCACCCCCACGTTCCTGTCCGACGACGAGCTGGCCGACCTGATGGGCCTGCTGCAGCGCCACTTCGAGCTGGTGCCAGGGGGCGAGTATTCGATCGAGATCGACCCGCGCACGGTGACACCGCAACGGCTGGCGCATCTGCAGCGGCTGGGCTTCAACCGCTTGAGCTTCGGGGTGCAGGACTTCGACCCGACGGTGCAAAAGGCGGTGCACCGTGTGCAACCCGCCGAGCAGGTGTTTGCGCTGATGGCGGCGGCGCGCGAGCTGGGGTTTGAGTCGATCAACGTCGACCTGATCTACGGGCTGCCCCAGCAGACGCCGGAGTCGCTGCGCCACACGCTGGAGCAGGTGCAGCGGTTGCGCCCCGACCGCATCGCCCTGTACGCGTACGCGCATCTGCCGGCGCGCTTCAAGCCGCAGCGGCGCATCGTGGCGGCGGAGCTGCCCAGCGCCGCCGACAAGCTGGCCATGCTGGCGCTGGCGCTGGACATGCTCAGCGCCGCCGGCTACGAGTACATCGGCATGGACCACTTCGCGCTGCCCAACGACGCGCTGGCGGTGGCCAAGCGGCAGGGACGGCTGCACCGCAACTTCCAGGGCTACAGCACGCAGCCGGATTGCGACCTGATCGCGCTGGGGGTGTCGGCCATCGGGCGGGTGGGGGCCACCTACAGCCAAAACGCCAAGACGTTGGAAGAGTATTACGACGCGCTCGATCAGGGGCGGCTGCCCATCATCCGCGGCATGGTGCTGAGCCGCGACGATGTGCTGCGCCGCAGCGTCATCATGGCCATCATGTGCCAGGGGCTGGTGGACTTCGAGTCGATCAACCTGGCGCACCTGGTGGATTTTCGGACCTACTTCGCGCGCGAGCTGGAGCAGCTGCGCGAGCTGGCCCAGTGGGGGTTGGTGCGGGTGCACGACACCCACGTGGAGGTAACGCCGACCGGCTGGTACGTCGTGCGGGCGATCGCGATGGTGTTCGACCGCTACCTGCAGTTGGACCAAGACCGCGCGCGCTTTTCCAAGATCATTTGACAGCGGCCCACGCGGTGCGGGGGCATCCGCGGCGAGGCCGCCCTGCCCAGCGCCGCTGCATTACGATCCCAGCCATGCTTGCTTCGATGACCGTATCCGCGCTGGTGATGGGCCTGGTGGGGGGGCCGCACTGCGTGGCCATGTGCGGGGCCGCGTGCGCGGGCATCGCGCGGGCGGCCGGGCCGCACCCGCAGCGCGCGCTGTGGACGTGGCAGGCCAGCCGGGTGGCCGGCTACGCGCTGCTGGGGGCGCTGGCCGGGGGCACCGTGCAAGGCATGGGCTGGCTTGGGCAAAACACCGTGGTGCTGCGCCCCTTGTGGACCATGCTGCACGTGGCGGCGCTGGTGTTGGGGCTGGCGCTGGTGGTGCAGGCGCGCCAGCCCGCCTTCGTCGACGGCTGGGCGCAGGCGGTGTGGCGGCGTGCGCGGCCGGTGCTGGCGCGTCTGGGGCCGCGTGCGCCGGTGGTGCTGGGGGTGGGGTGGGCGTTGATGCCGTGCGGGCTGCTGTACTCGGCCCTGCTGGTGGCGTCGCTGTCGGCGTCGGTGTGGCAGGGGGCGCTGATCATGGCCAGCTTTGCGCTGGGCACGGCGGTGTCGCTGGCCGCGGGGCCGTGGCTGCTGCTGCGGCTGGCGCAGGCGCGCTCGGGCGGCTGGGGCATTCGGCTGGCTGGCTTGGCCTTGGCCGCCACGTCGGGCTGGGCGCTGTGGATGGGGATCACCCAGCCGACCGGTCTGTGGTGCGCGACGTAACGCGCTCCGGCCACGTGGCTGCGACCAGACCGAGCAGCGCCAGCGCGAAGGCGCCCCATTGCAGGGGCGTGAGGTGTTCGCCCATCACCAGCACGCCGATCGTGGCGGCGCTGATCGGCAGCATCACGGTGAACACGCCGGCGCGCGCCGCAGGCACGTGGCGCAGCCCGGTCATCCACAGCCACACGGTCCACACGCTGGCCGCCAGCGCGTAAAACACCAGCAGCGCCCACAACGGCAGGCTCATGCGGCTCCAGTCGTAGTCAAGGGCGGCCCAGGCGCCCAGCGGGGTCATCAACGCCAGCCCCCACAGGTTGATCAGCGCCGCGATGCGCTTGGGGCCCAGGCGGCCGGTGAGCCGCTTGCCGATGACGACGTAGGCCGCTTCGCACGCCACCGCCGCCAGCACCAGCAGGTTGCCCCACAGCGGCAGTGGCAACCCCAGCCACGTGCCTTGGGCGGCCGGCGCGCCGCCGCCTTTGTCGAGCGAGAACAGCCCGATGCCCAGCGCCGCCAGCGCGATCGCGCCCAACGAGCGGGCGTCGAGCCGCTCGCGCAGCAACCACCATGATTGCAGCGCCACCATGGCGGGGATGGCGGCCATGATGACGCCCGCGGCGCTGGCGGTGGTCAGCCGCACACCGTACAGCATGCACAGGGTGAACAAAAAATTGCCCAGCAACGCTTGCACGAACAGCAGCGCGTGGGTGCGCGGCGTCAGCGGCGGCTCGTCGGCGGGGCGGCGCAGCCAGTGCGGCATGGCGGCCGCGCCGATCAGGTAGCGCAGCCATGCCAGCACGAACACCGGCATGACCGCCAGCAGCGGTTTGGACAAGGCCACGTAGCTGCCCACCAGCGCCATGCTGCTGGCCAGCGCGCCGTAGGCCAGCCACGGGGTGCGGGTGGTGGAGGTCGTCATCGGCGCGGCGGGGTGAGCACCGTCGGCTCGGCCTGGGGCAGGGTGTGAGGGTGGTCGCGGCTGTAGTGCAGGCCACGGCTTTCGTGCCGGCTGCGCGCGCTGCGCACGATCAGGTCGGCCACCTGCACCAGGTTGCGCAGCTCCAGCAGGTCGCGCGTGACGTGAAAGCGCGCGTAGAACTCGTGGATTTCACTGCGCAGCAGCTCGATGCGGTTGGCGGCGCGCTCCAGCCGCTTGTCGGTGCGCACGATGCCGACGTAGTCCCACATGAAGCGGCGCAGCTCGTCCCAGTTGTGGCTGATGACGACTTGCTCGTCGGCGTCGCTGACGCGGCTGTCGTCCCACGGCCGCACGGTGATCGGGGGCGGGGCCGGGTGCGCCACCATGTCCCGGGCCGCCGCGCGGGCGAACACCAGGCACTCCAGCAGCGAGTTGCTGGCCAAACGGTTGGCGCCGTGCAGCCCGGTGTAGCTGGCTTCGCCGACGCAGTACAGGCCCGGCAAGTCGGTGCGGGCGCGCAGGTCGGTCACCACCCCGCCGCAGGTGTAGTGCGCCGCCGGCACCACGGGGATCGGCTCGCGCGTGATGTCGATGCCGAGTTCCGCGCAGCGCTTGAGGATGTTGGGAAAGTGTTCGTGCAAAAACGCCGGCGGCTGGTGCGAGATGTCGAGGTACACGCACGGGATGCCGTGCTTTTTCATCTCGAAGTCGATGGCGCGCGCAACGACGTCGCGTGGCGCCAGCTCGGCGCGCGGGTCGTGGTCCGGCATGAAGCGCCGCGCCCCCAGGTGCGCGGGCAGCTTGAGCACGCCGCCTTCGCCGCGCACCGCCTCGCTGATCAAAAAGCTCTTGGCCTTGGGGTGGTACAGGCACGTGGGGTGGAACTGGATGAACTCCATGTTGGCCACGCGGCAGCCCGCGCGCCACGCCGCGGCGATGCCGTCGCCGGTGGCCGTGTCGGGGTTGGAGGTGTACAGGTACACCTTGCCCGCACCGCCGGTGGCCAGCACGGTGTGCGGGGCGACGAACACGTCCACCTCGTCGCGCGCCTCGTCCAGCACGTACGCACCCAGCACGCGGCGCGGTTGCTCGGGCGCGGTGGCGTGGCGGTCGCTCAGCACCAGGTCGACCAGCACGTGGGTTTCGAACACGTCGATGTTGGGCGCGGCGCGCACGCGCTCGATCAGCGTGTGCTGCACCGCCGCGCCGGTGGCGTCGGCGGCGTGCACGATGCGCCGGTGGCTGTGGCCGCCTTCGCGCGTCAGGTGCAGCTGGTCGCCTTCTTGGGTGAAGGGGGTGCCCAGCGCGCGCAGCCAGCCAATGGCTTCGGGCGCGTGCTCGACGACGAAACGCGTGGCCCGCTCGTCGCACAGCCCGGCGCCGGCCACCAGCGTGTCGCGCACGTGGTCTTCGAAGCTGTCGCCCTCGCCCAGCACGGCCGCGATGCCGCCTTGCGCCCAGCCGCTGGAGCCGTCGGCGATGCCACGCTTGGTGACGATGGCCACGCGCCAGTGCGGCGGCAACAGCAGCGCGGTGGACAGGCCGGCCAAACCGCTGCCGATGATGAGGGCGTCGTAAATGTGGGTGGTGGGGGCCTGGGTGTTCATGGTCGGCAAGGCTGCGATGCTAGCATCGCCGGCCGTGGCCTCAGGTGGGGGTGTAGGTCAGGCACACGTAGATGGGGGCGTAGGGCTCGGCCTGGGTCAGCTCCACCAGCCCCTCTTTGCCCAGCTCCAGCAGCGCGACGAACGTGACCACGGCCACCGCCACGCCGCGCGCGGGGTCGAACAGGGCGTCGAACGCCACGTAGCGTTGGCCTTGCAACCGGCGCAGCAGTTGGCTCATCGTTTCGCGCACCGACAGCGCTTCGCGCTGGATGGTGTGGTGCTGCACCAGGCGCGCGCGGCGCACCACCGCGGCCCAGGCCGCGCGCAGCTCGTCAACCTCGACCTGGGGCCAGCTCGGGGCGGCCGACGGCGCCCACGGCACATGCGCGCGCCAAAAGTCGCGTCCGTGTTGCGGCAAGGCTTCCAGCGCTTGCGCGGCGAGTTTGATGCGCTCGTATTCCAGCAGCCGGCGCACCAGTTCGGCGCGTGGGTCTTCAGGCTCGTCCTCGCCGTCCTGGCGCGGCGCCGGCGGCAGCAGCAGGCGCGACTTGATCTCCAGCAGCATGGCCGCCATCAGCAGGTATTCGGCGGCCAGCTCCAGGTTGCGCTGGCGGATCTGCTCCACGTAGCCGAGGTACTGGCGCGTGACCTCGGCCATCGGGATGTCGAGAATGTTGAAGTTTTGTCGCCGGATCAGGTACAGCAGCAGGTCCAGCGGCCCCTCGAAGGCCTCCAAAAAGACCTCCAGCGCGTCGGGGGGGATGTACAGGTCCTGCGGCAGCGCGAACAAGGGCTCGCCGTACAGGCGCGCCAAGGCCACCTGGTCGACGGTGGCGACCGTCGCACCCTCATCGGGCGTGGGGGGCAGGGTGGCGTCGCCGCCGTTCACCGCAACGACGGTTCGGTCTGGTACACGTAGGGCTTTTGCGGCACCCGCGCCGCCTGGGCCTGGCGGGCAAAGTCGCGGTCTTGCGGACGGTCCCACAGCAGCGCGCGGCCAGCGCGTTGCTCGGCCTCCAACTGCGGCTTGGCGCGCTTGAGCTCGTTGAGAAACTGGGTGGCGTCGGAGACGTAGTCAGGCAAACCGAGCAGGTTCATGGCACAGGTCGTGAACAGGGGTTGAGGTGTGCAGCCATCATTCTAGGGGCGCGGCACGATCGTCGGCTGGGGCGGCCGCGTGCGGCGTCGGGTCGGCGGCGCGGGCCGGACGCTGCCAAGCCGACCAGGCGTGCAGGCGAGCCAGAAAACCGCTGCGGCGCATCAGCGACAGCGGCTGCTCGTGCAGGCCGTCGATGGACAAGCGGCCGCCGCGGCGTGCGATGGCTTGTTGCACCCCTTCCAGCGCGTCCAGCCCCGTGGTGTCGAGCAACTGCAGATCGCTGGCGTCGAGCCGCACGTCCACGCCGTGGGCGGCCCGCTCCACCGCGTCGGTCAGCGCGTCCAGCTTGGTGACGGCACCAAAAAAGAGCGAGCCGTACAGGTGGGCCTCGAGGCGGCTGGGGCTGACGCGGTTGAGCGTGACGCGAAACAGGCTGCTTTGCCGCCGCACGAACAGCACCACCGCCAGCACCAGCCCCAGCTCCACCGCCACCGTCAGGTCGAACACCACGGTGACGGCGAAGGTCGACAGCAGCATCAGGCGGTAGTGCGTGCTGAACTGGCGCAGCCGCACGAACTCGCGCCACTCGCCCATGTTCCAGGCGACGAACAGCAAGATGCCGGCCAGCACCGCCAACGGCACGTGGCGCGCCAGCGGCGCGGCCAGCAGCACGATGGCCGCCAGCGTCAGGGCGTGCACCGCGCCGGCCACGCCGCTGGTGGCGCCGCCGCGGATGTTGGTGACGGTGCGCGCGATGGTGCCGGTGGCGGGCATGCCCCCCACCAACGGCACCGCGATGTTCGCGATGCCCTGGGCCATCAGTTCCTGGTTGGGGTCGTGCGGTCGGCCGCCGTGCAGCTGGTCGGCCACGCGCGCGCACAGCAGCGACTCGATCGCGCCCAGCATCGCGAGGGTCAGCGTCGGCATGACCAACTGGCGCGCCGTTGGCCACGACACGTCCGGCCAGGCCAGCGCCGGCAGGCTTTGGGGAATGCCCCCAAAGCGCGAGCCGATCGTTTCCACCGGCCACTGCAGCGCCCACGCCAGCAGCGACAGCGTCACCAGCGCCACCACCGGGGCCGGCAGGCGCGACGTCGCCCGCAGCGCACCAACCCCTTCCAGCCGCTGCAGCCGCTGCCGAAACGCCGAGTCCACCGCCCACAGCCGCGGCCACACCCACAGCCCGACCACGCACAGCGTGGTCAGCGCCACCGCGTGCGGGTTGATCGAGTCCAGCGCGCCCGCCACCGTGCGCACGATGCCGACGACATCGGCCGGCATCCTGGCCACCTGCAGCCCCAGCGCATCGCGCAGCTGCGACAGCGCGATCAACACCGCGATGCCGTTGGTGAACCCGATCACCACGCTGACCGGCACGAAGCGCACCAAGGTGCCCAGGCGCAGCGCACCCATGGCCAGCAACAGCACGCCCGCGCACAGGGTGCTGACCAGCAGACCCCCCACACCGTGGCGCTCGACGATGCCATAAACGATGACGATGAAGGCGCCCGCCGGACCGCCGATTTGCACCGACGTGCCGCCCAGCAGCGCGATGATCAGGCCGGCCACGATGGCGGTCCACAGGCCGGCCTCGGGGGGCAAACCGCTGGCGATGGCAAACGCCATGGCCAGCGGCAGCGCAACGACGCCGACGGTTACACCGGCGCCCAGGTCGCGCAGCAGGCGCGCGCGGTTGTAGGTGCGCAGGTCATCGAGTAGGCGGGGGTGAAAGGGATGCAGTGCCCAGCGGGCCATGGGGAACCTCCACTTGCGTGCAATACCAACGGCGGGCGGTGCGGGGTTGGCCCGCGCGTGGAGGTCCGCAATGACGCAGCCGCGTGATGAACCGGCGCCGCGCGGTCAGTCCGCGCGGCGGTTGGTTGCGGTGCTGGGGGCACGCGGTCGTCACGGTGCCCCAAGTATACGCCCGCGCGCCGTCAGCGCACGCGCATGCCCGGCTCGGCGCCCGGGTGGGGCTCCAGGATGTACAGCCCGGGGTGGGCGGCGCCATCGGCGTGGCTGGCGGCCAGCACCATGCCCTCGCTGAGGCCAAACTTCATCTTGCGCGGCGCGAGGTTGGCCACCAGCACGGTGAGCTTGCCGACGAGCTGCTCGGGCGCGTAGGCGCTGGCGATGCCGGAAAAGACGTTGCGTGTGCGCCCCTCGCCGACGTCCAGCGTCAGCCGCAGCAGCTTGGTGGAGCCCTCCACACGCTCGCAGGCCACGATGCGCGCGATGCGCAGATCGACCTTGGCAAAGTCGTCGATCGTGATGGTGGGGGCGATGGGCTCGCCGCCCGGCGCGGCCGCCGCCGTGTCGCCGCCGGACGCTGGCGCCATGGGCGGGTTGGGGGGCGCGGGCGGTTCGAACAGCGCCTGCAGCGCCTGCGCGTCCACGCGCTGCATCAGGTGCTGGTACGGCGCGATCGTGTGCCCGGCGCCCAGCGGTTGGCCGGCGTTGGCAAAGTCCAGCGGCGCGCATTGCAAAAAGGCTTCGACCCGCTCGGCGGTGGCGGGCAGCACCGGCTTGAGCATCGCGGTCAGCACGCGAAACGCCTCGATGCAGGTCGTGCACACGTCGTGCAGCCGCTCCTGCAGCTCGGGCTGTTTGGCCAGCTCCCACGGTTTGTTGGCGTCCACATAGGCGTTGACGCGGTCGGCCAGTTGCATGATCTCGCGCACGGCCTTGCCGTACTCGCGCTCGGCCCACAGTTCGGCCACGGCGGGCAGCGCCGACTGCAGCGTGTCCAGCAGCGCTTCACCGTCGGGCGAGATGGCGCCCAGCCGCCCGCCAAAGCGCTTGCTGATGAAGCCGGCGGCGCGCGCGGCGATGTTGACGTATTTGCCCACCAGGTCGCTGTTGACGCGCGCCACGAAGTCGTCCGGGTTGAAGTCGACGTCTTCGACGCGCGGGTTGAGTTTGGCGGCCAGGTAGTAGCGCAGCCACTCGGGGTTGAGGCCCAGCTTCAGGTAGCGCAGCGGGTCGATGCCGGTGCCGCGGCTTTTGGACATCTTGGCGCCGCTGACCGTGATGAAGCCGTGCACGAACACGTGCGTGGGCGTTTTGCGGCCGGCAAAGTGCAGCATCGCCGGCCAAAACAGCGTGTGGAAGTAGGTGATGTCCTTGCCAATGAAGTGGATTTGCTCCACCGCCGGGTCGGCGATGAACTCCTCGAAGCTCTGGGTGGTGCGCGAGGGCGGGTGCCAATGCGCGGCGGCCTGGCCCTTGTCGAAGTGGTTTTTCAGGCTGGCCAGGTAGCCGATCGGGGCGTCGAGCCAGACGTAGAAGTATTTGCCCGGAGCGTCGGGGATTTCGATGCCGAAGTACGGCGCGTCGCGTGAGATGTCCCAATCGCTCAGGCCCACGCGCCCGTCGTCGCCGACGGTGAACCACTCGCGAATTTTGTTGACCACTTCGGGCTGCAGCCGCCCGGGGGTGCTGGTCCATTCCTCCAAAAACTGCACGCAACGCGGGTCGGATAGTTTGAAGAAATGGTGCTGCGATTGGCGCAGCTCGGGCGTGGCGCCCGACAGCGTCGAGGTCGGGTTGCGCAGTTCGGTGGGGCTGTACACCGCGCCGCAGGCTTCGCAGGCGTCGCCGTACTGGTCGGGCGCGCCACAGCGCGGGCATTGGCCCTTGATGTAGCGGTCCGGCAAGAACATCCCCTTGACCGGGTCGTAAAACTGCTCGATCGTGCGCAGCTCGATCAGGCCGGCCGCTTTGAGGGCGAGGTAAATCGATTGCGCCAACGCGTGGTTTTCGGGCGCGTCGGTGCTGTGCCAGTTGTCAAAGCGGATGTGAAAGCCGTCCAGGTACTGCGCGCGCCCGGCTGCGATGTCGGCCACGAACTGCTGGGGCGTTTTGCCGGCTTTTTCGGCGGCGATCATGATCGGGGCGCCGTGCGCGTCGTCGGCACCGACGAAGTGCACCTCGTGGCCCAGCAGGCGCTGCGTGCGCACCCATACGTCGGCCTGGATGTACTCCATGATGTGGCCGATGTGGAAGTGGCCGTTGGCGTAGGGCAGCGCGGTGGTGACGAACAGGCGGCGGTGGCTCATGGACAGCACGCAAGGGGCGAGGGAAAGAACCCGGGATTGTACTGAGGGCATGCGCGGGGTGCACCCCGGGGACCTGCGGTGCCAGCGGCTAGACTATCCCTTGCGCAACCATCCATCACCCACGCGAGGAGCGAGGCATCCATGAGCATCGACACCCAGGCCCTGCTGCAGGCGCTGCAAGCTGTGGTCGATCCCAACACCGGCAAAGACTTCGTGACCACCAAGGCGCTGAAAAACCTGCAGGTCCACGGCGACGAAGTGGCGTTCGAGGTCGAGTTGGGCTACCCGGCGCGCAGCCAGCACGACGCGCTGCGCCGCCAGTTGGTGGCGGCGGCGCGTGGCGTGCCGGGGGTGGGCAACGTGTCGGTGCAAATCACCACCCGCATCCAGGCGCATGCGGTGCAGCGCGGCGTGGCGTTGTTGCCGCAGGTGCGCAACGTGGTGGCGGTGGCCTCGGGCAAAGGGGGCGTGGGCAAAAGCACCACGGCCGTCAACCTGGCGCTGGCGCTGGCGGCCGAAGGCGCCCGCGTGGGCCTGCTCGACGCCGACATCTACGGCCCCAGCCAGCCGATGATGATGGGCATCGAAGGGCGTCCCGAAAGCCTGGATGGGCAGACGATGGAGCCGCTGGTCAACTACGGCGTGCAGGTCATGTCGATCGGCTTTTTGGTGGACAAGCACGAAGCCATGATCTGGCGCGGCCCCATGGCCACGCAGGCGCTGGAGCAACTGCTGCGCCAGACGAACTGGCAGGACCTGGACTACCTGATCGTGGACATGCCACCCGGCACCGGCGACATCCAGCTCACGCTGAGCCAGCGCGTGCCGCTCACTGGCGCGGTGATCGTGACGACCCCGCAAGACATTGCGCTGCTCGACGCGCGCAAGGGCATCACGATGTTCCAAAAGGTCAACGTGCCGATTTTGGGCATCGTCGAAAACATGGCCGTGCACGTGTGCCCGCAGTGTGGGCACGCCGAACATATTTTTGGCGCCGAGGGTGGCAAGCGCATGGCCGCCGAGCTGGGGGTGCCGTACCTGGGGGCCTTGCCGCTCAACCGCAGCATCCGCGAGCAGGCCGACAGCGGCCGCCCCACCGTCGTGGCCGACCCGGACGGCGAGCTGGCCGCGCAGTACAAGGCGGTGGCGCGCCAGGTGGCGCTGGCGGTGGCCGCGCGCGCCAAGGATTATTCAAGTAAGTTCCCCACGATCACGATCAGCCGGGCCACCTGAGGTCGGTCGGCTGTTAAGCCGACCCCCTCCTATAATGACCCGCACGCACGCACGTCACACACACAGCCGCAGCAAGCCGTGATGGCGCGGTCGCGGCAGGGGAAGGCAGGTATGAACATTTTGCTCACCGGGGGGACCGGCTACATCGGCAGCCACACCGCCGTCGTGTTGGCCGAGGCCGGGCACCAGGTCGTTTTGCTGGACAACCTCGCCAACAGCCAGGCCGGTGTGGCGCAGCGCCTCGGCGCCCTCATCGGCCAGACCCCGCCGCTGGAAGTGGTGGATGTGCTCGACACCGTGCGCGTGCGCATGGTGTTGCGGCATTACCGCATCGAGGCAGTGGTGCACTTCGCCGGGCTGAAAGCGGTGGGCGAGTCGGTGGCGCAGCCGCTGACGTACTACCACAACAACGTGGCGGGCACCGTGAGCCTGTTGCAGGCGATGCAGGCTGAGGGGGTGCGCCAGCTCGTCTTTTCCAGCAGCGCCACCGTCTATGGCCAGCCGCAGTACCTGCCGTTGGACGAAGATCACCCCACCGGGGCCACCAACCCGTACGGCCGCACCAAGCTGCACATCGAGCACATGCTGCAGGACCTGGCGGCCAGCGACCCCTCGTGGCGGATCGCCATCCTGCGCTACTTCAACCCGGTGGGCGCGCACCCCAGCGGCCTGATCGGCGAGGACCCCAACGGCATTCCCAACAACCTGATGCCCTACATCGCGCGGGTGGCGGCGGGGCGGTTGCCCCACCTCAACGTCTGGGGTGACGACTACCCCACGCCCGACGGCACCGGCGTGCGCGACTACATCCACGTGATGGACCTGGCCGAAGGTCATCGCGCGGCGCTGGACCACCTGGCGCGCAGCCCGCAGCCGTGCGAGGTGTTCAACCTCGGCACCGGGCAGGGCACCAGCGTGCTGCAAATGGTGCGCGCGTTCGAGCAGGCCAGTGGCCAGCGTGTGCCGTACCGCATCGCGGCGCGGCGGCCCGGGGATGTGGCCGCGTGCTGGGCCGACCCGGCCAAGGCACAGCGCGTGCTGGGCTGGCGCGCCACGCGCGACGTGCACGACATGTGCGCCAGCGCGTGGGCCTACGTGCGTGCCAGCGCGGCGTCGGCGGCGCTGGTGGCGTAGCGCGCCGGCCGTGCGCCCGGCCCCGCGGGTCCACGGCCCGTGGACGCCCGCCTACAATGGCGGGCTTTGACCAACGTGCGGCCGTGACTGCGGTGTCTTCCGAATTCCCTTCGTCCCCTGCGGTGCCCCCGATGATCCTGGCTGGCCTGGAGCCACTGGTCATCGGGCCGGGCAGTCTGTTTGTCAACATTGGCGAGCGCACCAACGTGACCGGCTCGCGCGCGTTTGCGCGCATGATCCTGGAGGGCCGCTTTGAGGATGCGTTGGCCGTGGCGCGCCAGCAGGTGGAGGCCGGTGCCCAGATCATCGACGTCAACATGGACGAGGCCATGCTCGACAGCAAGGCCGCGATGGTGCGCTTCCTCAACCTCATCGCCAGCGAGCCCGACATTGCGCGCGTGCCGGTGATGATCGACTCGTCCAAGTGGGAAGTGATCGAGGCGGGCCTGAAGTGCCTGCAAGGCAAGGGCGTGGTCAATTCGATCAGCCTCAAGGAGGGGGAGGCCGAATTCAAGCGCCAGGCGCGGCTGATCCGGCGCTACGGCGCCGCCACCGTGGTGATGGCGTTCGACGAGCAGGGCCAGGCCGATACCTTGCAGCGGCGCATCGACATTTGCGCGCGCGCCTACCGCATCCTGGTGCAGGAGGTGGGCTTTCCGCCCGAGGACATTATCTTCGACCCCAACATCTTTGCGATCGCCACCGGCATCCCGGAGCACGACCGCTACGCGGTGGACTTTATCGAGGCCACGCGCTGGATCAAGGCCAACTTGCCCGGCGCCAAGGTCTCGGGCGGGGTGAGCAACGTCAGCTTCAGCTTCCGCGGCAACGAGCCGGTGCGCGCGGCCATCCACACGGTGTTTTTGTACCACGCCATCCGCGCCGGCATGGACATGGGCATCGTCAACGCCGGGCAAATCGGGGTCTACGACGAGCTGGATCCCGAGCTGCGCGAACGCGTCGAAGACGTGGTGCTGGCGCGCCGGCCGGACGCCACCGAGCGCTTGCTGGCGCTGGCCGAGCACGTCAAAGGCGCGGCCAAGGACGACAGCGCCCGCCTGGCGTGGCGCGCGCTGCCGGTGGAGCAGCGGCTGCAGCACGCGCTGGTGCATGGCATCACCGACCACATCGTCGAAGACACCGAAGCGTGCTGGCGCGCCATCGAAGCGCGCGGCGGGCGGCCGCTGGAGGTGATCGAAGGCCCGTTGATGGCGGGCATGAACACGGTGGGCGACTTGTTTGGCGCGGGCAAGATGTTTTTGCCGCAGGTGGTCAAAAGCGCGCGCGTGATGAAGCAGGCGGTGGCCCACCTGGTGCCGTACATCGAGGCGGAAAAGGCCCAGATGCTGGCCGCCGGGGCTGAGGTCAAGCCCAAGGGCACGATCGTCATCGCCACCGTCAAGGGCGACGTGCACGACATCGGCAAAAACATCGTCAGCGTGGTGCTGCAGTGCAACAATTTCAACGTCGTCAACATGGGTGTCATGGTTCCGTGCCACGACATCCTGGCCAAAGCCAAGGAAGTGGGCGCCGACGCGGTGGGGTTGTCGGGGTTGATCACGCCCAGCCTGGACGAGATGCAGCACGTGGCCGCCGAGATGGACCGCGACCCCTGGTTCGTCGAGCGCGGCGTGCCGCTGTTGATCGGGGGCGCGACGACCAGCCGCGTGCACACCGCGGTCAAGATCGCGCCCAAGTACCGCGGGCCGGTGGTGTACGTGCCGGATGCCTCGCGCGCGGTGGGGGTGGCGCAGGCGCTGCTGGGCGAGCAGCGCGCCGCGTTCGTGGCCGAGGTGCAGGCCGACTACGAGCGCGTGCGCCAGCAACACGCGGCCAAAAAGCCCGTGGCGCTGTGGCCCCTGGCCAAGGCGCGCGCCAACCGCACCCCCATCGACTGGGGGGCGTGGCAGCCGCCGCGCCCGGCGCTGCTGGGGCGGCGCGTGCTGCGCAACCTGAACCTGGAGGAACTGGCGCGCTACATCGACTGGACGCCGTTTTTCCAGACCTGGGACCTGGCGGGCCGCTACCCGGACATTTTGCAGGACGAGGTGGTGGGCGAGCAGGCGCGCAAGGTGTTCGACGACGCGCAGGCGATGCTGCGGCGGCTGATCGACGGGCGCTGGCTCAGCGCGCATGCGGTGGTGGGGCTGTGGCCGGCCAGCGGCGAGGGCGACGACATCGTGCTGTACGCCAATGAAGCGCGCACGCAGCCGCTGATGACCTGGTACAACCTGCGCCAGCAAACGCCCAAAGAGGTGATCGACGGCGTGATGCGCCCGAGCCGCTGCCTGGCCGACTTCGTGGCGCCGCTGGCCAGCGGGGTGGCCGACTACGCCGGCGCGTTTGCCGTGACCGCTGGTGTGGGGGCTGACGAGCGCGCCGCCGCGCTGGAGGCGGCGCAGGACGACTACGGCGCCATCATGCTCAAAGCGCTGGCCGACCGCCTGGCCGAGGCCGCCGCCGAATGGCTGCACGAACGCGTGCGCAAAGAACTGTGGGGCTACGCCCCGCACGAGGCGCTGACCAACGAGGCGTTGATCGCCGAGCGCTACCAGGGTATCCGGCCCGCGCCGGGCTACCCCGCCTGCCCGGACCACACGGTCAAGACGGACCTGTTCGCGTTGCTGGGGGCGCACGAGGTGGGCATGGGGCTGACGGAAAGCCTGGCGATGACCCCGGCGGCCAGCGTCAGCGGCTTTTACCTGGCGCATCCGCAGGCCACGTACTTCAACGTCGGCCGCATCGGGCACGATCAGTTGGAGGATATGGCGCGCCGCCGCGGCATGCCGGTGGAGGAACTGGCGCGCTGGCTGGCGCCGTTGCTGTAGTCCGCCGTTGGGGCTTACTGCGCCGTGCTGGCGCGGATCTCATCGACCGTGGTCAAGCCCTGCAGGGCCTTGACGATGCCGTCTTGCCGCAGCGTGCGAAAGTGTCCGTGCTGCGTGGCTGCGTGCGCCAGCGCTTCGGCCGGGGCGCGGGTCTGGATCAGGCGGCGCACCTGCGCGTCGACCATCAGCAGTTCGTGCAACCCAAGCCGTCCCCGGTACCCGGTGTGGTCGCACTGGGGGCAGCCGGTGGGGGTGACCCACAGCGGCTGGGCGCCCTGCAGGCTGGCCGACCACTCGGCCAGCACCGCCTCGGGGCTGGGGCGCAAGTCCTCGGGGAACAGGTGGCGCCAGTCTTCGATGAGCTCGTCGCGCTGCGCGTCCTGCAGGGGCTGGCGCTGGGCGCAGTGTGGGCACACGCGCCGCACCAGCCGCTGCGCCAGCACGGCGGTGAGCGAATCGGCGAAGTTGAACGGGTCCATGCCCATGTCCAGCAGACGCACGACCGTCTCGGGCGCGCTGTTGGTGTGCAGCGTGGACAGCACCAGGTGCCCGGTGAGGCTGGCCTCGATGGCCATTTGCGCGGTTTCGGTGTCGCGGATTTCGCCCACCATGATGACGTCGGGGTCCGCGCGCAAAAACGCCCGCAGCGCTTGGCTGAACGTCCAGCCGATTTTGGGGTTGACCTGCACCTGGCGCAGCTCGGGGTTGGTGATTTCGACCGGGTCTTCGGCGGTCCAGATCTTGCGCTCCGGCGTGGCGATGTGCTGCAGCAGCGCGTGCAGCGTGGTGGTTTTGCCGCTGCCGGTGGGGCCCACGCACAACACCATGCCGTGCGGGCGTTGCACGGCTTGCTCCAACCGGCTGAGGATGGACGTCTGCAGCCCAAGCTCGTGCAGCGGCATGGCACGCGCACTGGACAGCAGGCGCAGCACCACGTCTTCGGCGCCGCCGTAGGTTGGGATGGTGGCCACGCGCAGCTCGATGCGGTGCTGCGGCGAGTATTTGGCAAAGTCGATCTTGCCGTCCTGCGGCTTGCGACGCTCGGAGATGTCGAGGTCGCACATGATTTTCAGGCGCGCCACCAGCGCCGCGCGGTAGGTGTGCGGCAGCTCCATGTAGGGCCGCAGCCGCCCATCTTTGCGCAGGCGGATGCGCACCTTGCGCTTGCCAGGAAAGGTTTCGACGTGGATGTCGGAAGCGCCCTGGTGGTAGGCCTCGATGATGATCGAGTTGATCAGCCGCACCAGCGAGTTGTCCGACTGTTCGACGGGCGCCAGCGCCTCGCCATCGTCGTCGCTGCTTTCTTCGAGCGAGGCCAGCAGCGCTTCGGTGTTGGGCGCCTCGGCGCCGCCCGCGGGCTCGGGCCGCTGGGGCTCGGCGCCGCCATCGAGCCCGAAGCGCGCGTAGGCTTGGGTCACCGCGCGCGCGTCCAGCGGCGTGCTGGCCAGCGTGGGTACGGCCTTGCACTGCAGCGTGAACTCCAGCTCGTCCAGCGTGGCGCGGCGCGAGGGGTCTTCGGCGGCGATGATGAGCGTGCCGTTGCGCCACAGCAGCGGCACGATGCGCAGCCGCCGCGCCATCGCCAACGGCACACGGCGCAGGGCGTCGGCGTCGATGGGGAAACTGTCCAGGTCCACGACCGGGTAGCCCATCTTGCGCGCCAGCGCCACGCGCAACTGCTCGCGCGTCAGTAGCCCGCTTTGCACCAACAGCTCGCCCAGCGGGGTGTTGCGCTCCTGCTGCTGGCGTTGCAGCGCCTCTTGCAGTTGTGCTTCGGTGATGAAGCCCAGCGCCGTGAGCGCTTCGCCGATGCGCACCAGCGGCATGCGCTGCTGTTCTTCGAGCGCCTGCAGCAGCTGTTCGGGCTTGACGATTTCCTTGACCACCAGGTAGTCGCCCAGCTTGCGCTTGCGAAGCGCCTCTTGCTCGCGCGCGGCTTGCTCCACCTGCTCCGGTGTCAGGGCCTGCTGCTCGACCAGCACGCGCCCGATCGCCTCGCCCACCTGCAGCTCGCGGTACGCTTCGCGGGGCCAAAAAATGCGCTGCACACGGTCGTGCTCGTCGATCGGCTCGAACAAAAAAACGCCCGCGTCCGATTCCACGTGCCCAATGGTGTGGCCGGTGCGCGTGCTGCCGTCGCTGAGCACGATGCGGTACGGCAGGTGCGGGCGGTGACGCACCAAGGCCTCGAAGCTGCTGTCCGGGGGCTGGGTGTCGGTGATTTCGACGGGGGCCAGCGGTGCGGTCAACGTGAGCCGGCGAAACATGTCGAAGCGCAGCGGCATCACCGCGCGCGACGGCGGCACCTGGATCTGCGCCACGCGCCGGTCCAGCTCCAGCGCCACCAGCACGGCGCTGCGCACCTGGCCGTTGATGCCTTCGATCTCACACGGCTCGGGACCGCCGCTGCCCGTAGGGTTGGCGTACGCGATGTACGGTGGGGTGGGCCAGCGCAACGCCGGCGGCGAGGGTTCGGCTTCGGCAGGAACGGCGTCGGTGGCGGCTTGCATGGCGGGCGCGGCAACGGTGTGCTGCGCGATTATGCGGGCAACGCGCCCGCCGCGGGGCGGTACTGCAACGCTTCGGCCACGTGGTGTGGTTCGATGGCCACACTGCCGGCCAGGTCGGCGATGGTGCGCGCCACGCGCAGCGTGCGGTGGGTGGCCCGTCCGGACCAGCCCAGGCGCACGGCGGCTTGCTGCAGCAGCCGTTGCGCGCCGTCGCTCAGGCACGCGTGCCGCAGCAACGCCTCGCCCTGCAGCGCGTGGTTGGCGGCGCCTTGCCGCTGCATGGCGCGCTGGTGCGCTTGCGCCACCCGCTGGCGCACCGTGGCACTGGGCTCGCCGGGGCTTGCCTGCAGCAGTTGGTCGGGCGGCAGCGCGGGCACTTCCACCTGCAGGTCGATGCGGTCCAGCAGCGGGCCGCTGAGGCGCGCGCGGTAGCGCTGCACCTGCTCCGGGGTGCAGCGGCAGCGTGGGTGGGGGGCACCCAGGTAGCCGCACGGGCACGGGTTCATCGCCGCCACCAACTGAAAGCGTGCCGGGTATTCCACCTGCCACTGGGCGCGTGACAGGCGCACGCTGCCGGTTTCCAGCGGTTCGCGCAACGCCTCCAGCGCCGCACGGCTGAACTCGGGCAGCTCGTCCAGAAACAGCACGCCGTGGTGCGCCAACGAAATTTCGCCTGGCCGTGGCGGCGAGCCGCCGCCCACGAGCGCCGCCGCGCTGGCCGTGTGGTGTGGGTTGGCCCAAGGGCGCTGACGCCACTGTTCGGGCCGAAACCGCCCCAGCAGCGACGCCAGGGCGGCCGCTTCCAGCGCCGCTTCGTCATCCAAGGGCGGCAGCAGCCCGGGCAGGCGCTGCGCCAGCATCGATTTGCCGCTGCCCGGCGGTCCGATCAGCAGCAGGCTGTGGCCGCCGGCGGCGGCGATTTCGAGCGCGCGGCGGGCCGCCGCTTGCCCTTTGACGTCGGCCAGGTCCGGGCCGCAGGGTGCGTCGGGCGCGCTGGGTTGACCGCTCAACACGCACCAGCCGTCCGTGTCGTCGGCCGCGCCGGTGCCGGCGGCCAACGCCAAGTGCCGCACAACGTCGGCCAAATGGCGCGCACGCACCACGGTCAGCCCGGGCACCAAGGCGGCCTCTTCGGCGCTGTCTGGAGGCAGCACCAAGGTGCGCGATGGTGCGCCATGCACCATGTCGGTGCGTACGGCCAGCGCCATCGGCAACGCGCCGCGCACCGCCCGCAGCGCACCGGTCAGCGACAGCTCACCCGCGAACTCGTAGCCGTGCAGCCGCGCCGCGTCGAGCTGGCCACTGGCCGCGAGGATGCCCAGGGCAATGGGCAGGTCCAGCCGCCCCGACTCCTTGGGCACGTCGGCTGGCGCGAGGTTGACCGTGATGCGCTGGTTGGAAGGCCACGTCAGGCCGCTGGTCTGGATGGCCGAGCGCACGCGCTCGCGGGCTTCCTTGACTTCGGTGTCGGCCAAGCCGACCAGCGTGAAGCTGGGCAGCCCGTTGGCCAGGTGCACCTCGACGTGCACCGGCAGCGCTTGCAGCCCCAACAGCGTGCGGCTGCGCACCACGCACAAGCTCATCGTTGTCGATCCTCCCCGTCAGGCCCGAGCACCGATGATGCCACAGCGTGGGCAGGGCACGGTTGGCACGCTTCGTGCTTACGCTGAGCATGCGCCGCGGCTGCGGCAAGCCACCCAACGAGGAAAGGAAAGCCATGAAACTGGTCACCGCGATCATCAAACCGTTCAAGCTGGACGAGGTGCGCGAGGCGCTTGCGGCCATTGGGGTGCAGGGCGTCACCGTCACCGAGGTCAAAGGGTTCGGGCGCCAAAAGGGCCACACCGAGCTGTACCGCGGCGCGGAGTACGTGGTCGACTTTTTACCCAAGGTCAAGGTCGAGGCGGCGGTGCCCGATGAGCGCGTCGAGGCGGTCATCGAGGCCATCGAAGGTGCTGCACGCACCGGCAAGATCGGCGACGGCAAGATTTTCGTGCTGCCGCTGGAGCAAGTGATTCGCATCCGCACCGGTGAGACCGGCGTGGACGCTTTGTGAGGCGATCGATTGACCTAACCGTTGGCAAGGGGATAGCGATGAAACGACTGTTGATGGGTTTGTGTATGGGCCTGGGGTTGCTGTGGGGTGCCACGGCGTGGGCCCAGGGTGAGGCGGCCAAGGAGGCCGCGCCGGCGGCGCCTGCGGCCGCGGCGGTGCAGGAGGCGCCGGCCACGCCAGCCGAGCCCGCCGCGGCACCGGCGGCGCCGGCCGAACCGGCCACCCCGACGGTCACCGTGGACAAGGGCGACGTGGCCTGGATGATGACCTCGACCTTGCTGGTCATCATGATGGTGATTCCGGGCCTGGCGCTGTTTTACGGCGGCTTGGTGCGCAGCAAGAACATGCTGTCGGTGCTGATGCAAGTGCTGATGGTGTTTTCGCTGATCACCGTGCTGTGGGCGCTGTACGGCTACAGCCTGGCCTTTGGCGGCGAGGGGGCCATCATCGGCAGCTTGGACAAGGTGTTTCTGATGGGCGTGACGACGGCGTCGCTGGCCGACACCTTCACCGAAAACGTCAAGCTGCCCGAGTTGGTCTTCGTGGCCTTCCAGGCGACGTTCGCTGGCATCACCTGCGCGCTGATCGTGGGCTCGTTTGCCGAGCGCATCAAGTTTGGCGCCGTGCTGCTGTTCAGCGCCATCTGGTTTACGTTCAGCTACCTGCCGATCGCGCACATGGTGTGGGGGCCGGGCGGCTACCTGCTGGGCAAGGGCGCGCTGGACTTCGCCGGCGGTACTGTGGTGCACATCAACGCCGCGATGGCCGGCCTGGTGGGCGCCTACATGCTGGGCAAGCGCATCGGCTACGGGCGTGAAGCGATGCCCCCGCACAGCCTGACGCTGACAATGGTGGGCGCGTCGCTGCTGTGGGTGGGCTGGTTCGGCTTCAACGCCGGCTCCAACCTGGAGTCCACCGCGGGGGCCGCGCTGGCTTTCCTCAACACGCTGCTGGCCACGGCGGCGGCGGTGCTGGCCTGGTCGATCGGTGAAGCGATGCACAAGGGCAAGGCCTCGATGCTGGGCGCGGCTTCGGGCGCGGTGGCGGGGCTGGTGGCCATCACGCCGGCGTGCGGCTCGGTCGGCCCGATGGGGGCGCTGGTCATCGGCTTGGTGGCGGGCTGGCTGTGCCTGTGGGGGGTGACCGGCCTGAAAAAGATGCTGGGCGCGGACGACTCGCTGGACGTGTTCGGGGTGCACGGCGTGGGTGGCATCGTCGGTGCGCTGCTGACCGGGGTGTTCGCGGCGCCGACGCTGGGGGGCACCGGTGCGGAAGACTTCTCGATCGCCAGCCAGTTGCTGGTGCAGGCTGAAGGGGTCGTCATCACGATGGTGTGGTCCACGGTGGTGGCGGCGGTGGCCTACAAGATCGTCGACATGGTGATGGGGCTGCGCGTGAGCGAAGAAGAAGAACGGGAGGGCCTGGACATCACCTACCACGGGGAGTCGGCGTACAACCGCTGATCACACGGCGTACGCTGTTGGGGGGTAGCCCGGTGCCTGGTGCAGGCACCGGGTTTTTTTGCTTGTGGACGGTCGCGGGGGCGTCAAGCGCCGGCGTGCGGGGGCGTTGGGGCGGCTACCATCGGGGCGATGGAATGGCTGATCTTGACCGCCGCGGCCGGGCTGGCCGGGTTTGTCGATGCGATCGTGGGCGGTGGCGGCCTGATACTGGTGCCGGCGCTGTTCGCGACGTTTCCCGCCGCGCACCCGGCCACGTTGCTGGGCACGAACAAAAGCGCCTCGGTCTGGGGCACGGCCGCGGCCACCTGGCGCTACGCGCGCCGCGTGGCGCTGCCGTGGCGCGCGCTGTGGCCGGCGGTGGGTGTGTGCTTGGTGGGCGCGTGGGCGGGGGCGTGGCTGGTGACGGTGGTGCGTCCCGACGCGCTGCGGCTGGCGCTGCCGGCGGTGCTGCTGGTGGTGCTGCTGTACACCCTTGCGCGCAAAGACCTGGGGCGCCACCACCGACCGCGCTTCAGCGGTCGCGCCGAGGCGTGGGCGGCCTGCGCCGTGGGCGGCGGCATTGGGCTGTACGACGGTTTTTTTGGTCCGGGCACCGGCAGTTTTTTGGTGTTTGCCTTTGTGCGCTGGCTGGGCTACGACTTTTTGCGCGCCAGCGCGGCGGCCAAGCTGCTCAACACCACCTCCAACGTGGCGGCGGTGGCGCTGTTCGCCGCCAAAGGGCACGTGTGGTGGCACTACGGCGTGGTGATGGCGTTGGCCAACGTGGCGGGCAGCCTGTTGGGCACGCGGTTGGCGCTGCGCCACGGGGCGGGGTTTGTGCGCGGGGTGTTTTTGCTGGTGGTCACGGCCCTCATCGCCAAAACGGCGTGGGACGCCTGGGGCACGGTGGGGGGCCACTGAGTCGGCGCTCACCCCGCCGGCGCGCTCACGGGCGTGGTGGCCAGGGGACTTCCTCGACGCGCCGCGGCACGCCGATGGGCGCGGCGGTTTGACCTTTTTGCGTCGCGGCGATGTCCTCCTCGCTGGGGTACAAGCCCAACAGCAGGTAGTCGAACACGCGTCGCACGATGGGCGCGGCGTGGGCCGCCCCAAAGCCCGCGTTTTCGACGATGGCGGCCACCACGTAGCGGGGCGCCTCGGCCGGCGCGAACGCCACGTACAGCGAATGGTCGCGTTGGTACTCGGCCAGCCGCGCGGCGTCGTAGCGCTCGCGCTGCCCGATCGTGACCGCCTGCGCGGTGCCGGTTTTGCCGCCGCTGCGGTACGGTGCGCCCGCGAACGCCCGGGCCGCCGTGCCCTCGGTGGTGACGCCCACCATCGCATCCAGCACCACGCGCAGGTGCTCGGGGCGGTACCCCAGCGGCCGGGGCGGCTGGGCTGCGGCCAGGGCCTGGGGGGGCTGGCCGACCGGCAACGCTTGGAGGGCCACGTGGGGCGTCATGCGCTGGCCGCCGTTGGCCAGCGCCGCCACGGCGGTGGCCAGTTGCAGCATCGTGAAGCTGTTGTAACCCTGGCCAATGCCCAGCGAAATCGTTTCGCCCGGGTGCCAGCGTTGCTGCTCCGGCTGGCGGTACGCGGCGCGTTTCCAGGCGGGGCTGGGCAGGATGCCGCGCACCTCACCCGGCAGGTCGATGCCGGTGAGCTGTCCAAAACCCAACGGGGCCATGAAGTCGTGGATGGCCTGCACCCCCATCTCGTGCGCCAGCGTGTAGTAGTACACGTTGCTCGACAGCACGATGCTGCGGCGCAGGTCCACCATCCCCAGCGCCGTTTCCCCGTGGCTGCGGAAGCGGTGGTTGCCCAGCGTCCAGTAGCCGGGGTCCAGCACCGCGGTCTGCGGGGTGCGCAGCCCCAACTCCAGCGCGGCCAGCGCCATGAAGGGCTTGTAGGTGGAGCCCGGCGGGTAGGTGCCGCGCAGCGCGCGGTTGAGCAGCGGGCGATCCAGCGATTCGTTCAGTTCGCGCCAGGAGTCGCTGTCGATGCCATCGACGAACAGGTTGGGGTCGAAGGTCGGCATGCTGACCAGCGCCAGCACCTCGCCGCTGTGGGCATCGAGCGCCACCAGCGCGCCGCGGCGTCGGCCATAGAGCCGCTCCACCAGGTGCTGCAGCCGCACATCCAGCGCCAGGCGGATGTCGTCGCCGGCCTGCGCGGGGGTCACGCCCAGGCGCCGCACCGCGCGGCCGGTGGCGGTGGTTTCCAGCAGCTCCAGACCGGTGCGGCCGTGCAGCCGCTCCTCCTGGGCCGCTTCGACGCCCACCTTCCCGATGTGGGTGGTGCCGCGGTAGTTGGCCAAACGCTCGTCGGGCCAGTCGTCCATCTGCGCGCGGTCGCGTTCGCTGATGCGGCCGATGTAGCCCACCACGTGCGCGGCGGTTGTGCCGAGCGGGTAGCGGCGCAGTTGGCGCGCCTGGATCTCCACCCCCGGCAGCGCCCACAGGTGCGCGGCCACGCGCGCCATTTCGGCTTCGCTCAGGCGGCTTTTGAGCGGCAGCGGATCGAAACGCTTGGATTCGGCGCGCAGGCGGCGAAAACGCTGCAGGTCGCGCGGGGTGAGCTCGACCAGCTCGCCCAGCCGCTGCAGGGTTGCCTCCAGGTCGGGCGTGCGGCCGGGGGTGACTTCCAGCGTGTAGACCGGCACGTGGTCGGCCAGCACGACGCCGTGGCGGTCCAGGATACGGCCACGGGTGGGCAGCAGCGGCACGACGGCGGTGCGGTTGCCCTCGGCCTGGGCGACGTAGCGGTCGTGGTGCAGCACCTGCAGCACGTAGGCGCGCACGCCCAGCAGGCCGAGCAGTGCCCAGGCCACCCCCAGCGCCACCCACGCGCGGCGGCGCTGGCGCTCGATGCGGTCCTGGGGGTCGGTGACCAGCGCCATCGCGAGCTCACAGCGGCCGGGTGTCGTCGGGGTCCGGCGCACGGCGTTGGGGCGCCAGCAGCACGCGCGTGGCCAGGGGCCAGCAAGCCGCCGTCAGCACCGGCGCCACCCACAACGCCCAGCTGGGGGCGCCGTCCCCCGCCAGCCAGCGCACCAGCCACTGCAACGCGTAGGCCAGCAGCACCAGCGGCAGCACGTGCAGCGTCTGCCCGAGCTGGTCGAACCACAGCACACGCCGGTGCAAAGAGACGGCGCCGTAGGCCAGCACCGTGTAGGCCAGGGCATGTTGCCCCAGTAGGGCGCCCTGGTGCACGTCGAGCAGCAGCCCCGCCGCAAACGCCACGCCAACGCCGATGCGCCGGGGCTGGTGCACGCTCCAAAACGTCAACACCAACGCCAGCCAGTCCGGCCACCACGCGGGCGCCCCAAGCTGCCCTTGCAGCACCATCAACATGCCCGCGGCCACGAGCGAGCCCCAGATGAAGCCCGGCTTGGCCGGCAGCAGCAGCGGTTCGCCCCGTGGCAGCATCGTCAGCCTCCCTGCGCCGGCCGGGTGTCGGCGCCACGCCGGTGCAGCACCAGCACGTGCAGCGCGTCGCGCACGCGCGCCAGCGGGCGTGCTTCGACCCAGGCAAACCCGCTGCCTTGCGGTTCGACACGGGTGATCTGCGCCACCGGCAGCCCCGGCGGGTACACGCCGTCGATGCCGCTGGTGACCAGCGTGTCGCCCACCACGGTGTCGGTTTGCGCGGGGACGAAGCGCAGCGTCAGCGACGGCGCGTCGAGGTCACCGTTGCCAAAGGCCAGGTAGCGTTCGCCGCTGCGGGTGTTGAGCACCGGCACGGCCAAACGCCGGTCCACCAACAGCGTCACCTCGCTGGACCCGGGGTGCGCCCGCGTGACCTGGCCCAGCACCCCCCAGCCGTCCATCACGGTGTCTCCGGGTTGCACGCCATGCATGGTCCCGCGGTCGATGACGACACCCGGGCGGTACGGGTCAGGCAGCGCGTACAGGATCTCGGCCCCCAGCGCCTGCGGCCAAAGCTGCTCGCGCAGCCCCAACAGGGCGCGCAACTCGCGGTTTTCCTGCGCCAGGTGCTCGACCAAACCGGCGCGGTCCGCTTGCGCCGCCAGCGCCTGCTGGGCCGCTTCGGCCTGTTGGCGCGCCGCGTGCACGTCGGTGAGGTAGCCCGCCACCCAACGCACCGCGTGCACGGGTTGCAACGCCACCCATTGCACGGGGTACAGCACGGTGGCCAGCGCGCTGCGCAGCGGCGGCGTCAGGCGCAGCCGCACGTCCAGCACCATCAGCAGCACCGCCAGCGCGCTGAGCAGCAGCAGCTTGGTCAGCGCCGGGGTGCCCTGCTTGAAAAAGGGCGGTGGGGTGCGGTCCAGGGTGCCCGGCGGCATCGTGCATCCGGTGGTGCGAGCGGCGCCGGTGGCCGCCTTACTCGCTGGTGAAAATGCCCTGGCCCAAGCGGTCCATCTGCTCCAGCGTCGTGCCGCAGCCGCGCACCACGCAGGTCAGAGGGTCTTCGGCGACGAACACCGGCAGGCCCGTTTCTTCGTTGAGCAGGCGGTCCAGGTCGCGCAGCAAGGCCCCGCCGCCGGTGAGCATCATGCCGCGGTCGGCGATGTCGGCGCCCAGCTCGGGCGGGGTGTTTTCGAGCGCGATCTTGACCGCGCTGACGATCTGGTTGATCGGCTCGGTCAGCGCTTCGAGCACCTCGTTGGAGCTGATCGTGAAGCTGCGCGGCACCCCTTCCGAGAGGTTGCGGCCTTTGACTTCCATCTCGCGCACCTCGGAGCCGGGGAACGCGCTGCCGATGGTTTTTTTGATCAGCTCGGCGGTGGGCTCGCCGATCAGCATGCCGTAGTTGCGACGGATGTAGTTGATGATGGCCTCATCGAACTTGTCGCCGCCGACACGCACGCTGCCCTTGTAGACCATGCCGCCCAGGCTGATGACGCCCACCTCGGTGGTGCCGCCGCCGATGTCCACCACCATCGAGCCCGCGGCGTCGGCCACCGGCAAGCCCGCGCCGATGGCGGCGGCCATCGGCTCCTCGATCAGGTACACCTCGCTGGCGCCGGCGCCCAGGGCCGACTCGCGGATGGCGCGCCGCTCCACCTGCGTGGAGCCGCACGGCACGCAGATGATGATGCGCGGGCTGGGGCGCAGCATCGAGCGCGGGTGCACCATCTTGATGAACTGCTTGAGCATCTGCTCGGTGACGGTGAAGTCGGCGATGACGCCGTCCTTCATCGGGCGGATGGCCTCGATGTTGCCGGGCACCTTGCCCAGCATGGCCTTGGCCGCCTTGCCCACCGCCTGGATGGTCTTTTTGCCGCTGGGGCCGCCTTCGTGGCGGATGGCGACCACCGACGGCTCGTCCAGCACGATGCCTTTGCCACGCACGTAAATGAGCGTGTTGGCGGTGCCCAGGTCGATGGCAAGGTCGGTCGAAAAGTGCCGACGCAGGGATTCGAACATGGTTGAGCGTATCCGGTGCGGCCCGTGGGGGCGACAGCGCGCGCGGTGGTGCGAAAGGCGCGGCCGGCGGCGGGCCGGTTTGTGAAACCCGGGATAATACCGCAAGCCCAACGGTTCGCAGGGAACCCATTTGCAGCGACGAGGACCGATTCCATGGCCCTGACTTTGCAGGATGTCGAGCGGCTGGCGCACCTGGCGCGGCTGGCCATCGACCGCTCTGGCGCCGAGCGCATGCAGGCGCAGCTCAACGCGTTTTTCGACCTGGTGGAGCGCATGCAGGCGGTTGACACCACCGGCGTGGTGCCGCTGGCCCACCCGGCTGAGATGTTCACCGACGTGGCGCTGCGCCTGCGCGACGACGAGGTGCGCGAGCCCAACCGCCGCGACGAGTACCTGGCCAACGCGCCGCAGGCTGAGCAGGGGCTGTTTTTGGTGCCGAAGGTGATCGAATGAACCAAGCACTGCATACGCTCGGGGTGGCCGAGCTGGCGGCGGGGCTGCGCGCGCGCGCGTTCAGCAGCGTGGAGCTGACACAGGCGCTGCTGCAGCGCATCCGGGCGCATGAGCATCTGGGCGCGTTCGTGGCGCTGGACGAGCAAGCCAGCCTGGCGCAGGCGCACGCGGCCGATGCGCGCCGCGCCCGAGGCGACGACGCGCCGCTGCTGGGGGTGCCGATCGCCCACAAGGACGTGCTGGTCACGCGCGGTTGGCCCACCACCGCCGGCAGCCGCATGCTGGCGGGCTACCGCAGCCCGTTCGACGCCACCGTCGTGGCGCGGCTGGGCCAGGGCGACGACCAGCACGCCGGCGCGGGCGCGGTGACGCTGGGCAAACTCAATTGCGATGAGTTCGCGATGGGCTCGGGCAACGAGCACTCGGCCTGGGGGCCGGCGCGCAACCCGTGGGACACGAGCCGGGTGCCCGGTGGCTCGTCCGGCGGTTCGGCCGCCGCGGTGGCCGCGCGCCTGGTGCCCGCCGCCACCGGCACCGACACGGGCGGCTCGATCCGTCAGCCGGCCGCCTTTTGCGGCATCACCGGCATCAAGCCCACCTACGGGCGCTGTTCGCGCTACGGGCTGGTGGCCTACGCCTCCAGCCTGGACCAGGCCGGCCCGATGGCGCGCTCGGCACGGGATTGCGCGCTGCTGCTGTCGGCCATGGTGGGACCGGACCCGGACCGCGACGCCACCAGCCTGGACCTGCCGCCCGAAGACTACACGCGCGGCCTGGACGACCCCCTGCCGGGCGCCCGTGCGGCGCGGCCGTTGCAGGGCTTGCGCATCGGCCTGCCGCGCGAATTTTTCGGCGCCGGCTGCGCGCCCGATGTGCAGGCCGCCGTGCGGGCCGCGCTGGCGGAGTTCGAGCGCTTGGGGGCCACCTTGGTGGAGGTGAGCCTGCCGCGCACCGAGCTGGCCATCCCCGCCTACTACATCATCGCCCCGGCCGAAGCCAGCTCCAACCTGAGCCGCTACGATGGCGTGCGCTACGGTCACCGCGCGGCCCAGTACGAGGACCTGCTCGACATGTACCGCCGCAGCCGCAGCGAGGGCTTCGGGCCCGAGGTGCAGCGCCGTATCCTGATCGGCACCTACGTGCTGTCGCACGGTTACTACGATGCGTATTACCTCAAAGCGCAGCAGATCCGGCGCCTGATCGCGCAGGATTTTGTGGCGGCTTTCGAGCACTGCGACCTGCTGGCCGGACCGGTGGCGCCCAGCGTGGCGTGGCCCATCGGGGCGCAGGACGACGACCCGGTGGCGGCGTACCTGGCCGACATCTACACGCTGCCGGCCTCGCTGGCGGGCCTGCCGGGCATGAGCGTGCCGGCCGGCGTGGGCGACAGCGGCCTGCCGGTGGGGTTGCAGCTCATCGGCCCGTACCTGGGCGAGGCGCGGCTGCTGCACGCGGCGCACCAGTTCCAGCGCGTGACCGACTGGCACCTGCGCGCGCCGCCCGGGGTTTGAGCCGATGCCGACGATTTGTGCGTTCTACGGCTTGCTGATCCGAATGTACTGGGATGATCACGAGCCCCCGCACTTCCATGTCGCGTGTGGCGATTACAGCGCGGTGTACGTCATTGAGACGCTCACGATGTTGCGCGGTGCCTTGCCGCGACGGGCCCACGCGATGGTGTTGGAGTGGGCTGCGGCACACCGTGCGAATTGATGGAGGACTGGCAACGATGCCAACAGCGACAGCCCCTGTTGCCGATTGCGCCGTTGGACTGACGCCCGACCTGCCCCCGGTGGTGGCGGTGCGCGTGTTGCAGCATGGCGTTTTGGAAGTCCGCTTCGCCGATGGGTGCGCGGGGTGTGTGGAAATCTTGCCCTCGCACATGACGGGTGTTTTTGCGCCCTTGCGTGACCCTGCGGTGTTCGCCCAGGCCGGCGTCGTGGGCGGCGCCGTCAGTTGGCCTGAGGGGGTCGATTTGGCGCCGGACGCCATGTACCAAGCCATCGTCCGCAACGGCCGCTGGGTGCTGGAATGACCGTGGGTTGGCCACGGCGGTCGCGCCGCTCGCATGGAAGATTGATATGAATAGCACTTGTTTGATCGACGGGTACGAAGTCGTCATCGGCTTTGAGACCCACGTGCAGCTGTCCACCCGCAGCAAGATTTTCAGCCGCGCCGCCACCGCCTTCGGCGCCGAGCCCAACACGCAGGCGTGCGCGGTGGACTTGGCGCTGCCGGGCACGCTGCCGGTGATGAACCGCGCCGCCGTCGAGTGCGCGATCCGCTTTGGTTTGGCGGTGGGCGCGCACATCGCGCCGCGCAGCGTGTTTGCGCGCAAAAACTACTTCTACCCCGACTTGCCCAAGGGCTACCAGATCAGCCAGTACGAAATTCCGGTGGTTCAAGGCGGCGCGGTGACGTTTTGGCTGGAACAGGGCAAGGGCGCCCACCTGGAGCGTGTGCAGCGCACGGTGCGCCTGGTGCGCGCGCACCTGGAGGAGGACGCCGGCAAAAGCCTGCACGAGGACTTCCACGGCATGAGCGGCATCGACCTCAACCGCGCCGGCACGCCGCTGCTGGAAATCGTCACCGAGCCGGACCTGCGCTCCAGCGCCGAGGCGGTGGCCTACGCCAAGGCCTTGCACCGCATCGTCACGTGGATCGGCATTTGTGACGGCAACATGCAGGAGGGGTCGTTCCGCTGCGACGCCAACGTCAGCGTGCGCAAGCCGGGGCAGCCGCTGGGCACCCGGCGCGAGATCAAAAACCTCAACTCCTTCAAGTTCATGCAGCAGGCCATCGACTACGAGGTGCGCTGGCAGATCGAACGGTTGGAGGACGGACACGCCATCGAACAAGCCACCGTGCTGTTCGACCCCGACACGGGCGAGACGCGCGCCATGCGCACCAAGGAAGACGCGGCCGACTACCGCTACTTCCCCGACCCCGACCTGCCGCCGCTGGCGATCGCGCCGGGCTGGGTGCAGCAGGTGGGCGCGCAGATGCCGGAGCTGCCCGACGCGATGGCGCAGCGCTTCGTGCAGCAGTACGGGCTGCCCGCCTACGACGCCGCCACGCTGACGCAATCGCGTGCGATGGCCGCGTACTTCGAGGACACGGTGCGCGCGGGTGCGGCCCCCAAGGCCGCCAGCAACTGGATCATGGTGGAACTGTCGCGCCGGCTCAACGCCGCCGAGCTGGACATCGAGGCCTGCCCGGTGTCCCCGGCGCTGCTGGCGGCGTTGCTGGCACGGGTGGCCGACGGCACGCTGAGCCAAAGCGCCGCCAAGCAGGTGCTCGATGAGCTTTGGAGCGAGCCCGGCAGCGGCGAGCCGCTGGCGCGGGTGGACGCCATCGTCGAGGCCAAGGGCCTGCGGCAGATGAACGACACCGGGGCGTTGCAAGCCATCGTGGCCCAGGTGATCGAGGCCAACCCGAAAAACGTGGCCGAATACCGGGCGGGCAAAGACAAGGCGCTCAACGCCTTGGTGGGCCAGGTGATGAAGGCCACGCAAGGCAAAGCCAACCCGCAGCAGGTCAGCGAGCTGCTGCGCCAAGCCCTGGCCCAAGGCTGACCGCGCCGCCCGCGCTTAGTCGTCAGCGTGCCGGCGCCAGGGCGTCCGTGGGCGGTGCTGCCCACAGGCGCCGCAGCGTAGCCAGCTCGTCGTCGAAGCGTTGCACCACGCGGGCGTGCTCGCGCTGCAGGTCATCGATGTACTGCTGTTGCTGCTGGCGCTGGGTGGCGTTGTCGGCCAGGCGGCGCTTGAGGGCCGCCGGCGCACGCGTCGGGTCCTTACGGTAAAATTCCATCTCTTGCTGCAAACGCTGGGCTTCGTTGTCCAGCCGCTGCAGCTGTTGCTGGGCGGCCTGCAGGCTGGCCTGCAGCTGCGCCAGCGACGCTTCGCGGGCGCGTTGGTGGGCGGCCTCGTCGGGGTAGCGCATCAGCAGCAACTGCTCGCGCCGCTGCTGTTCGGCGGCTCGGGCCGCGGCTTCAGCCTGGGCGCGCTGCTGGGCCGCCAGCCGCTCGCGCTGCTCGGGTGTGGGGGGCGGCTCGATGACGCGGCGCACCGTGCCGCTGGGGCCCAGCTCGCGTTGCGCTCGGTCGCTGCATTCCGGGATCGGTCGATCCGACGACAGCAGCCGGCCCTGGGCGTCGGTGCAGGTGTAGATGGGCGTGCGTGTCGCGGCCGGGGCGTTTTGCGCCTGCACCGTGGGGGCTGCCAGCACCGCCGTGCCCACAAGGGCGACAGCGCGCCAGGCAACGCGGGGTGGCACGGGGGACGGGCGGCGTGACGGCATGGCAGCGGCAGCGTGGACCCGGCCATGCTCACGGGGGCTCCCTCACCCCACACCGTAGCGCGCGCGGTACTGCAGGACGCGCTCGCGGTGCTGCGCCATGTCCGGGTGTTGTTGTGTTTGCAGATACTGCAGCAAATCGTCCAGTCTGGCAATGGCGCACACGGCCAGGCCCAGCTCGCGCTGCACGTACTGCACGGCGCTGTAGGGTACGTCGCGCACGGTGCCGTCGGGCGCCACCTCGGTGGCCATCTCCTGTCGGTCCAGCGCGATGGCCAGCGCATGCGGTGTGGCGCCAGCGCCACGGATCAGCGCGATCGATTCGCGCGCCGCGGTGCCCGCGCTCATGACGTCGTCGACGATCAACACCCGGCCCTGCAGGGGCGCGCCGACCAGGGTGCCGCCTTCGCCGTGGTCCTTGGCTTCCTTGCGGTTGTAGGCAAACGGCTTGTTGTGGCCGCGGCGCGCGAGCTCCACCGCCAGCGCCGCCGCCAGCGGGATCCCTTTGTAGGCGGGGCCAAAAATCATGTCAAACGCCACGCCGCTGGCCAGGATGCGGTCGGCGTAAAACGCCGCCAATTGCCCGAGCTTGGCGCCGTCGTCAAACAGCCCGGCGTTGAAAAAGTACGGGCTCAGGCGGCCGGCCTTGGTTTTGAACTCGCCAAAGCGCAGCACGCCGCAGGCCAGCGCGAACTGCACGAAGCGCTGCGCCAGCGGGTCGGGGTTGGCGTGGGGGGCGCTGGGTGGGGTGGAGGTGGTCATGGTCGTGTCGGCACGGGGGGCAACGGGCCGCCATTGTAGGCAGGCGCCACGCCGTCAGCCGCGCAGGGTGGCGTAGGTGGTCCAGCCCAGTGCCGTCAACAGCAGCGAGCCGCCCACGTGCAGGCCGATGGCGGCCAGCGCCCACGGCAGGCGGCCCTGTTGCAGCAGCGTCACGACTTCGATCGAAAAGCTGGAAAACGTCGTCAACCCCCCCAGCAGGCCGGTGACGACGAACAGGCGCCACGGCGGCGCGATGGCCGGGTGGTGCATGAAAAAAGCCACCGCCACCCCGATCACGTACGCCCCGATCCAATTGGCCGCCAGCGTGCCCAGCGGGAGGTGCGGCAGCACCGCGTTGAGCGCCAGCCCCAGCCACCAGCGCAGCAGCGCCCCCAAGGCGGCCCCCGTGGCCACGGCGACGATCGAGGCGGTGATCATGCCGTGCCCTCCCGCGGCGCCGCAGGGGGCGGGTTGGCCACACCACCCGCGACGTGGCCGGCCGGCACGTGCTCGGCGGCGCTGGCCACGTGGCGCGTTTGGTCGTCGAAGAAAAAGTCGGGCTCGAACTCGCGCAAAAATGGGCCTTTGTCCAGGCCGCCCAGGAACATCGCCTCGTCGACCTCGATGTTCCAGTCCATCAGGGTGCGGATGGCGCGTTCGTGCGCCGGGGCGCTGCGCGCCGTCACCAGCGCGGTGCGGATGCGCATGGTGGCGCTGCCCGCTTGTTGCAGCCGGTGCAACGCCTGCAGCAAGGGCTTGAAAGGGCCGCCGGGCAGCGGCACGCTGGCGTGGCGTTGTTCGTGGTCTTGGAAGGCGTGCAGGCCCTGGGTTTGGTACACGCGCTCGGCTTCGTCAGAAAACAGCACCGCGTCGCCGTCGAAGGCAATGCGCACCTCGCGCGGGTGGGCGTCGCTGGCGCGGGGCGCGTGCGGGTACACCTGCGCGGCCGGAAAGCCCGCCGCCAGCGCCGCGCGCACATCCTCGATGTTGGCCGACAGAAACAGGTGCGCCCCCAGCGGGCGCAGGTAGCGCCACGGCGGCGCGCCGCGCGTGAACACGCCGCGTTGGATCGGCAGCGCGTCGTGCCCCGCGGAGCGAAACACCCGCAGGCCCGACACCGGGTCGTTGCGCGACAGGATCACCACCTCCACGCGCGTCACGCCATCGGCGTTGAACGCCAGCAGCTTGCGCACCAGCGAATGCGCCACGCCGGGTTGCGCCGGCTGCTGCAGGCGCTGCAACTGCAGCGCCATGTAAGCGCGGTCGTCGCCTTGCTCGAAGACGCGGTTTTCTTCTTCGAAGTCGAACAGCGCGCGCGACGAGATCGCGACGACCAGACACTCGGCAGGCAGCGTGCTCATGGTCGCGATTCTGGCACGGCTGGCCGCTGCCTCACGCCCCCAGCACAAACACCGCCGGCTGCTGCAGCGGCAGGGTCGGGGGATGGCGGCGCCACTGGGCCACGGTGGCGGCGTGCACGGCCTGCTGCGGCAGGCCCAGCGCGCAGGCCACCGCCAGCCGGGTGTCGGGGCGCAACGTCTGCAGCGCCACCTGCAGCAGCGCCGCGTTGCGGTAGGGGGTTTCGATGAAGATTTGCGTCTGGCGCTGCCGCGCCGCGGTGGCCTCCAGCGCACGCAGCGCCCGCACGCGCTGCGCTGCGTCGATCGGCAGGTAGCCGACGAACGCGAAGTGCTGACCCGGGCAGCCGCTGGCGGCCAGCGCCAGCATCAGCGACACCGGCCCGACGAGCGGCTCCACCCGCAGCCCCAGTCGATGCGCGGCACGCACCACGGCGCTGCCCGGGTCGGCGATGGCGGGCATGCCCGCCTCGCTCAGCAGCCCCACGTCGTGGCCTTGCAGGGCCGGCGCCAGCAGCGCCTCGGCGGCGGTGTCGGCGCTGCGGTCGGCGTCGCCGTGCTTGTGCCAGGCGCGCGGCAGCTCGGTGATGCATTGCTGCTGCAACGGGGCGGCCAGCGGCACCACGGCGTCGACCCGCTTCAGAAACGCGCGGGCGCTGCGTGCGTTTTCGGCCAGCCAGTGCGTCAGCCCCGCGGCGCGCTGCAACGTGGCGATGGGCAGCGCGGCCCGGATGTCCGGCGGCGGCGCGCAGCCCAAGTCCAGCGGCGTGGGCACGAGCACCAAGGCGCCGGGCCTGCGCGGCGCGCTCATGGCAGCACCACCCCGGCGCCACGCAGCAGCCGCGCGGTGCGGATCAGCGGCAGCCCCACCAGCGCCGTGGGGTCGTCGCTGACGATGGCGTCCAGCAGCGCGATGCCCAGTCCCTCGCTTTTGGCGCTGCCCGCGCAGTCGTAAGGCCGCTCGGCGAGCAGGTAGCGCTCGATGGTGGCGTCGTCCAGGGCACGAAACTGCACCTGCACCACCGCCACATCGTCGGCGGCGTAGCCGCTGTCCAGGCAGCGCACGGCCAGCGCCGTGTGGAACCGCACCGTGCGACCACTCATCGCACGCAGCTGCGCCACCGCCCGCGCGTGGTGGCCCGGTTTGCCCAACGCCACCCCGTCCAGGTCGGCCACCTGGTCGCTGCCCACGACGATGGCCTGCGGGCGCTGGCGCGCCACGGCGTCGGCTTTGGCCGCGGCCAGGCGGCGGGCCAGGGCGGCCGGGGCCTCGCCGGCGTGCGGGGTTTCGTCCACCTGCGGGGCGACGGTTTCGAAAGGCAGCCGCAGCCGGGCCAGCAGCTCGCGCCGGTAAGGCGAGGTGGAGGCCAGCACCAGCGGCCGTGGTAACGGGTTGAAGCTTGCTTGCATGCAGGTATTGTCGCTGCACGCTATGCTTGCCGGCATGGTCGCGCGTTCGCTTCCTCCAGCGTCCGATCCCACCGATCCTGACAGCGCCTGGCATCCGCTGTGCGCCAGCGACGCGCTGCGCGACAGCGGCGACGCGGTGCCGTTCGATGTGCGCTGGCGTGGCCAGACCTGCCGCGCGTTCGCTGTCCGCTACCAAGGGCGGGTGTACGCCTACCTCAACCGCTGCAGCCACGTCGGGCTGGAGCTGGACTGGTTGCCCAACCGGGTGTTCGACGCCACCGGCACCCTGCTGGTGTGCGCGGCGCACGGCGCGCTGTTCGATCCGGCCAGCGGCCGCTGCGTCGGTGGGCCTGGCCGCGGGCCGTTGGTGCCGGTGGCGGTGCGCGAAGACGCGGGTGTGGTCTTTTGGCGGTCACAATACGACCTGCAACCGGTGATTTGGGATACCCCCGCATGACGTCCCCCGACCCAACGAACACCACGCCCCCACACGAAGGCGCAGCCGCCACCGTGCCGCCGTCGTCCCAACCCGCCCCAGGTTGGGAGCGCGCGCTGCTGGAAAAAGTCCTGCTGGCCCAGTTGGCCGAGCAACGCGCCGCGCGCCGCTGGCGCAACGTCTGGCGCAGCGTGTGGCTGGCGCTGGTGCTGCTGGCGGGCTGGCTGGTGTACAGCGACACCGTGCTGCCCACCAAACCCAAAAGCACGCCGCACACGGCGCTGGTGGAAATCCGTGGCCCCATCGGGCCCGAGGATGAGGCCAACGCTTCGGCCCTGGTTGGCGCGCTGCGCGCGGCGTTCGAAGACCCCGGCGCGCAGGCCGTGGTGTTGCTGATCGATTCGCCGGGCGGCAGCCCGGTGCAGGCCGGCATCGTCAACGATGAAATCTGGCGCCTCAAGAACAAACACGACAAGCCCGTGTACGCCGTGGTGGAAGAGACCTGCGCCTCGGCGGCGTACTACATCGCCGCGGCGGCCGACCGCATTTACGTGGACAAAGCCAGCCTGGTGGGCAGCATCGGGGTGTTGATGGACGGCTTTGGCTTCACCGGGTTGATGGACAAGCTCGGCGTCGAGCGCCGCTTGCTGACGGCGGGCGAGAACAAGGGCTTTCTCGACCCCTTCAGCCCGCAGACCCCGGCGCACCGGGCCCACGCGCAGCGCATGCTGGACGACATCCACCGTCAGTTCATCGAGGTGGTGCGCAAAGGGCGTGGCGATCGCCTCAAGGAAACGCCTGAGACCTTCAGTGGCCTGGTGTGGACGGGCGAGCGCGCCGTCGAGCTCGGGTTGGCGGACGACTTCGGCAACGTGGACTACGTGGCGCGCGAGGTGGTGCAGGCCGAAGACATCATCGACTACACCCAGCGCGAGAGCGTGGCGGAGCGGCTGGCGCGGCGCTTTGGCGCCGGCGCCGCCGAGAGCCTGTTGCACCTGGCGCGTGGCGCCTGGCCGGCATGGCGATGACCGCCGGGAGGGCCGCCCAGGAGCGGCTGTTGATCGTGGGCGGCGGCATGGCCGGCCTGGGCGCGGCGCTGGCGTGTGTGCAGGCGCGGCCCGATGTGCCCATCACCCTGCTGGAGCAAGCGCCGGAGTTTTCCGAGGTGGGGGCGGGCATCCAGCTTGGCCCCAACGCCGTGCGCGTGCTGCGCGATTGGGGGCTGGAGCCCGCGCTGGCCGCGGTGGCGGCGTTTCCCGCCACGCTGCAGGTGCGCCGCGCCGCCGACGGCGCCGGGCTGGCGACCCTGCCGTTGGGCGAGCAGGCCCGTCGGGCCTACGGGGCGCCTTACGTCACCATCCATCGCGCCGATTTGCACACCCTGCTGCTGCAGGCCTTGCGGCCGCACGGGCAGGTCGCGCTGTACACGGGGCAGCGCGTGCAGACGCTGCACAGCGACGCCCACGGCGTGCTGGCCACCGGCAGCGACGAACAAACCTGGTCGGCCCAGGCTGCGCTGCTGGCCGACGGCGTCTGGAGCGTGTTGCGCCAGCAGGTCGTGGGCGACGGCCCTCCGCGCTTCAGCGGGCATTTGGCCTACCGTGGGCTGCTGCCCATGGACGAGGCGCCGCCCAGCGTGGCGCGCGACGCTGTGGTGGCCTGGCTGGGCCCGCGGCTGCATGGGGTGCACTACCCCGTGCGCGCGGGACGCTGGCTCAACGTCGTCCTTGTGGTCGAAGGCCCGCTGCCCGACGGCGACGTGACCGGCTGGGACCACGCCGCGCAGCGCCGCGCGCTGCAGCAGGCGCTGGGGCCGGTGCACCCGGCGTTGGCCGCGCTGGTCGAGGCCGTGCCGCAATGGCGTCTGTGGCCGCTGTTTGGCCGCGCGCCCATGCGCGGCGCGCACGAGCACGCCCAAGGTCGGGTGGGGTTGCTGGGCGACGCCGCGCACCCCATGCGCCCGTACCTGGCCCAAGGTGCGGCGATGGCGCTGGAGGATGCTTGGACGCTGGCGCAGCTGTTGCCCCCAGCCCGGCAGCCGATCGATTGGCCGGCCGTGCTGGCCGCATGGGCGCGTGTGCGCTGGCCGCGCAACGCGCGCGTGCAGGCCCGCTCACGCGCCAACGGGGTGATTTTCCACGCCACGGGGGCGCTGCGGTTGGGGCGCGACGCGGCGCTGGCGCTGCTTGGGCCACGGCTGTTGGACCAGCCGTGGCTGTACGGTGGCCCGCCCCGGCCGACGGCGTGGCGCCGCCAGGAGGGGCGCTGACCATGGGTGGCCCATGTCGCGCAGGTCTGACCCGCCGGCACAGCTTGCGCCTGGGGTTGGGGCTGGCGGCCGCGATCGCCGCACCGGCCTGGGCCGGCCCACGCGCGTCCGCTTGGCCGCAGCGGCCCTTGCGGCTGGTGGTGGGGTTCCCGGGCGGATCGTCGGCCGACGAAATCGCGCGCACGCTGGCCGAGCCCTTGGGCGTGGTGCTGGGGCAGCCGGTGCTGGTGGACAACCGCCAAGGCCACAGCGGTCTGCTTGCGGCCCAGCTGGTGGCGCACAGCGACGACGACCACACGCTGGGCTTGCTGCTCAACCTGCACCTGACGGTGGCGCCGTGGTTGCATGCCGACGCCGGCTACGACCCCGCGCGTGACGTCCAGCCGGTGGCGCTGGCGGCCAGCACCCCGTTGCTGTTGTGCCTCAACCCCGACCTGCATGTGCGCGGGGCACCGGCGTTGCAGGCGGCGCGCCAGGCTGGGGCGGCGTGGCGCTACGGCAGCCCGGGCGTGGGCTCGCCGTTTCACCTGGCCATGGAGCTGCTCAAGGCGAGCGCCGGCTGGCAGACCGAGGGGGTGGCCTACCCCGGCAATGCCCAGGTGGTCAACGCGCTGCTGGCGGGCGAGGTGCACCTGGCCATGCTGCCGCCGGCGCTGGTGCGGCCGCTGTGGCGTCTGGGCAAATTGCCGGTGCTGGGCGGCACCGGCCCCGGTGTGGCGGCGTTGCTGCCCGGCGTGCCGGTGCTGGAGTCCTTGGGCGTGCGGGGTTTCCAGTACGATCACTGGTACGCACTCGCGGCGCCGCGGGGGTGGCCGGCGGCCCATGTCGAGCGCGTGGGGCGCGCGGTGCGGCTGGCGCTGCGCACGCCGGCGGTGCAAGCGGCGCTGCAGCGCCAGGGCTGGCTGCCGGGCAGCGGCGACACGGCGGCGCTGCTGCGCCGCATCGACCTGTTCACCCAGCGTCTGCGCCCCTTGCTGGAAACCGCACCCTGGAGAGGGCCCTGACATGAACCCCAGCACCCCGCCCGCCGATGATCCGGGCCTCAAACTTTCACCCTGCCCGCCGGTCGAGCACGCCAACGATGGCCGGGTGCCGCTCAAGCTGCGCCGCGTCGCCATCGACACCTACCGCGAAAACGTTGCCTACCTGCACCGCGACTGCGACGTCTACCGCGCCGAGGGTTTCCAGGCGCTGTCCAAGGTGGAGGTGCGCGCCAACGGGCGGCGCGTGCTGGCCACGCTCAACGTCACGCTCGACCCGCGCATCGTCAAGTGCGACGAAATCGGGCTGTCGATGGAAGCGTTCGCCCAGCTCGGCGTCGAGCCGGGCCATCCGGCCACCATCGAGCAGGCCGAACCGCCGGCCTCGATCGCCGCGCTGCACCGCAAGATCAACGGCGAGCGGCTCGGGCGCGAGGACTTCCGCGCCATCGCGCGCGACATCGCCGAGCACCGCTACTCCAAGGTGGAGCTGGCCGCGTTCGTCGTCGCCACCCACGCCAGCGAGCTCGACCGCGAGGAGGTCTACTTCCTCACCGAGGGCATGATCGAAGCCGGCCAGCGCCTCGACTGGCGCGAGCGCCTGGTGGTGGACAAGCACTGCATCGGTGGCATCCCCGGCAACCGCACCTCGATGCTGGTGGTGCCGATCGTGGCCGCGCATGGGCTGGTGTGTCCCAAGACGTCGTCGCGCGCCATCACCTCGCCGGCCGGCACCGCCGACACGATGGAGGTGCTGGCCGAGGTGGAGCTGCCCATCGAGCGGCTGCAGGAGATCGTGCGCGCGCACCGGGCCTGTCTGGCGTGGGGCGGCACCGCCCAACTGTCGCCCGCGGACGATGTGTTGATCGCCGTCGAGCGGCCGCTGTCGCTGGACTCGCCGGCGCAGATGGTGGCCTCGATCCTGAGCAAAAAAGTGGCCGCCGGCTCCAACCACCTGGTGCTGGACATCCCGGTGGGGCCCACCGCCAAGGTGCGCTCGATGCCCGATGCGCAACGCCTGCGGCGGCTCTTTGAGTACGTGGCGCGGCGCCTGGGCCTGTCGATCGACGTCGTCATCACCGACGGGCGCCAGCCGATCGGCCAAGGCATCGGCCCCGTGCTGGAGGCGCGCGACGTCATGCGCGTGCTGCAAAACCACCCGCTGGCCCCGATCGACCTGCGCCAAAAGGCGCTGCGCCTGGCCGGGCGCTTGCTGGAGTGCGACCCCGACATCCGTGGCGGCGACGGCTACGGCATCGCGCGCGACATCCTCGACTCAGGCCGCGCGCTGGACAAGATGCTGGCCATCATCGAAGCGCAGGGTGCGCGTCCCTTTGATCCGGAGCACCCACCGCTGGCGCGTCACACGTTCGACGTGCACGCGCCAGCCGATGGCGTGGTCACGGGCATCGACAACGTGCAAATCGCCCGCATCGCCCGCCTGGCCGGCGCGCCCAAGGTGGCCGGCGCCGGCGTGGACCTGATGCGCAAGCTGGGCGATGCGGTGCGCGCCGGCGACGTGCTGTACCGCGTTTACGCCGAGTACCCGGCCGACGTGGAATTTGCCCGCGCCGCCACCGAGCGCGCCAGCGGCTACACCATCGGCGCGCCGCACCAGGTGCCGCAGGTTTTTGTGGAGTTTTGACGATGCCGATGCTGCTGTGCATGGACGACGAGCAGCCCGCCGCGCAGCGTTTGCTGGCGGCCCTGCAGGCACGGGATCCCGCGGCGGGCGAGCCATGGCGGCTGGGCGTGATCGAGCGCCACCGCTTCCCCGACGGCGAGCTGCGCGTGCGCCTGCCGCCCGCGCTGCCGCCCGCGGTGGCGGTGTACCGCAGCCTGCACCAACCGAACGAAAAACTGGTCGAACTGCTGCTGCTGGCGCCGGCGGCGCGCGAGCTGGGCGCGCAGCGCCTGTGGCTGGTGGCGCCGTACCTGGCGTACATGCGGCAGGACATGGCGTTCAGCCCGGGCGAGGTGGTCAGCCAGCGGCAGGTCGGGCGCTGGCTGGCCAGCGTGTTCGACGGCCTGATCACGGTGGATCCGCACCTGCACCGCGTGGCGACCTTGGCCGCAGCGGTGCCGCTGGCCCACGCGCAGGCGCTCAGCGCCGCGCCGTTGTTGGCGCAAACCGTCGCGGCACGACGTCCGGGTGCGCTGCTGCTGGGGCCGGACGAGGAATCCGAACAGTGGGTGCGCCAAGCCGCCGCGGCGGCGGGACTGCAGGCGGCCGTGTGCCGCAAAGTGCGCCACGGCGACCGTGACGTGCAGGTGCAGCTGCCCCCGCTGGACGTACGTGGCCGCGCCGTCGTCATCGTCGATGACATGGCCAGCACCGGCCGCACGGTGGCGCAGGCCGCCGCGGCGCTGCGCGCCGCCGGGGCCGCCTCGGTGGACGTGGCGGTGACGCACGCGCTGTTCGTGGGGGACGCGCTGGCCGCGCTGCGCGCCGCCGGCGTTGGCGAGGTCTGGAGCACCGACAGCGTGCCCCACGCTAGCAACGCCGTGTTCTTGGCGCCGCTGCTGGCGGACGCGCTGCAGCGTTTGGCTTGACACAGCCGACCCCAGCGGCGCTGCGGTGATCGCGCGCGGCCGTGCGGTAGGCCGCCTTCGCCGGCACAATGCATCCATGGCCAACATGATCGAAACCCTGGCGCTGGCGGGCGGCTGTTTTTGGTGCACCGACGCGGTGTTTCGGCGTGTGCGCGGGGTGGTGGCGGTCGAATGTGGCTACAGCAACGGCCAAGCCACCCAACCCAGCTATGAAGAAGTCTGCACTGGGGCCACCGGCTGCGCCGAAGTCGTGCGCATCGAGCACGACCCGGCGCTGGTGGACACGCGCACGTTGCTGGAAATCTTTTTCGCCACCCACGACCCGACCACCCCCAACCGCCAGGGCGCCGACGTCGGCACGCAGTACCGCAGCGGCGTCTACTGGACTCTTCCCGCGCAAGCCGAGGTTGCGCGTGCGCTGATCGCCGAGCTCGACGCCCAGGGGGCGTTCGGGGCGCCCATCGTCACCGAGGTTGAGCCGCTGCGGCACTACTGGCCGGCCGAGGCGTACCATCAGGACTATTTCGCCCGCCATCCCCACCAAGGGTATTGCCAGGTCGTCATCGCGCCCAAGGTGGCCAAGCTGCGCCGGCGGTTTGCACACCTGCTGCAGCCCGAGGGCGCCTGAGCCGCGGCTGCGCGCTGACCCGTGTTGTCGCCTGCGAGCAGCCAGGCGGCGACAAGCCCTCTACACTGTGGGGCGTGAGCGTTGCCGACCATCCCGTGTTTCAGGCGCTGGTGCCTGTGTTTTTGTTGATCGCCGCTGGCGTGCTGGCAGGTCGCCGCGGCTGGGTCGGCCCCGGGGCCGTCAAGGAGCTGTCCAACCTGGTCTTTTTGCTGCTGATCCCGGCGCTGCTGTTTCGCACGATGAGCCAGGTGCGCCTGGAGACGCTGGACTGGCGGCCGATCGCGGCGTACTTCAGCGCCGTGCTGCCTTGGTTCGGGTTGCAGATCGCGTGGTGGGGCGTGCACCCGCGCGGCGTCGTGCTGGCGTTGGGCGGGACGTTTTCGAACCTGGTCATGATCGGCATTGCCCTGATCAGCCTGGCCTACGGGCAGGCGGGTGTGGTGACGCTGCTGACGCTGATCGCGGTGCACGCGCTGATCCTGCTGACCATCGCCTCGGTGGTGTTGGAGCTGGCGCAGGCGCGCGCCGACGACCCCGGCGGGGCGATGAACCGTGGGCGTGTGCTGCGCGCCGCGTGGGCGGCGGTGCGCGGCTCGGTCATCCACCCGATTCCGTTGCCGATTGCTTGCGGGCTGGCCTGGGGGGCGCTGGGGTGGCACCTGCCGGCGGTGGTGGACCGGCCGCTGCAACTGCTGGGCCAGGCGTTTGGGCCGCTGTCGCTGGTGCTGGTGGGCATCAGCCTGGCGCACACCCAACTGGCGGGGCGCTGGGGCGCGGCGCTGAAGGTGGCGCTGGCCAAAAACCTGGTGCTGCCGGTGCTGGTGGCGGTGTCGGCGTGGTTGTGGGGGCTGCGCGGGCTGCCTTGGACGGTGCTGGTGGTGGCCGCCGGCGTGCCGGTGGGCGCCAACGTCTTTTTGTTCGCGCAGCGCTACCGCGTGGCGCAGGACGAAGTCACCGCCGCCACCGCGGTGTCCACCGCGCTGGCGGTGCTGACGCTGTCGGTGTGGATGCTGGTGACGGGCGCCCTAGCCGCTTGAGGCCCGTGGGCGCGCCCGCTGCGCACGCCGCGGCGGGCGGCGACCACCGCCCGCGCGCCGGTCACTGGCTCAGCAACAGGCCTTGCTCGACCTGGTATTCGAAGTAACGCTGAAAGCTGAACGCCAGGCTGGCCATCAGCGCCGTGGCGCCCACCATCAGCGCCAGCACCATGGCCAGCACCGTCAGCCAGCCGGTGTGCCCTGCCGGGTGGTCAGGGGGCAGGGTAGGGTTGTGGCGCGCGTTCCAGCGTTCGGCCGGCTGCAGCCCCATCACGATGGCGCTGAGCGCCGCCACCACCAGCGCCAGGCCCAGCAGCGGCAGCAGCACCCACGACAGCTTGTCGTCCTGCCCATAGTCCAGCACGCGCTGCACGCCCCACAGCCCCAGCGCCGTCGGGATCGCGTGCGCCCAGCCCAAGGCGTCGGTCCAGCCGTGCAGGTACAGCCGGTGCCAGCCCAGCGGGCCGCCCAGCACGGCCAGCCACGCGGCCAGCGTTTTGTGGCGCGTTCGGGTGTTCATCGTCGTCATGCCGTGGTACCGGGGTGGGGGGACGGCTCGTCGGCGGGCGGGGTGCGGTCGCCCCAGCCCAGCGCGCGCTCCATCAGCACGATGTCGAGCCAACGGCCGAATTTCCAACCGCACGCCCGCACCACACCCACGCGCTCGAAGCCCAACGCCGTGTGCAGCCCGATCGAGCCGGCGTTGGCCGAGTCGCCGATCACCGCCATCACCTTGCGAATACCGCGCTGTTCCAGCTGGGTCAACAGTTCGGCCAGCAGCGCGCGCCCAAGCCCCCGCCCGGCCATGTCGTGCGCCACGTAAATCGAATCCTCGACCGAGTAGCGGTACGCCGGTCGCGGCTTGAACCAGTTGCCGTACGCGAACCCCACGACGCGGCCATCCCACTGCGCGACCAGCCACGGCAGGCCCTTGCCCAGCACGTCGGCGCGTCGTGCGGCCATCTCGGCCACGCTGGGGGGCTCGGTTTCGAACGTGCCGGTGCCGTTCAACACGTGGTGGCCGTACAGCGCCGCGATGGCGGGCACATCGTCGTCGCGGCTTGGTCGAATCAGGGGGTGGTTCATGGGGGCTTGGTTATAATGGCGGGTTTGCAACGTTTCGCTGGCCGGGTGGCCAGTCGTCGTGTCTCAGGCGTTGCCTCAACCGTCATCGACAAGTTTCAAGGATAACCCATGGTCGTCATCCGACTCGCCCGTGGCGGCTCGAAGGCCCGCCCGTTCTACCACATCGTCGTCGCTGACAAGCGCTGCCGTCGTGATGGTCGCTTCATCGAGCGCATCGGCTTTTACAACCCGATTGCCCGCGGCCAGGACGTGCCGCTCAACATCGCGCAAGACCGCTTGGCGTACTGGCTCAGCGTCGGTGCGCAGCCCTCGGACACCGTGGCGCGCCTGATCAAGCAAGCGCCCAAGGTGGCCCCTGCGGCCGCCGAAACGGCCGCAGCCTGAACGCACCCCTGGTGCGATGCAGCCCGACACCGCGGTGCCTTGGCAGGCCTGCGCGCTACCGCCGGATGCGGTGGTGCTGGGGCACGTGCACGATGCTTGGGGTGTGCGTGGCTGGGTGCGGGTACGCGGTGTTGCGCAGGGCGGGGCGGTGTTGGCCAGCGCGCGTCGCTGGTACCTGACGCCGCCCACCGAAGGGCCCCACGCCGTGCGCTTCGATGCCTTTGCCGCGCCGGTGCAGGTGCGGGTGCGGCAGGTGCGCCGCCACGGTGACGCCTGGGTGGCCAGGATCGAAGGCGTCGATGACCGCAGCACCGCCGAGCGCCTGCGCGGTGCCGTGGTGCAGGTGGCGCGGGCCGATTTTCCGCCCACCGACGACCCGGACGAGTTTTACTGGGTTGACCTGATCGGCCTGGACGTCGTCAACCGTGAGGGCGTGCACCTGGGGGTGGTGCACGAGTTGCTCAGCACCGGCCCGCACGCCGTGCTGTGCCTGAGCGCCGACGAGGGTCGGGTGCAGCGCATGATCCCGTTCGTGTCCGCCTACGTGGACGCGGTCGATCTGGCGGCACGCCGCATCACGGTGGACTGGCAGCCCGACTACGATTAAGCCCCGCCCAGGCCCCATGCGCTGCCAAGGGCGTGCCCGATGCGCTTCGACGTCATCACCCTGTTCCCGGAGCTGATCGAGCCCTGGCTGGCCACGGGCGTGACGCGCCGCGCGTTCGCCAGCGGCGCGGTGCAGGTGCGCTTGTGGCCGCTGCGCGACTTTGCCGACGGACCGTACCGGCGCGTCGACGACCGTCCCTTTGGTGGCGGCCCTGGCATGGTGATGCTGGCCGAGCCGCTGCGCCGCTGCTGGGAAGCCGTGCGACGCGACCGCGGCCTGCCCGCCGTGCGGCCCACTGGGGTGGCGGTGGACGTGCCCACCGTGTTGTTTTCGCCGGCGGGGCGGGTGCTGGACCACGCGGTGGTGGCCGAGTACGCGGGGCCTCAGGGGCCGGGCGCGATCTTGGTGTGTGGCCGCTACGAAGGGGTCGACGAGCGCTTTGTGCAGGCCTGCGTGGACGTGGAATTGAGCCTGGGCGACTTCGTGCTGTCGGGCGGCGAACTGGCGGCGCTGGCGCTGCTGGACGCCGTGGCGCGGTTGCAGCCCGGCGTGTTGGGCGACGCGGCCAGCGCCGCGCAAGACAGCTTCCACCCCGGGGTGGACGGCTTGCTGGACTGCCCGCACTACACCCGCCCGGATGTGTGGGATGGCCCCCATGGCCCCCAGGCCGTGCCCGCGGTGTTGTTGAGCGGTCACCACGCCCACATCGAGGCCTGGCGGCGCCAGCAGCGCTTGCTGCGCACGGCGCGTGCGCGGCCCGATGTGCTGCAGCGCGCCCGCGCCCGTGGGGCGCTCAGCGCCCAGGACTTAGCGTGGTTGGCCGCGCAAGGCTATAATATCTAGTTTGATCCTCTGGCTGGCTTTGGGCGCAGGGCGTTCCAAGCGTGTGGGCTGGGCAGGCCGCCAACGGCGGCTTGGCCGCAAGTGGGCCCATGTGTGCACGGTGCGGCGCAGCCACGATCATGGTGAACCGTCATGAACCTGATCCAAATCCTCGAGCAGGAAGAAATCGCGCGCCTGAACAAGACCATCCCCGAGTTCAACCCGGGCGACACGGTGGTCGTCAACGTCTACGTGATCGAAGGCAACAAAAAGCGCATCCAGGCTTACGAAGGCGTTGTCATCGCCAAGCGCAACCGCGGCTTCAACAGCAGCTTCATCGTGCGCAAGCTCTCCAACGGTGAAGGCGTCGAGCGCACCTTCCCGCTGTACAGCCCGCTGATCGCCAGCATCGAAGTCAAGCGCCGTGGCGCCGTGCGCCGCGCCAAGCTGTACTACCTGCGTGGCCGCACCGGCAAGTCGGCCCGCATCAAAGAAAAAGTGGGCGGCTGACGCTAACCGCGCGTGCCCGCGTGCATCGGGCACGCCACCATCCACCGCTCGGGGTGCCTTGATGGCACCCCGTTGCGTTTGTCAGCCCGCCCACGATGTTTGACCCCAGATGCTGATCGGAGGACTCGGGGGGAGTGAGGCTTGGGTATCGGACCACTCCGACGCCGCAAGAGGTTGCGCCAGGCGAACCTGCAGGGCTTCCAAGGCTGCAATCCAAGCGGCGTGTCCTTGTTGCAGGGCGTCGCGGGTCGCCGTGTCCGACGGTTGACGCCGTTGCGCGGCGGCTTGGTTGGCGATTCGGTGAAACGCTTCGTGGGCCTGATGCAGGTCCATCACTTCAGGCCACGATTTCGCTCCTCGGGGCAGTATCTGGTCGAGCAGCTCGGTCACGGGGCAACGTGCATGCTGGGGCACGGGTTCGCCCATCAAGGCGCGCGCCATCACGATGCGGTGCTCGATTTCCACCTGCGCCAAGGCCCGTGACCAGGGTGAGCGGGCCAACGGTGCCCAGTGCAGCCACTGCTGAGGCGCTTGCCAGTGGCGCACCCATGACGTCCAAGTGTCCACGGGCATGGCACGGGCGATACCCCAGCCTTGGGCCACGTCAGCGCCCAGCCGCAGCAGCAAAGTGCCGTGCTCCAAGGTCTCGACCCCCTCGCCAACCACCTGCAAGCTGAACGCGTGGCCCAACGCCACGATGCCTTCAATGATGCGCAGGTCGCTGGGATCGACAAAGACATCGCGCACAAACGATTGGTCGATTTTGACCACATTGGCGGGCAAGCGCTTCAGGTACGCCAGCGATGAATAGCCAGTGCCGAAATCGTCGATGGCCACACCCACCCCCAGTGCGCGGCAGCGTTGCAACAGCCGCTCCAGCGTATCGATACCATCCAAGGCGCTCGATTCGACGATTTCCAGCTCGAGCCGTTGCGGCAAGACTTCGGGGTATTGCTGCAACGCCGCTTGCAGGCGCTCGCCAAACCCGGGGTCACGCAGCTGCCGCGCCGCCACGTTGATGGACAGTGTGTAGTCATCCATGCCCGCAGCACGCCACTGCGACAGGATGCGCAGCGCTTCATGCAGCACCCAATCGCCCAACTCAATCATCACGTCTTCGTGCTCGATGGCGGGCAAAAAGCGCCCTGGCAGGCGCAAACCATCGGTGGGGTGACGCCAACGCAGCAGCGCTTCGGCGCCCTGTACCGCGCCGTCGTGCAGCCGCACGCGTGGCTGCAAGTGCAGTTCAAAATTGCCCGCGGCCAACGCACGGCGCACCTCGGCCAACAGCTCGGCGTGGGCCGCGGCGGCCCGGTCCTCGTGGGGATCGAACAGCACCCAGCGGTTTTTACCGTCGCGCTTGGCCCGGTACAGCGCCTGGTCCGCGTGGCGCAACAGCACCTCGGCATCGACGCCATCGTCGGGGTACAGGGTCACCCCGATGCTGGTGCTGAGTTGCAGCCGCGCGTCGAGCGTCACCAGCGGCTCCGAGCACGCGCTCAACAGCCGCTCGACGATGGGTTGCCAGCGTGCACCGGGCTCCAGATCCGCCAACACCACCACGAATTCGTCGCCGCCGACCCGGGCCAGCGTGTCACCTTCGCGCAGCACCCGTTGAAGACGCTGGGCGACCTCACGCAGTGCAGCGTCGCCGATCGGGTGGCCGTGGTTGTCGTTGATGTCCTTGAAACCGTCCAGGTCAAGGTAGGCGATGACGACCTTGCGTTGCTGGCGGTGGGCGTGGGCGATGGCCAGCGCCAGGCGGTCGGTCAACAGCGCCCGGTTGGGCAAACCCGTCAAAGAGTCATGGAACGCCTGGTATTCGAGGGCCTGCTGCTGCGCTTTGATGGCCGAAATGTCCTGCGCCACCGCCACGTAGCGGATGATCTGTCCCTAGGCATCGCGTACGGCCGAGATCGTCTCCACCACGGGAATCTCGCGCCCGTCCCGGTGCCGCCACCAAGCCTCGCCGCGCCAGCGGCCCTCGCGCAGCAGGGTGCGCTGCACGCGGGCCCAGGTCAAGGAGCCGAGCCGGTCTGCCGGTCGCCAAGGCAGCCGCCCGCGCCCAATCAGCTCCTCGCGGCTGTAGCCACTGAGTTGCAACATGGCCTCGTTGGCTTCCAGCACCACCCCACGCTCGTCGGTGACGACGATGGCTTCACCCGCGTCCTGAAAGACGCTCAGTGCGATGGCGCGTGATTCTTCCAGCGCGACTTGGCTGCTGACGTCGCGCACCACGCCTGCCAGCCGTAGCGCCCTGCCTGTGGCAGGGTCTCGTGCCGTGACGCGCCCCCACACTTGCAGCCAAAGCCAGTGGCCATCGCTGTGTCGTACCCGAAAGCGCAGGTCTGCGGCCTCGGTCTTGCCCTTGAGGTGATCGACCAGCGCCTGCCGCAGGGCCGGCACATCACCAGGATGCAGCCGCTCGACCAGCTCCGCCGCGCGCCATGCCGGGGTATCGCCTTCCAGACCCAGCAGGCGGCCCAGCCGATCATCCAGCGCGATGCGATCGCGCTGCAAATCCCACTGGGCAAGCCCCAAACGCGCACCCCGCAGCACATCCTGCAGTTGGGTGGCCAGTTCACGCTGGCGCTGGTTACCGAGGCGCAACTGCCGCAGCAACACGAGCAACACCAGGGTCGCCAAGGCAGACGCGCCCAGCGCCATCATCAGCATCCGCGCCCGCTTGCGCTCGGCCGATAGCAGTTGGTCGGTGCGTTGGGCCACAAGGTTTTCCAGCCGGGTTTGGTAGCGCTGCAACTCGCGCTCCAGCGTAACGCTGCGGCTCTCGGGCAGCAACAGCGAGAGCAACAGGACACGCCCCTGGGGGCCGGGGATGGGCGAGCTGTGCACTTCGACGGTGACGACCTCGCCAGAGGCCAAGCGGTGCGGGAATAAAAAGTAGCCGCGTTTTTCCTGTTGGGCGCGCGCCATTTCAGCCCGGATCTCAGCCTCGGACAGCTGGTTGATCTGCTGGATGTTGACGCGCCCCAGCGCCATGTCGGGGTATCCGTACAGCTCGACCGCCGCCGCATTGGCTTCGAGGATGGTGCCGTCCGCCGGATCGATGACCCATGCAGGCACGCTGTGACGCATCAGCGCCTCAGGCAACCAGCGGGCGTGCGCCGGGCCGCACACCAGTGCGGCCAGTAGCGTCAACAGGACCCAGGGCCGGCCCAACACGACCGAGACCGCGGCCCAACGATGCATCGCCGACATCAGGCTTACGGGTTGAGTGTGTGGGGGGCGGCATGCTGCCGCCCCTGGGTGGGTGATGGGGATACATCGTACCCGCGCCGTCGTCCAACGAGCAACCTATTCATGTGCTAATGTTGCTCTATGTCACACGACTGGCCTGCGCCCCCACTTTCAGATTCGCCAGTGCTACCCCCTGACGATGAACGTCGCCGCGTGTTGCACGAAGAAATCCACGCTCGCCCGCCGGCGCGTATCCGGTTGCCGGCGCTGGTGGTGTACGTCGCGGTGCTCAACGACGGTGTCAGTCGTGCCGAGGAGCTGGAGCACTTGCGTCGGCTGCCGGGGCAGCAGGGGTTGGGGCCTGACGACCTTGAGCGCAACTTTGTGCGCCTGCGCTTCGGTGGCGGCTACACGCTCAAGTGGGAGCGCCACACCGAGTTCACGCGCTATTCGTTGGTGCAGCCGCTGCCCGAGGGCGCAGGCCTGGGGGCGCGCGAGCCGGTGCTGCAGCCCCATCCGTTGCTGCCGCCGGGGTGGCTGGCGACGATTCCCGGGCGCACCCTGTGCGCGGTGGAGTTGGCCATCGACCCGCAGCGGCTGAACGATCCCGTCGCGCTGTTGGAGCGTGCGCGCCCGTGGTTCGGGGGCCGCCCGGTGGTGGCGTCGCTGCTGGGGCAGCCGTCGCACTCGATGGTGGTGACGGACTTTCACCTGCGGCCCGACGGTTTTGAACGCATGCTGGTGCTGGCGCCGCCCACGACGAGCGAGACCCGCGCCGGCCGCATCACGGCGCGTTTGCTGGAGCTGGAAACCTACCGCATGATGGCGTTGCTGGGGCTGCCGGTGGCCAAGACCCTGGCCGGACCGCTGGCCGAAGGCGAGGCGGAACTGGCGCGTCTGACCGCGGAAATGCAGGCCAAGGCCGCCTCCGACCAGGTGCTGCTGGACGCGCTGGTGGCGCTGGCGGCGCGCATCGAGCACCACATCGCGGGGCACGGCTACCGCTTTTCGGCCACGCGGGCCTACGAACGCATCGTGCAGCAGCGCGCGGCCGAGCTGCGCCAGCAACCCATCCCGGGCACGCAAACCATCAGCGAGTTCATGCAGCGCCGCTTCGCTCCGGCCATGGCGACCGTGGCTTCGGTGGAGCAGCGCCTGGCGGCGTTGTCGCAGCGTGTGGCGCGCGCCAGCGCGCTGCTGCGCACGCGCGTGGACATCGCGCGCGAAGAACAAAACCGCCAGTTGCTCGAAAAACTCACCCGCGGCCAAACGTTGCAGCTACGCCTGCAAACCACCGTGGAAGGGTTGTCGATCGCCGCGATCTCGTACTACGTGATCAGCCTGGTGCTGTACGGCGCCAAGGCGCTGAAGTCGGCCGGTGTGCCGCTGCATCCTGAGCTGACCGCCGGTGCGCTGATGCCGCTGGTGCTGTGGGCGGTGTGGCGCACCACCCGGCGCATCCACGCCAAGTTGCACGACGCGCCCTGAGCAACGGGCCGGCTGCCCCTGCCTGCCCAGCCGGGTGTCAACCCGGGCCGTGGCCGCCTGGTTATTTGGAGCCGAGGTACTCGGCCACCGCCGCCATTTCGAGCTCGGTCATCTTCTCGGCCACGGTGTGCATCACGACGTTGTCGTTGGTGCGTTGACGCTTGTTGAATTGCTTGAGCTGCGTGAACAGGTAGCCAGGCAATTGCCCTGCCAGCCGTGGCAGGTTGGCCGCACCGTAGCCGTCGGCGCCGTGGCACGACGCGCACGCCGGCACACCGCTGAACTTGTTGCCGTTGTGGTACAGGTACTTGCCCACCAACGCCAGTTGCGGGTCCTTGGCTTCTTCCCGTGTGGTGGGCATTTTTTCGTAATAACGCCCCAGCGCCACCATTTCGTCGTCGGTCAGCTTGGCCACCATTTCGGCCATCGCGGTGCTTTTGCGCTCGCCGCTTTTGAAGGCACGCAACTGCTTGGTGATGTACTCGCTGTGCTGCCCCGCCAGACGCGGAAAGATTTCGCTGGTGGATTCGCCGTTTTCGCCGTGGCACATGAAGCACACACCGTTGGCGATTTTGCGTGCGCGGGCTTCGTCGGCTTGGGCATGGGCCATGTGCGCCGCCGCCAACGCCACCGCGGCCACGGCCCACCGCCGCAGGCCGCCGAAAGAAGGGGATCGAACCATGGTGGTCATGTCAAAGATCCGGCGATTGATTCAGTCAATACTGATAAAACAATGTATACCGGGGTCAAAAGCCCCGCGCACCGTGGGGTTGGTGGCCAGCGGCTCACCCACCCCGGACGGTGCCGGGGCTGCCCAGGGACGTCACGCCAGCGTGTCGGCCCAGATGTTGCGCGCCCACGCCAACGCGTAGCGGCCTTCCAGCTCGCTGGCGCGCGCCGAGACCCCGCCCGAGCCGGGCACCGTCAGCATCGTCTTTTTCTCCGGGTCGTAGCGGTGCACGCTGGCCACGTGCACCACGTCTTCGTCGGTGACGAAGCTGTAGCAGGTGTTGGCGTACAGCGGCGTCTTGGGCGGTTCCTGACCCAGCAGCAGGCTGACCACCGCCGCGGCGCAGGTCTTGCCGTGCTGGTTGGCCATGTGGCCCGATTTGGGCATCGCAGGCGCGATCTGGATCGCATCACCCAGCACGTGCACGTTCTTGACCGCCTTGGACTCGAAGGTCAGGAAGTCCACCTCGCACCAGCGCTTGTTGGCGGTGGCCAAACCGGCTTGCACCGCGATGTCGCCCGCGCGCATGTTGGGCACGACGTTGGCCACGGCCGCCTTGAAGTCTTCGTTGAACTCGAACTTGAGGGTGTTGGTGGCCGCATCCACGTCCACGACGCGGTGCTTCGGACGGTACTCGATGATGCCTTTGTAGTGCTCGTCCCAGGCTTTGAGGAACAAGGCCTTCTTGGACTGAATGTCCTCGTTGGCGTCGAAAATGATGACCTTGCTCTTGGGCTTGGCCTTCTTGAAGTAGTGCGCCACCATGCAGGCGCGCTCGTACGGCCCCGGCGGGCAGCGGTACGGCGCCAGCGGAATCGACAGCGCGTACACGCCGCCGTCGGGCATGGCTTCGAGCTGCTTGCGCAGCGCCACCGTTTGCGGGCCGGCTTTCCAGGCGTGCAGCACCTTGTCCTGCGCGCCGGGCTTGCCCATGCCGGGCAGGGTCTCCCACATGAAATCGATCCCCGGCGACACGATCAGGCGGTCGTACTTGAGCTCGCCGCCGCTGGCCAGCTTGACCACGCGCTTGTCGGGGTCGATGGCGGTGGCGCGGTCACGCACGATCTTGACGCCGTGGCGCTTTTCCAGGTTGTCGTAAGGGATCGTGATGTCTTCGATTTTTTTGATGCCGCCGATGACCAGGTTGGAAATCGGGCATGAGATGAAATTGGCGTTGGGCTCGATCAGCGTGACCTGCACCTTGCCTTCGGAGAACAGGCGCGTGTATTTGGCCGCGGTGGCGCCGGCGTAGCCGCCGCCGATGACGATGACGTGCGGGCCGCTGGCCGACCCGGTGGTGGCGCAACCCGAAAGCAGCCCCAGCGAACCCAAGGCCGAACCGGCCGCGACGGTGGAGACGAATTGGCGACGTTGCATCATGGCGTGGACTCCCGGGTTACTTCTTTTGAGCGGCAAAGTACGCGGCGATGGCGCGCAGCTCGTCGTCGCTGTAGCCTTTGGCCAACTGGTGCATGATGGTGGCAGGCTTGCGGCCGGCCTTGAAGTCCAGCAGCTTTTGCGTCAAGTCATCTTTGTCCTTGCCGGCCAGGGCCTCCATGCCGGGTTGGGCGTGGCCGTTGGTGCCGTGGCAGTTGGCGCAGGCTGCGGCCCAGACCTTGACCTGGTCGACCGCGTGGGCCGACACGGCAGCGGCGCTCAGCAGCGCGGCGGTGAGTGCATAGCGTATGGTTTTCATGCGTGTGACGCTCCTCGCTGGGGTTGGGGATGGGGCTCTGGATGGGGGTGCATCGAGCCGTCTGTTTGTATCACGATGTGCTGATATTCGGAATCAGGGTTTTTGCGGGGGCAGCACCCCTTGGCCACACGGGGGACGATAGCGTGCCCCGTACCGGGGCGCGATCGGGATAAACCCCGAGCGGCGCTGGGCGGGGCGCCTCTTACGCCAGCAACGCCTGAGCGAACTCGCGCGCGTCAAACGGTTGCAGGTCTTCCAGCCGCTCACCCACGCCGATGAAGTACACGGGCAGGGTGCGCCGCTGCTCGCGCGCCCACTGTGCGATCGCGCACAGCACGCCGCCCTTGGCGGTGCCATCCAGTTTGGTGACGATCAGGCCGGTGAGCTGCAGCGCGGCGTCGAACGCCTTGACCTGCGCCAGCGCGTTTTGGCCGGTGTTGCCGTCGATGACCAGCAGCACCTCGTGCGGCGCACCGGCCTGCGCCTTGGCCACGACCCGCTTGACCTTGCGCAGCTCCTCCATCAGGTGCAGTTGCGTGGGCAGCCGCCCCGCGGTGTCGACGATGACGACGTCCTTGCCACGCGCGCGCCCGGCGCTGACGGCGTCGAACGCCACCGCCGCCGGGTCACCGCCCTCCTGCGCCACGATGTCCACCCCGTTGCGCTCGGCCCAGGTGCCGAGCTGCTCACGCGCGGCGGCGCGGAAGGTGTCGGCGGCCGCCAGCAGCACCGTGGCGCCGTGCTGCGCCAAATGCCAGGTCAGCTTGCCGATGGTGGTGGTCTTGCCCGCACCGTTGACGCCGGCCACCATCCACACCGTGGGGCCGTCCGCTTGGGCGCCAACCTCCAGCGGCTTTTGCAGCGGCGCCAGCCATTCGGTCAGCGCGTCCGCCAGCAGGGTGCGCACCTGGGCGGCGTCGGTGGCGCCGGCGGCCTTGACGCGGCGCTGGAGGTCGCTCAGCAGGTGTTGCGTGGCCTGGGTGCCGGCATCGGCCAACAGCAGGGCGGTCTCCAGCTCCTCGTACAGGGCATCGTCGATGCGTGCGCCTGCGAACACCGCCGTCAGCGCCGAGCCGGTCTTGCGCAGCCCGTCACGCAAGCGCGTCAGCCAACCTTGGCGCGTGGCGGCACTGGCGTCGGGCGAGGGTTCCGGCGACGCCCCAGGGGTCGCTGGCACGGGGACGGTGTCGGCCGCCGCAGCGGGTGCTGCGGGCGGGGCGGGTGGCGCGACGGGGACGGTCGCTGCGGCGGGTGCCGGTTCGGTTGGCGGCGCGGCCGGCGCTGCCGGGGCGTCGTCCGCGGGCGGCGCGACAGGGGCCGGCGGCTTGGCGCCACCGAAGAACTTTTCTTTCAAAAAACGGAACATAGCGGGCACTGCCTAGAATGGGCGCCATTCTATGAAAGTGTTGAACCCGTTACGACCATCGATGCGCCAGCGCGGACGCGCATGGCTCGCGGCCGCCGCCGTGGCGTGCGCCGTGGCGTGCGCCGTGGTGGGGCCGGGGGCGCCTGCGTGGGCGGCGCCAGCCGAGCCGGCGGCGGTCGTGGACCAAGCCGCCCGTGTCCACACCGCCACGCTGCCCAATGGGCTGACCGTGATCGTGCAGCCCGACCGACGCGCCCCCACCGCCGTGATGATGCTGTGGCTGCGCGTGGGCGCGATGGACGAAAGCGACCGTGAAGCGGGCGTGGCGCACGTGCTGGAGCACATGATGTTCAAAGGCACCCCCCGGCTGGCGGAAGGGGAATACTCGCGCCGCGTGGCCGCCCTGGGCGGACGCGACAACGCGTTCACGAGCCGTGACGTCACCGTGTACCACGTGCAGGTGCCCGCCGACGCGCTGCGCGAGGCCATGGCGCTGGAGGCCGAGCGCTTTGCGCACAACGCCTGGAGCGCGGAAACGTTGCAGCGCGAACTCGCGGTGATCCGCGAGGAGCGGCGCCAGCGCATCGAAGACGAGCCGCAGGCGCGTTTTTATGAGCAGTTCATGGCCACCGCGCTGCTGGCGCACCCGTACCGGCGGCCGGTGATCGGCTGGATGGCCAACCTGGAGGCGCTGGACGCGGCCACCGTGCGGGGGTTTTACCAGCGGTGGTACGCGCCCAACAACGCCGCCCTGGTGGTGGTGGGTGACGTGCAGCCGCAGCAGGTCGTGGCCTGGGCGCAGCAGACCTTCGGCGCGCGGCCGGCCCGGGTATTGCCGGCTCGGGCGCCCGATGCCGAGCCCGAGCAACGCGGCCTGCGGCGGTTGCAGTGGCACGACCGTGTGCGCCAGCCCAGCGTGTTGCTGGGTTGGCGTGTGCCCAAGCTGCACCACCCCGATGACCCCAGCTCCGAGGCGCGCGACGCCCTGGCCCTGGCGCTGCTGGCTGGGGTGCTGGACGGGCACAGCGCCGCGCGGCTGGAGCGTGCCCTGGTGCGCACGGCGGACCCCGCGGCGCGCCTGGCCGACAACGTCAGCGCCGGCTACGACCTGTCGGCGCGGGGGCCGGCGCTGTTTCTCGTCTCGGCCACCGTGCGCCCCGGGGTGGCGCCGCAACAGGTCGAGCAGGCGCTGCGGGCCGAAATCGAGCGCATCGCGCGCGACGGCGTCAGCGCTGCGGAGCTGGACCGCGTGCGCAACCAATGGGCGGCGCAGCAGGTGTTCGCGCTCGACTCGCCTTTTGCGCAGGCGCGCGAGCTTGGTGAGCACTGGGCGCTGGGCTGGCCGCTGGACGCCTCGGCGCGGCTGCTGCAGCGCATGCCAACCATCACCCCGGCCGACGTGCAGCGCGTGGCGCAGCGCTATTTTGGCGACGCCACGCTGACCGTCGGCTGGCTGCTGCCGCAGGAGGACGCGCGATGACGCCGCGGCAGCGTGGATGGCGCGCCGCGCTTGTGGCCCTGTGCGGCGCGTGGTTGGCTGTGGTGATGGGGACCGTGCAGGCCGCGCCGACCATCGAACATTGGACACGCCCGGACGGGGCCCGCGTGTACCTGGTGCCCACCGACGCGCTGCCGATGCTGGACCTGCGGCTGGAGTTCGACGGCGGCAGCCGCCGCGACCCCGCGCCCCAGGCGGGCCTGGCGGCCGCGACCGCGCTGATGCTGGGCAAGGGCACCCAGGCTTGGGGCCGGGCCCCCGAGCGCCGCGAGGACGCGCTGGCCGAGGCGTGGGCCGACTTGGGCGCGCAGTGGTCGGCCACCGCGACGTTGGACCGCTTCAGCATCGCGCTGCGCACGCTCACGCGCCCCGACGTGCTGCACGCCGCCGTGGCCTTGCTGGCGCAACAGCTGGCCGCGCCCGCGTTCGACGACGGCGTCTGGCAGCGCGAGCGCCAGCGCCTGGTGGCGGCGTGGCAGCAAGCCCAGGCGCAGCCGGAAGCGCGCGCGCAGCGCCTGTTTGCCCAGGGCGTGTACCGGGGGCACCCCTACGGGCGCGAAGCCACGCCGCAGACCTGGGCCGCCATCGACGGCGCGGCCATGCGCGCCTTTTGGCAGCGGCACGCGCGCGTGTGCGACGCACGCTTGACGCTGGTGGGCGCGGTGTCGCGCCAGCAGGCCGACGCGCTGGCCGACACGCTGCTGGCCGGGCTGGCGGCGCATGGCTGTGCGCCGCTGCCGCCCGTGCCGGAGGTTGAGCCGCTGGCGCAGGCCACCCAAGTGCGCGAGCCGTTTGCGGGCGCGGCGCAGGCGCATATCCTCATCGGTCAACCCGGCGTGGCGCGCCGCGACCCGGACCACCTGGCGCTGCAGGTGGCCAACCACATCGTGGGCGGAGGCGGCTTCACCTCGCGCCTGATGCACGAGCTGCGCGAGCGCCGTGGCCTGACCTACGGCGTGTACAGCTACTTCGTCGCCGGGCGCCATGCCGGCGCCTGGACCGTGGGCATGCAGACCAAGCCCGAGCAGGCCGACCAGGCCGTGGCGCTGATCCACGAGGTGTTGCAGCGCTTCACCCGTGAAGGCCCCACCGTGCAAGAGCTCGCCGAGGCCAAGCGCAGCCTGGTGTTGGGCCACGCGCTCAAGCTCGACACCAACCGCAAAATCGCCGACCAGGTGGCGGCGCTGGCCTGGAACGATCTGCCGCTGGATGAGCTGAGCACATGGCCGGCGCGCGTGCAGGCGCTGACGCGCGAGCAGGTGATGCAGGCCTGGCGGCGGGTGATCGACCCGCAGCGCCTGGTGACGGTGGTCGTGGGGGCGGCGCCATGACGGCGCCCAGCCCGGCCCGCCGCAGCGGCCCGCCGGGCGAGGTGCGCATCATCGGTGGACGCTGGCGCCGCAGCCGCTTGCCGGTGCCGGCGGTGCCGGGCCTGCGCCCCACGCCCGACCGTGTGCGCGAAACGTTGTTCAACTGGCTGGGGCAGGATTTGCACGGCTGGCGCTGCGTCGACGCCTTTGCCGGCACCGGTGCGCTGGGGCTGGAAGCCGCCTCGCGCGGCGCGGCGCCGGTGGTGCTGATCGAGCGCCACGCGGCGCTGCTGCGTACCCTGCAGCAGCACGTGCAGCGCCTGCAGGGCGCGGCCGACGTGGTGCAGTTGCGCGCCGGCGATGCGCTGGCGCAGATGGCGGCGCTGCCGGCCGCGGCGTGGGACTTGGTGCTGCTGGACCCACCGTTCGACGGCGGTGCGGCGCTGTTCGAAGCGGCGCTGGCCCAGGCGCGGCGGCTGGTGCAGCCGCGGGGCTGGGCGTACCTGGAAGCCCCTCAGCCCTGGGACGACGCGGCGCTGGCGGCGCTTGGCTGGCAGGTCCACCGGCGGCTGCGGGCCGGCCAGGTGCACGCCCACCTGTTGCGCGCGGCGGATAATGCGGCCCCATGAACGCTGCAACGCCCAACCCCCGTGTGGCCGTCACCAGCGGCACGTTCGACCCCATCACGCTGGGGCACGAAGACGTGATCCGGCGCGCGGCCGAGCGCTTCGAGCGCCTCATCGTCGCGGTGGCCATCGCGCACCACAAAAAGACGCTGCTGAGCCTGGACGAGCGCATCAGCCTGGCGCGCGAGGTGCTGCGCGATTGCCCCAACGTGCAGGTGTTGCCGTTCGACGGGCTGATCATGGACTTTTGCCGCCAGCAAGGGGCGGCCACCGTCGTGCGCGGCATCCGCAACGTCACTGACTTCGACTACGAAGCGCAGATGGCCGCCATGAATGCCAAGCTTGCCCCCGAGGTGCACACGGTCTTTTTGCTGCCGCAGCCCGCGCTGCAGTGCATTTCGGGCACATTGGTGCGTGAAATCGCGCGGCTGGGTGGCGATGTCAGCCAGATGGTCAGCCCGGTGGTCGCCCAGCGCCTGCGCCAGGCCTGCGCGCGCACGTGAGCCCGTGGCAGCGGGAGGACCCCATGGCCCTGATGATCACCGACGAGTGCATCAACTGCGACGTCTGCGAACCCGAATGCCCCAACCAGGCCATCTCGATGGGCGAGGACCACTACGTCATCGACCCGCAGCGCTGCACCGAGTGCGTGGGGCACTTCGACGAGCCGCAGTGCGTGCAGGTGTGCCCGGTGAGCTGCATCCCGGTCAACCCGGCCCACGTCGAGAGCCGCGAAACCCTGTGGCAAAAATACCGCCGGCTGCAGGCCGCCAAAGCGACCGTTGGCGGGGGGTGACGTTGATCACCCCGGCGTGCTGCCGGGCGCCTGGGGCGGGCGCGGCGGTTTGGGGCGCGGCGGCTGTGTGGTGTGGATGAGGCTGGTGGCCCTGGCCACGTCGCCGGCCAGCAGCAGCGGCAGGGCGTGGGCGGCGCGGTCGATGGCCGCGTCGATGGCCTGGCGCTGCTCCTGTGGCGGCTTGCGCAGCACCCAGTGCACCACCTCGGCTTTGACCCCGGGGTGGCCGATGCCCAGACGCAGCCGCCAATGGTCGGCGCTGCCCAGTTGCGCGTGGATGTCGCGCAGCCCGTTGTGGCCGGCGTGGCCGCCACCGCGCTTGAGCCGGGCGTCGCCGGGCGGCAGGTCCAGCTCGTCGTGGGCGACCAGGATCTCGTGCGGTGCGATTTTGAAAAACCGCGCCAGTGCCGCCACCGCCTGGCCGCTGCGGTTCATGTAGGTGGTGGGTTTGAGCAACCACAACGGTTGCCCTTGCACCTGGGTGCGCCCGACCAGGCCAAAGTAGCTGCGCTCGGGGTGCAGCGTCACGCGCAGGTCGGCGGCCACGCGGTCCAGCCACCACCAGCCCGCGTTGTGGCGCGTGTCCTCGTACTCCGGGCCGGGGTTGCCCAGGCCCACCAACAGCTTGAACATGGCGGCGCGGCTCCAGTGCGGCGACGATGTCGATCCGACAACCCGATCCTGCAACACAAAGGCCCGCACGGGGCGGGCCTTGGCTGCGCAGGGGGCAGGGTTATTTCTTGCCCTTCTTGCCCTTCTTGTCGTCGGCCGGTGCGGCGGTCGGGGCGGCCACCACTTCCTCGACCGGCTCCACCACGGTGGCGATGGTCGGGTTGGGCTTGCCGTGCGTGACGACCTTGACCCCAGGGGCCAGCTTCAGGTCGCTGACGTGCAGGCTCTGGCCCTTGTGCAGGTTGCCCAGGTCGACCTCGATGAAGTCGGGCAGCTGGGTGGCCAGGCATTCGATTTCGAGCTCGGTGGCCACGTGGTTGATCAGGCACTTGTCGGCCTTGACCGCGGGCGAGTTCTCCGCGTTGACAAAGTGCAGCGGCACCTTCTTGCGCAGGCGGGTGTTTTCGTCCACGCGCTGGAAGTCCACGTGCAACACCTGCGGCTTGAACGGGTGGTATTGCACGGCACGCAGCACGACCTTGGTGGTCTGGCCGCCCAGCTCCATCTCCAGGATGGAGGTGTGGAAAGCTTCCTTTTGCACCGCTTGCCACAGGGCGTTGTGGTCCAGCTCGATGGCTTGCGGCTCGGCGTTGCCACCGTAGACGATGCCGGGCACCTTGCCGGCGCGGCGCAGGCGGCGGCTCGCACCCGTACCTTGCGCTTGACGCTCGAAAGCGACGAATTTCATGCTTGCACTCCAACGTTGAACGGGGCGGCCGCGACCAGCGCGCCCCAGGCTTGAAACGGCGCAGCCGCACGCGACCGCGCCCCGAAAACACACTCAACCGGCCGAAACGGCGGCCTCCATCTCGGCAAACAGGTTCATCACCGACTCGCCGCTGGCGATGCGCGCGATCGTCTCACCGATCAGCGGCGCGACGCTGAGCTGGCGGATCTTGCCGCACGCGCGCGCCGCTTCGCTCAGCGGAATGGTGTTGGTCACCACCAGCTCGTCCAGGGCGTCGCCTTTGGCCACGCGCTCCACCGCCGGCCCGGACAGGATCGGGTGGGTGACGTAGGCAAACACCTTGGCCGCGCCGCGCGCCTTGAGCACCTCGGCCGCTTTGACCAGGGTGCCGGCGGTGTCCACCATGTCGTCCATGATGACGCAGTGGCGCCCCTCGATGTCACCGATGACGTGCATCACTTCCGACACGTTGGGCTTGGGGCGGCGCTTGTCGATGATGGCCATGTCGCAGTCGAGCTGCTTGGCCAGCGCGCGCGCGCGCACCACACCGCCCACATCGGGCGACACCACCAGCAGGTTGGGGTAATTCTTTTGCCGCAGGTCGCGCAGCAGCACCGGCGAAGCGTAGATGTTGTCGACCGGGATGTCGAAAAACCCCTGGATCTGGTCGGCGTGCAGGTCCATCGTCAGCACGCGCTCCACGCCCACCACCTGCAGCATGTTGGCCACCACCTTGGCGCTGATCGGCACCCGGCTGGAGCGCGGCCGCCGGTCTTGACGCGCGTAGCCGTAGTACGGGATGACCGCCGAGATGCGCGCGGCCGAAGCGCGCTTGAGCGCATCGACCATGATGACGAGTTCCATCAGGTTCTCGTTGGTCGGCGGGCAAGTGGGTTGGATGATAAAAACGTCGCGCGCGCGTACGTTTTGGCCGATTTCGACGGTGATTTCGCCGTCGGAAAAGCGGCCCACGTGCGCTTGCCCCAGCGTGGTGCCCAGATGCTGGGCGATTTCGGCCGCCAGCACCGGGTTGGCATTGCCGGTGAAAAGCATAAAGTCAGGCGTGTGCGCTGGCGTCGAGCGTTCCATGGTTCAACCGGCAATGGGAAAGAGGATTTGGCAGGGGAGGAAGGATTCGAACCCTCGCATGTCGGAATCAAAATCCGATGCCTTAACCAACTTGGCGACTCCCCTACACAGGTTGACCACTGGCGTGATCAACCTTGGTCGCTGCGCTGCAAAACAGCTTGTGTTTAGCAGCGAGACCTGCATTGTAGCACGGTTTTTTAGGCTTGGGCCAGGGGTAGCTGCGGCAAGGTGCGCCCAATGTGCACGCGCCACCCCGGCGGCCACGTCAGCCCGGCCACGGTGTGCTGCGCGGCGGCGTCGGGCAGCAACACAAAGACGGCGCTGCCTGAGCCGCTCATGCGCGGTTGCAAGCCGGCATCGGCCAGCCGTTGCAGGGCGGCGCCGATGGCCGGGCACGCCCGCACGGCGCTGGCTTGCAGGTCGTTGCCGCCCCCCAACGCGCCGGGCGCGGTGGGCCAGGCGGCTTGCACCTCAGGCCAGGTGGTGCGCGGGGTGTTGCGCGGCAGCGCCGGGTCGCCAAAGATGGCCGCCGTGGCCACGCCCTCGGGCGGCTTGACGACGACGATGGGCTGCGACGGCCACGCCACGGGTGTGACGCGCTCGCCAATGCCTTCCACCCACGCTGGGCCGCTGCCCAAAAAAAACGGCACGTCCGCGCCCAGCGTGGCCGCCAGCGCCGCCAACCGCGTGCGCGGCCAGTGTAGCCCCCACAGACGGTTGAGGGCGATCAGCACGGTGGCGGCGTCGCTGGAGCCGCCGCCCAGGCCCGCTTGCTGCGGGATGCGCTTGTCCAGCACGATGTGGGCGCCCAGCGCGCAGCCGCTGGCGCGCTGCAGCGCGCGTGCAGCGCGCAGGCACAGGTCGTCGGCGGGCAGCGCGTGGTCGCCGCGCAGGTCTTCGCGCGACAGCCCGCCGTCGTCGCGCCGTTCGATGTGCAGCGTGTCGTACCAGTCGATCGGCACAAACAGCGACTGCAGCTCGTGGTAGCCGTCGTCGCGCCGGCCGACGACGTGCAGCATCAGGTTGACTTTGGCGGGGGCGGGCAGGTCGAGCAAGCGGCGCATGCGCGGGCGGTGGTGTCAGGGCGATGGGGTCCAGGTCAGCCGCAGGTCGACCAGCGGTGTGGGGGCGGTGCGCTGCGCGTGCAGGCGCCCCGTGGCGGCGTCGTGGTGGATCCGCGCCCAGCCGGGCGCTTCGGTGGGACGGCCTTGCAGCCAGTCGAACAACGCAGCCAGCGGCAGCGCCGCGCCGGTCAGGGTCTCGGTCAGCACGGCCATGTCGGGGTAGGGTTCGCGCGCGGCGCCGGGGCGTTGCAGCCACGCCCCGCCCGCATCCCAGCCGACGTGGGCCAGCGCCTGCCCCAACGGGCTGCTGAGCAGCAGCTCGCCCGCCTGGGGGTCGCCGCGCAGCTCGAACAGCGCGTTGGCGCGCTGGGGCGGGTCACTGTGCACGGTCAGCGCCAAGCGCCCCGACCAGCGGCGGCCGGCGGCCTCCGGCGGCGGGGGAGGCGGGGTGGCGCAACCGGCCAGCAGCGCCGCCACCCACCCGAGCGCCCGGCGTCGGTCCCCCCTCATAGATCCTGCACGCCCAGGCGCCGCAACGTTTCGACGAGGGCGCGGTTGCGCGCGTCCAGCTCCAGACCCTGCCGCCAGACGCGCCGCGCTTCGTCGCGTTCGCCCAGGGTCCACAGCACTTCGCCCAGGTGGGCGGCGATTTCGGCGTCCGGCTTGAGCTCCATGGCACGTGTCAGCCAGCGCCGCGCTTCGGCCGTGTTGCCCAGGCGAAATTCCACCCAACCGAGGCTGTCGAGGATGTAGCCATCGTTGGGGGCGCGGCGCACCGCTTCCAGGATCAGGGCCTTGGCCTCGTCCAGACGGATGCCGCGCTCGGCCAGCGAGTAGCCCAGCGCGTTGTAGGCGTGCGGGTCCTCGGGCCGACGTTCGATGAGGGCGCGCAGCAGCCGCTCGGCCTCGTCATGGCGGCCCAGGCGCTCGGCGGTCAGCGCCAGCTCGTAGCCGAGGTCGGCATCGTCGGGGGCGCGCTGCGCCGCAGCCGTCAGCGCGTCGTAGGCGGCCGCGACCTGATCGGCGTCGCGCAGCAGGCGCGCGCGCAGCATGGCCACGCGCCGCAGGGTGTCGGGCTGGGTGACGTCGGTGGCGTCCAGCACGGCCAGCGCGGCCGGCAACTCGCCTTGCCGGGCCAGGCGTTGCGCCCAAGCCAGCCGAGCGGTGGGGTCGGCGTCGGGGCGGGCGGCGGTGGCCTCCAAGTGGCGCTGCACCAGCGCCGCCGCCTGCACGGGGGCGTGCGCGGCCAGCTCCACGGCCAGCAGCGCCGCCGCCGCCGACGTGGGGTCGGCCCGCAGCGCTTCGTCGGCAGCCAGCAACGCCTCGGCGTGGCGGCCTGCCTGCAGCAGCACGGCGCCCAGCGACGCTTGCGCGGTGGCGGCGGTGGCCGCATCGCGCAGCGCGTCTTGCAACGCGGTGCGGGCCGCGTCGACCGCGGCGTTGGCGTCCGCCGCGCGGTCCAGCAGCGCCGGCACCGCCGCCACGATGTCGCGTCGGCGCTCGGGGCTGGCAACGCGCAACCACGCCCGCACGGCTGGGCCGAGCTCCGCGGTGCGTTGCAGGCCCGCCAGCAACTGCGTGCGGATGCGGTGCGCGTCGTCGTCGGCGGGGTGCGCCTGGAGCCAGGCGCGCGCCGCGTCCAGCGCGGCGTTGGGGGCACGGCCGCTGAGCGCGATGTCGACCGCGCGCCGGTACAACTGGGGGTGTTGGGTGCGTTTGGCCGCATCCAGCACCAGCGAGTAGGCGGCCCCCGGGTCGTGACGGCGTTGCAGCTCGGCCAGCAGCAACTGGTACAGCAGCTCGGCGTCCATCGCGGCCGGGCTGGCCTGGGCAGGCGTGCCGGGGCTGGGCTGCGTGGGCGCGGCGGCACAGCCGCCCTGGCTCACACCCAACGCCAGCAGCGCAACCAACAACCAGGGACGGCAACGCATCATGCGGGCATCATAATCGACACCATGCCGGAGCTGCCCGAAGTCGAAGTCACCCGTCAGCGCATTGCCCCACCGCTGGTGGGGGCACGCATCGTGGCCGTGCGCCTGGGCGCGCCGCTGCGCTGGCCGCTGGGGGTGGCGCCCGAGCGGCTGCAGGGGCGCATGGTGCAGGCCGTGCAGCGGCGTGGCAAGTACCTGCTGCTGCAACTCGACGCGGGCGTGCTGGTGGTGCACCTGGGCATGTCGGGCTCGCTGACGTGGTGGCCGCAGGCGCCGGCGCCGGGGCCGCACGACCATGCGGACATCGTGACCGACCGGGGCACCCTGCGCTTGCACGACCCGCGCCGCTTTGGCGCCGTGTTGTACGCCGAAGGCGAGCACGACGCCCGCTTGCGCAAGCTGCTGGATGGCCTGGGGGTGGAGCCGCTGACCGCAGCGTTCACCCCGGCGGTGCTGGCCGCGGGTTTGCGGGGGCGGCGCGCCCCGATCAAACAGGTGCTGCTGGCCGGTGACGTGGTGGTTGGCGTGGGCAACATTTACGCCAGCGAGGCGCTGTTCGTGGCCGGCATACGCCCAACCACCCCCGCGGGCAGGCTGGGGCCCAGGCGCGTGCAGCGACTGCACGCGGCGATCCAGCAGGTGTTGCAGCGTGCCGTCGAGGTGGGCGGCAGTTCGGTGCGGGATTTCCACGTCAACGGCCAGTCCGGGCACTTTCAGAACGAGTTTTGGGTGTACGGCCGCGCCGATCAACCGTGCCGTGTGTGCGGCACCCCGGTGCGGGCGCTGCGGCAAGGTCAACGCTCGAGCTTTTTTTGCCCGCGCTGCCAACGATGACCCCGCCCGAGCCGACCGAGGTGTTTGCCCGCGTGGTGGCATGGCAGCGCCGCGCCGGCCGCCATGGGTTGCCGTGGCAGGGCACGCGCGACCCGTACCGCGTCTGGTTGTCCGAAATCATGCTGCAGCAGACCCAGGTGGCCACGGTGCTGCGCTACTACGAGCGGTTTGTGACCCGCTTTGCCAATGTGCAGGCGCTGGCCGCCGCACCGCTGGACGAGGTGTTGGCGGCCTGGAGCGGGCTGGGCTACTACCGCCGCGCCCGTTTGCTGCACCGGTGCGCGCAGGTGGTGGTGCAGCAGCACGGGGGGCGGTTTCCCTGTGACTTTGCCACGCTGCGCACCTTGCCCGGGATTGGGGATTCGACCGCGGCGGCGATCGCGGCGTTTTGCGCCGGCGAGCGCGTGTCCATTTTGGATGGCAACGTGCGCCGGGTGTTGATGCGGCTGTGGGCCGATGACCGCGACCCGGCCGCGGTGGCCACGCAGCGCGACCTGTGGACGCGCGCGCAGGGGCTGGTGCCGGCCACGGCGACGCCCGCTGACATGGCCGCCTACACCCAGGGGTTGATGGACCTGGGCGCCACCGTCTGCACCCGGCTGCGGCCGCGCTGCGACGCCTGCCCGCTGCTGGATCGGTGCCAAGCGCACCGGGCGGGCACACCCACCGCCTGGCCACGCCCGCGCGCCCGCGCCCCGCGGCGCACCGAGCGATGGTGGTTGTTGTTGCTGCGTCGCGACGACGGCGCGTGTTGGCTGCAACGTCGCGCCAGCGGCGGCATCTGGGGTGGGTTGTGGGCGCCGCCGGTGCTGACCGCGCCGCAGGGCGACCAGGGGCTGCGCGCCTGGCTGCAGCGCGCGGGCCTGACCGCCACCTGGGCGCCGCCCCAGCCGCATGCGCTCACGCACCGCGAGCTTGCGTTGCACTGGGTCGTGGTGCCGTGGACCGACGCTGCGGGCGCGGCGCTGGCGCACGTGCCCGGAGTGCAGGCGGATCAGGGTGCGTGGTGGTCGCCTGCCGAGGCGCTGGCGCTGGGGTTGCCCGCCCCGGTGCGCGGCTGGCTGGCGTCGGCGGCGGTCAGCCGCACGTCCAGCTCGCGGTGACGCCGCAGCACCGGCCAATGCGCGGCGAAGCGCTCGGCCAGCCGCTCGACCACGTAAACGGAGCGGTGCTGGCCCCCGGTGCACCCCACCGCCACGGTGACGTAGCTGCGGTGGTCGCGCAGCAGCGACGGCAGCCAGTGCTGCAAAAAGTCCCCGATGTGCGCCAGCATCGTGGCCACCTGCGGTTCGGCGCTGAGGTACGCGGCCACCGGCGCGTCCAGACCCGTGAGCGCGCGCAGTGGCGGCTCGTAGTGGGGGTTGGGCAGCATGCGCACGTCGAAGACAAAATCGGCGTCCAGCGGCACACCGCGTTTGAACGCAAACGACTCGAACACCAGCGACAAGGTTGTCGGCTGGGGTTTGACGAGCGCGCGTACCTCGCTGCGCAGTTGCGCCGCGCGCAACTGGCTGGTGTCGATGACCAGGGCCCCCTCGCGCAGCTCGGCCAGCAGTTCGCGCTCCAGGTGCAGCGCGTCCAGCAAGGCGCGGCGCTGGTCGGTGCTGCTGCGCACCGACAGCGGGTGCAAGCGCCGCGTTTCGGAGTAGCGGCGCACCAGCACGTCGTCGGTGGCGTCCAGAAACAACACCGTCAACGCCACCCCCTGTCCGCGCAGGGCCTGCAACCGCTGTGGCAGCCCTGGCAGCGACGAGGCGCTGCGCACGTCGATGGCCACGGCCACCTGCTGCGCGCCGTGCGCGCGCTCCACCGCCACAAACGCTTCGAGCAGTTCCGGCGGCAGGTTGTCCACGCAGTAAAAGCCCGCGTCTTCCAGCGCGTGCAGCGCCACCGACTTGCCCGAGCCGGACATGCCGGTGATCAGCACCAGTTGCAGTGTGGCGGTGGTCATGCTTGCAGCAGCTCCTGCGCGTGGGCCAGGGCGGCGGCCGAATCGTGCCCCCCCAGCATGCGCGCGATTTCGCGTGTGCGCGCCGGCGCATCCAGCGGGGTGACGGTGCTGACAGTGACGCCGTCCTGCGTGATCTTGGCGACGTGCAGGTGGTGGTGCGCACGCGCCGCCACCTGGGGCAGGTGGGTCACGGCCAGCACCTGCCGCTGGCTGCCCAGCTCACGCATCAGCCGCCCCACCGTGTGGGCGACGCTGCCGCCGATGCCGCTGTCGATTTCGTCGAAGATGAGGGTGGGCGCTTCGCCCAGGGCGCTGGTGACCACCGCGATGGCCAGCGCCAGCCGCGACAGCTCGCCACCCGAGGCCACTTTGGCCACCGGCCGCGGCGTGGCGCCGGCGTGGCCGGCCACCAGCAGTTCCACCCGCTCCAGTCCGTGGGGGCCAGGCTCGCCCAGCGGCTCGAGGCGAACCTCGAAGCGCGCGCCCTCCATGCCGAGGGTGGGCAGCAGCGCTTGGACCGCCTGGGTCAACTGCTGCGCCGCAGGGGCGCGCTGCGCGGACACCGCCTGGGCTGCCGCTTGGTAGGCCTGGCGCGCCTGGGCCGCGCGCGCGGCCAGCGCGTCCAGGTCAGCCGCTTCGTCCAACGCGCGCAGCTGCTGGCGCCACTGCGCCCAGCGCGCCGGCAACTCCGCGGGCGGGCAGCGGTGGCGGCGCGCCAGCGCCATCCAGCGCCCCAGCCGTTCGTCCAGCCGCGCCAGCGCGTCGGGGTCGAGTTCGATGTGGCCAAGCACCTGCTGCAACTCGTGGCAGGCATCGTCCAGGTGGGCCTGGGCCGACTGCAACACGGCGGCGATGTCACCGAAGCGCGGCTCGATGTGCGCCTGCGCCTGCAGCGCCCCGATGGCCTGCGCCACCAGGCGCGCGGCGCTGAGCTCGCGTCCGTCCAAAGCCTCCAGCGCCTGACCGGCGGCGTCCAGCAGCGCCTGGGCGTGCGCCAGCCGCGCGTGTTGGCGGTTGAGCTCGTCCCACTCGTCTTCGCCGGGCGCCAGCCGCGCCACCTCTTCGATCAGCCACTGCAGCCGCTCGCGCTCTTGCTGGGCGCTGCTTTGCTGACGTTGTGCCGCCTGCAGCGCATCGTCGGCGGCACGCCACGCGTCCCACGCGGCGCGCAGCGGCGCGGTGTCCACGCGCCCGTAACCGTCCAGCAACGCCCGCACGGCGTCGGGGCGGGTCAGGCTTTGCCACGCGTGCTGGCCATGGATGTCCACCAGCCACTCACCCAGCGCGCGCAGCTGGGCCGCGGTGGCGGGGCTGCCGTTGATCCAGGCGCGGCTGCGCCCTTGGGTGTCCACCACGCGGCGCAGCAGCAGCGGCTCGCCGTCGTCGCCCCCCAGGCCCTGCTCGGTCAGCCAGGCGCGCGCCGCCGCCGGGGCGTCGAATTCCCCGGCCACCTCGGCACGCGCGGCGCCTTCGCGCACGCAGCCGGCGTCCGCACGCCCCCCCAGCAGCAGCTGCAGCGCATCGATCAGGATCGATTTGCCCGCGCCCGTCTCGCCCGTCAGCGCCGTGAAGCCCGTCCCCAGCTCCAGGTCCAGCTCACGCACGATGACAAAATCCCGCAGCGCCAGCCGCAGCCAGCTCATGCCGTGCCTCCTTGCCGATGCGTGTTCACGCCACCACCCCTTCGTTCCAGTGCAGCTTGCCGCGCAGGGTGTCGAAGTAGTTCCAGCCCACAGGGTGCAGCAGCCGCAAGGTGTGCACCGAGCGGCGCACCACGATGCGGTCGCCGGCCAGCAGGCTGGTGAAGGTTTGCATGTCGAAGTGCGCGCTGGGCTCGCGCGCCGCCACCACCTCGATGGCGATTTCGCTGCTGGCCGGCAGCACCACCGGGCGGTTGGACAGCGTGTGGGGCGCGATCGGCACCATCACCCAGCCGTCGATACCCGGGTGCAGCAGCGGCCCGCCCGCCGACAGGGCGTAGGCGGTGGAGCCGGTGGGCGAGGCGATGATGAGCCCGTCGGCGCGCATGTTGGCCACGAAGCGGCCGTCCACCTCGACGCGCAGCTCCACCATGCTGGGCGCGCCGCCACGGTTGACGACCACGTCGTTCATCGCGATGGTCTCGAACGCGCAATGGCCGTCACGCCACACGCCCGCCGCCAGCAGCGCGCGACGCTCTTCGACGAACGCCCCATGCAACATGGGGCGCAGCACCGTCTCGAAGCCCTCGAACGCAATGTCGGTGATGAAGCCCAGCCGTCCTTGGTTGATGCCGATCAGCGGCACACCCCATGGCCCCAACTGCCGGCCGATGCCCAGCATCGTGCCATCGCCGCCCACCACCAACGCCAGTTGGCAGTGCTGTCCGATGCCCTGCACGTCGAGCACGCGGTCGCCCAGCGCCCCCACATGCTGCGCCGTGTCACGCTCCAGCGTGACCTCACAGCCCTGCGCGTGCAAAAAGTCCACCACCCGCGCCAACACCGCGCCGCTGCCGGCGGCGTTGGGTTTGCCCACCAGCGCCACATGCTCGAAGCACAGCGCCGACTCGGCCGGGGCAGGGGGTGGGCTGGGCGAAACCATACGATTCATGCTCAAATTACAACATGTCTTGCTGACCGTACCATGATGTTGGACGAGCGCTCAAAACTGTTGCTCAAAGCGTTGGTGGAACGCTACATCGCCGAGGGCCAACCGGTGGGCTCGCGCACGCTGTCCAAGGCGGCGGGGCTGGACCTGTCGCCGGCAACGATCCGCAACGTCATGAGCGACTTGGAAGAGCTGGGTCTGGTGACAAGCCCGCACACCTCGGCCGGCCGCATCCCCACGCCGCGCGGTTACCGTTATTTCGTCGACACCATGCTGACGGTGCGGCGTGCCGAGCTGTCGGCGCTGCAGGGGCTGCCCGGCGCCGAGACGTTGGTGGCCGACCAGCCCCGCCAGGTCATCAACCAGGCGGCGCAGTTGCTGTCGCAACTGTCGCATTTTGTGGGCGTGGTGCGTGTGCCCAAGCGGGCGGTGGTGTTTCGCCACATCGAGTTTTTGCGTCTGTCGGAGCGGCGCGTGCTGGTGATCCTGGTCACGCCCGAGGGCGAGGTGCAAAACCGCATCCTGCACCCCAGCGCCGAAATCACGCAGGACCAGCTGCAGGCCGCGGCCAACTACCTCAACGCCCACTGCGCGGGGCTGACGCTGGACGCCGTGCGCGAGCGCCTGCGCGGCGAGGTCGAAGCGCTGCGCGGCGAGATCGCGGCGCTGATGGTGCGCGCCGTCGAGGCCAGCTCCGAAGATGCGCAGCAGGACGACGTCGTCATTGCGGGTGAGCGCAACCTGCTGGAGGTGGACGACTTTGCGCGTGACATGGACAACCTGCGCCGGCTGTTTGGCCTGTTCGAGCAAAAGACGCACATCATGCGGCTGCTCGACATCTCGGCGCAGGCCGACGGGGTGCGCATCTTCATTGGCGGCGAAAGCCAGGTCGTGCCGTACGAAGAGCTGTCGGTGGTCAGCGCCCCGTTCGAAGTCGACGGCCAGGTGGTCGGCACGCTGGGCGTCATCGGCCCGCAGCGCATGCCCTACGAGCGCATGATCCAAATCGTCGACATCACCGCCAAGCTCGTCGGCCAGGCGCTGGGGCAGACCCGCGGGGAGTGACCCCCCGAGGCAGCCTACAATCGCGCCTGCGGTGGGCCGTTAGCTCAGTCGGTTAGAGCAGGGGACTCATAATCCCTTGGTCGCAGGTTCGAGCCCTGCACGGCCTACCATCGCGCGCCAGTCTCCATCTCGTGATGGCCACGCCCAGCCAGTAATTTTATTAGGCGGGCGCTTTTCGGCTGTGCGGTACCTGGTTTGACGTCGGTCGCTTCCTGCAGCGCGTAGCGCTTGCTCTGCGAGCGCAAAGTTTGCTCGCTGACGCGGTACGTGTTGGCGCCTTCGGCCACGGGGAATGGGCCGCCTGTCGCGGGATCTCAACCATCTGCGTTTCAGTGAATCTGAACTTGGCGCTCAGACTCCTCTCCTTGGTCAGGGTCCGCGCTGTCAACTTTGACTGAATCGCCAATCGCCTGGCGGACCAGCTCCGAGCATCCGCTGCTGCAGTAAAATGCGTGCACGTGTCTAAGTTGATAGGGAGGCATGATATGACGATCAAGACCAAAAAAACCAAAGATCCGGCCAGCAAACCACGCTCTCAGGCACGGGTTCCCGATGCTCTGGACCGCTTTCTCGGTTGTTTGCTTGGAGGGGCCGTGGGTGACGCTTTAGGCGCTGCGGTCGAGTTCATAGACAAAGCCCAAATCACCGCCAAGTTTGGGCCAAATGGTATCACCGACTATGCGCCGGCCTTTGGCGGGTTAGGTCGTATCACCGACGACACGCAGATGACATTGTTTACTGCGGAAGGATTGTTGCGGACGTGGGTGCGCGGCTGCATGCGCGGCCTGGCCAGCCACGTGGATGTTACGGCCTATGCCTACCAGCGCTGGCTTTGGACGCAAGGCGAACTAAGGGATTACGATACGTCGGTGTTGAGCGGCTGGCTCGTCACTCAGCCAGCACTTTATGCCCGGCGTGCGCCAGGTGCGACATGTTTGGCAGCCCTGAAGGAGTCGCGCATCGGCGAGGCGGCGCGCAACGACAGCAAGGGGTGCGGGGGTGTGATGCGCGTCGCTCCGGTGGGCTTGTACATGGCCCGAATGGCACATGCCACCTTTGATGATGTCTTTGATATGGCTGTCGAGCTGGCCGGGTTGACGCATGGGCACCCGACAGGGCAGCTGGCCGCTGGCGCATTTGCGGCGCTGGTGTTTGGTTTGGCGCGCGGACAGGGGCTTCAGCAAGCACTGGACGAGGCGCTGAAATTGCTGGCGCGTCACAAGCATCACGACGAAACGCTGCGGGCTTTGCGGGCGGCGGTGGTTCTTGCAGCAAGCGACGTACCTCACGAGCAAGCGATCGGGGAGCTAGGCCAAGGCTGGGTGGCTGAGGAGGCCTTGGCCATTGCCACGTACTGCGCTTTGGTCTCACAAGGCTTTGAGCACGGCGTCGTGCTGGCCGTCAACCATGACGGTGATTCGGACTCCACGGGCTCAATGACCGGTCAACTGCTTGGGGCTCTTTTAGGCGTGACGGCCATTCCCGAGCGGTGGCTGCAGCCATTGGAGTTGCGCGACGTGATCGCCGAAGTGGCGCTGGACCTGTACACGTATCCCGACTGGACTATTGGCGAGTACGCTCCGATAACACCGGAAGCAGCGAAGATTTTGGCCCGTTACCCGGGTTATTGAACACCGCATGCGGTTGCAGTGGTGTGTCAGCCTCGGGCCGGCAGCCGCACCAACCGCTCTCAAACCAGTGTCGCTCCGAATGCCAAAGGTGTCGGTGCAACAAAGGGGTTGCACAGCCTCCGCAAACGCTCAAGATCGCCTTCCAATACGCTCACTGGCAGCGGCGCGCATACATGCCAGCCCTTGGGGCGTGGTGCGAGTGGGTGTTCAGATCCAACTCAAAAACCAAGGAACCCAACCATGGCCGGCTCGACCTTCAAGACCAACCCCATCGATCTGCTCGAACTGCTGGAGGATTGCCACCGTGGCAAGTTGCAGCTGCCGGACTTTCAGCGCAGCTGGGTGTGGGACGAGGATCGCATCAAGAGCCTGATAGCCTCGATCTCGCGTGCCTTTCCCGTAGGCGCATTGATGACGCTGGAAACGGGTGGCGAGGTGAACTTCAAGCCGCGTCCGGTGGAGGGCGCGCCGGCCGAGGCGAAGCATGTGGCGCCGCAATCGCTGTTGCTGGACGGCCAGCAACGCATGACCTCGCTCTATCAGGTGACGCTGCGCGGCAAGGTGGTGGAGACGGTCACGCCAAAAAACAAGAAGGTGAAGCGCTGGTTCTACATCGACATACGCAAGGCGCTGGACCCGACTGTTGACCGAGAGGAGGCCATCGTCGGCGTGCCGGAGGATCGGATCATCCGCACCGACTTCGGCCGCGAAGTGGTTCTTGACCTGTCCACCCCCAAGCAGGAGTACGCGGCGTTGATGTTCCCGCTGACGCAGGTTTTCGACTGGGATCGCTGGCAGGACGGCTTCGACGACCACTGGCGCGGGGAGGAGCACGCCGGCATGCGCGAGACTTTCCGGGCCTTCAAGCGCCAGGTGCTGGAAAACTTCAAGTCCTACCGTGTACCGGTGATTTCGCTGGACCGCTCCACGTCCAAGGAGGCGGTGTGCGTGGTCTTCGAGAAAGTGAATACGGGCGGCAAGCCGCTGGATGCCTTCGAACTCGTCACGGCGATGTATGCGGCGGAAGGCCACGAGCTGCGCAAGGACTGGTATGGCGACGACGAGCACAAGGGCCGGCACCGGCGTTTCGCGGACACGCTGCGCCCGGCGGATTCCGAGGCTGGCATCCTCGCCGGGGTGAGTAACACCGACTTCCTGCAGGCGATTTCGCTGTTCTACACCCGTGAGCGCCGGCGCGAGGCGGAGCTTGCCGGCAAGACGGGCAAGGAGCTGCCGGCTGTGATCGGCAACCGCCAGGCGCTGCTGAATCTTCCGCTGGCTGCATACAAGAAATACGAGAAACAGGTGGAGCACGGTTTCGTGCAGGCGGCGAAGTTTCTGCACATGCTGCACATCTACCGGCTCTTTGATCTGCCCTATCAGTCGCAGATTGTGCCGCTGGCGGCCATCATTGCTGACATTGGGGAGGCGTGGGAACACGAAGCCAACCGAGCCAAGCTGGTGCGCTGGTATTGGAACGGGGTGTTTGGCGAGCTGTACGGCTCGGCGGTGGAGACGCGCATTGCCCGCGATTTCATGGAGGTGCCGCGCTGGCTGCAGGGCGGGCCGGAACCGTCCACGGTGAGCGAAGTCATCTTCCGTGCCGATCGCCTGAGGACCATGCGCATGCGGCTGTCTGCGGCCTACAAGGGCGTGAACGCGCTGCTGATGAAGGAGGGCGCGCAGGATTTCCGCTCCGGGCAAAAGTTCGACCACACCGTGTTCTTCGGCGAGAACGTGGACATCCACCACATCTTCCCGCAGGACTGGTGCAAGAAGCAGGGTATCAAGCCGGCGGTGTACGACTCCATCATCAACAAGACGCCGTTGTCGTACCGCACAAATCGGATCATTGGTGGTGTCGCGCCGTCGGAATACCTGGCCAAGCTGGAGAAGGGAGACAGACAGACCCCGGGTATCGAAAGGGCGCGGCTGGATGCTTACCTCCGCTCGCACCTGATCGATCCGGACATCCTCCGCCGCGATGATTTCGATGCCTTCATGGCGGATCGGCAAATGCGCCTGCTAGGCCTGATCGAGCAGGCGACAGGTAAACCTGCCTACACGGGCGATGTGCCGGAGGAAGGTGTGGACGTCAGCCCCGATGAGGACAACGTCGAGGCGGATTGAATCATCCCGGCTTTTGAGGAGGCCCCGACCCTTGGGTAGATGGAGCTATGGACAAGCCACCGAAGTTCTTGCCCGGGGTCTTCGAGCGTGCCGTGTGCATGGTGCAAGAGCGCCGGGGAAATTACCCCCTGTGGGCGGCGATGGCATCGATTGCCTCCAACTCCAAGCGTGGAGGCGTGCCGCGGACGTCGCTCGAATAGGGGGCAAACGCCGCGAGGTCGATACCGTCCGGCGTGCGTGATTGACCAACAGCAGGTACGGGGCGCTTACACCGCCTCGCGCACCACCACCTCCCCCCGCAGCGAGTGAGGCAAGGCCTGGGTGATGCGCACGTCGATCATCTGACCCACCAGGCGCTGGCCGTTGGGGCCGCCGTCGAAGTTGACGATGCGGTTGCACGCGGTGCGGCCCATGAGCTCGTGCGGGTTTTTCTTCGAGGGGCCTTCGACCAGGATGCGCTGCACGGTGCCGACGCGGCTGGCGCTGATGCGCGCGACATTGGCTTCCAGTGCCTTTTGCAGGGTTTGCAGCCGCTGCAGCTTGACCTCGTGCGGGGTGTCGTCGGGCAGGTTGGCCGCCGGGGTGCCAGGGCGCGGGCTGAAAATGAAGCTGAAGCTGGCGTCGAAGCCGACGTCCTCGACCAGCTTCATCAGCTTGGCAAAGTCCTCGTCCGTCTCGCCGGGGAAGCCGACGATGAAGTCGCTCGAGAGGCTGATGTCGGGCCGCACCGCGCGCAGCTTGCGAACGGTGCTTTTGTACTCCATCGCGGTGTAGCCGCGCTTCATCGCCATCAGGATGCGGTCGCTGCCGTGCTGCACCGGCAGGTGCAGGTGGCTGACCAACTTGGGGATGCGTGCGTAGGCTTCAATGAGGCGTGGCGTGAACTCGTTGGGGTGGCTGGTGGTGTAGCGGATGCGCTCGATGCCGGGGATGTCGGCCACGCATTCCAGCAGCAGCGCAAAGTCCTCGCCCTCGCCGCCGCGCCAGGCGTTGACGTTTTGGCCCAGCAACGTCACTTCCTTGACCCCCTGTTCGGCCAGGCTTGCCACTTCGACCAGCACATCCTCCAGGGGCCGCGACACTTCCTCGCCGCGCGTGTAAGGCACGACGCAGTAGCTGCAGTACTTGCTGCAGCCCTCCATGATGCTGACGAAGGCCGACGCACCCTCGACCCGCGCGGGGGGCAGGTGGTCGAACTTTTCGATTTCGGGGAAGCTGATGTCCACCTGCGGCCGTGCCTGCTGTTGGCGCTGACGCAGCAGCTCGGGCAAGCGGTGCAGCGTTTGCGGGCCAAACACCACGTCCACGTAAGGCGCACGCTTGATGATTTCGTCGCCCTCCTGGCTGGCCACGCAGCCGCCCACACCGATCAGCACGCCTTTTTTCTTCAAGTGCTTGACGCGGCCCAGGTCGGAAAAGACTTTTTCCTGGGCTTTTTCGCGCACGGAGCAGGTGTTGAACAGGATCAGGTCGGCCTGTTCGGGGTCGTCGGTGGGTTCGTAGCCCTCGGCGGCGGCCAGCACATCGGCCATCTTGGCCGAGTCGTACTCGTTCATCTGGCAGCCAAAGGTGCGGATGTAGACTTTTTTGCTCATGGCGGCGCTCGCAGCGGTTCGTGGTGTAGAGCCAGAGGCTGGGCAAACCCGCCATTGTACGCGCCCGTCCGCAGCCATCGCGGGCCGCGCCGTGCTGCCGCGCGCAGTGTCACGGCCGCCAACGGCGCAGCACGGCTTTTTCCAGCTCCAGCACCAGCAGCACCGCCAGCCCCACCGCGGCGCTGATGGCCAGCCACGGCAGCGGCAGATCGGCGCTGCCAAACCAGGTGTGCATGAACGGGGCGTAGGTGAACAGCGCCTGCAGCCCGCATGCCGCGGCCACCGCCGCCAGCACCCGCGGCGTGCCGCGCGCCCCCGCCCACGTGAAGGACGCTGCCTTGAGGTAGCGCACGCTGAAAAGGTAGAAGATTTCCATCGCCACCAGCGTGTTGACCGCCAGCGTCTGCGCCCACGGCGCGGGGTGCCCCGCGTGCAGCGCCCAACCGTAGGTGCCAAAAATGCCGGCGGCGAACAACACCGACACCAGCCCCACCCGCCACAACACAAACGGTGTCAGCATCGGCTCGGACGGCGAGCGGGGCGGGCGGCGCATCACGTCGGGTTCGGTGGGCTCGAACGCCAGCACCATCGCCAGCGCGATCGAGCTGACCATGTTGACCCACAAAATCTGCACCGGTGCGATGGGCAGCGCCAGCCCGAACAGCACAGCCACCAACAGCGACACCGACTCGCCGCCGTTGATCGGCAGCAAAAACGTGATGACCTTGCGCAGGTTGTCGTAAACCGTGCGGCCCTCTTCGACGGCATGGGCGATGGTGGCGAAGTTGTCGTCGGTGAGCACGACGGCCGCGGCCTGTTTGGCGGCTTCGGTGCCGTGGCGGCCCATGGCCACCCCGACGTCGGCGGCTTTGAGGGCGGGCGCGTCGTTGACGCCGTCGCCGGTCATGGCCACGACGTGGCCCTGCCCCTGCAGCGCCCGCACCAGACGCAGCTTGTGGTGTGGCGCCGCACGGGCAAAGACGTCAACCTCGCGCACCGCCTGCTGCAGCGCGCTGTCGTCCATGGCTTCGATGGCTTGGCCCGTCAGCACCGTGGGGCGCTCGCTCAGCCCAAGCTGCGCGGCGATGGCACGCGCCGTGGTGGCGTGGTCACCCGTGATCATGATGACCCGAATGCCCGCAGCACGGCACTGCGCGACGGCGGTCTGCGCCTCGGGGCGCGGTGGGTCGATCAGGCCCACCTGGCCGACCAGCGTGAGGCCATGTTCGGCCAGCGCCTCCGGGGTGAGCGTGCGCCGCGCCGGCCACACCGCGGTGGCGATGGCCAACACGCGCCGGCCTTGGGTGGCTTGGGTTTCGGCGTGCGCCAGCCACGTGTCGGCGTCCAGCGGCGTGGGGTGGCCATCGGCGTCCAGGGCCTGCCGGCACAGCGCCAGCACGGCCTCAGGCGCGCCTTTGACCCACACCCGCACCCGCTCGCCCAGCGGGTGGCCGGTGGCCATCCAGCGGCGCTGCGAGTCGAACGGCAGCACGGCGCACCTGGGTTGTTCCTCGCGCAGTGTGTGCGGCTCCAGGCCGGCTTTCATCGCCAGCGTCAGCAAGGCGCCCTCGGTGGGGTCGCCGCTCAAACGCCAATCGCCGGTCTCGCTGGGCACGAGTTCGGCGTCGTTGCACAGCGCCGCACCCTCGGCCAGTGCCAGCAGGGTGGGCGCTTCGCGCCACAGTTCGGCTGGCTGCAGCACCTGGTCGTCGCGCACCAAAGCCCCCTGCGGCGCGTAACCGCTACCTTGCACCTGCACCACGCCGCCGGCCAGCACCACCGCTTGGACGGTCATTTCGTTGCGTGTCAGTGTGCCGGTTTTGTCCGACCCAATCACGGTGACACAGCCCAGGGTCTCCACCGCCGGCAGGCGGCGCACGATCGCACGGCGCTGCGCCATGCGCTGCACCCCGATGGCCAGCGTCACCGACAAAATGGCCGGCAGTCCCTCGGGGATGGCCGCCACGGCCAGGCCCACCGCCGCCATGAACGTGTCCAACGCTGGCAAGGCGCGCAGCCCCCAGCCAACCCCGAACAGCACGACGGCCGCGGCCAGCACCGCCAGGGTGATCCAGCGGCCCATCTGCGCCATCTGGCGCACCAACGGGGTGGTGGTTTCGCCCACCGACTCCAGCAGCCGGCCGATGCGGCCCATTTCGGTCTGCATGCCGGTGGCCACCACGACCCCGACACCTTGGCCGCGTGTGGCCAGGGTGCCCGCGTAACCCATGCTCGCGCGATCGCCCAGTTCGGCATGGGCAGCCACGGGTTCACGTTGTTTGGGCACCGGCACGGACTCGCCCGTCAGGGCCGATTCGTCAACTTCCAGCTCGTGGGTGCGCAACCAGCGCAGGTCGGCCGGCAGCCGGTCGCCCGCGTTGACCTGCACCACGTCGCCGGGCACCACGTGGGTGGCGTCGATGTCGATCAAGCGCCCATCGCGCCACACCTGGGCGTGGGGCGTCAGCAGCGCACGAATGGCCGCCAGCGCCCGTGCGGCTTTGCCTTCCTGCACCAGGCCGATGCCGATGTTGAGCGCCACCACCGCCAGGATGACCGCCCCATCGATGACATGGCCCAACGCCAGCGTGACCGCGGCCGCCACCAGCAGCACGACGATCAACAGGTTGGCCAGTTGCCGCAGCACCCGCCGCCACCACGGGGTGGGCGGAGCATCCTGCAGCCGGTTGGGGCCATGCTGTTGCAAGCGCGCCACAGCTTCGGCTTGGTGCAAACCATGCGCCTGGGTGCGCAGGTGGGCCAGCACGGCGTCGGGGTCCAGGCTGTGCCAAGGGGGCGGGGGGGCGTTGTCCATGTTGTGAGTGTGGGTATACGCGGTTTCGATGACCGCCGCACCTCAAGGGTTCCCGCGCTGGCGGCGGGTTTACGTGGCGTCCCGAAGGGGGTGCTGGGCGGCGGCCACGCCACGCAGAAAACCCACCAACCCCGGGTGGGCGTGCACGGCGGCCAGCAGCTCGGCCGCGCGCAGCGTGTCGCGCCAGCGGCCGAGCCGCTCTTGCCAGCCCCGCGCGCGGCGCTGCCAGCGCTGGGTTCGCGCCGCCGCTTTGGCCGGCAGCACCGCTGCCGCGGCTTCACTTGCGTAACGCAGACGCTTGGCCAGCAAGCGGGCGGCGTGCAGCGCCTCAATGGCGGCGGCCGCGTCAGCGGGGGGCTGCGCCAAGGCGCGCGCCAGCCGCTTGCGCCACCGTTGCAACCGCTCAAACGCCCACTGGGGCGAGGGCGCTGTGGCCGTGTCGTCGCGCAACTGCACCACCCAGGCCGCCAGCGCCTGCAGCGGCGCCACCGTGGCCGGGTCGGCCAGCTGGGCGCGCAGCGTCTGGCGCTGCACCCGCGCCGCCTGGCGCAGCCGGCGCAGGGCGCGCTGCAGCGTCCGGGCGCGTTGCGGGTGGACAGTCGCGTCTTCCACGTAGGCCGCGGCCCAGGTCGGCATGGTCTCGGTGGCGGCCACGTCCCAGTCGCGCAGCGCCCCCAACGTGTGCAGCAGGGGTTGCAGCGCGGTGGCCTCGGGTGGCGAATCGGGCAACCACGGTCGCACCAGCCGCAACACGCTGCGCCAGCGCCGCCAGCCGACGCGGGCCTGGTGAATCAACTCGGGGTCGTCGCTGCTGGCGGCTGCGGCCAGGTTGTCGCACAACTGCCCCAGCGCGTCGCTGAGCGCCGCGCGCGCCAGCACCATCGGCGCGGCCGACGGCGGCAGCGCCAATGAGCGCGCGCGCACCGGGGCGTGGTGGCTGCCCGCCGCCAGGCGCTGCGCCTGTTCGGCCTTGCTGGCGCGTGCCGGCAGCAGCGGCAACACCTGTCCCAGCGCGGCAGCCACCGACCACAGCGCGTCGGGCGCGCCCTGCAGCAGTTCCAGCTCCAGCTCCAGCAGCGGGGCGCGCCGGCCTGGGGCGCGCAGCTCGCCCACATCCAGGGCGACCTCCACACGCGCGCCGCCGTGCAGATGCAGCGTCCAGGTGGTGCGCCGGCACCGCGTCTCGTACTGCACGCTCAGTTGGTCCCAGGGCGCAGCATCGCCCGCCAGGGTGGCCAGCGGGGTGAGGTCCAAGGCCGCCCGGTTCAGCCGCGGGCGCTTCAGCGGCGTGGTCCACTCGCCCCGCACGCTCAGGGCCGCCTCGCCTTGGCCTGCGGTTTTGAGCGTTTGCTCCCACCGCGGCTGGCCCGTGGGCGTGCGTCCGTCGGTGGCCAGCGTTTGGGTCTGGCGCAGCCGCAGCGCGCAGCGCTGCTCGCGCAGCCAGCCGTCGGGCGTGTCGAGGTAGCGGTTGACCAGCCGCACGTGGGTCATGGCACGGCGCCGCAGCAGCGGGTGGCGGCGCAGCAACGCCAGCGCCCGCTCACCGTCCACGCCGGGCAGTGCGAACTTGAGTTCGATCTCTTGCGGCACAATGACCTCCATGCACGCTGCAAGCGTGGCCCCATCGTAACCCGTGATGCCCTGCCATGAGTCACACGCCCCGTGATCTTTCGCACCTGCAACCGAGCGACCGCGCCGAAGTGCTGGCGCAAGCGTTGCCCTACATCCGCCGCTACCACGGCAAAACCATGGTCATCAAGTACGGCGGCAACGCCATGACCGACCCCGAGCTGCAAGCGGCGTTTGCCGAGGACGTGGTGCTGCTCAAGCTGGTCGGCATCAACCCGGTGGTGGTGCACGGCGGCGGGCCGCAGATCGAAACGCTGCTCAAGCGCCTGGGCAAGGAAGGCCGCTTCGTGCAGGGCATGCGTGTGACCGATGCCGAGACCATGGAGGTGGTCGAGTGGGTGCTGGCCGGCGAGGTGCAGCAAGATATCGTCGGCCTGATCAACCGCGCCGGTGGCAAGGCGGTGGGCCTGACCGGGCGCGACGGCGCGATGATCCGCGCGCGCAAGCTGCGCATGGTGGACCTGAACGACCCCAGCGTCGAGCACGACATTGGGCAGGTGGGCGACATCGTGTCGATCGACCCGTCGGTGGTGCGCGCGCTGCAGGACGATCAGTTCATCCCGGTGGTCAGTCCGATTGGCTTTGGCGAGCGCAACGAGAGCTACAACATCAACGCCGACGTCGTGGCGGCCAAACTGGCCACGGTGCTGCAAGCGGAAAAGCTGCTGATGCTGACCAACATTCGCGGTGTGCTCGACAAGCAAGGCCAGTTGCTGCCGGAGTTGACCCCGCGGCGCGTGGACGAACTGGTGGCCGATGGCACCATCAGTGGCGGCATGATCCCCAAAATCGCCGGCGCGCTGGATGCGGCCAAAAGCGGCGTCAAGGCGGTGCACATCATCGACGGCCGCGTGCCGCACGCCATTTTGCTGGAGGTGTTGGGCGACCAGCCCTTTGGCACGATGATCCGGTCGCATTGACGCCACCCGCAGCGGCGGCGACGGCTGCGACCTAGGGTTTACCCTGATGGTTGGCCGTTGACAGGCGGTGGTTTGCCTCTAGAATAGAACGACCGTTCGTTTTATTTTGGAGGTACGCATGGCCGACACCGCCCAGGCTGAGTCCGCCGACGTCGCGGCGGCAGCGCAGCGTCGGCGTCGCCCGACGCGCGCGCCCCACAAGGGCCAGCAGACCAAGGCGGCCATCGTCGATGCGGCGCTGGCGCTGGCCTCGCAAGTGGGGCTGGAGGGCCTGAGCATCGGCGCCATCGCCGAGCTCATGGGCATGAGCAAGTCGGGCGTGTTCGCCCACTTTGGTTCGCGCGAGGAGTTGCAAATCTCGGTGGTGCGCGAGTACCACGAGCGCTTCGAGCGCGAAGTGTTTCGCCCGGCGCTGGCCGCCCCGCGTGGCTTGCCACGGCTGCGCGCGCTGTTTGACCACTGGATGCGCCAGACCTCGCTGGAGATCGACTCGGGCTGCATCTACATCAGCGGTGCGGTGGAGTTCGACGACCGCCCCGGCGCCGTGCGCGATGCGTTGGTGGCCACCGTCAACACTTGGCAGGCGGCCGTGCGCAAAGCGGTGCAGATGGCTATCGACGAAGGTCATCTGCGCGCCGACGCCGACCCCGCGCAGGTGGCGTTCGAAATCCACGGCCTGATCCTGGCGCTGCATTACGAGGCGCGTTTTCTGCGCAACCCCGACGGCCTGCGCCACGCCCGCACCGGTTTCGACAACCTGATCGCCCGTTACCAGGCGCCGCGCGCCTGAGCCATTCACCCCACATCCGTTTTGTCAAGGAGACCCACGATGCCCCAGTACAACCCGCCCCTGCGCGACATGCAATTCGTGTTGCACGAGGTGTTTCGCGTCGTCGATGCACTCAAGGTGTGCCCGCCGCACGCCGAGGTCGACGCCGACACCATCAACGCCGTGCTGGAAGAGGGTGGCAAGTTCGCCGCCGAGGTGACGTTCCCCCTCAACATCACCGGCGACGCCGAAGGCTGTCGCCTGGACAAATCCACGCACGAGGTCACCACGCCGACCGGCTTCAAGGCCGCGTACGAGCAGTACGTCGCTGGCGGCTGGCCGGCGCTGAGTTGCGACCCGGCTTATGGCGGGCAGGGCTTGCCGTTCGTGGTCAACCAGTGCTTTTACGAAATGCTCAACAGCGCCAACCAGGCCTGGACGATGTACCCGGGTCTGAGCCACGGCGCCTACGAGTGCCTGCACGCCCACGGCACCGAGGAGCAAAAGCGCCTGTACCTGCCCAAGCTGGTCAGCGGCGAGTGGACCGGCACCATGTGCCTGACCGAGCCGCACTGCGGCACCGACCTGGGCTTGCTGCGCACCAAGGCCGAACCGCAACCTGACGGCACCTACAAGCTCACCGGGCAAAAAATCTTCATCAGCGCCGGCGAGCACGACATGGCGTCCAACATCGTGCACCTGGTGCTGGCGCGGCTGCCCGACGCACCGGCGGGCACCAAGGGTATCAGCCTCTTTGTCGTGCCCAAGTACAAGGTCAACCCGGATGGCTCGCTGGGCGAGCGCAACGCCATTTACTGCGGCGGCCTGGAGCACAAGATGGGCATCCACGGCAACGCCACCTGCCAGATGATTCTGGACGGCGCGGTGGGCACGCTCGTGGGCCAGCCCAACAAGGGCCTGCAGGCCATGTTCGTGATGATGAACGCGGCCCGCTTGGGGGTGGGCAACCAATCGGTGGGCCTGACCGAAGTGGCGTTCCAAAACGCCCTGGCCTACGCCAAGGATCGGTTGCAGATGCGCAGCCTCTCGGGCCCCAAGGCCAAAGACAAGCCGGCCGACCCCATCATCGTGCACCCGGACGTGCGCCGCATGCTGCTGACCGCCAAGGCTTACGCCGAAGGCGGCCGTGCGCTGTTGATCTACTGCGCGCTGCTGCTGGACCATGAGCTGCACCACCCCGATGAGCAGGTGCGCAAGGACAGCGCCGAGCTGCTGGCGCTGCTGACCCCGATCGCCAAGGCGTTCTTGACCGACAACGGCTTTGTGGCGGTCAACGAGTGCCTGCAGGTGTTCGGCGGGCACGGCTACATCAAAGAGTGGGGCATGGAGCAGTTCGTGCGCGATGCCCGCATCAACATGATCTACGAAGGCACCAACACGGTGCAGAGCCTGGACCTGCTGGGCCGCAAGGTGCTGGCCAACAACGGCGCCACGCTGAAAAAGTTCGGCAAGTTGGTGCAGGCCCTCATCGAAGAGGAGGGCGTCAACGAGAAGATGAGCGAGTTCATCAACCCGCTGGCGCAGTTGGCCGAGCAAATGACCAAGTTCACCACCGAAATCGGCTTCAAGGCGCTGCAAAACCCTGACGAAGCCGGTGCGGCCGCGGTGCCGTACCTGCGTGTGGCCGGGCACCTGGTGTTTGCGTACTTCTTCGCGCGCATGGCGTCGGCGGCGCTCAAGGCCATCGCCGCGGGCAGCACCGACCCCTTCTACCAAGGCAAGCTGCAAACGGCACGCTTTTACTTCGCGCGGCTGTTCCCCGAGACCGCCACGCTGATGCGTCAAGCCCGCGCGGGGGTGGCCAACCTGATGCAAACCGACGCCGCGCTGGGCGTGGAGGGGATTTGAGGCCAGCCCCACCCTGAGGAGACGACCGATGCACACGACACTGCGCACCCTGATGCCGGCCGCGTTGGCGGCGCTGGTGGCCCTGCCCGCGTGGGCGCAAATGACGCCGGTGGGCCGCTGGCACACCATCGACGACCAGACCAAAGAGGTCAAGAGCGAAGTCCTCATCACCGAGCACGACGGCGTGCTGACCGGCCGCATCGACAAGCTGCTGCGCAAGGGCGCGGACCCCAACCGTCGCTGCACCGAATGCACCGACGACCGCAAGGACCAGCCGATCCTGGGCATGGACATCATCCGCGGCGTGCGCAAGGTGCCCGGCAGAGACGTGTGGGAAGGCGGCAGCATCCTCGACCCCGAAACCGGCAAGACGTACAACGTGCGCCTGACGCCGGTCGAGGGCGGCGCCAAGCTGGAGGTGCGCGGCTCGATCCTGTTCATCGGTCGCACGCAAACCTGGGTGCGCGTGCAATAAAAACAAGCGCGCCCCGTTCAACCAAGGAATGCCATCCATGTCCAAATTCCAAGTTCGCCGTGTCGCGGTGCTGGGCGCGGGCGTGATGGGCGCGCAAATCGCGGCCCACCTCGTCAACGTCCGTGTGCCGGTGGTGTTGTTCGATCTGCCCAAAGAGGGCGGCGACAAAAGCGCCATCGCCCGCCAAGCCATCGCCAACCTGAAAAAACTCAAGCCCAGCCCGCTGGGGGTGGCCGACGAGGCTGAGCTGATCCAGCCCGCCAACTACGACGAGCACCTGGGCCTGCTGGCCGAGTGCGACCTGGTGATCGAGGCCATCGCCGAGCGCATGGACTGGAAGCACCAGCTGTACGCCCGCATCGCCCCGCACCTGGGCCAACACACCATCCTGGCCACCAACACCTCGGGCCTGTCGATCCGGCAGCTTGCCGAGCCGTTGCCCGACGGCCTGCGGGCGCGCTTTTGCGGCATCCACTTTTTCAACCCGCCGCGCTACATGCCGCTGGTGGAGCTGATCGCCACCCCGGCCACGCGCCCCGAGGTGCTGGACCAGCTCGAGGCGTTTGTCACCACGACGCTGGGCAAAAACGTCGTGCGCGCCAAGGACACGCCCAACTTCATCGCCAACCGCATCGGCATCGCCGGCATGCTGTCCACGATGGTGGAGGCCGAACGCTACGGCCTGACGTTCGACATCGTCGACGACCTGACCGGCAAGCGCCTGGGGCGTGCCTCCAGCGGGACGTTCCGCACCGCCGACGTGGTGGGGCTTGACACGCTGGCGCACGTGATTCGCACGATGCAAACCCAGCTCAACCCCGAGCTGGACCCGTTTTACGACACCTTCGCCACGCCCAAGGTGCTGCAGGCCCTGCTGGACAAGGGGCACCTGGGCCAAAAGACCAAGGCGGGCTTTTACAAAAAGGTTGGGCGCGACGTGCTGCGCTTCGACCTGGCCAGCGGCGAGTACGTGCCCGCGGGCGCCAAGGCCGACGAGGTGTACGGGCGCATGCTCAAAAAGCCCGCGCCCGAGCGGCTGCGCCTGTTGCGCAACGCCGAAGGGCCGCAGGGGCGCTTCCTGTGGGCCATCCTGCGCAACAGCTTCCACTATGCGGCGCTGCACCTGCAGTCGATCGCCGAGACGGCGCGTGACGTCGACCAGGCCATGCGCTGGGGCTTTGGCATGAGCCAGGGGCCGTTCGAGCTGTGGCAGGAAGCCGGCTGGCTGGACGTGGCCCGCATGGTGCAAGACGACATCGACGCCGGCCGGGCGCTGTGCCGCGTCCCGCTGCCGGCCTGGGTCTTCGAGGGGCCGGTGGCCGAACGCGGCGGTGTGCACCAGCCCGAAGGGTCGTGGAACCCGAGCACCGGCCGCTTCGAGCCGCCGCGCACGCTGCCCGTGCACGCGCGCCAGCTCTACCGCGAGCGTGTGCTGGGCGAGGCCGGTCCCGACTGGCGCACCGACGGCACCACCGTCTACGAAGACGACGCCATACGCCTGTGGACGCTGCCGCGCGCGGGCCTGGACGATGTGCTGATCGCCAGCCTCAAGACCAAAATGCACGCCATCAGCCCGGCGGTGGTCGAAGGGTTGGACCGCGCGGTGAACGAGGCCGAAGCCCGCTTCGGCGGCCTGGTGGTGTGGTCGGGTGATGAGCCGTTTTCGGTCGGGGCCGACCTGCAAGCCACGCTGCCGGCGTTTGCCGCCATGGGGGTGCAGGCCATCGAGTCGGTCGAAGCCGAAATGCAGCGCGTGATGCTGCGCCTGCGCTACGCTCAGGTGCCCACGGTGGCGGCGGTACGCGGCATGGCGCTGGGCGGCGGCTGCGAGCTGGCCGTGCACTGCGCGCGGCGCGTGGCGCACATGGAAAGCTACATGGGTTTGGTGGAAGTGGGCGTGGGCTTGATCCCCGGCGCCGGTGGGCTGACCTACATCGCGCGCCGCGCCGCCGAAAACGCCCGCTTGTCGACGGGCACCGACCTGTTGCCGTTCTTGACCGAGGGCTTCAAGGCCGCCGCGATGGCCACGGTGGGCACCAGCGCCTTGGAAAGCCGCAAGCTGGGCTACTTGCTGGACAGCGACATCGTGGTGCCGCACCGCGACGAGCTGCTGTACGTGGCGCTGCGCACCGCGCAGGCGATGCGCGAAGCCGGCTACCGCCCCCCGCTGCCGCGGCTGTTCCCAGTGGCGGGCCGCAGCGGCAAGGCCACGATCCTGGGGCAACTGGTCAACATGCGCGATGGTGGCTTCATCACCGCCTACGACTTCGAAATCGCGCAACGCATCGCCCATGTGGTCACCGGCGGTGACGTCGACCCAGGCACGTTGGTCAACGAGCAGTACCTGATGAAGCTGGAGCGCGAGGCGTTTTGCGCGCTCATCGTGCAGCCCAAGACGCAGCAGCGCATCATGGCCTTGCTCAACGACGGCAAGCCGCTGCGCAACTGAACCGGATGCGGAGAAAACGAGCATGAAATCCCTCAGAGACGCCTACATCGTGGCGGCCACGCGCACGCCGATTGGCAAGTCGCACAAAGGCTACTTTCGCCAGACCCGCCCGGACGACCTGCTGGCGCACGTGCTGCGCGCGGCGCTGCGCCAGGTGCCGGGGCTGGATCCCGCGGCCATCGAAGACGTGATTTGCGGCTGCGCCATCCCCGAGGCGCAGCAGGGCCTCAACGTCGCGCGTGTCGGCGCCGTGCTGGCCGGCTTGCCCAAGAGCGTGGGTGGCATCACCGTCAACCGTTTTTGCGCCTCGGGCCTCAGCGCCGTGCAAATGGCCGCCGACCGCATCCGCGTGGGCGAGGCCGATGTGATGATCGCCGCCGGCGTCGAGAGCATGAGCATGGTGCCGATGATGGGCAACACGCCCAGCCTGTCGCCCAGCATCTTCGCCAACCTCGACAACGTCGAGGACTACGGTATCGCCTACGGCATGGGCCTGACCGCCGAAAAGGTCGCTCAGCAGTGGAAGGTGTCGCGCCAGGCGCAGGATGCGTTTGCTCTGCAGTCGCACCAGCGTGCCATCCGCGCGCAACAGGCCGGCGAGTTCGCCGACGAAATCACCCCGGTGGACGTGGTCGAGCGCACGCTGGACCTAGACAGCGGCGAGGTGCGCACCACCACGCGCACCGTCACGCTGGACGAGGGCCCGCGCGCCGACACCAACTTGGAAGCGCTCGCCAAGCTCAAGCCCGTCTTTGCCACGCCGTGGCGCGCCGACCGCACGCCCACGGGGCTGGGCACGGTGACGGCCGGCAACAGCTCGCAAACCTCCGATGGCGCCGGTGCCCTGATCCTGGCCAGCGAGGACGCCGTCAAGCGCTTTGGCCTGCAGCCGCTGGCGCGCTTTGTCAGTTACGCCAGCCGTGGGGTGCCGCCGCACATCATGGGCATCGGTCCGATCGAAGCCATCCCCGCCGCGCTCAAGGCCGCCGGCCTCAAGCAAGACGACCTGGACTGGATCGAGCTCAACGAAGCGTTCGCCGCGCAGTCGCTGGCGGTGATCAACCAGCTTGGCCTGGATCCCGCCAAGGTCAACCCGATGGGCGGCGCCATCGCGCTGGGCCACCCGCTGGGGGCCACCGGCGCCATCCGCTCGGCCACCGTCGTGCACGCGCTGCGCCGCCACCAGTTGCGCTACGGCATGGTGACCATGTGCGTCGGCATGGGGCAGGGGGCGGCCGGCATTTTCGAGCGGGTATGATGCCCGCGACCACCGGAGGCGACACCGTGACCGCAACCCAAGACATCCTGCAGCACACCGAGGGCGGTGTGCTGACCCTGACCCTCAACCGCCCGCAACGCAAAAACGCGCTGACCAGCGCCATGTACGCCACCCTGGCCGAAGCGCTGGACCGCGCCGCCAACGACGCCGCCGTGCGGGTGGTCGTGATCCAGGGGCAAGAGGCCATGTTCAGCGCCGGCAACGACATCGAGGAGTTTCTCCACCAACCGCCGGCGGGCACGGACAGCCCCGTGTTTCGCTTTCTGCGGGCGATTGCGACCTTCCCCAAGCCCCTGCTGGCGGCGGTGTGCGGACCCGCCGTTGGCATCGGGACGACGATGTTGTTCCACTGCGACTTGGTCTACGCGGGCGACAACGCGGCGTTTTCGATGCCGTTTGTCAACTTGGGGCTGTGCGCCGAAGGCGCGTCGAGCCTGATCGCGCCGCAGATGTTTGGCTACCACCGCGCGGCCGAGGCGCTGCTGCTGGGCGAGCCCATCTACGCCGAGGCGGCGCTGGAGGTGGGCCTGGTCAACAAGGTGTTGCCGCCCCACGAGACCAACGGCTACACCCAGCAGGTGGCGCGCAAACTGGCCGCCAAACCGCTGACGTCGCTGGTCGAAACCAAGCGCCTGATGAAGGGCGCGCAGCAAGCCGCGGTGCTGCAGCGCATGGCCGAAGAAGGCGCCATCTTTGGGCGCATGCTGCGTGAACCGGCGGCCAAAGAGGCCTTTGCCGCCTTTTTGGAAAAGCGCACCCCCGACTTCAGCCGCCTTTGAGCGGCGGGGCGCGCAGGCCGACATTTGGTCGGACGGGCTCACTCCGGGGCCGCCGTCCACGTCCGTCGTGGGCGGCGGCCTTTGCCCAGGTGCCCGATAATCGTTCCCCGAAAGGTGGTCCCACGATGACACGTGACGCTTCCCCTGACCCCGCGATCGCCTTCGAGCCCGAGTTCATCGCCGGCGTGCGGGAGATATTTGAAGACAAAATCGTCTTCAACCGGGTGCTCGGCCTGCGGATCACCGAAATCGCCCCGCACCAAGTGCGCGCGCGCATCGACATGCGTCCCGAGCTGGTGGGACACTACGCCTACCACCGCATCCACGGCGGCGTCATCAGCGCCGGCCTGGACGCGATGGGGGGGCTGGCGGTGATGGCCGCCATCGGCGCACGCCACATGGACGAGCCGCCGGCGCAACGGCTGCATCGCTTCGCCAAGCTGGGTACCATCGACCTGCGCATCGACTACCTGCGCCCCGGCATCGGCGCCACGTTCGAGCTGCACGCGGAAACGCTGCGCTTGGGCTCGCGTGTCGCTTCCACCCGCATGTCCTTCTTGGGGGCAGACGGTAAGTTACTCGCGACAGGGTCGGGAGTGTACATCGTATCCTGAGGATGATGGCAGCCGGGTACACACCGCCATTATCCAGGTCAAGGCCATGCCCATCACAGCATCGCGGAACGGTGCATTGACAGCGGCTGTAATAATCACCGATATCGTAACAACAAAACCCAACCCCCCCCAGTGGTCGTTGTTCTTCCAGTTGACATAGAGGAACGCACCAAGCAGGCCGACAAGCGCCAACAGGCCTGGAATCCCATTCTCCATGCCTGCCAGCAGGTAGTCATTGTGGGGGTTGTTCAGTCCAGCAACTTCCGGTGCGTCGCGAGCTTTTTCTCGCCAATGTTCGAGCCACGATCCCGTGCCGGTCCCAGTGAGCGGATTGTTTAGCATCTGAGTAGTGGCTTCCAACATCATGCGCGCACGGGCGCTGGTCGAGCCAATGTAGTTTCCATTTTCCAAAAATGATTGAATTTCGTTGATGGCGTCATGCGACCTTGAACGCACGGTGTCAGACCCGACCCATACCGCTAAACCCAGTGCCATCGACAGCGCGACCGCAATTGATATGCCCTTGGGGTGTCTATAGCGATAAATAAGCGCGGCCAAGGGGAGTGCCAGCAGGATAAGGTATGCGTTTCGAGAAATGGAGTGTAGTGCAACTGTGCATGCCGAAACCAGCCAGAATACGAGATAGAGAAGTTGAATCTTGCGCCCTTTTGCGATGAACATCAGCCAGAATGCCATCCCGCTCACCGTCGCCAGCATGATCATTTTCTGACTGCTAGCATTACCATCGCTATGTAGCAGATGGTAGAAAGGACTGGCAAGTGGCAAGTCGATAATGACGCGATGTATAATAATAATTATAAGTGCAAGCGAGGATCCTGTGAAAAGGCCCTTTAAGACCCACTCCCGTTGCATCTGGAAGACAATCAGACCAATTGCTATCACAAGTCCCGAGCGATAGGCGTGAAAAATTCTGGTTGCGGTCTGTTCATGAGGGCCATGAATAAAGATCGATGCGGTTGCCAATAGGGCTGGCAAGAATATGAGAATTATTATTTTATGGCGCAGTGGTTTATATTTTTGGGGATCGCCGGGGATAATAATTGTTGCGATTGCAAATGCTATCCATGTCAAATAGACAAGGCCAATCGGGAGAAAGGCAGCGAAGCCGCTTAGAAAAGCAAGGGCCTTCAGCCAGGTGCTGGCCGGCGGATTTAAATAGGCGTCACCAGGCATCGTCTTAACTGTTATATCCCGGGTGGTCATACGGCATCGTCTGTCACAGCATCGGACATCGGCGGCGCCGGGCTTTCATGGTCTGTTCATTCATGTGTCCTTTTAGGACAGCTCGGCACCGACGACGATTGTACAGGTTGATGTAAGCACATCAGGGTTCGGTGCAGGACCTTGCTAACCAGCAAGAAGGTGGTTTTACAGGACCTCGTCAAGGCGGCCGTTGAGGCTTCCGAGTGCAACTTTGGTCTGCCGCCGCTGCGGGGAGGCTGGGCCGGCGCTCCATGCTTCATTGGCGCATACAGCTCATTCAAGGGTACTGGCCAGTGGGGAGCGCTTACCGTCGGTGAAAAAGTGTTTCTTGAAGACCGTGCCATCGTGGTTCCGACGCAGCGTTTTATCATAACAGCGTTGTGTGCGGCAGATGCTGGGTAGTCGTCCCTGAAAAATTCATTTTCACGCCGCCCGCAGCCGCAGCAGCGGCGGGTTGGCGACGCGAGTCTCGGTTGGCCGCAGCCGGACGAG
>NZ_SMAH01000011.1 GCF_004342625.1 Tepidimonas ignava
CGGCGCATCAGACCATCAAATCTGGGGGAAATTGTACTCGCAAACAGACAATAACACAAGAAAAATCATGCTGTTATGAATATTTCAGGGGCGACTAGCTACTTGGCCCGAAACACTTCCCCGATATCGAGGGGATTAAGACTCTCGAACTGATTCAATGTGCCCGCTGTGGCGGGCCCGAAACACTTCCCCGATATCGAGGGGATTAAGACTGGGCTGGTACGGGCTGGTGCCCTTAGGCTGGGCGTCCGAAACACTTCCCCGATATCGAGGGGATTAAGACCGCTCAGGTATCGCCGCCACGCGCTGCAAGAACGTCCGAAACACTTCCCCGATATCGAGGGGATTAAGACATGGCCGAGGGGTGCAGGGTGTACACGCCCGGGGCCCGAAACACTTCCCCGATATTGAGGGGATTAAGGCCGGTGGACATTGCCCAAGGCGTGGGATTTGTCCGTCCGAAACACTTCCACGATATCGAGGGGATTAAGACAGCGGTTTGGCGTAGGGAAGTTGTTGTGCTCGTCGTCCGAAACACTTCCCCGCTATCGATGGGATTAAGACCCACTCGTAATACCCCGTCTGGGGGCATGTGTCCGAAACACCTCCTCGATATCGAGGGGATTAAGACCGGTGGACATTTCCCACGGCGTGGGATTTGTCCGCCCGAAACGCTTCCGCAATATCGTGAGGATTAAGACGCGACTTCTTTGTTGATGTCAATCGGTTCTTTGGCGTTGGCCAGGTACGCCGGCAGGTTGTCGCTGGACTCGAACGGAACAACGGTCATGCTCATGTTGGTTCTTCGGGTTTTCACTTGATGGATTGGTTCACACGATCTTGCAGCTCGTGCACGAAGGTCTGCAACAGCGCGGCGCCCAAACCGCGCTGACGACCCATTTCAATGAGGGAATCGGCCAGAGCCTCAACAAGCTCTTGGTCGTCGATGGTCGGCCACCGCTCCGTCGATGATGTCATGGTGACGAAGAAGTCCGTGAACTCTTTGCGCAGTATCTTGCGCACAAGCGCCTGACGGCGGACCGATAACTCACGCAGCATTTTGTCTTTGTACGTCACGTTTAGCTCCTTTTGATGTTGACGACGCGCTCTTCGCGCCAGCTGATGCCCGGGGGTAAGTCATTATGCTCATTACGCCACGCCTGAACAACCGTCTTGTTGGCCCGGCGCTTCAGTATAGACCACTCACCAGGGCGCTGAACCCAGCCCAGGAACGCATACCTGTCCGCCACGGTCGTGCTGTTGCAACGCAAAATGTAGTGGGTGTCTGCGCTGTTGCGGATAGACGCTACGCCAAGCTCGGTCATGAACTTGAGCAGGTAGTTTTGTATCCGCGTCATGGCGTCGTCCGAAACACTTCCCCGATATCGAGGGGATTAAGACCAACCTTTCTTATTGACTGGTTTATTCCGCGCGCCCGAAACACTTCCCCGATATCGAGGGGATCAGGACTTTAGGGGCGAGTAGGCCTCGGATAGGTCTGAACAACGTCCTCAATCGGGGACACTGTGAATCGTCATGAGGTCGCTGAGCCTGGTCGTGGCTGGATTGGGGCGCTCGATCAGGGGCACGCGCGGGCAATGGTGCCCGGGAGAGCGGGACCTGGTGGTGCCGTGGGCGCGCCTGGGCGCTGTGATGGGCTGCTGTGTGTCAACCCATAGCGCCATGGCAGGGCGGCTGCCCCTTGCCAAGGAGGTGATGCTGCGCATGCACCTGGTCGGTTTGAGCGCATGCTTGAGGATGTATCAGCGCACGCACACGAGCGGATAGGACGCGTGCCCGGCGGCGCGTTGGCATCGACCCCCGGGCCGCTCGGCCCTAGAAAAACAAAAAGCCCACCGAGAAAGTGGGCTGCAGGCTTTCATAGCTTGGCTCCCCGACCTGGGCTCGAACCAGGGACCTACGGATTAACAGTCCGGCGCTCTACCGACTGAGCTATCGGGGATCGGCGTGGCGCGCATTATAGCTTACGGCGCCCGTCGCGGCCGTCGGGCGGCTGTGCGTGGGGCGTGCGTCACGCGCTGGACAATGTCCGCATGGACCTGGCCGTGTGGGCGGCGACAATGGGGTGTTGGGCGTGCGGCAACCACGGTGCACGCCCACAGGAGGACGCACGATGGACTTGCGGTTTTCCGCCGAGGAGTTGGCCTTCCGTGATGAGGTGCGCGCCTTTTTGCGTGAGCACCTGCCGCCGGCGCTGGCCACCAAGGTACGCGAGGGTTTGCGCCTGTCGCGCGACGACATGGCGCGGTGGCACGCCATCCTGGCCGCGCGCGGCTGGTTGGCCAGCCACTGGCCACGCGAGTGGGGTGGTCCGGGCTGGGGGCCGGTGCAGCGCTTCATCTTTGAAAACGAATGTGCGCTGGCCGGCGCGCCACGCATCGTGCCGTTTGGCGTCAACATGCTGGGGCCGGTGCTGATCAAGTACGGCACTGAGGCGCAAAAGCGCCATTGGCTGCCGCGCATCCTGGACGGCAGCGATTGGTGGTGTCAGGGTTACTCGGAGCCCGGCGCGGGGTCGGACCTGGCCTCGCTGCGCACCAGCGCCGTGCGCCATGGCGACCACTACATCGTCAACGGGCAAAAAACGTGGACGACACTGGGGCACTACGCCAACCGCATGTTCGCGTTGGTGCGCACCGACCGCACCGCCAAGCCGCAGGAGGGTATCAGCTTTTTGCTGATCGACCTGGACAGCCCCGGCGTCGAGGTGCGGCCGATCATCACGTTGGACGGCGAGCACGAGGTCAACGAGGTCTTCCTCAACGACGTGCGCGTGCCGGCCGACCGGCTGGTTGGCCAGGAAAACCAGGGTTGGACCATCGCCAAATACCTGCTCACCTACGAGCGCACCAACATCGCGGGCGTGGGGTTTTCGGTGGCGGGGCTGGAGCGGCTCAAGGTGATGGCCCAGCGCGTGCAGTACGGTGGGCGGCCGCTGATCGACGACCCGCTGTTTGCGGCGCGGCTGGCGCGCATCGAGATCGAGCTGGAAAACCTCAAGACCACCAACCTGCGCGTGCTGGCCAGCGTGGCGGGCGGCGGCGCGCCGGGGCCGCAGAGCTCGCTGCTCAAGATTCTGGGCACCCAGATTCGGCAGGAGATTTTGAGCCTGACGCGCCGCGCCATGGGGCCGTACGCGTTGCCCTGGATCGAGGAGGCGCTGACGCTGGAAGGGATGGACCAAGCGGTGGGGCCGGCCGGCGCGGCCAGCGCCGCCGTGCAGTACTTCAACCACCGCAAGCTGTCGATTTTTGGTGGCTCCAACGAGATCCAGCGAAACATCGTCGCCAAGACGGTGCTGGGCTTGTGACGCACTGGAGGGCGCAGCCATGGACTTCAACCTGACCGACGACCAGCGCATGCTGGCCGAGACGCTGGGCCGCTACCTGGCGCAGCGCTACCCCATCGAACGCCGTCACGCGGCCGCGGCCAGCGCGCTGGGCTACGACCCCGATGTGTGGCAAGGGCTGGTGGAGCTGGGCGCGGTGGCGGCGTTGTTGCCCGAGGCCGCCGGCGGGCTGGGTGGCGGCGGCTTTGACATCATGACCGTGTTCGAACAAGCCGGGCGGGCGCTGGTGCAAGAGCCCTTGCTGGGGGCGCTGTTGGTGGGGCAAGCGCTGGCGCGTGCCGATGAGCCTGAGCGGTGGCAGGGCCACTGGCAGCGCATGCACGAAGGCGCGGTGGTGGCGCTGGCGCACGCCGAACCCGACGCCCACCACGCACGCTGGAGCGTGGCCACGGTGGCGCAGCACGACCCCGCAGGCTGGGTGCTGGATGGGCACAAGGCCGTCGTGCCCTTTGGTGCCCAAGCCCAAGGGTGGCTGGTCAGTGCGCGCGTCGGGGGTGGTGTGCACGAGCGCGACGGCATTGCGCTGTTCTGGGTGCCGCGCAGTGCGCCCGGTGTGCAACGGCGCGACTACCGCCGCATCGACGGTGGCCGCGCCGCCGAGCTGGTGTTGCGCACCGTGCAGCTGGACGCGCACGCGCTCGTCGTCGGGCCGGCACGGGGCGCGGAGGTGTTGGACGCGGTGCTGGATGCGGGTGCCTTGGCGCTCAGCGCCGAAGCGCTGGGGGCGATGGAGGTGGCGTTCGAGCACACCCGGCAATACCTGCAGACCCGCCAGCAATTCGGTCGCCCGATTGGCAGCTTTCAGGCCCTGCAGCACCGCATGGTGGACTTGTGGATGGGGCTGGAGCAGACCCGCTCGGCCGTCATCAACGCCGCCGCGGCGTGGGACGGTGACGATCCGATCCAGCGCGCGTGGGCCTGTGCAGCGGCCAAGGCCAGTGTTGGGCGCCATGGCACCCACCTGGCCGAGGAAGCCATCCAGCTCCATGGTGGCATGGGCATGACGTGGGAGCTGCCGCTGGCGCACTACGCCAAGCGGCTGGTCATGATCGACCACGAGCTGGGCGACGAAGACCACCACCTGCAGCGCTGCATCGAGCTGATGCGCCAGCGCGCGGCAGCGTCTGCCTGACGGCCCCCCGCGGCCGCCAACAAAAAACCCGCCTTGCGGCGGGTTTTGGCTGTCATGGACCAGGTGTTGGGCCGTTGGCCGATCACATGTCCATGTCCATGCCGCCCATGCCACCACCGGCGGCGGGCTTGGCCTCGGCCTTGGGCGCCTCGGCCACCATGCACTCGGTGGTCAGCATCAGGCCAGCCACCGACGCCGCGTTTTGCAGCGCGGTGCGGGTCACCTTGGTCGGGTCCAGGATGCCCATTTCGATCATGTCGCCATAGGTGTCGTTGGCGGCGTTGAAGCCGAAGTTGCCCTTGCCTTCGAGCACCTTGTTGATCACGACCGAGGGCTCGCCACCGGCGTTGGCCACGATTTCGCGCAGCGGCGCTTCGACCGCCTTCATGACCAGCTGGATGCCAGCGTCTTGGTCGGGGTTGGCGCCCTTGAGGCTGCCCACCGCCTGACGGGCACGCAGCAGCGCCACGCCACCGCCGGGCACGATGCCTTCTTCGACCGCAGCACGGGTGGCGTGCAGCGCGTCTTCGACGCGGGCCTTCTTCTCCTTCATTTCGACTTCGGTGGCGGCGCCAACCTTGATCACCGCCACGCCGCCGGCCAGCTTGGCCACGCGCTCTTGCAGCTTCTCACGGTCGTAGTCGCTGGTGGCCTCTTCGATCTGCACGCGGATTTGCTTGACGCGCGCTTCGATGTCCTCGGCCTTGCCGGCGCCGTCGATGATGGTGGTGTTTTCCTTGGCCACTTCGACGCGCTTGGCTTGACCCAGGTCGGCCAGCGTCACCTTCTCCAGCGTCAGGCCCACTTCTTCGGCGATGACCTTGCCGCCGGTCAGGATAGCGATGTCTTCCAGCATGGCCTTGCGACGGTCGCCAAAGCCCGGGGCCTTGACGGCGCACACCTTCAGGATGCCGCGGATGGTGTTGACCACCAGCGTGGCCAGCGCTTCACCTTCAACGTCTTCGGCGATGATCAGCAGCGGGCGGCCGGCCTTGGCCACTTGCTCCAGCGCCGGCAGCAGGTCACGGATGTTGCTGATCTTCTTATCGTGCAGCAGGACGTACGGGTTTTCCAGCACGCACACCTGCTTGTCGGGGTTGTTGATGAAGTACGGCGACAGGTAGCCGCGGTCGAACTGCATGCCCTCGACGACATCCAGCTCGTTTTGCAGGCTCTTGCCGTCTTCGACGGTGATGACGCCTTCCTTGCCCACCTTGTCCATCGCGTCGGCGATGATTTGGCCGATCGACTCGTCGCTGTTGGCCGAGATGGCGCCCACTTGCGCGATTTCCTTGCTGGTCGTGGTGGGCTTGCTGATCTTCTTGAGCTCGGCCACCAGCGCCTCGACGGCCTTGTCGATGCCGCGCTTGAGGTCCATCGGGTTCATGCCAGCGGCCACGTACTTCATGCCTTCGCGCACGATGGCCTGGGCCAGCACGGTGGCGGTGGTGGTGCCGTCACCGGCGTTGTCGCTGGTCTTGGACGCCACTTCCTTGACCATCTGGGCGCCCATGTTCATCAGCTTGTCTTTGAGCTCGATTTCCTTGGCCACGGACACACCGTCCTTGGTGACGGTGGGGGCGCCGAAGCTGCGCTCCAGCACCACGTTGCGGCCCTTGGGGCCCAGGGTCACTTTGACCGCGTTGGCCAGGATGTTGACGCCTTCGACCATGCGGGCACGGGCGTCAGCACCAAAAACGACGTCTTTCGCTGCCATGTTGTCAGCTCCTCGTGGAATCGGTTGAATCGGTTACGGATGGGATGGGACGCTGCTGACGCGCGATCACTTCTCGATCACGGCGAACAGGTCGTCTTCCTTCATGACCAGCAGCTCTTCGCCGTCGACCTTGACGGTTTGGCCGCTGTACTTGCCAAACAGCACGCGGTCGCCGACCTTGACGCTCAGCGGCTTGGTCTCGCCCTTGTCGTTGGTCTTGCCGGGGCCGACGGCGATCACTTCGCCTTGGTCAGGCTTCTCGGCCGCGTTGTCCGGGATCACGATGCCCGAGGCGGTCTTGGTTTCGTTTTCCAGACGCTTGACGATCACGCGATCAGCGAGAGGACGAAGCTTCATGAGATCTCCTGTCGTTTCGGACGAGATAAAAAAGGAAGCGGGGACAACCCCCACGCGGTGAGCGCTGTGCTGCCCGGGTCTGGGACCTTGTTGTTAGCACTCACCGGTTGCGAGTGCTAATCATAAGGCCTGTTCAGCGGGTTTTCAAGGGGGTGTATGCGTCCAGCGCCGTTGGCCCGTGGGGGCGGTCATGCGCCGCGGGGCTGGGTGGACGCCGCCACCCACTCGGCGTAGGCGGCGCTGGCTTCGATCGGGGTGGACCAGATGGCCGGCAGTTCGTAGGGGTGGTGCGCCGCGATGAAGTCGCGCACCTGCGGCCACGCCTCGGCGCGGCACTTGGCCAGCAGGCGCCACTCGGCGTCGCGCTGCAACGCACCCTGCCAGGTGTAGACGCTGCGGATGGCGTGCAGTTGCACGCACGCCGCCAAGCCCTCCCGCACCAAGGCCTCGGCCAGCTTGTGGGCGCCGGCCTCGTCGGGCAGGGTCGTGAAGACGGCGATCAACGCGGGAGCCATGGCGCAAGCCAAAAAACAAAACCCGCCAAGGCGGCGGGCTTGATGTTGGATGGTGGCGCTTCAGGGACTCGAACCCCGGACCTGCGGATTATGATTCCGTCGCTCTAACCGACTGAGCTAAAGCGCCGCCGTTGAAGCCTGCAGTATACCAAAAACCGGTGTGGCGCCCGCCTCAGCGCCCCTGGAACTGTGGGGCGCGCTTTTCGAGGAACGCGGCCATACCTTCTTTTTGGTCGGCGGTGGCGAACATGGCGTGGAACATGCGCCGCTCAAACTGCAGGCCCTCCGACAGCGGGGCTTCGAAGGCGCGGTTGAGGGCTTCTTTGGCCGCCAGCACGGCCAGGCGGGGCAGGGCGGCGATGGCCCGTGCGGTGGCCAGCGCTTCGTCCATCAGCTTGTCCGCGGGCACGACGCGGCTGACCAAGCCGGCGCGCTCGGCTTCGGCGGCGTCCATCATGCGGCCCGTCAGCACCAGGTCCATGGCTTTGGCCTTGCCCACCGCGCGTGGCAGACGCTGCGTGCCGCCCGCGCCGGGGATGACGCCGATTTTGACTTCGGGCTGGCCGAACTTGGCGCTGTCGGCGGCGATGATGATGTCGCACATCATGGCCACTTCGCAGCCGCCGCCCAGGGCGTAACCCGCCACGGCCGCGATGACGGGCTTGCGCACGTGGCGCAGCGCCTCCCAGTTGCGGGTGATGTATTCGGTGCGGTACACGTCGGCGAAGGTGTACTGCGCCATGGCGGCGATGTCGGCGCCGGCGGCAAAGGCCTTGTCGCTGCCGGTGAGCACGATGCAGGCGATGGCGTCGTCGGCGTCGAAGGCGCGCAGCGCAGCGCCGAGCTCGTCCATCAGCGTGTCGTTGAGCGCGTTGAGCTGCTTGGGGCGGTTGAGCTGGATGATGCCCACCGGGCCATCGGTGCGGGTCAGCAGGGTGGTGTAGGTCGTCTCGCTCATGCAAGTCCTCCCGGGGCAGGGTTGACGCCGTGACTATATACGCTGCGGCTGCCGGCCGCGGGGCGGTTACGATTCGGTTACGGTGCCCGCGGGCGCCCCACGTTGGACGATTTTTCCGAGGAGACCCATGCGATGAACACGTTCACCCCCGCAAGCGATGAAATCCTGTTCGAGCGTCGGGGCGCGGTGGCGTTGGTGACGCTCAACCGCCCGCAGGCGCTCAACAGCTTCACGCTCAGCATGCACCGCGCGTTGCAGCAGGCGTTGGCCGAGGTGGAGCGCGACGCGTCGGTGCGCGCGCTGGTGCTGACCGGGGCGGGGCGTGGGTTTTGCGCGGGGTTGGATTTGTCGGTGCTGGATTTTTCGCCGGGGCCGGACCGGCTGCAGCGCATCAGCCCCGGGCCGGTGTTGGACGAGGGCTTCAACCCCACGGCCAAGGCGCTGATGAACCTGCGCGTGCCCACGGTGGCGGCGGTCAACGGGGTGGCGGCCGGGGCCGGCGTGTCGTTGGCGTTGACGTGCGACCTGGCGATTGCGGCCCCGACGGCCAGTTTTGTGCAGGCGTTCAGCAAGATTGGGCTGATTCCGGACGCGGGCGGCAGTTGGCTGACGGTGGAGCGGCTGGGGCTGGCGCGCGCGATGGGCATGGCGATGCTGGGCGACAAGCTGGGGGCCGACCAGGCCAAGGCGTGGGGCCTGATTTGGGACGTGGCCGACGACCCGCTGGCCGCGGCGCTGGCGCTGGCCGAGCGCCTGGCCGCCATGCCCACGCGTGCGCTGGTGGCCACGCGGCACCTGTTGCGTGGGGCGCTGCAGCGCTCGTTCGAGGCGCAGCTGGACGCCGAGCGCGAGCTGCAAACGGCGCTGGGCCGCACGCACGACTACGCCGAGGGCGTGACGGCGTTTTTGGAAAAGCGCGCGCCGCAGTTTCGCGGGCAGTGAGCGTGGGCGGCCGCCGCGTCAGGCCGGCGGCAGCAGCTTGACGGTGTGCGCCGGCGCGGGCCAGTGCAGCGCGCAGCGCAGCACGCGCCCGTCGCGCGCCACCCAGGCCAGCAACGGCTCATCCGTGCCCAAGCCGCGCGCGTGCAGGGCGACGTCATCCAGCCTGTGCACGCGCCACACGTGCTGGCTGCGTTGCACAGCCAGCCATTCGTCGCCAGCCGCCAGGCCGGCCGCTTCGGCCGCGCTGCCGCGCAGCACGTTGCGCAGGCGCAGCGCGCCGCCCGATTCGTCCACCCGCACGCCCAGACGCTGCGCCAACGGGGCGGGCTCTTCGACCCAACGGATGCCGTGGCGCTGCAGCAACGGCTGCAGGGGCAGCTCGGCGGTGCTGTGCACCCAGGCGTCGAGTTCGGCGTCGAAGCTGCGCCGCGCCAGGCGCCGCAGCACGGCGCGCAGGTCGGCCTCGCGCATCGGGCCGCCGCCGCAGCGCTGCCACAGCGCGCGCATCACGTCGTCCAGCGTGGTGTGGCCCTCGGCACGCAGCGTCAGGTCCAGGCACAACGCCACCAACGCCCCCTTGGTGTAGTAGCTGACGGTGGCGTTGGGGGTGTTTTCCTGCACGCGGTAGTACTTGGTCCAGGCGTCAAAGCTGGCCTGGGCCACCGTTTGCACGAGCCGTCCCGGGGTGCTCAGCACCTGGTTGATGGTGCGCGCCAGCAGCTCCAGGTGCGTGGCCTGGTCGATGAGCCCGGCGCGCAGCACCAGCAGGTCGTCGTAGTAGCTGGTGAAGCCCTCGAAGAACCACAGCAGTTCGGTGTGGTTTTCGCGGTCGTAGTCGTAGCGGGCGAATTCGCGTGGGCGCAGCCGCTTGACGTTCCAGGTGTGGAAATATTCGTGGCTGATGAGGCCCAGCAGCGTTGTGTAGCCATCGCCCGCCTTGAGCGGCACGGGGGCGTCGTCGGGCGCATGTGTGCCGGGCAGCGGCGCCAGCGGCAGGTCGGTGCGCGCACACACCAGCGCCGTGCTGTGGCGGTGTTCCAGCCCACCATAGCCGTCGCGCGTGGCGTGCAGCATGAACAGGTAACGGTCGAAGGGGGGCCGACCGTGCGGGCCGTGCCACAGGGCCATGGCGGCTTCGCAGAGGCGGGCGGTGTCGGTCAGCAGCCGCGCGCCATCGAAGCCCGCCGGCGCCCCGCTGACGACGAAGCGGTGCGGCACGCCACGCACGTCGAAGTCGCCGCACCAAAAGGTGCCGAGCTCGAACGGGTGGTCGGCCAGTTCGTCGTAATCGGCCGCCAGGTACGTGCCCATGCCCGCATCGTCGGGCCAGCGCCAGCCGCGGCGGCGCGTGCGCGGGGCGTCGGCGCGCGGCAGGGCCGTGGCCACGCGCCAGTGCCGGGTGGCGTCGTTGGCCACCAGCGTGAGCGCGTGCGGCCCTTGTTCGCGCCCGTGCACGCGCAGGCACAGGCTTGTGGGGTTGAAAAAGCCGCGCGTGCTGTCCAGCCACGCGGTGCGCACCGAGGTGTCGAAGGCGTACACCTCGTAGCGCAGCACCACCGTGTGGGCCGTGCCGCAGGCGACTTCCCAGGTGTTTTTGTTGAGCGCGCGCACGGGCACGGGCACGCCGTCGGCTTCGGCCTGCAGCCGCTGCAGGTGCTGGGCGAATTCGCGCACCAGGTAGCTGCCCGGGATCCACACCGGCAGGCTGACGCGTTGGCGTGGCGCCGGGCGCTCGACCGTGAGGGTGACGCGCCACAGGTGGGCGTGCAGGTCGGCCGCCTCGACGCGGTAGTGCACCGGCGCGCTCATTGGCCCGCGGCGCCGGCCTGGGCCAGCAGGGGTTCGAGGCGGTCGAGCCCAATGGCGCCGGGGATGCGTTGCCCGTTGGCCAGGATCGTGGTGGGGGTGCCGCTGATGCGGTACTTCTGACCGAAGGCAAGGTTGCGCTCCAGCGCCGAGGTGTCGCAACTGGCGCTGGACTTGGGCTCGGGTGGGGTCACGCCACGCTGCATCCAGTCGTTCCAGACCTTGCTGCGGTCGGCCGCGCACCAAATGGCGCGCGCCTTCGCTTCGGAGTCTTTGCCCAGCACCGGGTACAGGAAGGTGTACACGGTCACGTTGTCGAGCTTGGCCAAGTCACGCTCGAAGCGTTTGCAAAAGCCGCAGTTGGGGTCGGCAAACACGGCCAACTTGCGCTGTCCATTGCCCCGCACGGTGGTGAAGGCGTCTTTGAGCGGCAGGGCGTCGAAGGCGATGGCGGTCAGCTTGTCGAGGCGTTCCTCCGTCAGGTTGACGCGCGCCTTGGTGTCGATGAGCATGCCCTGGATGAGAAAGTCGCCCTTGGCGTCGGTGTAGAGGATGTCGGTGCCCAGCCGCACCTCGAACAGTCCCGGCATGGGTGTGGGGCGCACTTCGTCGATGCGGGGTAGGCTGGGCAGCCGCTCGGCCAGGTTTTTGCGGATGACGGCTTCGTTGGCCCAGGCGGCGTGCATCGCCAGCCCCAGGGTAGTGACCAACGCAGCGGCGCGCCAGGCGGTGGCGAAAGGTGGCATGAACGTGTCGTGTTTCAAAGGTGGATGGGCACGGGGGCGCAGGCACGGCATGTTAGCCCGCCAACGGCTGCCCCGCGGCTTGTTGGATCAGCCAACGCTTGAGGGGTTCCAGCCGGTCCACGGCCCGCATACCCCAACGGCGCAGCGCAGCGGCGCCAGCGTCCGGGCGGGCAAAGAGGCCGTGCAGCGTGTCGGTGGTGGCCAGCATCGCGGCCACGGGCGCGGCGCGCGCGCGCTCATAGCGGCGCAGCAGGCGCAGGTCGCCCAGCGGACGCCAGTACTCGCGTTCGCGCAGCACGCGGGCCAGTTCCGCGACGTCGCCCAACCCCACGTTGAGCCCCTGACCTGCCAGCGGATGCATGGCATGGGCGGCGTCGCCTGCCAGCGCCAGACCGGGGCGCACCCAAGGGCGCGCCAGTGAGCGCTGCAGCGGCCAGCCGGCGGGCTGGCCGACCAGCGTCATCGTGCCCAGCGCGTGCGCGCACGCCTGTTGCACCGCCTGCGCCAGCGCGTCGGCGCTCAGCGCCAGCAGGTGCGCCGCGCGCGCGTGCGGCACCGACCACACCATCGCCACTTGCTGGCCTTCGGTGCCGTCCAGCGGCAACAGGGCCAGGATCTCGTCGCCGCGAAACCACTGCCGCGCCACCGTGCCGTGGGGGCGTTCGCAGCGCAGCCGTGCGGCGATGGCGGTGTGGGGGTAGGGGACGGTGTCGTAGGCGATGCCCTCGGCCGCCCGGGTGGCGCTGTGGCGCCCTTCGCACACGATGGTCAGCGCCGCGCGCGGGCGGGGGTCGGTGGTGGCGTCGAGGCGCTGCACGCCATGTTGGTAGTGCAGCGCCTGGTGCAGCCGCTGCTCCAGCGCCGGCACATCGACGATCCAGCCAAGCGCCTCGTCGGGCTGCGTGGCGTCGAAGCGCAGCGCGGCATGCTCGGGCGCCGCCCCTCTGTCGGCGGCCGGATCGGCGTCGGCCACCCACATGGTGCGCACCGGGGTGGCCAGCCGCTCGTCGTCGGGCCACGCCCGCACGCTGTGCAGCAGCGCCCGCGAGGCGGCGTTGAGCGCGTACGCCCGTATGTCGGGCGCGGCGTCGGGGCGGGCGGGGCGCTCCACCAACGCCACGCGCAGCCGCTCGCGCGCCAACAGCAGCGCCAGCGTGCGGCCAACGATGCCGCCGCCCAGGATGGCGACGTCGAAATGGGTGTTCATGGGGCGATGCCGGGGTGGGTGGGGATGGTCACGCCTGGGCTTGCACGTTGCGCGCGTCACCACGCCTTGGGCTCAAAGCCGGGCTGGTTGCGCACCACCACGTCGTCGTCGGCCTGCACCAGCACGTACAGCCCCTGCCGCTCGGCGTAGCGCACGACCTCGTCCGGCGCGCCCATGGCCGCCACCGCCCCGTGCAGCACCTTGTCGGCGTGTTCGGTGAAGCACGCCCTGAAGCGCTGCAGCCGCTCGATGTGCTCGTCCACATCATCGCTGCTCAGGCGGCTTTTGCACTCCACCGCGATGGCGTGCTCACCGTTGATGACCAAGAGGTCGATTTCCATCACCGCCTGGCCGCTGTCGTCCCGGGCCACCGCGTTGGGGTAGACCCGGTGCACGGGGATGCCCTGCTGCTGAAACAGCCGCACCACGGCGGGCATGACCATGTCCTGCACAAACATCCCCAGGCGGTTGCCCAACTGCCCGAGCTGGCGCTCCAACTGCTTGAGCCGCTGGTCGATGCGGCGGTCGGTTTCCTGCAGCCGACGGTCGGTCTCTTGCATCCGACGCTCAGTCTCCCGCCCCGACTCGCGCAGCTCGCGGATGAGTCGGTCGGTCTCCTGCAACCGACGGTCCGTTTCTTGCATCCGACGGTCGGTTTCCTTGCTTTGCTGGGCAAGCTCAGCGATCATGCGCTTCAAGTCGTCCCAGCTGATGTCGTCGCGTGCGCCCATGGCGGTCTCGAGAGGGGGGTGTGTGCTGACGCCCATTCTACGCCCGACGGTGTAGGCGCGGCCCGGTGTTCGGGGCACAATCGTGGTCATGACGACGTCCGAGCCACTGCCGTTGACGCTGGAGGAGATCTGGATTTACCCCGTCAAGTCGTGCGCCGGGATACGGCTGCACAGCGTGGAGCTGCTGCCCGAAGGGCTGGAGTGGGACCGCACCTGGATGGTGGTGGACGCGCGCGGCGAGTTCGTGTCGCAGCGGGAGTTGCCGCGCATGGCGCTGATCCAGCCACGGCTGCGCATGGGGCAGTTGGAGCTGCGCGCGCCGGGCATGTTGACGCTGCATCTGGCGCTGGAAGCGGCCGAGGCGCCGTGCCGCGTGCGGGTGTGGGACGACGAGCTGCCCGCCTACGACATGGGCGACGTGGCGGCGCAGTGGTTCACCGACTTTTTGGGGCCCGATTGTCCGCCGGGGATGGGACCGCTGCGGTTGGTGCGCTTCGACCCCGAGGTGCGGCGTCTGTCGCCGCTGGCGTGGACGGGTGGCGTCGAAGCCCCGACCACCTTCAGCGACGGCTACGCGCTGCTGGTGCTCAGCCGCGCGGCGCTGGACGGCCTCAACGCCCGCCTGCAGGCGCTGGGGCAGCCGCCGGTGGATGCGCGCCGGCTGCGCCCCAACCTGGTGCTGGGCGGTGTGGGCCCGCACGCCGAGGACGGTTTGCGGGCGCTGACGCTGAAGGCCGACGGTGCGCCGCCCGACGCCCCAACGGTGCAGCTGGAGCTGGTCAAGCCGTGCGCGCGCTGCACCATCCCGGACGTCGACCCCCAGCAGGGTGTGCGCGACGATCGGGTCAGCCCGGTGCTGCGCACCTACCGGGCCGATGAGCGGCTCAAGGGGGCGATCACCTTTGGCATGAACGCCATCGTGCGCGGTGGCGCTGGCCAGATGCTGCACGAGGGCATGGGCGGCTGGGGCAGCACACAGGCCACGTGGTAGCATCGTTGGCTTTTGGCGAGCAGGGGATCGATCGACATGAGCCTCAAGTGCGGCATCGTGGGCCTGCCCAACGTGGGCAAGTCCACGCTTTTCAACGCCCTGACCAAGGCCGGCATCGCGGCCGAGAACTACCCTTTTTGCACCATTGAGCCCAACGTGGGCGTGGTGGAGGTGCCCGACGCGCGGCTGCAGCAGTTGGCGGCCATCGTCAAGCCGCAGCGCGTGGTGCCGGCCATCGTCGAATTCGTTGACATCGCCGGGCTGGTGGCCGGCGCCAGTCAGGGCGAGGGGCTGGGCAACCAGTTCCTGGCCCACATCCGCGAAACCGACGCCATCATCAACGTGGTGCGCTGCTTCGACGACCCCAACATCGTGCACGTGGCGGGCCGGGTCGACCCGATCGCCGACATCGAGGTGATCCAGACCGAGCTGTGCTTGGCCGACCTGGGCACGGTGGACAAGGCGTTGCAGCGCTATCAAAAAGCCGCCAAGAGCGGCAACGACAAGGAAGCCGCCAAGATGGTGGCGCTGCTGAGCAAGGTGCGCGCGGTGCTGGATGAGGGCCGGCCGGTGCGTGTGCTGGAACTGACCGACGAGGAGCGCGCGCTGCTCAAGCCGCTGTGCCTGATCACGGCCAAGCCGGCGATGTTCGTGGGCAACGTGGCCGAAGACGGCATGGGCGACGACAACCCGCACCTGCGCCGGTTGCGCGAGTACGCCGCCAGCCAAGGCGCGCCGGTGGTGACCATCTGCGCCAAGCTCGAAGCCGAGCTGGCCGACATGGACGAGGCCGACCGGGCCGAATTTTTGCGCGAGCTGGGTTTGGCCGAGCCGGGCCTCAACCGCCTGATCCGCGCCGCGTACGAGCTGTTGGGGCTGCACACCTACTTCACCGCCGGCGAAAAGGAGGTGCGCGCCTGGACCATCCGCAAGGGCGCCACGGCGCCGCAGGCCGCCGGGGTCATCCACAGCGACTTCGAGCGCGGCTTCATCCGCGCCCAGACCATCGCGTTCGACGATTTCATCCGCTACGGCGGTGAGCAAGGGGCCAAAGAGGCCGGGCGCATGCGCGCCGAAGGCAAAGACTACGTCGTGCACGATGGCGACGTGATGAATTTCCTGTTCAACGTTTGAACCGTTCCAGCCAGGGAGGGCGGCGATGCAGCAGTGGTATCTGGTGCACACCAAGCCGCGGCAGGAACAGCGGGCGCTTGAGAACCTGCAACGGCAGGGCTACCCGTGTTTTTTGCCGACCCTAACCGCAGAACGCGTGCGCGGCGCCCGCCGCACGGTGGTGACGGAGCCGCTGTTTGCACGCTACCTGTTCATCCAGCTCGACGACAGCCTGCAGGGGCGCTCGTGGGGGCCGATCCGCTCCACCCTGGGGGTGACGCGCTTGGTGACGTTTGGTCACCAGCCCGCGCGCGTGCCCGACGCGCTGGTGGAGCAACTGCGCCAGCAGGTGGCGCAGTTGACGGCGCAGCCGCAGCCGTTGTTCACGCCAGGGCAGATCGTGCGCATCACGCGCGGCCCGTTTGCCGGGCTGGAGGCGGTGTACCAAATGCCCGATGGCGAGCAGCGCGCCGTGGTGCTGTTGACGCTGCTGCAGCGCGAGTGCCGCGTGGCGGTGCCGGTGGTGGCGTTGGCGCGCGCCTGAGGTGCGCCGCCGGCCTGCGCGGCGGCCGAAGGTGCCGGGCCCGCGCCTACAATCGCGCCATCATGCTGGACATCAACCTGTTGCGCCGCGATCTCGACACGGTGGTCGCGCGGCTCGAGACCCGACAATCCCCGCAACCCTTTTTGAACGTGGCGGCCTTTCGCGCGCTGGAAGCCGAGCGCAAGAACCTGCAGGTGCGCACCGAAACGCTGCAGGCTCGCCGCAACGCCTTGTCCAAGCAGATCGGTCAGCTCAAAGGCAAGGGGGATCACACCGCGGCCGAGGCCGTGATGGCCGAGGTGGCGGGCATCAAGGCCGAGTTGGAGGCCGCTGCGGCGCGGCTGGAGCAAATCCAAAGCGAGCTGCACACGCTGCTGCTGGCGGTGCCCAACCTGCCCCTGCCCGAGGTGCCGGTGGGGCCGGATGAGAGCACCAACGTCGAGCTGCGCCGCTGGAGCCCCACCGGCGGCCTGGGGGCGGATCCGGCGCCGTTGCCGTTCGAGCCGCGCGACCACGTGGCGTTGGGCGAGCGCCTGGGGCTGGACTTCGAGACGGCGGCCAAACTCAGCGGCGCGCGCTTTGCGGTGCTGCGCGGCCCCATCGCCCGTCTGCACCGGGCGCTGGCGCAGTTCATGCTGGACGTGCAAACCACCGAGCACGGCTACACCGAGTGCTACACGCCCTACATCGTCAACGCCGAGACCCTGCGCGGCACGGGCCAGTTGCCCAAGTTCGAAGCCGATTTGTTCGCAGCCCACAAGGGCGGCGCGCAGGGCGACGAGCCGCCGATGTACCTGATTCCCACCAGCGAGGTGACGCTGACCAACTTCGTGCGCGACACCATCGTGCCGCAGGCCGAGCTGCCCATCAAACTGACCGCGCACACGCCGTGCTTTCGTTCCGAAGCCGGCGCGGCCGGGCGCGACACCCGGGGCCTGATCCGCCAGCACCAGTTCGACAAGGTGGAGATGGTGCAGATCGTGCACCCGCAGCACAGCCATGCGGCGTTGGAGGAAATGACCGCGCACGCCGAGGCGATTCTGCAAAAGCTGGAGCTGCCGTACCGCGTGGTGTTGCTGTGCACGGGCGACATGGGTTTTGGCGCGGCGCGCACGCACGATCTGGAGGTGTGGCTGCCCGCGCAAGGGCGCTACCGCGAGATCAGCTCGGTGAGCAACTGCGGCGACTTCCAGGCACGGCGGCTGCAGGCGCGCATGCGCAACGAGCAGGGCAAGACGGAGCTGGTGCACACCCTCAACGGTTCTGGCTTGGCGGTGGGGCGTGCGCTCGTGGCGGTGCTGGAAAACCACCAAAACGCCGACGGCACCATCACGGTGCCGACAGCGCTGCGCCCGTACCTGGGCGGGGCCGAGCGGCTGTAAGCCGCCCGGTGCCCACCGCCCGCGGCGCGGGTTGTTAGCGCAGGCCCGCGCCCGGCGCGTCGAAGCTGCGCTGAATCAGCTCGATCTTGTAGCCGTCGGGGTCGGTGACGAAGGCGATCACGGTCGTGCCGCCTTTGACCGGACCGGGCTCGCGCGTGATGGTGCCGCCTGCGGCGCGGATGCGCTCGCACGCCGCGTACACGTCCGGCACCCCAATGGCGATGTGGCCGTACGCGGTGCCCATCTCGTACGACTCCACACCCCAGTTGTAGGTCAGCTCGATTTCGGCTTGCCCGGGGTTGCCGCCGTCGTAGCCCAAAAACGCCAGCGAATACTTGTACTCCGGGTTGTCCGAGGTGCGCAGCAACTGCATGCCCAACACCCGGGTGTAAAAGTCGATCGAGCGCTGCAGGTTGCCCACCCGCAGCATCGTGTGCAGGATACGCATCGTCGTCTCGTCCTTACGCCGTGGTCAGCGGATGCGGCCAAAGCTGGTGCGCAGCGGGTCGATGCCGCCGCCCCCCTTGGGCCGGTTGTTCTTGCGGCGCCCGCCGCGCTCGCCCAGCGCATCGATGCCGGTGCGCAAGGGGTCGGGCTGGCGCGCGGGCGGCGGCGTGTTGGGCTTGCGCGGTTTGGCCTGGGACGGCGCGGCCGCATTGGGGCGCTGCGGCTGGCCCGCCGCGCCCTGCGCCGGTGCGCCACCGCCCTTGTTTTTGTTGCGGCGGCGCCGGTTGCGGTTGCGCCGCCCCTCGGGGTCGATGCGCACGCGCTGCGCGTCGCTGTCGCCGGACGCCTCGGAGCCGCCGCTGGCGGGCGGCGTGTCGGTTGGCGTGTCGTCGTCGCTGGTCGCGGCGGGGCCCGGCCCGCCGGCACGACGGGCGCGCAGGCGCTCTTGCAGCTCGCGCCGCGCCGCCTTGGCGGCAGCGGCCATGACCTCACGGCTGGGCGGCTTGCCCGCGCCGCCCCACAGCACCTGGCGGCCCATCGCGATCGGCTCGGCCTTCTCATCCGGCGGGGGCATGAATTCGGGCAGCGCTTGCACCTCGATGGGTTGGCCGATGAACTGCTCGATGGCCATCATCCAGCCTTCCTCGTCGAGGCTGACGAAGCTGAGCGCCTCGCCGGTGGAGCCGGCGCGGCCCGTGCGGCCGATGCGGTGCACGTAGTCCTCCGGCACGTTGGGGATGTCGTAGTTGATGACGTGCGGCAGCTCTTCGATGTCGATGCCGCGCGCGGCGATGTCGGTGGCCACCAGCACGCGCAACTGACCGGCCTTAAAGCCCTCGAGCGCCTGCGTGCGCGCGGTCTGGCTCTTGTTGCCGTGCAGCGCCATGGCGCTGATGCCCTGCTCGTTGAGGAACTGCGCCACGCGGTTGGCCCCGAACTTGGTGCGCGTGAACACCAGCACCTGGTTCCAGCCGTGGGTGTCCAGCAGGTGCTTGAGCAGCGCCATCTTTCGGTCGCGGCCCACGGGGTAGATGACCTGACGCACGCGCTGCGCGGTGGTGTTGGCGGGCGTGACCTGAATCAGCTTGGGGTCGCGCAGCAGCCCTTGCGCCAGCGCCTTGATCTCATCGCTGAACGTGGCCGAAAACAGCAGGCTTTGCTTGTGCTGGGGCAGCAGCGCCAGCACCTTGCGCACGTCGTGGATGAAGCCCATGTCCAGCATGCGGTCGGCCTCGTCCAGCACCAGGATCTCGACCTTGGACAGGTCCAGGTGCCCCTGGTCCACCAGGTCCAGCAGCCGCCCAGGGGTGGCCACGAGGATGTCGGTGCCCTTGGCCAACTTTTCGATTTGGGGGTTGAGGCCGACGCCGCCAAAGACGACGACGCTGCGCAGCTTGAGGTGCTTGCCGTAGGCCTTGATTGACTCGCCGATTTGGGCCGCCAGCTCGCGCGTGGGGGTCAGGATGAGCGCGCGCACCGGGCGAAACTGGCCACGTTTGGGTGGTTCGCCCTGGGTGGCCAGGCGCTGCAGCAACGGCAGCGTGAAGGCGGCGGTTTTGCCGGTGCCGGTTTGGGCGCCGGCCAGCACATCGTGGCCGGCCAGCACGGCGGGGATGGCCTCGGCCTGGATCGGGGTGGGCTCGGTGTAGCCCTGCTCGCGCACGGCCTCGACCAAGGCCGGCAGCAGTTGAAGTTCTTCGAATGTCATACCAGTGCGAGCGCCCATGCCGGGGCGCGCGGCATCGAACCTTGACCGCGGTGTGGTCGCAGCCTCGGCAGTGAGGACGACCGGCACGTCCAATGCGTGCGGTTGGCGCGGTTCAGTCGGGGGTCGATGAAGTGAAAAACAAGGCGGCGGGGGACGGCGGCTGACCAAAGCCAGTGTTGGCAGCGTGCGCACGGGGCACCCGAACGCCAGGGCGTTGTTGCCCGCCGGTCCGTGACTGATGCGAACCGACTGCACGCGATTGTCGCATAACTGGGATAATTGGCGCCAACCCCGGGGCCTGCCCGGGCCATTTTTTTCGTGTATCCGTTGTTTTTGTGAAGGTGACCCTGCGATGGCCCAGTATGTGTTCACGATGAACCGTGTCTCCAAGACCGTGCCGCCCAAGCGGCAGATCTTGAAGGACATTTCGTTGAGCTTCTTCCCTGGGGCCAAGATCGGCGTGTTGGGGCTCAACGGCGCGGGCAAGTCCACGCTGCTCAAGATCATGGCCGGCGTGGACAAGGACTTCGAGGGCGAGGCCTACCCGATGCCGGGCATCAAGATTGGCTACCTGCCGCAGGAGCCGCAGTTGGACCCCGACAAGACCGTGCGTGAGACGGTGGAAGAGGGCATCGGCGGCGCGCTGGCGGCCAAAAAGCGCCTGGAGGAGGTGTACGCCGCCTACGCCGAGCCCGACGCGGACTTTGACGCGCTGGCGGCCGAACAAGCCGAGCTGGAGGCGATCATCGCCGCCGCCGGCAGCGAAAACACCGACCTGCAGCTGGAGTTGGCCGCCGACGCGCTCAACCTGCCGCCGTGGGATGCGGTGATCCGCAACCTCTCCGGTGGCGAAAAGCGCCGCGTGGCGCTGTGTCGGTTGCTGCTGTCCAAACCCGACATGCTGCTGCTGGACGAGCCCACCAACCACCTGGACGCCGAAAGCGTGCACTGGCTGGAGCAGTTTTTGCAGCGCTTTCCCGGCACCGTGGTGGCCATCACGCACGACCGCTACTTCCTCGACAACGCCGCCGAGTGGATCCTGGAATTGGACCGTGGCATGGGCATCCCGTACAAGGGCAACTACTCGCAGTGGCTGGAGCAAAAGGAGCGCCGCCTGGAGCAGGAGCAAAAAGCCGAGGACGCGCGCCGCAAGGCCATGAAGGAGGAGCTCAAGTGGGTGCGCGCCAACGCCAAGGGCCGCCAAGCCAAGAGCAAGGCGCGCCTGCAGCGCTTCGAGGAGCTGAGTGACTACGAATACCAAAAGCGCAACGAGACCAACGAGATCTTCATCCCCGTGGCCGAGCGGCTGGGCTCGCAGGTCATTGAGCTGCGCAACGTCAGCAAGGCGTTCGGCAACCGGCTGCTGATCGACAACCTGTCGTTCAACGTGCCCGCCGGCGCCATCGTGGGCATCATCGGCCCCAACGGCGCGGGCAAGTCCACGCTGTTTCGCATGATCCAAGGCGTGGAGCGCCCCGACAGCGGCGAGATCATCATCGGCCAGACGGTCAAGCTGGCCTTCGTGGACCAAAGCCGCGACTGCTTGGACCCCAACAAGACCGTGTGGGAGGAGGTCTCGGGCGGTCTGGACAACATCACCGTGGGCAAGTTCGTCATGCCCAGCCGCGCCTACTTGGGCCGCTTCAACTTCAAGGGCAACGACCAGCAAAAGCGCGTTGGCGACCTCTCCGGCGGCGAGCGCGGCCGGCTGCACCTGGCCAAGACGCTGGCCAAAGGCGGCAACGTGCTGCTGCTGGACGAGCCCTCCAACGACCTCGACGTCGAAACCCTGCGTGCGTTGGAAGAGGCGCTGCTGGAGTTCGCCGGCACGGCGCTGGTGATCAGCCACGACCGCTGGTTCCTCGACCGCATCTGCACGCACATCCTGGCCTACGAGGGCGACAGCCAGTGGTACTTCTACGACGGCAACTTCACCGAGTACGAGGCCGACAAGGTGCGTCGCTTGGGCGAGGAGGGCGCGCGGCCCAAGCGCGTGCGCTTCAAGTCGCTGACCTGACACCGCCGCCGGTGGCGGCGGCGCGCGGACGTTGGCGAGCGCGGCGATTTCGGTGAAAATGGCGACAATGAAACGCCAAGTGACCGAAATCGACATCGACAGCCACGACCAGCCCTACTACACCACGCTGGAGGTGGCGCGCCTGCTCGGCATGGCCGTGCGCTCGGTGCAACTGATGGTGGACCGCGGCGACCTGGAGGCGTGGAAAACCCCCGGCGGGCATCGCCGCATCACCGCCGAATCGCTGCGCGCCTGGTTGCAACGCAGCCGCGCCAGCGTCGGCGCGGGCCGCGCGGCGGCGCGGCGGCGCGCCGGGCGGCCGTCGCGCCCCCCCTGCGTGCTGTTGATCGAAGATTCGTCGCACTTTCAGCAGCTGGTGCGGTTGCTGATGCGGCAGCATTTTCCGCAGGTGCAACTGCAAGTCGCCGACGACGGCATTTCGGGCCTGGTGTCGTTTGGTCAGCTCAACCCCGACGTGCTGATCGTGGACATCCTGCTGCCCGGCATCGACGGCGCGTCGATGATCATGGGCTTGCGCCACCACGCGTTGGTGGGGGACAGCAAGCTGATCGTGCTGACCTCGCTGGACGAAGCGCAACGCGCCGACTACGCGCACGCGCTGCACGGCCTGACCGTGGTGCACAAGCCCAACCTGGTGCGCGAGCTGCCCGGCCTGATCGAGCGGGCGCTGGGTGCGCGCCTCAACCCACCCAGCGCGCCAGCCAATCCCCCGGCAGCAGCCACAGCAGCGCCGCTGTCATGAGCGTGTAGCGCGCGAACTTGCCGATCGCCATGTAGGCCACGCACGGCCAAAACGGAAACCGCAGCCAGCCCGCCACCGCGCACAGCGGGTCGCCCACCGCGGGCAGCCAGCTCAGCAAACAGGCTTTGGGGCCGAAACGCTCCAACCAGTCCAGTGCGCGCAGGTGCGTTGGCGAGCCGCGTGCACGGTCGATCGCCGTGTGCGCCCCGTAGCCCATGGCCCAACTGATGGCGCCGCCCACCGTGTTGCCCGCCGTGGCCACCAGCACCGCGGGCCAAAACAGCTCCGGGTTGAGCTTGACCAAGCCAAACACCGCCGGCTCCGAGCCCATCGGCAGCAGCGTGGCCGACACCAGCGCCACCACGAACACCGTGGGCAAGCCCACTTCGGGCAGGCTCAGCGTGTGCAGCAGGGGAGCGATCCAGGCATCCATGGGGCGGCGGCGGGTCAACGACGGCCGGCAGTATAGGGCGGCGGCTGGACAGGGTGGGCCGCACGCTACAATGCCCATTTTTTCAGCAACCACGATGAGCGCTGGCTTGACCCTGGGGCCTTACACGCTGCCCAACCGTTGGTTCGTCGCCCCCATGGCCGGGGTGACCGACCGGCCCTTTCGGCGCTTGTGCAAGCGGCTGGGGGCGGGCTACGCGGTCAGCGAAATGATCACCGCGCGCCCGGAGCTGCGCGACAGCCTCAAGACCGCGCGCCGGGCCAACCACGCGGGCGAGCCCGGGCCCATTGCGGTGCAGATCGCCGGCACCGACCCCGAGATGATGGCCGACGCGGCGCGCTACAACATCGACCGCGGCGCGCAAATCATCGACATCAACATGGGCTGCCCGGCCAAGAAGGTGTGCAACAAGTGGGCCGGCTCCGCCCTGATGCAGGATGAAGCGCTGGCCGTCGCCATCATCGAGGCGGTGGTGGCGGCGTGCGAGCCGCACGGCGTGCCGGTGACGTTGAAGATGCGCACCGGGTGGTGCGCGCAGGCCAAAAACGCCCCGCGGCTGGCGCGCCTGGCCGAGCAGGCCGGCGTGCGCATGCTCACCATCCACGGCCGCACGCGCGAGCAAGGCTACAGCGGTCAGGCCGAGCACGCCACCACCGCCCTCATCAAAACGCTGGTGCGCATCCCCGTCGTGGCCAACGGCGACATCGACAGTCCCGAGGCCGCGGACGCGGTGCTGCGCGCCACCGGGGCCGACGCGGTGATGATCGGCCGGGCGGCGCAGGGGCGGCCGTGGCTGTTTGCCGAAATCGACCACAAGCTGCGCACGGGCCGGCCCATGCCGGCGCCCACGCCGGCCCAACTGCGCGCGTGGCTCACCGAGCACCTGCTGGACCACTACAACCTGTACGGCGAGCACACCGGCGTGCGCAGCGCGCGCAAGCACCTGCTGTGGTACCTGCGCGCGCTGGGCGGCGCGCCCGCGGCGCAGCAGCGCCTGCGCGAAGCGGTCGTGCAGGCCACCCGGCCCGAGCAGCAGTTGCAGGCCTTGCACGCGTTTTTGGACACCCTGCAAGACCCGCCCGCAGCGCTGCCGCTGGCCGCTTGAAGCCACCACCCACACCCGACGATGGACACCCCACCCAGCCTGCCCGACTGCGTGCGCGCCAACCTGGCGGCCTACTTCGACACCCTGGGCGACACCGAGCCGGCCAACCTGCACGACATGCTGGTGCGCGCGGTGGAGCAGCCCCTGCTGCAAGAGGTGATGGCGCGCACGCGCGGCAACCAGTCGCGCGCCGCGCAGTGGCTGGGGCTGAACCGCAACACGTTGCGCAAAAAGCTGCAGCAGCACGGCCTGCTGTCCAGCGGCCGCCCCTGAGGCCAGCGCCCGACCCACCGATTTCCCCAACCTTGTCCCGAGGACCCGAGACCATGCGAGCGTTGATTTCCGTTTCCGACAAAACCGGCGTGCTGGCGCTGGCGCAGGGGCTGCACGCGCTGGGCGTGCAACTGATCTCCACCGGTGGCACCGCGCGCCTGCTGGCCGACGCCGGCCTGCCCGTCACCGAGGTGGCCGAGGTGACCGGCTTTCCGGAAATGCTCGACGGCCGTGTCAAGACGTTGCACCCCAAGGTGCACGGCGGTCTGTTGGCGCGGCGCGATGTGCCGGCGCACATGCAGGCGCTGGCCGACCATGGCATCGCACCGATCGACCTGCTGGTGGTCAACCTGTACCCGTTCGAGGCCACCGTGGCCCAGCCCGGCTGCACGCTGGCCGACGCCATTGAGAACATCGACATCGGCGGTCCGGCCATGGTGCGCTCGGCGGCGAAAAACTGGCGCGACGTCGCCGTGTTGACCGATCCCGAGCAGTACCCCTTGGTGCTGGCCGAGCTGCGCGACGCCGGCCGTGTCAGCGACGCCACGCGGTTGCGGCTGGCGGTGGCGGCGTTCAACCGCATCGCGCAGTACGACGCCGCCATCAGCCAGTACCTGTCGGCGCTGGATCTGACCGCCGGTGCGCCGGCGGCCGACGCCGTGCCCGCGCGGCACACCTTCCCGGCGCAGTTCAACGCGTGCTGGACCAAGGTGCAAGACCTGCGCTACGGCGAAAACCCGCACCAGCAGGCGGCTTTTTACCGCGACCCGGACGCGCCCGAGGGCTCGCTGGCCAGCGCGCAGCAGTTGCAAGGCAAGGAGCTGTCGTACAACAACATCGCCGACGCCGACGCGGCGTGGGAGTGCGTCAAGGGGTTCGAAGCCCCGGCGTGCGTCATCATCAAACACGCCAACCCCTGCGGCGTGGCCGTGGGTGCGAGCCCCCTGGAGGCGTACCGCAAGGCGTTCCAGACCGACCCCACCAGCGCCTTTGGCGGCATCATCGCCTTCAACCGCACGCTGGACGGGCAGGCCGCCCAGGCGGTGGCGCAACAGTTCGTCGAGGTGCTGATCGCGCCCGACTTCACGCCCGAGGCCTTGGCCGTGTTCAAAGCCAAAACCAACGTGCGGCTGCTGCGCATCGCGTTGCCGGCCGACGTGGCCGCCACCCGCAACCGGCTGCACCTGCAGCGCGTCGGTGGCGGGGTGTTGGTGCAAACGGCCGATCACCACGTGCTGCGCGCGCAAGACCTCAAGGTCGTCACGCGCCGCCAGCCCACCGCGCAAGAGCTGCAAGACCTGCTGTTCGCCTGGAGCGTGGCGCAGTACGTCAAGAGCAACGCCATTGTCTTTTGCAAAGACGGCATGACCATGGGCGTGGGCGCGGGCCAGATGAGCCGGCTCGACTCGGCGCGCATCGCCAGCATCAAGGCGCAGGCGGCGGGCCTGAGCCTGCAGGGCACGGCGGTGGCCAGCGACGCCTTCTTCCCGTTCCGCGACGGGCTTGATGTAGTGGTGGACGCTGGCGCGACCTGCGTCATCCAGCCGGGCGGCTCGGTGCGCGACGCCGAGGTCATCGCCGCCGCGGACGAGCGCGGCGTGGCGATGGTGTTCACCGGCGTGCGCCACTTCCGTCATTGACGGGGGCCGTGGTGCGAAGCGCCGCGTTTTTGCGTGTATAATGCGGGCTTCCGACAACAACGCGGCTGTAGCTCAGTTGGATAGAGTACTTGGCTACGAACCAAGGGGTCGTGGGTTCGAATCCTGCCAGCCGCGCCATACACCCAAGGCCAGTCCCAGCGACTGGCCTTTTTTATGCGCCGTGGCCCATGGCTGCACCCGCTGACATCGTCGTCCATGACCTGACCGCAGGCTACGAGCGCCACCCGGCGGTGCACCACGTCAGCCTGCGCTGGCCGGCCGGTGCGCTGGCCGCGGTGGTGGGGCCCAACGGGGCGGGCAAGTCCACGCTGCTCAAGTGCGTGGCGGGCCGGCTGCGGCCCATGCACGGCCGCATCCACGGCGTGGCGCCGGCGCAGGTGGCGTACCTGCCGCAGCTCAGCGAGGTTGACCGCAGCTTTCCGATCACGGTGGCCGAGCTTGTCGCCATGGGCCTGTGGCACGAGCTGGGGCCGTGGCGGCGGCCCGACGCCGGCCAGCGCGCGCGCGTGGCCCATGCGCTGGCCGAGGTGGGGCTGCACGGCTTCGAGCGGCGCACGCTGGACACCCTCTCGGGCGGCCAGTTCCAGCGGGCGCTGTTTGCCCGCCTGATGCTGCAAGACGCCCCGGTGGTGCTGCTGGACGAGCCGTTCACGGGGGTCGATGCGCGCACGCTGCAAGAGCTGCTGTGTGTGCTGCACCGCTGGCACGAGCAGGGCCGCACGGTGATCGCGGTGTTGCACGACCTGGAGCTGGTGCGCGCAGCCTTCCCCCTGGCCACGTTGCTGGCGCGCGAGCTGGTGGCGCACGGCCCCACGGCTGCGGTGCTGACCGAGGCCAACCTGCTGCGTGCGCGCCAGTTGCAAGAGGCCTTTGACGACACCGCCGAGGTGTGCGACCTGCCCGACCCCGGGGCCGCGCCCCACGCAGCGGAGGCCGGCCATGGGCATTGAGGCGTGGTGGACGGCGCTGCTGGCCAGCACGGGGCTGGAGTTCGACTTCATGCGCCGGGCGGCGATCGGCTGCGCGTTGCTGGCGCTGGGCGCGGCCCCGGTGGGGGTGCTGCTGATGCTGCGCCGCATGAGCCTGATGGGCGACGCCATGTCGCACGCCATCTTGCCCGGCGCGGCGCTGGGCTACCTGGCGGCCGGCCTGTCGCTGCCCGCCATGACGCTGGGTGGCGTGGTGGGCGGTTTGGTGGTGGCGCTGGCCGCGGGGGCGGTGGCGCGCCACACGGTGCTGCGTGAAGACGCCGCCCTGGCCGCGTTGTACCTGGTGTCGTTGGCGCTGGGGGTGCTGATCATCTCGGTGCGCGGCACCCAGGTCGATCTGCTGCACGTCCTGTTCGGCTCGGTGCTGGCGCTGGACGACGGGGTGGTGGCGCTGCTGGCGGGCGTGTCGGCCGTGACCGTGGGCGGGCTGGCGCTGCTGTGGCGTCCGCTGGTGATGGAGTGCGTCGACCCGGCGTTTCTGCGCGGCGTCAGCCCCTGGGGCGCGTGGGCGCACCAAGGGTTTTTGGCGTTGGTGGTGATCAACCTGGTGGCGGCGTTTCATGCCCTGGGCACGCTGATGGCGGTGGGCATGATGGTGTTGCCGGCGGCCAGCGCCCGGCTGTGGGCGCGGCGCTGGCAGCCGATGCTGCTGTGGGCCGTGGCCACCGCCGCGGTTGGGGGCTGGATGGGGCTGTGGTGGTCGTACCGGATGGAGTGGCCCACCAGCCCGACCATCGTGCTGTTGCTGGGGGCGTGGTACGCGCTGTCGCTGCTGGTGGCGCCGCACGGTTGGTGGCGGCAGCAGCATGTCCCCCACCGCCACCTGCGTGGCTGAAGGCGGCTAAGCTTACGCCCCATGCAAGCTTGGCGCGCTTCCCTGCTGTGGTTCGACCCGCACGCTGACGGTCCTCAGGCCCACTTCGAACACGATGGTTTGCTGGTGACCGCACCGGACGCGGCCGGGGTGCAGCGGGTGCTGGCCGTGGGTGCGTACGCCGCGGTGCGTGCGGCGCACCCCACCGTGCCGGTGCGTGACCACCGGGGCTGGCTGCTGGCGCCGGGGTTCATCGACCTGCACGTGCACTACCCGCAAACCGACATCATCGGCGCGCCGGCCGAGGGGTTGTTGCCCTGGCTGCAACGCTACACCTTCCCGCAGGAAGCGCGCCTGGCTGACCCCGACCACGCCCACGCGGTGGCCCGCTTCTTTTTGGACGAGATGGCGCGCCACGGCGTGACCACGGCACTGACCTGGGCCACCTCGCACCCGGCGTCGGTCGAAGCGCTGCTGAGCCAGGCCCAGGCCCGCGGTCTGCGCTGGATCACCGGCAAGGTGCTGCAAGACCGCCACAGCCCCGACGGCGTGCGCGACGACACCGAAACCAGCTTGCGCGACACCGAGACGCTGCTGCAGCGCTGGCACGGGCGCGGGCGGCTGGGCTACGCCATCACGCCGCGCTTTGCCCCCAGTTGCAGCGACGCGCAACTGCGCGGCGCGGGCGAGTTGGCCGCCCGCTACCCCGACGTGTGGATTCAGTCGCACGTGGCCGAACAGGTCGACGAGGTGCGCTGGGTGCGCGAGCTCTACCCGCACGACCGCAGCTACCTGGCGGTGTACGAGCGCTTTGGCCTGCTGCGCCCGCGCGCCGTTTACGGGCACGGCATCTACCTGGAGGACGACGATTGGGCGCTGCTGCGCCGCAGCGGCGCGGCCATCGCCGTGGCCCCGACCAGCAACCTGTTTTTGGGCAGTGGCTTTTTCGACTACGCGGCGGCGCGCGCGGCGGGGATCGTGCTCGGGTTGGCCAGCGATGTGGGGGGCGGCATGAGCTTCAGCCCCCTGGTGACGATGCGCACGGCCTACACGGTGGGGCGCGCCGCCGTGCGCGGCGATGGCAAGGCCAAGCAAGGGGTGAGCTTGGAGCCGTTGGACCTGTGGTGGCAGCACACCGCCGGGGCGGCGCGTGCGCTGGGCCTGGCCGGCACGGTCGGCTCGCTGGCCCCCGGCAGCGAAGCCGACTTCGTGCTGCTGGACCCCGCCGCCACGCCGTTGCTGGCGCGCCGCTGCGCGCAGGCGCAGTCGTTGGCGGAGTGGTTGTTCGCCCTCATCATGCTGGGCGACGACCGCGCCGTGCGCGCCGTGCACGTGGCCGGGGCGGCGCAGCAACACAACTTGACGTGACCGACACACGGCAGCAGTGCACCGGTGGCACGATGGCGCCCACGATGACGACACCCACCCACCCGATGACCGCGCGCCGGCGCCTGACCTGGCTGGCGGTGCCGATGCTGGCGCTGGCCGGGTGCGCCAGCGCCCCGCTGGCGCCCGGGCCGGTGCTCAGCGTCGAGACGCCGACCGCGTGGACGGCGCTGGACGGCGCCGCACCCGCGCCGCCCGACGGGCCATCGGCGTGGGACGTGGCGCGTTGGTGGGAAGGGTTGGGTGACGCCGCGCTGACCGCCTGGGTGCAGGCGGCGCTGCAAGCCAACACCGACCTGCGCGCGGCCCAGGCTGCGCTGGCGCAAGCCCGCGCGGTGCGCGAAGCGGCCCAAGCCGCCACCTGGCCCAGCGTCGATGCCCGCCTCGGCGCGCGCCAGGCGCGCACCGAGGCGGGCGGTGCCCACGCCGTCAGCGCCGGGCTTGATGCCCAGTGGGAACTGGACCTGTGGGGTCGACGCAACGCGGCCGTGCAAGCCAGCGAAGCGGACGAGCGCGCCACGGCGGCGTCGCTGGCCTGGACGCGCGTGTCGCTGGCGGCCGAGGTGGCGGCGGCTTACTGGGACCTTTGGAGCGCGCAGCAGCGCCTGCAAACCGCCCAGCAGAGCCTGGCCGCGCAAACCGACAGCGTGCAATTGACCCAGTGGCGCGTGCAGGCCGGCCTGAGCGCGCAGCAAGACCTGGACAGCGCACGCGCGAACCTGGAGCAAACCCGCGCCAGCGTGGCTGCGCTGCAAGCCAGCGCACGCCAAGCGCTGCACGCGCTCAACCTGCTGGCCGGCCGCCCGGCAGGCGCTGCGCCGTTGGCGCAACCCGCCGAGCGTGCGCCCGAGCCGCCGCCGGCCTGGACCCTGCCGGTGCCGGCCGACACGCTGCGCCAGCGTCCGGACGTGGCCGCCGCCTGGGCGCGTTGGCAGGCCGCCGCGGCGCGCGTGGCGCAGGCCGACGCGGCCCGGTTGCCCACGCTGACGTTGACGGGCAGCCTGAGCTGGCAAGCCCCGCGGGTGAGCGAGCTGCTGGACCCCGCTGCACTGACCCGTGCGCTGGTGGCCAGCGTCGCCGCGCCGCTGTTCGACGCGGGGCAGCGCCAGGCCCAGGTGCGCCAGCAACAGGCGGCGCTGGAGCAAGCCCGCGCGGCGCTGGAAGGCGCGTTGCTGGCGGCGCTGCGCGACGTCGAAAACGCCCTCGTGGCCATCGCCAGCGACCGTGCCCGCGTGCGGCACCTGCAGGCCGCCGAAGAAGCCGCGGCCGCGGCGCTGCAGCAGGCCACGCTGCGCCACCGCGCGGGGCTGGCTGACCTGCGCACGCTGTTGGACGCCCAGCGCACGTGGCTGGCCGTGCGCAGCGAGCGCATCGCCGCCCAGGCGCAGTGGGCCACAGACCACGCGCGCCTGTTCAAAGCCCTGGGTGGGGGCTGGCAGCCCGCCGACACCGACCCGGTGCCCGAACGATCGAGGTGACCCTGACATGCCTTGGTGGAAACGAACGACACGCCCCTCCGACGCCGACGTGCAGCGCCTGCTGGGCGACGAACGTCCGCGGCCGCTGTGGCGGCGACCCTGGCCTTGGCTCGCGCTGCTGGTGCTGCTGGCCGCAGGCTGGGGCTGGCAGCGCTGGCAGGTGCGCAGCGCCGAGCAGGCCCGCCCGGTGTACGTGACCGAGCCCCTCAAGCGCGGTGACCTCGTGCTCAACGTCACGGCCAACGGCACGCTGCAGCCGGTGCGTTCGGTCAACATCGGCAGCGAGCTGTCCGGCACCGTGCGCGAGGTGCTGGTCGACGTCAACGACCGCGTGCAGCGGGGGCAGGTGCTGGTGGTGCTGGACACCGCCAAGCTGCAAGACCAGGTCAACAGCGCGCGTGCGGCGCTGGCGTCGGCGCAGGCGCAGGTGGCGCAGGCCGACGCCACCGCCGCCGAGGCCGAGGCCAACCTGAAGCGCTTGCAAACGCTGGCGCAGCTCAGCGGCGGCACCACGCCGTCGCCCAGCGAGCTCGAAGCCGCCCAGGCCGCGCTGCAGCGCGCCCGCGCCGCGCAGGAGGTGGCCCGCGCGGCGGTGGAGCAGGCGCGCGCCACCCTGTCCACCAACGAAACCAACCTGGCCAAAGCGTCCATCCGCTCGCCCATCGACGGTGTGGTGCTGGCGCGCAACGTCGACCCAGGCAACGCCGTGGCGGCGTCGCTGCAGGCGGTCACGCTGCTGACCATCGCACAGGATCTGCGCCGCCTCAAGCTCGACGTGGCGGTGGACGAAGCCGACGTCGGCCATGTGCGCGAAGGACAAAGTGCCACGTTCACGGTGAGTGCCTACCCGCGGCGGCGCTACCCGGCGCAGGTCGAGCGTGTCGCCTACGGCGCCACCAAGACCGACAACGTCGTCACCTACAGCGCCACCCTGGGCGTGGCCAACGACGACCTGTCGCTGCGGCCGGGCATGACGGCCACCGCCACCATCCGCGCCGCCGAGCGCAAGGACGTGTGGCTGGTGCCCAACACGGCGCTGCGCTTCGCGCCCAGCGAACCCACGGCCCCCAGCGCCGGTGGTGGGCTGGCCAGCCTGTTCATGCCCAAGCCGCCCAGCGCCGGGCGCAAAACGGTGCGCGTCGACACCCGCGCCGGCGGGCCGCGCCAGATCTGGGTGCTGCGCGACGGCCAGCCGCAGGCGCTGCCGGTGACGGTGGGCATCAGCGACGGTCGCATGACCGAAGTCAGCGGCGAGGGGTTGGCCGACGGCCTGCCCGTGATCGTGGAGCAACGCAGCAACGGGCGCGGCGCGCGATGAGCACCTCGGCATCGGCACCGCTGATCGCCCTGATGGGGGTGCAGCGCACCTACGGCAGTGGGGCGGCGGCGTTTCAGGCCTTGCGTGGCGTGGACCTGGAGGTCAGGGCGGGGGAGTTCGTCGCCATCATGGGGCCCAGCGGCTCGGGCAAGTCCACGGCGATGAACATCTTGGGTCTGCTGGACACCCCGAGCGTTGGGGAATACCGCTTCCAGGGCGTGGCGGTGCAGCGCTTGGCGCGCGACGAGCGCGCGCTGCTGCGGCGGCGCTACTTCGGTTTTGTTTTCCAGGGCTTTCACCTGCTGCCGCGCACCACCGCGCTGGAAAACGTCGAGCTGCCGCTCATTTACCGCGGCGAGCGCGCGCGCACGCGCCACGCCGCCGCGCGCGCCGCGTTGGCCGAGGTGGGCCTGGCGGGCTGGGAGCACCACACCCCGGCGGAGCTGTCCGGCGGCCAGCAGCAGCGCGTGGCCATCGCGCGCGCCATCGTCACCCAGCCGCAGGTGCTGCTGGCCGACGAGCCCACCGGCAACCTGGACTCGCAGCGCAGCCACGAGATCATGCAGCTCATCACCCGCCTCAACCGCGAGCGCGGCATCACCGTGCTGATGGTCACGCACGAAGCCGACATCGCCGCCTACGCGCAGCGTATCGTGCACTTTCGCGACGGCCGCATTGAGCGCGAGGAGCGGCGCGACACCACGGCGGCGACCAGCCCGGAGGCCTGACGACGATGTGGCTCAACACCTTGCTGCTGGCGTTGCGCTCGATCCGGCGCAACCTGCTGCGCTCGTTCCTGACGGTGCTGGGCGTGGTCATCGGCGTGGCCGCGGTGGTCACCATGGTCACGGTGGGCAACGGCGCCACACGCGCCATCCAGGCCCAGATCGCCAGCCTGGGCGTCAACCTGCTGCAAGTGCGCCCCGGGCAGCGCCTCGGGCCGGGCGGCTTTGGCGGTGGCGCGCCGTCGTTCAAGCTGGCCGACGCCCACGCCATCGCCACCCAGGTGCCCGGGGTGCTTGCGGTGGCGGCCGAAACGCGCTCCAGCGGCGCCGTCGTGGCCAACGGGCGCAACTGGAGCGCCAGCCTCATCGGCGGCTCGGCGGACTGGATGCTGACCAACAACTGGACCCTGGCCGAGGGCCGGCCCTTCACCGACGACGAGCAGCGCGTTGGCGCGGCGGTGTGCATCCTGGGCGAGACGGTGCGACGCGAGCTCTTTGGCGCCAGCTCACCGGTGGGCGCCAGTGTGCGCGTGCGCCAGATCCCGTGCGAGGTGGTGGGCGTCCTGGCCCCCAAGGGCACCGGCGCGTTCGGTCAGGACCAGGACGACGTCGTGCTGATGCCCATCACCACGCTGCACCGGCGCGTGGTGGGCCATACGCGCGTGTTCACGCTGCACGTGTCGATGCAGGACGGCGCCGACGCCGATGCCGTCAAAAGCGCCTTGCGTGCGGTGCTGCGCGAACGCCGCAGCCTGGCCGACGGTGAAGAGGACAACTTCAACATCCTGGACACGGCGCAACTGGCCGACACGATGGCGGGCACCACCCGCATCATGACCATGCTGCTGGGGGCGGTGGCCGCCGTCAGCCTGGTGGTGGGGGGCATCGGCATCATGAACATCATGCTGGTCAGCGTCACCGAGCGCACGCGCGAAATCGGACTGCGGCTGGCCATCGGTGCGCGCGAACGCGAGGTCATGGGCCAGTTCCTCGTCGAAGCGGTGGTGCTGGCCGCCTTTGGCGGTTTGGTGGGGCTGCTGCTGGCGCTGGCCGCCAGCGTCGGGCTGAGCGTGGCGATGGATGTGCCGTTCGTTTTCGAGCCCGCCATCAACGCCCTGGCGTTCACCGTGGCGGCGCTCATCGGCGTGGCGTTTGGCTACTTCCCCGCCCGCCGCGCCGCCCGGCTGGACCCCATCGAGGCGCTGCGGCATGAGTGAGACGGTGGCGGAAGCGGTGGGATTCGAACCCACGAACCCTTGCGGGTTGCCGGTTTTCAAGACCGGTGCCTTCAACCACTCGGCCACACTTCCGCTGGCGTGGTCGCCATTGTAGCGGTGCGGCCGCCGGGTGGCGCACGGTCAGGGGCGCCGCTGACCGGGCCGCGCGCGCCGGTTGGGCGGGGCCTGACGCCGGTGTCGGAAAAAGCCTGACAGCGCAAACAGCGCACTGCCGACTCCAGCGCCGTGCGGGCTTGCCTACAGTGAAACCGTCGCTGTTCCACTGGAGGAGCCCACCATGCAAGCGCAGACGTCCCACGAACACGCCATCGTGCCGCGCGCCGGTTGGTACGCCGTGCCGGCGCCCGCGTGGCATGCCGAGCACGATATCGCGATGCGCCGCGAGCGGTTGCCTTTCCGGATCCGCGTGGCGCGCAGCCAGGCCGATTTACGCCGCGTGGCGCAACTGCGCTACGACGCTTACGCGCGCCACTTGCCGGCCTCGCTGACGCAAGGGCTGCTGCAGGTCGATCCGTTGGACCTGGCGCCGGGCGTGGCGGTGCTGATGGCCGAATCCCGCGCCGATGGCGAATTGCTGGGCACGCTGCGCATCCAAACCAACGAGCACCGGCCGCTGGCGTTGCAGCAGTCGTTCGGGCTGCCCGCTTGGATGGCCGACGCACGCTGCGCCGAGGTGACGCGGCTGGCGGTGACGCAGCGCGCCGACAGCCGGTTGGTCAAGACCGTGATGCTGAAGGCCGCCTACTACTGGTGCGAGCGCGCAGGCGTGCGCTACGTGCTGGTGACGGCGCGCTCGCCGCTGGACCGGCAGTACGCGCGCCTGATGTTCCGGGATGTCGATCCGGCCAAGGGGTTCGTGCCGCTGGAGCACGTGTTTGGGCTGCCGCACCGCGTGATGTACTGCGACATCGCCACGGCGCGCTTCGAAGGCGCCGGTCACCCGCTGTACGACTTCTGGTTCAACACCGATCACCCGGACATCGAGCTCGATGCTGGCGACGGCGGCACGGTCGGCTGACCCAGCACCCAGTCGACTTCGGCCAGCTCGTCGTCGACCGGGCGGGTGTCGAGGTAGACGCGGATGCGCTCATCCGTGATGAAGTCGGCGCCGCTGCGCGCGCTCAGGATGCGCTGCGGGGGCACGGGGCGCGACAACGCCCAGCCTTGCACGTAGTCCACGCCGATCTCGGCCAGCGTCTCGACGGTGTCGTAGTCCTCGGCCCACTCGGCGATGGTTTTCATGCCGAGGTTCTGCGCCAGGCTCACGATCGCCTCGACGATGGCCACGTTGGCCGGGTGACGCGTCATGTTGACGATGAAGCTGCCGTCGATCTTGAGGATGTCGGCCGGCAGATCCTTGAGGTACGAAAACGACGTGTAGCCGGCGCCAAAGTCGTCCAGCGCCACGCGCGCGCCATAGCTGCGCACACGGTCGATGAAGCGCCGCGTGTTGCCGATGTCGTGCAGCGCCACGCTTTCGGTGATTTCCAGGCACAGGCGCGGCGCCACCTGCGCGTGCTGCTGCAGCAGCGTGTAGACGTCGTGGATGAAGCGCTCGTCGTTGAGCGAGGCGCCGCTGAAGTTGACGCACACAAACTGGCTGGCGGGCAGCTCGTCGCGGTGTTCGTCCAGCCAGCGCAGGGTGCTGGACAGCACCCAGCGGTCGATGGTGCTCATGCGGCCGGCGTGTTCGGCGGCGCGGATGATGCGCTCGGTCGGCACGCGGCTGCCATGTTCGTCCGCCATGCGCAGCAGCACTTCGAAGTTGAGCGATTGGTGCGGGTGGCGCAGCGACACCACCGGCTGCATTTCCAGGAACAGCCCTTCGATCTCGTGGCCATCGGCCAGGCGCTGCACGAGCTGCATCTCCGCTTCGTGTTCCTGGAACACGCGCGCGCCGTGCTCATAGACCACGAGCCCGGCTGCAGGGTTGCGCTTGGCCTCGCGGCAGGCCCGGTCGGCCGTGGCCAGCACGTCCTTGACGGTGCTGCCGGGGGTGACTTCGATCAGGCCGATGGAGCCGCGCACCTGGAACGCGCGGTCGCCAACGCTGTACGGCTCGCTGCCCAGCCGCAGCAGGATGTCGCGGCACACCGTTTCGGCGCGGTGCAGCGCCGTGTCGAGCATGACGATCAAAAACTCATCGCCGCCGACGCGGCCCAGGTACATGTGCGACGCCAGCGGCGCTTGCACCCGCTCGCACACCTGTTGCAGCACGGCGTCCCCGGCCGGGTGACCGTACAGGTCGTTGATGAGCTTGAAGCGGTCCAGGTCCAGGTAAGCCACCGCCAGTGGCTTGCCGCGGCGCAGCCGCTGCAGGCCGCGGCTCAGGCAGGCTTCGACGCCGCGCCGGTTGAGCACCTTGGTCAGCGGGTCGTGGTCGGCCAGGAACTGCAGATGCTCGTGCGCCCGCACGCGGTCGGTGATGTCTTGCAGCGTGCCCTCGATGGTGTCGCCCGCACGTGCGGCGCGCACCAAAAAGCGCTGACCGCCACCGTCGGCCCCGGCCAGCCCGGTTTCGAACTCGACCGTCTGTCCGGGCTCGGCGCCGCCGCTGAGCTTGGTCCAATCCGCCGCCGGAAAAATCGCGTCCCAGCGCTGCCCTTCCAGCTCCAGCGGGCGTTGCAGCAGCGTGTGCATGGCGGGGTTGGCGCTCAAAAAGCGCCCCTGCGCGTCCAGCGTGAACAGGCCAATCGGAATGAAGTCGAACGTGTGCTGCAGTTCCGCCTGCAGGGCCAGGCGCTGCTCGTGCTCGAGCCGAAATTGCTCGGCAATGGCCAGCGAGGCCAGCAGGCTGGACGCCAGCGCCGCGGTGACGCTGTTGAACGACGCCAGCAACCCCTTGAGCCCCGCCGCAGCCGCGATCACCTCGTACACGCTGGCGGCCAACGCGATGCCCATCGCCGCGGCGTACCACATGGCCACCCGGGAGCGTGTGCGCACCAGCATCATCAGCAGCGCGTAGCCCAGCACCAACACCCCCAACCCGGTGGCGCTCCAGATGATGGGCAGGAACCAACGGTACGGCAACACCAGCGCTGCCAGCAGCACCGGCACGCAGGCCACCAGCACCCAGCGCACCGGACGCAGCAGGCCCACGCGCACCAGGTCGGCCTCGAACAGGTAGCGAAACAGCACGACGGTGGCCGTGGAATACAGCGCCAACGTGAGGCGCCGCAGCGGCACCAGCCAATCGGTCGGCACCAGGTAGCCAAGCCACTGGTAGTCCCAGCCGGCCGACAACGCCGCCATGCGCTGGTTGATGACCAGCCACGCGGCAAAAATCAGGTAGTTGCGTTCGCGGTTGATGAGGCCGGCCACCAACGTGAACACGGCCAGCATCAACAGCCCGCCATCGAGCCAGCCGGCGTTGCGGTGAAAGCGCCGTTCGGCCTGCTCGACGGCGGCGGCGGGCAGCGCATGCACGGTCAACCGTCCCGGGCCGGTGAAGCGCGTTTGGCAGACGACGGCCTCGGGCCAGGCGGGCAGCTCCAGCACGAACCCCGCGCGCGAAGGCCGCAGCGCGCCCGACGCCACCGGGCCGCGCATGCGGTCGACGGCCCCCAACGGCTGCAGCGTGGCGGCGTCCCAGCATTGCATCGAGGTGGCGTGGCGGGAGGGAAAGTCCAGCACATGACCGGGGCGGTCGCGCAGCTCGGGCGGTGTGTCGATCAACACCCACAGCGGCTGCTCCGACAGCCGGGTGTCGCGTGCCGGCGCCGGCGGCAGGCCGCGCAGAGCGGGCAGCACACTGGCGGCGTCGCGTGCCTCATCGGCGAACATCGTGCGCAGCGGCAGCGCCGGCGCGCTTTTGCCATCGTCCAGGTCCTGCGGCCAGCGCCACACCGCCAGCAGCGTCAGCGCGGCCAGCATCAGCGGCACCGCATACGCCGTCAACGCTTGCAGCGCGCGTTCGAGCCGCTCCACCGGGGACGGTGCGGCGGCTGGGGTCGCGGCAGGGGCTGGGCTCATGAGGGCGAGTGGCTCCGAAGGTTCGCAGGCTCCCTGAAGCAATGCATTCATCGACTTACGCGATGATGTAAACAGCGATTATGAAGCTGAAGTGACATCGGCGGTGCAACGGTGTGTCAAACTGCGGTTCATGCGCAACACCGAGGATCTGGCCCACGAGGCGTTGGCGGCGTTCGACCGGCTGATCGCCGAGACGTCCACCCTGCGCCCGCGCGCCGGGCAGCGGGCGATGGCCGAGCGCGTGGCCACCACACTGGCGCAAGGGACATTGGGCAAGCTGGCCCCGGGCCAAACGCCCGAGCGCCGCATCGCCGTGATCGAGGCTGGCACCGGTGTGGGCAAATCGCTGGCGTACCTGACGCCGGCCATCGCGCTGGCGCTGCAGCGCGGCACGCGGGTCGTCGTGTCCACAGCCACCGTGGCGCTGCAAGAACAGCTCGTGCACCACGACCTGCCGACGCTGGCCGCGCGCCTGCCATGGGACGTGCGCTGGGCGTTGGCCAAAGGCCGTGGGCGGTATGTCTGCCGGCTCAAGCTCGAGCAGTGGCTGAGCGACCCTGCGGCCGCCGACGAGGGGCACGACGACGAGCTGCCGCTGCAACCCACCGACGCGGCGTCGCAGCAGGCGCGGCGTGCGTGGCTGCACGCGCGCGCCGCCGAGCTGGCGCACGGGCAGTGGGACGGCGAGCTCGACAGCCTGGCGCAACCGCCCGAGCCACGCTGGTGGGCCGCGGTGGCGGCGGACGCGGCGTCGTGCAGCGCGCGCCACTGCCCGCAGTACGGGGCGTGCGTGTACTTCGAGCGGCGCAAAGCCCTTGTCGGCGCCCACGTCATCGTCGTCAACCACGACCTGCTGCTGGCCACGCTGGGCACGCGCCAGTTGCCCGAACTGGACCAATGCCTGCTGGTGCTGGACGAGGCGCACCACCTGCCGACCACCGCGCTGGAGCAGTTTGGCTGCCGCACCGGTCTGACGCGGCTGGCCTGGGTGGACCGGTTGGCCAGCCGGGCGCTGCGCGTGGCGCAGGAGGTTGAATGCGACGCCGTTGCCGACGTGCCCCAGGCCGCTGCGCAGTTGCGCGCGGCGTTGCAGGACGTGGCGCGGCTGTGCGTGCAGGCGTGGGGCGAGCGGTTGCGCGGGGCGGACGAACCGCTGCGGGTGCGCTTGCCCCATGGCCGTTTGCCTGAAGGGTGGGATGGCCCCCTGGCCCAGGCGGATGCGGCGGCCGGCACGCTGCTGGCGGCGGTGCGGGCGCTGGGGCAGACGCTGCGCGACGCCATGCGCCAGCAGCCCGACGAGGCGCACCGTCTGGCCGCGCTGTACACCCAGTTGGGCACCCTGGCGCCGCGGTTGGAGGCGGCCAGCGACACCGTGCGCTGGCTGCTGCACGAGCCTGCGGCGGGGCAGGCGCCGCTGGCCAAATGGTTCACGCTGTACCCGCCCCATGGCGGCGACGGCACCGTGCGCGTGCTGGCGCACGCCAGCCCCATGTTGCCGGGCGCGCTGCTGCGGACGCGGTTGTGGGGGCAGGTGCGCGCCGCGGTGCTGACCTCCGCCACGCTCACCAGCGGCGGGCGGTTCGACTTTTACCTCAACGAGGTTGGCCTGGCGGACGAGCCCGACGTCGCCGCCCAGACCGTGGACAGCCCGTTTGACCACGCCCGCCAGGGCGAACTGGTGCTGGCGGGGGTGGCGGCCGATCCGCGCGACTTGGCGGCGTACCAGGAGGCGGTGCAACACGCGCTGCTGCGGGACTTGCCCGCGGTGCGGCGCGGCGCGCTGGTGCTGTTCACGTCGCGCGCGCACCTGCAGCGGGTGGCGGCGGCGCTGCCCCCGACGCTGCGCGCGCGCACGCTGGTGCAGGGCGAGCGGCCGCGCCCGCAGCTGTTGCGGCAGCACCGCGAGCGCGTCGCGGCGGGCGAGGCTTCCATCATCCTGGGCTTGCAGTCGTTTGGCGAGGGGCTGGATTTGCCCGGCGACCTGTGCGCCGAGCTGTTCATCACCAAGCTGCCTTTTGCGCCGCCTGACGATCCGGTGGGCGAGGCGCGCGCCGAATGGTTGCGCGCCAGCGGCCGCGACCCGTTCATCGAACTTGTGGTGCCAGCCACCGCGCTGCGGCTCAAGCAGTGGGTGGGGCGGGCCATCCGCACCGAGGCCGACCACGCCCGCATCGTGTGCTACGACCCGCGGCTGAGCGCCACCGGGTACGGTCGGGTCATTTTGAACAGCTTGCCGCCGTTTCGTCGCTGCCACACGGTGGCGGGCCAGCCGCAGCCCAGCGTGGCGGTCAGCCCCGAGGTGTGACGATGGCGGCGGCCGCCCATCCCCCGCCCAAAGGCCGTGGCAGCGGCCAGCGGCTGGCCCACCGCTACGCCCACGAGGTGCGCGAGCCGTTCGACGACGGCTGGCCCAGCGACGACGACGCGGCCCCGCGGCCACCTCCACGCACCGAGCTGCGCTGGGAAGACGCGCGCAGCGCCCTGAGCTACAACGACTCGCCCGACATCGGCTTTGACCGCTCGCTCAACCCTTACCGCGGCTGCGAGCATGGGTGTGCGTACTGCTACGCGCGCCCCACGCACGCGTACCTGGACCTGTCGCCGGGGCTGGACTTCGAGACCATCATCGTGGCCAAGCGAGGCTTGGCCGAACGGTTGCGCGCCGAACTGGCGCACCCGCGCTACACGCCGGCGCCGGTGGCCATGGGCAGCGTCACCGACCCGTACCAGCCGGTCGAGCGCGAGCTGGGCCTGACTCGGGCGTTGTTGCAGGTGTTGCACGAGACGCAGCACCCCTGGGTGCTGGTCACCAAGGGCAGCGGGGTGGAGCGTGACCTGGACCTGATCGCGCCGATGGCCGCGCAGGGCTTGTGCGCGGTGTACGTGACGGTGACGACGCTGGACGCGGCGCTGGCGCGGCGGCTGGAGCCGCGCGCGGCGGCCCCCTGGCGAAGGCTGCGCACCATCCGTGCCCTGGCCGACGCCGGCGTGCCGGTGGGGGTGAGCGTGGCGCCGCAGATCCCGTTTCTCAACGACGACCTGGAGCAGGTGCTGAGCGCGGCCGCCGAGGCCGGCGCGACGCGTGCCTTTTACACCGTGCTGCGCCTGCCGTGGGAGGTGCGCACCGTGTTTGCCGACTGGTTGCAGGCGCACTACCCGCAGCGCGCCGCGCGGGTGCTGGCGCGGGTGCGCGAGCTGCACGGTGGGCGCGACTACGACGCCGCGTTTGGCGCCCGCATGGCGGGGCGTGGCGTGTGGGCCGACCTGCTGCGCCAGCGCTTCGCGCAAGCCTGCCGCCGGTTGGGGCTGCAGCGCGAGCACACGCCGCTGGACGTGACCCGCTTTCGGCCGCCGGCGCCCGCCCCCGGGCTGCCGCAGCAGCGTTCGCTGTTCGACTGATACCCGTTACCATTGCGCACCTCGCGCCGCGGCGCGCTGCCCACCCCCGAACGATTTGCGACGATGGACGCCATCCCTCGACTCGAGCTGCACGGCATCACCAAGCGCTACCCAGGCGTGCTGGCCAACGACCACGTGTCGCTCACCGTGGCGCCAGGCAGCATCCACGCGGTGCTGGGTGAAAACGGCGCGGGCAAGTCCACGCTGATGAAGATCATCTACGGCGTCGTGCAGCCGGACGAAGGCACGATGCGCTTCGACGGCAACGAGGTGCACCTGAAAAGCCCGCAGCAGGCGCGCGAGCTGGGCATCGGCATGGTGTTTCAGCACTTCAGCCTGTTCGAGACGCTGACGGTGGCGCAAAACGTCTGGCTCGGGTTGCGGGCCGACACCTCGCTGCGCGAGGTCAGCGCGGCCATCGAAGCCAAGGCGCGCGAGTTCGGGCTGGAGGTGGACCCGGCGCGGCCGGTGCACACGCTGTCGGTGGGCGAGCGCCAGCGGGTCGAGATCGTGCGCGCGTTGCTCGCGCAGCCGCGGCTGCTGATTTTGGACGAGCCCACCTCGGTGCTGACGCCACAGGCCGTGCAGCGGCTGTTTGGCGTGTTGCGCCAGCTCGCGGCGCAGGGCTGCAGCATTTTGTACATCAGCCACAAACTGCACGAAATCCGCGCGTTGTGCGACACCTGCACCGTGATGCGCGCCGGGCGGGTCACCGGCACGGTGGACCCGCGCGTGGTGGACAACGCCGAGCTGTCGCGCTTGATGATCGGCAGCGAGCCGCCGCCGCTGCCGCCGCACCGCCGCCCTGCGGGCGAGGTGGTGCTGGCGTTGCGCGGGCTGTCGCTCAAGAGCCCGCACGAGTTCGGCACCGACCTGCACGGCGTCGACCTGACGCTGCGCGCGGGTGAGATCGTCGGGGTGGCCGGCGTGTCCGGCAACGGGCAGCGCGAGCTGCTGGCGGCCCTGTCGGGCGAGGATACGTCGGCGCCGCCGGGCACCGTGTGGCTGGACGGGCGCGACATTGGGCGCGCGCACCCGGGGCAGCGGCGCCGGCTGGGGCTGCACTTTGTGCCGGAAGAGCGCCTGGGACGCGGCGCCGTGCCGACGCTGGGGCTGGCGCACAACCTGCTGCTGACGCGCTCCGAAGCGGTGGGGCGGGGCGGCTGGCTGCGCCTGGGCGCGCTGCGGGCGCAAGCCATCGGCATCATCGAGCGCTACGGCGTCAAGACGGCCGGACCGGACGCGGCGGCGCAGTCGCTCTCCGGCGGCAACCTGCAAAAGTTCATCGTTGGACGCGAAATCGACGCGCAGCCGCGCGTGCTGGTGGTGTCGCAGCCCACCTGGGGGGTGGACGTCGGGGCGGCGGCGCAGATCCGCGCCGCGCTGGTGGCGCTGCGGGAGGCGGGCTGCGCGGTGCTGGTCGTCAGCGAGGAGCTGGACGAGCTCTTCGAGCTGTGCGACCGCCTGGTCGTGCTGTGCAAGGGGCATCTGTCGCCCAGCGTGCCGGTGGCCGAGGCGACGGTGGAGCTGATCGGGGAGTGGATGTCGGGCCTGTGGCCCGGCTCGCCGCTGGCGCACGCCGAGGAGGTGCACCATGCTGCGGCTTGAGCGGCGTCCCCAACCGTCGGCGTGGTGGCGCTGGGCGTCACCGCTGCTGGCGCTGGCGCTGACGGTGGCCATCGGCGTGGTGCTGTTTGCGGTGTTGGGCAAGGATCCGTTGGCGGGGCTGCGGGTGTTTTTCGTCGAGCCGCTGCGCGACCTGCGCGCGCTCAGCGAACTGCTGCTCAAGGCCACGCCGCTGATGCTGATCGCGCTGGGGTTGGCGATTGGCTTTCGCTCCAACGTGTGGAACATCGGCGCCGAGGGGCAGTTCGTCATCGGTGCGGTGTGCGCCAGCGGCGTGGCGCTGGCGCTGCAGGGGGCGGCCTGGCCCACCTGGCCGCTGGTGCTGCTGGCTGGCGCGCTGGGCGGGCTGGCGTGGGCCAGCGTCACCGCGGTGCTGCGCGACCGCTACAACGCCAACGAAATCCTGGTCAGCCTGATGCTGGTGTACGTGGCGGTGCAGTTGCTCAACTACCTGGTCTATGGCCCGTGGAAAGATCCGCTGGGGTTCAACTTTCCGCAAACGCAGCGCTTCGACGCGACGGCGTTGGTGCCACGTCTGCTGCCGGGACTGCGCGTCAACGTGGGGTTGGTGCTGGCGTTGCTGGCCACGGTGGCGGTGTGGCTGTTTTTGTTTCGCACACGCGCCGGGTTTGCGCAGCAGGTGGGCGGGCTGGCCCCGCTGGCGGCGCGTTACGCCGGTTTTTCGGCGCGCGCGGCGCTGTGGCTGGCCATGGGGGTGACCGGGGCGCTGGCGGGGCTGGCTGGCGCGCTCGAAGTGGCCGGCCCCGTGGGCCAGCTCACGCCCCACGTGCCGGTGGGCTACGGCTTTGCCGCCATCATCGTGGCGTTTGTCGGCCGCCTGCACCCGGCCGGCATCACCGGCGCGGCGGTGCTGATGAGCATGTTTTACCTGGGCGGCGAGTTGGCGCAGTCGCGCCTGGGGCTGCCCAAGTCGATCACCGGGGTGTTTCAGGGGCTGTTGTTGCTGACGCTGCTGGCGTGCGACACCTTGATCACCTACCGACTTCGCTGGTCGAAAGGTTGATGCGCGATGGAAGCTTTGGCACTGCTGATCGCCGCCACGCTCAACGCCGGCACGGTGCTGGCGTTGGCGGCGCTGGGGCTGCTGATCAACGAAAAGGTCGGCGTGGTCAACCTGGGCGCCGAGGGGCTGATGCTGTGCGGCGCACTGGCGGGCTTTGCCACCGTGGTGCACCTGGGCGTGCACCCGTTGGGCTTCGTGGCCGGCATGGCGGTTGGGGCGGCGTTGTCGCTGCTGCTGGGGTGGCTGGTCATCTACCTCAACACCAACCAGTACGCCACCGGCTTGGCGCTGAGCCTGCTCGGGGCGGGGCTTTCGGCCTTTGCCGGCCAGCCCTACACCCAGTACAAGCTGCCGGAGCTGGTGCAGCCGCAGGTGCCGTGGCTGGCCGATCTGCCGCTGCTGGGGCCGGCGCTGTTTCGGCACCACGCGCTGGTGTACGGCGCGGTGGCGTTGGCGCTGGCGCTGATGTGGCTGTTCGACCGCACGCGCACCGGTTTGGTGCTGCGCGCCGTCGGTGAAAGCCCCGAGTCGGCGCATGCGCTGGGCTACCCGGTGCGCCGCATCCGGCTGGCGGCGGTGGCCGTGGGCGGGGCGCTGTGCGGGTTGGCGGGCGCGTACGTCTCCACGGTGTACACGCCCTTGTGGGTCGAAGGCATGATCGCTGGCAAGGGCTGGATCGCGCTGGCGTTGACCACCTTCGCCACCTGGCGACCGGCACGGGTTTTGCTTGGCGCGTACCTGTTCGGTGGGGTGACGATGCTGCAATTCCACCTGCAAGGCATGGGGGTGCAAATCCCGAGCCCATTTTTGACCATGCTGCCGTACCTGGCCACGGTGGCGGTGCTGGTGCTGATCTCGCGCAACCCGAGCTGGATCCGCATGCACATGCCGCACGCGCTGGGCAAACCCTTCCACCCCGGGGGCTGAACCGGGGGTTGGAGGACAATAGCGGCTTTTCGCACGAAACCACGACGCCGTCCCCGGCAGGAGTTTGAACGATGATCGACACGAGCAAGCGCGTTTGGCTCAGGAACACGGCCGCTGCGGCCGCCTTGGGTCTGGTGGGGGCCACCGCACTGGTGGGCTGTGGCAAAAAGGAAGAGCCCGCGCCGCAGGCGGCGGCACCGGCCGAGGCACCCAAGCCCGAGCCCCTGAAGGCGGCTTGGGTGTACGTGGGGCCGGTGGGTGACGCCGGCTGGTCGTTTGCGCACGACCTCGGCCGCAAGGCGGTCGAGGCGCACTTTGGTGACAAGGTGCAGACCTCCTTCGTCGAAAGCGTGCCGGAAGGGGCGGACGCCGAGCGCGTCATCCGTGATCTGGCGGCGCAGGGCAACAAGATCATCTTTGCCACCTCGTTCGGCTACATGGAGCCGATGCTCAAGGTCGCGCAGGAGTTTCCGGACGTCAAGTTCGAGCACGCCACCGGCTACAAGACCGCGCCCAACATGCGCATCTACGACGCCAGCTTCTACCAGGACGCGTACATGGCCGGCATCATCGCCGCGCACATGACCAAGACCGGCACGCTGGGCTTCGTCGGCTCGTTCCCCATCCCCGAGGTGCTGCGCAACATCAACGCCTACGCGCTGGGGGCCCAAAGCGTCAAGCCCAACATCAAGCTCAAGGTCGTGTGGGTCAACACCTGGTTCGACCCGCCCAAGGAGACCGAAGCCGCGCAAAGCCTGATCAACCAAGGGGCGGATGTGCTGCTGCAAAACACCGACTCCACCGCGGTGCTGCAAACCGCCGAGAAAAACGGCAAATACGCCTTTGGCTGGGACAGCGACATGAGCAGCTTCGGGCCGAAGGCGCACCTGGCTTCAGCCGTCGTCAACTGGGGCCCGTACTACATCCAGGCGGTGCAAGAGGTGCTGGATGGCACATGGCAGACCAAGCGCACCGTGTGGGGCGTCAAGGAAGGCCTCAACGACCTGATCAAGATCGCCGACGTCGTGCCCGAGGAGGCCAAAAAGAAGGTCGAGGAGGTCAAGGCGGGCTTGAAGAGCGGCGAGTTCGAAGTCTTCACCGGCCCGATCGTCGACAACACCGGCAAGGAAGTGCTGGCCAAGGGTGTCAAGGCCGATCAAGACTGGAAGGACAAGGTCAACTTCTTCGTCAAGGGTGTCGAGGGCAAGGTGCCGTCGGCGCAATAAGGCGGGCACCACGGCGGCGCGGGGTTGAGGCTCCGCACGCGTGCCGGGCCCGGCCGCGCCGGCGTGGCCCCGCGGGCGCTGCGTACAATCGCGCCATTGGACGCAGCGCCTTGACACCATGACCATCAAAAGCGACAAGTGGATCCGCCGCATGGCGGAGCAGCACGGCATGATCGAGCCGTTCGAGCCGAGCCAGATCCGCGAGGTCGACGGCCGCAAGGTCATCAGCTACGGCACCAGCAGCTACGGCTACGACATCCGCTGCGCACCCGAATTCAAGGTGTTCACCAACATCCACAGCACCGTGGTGGACCCGAAGAACTTCGACGAGAAGAGCTTCGTCGATTTTCACGGCGACCACTGCATCATCCCGCCCAACAGCTTCGCGCTGGCGCGCACGGTGGAGTATTTCCGCATCCCGCGCAACGTGCTGACGATTTGTTTGGGCAAGAGCACCTACGCGCGCTGCGGCATCATCGTCAACGTCACGCCGTTCGAGCCGGAGTGGGAAGGCTACGTGACGCTGGAGTTTTCCAACACCACGCCGCTGCCGGCCAAGATCTACGCCGGCGAAGGCTGCGCGCAGGTGCTGTTTTTCGAAAGTGACGAAGTCTGCGAGACCAGCTACCGCGACCGTGGCGGCAAGTACCAGGGGCAGCGCGGGGTGACGTTGCCGCGCGCCTGAGGGCTTTGCGCACCGTGCGGCCGGCGCGTGCCTGGGTGTCAAGCGCACATCTTTGCCGATCTGGAGGCCGCGTGTGCCCACCGTACACGCTTGGCCGCATGCATCAGACGACAACGATCTTGACGTGCTCCGCCTCGTCTCGGGCTCGCAGGGGGTCGGGGCCCTCGTCCGCCACATAGCCGACAACAACCTCATGGCGCCAACCGTTGTCCGTGAAGGCCCTTTCCGGCTCTTCTTCTTTTCCCGCGAAGAGCCGAGAATGCACGTCCACGTCGCGCATCCCGACGGCGAGGCCAAGTTCTGGCTCGAGCCTTCGGTTGCCCTCGCGTGTCATGTGGGGCTGACGCCGAAAGAGCTGTCCGCCGCAGAGGAAATCATCCTCCGCCACCTGCAGGAGATCAAAAATGCCTGGTACCAACACTTTGGCTGCTGAGGTCACCCACATTTCCAAGCACGGGTTCTGGCTACTCGTGGGCGACGAGGAGCTGTTGATCCCGTTTTCCGAGTTTCCCTGGTTCCGGCAGGCGACCGTGGACCAGCTTTGCCATGTTGAACGGCCTACGGCCGAACACCTTTATTGGCCGCAGCTCGACATCGATCTGTCTGTCGAGTCGATCCGGCATCCCGAGCGCTTCCCGCTGGTGTCGGCCGTCTCGGCCAACGCTGCGCTCCAGCAGGACGCGCCGCAAGTGGTACGCCCCTGAGCGACGACGTTAGCCGTCGAGTTTCAGTAGGTTGTTCCCACCGAGTGGGAAGCTGAGGTTGGTGGCCGAGCGCCGAGTGGGGCCTGCAGGTGCGGGTGTCGGCCAAGACAGCGGGCAGCCACGCGGTAGGGGCGGCAGCGTCGGGACGCGTGGCGTGCCCGGGGTGTCAGCGCCGCAGCACGGCGCGCCACGCCGCCGGTGGCACCAGCACGGTGGCGATGGCGGCCATCACGCACACCACCGCCACGCCGTCGGTCCAGCGCGGCCATTCGCCGGCGATGACGGTGGCGCTGGCGGTGCCGATCAGCGGCACCATCATCACGCTCATCGCGCTGGTGGCCGGTGGCAGGTGGCGCGCCAGCGAAAACCAAATGATCTGCGCAAAGCCGTAGTTGAACAGCACGCCGTAGGCCAGCAAGCCCCACATGCGCGGGCTGAAGCGCCAGCTTGGCCACGGCTCAAACACCAGCGCCAGCAGCCACAGCGCGGCGGCGGTCAGCAACATCATCCAGACGGTCAGCGCCTCCACCGGCAGCGTCAGGTGGGCGCGGCGCATCATCAGCGTGCCGATGGCCCAACTGAGCGCCGCCCCCAGCATCACCGCCACGCCCACGGGGCGGCCCGCCATCGCGGTGAATTCGTCGGCCAGCAGCAGCGCCACCGCCAACAGCACGGCCAGCGCCGCCACGCTGGAGCGGCGCGTCAGCGGCTGGCCAAAAAACAGCGCGCCCAGCAGCACCGTCCACACCGGCATCGTGAAGCCCAGGATCGCCGCGCGCCCCGACGCCAACGCCGCCACGCCAAAAATGGCCAGCGTGTGCCAGCCCAGCATGTTGGGCAGGGCCAGCTTGACGATGCTGCGCCACTCGTGCCCCTGCGGGGTCAGCCGCACCCCGCGCAGGCGGTAAAACGCCCACAGCCACAGCGCACCGCCGGTCATCGTCAGCGCACGAAAATACAGCGGCGTGAGCTCCTGCAGCGACAGCTTCATCACCGGCCAGTTGACGCCCCACATCAAGGTCAGGGCCACCAGCCCCACAGCCTGGGTGCGCGACAGCATGGCGGCCTGCGGTCACACCGCCACCGGCGCCTTGATGGCGGGGTGGTGCTGGTAGTCGATGAACTCGAAGTCGTCGAACGTGTAGTCGAACAGCGTGGGCGGTCGCCGGCGGAGACGCAGCTCCGGGTAGGGGTAGGGCTGGCGCGACAACTGCAGCTGCACCTGCTCGACGTGGTTGTGGTAGATGTGGCAATCGCCGCCGGTCCAAATGAAATCGCCCACATCCAAATCGCACTGTTGCGCGACCATGTGCGTCAGCAGCGCGTAGCTGGCGATGTTGAAGGGCACCCCCAAAAAGACGTCGGCGCTGCGTTGGTACAACTGGCACGACAGGCGCCCGTCGGCCACGTAAAACTGAAACAGCGCGTGGCACGGCGCCAGCGCCATCTTGGGCAGGTCGGCCACGTTCCAGGCGCTGACGATGATGCGGCGCGAGTCGGGGTTGGTGCGCAGGGTGCGCAGCACCTCGCTGATCTGGTCGATATGGCCACCATCGGGCGTGGGCCACGAGCGCCACTGCACGCCGTAGATCGGCCCCAGCTCACCGTCCGGGCCGGCCCATTCGTCCCAGATGGTCACGCCGTGCTGCTGCAGCCAGCGCACGTTGCTGTCGCCGCGCAAAAACCACAGCAGCTCGTACACGATGGACTTGATGTGCAGCTTTTTGGTCGTGACCAGCGGAAAGCCTTCGCGCAGGTCGAAGCGCATCTGGTAGCCGAAGACGCTGCGCGTGCCCACGCCGGTACGGTCGGTTTTGGGGGTGCCATGCTCGAACACATGGCGCATGAAGTCCTCGTACTGACGGCGAACCGGACGTGTGCTCATGGGTGCGATTATCGCCGGGCGGTCACGGCGCGGTGGGGGCCTGCCCGTCAGCCAGCACACGCCCCGGGTTGAGCCGGTGGTGCGGGTCCAGCGCCTGCTTGATGGCGCGCATCAGCGCCAGGGCCACCGGGTCCTGGTAGCGCGGCAGCGTCGCGGCTTTCAGGCGCCCGATGCCGTGTTCGGCGCTGATCGAGCCCCCATGGGCACGCACCAGGTCGTACACCAAGGTGTTGATGGCGGCTTCGTGCGCACGCAAAAAGGCGGCGGCGTCGGCGCCTTCGGGACACTGCACGTTGAAATGCAAATTGCCGTCGCCCAGGTGGCCGAAGTTGACCAGGCGCGCGCCCGGTGCGTGGCGCTGCAGCTCCACTTCGGCTTGCGCGCAAAACGCGGGGATGCGCGACACCGGCAGGCTGATATCATGCTTGATGTTGAGCCCCTCCTCGGCTTGCGCCAGCGGGATGCACTCGCGGATGTGCCACAGCGTGCGCGCCTGGGCCACGCTGGACGCCACCACGGCGTCCAGGGCGCAACCCTCTTGCAGCGCGTGCGTCAGGCTCGCCTCGAGCTGGGCGCGGGCGTGGGTTTCGCCCTCAGGGTCGCTGAGCTCCAGCAGCACCGCGTAAGGGGCATCCTGCTCGGTCAGGGGTTGCGGCAGCGCGGGAAAATGGCGCCGCACCAGTTGCAGCGCCAGCCGGTTCATCACCTCGAAGCCCGTCAGCCCCGGCCCCAGGTGCCGCTGCGCCACGCCCAGCAGCGCCACCGCCGCGGCCAGCGAGGGCACGGCGGCCCAGGCGGTGAGCTGGGCTGCGGGCTGCGGCACGAGCTTGAGCACCGCGGCGGTGATGACGCCCAGCGTGCCTTCGCTGCCGATGAACAGGTGGCGCAGGTCGTAGCCGGTGTTGTCTTTGCGCAAGCCACGCAGGCCGTCCCACACGCGCCCGTCGGCGGTGACGACCTCCAACCCCAAGCACAGGTCGCGCGCGTTGCCAAAGCGCAGTACCTGCGTGCCGCCGGCGTTGGTGGCCAGCACCCCGCCGACGGTGCAACTGCCTTCGGAGGCCAAGCTCAACGGCAGCCACAGGCCGGCGTCGGCGGCCGCCTGCTGCGCCGCCTGCAGCACACAGCCGGCCTCCACGGTCAACGTCAGGTTGTCGCGGTCCAGCGCGCGAATGCGCTGCAGGCGTTGCAGGCTCAGCACCACCTCGGTGCCGCTGGCGTCGGGCACACCGCCCAGCACCAGCCCCGTGTTGCCGCCCTGCGGCACGATGGGCGCGCCGTGCGCGGCGCACGCGCGCACGACCGCGGCCACCTGCGCGGTGTCGGCGGGCCGCACCACCGCGCGCGCACGGCCACGGTGACGGCGGCGCCAATCCTGTTCCCACGCGGTCAGGTCGTGCGTCGCCGTGGTCAGCACATGCTCGGGGCCGACGACCGCACGCAGGGCGTCGAGCACGGCGTCGTCAGGGGCGGTGACGTTGGGCGCGGACATGGGCGTGTGCATCGTCATGCGGTCGGGGGGTGCGCCGCGCACAGGCGCAGCCGCACGTGGGCGGCGCAGGCGGCGAACAACAGCAGCGCCAAGCCGGTCTGGCCCCAGGCCAGCAGCGCCGACAGGCCGGCGTCGTTGCTGCCACGCACCACGCCCTCGGCCACGTAGGGCCACACCAGCAGGCTCAGCCAGCGAAACGTGTACAGCCGCCACTTCAGCAGCCCGGCCAGCGGGATGGCCAGCGGCAACACCTTCAGCGCCCACCACGAGCCACCCGGGCGCAGCGGCGCCAGCCACAGCTCCCACGCCAGGCCCAGCACGATCAGGCCCCCCAACGCCGCCAGCGCCAGGGCACGGGTGCGCGCCACCGCGGGCGCAGGGGTGGAGGAAACAAGCGGGGCCGACGGAGGTTGCATTGGCTGGCATGATAGCGGGATGCACGACGACACTTCCCGGTGGACGGTGACCAGCGCCGGCGCGTTGGCTCGGCGGTTGCGGACGTTTCCGTGGCGCACCACGTGGCAAACGCTGCGCGAGCGCTTCGCGGGCGACCGGCTGGCGGTGGCGGCGGGCAGCCTGACGTTCACCACCACCATCTCGCTGGTGCCGCTGCTGACGGTGGCGCTGGCGGTGTTTGCGCTGTTTCCGGCCTTTGGGCAGATGGAGCAGCGTGTGCAACGCTGGATGGTCGAAGCCTTGGTGCCCGACCACCTGGCGCGGCAGGTGGCGCAGTACCTGTGGCAGTTTTCCAGCAAGGCGGCGCAAATCGGGCTTGGCGGTGCGTTGGCGTTGCTGGTGACGGCGCTGGCGCTGGTGCTGACGATCGACCGCCAGCTCAACGACATCTGGCGCGTGCGCCGGTTGCGGCCGCTGGCGCAGCGGGTGCTGATGTACTGGGCGGTGCTGACGTTGGCGCCGCTGATGCTGGCGGTGGTGCTCAGCGCCAGCTCCTACGCGCTGTCGGTGTCGCGCGGCTGGCTGCCGGTGGCGCACCAGGGCGTCAAGTGGCTGCTGGGCGCGGCGGGCTTTGCCGCCGTCGTGGCGGGTATAACCGCGCTGTACCGCTTCGTGCCCAACGCGCAGGTGCACACGCGCCACGCGCTGGTGGGCGGGGTGTTCGTGGCGGTGGCGTTCGAGCTGGCGCAAAGCCTGCTGGCGTGGTACCTGCGGGCGGTGCCCACTTACTCGGTGGTCTACGGGGCGTTCGCCACGGTGCCGATCTTGCTCGTGTGGCTGTACCTGGTGTGGCTGATCGTGTTGCTGGGGGCGGTCATCGTGGCCTACCTGCCCTCGCTGCTGGCCGGCGTGGCGCGGCGCGGCAACACACCCGGCTGGCCGATGCAGTTGGCGCTGGAGCTGTTGGCGGAGCTGCACGCCAGCCGCCAGCCGCCGCAGCCGGGGTTGACCGTGCTGGCGCTGGCGCGCCGGCTGCGGGTCGATCCGATGCAGCTGCAGGAGCCCCTGCAGGCGTTGCAAACGCTGGGCTGGGTGGGGCGGCTGAGCGACGCCGACGGCCGCTGGGTGCTGCTGGTCGACCTGGGCCAGCGTCCGCTGGCCGAGCTGGCGCAGGTGCTGTGGCTGCCGCGCGAAGCCAGCACCGAACCGCTGTGGCGCGCGCTGCCGCTGGAGACGACGGCGGTGGCGCAGGTGCTGCCGTCGCGTCCGGCATCCTGAACCCCAATCGGCAGGCCAGCGCCTCGGCGCTGCCCAGGCGGCCCATCAACGCGGCATGCGCCGCACCGGCGCCAGCGCATCGAGCGGCTGCGGCGCGCCCACGTGGTAGCCCTGCGCAAAGTCCACCCCCAGCTCGCGCACGCGCTGCAGGATCGCTTCGGACGACACGTACTCGGCGATGGTGCGCAGCCCCATCACGTGACCGATGGCGTTGATGGCCTGCACCATCGCCAGGTCGATGGGGTCGGACTCGATGTCCTTGACGAAGCTGCCGTCGATCTTCAGAAAGTCGACCGGCAGGTTTTTCAGGTAGGCAAACGAGGACAGCCCGCTGCCGAAGTCGTCCAACGCGAACCGGCAGCCCATGCGCCGGGCCTCGCTGATGAAGTTCGCCACCGTGGACAGGCTGGCCATCGCGGCGGTCTCGGTGATTTCGAAGCACAGCGTGCCAGGCGGCAACTGCAGCGTCTGCAACAGGGCTTGCAGGTCCTGACGGAAGCGCTCGTCCGACAGCGAGGCACCCGACAGGTTGATCGCGTACATGCCCTCCAGCCGGCCCTGCTGGCGCAGCCGGTCGCCCAACCAGGCCAGTGTGTTGCGCACCACCCACTGGTCGATGCGGGGCATCAGGCCGTAGCGCTCCGCCGCGGGCAAAAAGGCGCCGGGCTGAATCAGCTTGCCATCCTCTTCCAGCCGCACCAGGATTTCGACGTGCGGCTGGCCGTCGCCATCGTGCAGCGGCAGGATCGGTTGGGCGAACAGGCGCAGCCGGTCCTCGTCCAGCGCCGCCTGCAGCCGCGCCACCCACTGCATCTGGCCCTGACGCTCCAGCAGCTCGCGGTCGTCGGGCTGGTAGACGTGGATGCGGTTGCGGCCGGCCTCCTTGGCGGCGTAGCAGGCAGCGTCGGCGGCGGCCAGCAGCGGGCCCGGCTCGCGCTCCAGCGGCCCGATCGGCACCAGGCCGATCGATACCCCAATGGCAAACGAGCGCTCGCCCCACGCGAAGCGAAAGTCGGCGATCGCCTCGCGGATGCGCTGCACCACGGGCAGCGCGTGGTCGGCGTCGCAGCCCTGCAGGATCAGGCCGAACTCGTCACCGCCCAGGCGCGCCAGCGTGTCGGCGCTGCGCAGGTGGCTGCGGATGAGCTGCGTGACCTGGCGCAGCAGCTCGTCGCCGGCCACGTGGCCGCAGGTGTCGTTGACGATCTTGAACTGGTCCAGGTCCAGGTAGCACAGCACGTGCTGGGTCGGCTCCGGCCGCGCCAGCAACTCGGACAGGCGGCGTTCGAACTCGCGCCGGTTGGGCACGCCCGTCAGCGCGTCGTGGGTGGCCTGGTGGCTGAGCTCGCGCGCCAGGTTCAGCGTCACCGTCACGTCGTGGAACACCAGCACCGCGCCGAGCAAAAACCCCTCGCGGCTGCGAATCGGCGCGGCGGTGTCGATGACGGGGATGCGCTCGCCGTCGCGGCGCAACAGCAGGGCGTGCTCGCGCCGCGCGGCCGGGTTCTTGCCCTGCAGCACTTCGCGCACCGGGTTGGGCAGTGGCTCGCCCTGGGTTTCGTCCACCAGACGGTACACGGTCGTGATGGGCTGGCCGCGCGCCTGGTGGGCCGGCCAGCCGGTCAGGCGGGCAGCCACCGGGTTGACGTACTGCACCAACCCCGCTTCGTCGGTGGTGATGACCCCGTCGCCGATGGACGCCAGCGTGACCTGCGCCAGGTCGCGTTCGCGTTGGAGCTGCAGCTCGACGTGCTTGCGGTCCGAGATGTCGCGCAACACCGCCGAGTACAGCGTGCGGTCGTCCTGGTGAAAGTCGTCGATCGACAGCTCGTAAAAGGTGCGCGCGCCGCCGCGCGCCATGCGCAGCTCCAGCGTCGTGCCCGGGCGCGTCAGCCGTTCCAGCGGCGGCGGCTGCGCATGCCCCGCGCGGCGCAGCACCTCGGGCAGGGGGCGGCCCAGCACCTCGTGCGCGGGCACGCCCAACAGCTGTTCGGCGCCCGGGTTGAGGCTCAGCAGCGTGCCGTCCGGCTCGAAGGTCAGCAGCCCGTCGCGCATCTCGCGCACCAGCGCCAGCGTGCGCTGGGTGACGGCCTGCAGCGCGGCGATCACGCGGTTGTAGGCGCGGGCGATCTGGCCGACCTCGGTGAAATCCTCCTCGGGCACCCGCCGGCTCAGGTCCCCGCTGCGGCGCTGCTGTTCCATCGCGTCGAGCAGTTCGATCAGCTCGGTGCGCGCGCCGTGCTCGGCCACGTTCAGCCCGCCGTGTTCCTCCTCGGGCGTGACGCGCAGGTCACGGTCGCGCACCAGCCACAGGAACACCGCGGTGGCCAGCGCGCACCACAGGCCGCAGACCACGATGCCCAGCAACTGCACACCCACCTGCGCGGGGCGCGCAAGCCCCGTGCCCAGCGCCACCGGGTCACCCAGCAGCCCCACCACCAGCGTGCCCCAGGCGCCGGCGGCCAGGTGCGCCGGGATGGCGCCCACCGCGTCATCGATGCGCCGACGCAGCAGCCATTCGTTGGCGGCGGCCATGGCCAGCGCCCCCACCGCCCCGACCAGCAGGGATGTGGGCGCCGACAGCGCGTGCGCGCCGGCGGTGACGGCCACCAGCCCGGCGATCAAGCCGTTGATCAGGTACATCACCTCGAAGTAGCCGTGCAGCCAGCGCCCCACCAGCAGCCCGGCCACCGCTCCAGCGGCGGCGGCCAGCGTGGTGTGCAGCAGCACGCCGGGCACGCGCGCGTCAAACGCCAGCGTGCTGCCGCCGTTGAAGCCAAGCCAGCCGAAAAACAACAGCAGCGCTCCCAGCATCGCCAGCGGCAGGTTGCCGGCCGGGATGACGGGGGGTGGCCCTTCGGCGGGGAAGCGACCGCTGCGCGGCCCCAGGCGCAGCACGACCCACAGCGCCACCCAACCCCCCACGCTGTGCACCACGGTGGAGCCGGCAAAGTCCACGAACCCCAGCTCGGCCAGCCAGCCGCGCGCGTCCGGCACCCAGGCACCACCCCAGGCCCAGTGGCCAAACACCGGGTACACCAGCAGCGACACCCACGCCGACAGCGCCAGGTAGGCCCCGAAACGCATGCGCTCGGCCACGGCGCCTGACACGATGGTGGCCGCGGTGGCGCAAAACATGATTTGAAATAGCGCGAAGCCCAGCAGGCGCGGCTCGTCAGGCAACTGCGCGGCGATGCCGAACAGCCCGGCACCGATCCAGCCTGCCACGCTGGGCCCGAACATCAGCCCAAAACCCACGGCCCAATACAGCAGTGCCGCCACCGCAAAGTCCGACAGGTTCTTGGCGGCGACGTTGATCGAGTTTTTGGTCCGCGTCAGGCCCGACTCAAGGCAAAGAAAGCCGGCCTGCATCACAAACACCAGGCCGGCGCACAGCAACACCCACAGCAGATCGACGACGGCTGACATCGGTGTCCCCTCCAACGGGGGTGCCGCGCACCCCGACGGGGGGATGTGAGCAAAAGACGTGCCGGGCTCTGTGCAGGCGACGTGAGCGCCCGGGACGCCATCGTGGCGGCGGCTTGGCAGGCCGCTGCCGCGTGCGCGTCGCCCGATGCACCATGATGGTGCATCGGGCGGTGGGCGTGTTCAACCTTCGGTGACGAACGGTGCGCGCACAAAGCCCCGAAACCGCGCCCGCCCGCCCCGCACCGGTGGCGCGCTGAGCGCGTAGCGCGGAAAGCGCGCCAAAAAGCGCCCGATGGCGATGCGGCCCTCCAGCCGCGCCAGGCTCAGGCCCGCGCACTGGTGCACGCCAAAGCCAAACGCCAGGTGCCGGTTGTCGCTGCGCGTCAGGTCCAGGCGCTCGGGGTCGGCGAACACCGCCGGGTCGCGGTTGGCCGCGCCAATGCACAGCGTGACCAGGGCACCCTCGGGCAGGGGCACACCCCCCACCACGGCCGCGCGCAGCGCACGGCGGTTGCCGAGCTGGTTGCTCGATTCAAAGCGCAAAAACTCATCCACCGCGGCGGCGAGGACGGCCTCGTGTTGTTCGGGTCGGTCGCGTGTTGCGTGCAGCCGTTGCAGCAGCCGCGCCTTCTCCTGGGGCCACTCGTGCAGGCACACCAGGGCGTTGCCGATCAGGTTGGTCGTGGTCTCATGGCCAGCGTTGAGCAGGAAGATGCAGTTGTGCAGCAGTTCGGTCTCGCTCAGGCGTTGGCCATCGGCTTCGCCCTGGATCAGGCGCGTGAGCACGTCGCGCTGGGGGTCCAGCGGGTGGCGGCGGCGGTCGGCCACGAGCGCGCGCAGGTACTCCAGCATCTCCCGCACCGCACGTTCGCCCGCCTGCCGTTGCACGGGGGTCAGCACCGGCTCCAGGGCCCCCAGAATCGCCAACGACCAGCCGCGCAGCGGGCCGCGCTCGTCGTGCGGCACGGCCAGCAGGTTGCCGATGATCTCGACCGGGATGGCCGCCGCGTAGTCCTCGATCAGGTCGCCCTGGCCGCGGGCTTCGATTGCATCAAGCAGCCGGTCCACCAGCGCCACCAGGCCCGGCTCCACGTCGGCGATGGCGCGGCGCGTGAGCGCCCCCATGATGAGTTTGCGCACCCGGGTGTGCAGCGGCGGATCGTTGAACACCAGGCTCGTCGTGTGGTGCTCGTACAGCGGCGAGTCGGTGCCGTACTTGGGCGCGAACTCGACGTGCTTGTCCGAGCTGAAGGTGGCGGCGTCGCGGTACACGGCCACCAGGTCGGCGTGCCGAGTCAGGAACCAGCTGCCATCGGGCATCGCCCGCACCGGCTCGCGCTCGCGCAGGGCGGCGTACACCGGGTAGGGGTTGGCCAGAAAGTCGGGTGGCAGCGCGTGCAGGTCGAACGTGCTGGCGATCGCGGCGGCGCGCTCGGGCGTCATCGGCGGCGTGATGGCCTCGGGCGGCACGGTGGGGGTGACCATGGCGGTGCAGCAGCGCGTCCCGTCAAACCACGCCCACGGGTTGGCGCAGCCAGCCGTGCAGCGCGTCCAGCACGGCGTCGGGGGCCTCGGTCATCAGCGCGTGGCCGGCGGGCACACGCACCACCTGCACCGCCACCCCCGCGCCGCGGGCGGCGTCAATGAGCGGCTGCGCGGCTTTGGGCGGGGTCATCTGGTCGCGCGTGCCCAGCACGAACAGCACCGGGCAGCGCACCCGGCGCGCGGCTTGCTCGCCGCCCTGGTAGCCGTCACAGGCGGCAAAGCCGCGGTGAAAGACGTTGACCGCCCGGTTGCTGGCCAGCACGCGGCGCATCAGCGCGCGCGAGCCGCCGTACAGCCAGGTGCCTGGCCCCAGCGCCGACGGCGGCGGCGCCAGCGTCGAGTGGCTGTACACATTGACCATGTCGATGGCCTTCAGCGGCGCGTTGAGCGACGCTTCCAGCAACGCCGGCGACACCCGCATCGGGTACGCCGTGCCCACCAACGCCAGTTGCGACACGCGCTCGGGCGCGTCGGCCGCCGTCTGCAGCGCGATCAGCGAGCCCCAGCTGTGCCCCACCAGCGCGGCGCGCGCCACGCCCAGCGCGTCCAGCAGGCCGACGACCGCGTGCGCCGCCGCTTCGACGCTGGCCGGCGCCTCGCCGCCGCTGCGGCCGTGGCCGGGCAGGTCGATGGCCAGCACGTTGAAGCCGTGGTGCGCCAGGTAGCGGCTTTGCAGGATCCACACGCTGTGGTCGTTGAGCACGCCGTGGATCATCACCACGGTGGGCTGGGTGGGGTCAAACGCCTTGCCGCCGGTGTAGGCGTACAGCGGGGTGCCGTGCACGTCGATCATCATGGTGCGCTCTCCCAGCGTCAGGCGGCTTTTTCGGCGGCCTTGAAGGCACGCTTGAGGTCGTCGATCAGGTCGTCCGGGTCTTCCAGGCCGATCGACAGGCGGATCGTGCCTGGTCCGATGCCGGCGGCGGCCAGCGCCTCGTCGCTCATGCGGAAGTGCGTCGTGCTGGCCGGGTGGATGACCAGGCTGCGGCAGTCGCCCACGTTGGCCAGGTGGCTGAAGAGCTTGAGCGCTTCGATGAAGGCACGCCCCTGCGCGCGGCTGCCCTTGAGGTCGAAGCTGAACACGCTGCCGGCGCCGCGCGGCAACAGCCGCTGTGCCAGCGCGTGGCTCGGGTGCTCGGGCAGCAGCGGGTGGCCCACGCGCGCCACCATCGGGTGCGCGGCCAAAAAAGCCACCACCTTTTCGGTGTTGGCCATGTGCCGTGCCATGCGCAGCGGCAGCGTCTCGATGCCTTGCAGGATCAGCCACGCGGTGTGGGGACTCATGCACGCGCCAAAGTCGCGCAGGCCCTCGCGTCGCGCGCGCAGGGTGAACGCACCCACCGTAGACTCTTCGGTGAACACCATGCCGTGAAAGCCCTCGTACGGCTCGGCCAGCTCGGCGTAGCGGCCGTCGCGCGCGTGCGCGGCCTGCCAGTCGAAGCTGCCGCCATCGACCAGCACGCCGCCGATGACGGTGCCATGGCCGCTGAGGAACTTGGTGGCCGAGTGGACCACCAGATCCGCGCCCAGCGCCAGCGGTTGGATCAGCCACGGGGTGGTCAGCGTCGAGTCCACCAGCAGCGGCACGCCAGCCGCGTGGGCGATGTCGGCCACCGCCGGGATGTCCAGCACATCGAGCCCCGGGTTGCCCACCGTCTCGCCAAACAGCAGCCGCGTGTTGGGGCGGATGGCGGCGCGCCAGCCGTCCAGATCGCCGGGGCGCACGAACGTGGTTTCGATGCCAAAGCGCGGCAGCGTGTAGTGCAGCAGGTTGTGGCTGCCACCGTACAGCGCGCTGGAGGCGACGATGTGGCCGCCGCTGCCCATCAACGTGGCGATGGCCAAGTGCAGGGCGGCCTGGCCGCTGGCGGTGCTGATGGCGGCGATGCCACCTTCCAGCGCCGCCACGCGCTGCTCCAGCACGGCGTTGGTGGGGTTGCTGATGCGGCTGTAGACGTGACCGGCGCGCTCCAGGTTGAACAGCGCCGCAGCGTGGTCGGCCGACTCGAAGACGAACGACGTCGTCAGGTGGATCGGTACGGCGCGGGCGCCGGTGGCGGGGTCGGGGGCGGCGGCGGCGCCGGCGTGCAGCGCCAGGGTGTCGAAGCCGGGGTCGGCGTAACCAGGCATGGTGTCTCCTCGCGTTGTGGTCTATATTAGCTGCACGGCGGCCGCAGTGGCCGCGCCCACGAGACAACAGGAGCCCCACGATGAAAGTCCGCGAAATCCTGCGCGTCAAAGGCGGCACGCTTTACACCGTGTCGCCCGACGAAAAACTGGGCCGCGCCGTGGAGACGATGGCGCAATTCGACATTGGTTCGCTGGCGGTGATGGAGCACGGCCAACTGGTGGGCATGCTGACGTTCCGTGAGGTCATCGACACCATCGCGCGCAACGGCGGCACCGTGGGCGACGTGACCGTGCGCAGCATCATGGACGACCACCCGATGACGTGCACGCCCGAAACCGAGCTCGACCAGGTGCGCCCGATGATGCTGGAGCGCCACACGCGCTACATGCCGGTGATGGACGGCGGCATGCTGATGGGGGTGATCAGCTTTTACGACGTGGCCAAAGCCGTGGTGGAGATGCAAAGCTTCGAGAACAAAATGCTCAAGGCTTACATCCGCGACTGGCCGGAAGATGACGACGCCACCACCGGCGCAGGGGCCGGGCCCGACGGCGGCGCGCCGGCCGCGCAGGGCGGGGCGGCGGCGCACTGACCACGCGCCGTGGCCGAAGGCATCGGGCCAGCGCTGGCCGCCCTGGCGGGCGGGTTGGGCCTGTTCCTGCTGGGCATGGAGCTCATGACGGACGGGCTGCGCCTGGCCGCCGGTGCGGCGCTGCAGCGCATCTTGCGGGCCTCCACGGCCACGCGCGTGCGCGCGCTCGCCGCCGGTGTGCTGGTGACGGCGGTGGTGCAGTCGTCCAGCGCCGTCACGGTGGCCACGATCGGGTTCGTCAACGCCGGCCTGCTGACGCTGGGTGGGGCGCTGTGGGTGTTGTTCGGCGCCAACGTCGGCACCACGATGACGGGCTGGCTGGTGTCGTTGCTGGGGTTCGGGTTCAAGATCGATGCGCTGGCGTTGCCGCTGGTGGGCGCAGGCGTGGCCTTGCGGCTCACCGGCGCGGGCAGCCGGCGCGCGGCGCTGGGCACGGCGCTGGCCGGCTTCGGCCTGCTGTTGTTGGGCATCGAGATGCTCAAGCACGCGTTCGATGGCGTGGCCAGCGCCGTCACGTTGCCCGCCGGTGTCGGGTGGACCGCCGTGCTGGCCCAACTGGCCGTGGGCTTGGCGCTGACGGTGTTGATGCAAAGCTCCAGCGCGTCGCTGACGGTGGTGCTCAGTGCCACCCAGGCCGGGCTCATCACCGCCCAAGGGGCCGCGGCGGCCGTCATAGGGGCCAACATCGGCACCACCGTCACCGCGGTGCTGGCGGTGCTGGGCGCCACCGCCAACGCCAAGCGTGCGGCGCTGGCGCACGTGGCGTTCAACGTCATCACCGGTGTGGTGGCGCTGGTGTTGCTGCCGTGGCTGGTGCAGGCCCTGCTGCAGGCCAAGCAGGCGTTGGGCTGGCCGCCGCTGCCGGCGCTGACGGTGGCGATGTTCCACACCATCTTCAACGTGCTGGGGGTGCTGCTGATGTGGCCACTGGCGCCGGCGCTCACACGCTGGTTGCAGGCGCGCTTTCGGACGGCGGAGGAAGACGAGGCGCGTCCGCGCCACCTGGACCCCACCGTGCTGGCGGTGCCCGCGCTGGCGCTGGACGCGTTGCGGCACGAGTTGCAGCGCCTGCAAGGCTTGGCGGTGACGGCGTTGCGCACCGTGTTGGAGCTGCCCACGCTGCACCCTGCATCGGTCGCTGGGCCAGCGCCGGACGTGGCGGCGGTGCAGCAGCGTTTGGGTGCGGCGCGCGGTGCCGCGCGTGGGCTGCAGCATGCGATCGCTGACTTCGTCGTGCGCTTGCAGCGCGCCGAGCTGGAACGCGCCAGCGCCGAGCGCCTGCCGGATCTGCTGCGTGTGGCGCGTTACGCCGACGTCGCCGTCGAGCAGGCCGACGAGGCCGCCGAGGCGTTGGCGCCGTGGTCGCAGCCCGTGCCCGGGCTGCCCTTGCTGGAGCTGAGCGCGTTTGGTCAGCGTGCCCGGGCGCTGCTGGCGCTGCTGGGCACGGGCGCCGCCGACGATGTCACCGCGCTGGAAGCGGCGCTGACCGAAGCCGAAGACGCCTACGCGGTGCTGAAAGCGGCGCTGTTGCGCTCGGGAGCGCAGGGGCTGCTGGCGCTGGACGCGATGGACGCGTGGCTGCGCGCCGCCAGCGCGTTGCGCCGCGGCCTGCAGCAAATCACCAAAGCGGCGCGTTTGTCCCGGGCCACCGAAGCAGGCGCAGGCGGCGGCGCTGCGGGATAATGCCGCGCATGAGCGGCAACACCCTGGGCACCCTGTTTCGCGTCACCAACTTTGGCGAATCGCACGGGCCGGCCATCGGCTGCGTGATCGACGGCTGCCCGCCCGGACTGGCGCTGTCCGAGGCCGACATCCAGCCGGAGCTGGACCGTCGCCGCCCGGGCAGCAGCCGATTCGTTACCCAGCGGCAAGAAGCCGACCAGGTGCAGATTCTCAGCGGCGTGTACCAGGGGCGCACCACCGGCGCGCCCATCGCGCTGCTGATCGCCAACACCGACCAGCGTAGCAAGGACTACGCCGACATCGCGCAAACGTTCCGGCCCGGACACGCCGACTACACCTACTGGCACAAGTACGGCATCCGTGACCCGCGCGGCGGTGGCCGCTCCTCGGCCCGGCTGACCGCCCCCACCGTGGCGGCCGGGGCCGTGGCGCGCAAGTGGCTGCGCGAGCGCTACGGCACCGTGGTGCGTGGCTGCCTGTTGCAAATCGGCACGGTGGCGGTGCCGTTCGAGGGTTGGCAGCATGTGGACGCCAACCCCTTTTTCGCCCCCACGGCGGATGTGTCCGCGCTGGAGGCGTACCTGGGCGAGATCCGCAAAGCCGGCGACTCGGTCGGGGCCAAGCTGCGTGTCGTCGCCGAGGGCGTGCCGGTGGGGCTGGGCGAGCCGATCTACGACCGTCTGGACGCTGACATCGCGCACGCGATGATGGGCCTCAACGCCGTCAAGGGGGTCGAAATTGGCGATGGCTTTGCCTGCGTCACCCAGCGTGGCAGCGAGCATGGCGACGCCATCACGCCGCAGGGGTTCGCCTCCAACCACGCGGGGGGCATCCTCGGGGGCATCAGCACCGGGCAGGCGATCGTCGTGACGTTGGCCATCAAGCCCACCAGCTCCATCCTGGTGCCGCGGCCGTCCATCGACACCGCGGGGACACCGACGGAGGTCATCACCAAGGGCCGCCACGACCCCTGCGTCGGCATACGGGCCGTGCCCATCGTCGAGGCGCTGCTGGCGCTGGTGCTGATGGACCACGCCTTGCGCCACCGCGCGCAATGCGGTGACGTGCGGGTCAGCCCTGGGCCGGTGGCGGCGCAGGCCCCGCTGCAACCGGCGGCATGAACGCAGCGGCCGCCCCGCGGCTGTGGCCGTACGCGGCGCTGTCGGCCGGGTATTTCGCGCACATCGGTTTTTTCAATCCGTACCTGCCGCTGTGGTTGCAGCAGCTCGGCTACGGCGTGTGGGCCATCGGGCTGTTGACCGCGCTGCAGTCGGCCACGCGGGTGTTTGCGCCCTGGCTGTGGGCCAGCCTGAGCGACCGCCACGGCGACCCGTTGCGCTGGCTGCGCTGGTGCGCCAGCGCCGCGCTGCTGCTGACGCTGGGGCTGTGGTGGCAACCGTGGCCCGGCTGGCTGCCTGTGGTGTTGCTGCTGCTGTTCACGCACACCAGCGGCATGATGCCGCTGTCCGAGGCGGCGTTGGCCCACGCGGTCAGCCAACACGGGGGGTTCGACGCGGCGCGCTACGGCCGCATCCGGCTGTGGGGCTCGCTCGGGTTTTTGGTCACCGTGCTGCTGGCGGGGTACGTGTTCGAGCGCACGGGCATGGGCAGCTTTCCGCTGTGGGCCAGCGCCACGCTGGCGCTGGTGCTGCTGGCGGTGTGGCGCTTGCCACCGCTGGCGCCGCGGCACCTGGACGCGGCGCAGGAGTGGGCGGCCCCGGCGCTGCGGCAGGTGTTGCGCCGGCCCTCGGTGCGGTGGTTTTTCGGGGCGCTGTACGGGCACGTGCTGGCCCACGTCCTTATTTACATCTTTTTTTCGCTGTACCTGGACGGGCTGGGCTACGGCAAAGGCACCATCGGCGCGCTGTGGGCGGTGGCCGTGGTGGTGGAAATCGGCTGGTTTTTCACCCAGGGTCGCTGGCTGCCGCGCTTCAGCGACGGGCAGTGGCTGCTGGTGGCCGCGCTGCTGACCGCGCTGCGCATGGCGGCCACGGCGTGGGGCGCGCACGAACTCGCGTGGCTGGTGGCCGCGCAGGTGGTGCATGCCATCACCTTTGCCGCCCATCACACGGTGTGCATCGGCTGGATCAACCGCCACTTTCCGGGCGCGCTGCGCGCCCGCGGTCAGGCGCTGTACGCGGTGGTGGGCTACGGTCTGGCGGGCGTGACGGCGGGCGCGCTGGGCGGCGCGATCAGCGCGCGGTTCGGGGTCGGGGCGGTTTTTGTGTTGGGCTTGCTGGCCGCGCTGGCGGCCGCGGCATGCGCGCTGCCCCTGGCACGCCGGGGGGATGCGGCCTGAGGACGACACGCCGTCGGGCCTGGCCGCGTGTGCGCCACCGTCAGCGCCCCAGTGGGGCGACGCCGAACAACACCGCGTGCAGCCAGAAGGCGAACACCACCCACAGCGCCACCCCGACGACCACGGTGGCCACGGTGGCTGTGCCCGACACGGGGTGACGCGGGTCAGGTTCGGCCAAGGCCGCGTCGCTGTCGTCATCATCGTCTGCGCTGGCCTGCTGGGCGGCGTCGCGTCGCCGGGCGGCGCGGTAGTTGAACACCGCCCACACCAAAAAGCCGCCAAACAGCAGCACATCGGCCAGGTTGCCGTTGGCCAGCAGGTGCGCCGTGGCCCACAGCTTGACGCTCAGCACCAACGGGTGGCCCAAGCGCACTTTGAGGGCGTTGCCCGGCACGTAAGCGGCCACGGCCAGCACGAACGCCGGCAGCGTCAACAACGCCGCGGCGTGGCGCATCGCCAGCGGCGGTGTCCACAGCACCGCCGGCTCCAGCCGCGCCTGGGCGTAACCCCACACCACCAACACCAGGCCCACCAGCGCCAGCAGACCGTAGCCCGCCTTCCACGCCAGTGGCCCCACGCGCTCGATGACCTGCGTGCGCCAGTCGTCGGCCACGATGCGTACCGAGTGCACGCCCAACAAGACGATCAACCCCAGCACCAGCCATTGCATGGTCACACCTCCGGCGGCGCAGCGTGCGCCGATGCTCGCCATGATAGCGGCCCGGGCGTGCCCTTGGCGGGGTAGGGCGGCGCGGCCGGCTATCGGCAGCATCAATAAAAACAACCCCCACGTCGGCAGGGTGGACGTACACTGCAAATGATCGACGATGGCGATGTGATGTTATGCATTGATAGCTACCGTCGATCTATCGAAGAAAGGAGCCTTGCCATGAACGCCCCCCATCAACCCGCTGCCCGTGGTTGCCCCTTCCACCAAGGGGCTGTGACCCAAGCCGACCCGGCACGCTCGCCCACCGCGTGGTGGCCCAACGCGCTCAACCTCGACATCCTGCACCAGCACGACACCAAGACCAACCCGCTGCCCGGGTTCAACTACCGCGAGGCCGTGCGTACGCTGGACGTGGAGGCGCTCAAGGCCGATCTGCGTCGCCTGATGACCGACAGCCAACCCTGGTGGCCGGCCGACTACGGTCATTACGGCGGTTTGTTCATCCGCATGGCTTGGCACGCCGCAGGTTCGTACCGCGTGGCCGACGGGCGCGGTGGCGCCAACACCGGCAACCAGCGTTTCGCCCCGCTCAATTCCTGGCCCGACAACGCCAACTTGGACAAAGCGCGCCGCCTGTTGTGGCCGATCAAGAAAAAATACGGCAACAAAATCAGCTGGGCGGACCTGATGATCCTGGCCGGCAACGTCGCCTACGAGTCGATGGGCCTCAAAACCTACGGCTTTGCCTTTGGGCGCGAGGACATCTGGCACCCGGAAAAGGATGTCGACTGGGGCGCGGAGCGGCAGTGGCTGGCGCCGGCCGATGAGCGCTTTGGCGACGTCAACGAGCCCGAGACCCTCAAGGGTCCGCTCGCCGCGGTGCAAATGGGGCTGATTTACGTCAACCCCGAAGGTGTCAACGGCCAGCCCGACCCGCTCAAGACCGCGCTGCACGTGCGTGAAACGTTCGCCCGCATGGGCATGAACGACGAAGAGACCGTGGCCCTGACGGCCGGGGGGCACACGGTGGGCAAGGCGCACGGCAACGGCAGCGCCGCCAACCTGGGGCCGGCTCCGGAAGGCGCGCCGATCGAGGAGCAGGGCCTGGGCTGGATGAACCACAGCACGCGCGGCATCGGGCGTGACACCGTCACCAGTGGCCTCGAGGGCGCGTGGACGACCCACCCCACCCGGTGGGACAACGGCTACTTCGAGCTGCTGTTCGGCTACGAGTGGGAGCTGGCCAAAAGTCCCGCCGGCGCCTGGCAGTGGCAGCCGATCGGCATCCGCCCCGAGCACATGCCGCCCGACCCCGAGGATCCGTCCAAGCGCACCATGCCCATCATGACCGACGCCGACATGGCCCTCAAGATGGACCCGATCTACCGCCCGATCGCCGAGCGCTTTTGGAAGGACCACGCGTACTTTTCCGAGGTGTTTGCGCGCGCGTGGTTCAAGCTTACCCACCGCGACATGGGGCCACGCACGCGCTACATCGGCCCCGAAGCGCCCAAGGAAGATCTGATCTGGCAAGACCCCGTGCCGCCGGGTCCAAAGGACTACGACGTGGGCGCCCTCAAGGCGCGCATCCGGGCCAGTGGCCTGAGCATCGGCGAGCTGGTGGCCACCGCGTGGGACAGCGCGCGCACCTTCCGTGGCTCCGACTACCGCGGCGGCGCCAACGGCGCGCGCATCCGCCTGGAGCCGCAACGCCGCTGGCCCGCCAACGAACCCGAGCGCCTTGCCAAGGTGTTGGCGGTGCTGGAGCCGCTGGCCCAGCAGTACGGCGCCAGCGTGGCCGACGTGATCGTGCTGGCCGGCAACGTCGGCGTCGAGATGGCGGCCGAAGCCGCGGGCTACCCCACCGAAGTGCCGTTCGCGGCGGGCCGTGGCGACGCCACACAGGCCTGGACCGATGTCGCGTCGTTCAAGTGGCTGGAACCGGTGGCCGATGGCTTCCGCAACTACCTGCGGCCCGACTGCACGGTGCCCGCGGAGGAGCTGCTGCTGGACCGCGCCCAACTGTTGGGCCTGACCGCGGCGGAGATGACCGTGCTCGTGGGCGGCCTGCGCGTGCTGGGCGCCAACTTCGGCGGCAGCCGTGACGGTGTGTTCACCGACCGCGTTGGGGTGCTGAGCAACGACTTCTTCGTGCACCTGACCGACATGGCCTACCGCTGGCAGCCCACCGGCCGCAACCGCTACGACATCGTCGAGCGCGCCAGCGGCAAGGTGCGCTTCACCGCCACCCGGGTCGATCTGGTGTTCGGCTCCAACTCGATCCTGCGTGCCTACGCCGAGGTCTACGCCCAGGACGACAACCGCGCCAAGTTCGTGCGCGATTTCGTCGCCGCATGGACCAAGGTGATGAACGCCGACCGCTACGACCTGCGGCCCTGACGCCCCGCGTGGGCCAAGCGCCGGTGTAGCATCGGCGCCATGACCACCCCGGCGCGTTGGCCCGACCTGCGCTCCCCCGCCGTGCTGCTGCGCGCGGCGGGGGTGGTGGCCGGTGTGGCCCTCGCGCTGGCCTGGTGGGCGGGGCAGGGGGTGGTCGATGCCACCCTCTGGGCGGTGCCGGCGTGGGCCACGCTGGCGTTGGCCATGCCGTTGACCCCCTGGCTGCAACGGCGTCCGTACCACCTGGTGCTGGTGTTGCTGGCGTTGACCGGCGCGCTGCTGGCGTTGGCCTGGGCTTTGCTGGTGGTGCGGGCCGGCTGGGTTGCGTTGGCGCATCCGTGGCGGCACGTCGTGGCGGCGTGGGTGGCGTTGGGCGCGGCGCTGGGGTACCTCGATTGGCGTCACCACCGGCTGGCCGCCGCGCCGGTGGAAGCGCGGTTGCAGGCGTTGCAGGCGCGCATGCGTCCGCATTTTTTGTTCAACAGCCTCAACAGCGTGCTGGCGCTGCTGCGGCGCGAACCCGCGCGCGCCGAGGCGCTGCTGGAGGACCTGGCCGAGCTGTACCGCGCGCTGCTGGCCGAGCCGCGTGCCCTGGTGCCGCTGCGCGACGAGGTGGCGCTGGCGCGCACCTATTTGGCGGTGGAGCAGGTGCGCCTGGGCGCGCGGCTGCGCCAAGCCTGGCACGTGGACACCGCCCCGCTGGACGCGTTGGTGCCTGCGTTGACCCTGCAGCCTTTGGTGGAAAACGCCATCCGTCACGGTGTGGAGCCGCGGCCCGAGGGGGCCTGTGTCACGGTGGAAGCGTTCCGCGACGACGACCACTTGGTGCTGTTCGTGCGCAACCCCACGCCGCCGCCGCAGGCCACCACGCGCGGCCACGGCTTGGCGCTGGCCAACCTGCGCGAGCGGCTGGCGCTGCTGTACCAAGGGCGCGCCAGGCTGCGCACCTACGCGTCCGAGGGCGAATTCGTGGCCCAGGTGCGCCTGCCCCTCAAGCCTGCGCCGCCTTAGCCCCGCACCTCGTCGATCAGCGTCCTGAACGCGTCCACGTCTTCGAAGCTGCGGTACACGCTGGCAAAGCGCACGTAGGCCACCTGGTCCAGCTCGCGCAGGGCCTGCATGACCCACTCACCCAACTGCTGCGACGGCACCTCGCGCGCCCCGTCGGCCAGCAGCTTTTCTTCGATGCGGGCGATCGCGGCGTCGATGCGCTCGGTGCTCACCGGGCGCTTGCGCAGCGCCAGCGCGATGCTGGCGCGCAGCTTGGCGCTGTCGTAGTCGACGCGCCGTCCATCTTTCTTGACCACCTGCGGAAACGTCACCTCGGCGCGCTCGTAGGTGGTGAAGCGCCGCTCGCAGCCGGTGCAACGGCGGCGGCGGCGCACAAACACCCCATCGTCGGACTCGCGGGTCTCCACCACCTGGGTGTCGGCGTGTCCGCACAAGGGGCACTTCATGGCATCACCCGTACACGGGGAAGCGCCGCGTCAGCTCCGCCACCTGCGCCCTGACCCGCTCGATCGTGGCCGGGTTGCGCGGATCATCCAGCACGTCGGCGATCAGGTGCGCGGTCTGGCGCGCCTCGGCCTCGCCAAAGCCGCGCGTGGTCATGGCCGGCGTGCCCAGGCGGATGCCGCTGGTGACCATCGGCTTTTCGGGGTCGTTGGGGATGGCGTTTTTGTTGACCGTGATGTGCGCCTGCCCCAGCACCGCCTCGGCTTCCTTGCCGGTGATGCCCTTGGCGCGCAGGTCCACCAGCATCACGTGGCTTTCGGTGCGGCCGCTGACGATGCGCAGCCCGCGCTGCTGCAGCGTTTCGGCCATCGCCTGGGCGTTGCGCACCACCTGCTGCTGGTAGGTCTTGAATGCGGGGCTGAGCGCCTCTTTGAACGCCACTGCCTTGGCCGCGATCACGTGCATCAACGGGCCGCCCTGCAGGCCGGGAAACACGGCGCTGTTGATGGCCTTTTCGTGCTCGGCCTTCATCAGGATGATGCCGCCGCGCGGGCCGCGCAGGCTTTTGTGCGTGGTGGAGGTGACCACGTCGGCGTGCGGCACTGGGTTGGGGTACACGCCCGCGGCGATCAGGCCCGCGTAGTGCGCCATGTCGACCATGAAGATGGCGCCGATCTCCTTGGCCACGCGCGCAAAGCGCTCGAAGTCGATACGCAGGCTGTAGGCGCTGGCGCCGGCGATGATGAGCCGGGGCCGGTGCTGGCGCGCCTTGGCTTCCATCGCGTCGTAGTCGATCTCCTCGCGCTCGTTGAGGCCGTAGGAGATGACGTTGAACCACTTGCCCGACATGTTCAGCGCCATGCCGTGCGTCAGGTGGCCGCCTTCGGCCAGGCTCATGCCCATGATGGTGTCGCCGGGCTTGAGGAAGGCCAGAAACACCGCCTCGTTGGCGCTGGCGCCGCAGTGCGGCTGCACGTTGGCCGCCTCGGCCCCGAAGAGCTGTTTGACGCGGTCGATGGCCAGTTGCTCGGCCACGTCCACGTGCTCGCAGCCGCCGTAGTAGCGCCGGCCGGGGTAGCCCTCGGCGTATTTGTTGGTGAGCTGCGTGCCCTGCGCCGCCATCACCGCGGGCGAGGCGTAGTTTTCGCTGGCGATCAGCTCGATGTGTTGCTCTTGGCGCTGGTTTTCGGCCTGGATGGCCGCCCACAGCTCGGGGTCGGTGTGTTCGATGAGGATGTTGCGGTTGAACATGCGAAGTCCTGGCGAGGTCGATGGGCCCGTGGTGCAGGTCCACGGGCTGCCCAGGCGAACGGCATCGGGCCCGGCGCGGCGCTGTGGCACGAGGTCGCGCTGGGCTGCGCGCTCCCCCGTGGTGGTCCACGTCGGCCCTGCCGTGCGGGCTGCGGCCCCAAGCCGCCCGCGGCCTATCGCCAGTCGCGCGCGGGTGCGATTGTAGCTCAGGAGGGGCGCTGGCCGACGCCGTCCGTGGCCAGGGCTTCCAGCGGAGGCGGGGGCGGCAAGTCGGCCAGCGGGGGCAGCGCCACGGGGGCGTTGAAGGGGACGCGCTGGCCGGCTGCCACACGCCGCAGTCGTTCTTGCTCAGCCAGCACACGCGTCACGTAGTCGCTCGCGTCAACGGTGATGGCCCCCACGTACAGGCGCAACCCGCCGGCCACGCTGCCGGCCTTGCGCACCGCGTCGTGCAGGATTTGCGCGCCCACCCGAAGGTTGCTGATCGGGTCAAAGGCGGCCTGGGGGCCGCCGTGCGGCTCGAATTTGTCGATGTGGGCCCGGGTGAGCACTTGCATCAAGCCATGCGCACCCCAGGGGCTGGCGGCCAGCGGGTTGAAGCGCGACTCGTTGGCCATCACGGCCAGCAACAGCGCCGGGTCCAGCCCAAACTGCTTGCCCACGCTGTGCGCTTCGGCCACCAGGGCAGCCAGCGGCTCGGCGGCCACACGGTACTTGCGCGCCAACCAATCGGCCATCCGCGCTTGCGCCGCGGGCAGGGCGGCCACGGGCGTGGTCGCCTCGGCGCCGGTGATGTCGGCTTCGTTGTCCGTCAGTCCTTCCAGACCCTGGCGCACCAGCAGCCATTGGGTCACGTTCTGTTCCATTTCGGCGCGCAGCTGCGGTTGGCTGGCCAGCAGCAGCGCCAGCCCCACCGTGGCCAAGCCCACCAGCGACATGCCGTGGTGCAGCGCACGCCACACGCGGCGTGCTGCCGTGATCCACGGCTGGGTGGGGGCGGCCGGCGCGCCGATCATCTCGGTGCATGCATCCATGCCGTCGCTCCTTTCCTTGAGGTCGAGGTGTCTCCGGGGCGCGGCGATGTATCCGGGTTTGACCCTATTGCGCGCCGCCGGGGACGGTTTTGTGATGCAACGGGGCGCGATGGTAGGGGTCTCAACATACGAAGTCAAGACTTACAACATCACTTTTTATTCTTTTGGATTATGAAAGGATGGACCAGGCGACCAGCGGCGAAGCGCGCCGGCGCGGTCCAGCCACGTGGGCATACGGGCCGCGGGCAATCGGCGCTGGGCCGGCCATCAAAAAATTCCAGCATCTAGGGGGCCGGATGGCGCTACACTGAAACCGCCGTTGGTTGGCTCATGGGCCGGTTGTCCCGCCGCCAACGGCAGGCCCGCACCGGTGGGTGACCTCGGTGCCTGGCCATCCAGCTTGGGGGCCATCCCTGGCCTCCGGCGGCGTGTGACGATGTCCCTCCGCGCCGCCCACGACGGGCACGACCTGGCTGGCGTGCCAAGGCCCCGCGGGGTTCAGCCCGGCGGGGCCTTTTTCGTGAACGGGCTGCAAGGCAAGCGGCTAGGGCCCATCCGCTGTGGCGCGCCGCTGCACCTCGGCCAGGTAAGCCGCCCCGTCTGGCGGGCGGCCGTGCGTCTGGCTCTCCCACAGCATGCGCCCCAGGCACTCCATCACTTCGTGGTGCGCCGCGTGCAGCGAGCCGCGGCGCGCCGCCAGCAGTTCCACCGCCTGGCGGATGCCGGGCGGTTGGTCGATCGAGCACTGCTCGCTGATGCTCAGGTGCATCGACAGGTGCAAAAACGGGTTGTCGCGCGCCTCGTGCACCACGTGCATCGAGGCCAGCGCGGCCTCGAGGTCGGCCAGCTCGGTGTGGTACTCGGGGTGGCGCTCGATCCACTGCCACGCCAGCAGCTCCAGCGGTTCCATGGGCAGGCCTTGGCGGCCCTTGGCGTACGCGCCGCAAAAAAAGCGGCGCACATCGGCTTGGCTTGGGGTGAACATGGTTGCGATTGTCGCCTGGGCGGCGACGCGCTGGCACTGTCATCGGCCGGACAGGGGCGCGCGGCGCGCGTCCGCTACAGTGCGGGCATGCCCACGTTCGACACCTTCCAAGCCATGCAGGCCGCCGTCGGCACCGAGGTGGCCGTGACCGACTGGCTCGACATCACCCAGGCGCGCATCGACCGCTTTGCGGACGCGACCGACGACCACCAGTGGATCCACGTGGACGCGGCGCGCGCGGCGCAGGGGCCGTTTGGGTGCACGATCGCGCACGGTTTTTTGACCTTGTCGCTGCTGTCGCGCTGGATGGCCGAAGCGGTGCACGTGCCCGCGGCACGCATGACCATCAACTACGGCGTCAACCGCGTGCGCTTTCCGGCGCCGGTGCCGGTGGGTAGCCGGCTGCGGGCGCGGCTGGTGCTGCATGCGCTCGACCCCGTGGCGCCGGGCCAGTGGCAGGCCACTTGGCAGGTCACGGTCGAGCGCCAGGGCAGCGAAAAGCCCGCCTGCGTGGCCGAGATGCTGGTGCGCCACTACGCCTGAGTGGGCAGCGGGGCGGCCCCGACGAAGCCGAGCTGACGCCACGCCTCGTACACCGTCACCGCCACGGCGTTGGACAGGTTGAGGCTGCGCTGCTGCGGCCGCATCGGCAGGCGCAGCCGCTGCGCCGGCGGCAGCGTGTCCAGCACGGCCGCGGGCAGGCCGCAAGACTCGGCGCCGAACACCAGCACGTCGCCGGCGGCGAAGCTGGCCTCGTGCACGTGGCGAGTGCCGCGCGTGGTGAGCGCAAACCAGCGCTCGGCCGGCACGGGCAGCGCCGCGCGCAACGCCGCCCAGTCGACGTGACGGCGCACGTCGGCGTACTCGTGGTAATCCAAACCTGCGCGGCGCAGCAGTTTGTCGTCCATCGAAAAGCCCAGCGGCTCGACCAGGTGCAGCGTGCAGCCGGTGTTGGCGCACAGGCGGATCACGTTGCCCGTGTTGGGCGGGATTTCGGGGTGGACCAGCACGACGTGAAACATGGGGGGCGCATTATGCGGCGGCCCCGGCGTCGTCCGGCGCTGGGGTGCGGGCCAGCACCAACGCGCTCACCGCCGCCGCCCCAGCGTCGAGCAACGCGCGCGTGGCGGCGGTGAGCGTGGCGCCCGTGGTCATCACGTCGTCCACCACCAGCACGTGGCGGCCCTGCACCGCGTGGCGCTGCGCCGGCGGCACGTGCATCAGGTGGTCGGTGGCGGCCAGGCGCTGCGCACGCCCGAGGTGGTGCAGCACAGGCGCGTCGGCGGCGCGTTGCAGCGCCTCAGGCAAGGCCGCAGGGGTGGGATGTTGGCGGGCCAGGGCTTGCATCAGCGTCCAGGCCTGGTTGTGCCCGCGTTGCGCCAGCCGTGCGGGCGACAGCGGCACCGGCAGCCATGCATCCGCGTCGGCCAGCAGCGTGGGCACCGCCGGGTCGTCCAGCCACAGCGGGGCCAGCACCTGCGCCCAGCCGCTGCCGCCTGCGCCTTTGAGGCCCAGCACCAGCGCGCGCCAGGGGTGCACGTAGTCCAAGCGCGCGTGCACGCGTCGCCACGGTGGCGGGGTGGCCTGGCAAACCGCGCACGGGCGCGTGTCCGCCGCGGGCAGCGCGCACCCGGGGCAGCGTGGCACCAGCGGCGCCAGCTCGCGCCGGCACGGCGGGCACAACGGGCCGTGCGGCCATACCCCGCACACGGCGCAGCGCGCCGGCAGGCTGGCCCGTATGGCGTTGCCGATCCGCTGTCCCCACGCGCTGCGTGCCCCCATGGCCTGCCACTATACTGCGACGCCCATGGCCAGCCCACCCCCCTTGACCCCGCGCCCACCGGGTTTGGACCCGGTGGCGGCGGCACGCTGGTTGCGCCGCGTGCCCAGCACCAGCCCCTGGCTGCACGAGTGGGTGGGCGAGCGCATGGCCGAGCGGTTGGCCTGGATTCGGCGGCAGCCGCGCCACTGGGTGAGCTGGTCGCCGCTGTTGGCGGGGGAAGCCGCGCACCGGCGCGTGGCGCAGCGCTACCCACAGGCCAGCGTCTGGCTGGCGGGCGAGCTCGCGGCCGCGACCGCCGCCCGCTGGGGGGGGGGCGCCCGCCCACGGCGCCGCTGGCCGTGGCAGCGGGCGGCGGCCACGCGCGCCGAGGCCGAGCCGCCACGCGTGGCGCCCGACGGCGTGCCCCCGGACGCGGTGGACATGGTGTGGGCCAACATGCTGCTGCACGCCGCGCCCGAGCCGCGCGCATTGCTGATGCAGTGGCGCGACTGGTTGGCGGTGGATGGCTTTGTGATGTTGTCGTGCCTGGGGCCGGACACCGCACGCGAGCTGCGCGCCCTGCACGCCGCATGCGGCTGGCCGACGCCCGCGGCCGATTACGTGGACATGCACGACTGGGGCGATCTGCTGGTCGAGGTAGGGTTTGCCGAGCCGGTGATGGACATGGAGCGCGTCACGCTCACCTACCCGGACGCCGAACGCCTGCTGGCCGACCTGCGCCAATGGGGGCGCAACTGGCACCCGGCGCGTCACCCAACGCTGCGCGGACGGGGGTGGCGTCAGCGTTGGCTGCATGCCGTGCAGCAAGGGCTGCCGCGCGACGGGCAGGGACGCCTGCTGCTGACGGTCGAGGTGATCTACGGCCACGCCTGGCGCCCCGCCGACCGCGCCGTGGACGGCGTGGTGCGCGTGCCGTTGCAGCGCTTGCGCGACCAGCTGCCGCAGCGCCGCCCCGGCTGAGCCTGCGGGGCCGCCAAACCCCCTGCCGTTTCCCACTACAATTGATTTAGATCAAAGGCGGCCGGGTGCGTGTGACGCGCCGCGGCAAGGGGACAACGGTGGGCACGGGGTGTGGTGGTGCAGCAGGGTGATGGCACGCTTGCGCACGGTGGTGGGTGCCTGGGTCAGCGCAGCGCGCACGGCTGGCGTTGGTGCCTGCGCCGCAACGGCGCGTTGACGCCGCGCCAGTGGACGGTGGCGTTCGTGTTGGCGGGCGCGGCGGTGCTGGCGGTGGCGGGGCTGTTCGCGGCGCTGGGCGCGGTGCTGGTGTTGCCATTTGCCGCGCTCGAGCTGGTCGTCGTGGTGCTGGCGTTTGCCTGGATGGCGCGCCACGCGGCGGACCGCGAAGTGCTCGAGCTGGACGCCGAAGCGCTGCACGTGGCTCGCCACTGCGGCCCCCGGTGCACCCGTGTGCGCTTGCCGCGCGCGCGTGTGCGCGTGCACCCGCCCGGAGGCGCGCAAACCCTGGTCGCTTTGCAGGCAGGGACGCAGACGGTGGAAGTGGGTGAGCACGTTCCCCCGGTGCTGCGCCGCCAGCTGGCGCGTGAACTGCAGTGGGCGCTGGCATCGACCGGCGGCGTGGCGCCGACCACTGGCCATTGGGGATAGTCCTTAGGGTAAAGGCTAGCAAAGTTTGGTGTAATCCGCGTTGACATAAATCAACGCTTATATTCGAGGCAAACGACGTGAGCACGATGAAGCAGTCAGGTCAAGCGTGGTGCCGGCATGGGGCCGGTGTCTGGCAGCGGGCGCGGGGTGCGGTGGGCACCGCGATGCTGACGGCCGCCGTGTGGGCCACCGAGGCGCAGGCGCGGGTCAACGACCTGCCGGGTGGCCCCGCCGTCAACCAGCTCAACTTCCACCCGCCCGCCACCCGCATCGCCGAAGAGCAGCACTGGCTGCACTGGTTCATGCTGGCGATCTGCGCCGCCATTTTCGTCGTGGTGTTTGGCATCATGTTCTACTCGATCGCCAAGCACCGCAAGTCGGTGGGGCACAAGGCGCAGGAGCTGCCCGAACCGATCTGGGTCGAGCTCGGCTGGACCATCGTGCCCCTGCTGATCGTCATCGGCATGGCGCTGCCGGCCACCAAGGTTATCGTGGCGCAAAAGGACACCTCCAACAGCGACCTCACGATCAAGGTCGTGGGCATGCAGTGGAAGTGGGGCTACGAGTACCTCAAGGGTGAAGGTGAGGGCATTCAGTTCCTGTCCACGCTGGACCCGCAGCACCGCGTGATGTCCGACAGCGGCCAAGTGGCTCCCACCGATGACTACCTGCTCAAGGTCGACAACCCGCTCGTGGTGCCGGTGGGCAAGAAGGTGCGCATCATCACCACCGCCAACGATGTGATCCACGCCTGGATGGTGCCGGCGTTCGGCGTCAAGCAAGACGCGATCCCGGGCTTTGTGCGCGACACCTGGTTCCGTGCCGAGAAGACCGGCGACTTCTACGGCCAGTGCGCCGAGCTGTGCGGCAAGGAGCACGCGTACATGCCGATCCATGTCAGGGTGGTGTCGCAAGAAGACTACTCCAAGTGGGTGGCGGAGCAGAAAAAAGCCCTGGCGGCCAAGGCCGACGATCCCAACAAGGAGTGGACGCTGGCCGAGCTGAAGGCGCGCGGCGAGCAGGTGTACGCGGCCAACTGCGCCGCTTGCCACCAGGCCAACGGCAAAGGCGCGGGCCCGATCAAGCCGCTGGACGGCTCGGCCGTCGTCACCGACGCCGACCACGCCAAGATGCTCGCCGTGCTGCTCAACGGCGCGGGTAACGGTGCGATGCCGGCGTGGAAGCAGTTGTCGGATGTGGAGCTGGCTGCGGTGATGACGTTTGCCCGCAACAGCTGGTCCAACGCCACCGGCGATGCGGTGCAACCGCGCGAGGTCGTGGCCGCGCGCAAGTAAGCTTTTGAGAACGACGTGACGAGGAACGAGCCATGAGTGCAGTACTGGACCATCCGGGCGCCCACGCGCACGACCACGAGCACCATGCGCCCGCCGGCTGGCGGCGCTGGGTGTTTGCCACCAACCACAAAGACATCGGTACGCTGTACCTGCTGTTCAGCTTCACGATGTTGATGATCGGCGGGCTGCTGGCGTTGGGTATCCGCGCCGAGCTGTTCCAGCCTGGCCTGCAAGTGGTCAACCCCGAGCTGTTCAACCAGCTGACCACCATGCACGGCATCATCATGGTGTTTGGTGCCATCATGCCGGCCTTCGTCGGTTTTGCCAACTGGATGCTGCCACTGCAAATCGGCGCGTCCGACATGGCGTTTGCGCGCATGAACAACTTCAGCTTCTGGCTGATGGTCCCTGCGGCCCTGATCCTGGTGCTGTCGTTTTTCATGCCCGGTGGTGCGCCGGCGGCGGGCTGGACGCTGTACGCGCCGCTGACGCTGCAGATGGGGCCGTCGATGGACCTGGCGATCTTCGCGATGCACATCCTGGGCGCCTCGTCGATCATGGGCTCGATCAACATCATCGTGACCATCCTCAACATGCGCGCGCCGGGCATGACGCTGATGAAGATGCCGATGTTTGCCTGGACCTGGCTGATCACCGCCTACCTGCTGATTGCGGTGATGCCGGTGCTGGCGGGCGCCATCACGATGACGCTGACCGACCGCCACCTGGGCACGAGTTTCTTCAACCCCGCCGGCGGTGGTGACCCGGTGATGTACCAGCACATCTTCTGGTTCTTCGGCCACCCCGAGGTTTACATCATGATCCTGCCGGCGTTTGGCATCATCAGCCAGGTCGTGCCGGCGTTCGCGCGCAAAAAGCTGTTCGGCTACACCTCGATGGTGTACGCGACCGCCTCGATCGCGATCCTGTCGTTCATCGTGTGGGCGCACCACATGTTCACCACCGGCATGCCGGTGACCGGGCAGCTCTTTTTCATGTACGCGACGATGCTGATCGCGGTGCCCACCGGCGTCAAGATCTTCAACTGGATCGCCACGATGTGGAAGGGCTCGATGACGTTCGAGACCCCGATGCTGTGGGCGGTGGGCTTCATCTTCGTGTTCACGATGGGTGGCTTCACCGGTCTGATGCTGTCGATGGCGCCGATCGACATCAACTTCCAGGACACCTACTACGTGGTGGCGCACTTCCACTACGTGCTGGTGGCGGGCTCGCTGTTTGCGATGTTCGCGGGCTTTTACTACTGGGGCCCGAAGTGGACCGGCGTGATGTACAACGAAACACGCGGCAAGATCCACTTCTGGTGGTCGATGATTTCGTTCAACGTCACCTTCTTCCCGATGCACTTCCTGGGTCTGGCCGGCATGCCGCGCCGCTACGCCGACTACCCGATGCAGTTCGCCGACTTCAACGCGATCGCGTCGGTGGGGGCGTTTGCCTTCGGGCTGGCGCAGGTGTACTTCTTCTTCGCCGTGGTGCTGCCGATGATGCGTGGCCAAGGCGAAAAGGCGCCGCAAAAGCCGTGGGAAGGTGCTGAAGGGCTGGAGTGGGAAATCCCGTCGCCCGCGCCGCACCACACCTTCGAGACGCCGCCCAAGCTCGACGCGACCGCAACGCGCATCGTCGGCTGAGTGGGTCTTACGACGCGAGTCTGTGCCATGACGCCTGAACAACGCCGCCAAAACGTGCGCCTGGGGCTGATCTTGGCCTCGGTGGCGCTGGCCTTCGCGCTGGGCTTCGCGGCCAAGTTTGTGCTGCTGGGCGGCTGAGGCTGGGCAGGAGGACACCGCGTGAGCCACCGTACGCGCCGCGCCGACAACCTGCGCATGACCGGCAAGCTGGTCGTGGTCGCGCTGGGCATGTTCGCCTTCGGCTACGCGTTGGTGCCGATTTACCGCGCCATTTGCGAAGCCACCGGCATCAACATCCTGGCGCTGGGCGAGCGCAACCTGCCCGGCAAGGCCAAGACCGACCCGGTCAATACCCAGGTGGACACCTCGCGCACGATCACGGTGGAGTTCGACACCAACGTGCGCGGGCCGTGGCACTTCAAGCCTGCGGTGCGTTCGGTCGAGGTGCACCCCGGGCAGCTCACGACGGTGATGTACGAGTTCCAAAACGTGCAAAACCGCACGATGGCCGCCCAGGCCATCCCGAGCTACGCACCGCGTCAGGCGGCCAACCACTTCACCAAGCTGGAGTGCTTCTGTTTCAACCAGTACACGCTGGCGCCCGGCGAAAAGCGCGAGTGGCCGGTGGCGTTCGTCATCGACCCCAAGCTGCCCAAGGACGTCAAGACGATCACGCTGTCGTACACGTTTTTCGAGGTTGGCGCGCCCACGCCGGCGGCGCCCACGGCGGCCAGCAGCGTGCGTGAAGGAGGGGCCTCGTGAGCGGGACGCCAGCGCACCGTCGGCCGGTCGCCTGGGGCGCCACGGTGAAGGCCGTGCTGTGGAGCTTTCTGGGCTTGCGGCGGCGGCGCGACTTCGAGCAGGACGTGCAGCGCCTCAACCCGATCGCGGTGATGGCCACCGGCGTGGTGCTGGCGCTGCTGTTCGTGGTGGGCTTGATGCTGATCGTGCGCTGGGTGGTCGCCAGCAGCGCCGGGGCCTTGTGAGTTTGAACAACGTGAGATCGTGACTTTGGACTGAGGAGTGAACATGTCTGCAACCACGCACGGCGGCACGCCGTACTACTACGTGCCGGGGCTGTCGCGCCATCCGGCGATGGCCGCGTTCGGGCTGTTTTTCGTCATCCTGGGCGCCGGGCAATGGATCAACGGCGTCGAGTGGGGCAAGTGGTCGCTGGCCTTCGGGCTGGCGTGGTGGCTGGCCGTGCTGTTCCAGTGGTTCCGCGACGCGGTGCACGAGAGCGAGTCGGGCCTGTACAGCCGCAAGATCGACGTCTCGTTCCGCTGGAGCATGAGCTGGTTCATCTTCAGCGAGGTGATGTTCTTCGGCGCCTTCTTCACGGCGCTGTGGTGGGCGCGCTCGCACTCGGTGCCGACGCTGGGTAACCTCGAAAACGCGCTGATCTGGCCGAACTTCCAGGCCATCTGGCCATCGGTGCAGGCGGGCGCCACGGCGTCGCCGGCGGGCATCGTCGAGCCGTTCCAGACCGTGGGGCCGTTTTGGTTGCCCACCGTCAACACCGCGTTGCTGCTGAGCTCCGGGGTGACGCTGACGATCGCGCACCACGCGCTGCAAGACGACAACCGTACCAAGGCCATCGCCTTCATGTGGCTGACGGTGCTGCTGGGCGCGACCTTCCTGGTGGTGCAGGGCTACGAGTATTTCCACGCCTACACCGAGCTGAACCTCAAGCTGAGCTCGGGCATCTTTGGCTCCACCTTCTTCATGCTCACCGGTTTCCACGGGTTCCACGTGTTCGTGGGCATGCTGATGCTGCTGGTCATCACGCTGCGGCTGCAAAAGGGGCACTTCACCAAGGACCGTCACTTCGGGTTCGAAGGTGCGGCGTGGTACTGGCACTTCGTCGACGTCGTGTGGCTGTTCCTGTACGTGCTGGTGTACTGGATGTGAGGCCGACGGCGGGTCGGTGCCGCTGAACCATCCAGCGGGGCGTCCGGCAACGGGCGCCCCGTTGTTTTGATGGTGCGCGGCGTGCGCGCCAGGCGCTCAGCCCTGCGGCAAGCCGGTGGGCTGGATCCAGCCCAGTTGGTGGGCGATGATCAAAAATACAAACAGCGCCACCGACAGCCCGATGCGCATCGTCAGTGCCCGCACCATGCGCCGCTGCCGGCGCGCGTCGCCGCTTTGCGAGTCACCCCGCATCATGGCCACGAGCGCTGAGGCGAGGCTGGCGAGGATCCCGACGAAGGCGAGGGCGACGATGGCTTTCATGGATGTCCATTATGGCCGCGCAGGCGCGGCGGCGCAGCCCTGGTGCGGGTATATCCGTAGGTGACAATAGGCTGATATGCAACGTGGCGCGCGTTTTTGGATCGTGACCGTGGCGGCGGGGGTGGCGTTGGCCACGACCACGGCGTTGGGGTTGTGGCAGTGGGGCCGCGCCGAGACCAAGCGCGCCTTGTTGGCGCAGCAGCAGGCGCAGCGCGACGCGCCCGCGCTGGATTGGGACGAGGTGCGCGGGGCGGCGGTGCAGGGGCGGCTGGACGTGCTGCATGGCCGCGCGGTGCGCCTGCGCGGGCGTTGGGTGCACGAAGCCACCGTGTACCTCGACAACCGACCGTTGCACGGGCAGGGCGGCTTCATCGTCGTGACCCCCTTGCTGGCGCCGGCGGGCACCGCGGCGCTGCTGGTGCAGCGGGGCTGGGTGCCGCGCGATCCCCGTGATCGTGCGCGCGTGCCGCCGTTGGAGGCGACCGACGGCGAGGTCGAGGTCGAGGGCCGGCTGGCCCCGCCGCCGTCACGCCTATTTCAACTCGGACCGGACGCTCGCGGGCCCATACGGCAGAATATCGACGTGGCAGCGGCGGCGGCCGAATGGCGCTTGCCGCTGTTGGCGGCGTCGGTGCAGCAAGTGGGGCAGGGCGCGCGTGCGCGCGACGGTACCCCGCTCGTGCGCGAGTGGCCCGTGGTGGCCGTTCCCCCCGAAAAACACCTGGCCTACGCCACGCAGTGGTTTGCGCTGGCGGGGCTGATCGCAGGTCTGTATGTCTGGTTCCAACTCATCCTCCCCCGCCGTCGGCGGCGTTGACGCGCGGCGCGACGAGCCGCTGACGCTGACCGTGCACACGCTGCCCAACCCCGGCGAGGCGCTGGCCCGTGATCCGGCGGCCACGCGTGCCGGGCGCGTGAAGATGTTGCTGCTGCTGTTGGTGGCGGCGTCGCCCGTGATCGCGTCTTACTTGACTTACTACGTCATCCGACCCGAGGGACGGCGCAACTACGGCGAGCTGATCGAGCCGCAGCGGCCGTTGCCGCACTGGGTTGGCGTGGACGCCCAGGGGCGCGCCGTGCCGCTGGACGCGCTGACGCACCAGTGGTTGTTCATCAGCGTGGCCGACAGCGCCTGCGACGCGCAGTGCGAGCGCCACCTGTACCTGCAGCGCCAACTGCGTGAGGCGCTGGGCAAGGACAAAGACCGCGTGGACTGGGTGTGGCTGCGCACCGGTGCGCGTGAGTTTCCCGAGCGGCTGCGCGCCGCGCTGGCGCCGGCCACCGTGCTGTGGGTGGACGAAGCGCAACTGGCGACGTGGCTGCAACCCGCGCCGGGACAGCGCCTCAGCGACCACCTGTACGTGGTGGACCCGATGGGCCACTGGATGATGCGGTTTCCGGCCCAGGCCGACCCCAAAAAGATGCTGCGTGATCTGGAGCGCCTGATGCGCGCATCGGCCTCGTGGGATCGGCCAGGGCGACCGTGAAGGAGACGGCGGTGCAAGGGTTCGAAACCTTCGTGGATTGGTCGCCTGTGGCGCGGCTGTTGCTGGTCGGCACGCTGGTGGCGGCCGGGCCGCTGCTGTGGGTCGGCTGGCGCTGGCGGGCGGCCACCCCGGTGCAGCGCCTGCGGGCGTTGACGGTGTTGACCTTGTTTTTGACGTTTGACTTGGTGTTGTTTGGGGCGTTCACCCGTTTGACCGACTCGGGGCTGGGCTGCCCAGACTGGCCCGGCTGTTACGGCGCGGCCAGTCCGATCGGCGCGCACGCCGATATCACCGCCGCGCAAAGCGCCATGCCCTCGGGGCCGGTGACGTTGCCCAAGGCGTGGATCGAAATGATCCACCGCTACCTCGCCACGGCCGTGGGCGGACTGATCCTGGTCATCGCGATCGTCAGCACGGCGCTGCGTCGCCGCGCCGGCGACACGCCGGTGCTGTGGGCCTGGCTGACGCTGGTGTGGGTGTGCCTGCAGGGGGCGTTTGGTGCGTTGACGGTGACGATGAAGCTGTGGCCCGCGATCGTGACGCTGCACCTGCTCGGGGGCATGGCGCTGCTGGCGCTGCTGCGTTGGCAGGCGGTGCGCTTCGACGGCACGCCGTCGCCGCTGGGCCCCGGGTGGCGCACGGCGCTGTGGGGCGCGCTGGCGCTGGTGGTGCTGCAAATCGCCCTGGGTGGCTGGGTCAGCACCAACTACGCGGTGCTGGCGTGCCGTGACTTCCCGACCTGCCAGGGGCGTTGGTGGCCCGAGATGGACTGGGCGCGGGCGTTCGAGCTGTGGCGTCCGCTGGGGGCGCAAGGCAGTGGCGAGGCCCTGCCGTTTGCGGCGCTGACGGCCATTCACTACGCCCACCGCCTGGTGGCGTACGTGGTGCTGGTGGCGCTGCTGGGGCTGGGCTGGGCGCTGCGGCGTGCGGGGCACATCAGGCACGCGCGCTGGTTGTGGGGCCTGGCGGCGTGGCAGTTGCTCACCGGGCTGTCCAACGTGGTGCTGGAGTGGCCGCTGCTGGCCGCGTTGGCGCACACCGGGGGCGCGGCGGCGCTGGTGGTGGTGCTGACGGGCTGGCTGGCGCCACCCGTGCGCCAACGGTCGGCGCGCGCGGCCCAGGCGGCCACGGCGGCCCGGGCGTGGCAAGGAGGGCGGGCATGACCAGCGGCGCCACCACGGCTCCTAAGCCGCTGCCCACCGTGTGGCGGCAGTACTACGTGCTGATGAAGCCGCGCGTCATCCAGTTGATCGTCTTTTGCGCCTTCATCGGCATGGTGCTGGCGGTGCCGGGCTGGCCCAGCGCCGACCAGTGGGCCACGATGGCGGTGGCGTCGCTGGGCATCTGGATGGTGTCGGGCGCGGCGGCGGCGTTCAACTGCCTGATCGAGCAGCACATCGACGCCCAAATGCGCCGCACCGCCTGGCGACCCACCGCGCGTGGGGAGCTGACGCGCACGCAGGCGCTGGTCTTTTCGGCGCTGCTGTGCACGGCCGGCTCGGTGCTGCTGTACGTGGCGGTCAATCCCCTGACGATGTGGCTGACGCTGGCCACCTTCGTGGGCTACGCCGTGGTCTACACGGTGATTCTCAAGCCGCTGACGCCGCAAAATATCGTCATCGGCGGGGCGTCGGGGGCGATGCCACCGGTGCTGGGCTGGGCCGCGATGACCAACAGCGTCACGGCGGAAGCGCTGGTGCTGTTTTTGATCATCTTTCTGTGGACGCCGCCCCACTTTTGGGCGCTGGCGCTGTACCGGGTGGAGGACTACCGCCGCTCGGGCTTGCCGATGCTGCCGGTGACGCACGGCTCGGCGTTCACGCGCCTGCACATCTTGCTGTACACCTTGATTTTGTTGGCCGCCTGCTTGCTGCCGTACCTGTTGCGCATGAGCGGCTGGCTGTACCTGGTGGCGGCGCTGGCGCTCAACGCGGGCTTCATCGTGCACGCCTGGCGGCTGTGGCGTCGCTACAGCGACGCGCAGGCACGCGCGACGTTTCGCTTTTCACTCATCCACCTGTCGCTGCTGTTTGCGGCGATGCTGTTGGACCATTACCTGGTGATGTCGGTATGAAAGCACGTGCACCCGTGCCGCGCCCATGGGACGCGGAATCTTGTGCTGAAGAGGGGGCCGGGCGGCGGCGCTGGCTGGGCCGTTTGCTGGGCTCAGCCGCCTTGGCCTTGGGGGGCGCATGGCTGGCGGGCTGCGGCGAGGCCAAGCCCGCCTTCAACGGCATCGACCTCACCGGGGCGGACTACGCCCAAGGGTTCGAGTTGCCCGACCAGTTTGGCCAGCGCCGCACGCTGGCGGACTTTCGCGGCAAGGTGGTGGTGGTGTTTTTTGGCTACACGCAGTGCCCGGACGTATGCCCGACCTCGCTGGCCGAGCTGGCCGAAGCCAAGCGCTTGCTGGGGGCGGACGGCGAGCTTCTGCAGGGCATTTTCATCAGCGTGGACCCCGAGCGCGACACGCCCGACATCATGCGCGCCTACATGGCCAGCTTCGACCCGACGTTTTTGGCGCTGCGCGCCACGCCCGAGGAGCTGCCCGCGCTGGCCAAAGCGTTCAAGGTGTACTACAAGAAGGTCGAGGGCAGCACCCCCACCAGCTACACGATGGACCACTCGGCGGGCAGCTACGTGTACGACACCCAGGGCCGGCTGCGCCTGTACCACCGCTACGGCAGCGGAGCGCAGGCGCTGGCCAGCGATGTCAAGCGCCTGCTGGACGAGGCCGGCTGAGCGCGCCCGCGCCGCGCCACGGCGCGTTCAGCTCGCGCCGGCGGCCTTGTCCGCTTCGGACGTGAAGGCGTCGGCGTAAAACGCATCGTCGGGCAGACCGGCCGCGGCGTAGTCGCGCCGCGCGGCCTCCACCACGACCGGCGCGCCGCAGGCGTACACCTCAAAGCCACGGAGGTCGGGATGGTCTTGCAGCACCGCCAGGTGCACAAAACCCGTGCGGCCTTGCCAGCCATCCTCGGGCAGGGCATCGGAGACCACCGGCACGTAGGTCAGTTGCGGCATGGCGGCAACCTGCTCACGCACCCAGGCGTCTTCGTACAGGTCGTGCGGACGGCGCCCGCCCCAGTACAGCCAGGTTGGGCGCTGGATGCCCTGGGCGCGCATCTGTTGCACGATGGCCTTGATCGGGGCAAAGCCCGTGCCCGAGGCCAGCAGGACGATGGGCTTGTTCGAGTCTTCGCGCAGGAAGAAGCTGCCGAACGGGCCTTCGATGCGCAGGATTTCCTTTTCCTTCATCGCGCCGAAGACGTGGTCGGTGAACTTGCCGCCCGGCATGTGGCGGATGTGCAGCTCCAGCTGAGGCACGTCCTGCAGCACCTGCGGGGCGTTGGCCATCGAGTAGGCGCGGCGGGCGCCGTCGCGCAGCAGGATTTCGACGTACTGGCCGGCGCGGTACTGGAACGCTTCGGTGGCGGGCAGCTGCAGCCGCACGATCATCACGTCGGGCGCGGCCCGCTGCAGGCTGAGCACGCGCACCGGCAGTTTTTTGATCGGGAAGGCGCCCGCCTCGGTGACCTGGCGCGATTCGATGACGACGTCGCTGTGCGCGGTGGCGCAGCAGGTCAGGATCAGGCCGGCCGCTTCCTCTTCGGCGCTGAGCGCCTTGCTCTGGTGCGGGCCGTGCGTGACGTCGCCGGCCAGTTTGCGGCACTTGCACGAGCCGCACGCGCCGTCTTTGCAACCGTAGGGCAGGCCCACACCCTGGCGGATGGCGGCGGCCAGCAGCGTTTCGTGTTCGGTGGCCGTGAACGTGCGGCCACTGGGCTCGACGGTGATCGTGAATGTCATACTAGGATCCAACGAAGGTGGGCGTGGCGCGGCGCCACGCGCAGGCGTGGGGCGCATTGTCGCAAATCCGCAGGTCGCGCCGATGCCCTAGGTCGAAAGTGCAAACCATCCGAAAGGCAACATGTTCGATGCGATGACAGGGACACGCCCGGCGCGTTTTCGGCGCCAGCGTGTGTTGGTGGTGGGGTGCGGCGACGTCGGGCTGCGGGTGGTGCGCCGGCTGGCCAACCGCGTGCGCGTGCTGGCCTTGACCTCCAGCCCGCAGCGGGTGCCGGCGCTGCGCGCCGCGGGGGTGACGCCGCTGGTGGGGGACCTGGACCAACCGGCCACGCTGCGCCGCCTGGCGGGGCTGGCGCCGCGGGTGCTGCACCTGGCGCCACCGCCAACCAAGGGGCTGACCGATTGGCGGCAGGATCCGCGCTCGCGCGCGCTGGCGGCGGCGCTGGCGCGGCGCGCCCCGCCGCAGGCGTTGGTGTACGCCTCCACCAGCGGCGTGTACGGCGACTGCGGGGGCGCCTGGGTTGACGAGACGCGCACGCCAGCGCCGCAGACCCCGCGCGCCTGGCGTCGGCTGGACGCCGAGCGCACGTGGCGTCTGTGGGGGCGGCGCACCGGCGCGCGCGTGATGGTGCTGCGCGTGCCGGGCATCTACGCGCCGGACCGGCCCGGTGGCCCTGCCGAGCGGCTGGCCAGCGGCACCCCCGTGCTGCGCCACGAGGATGACGTCTACACCAACCACATTCACGCCGAGGATCTGGCGCGCGCCTGCCTGCGGGCGCTGTGGCTGGCGCGGCCGCAGCGCGTCGTGCACGTGTGCGACGACACGCAGTTGCGCATGGGCGACTACCTGGATCGTGTGGCCGATCTGCTGGGCTTGCCGCGCCCGCCGCGCATCGCACGCGAGGGCGCCGAGCGCCAGTTGCCGCTGGCGCTGCTGTCGTTCATGCACGAGTCGCGCCGGTTGCGCAACGGGCGGCTCAAGCGCGAGCTGCGGCTGCGGTTGACCTACCCGACCATCGACGAGGGCTGGGCTCAGGCCGCCGCGGCGAGCTGGTCACGCACCAGCCACAGCGCGTAGCCCACGTACGCCAGCAGCAGCAACGCGCCTTCGACGCGGTTGATGCGTCCGGGCTGGCCGCGCCAGCCCCACCCGAGCACGAACAGCACCAGCGTCAGCGCCGTCATCACCGCCACGTCGCGGCTCAGCAGCGCCGCTTCGGCTTGCATCGGGGCGATGACGCCCGCCAGGCCCACCACGGCCAGCGTGTTGAACAGGTTGGAGCCGATCACGTTGCCCAACGCGAGGTCGTGCTCGCCCTTGCGCGCCGCTGCGATCGACGAGGCCAGCTCGGGCAGCGACGTGCCGATGGCCACGATGGTCAGGCCGATGACCAGGTCGCTGACGCCCAGCGACTGCGCGATGGCCACCGCGCCCCACACCAGCGCACGCGAGCTGGCCACCAGCAGCACCAGGCCCACGGCGAGCTCCAACCACGCACGGCCAATGGGCAGCGGGTGCGCCGCCAACTCAGCCTCGGTCTCCGCGGCCAGGGCATCGGCCCCGCCCCGCGTGGCTTGCCAGATCGACCACCCCATCAGGGCTGCAAACACGCCCAGCATCAGCGCCGCTTCCGCGCGCGTGACGGTCAAATCCCACAACAGCGCGACGGCCAGGGCCGTGACCCCGGCCAGGATCGGCAGCTCCTGGCGCAGCACCTGCGAGTGCACCGCCACAGGGCTCAGCACCGCGGTCAGCCCCAAGATGACGCCGATGTTGGCGATGTTGGAGCCGTAAGCGTTGCCGAGGGCAATGCCGGGGTTGTCTTCCAGGGCTGCCAGCACCGACACGGCCAACTCGGGCGACGAGGTGCCAAAGCCGATGATGACGGCCCCGATCAGCAGCGGCGGCAGCCCGAAGTGGCGCGCGATCGCCGCTGCGGCGGCCACAAAACGGTCGGCCGACCACACCAGCACCGCCAACCCCACCACCACCGCAAGCAAGGGCATGGCCAGCTCGGTCATGACGTCTCCTGATCGACGTGCCAGCCGCGGCAGCCCGCGGATGGCCGATGACAAAAAGAAACCCGCTGCGCGGGCGGGCTTCGATGCGGCGGCCCCGACGGGGGGCCAGCGTGTGCGTTGGTGCCGGAAGCCGGACTCGAACCGGCACGGTGTCGCCACCGGCAGATTTTGAATCTGCTGCGTCTACCTATTTCGCCACTCCGGCACGCGCAGAGCCAAAATTATGGCACAGCCGCGGCGCGCCCGATGCGGCGTGCGCGGCGCAGTCCCCGCGGCGTTGCGTCGGCCGCCGTAGTACGATGGCGGCCATGGCCACATCCCGCTCCTCCACCACCACCCCCAAGGCAGCGCCGCGTCGGCCGCGCGCCGTGCCGCGCTACCCCACGATCGAAGACGCCGTCGGCAACACGCCCCTGGTGGCGTTGCAGCGCATCGGGGAGCCCGACAACCGCGCGCGTGGCAACGTCGTGCTGGGCAAGCTCGAGGGCAACAACCCGGCCGGCTCGGTCAAGGACCGGCCGGCGCTGTCGATGATCCGCCGCGCCGAGGAGCGCGGCGAGATCAAGCCCGGCGACACGCTGATCGAAGCCACCAGCGGCAACACCGGCATCGCGCTGGCGATGGCGGCGGCCATCCGCGGCTACCGCATGGTGCTGATCATGCCCGAGGACCTGTCGGTGGAGCGCGCGCAGACGATGAAGGCCTTTGGTGCCGAGCTGATCCTGACGCCCAAAAGCGGCGGCATGGAGTACGCGCGCGACCTGGCCGACAAAATGCAGCGCGAGGGCAAAGGCAAGGTGCTGGACCAGTTTGCCAACCCCGACAACCCGCGCATCCACTACGAAACGACGGGCCCTGAAATCTGGCGCCAGACGCGCGGTCGCATCACCCACTTCGTCAGCGCGATGGGCACCACCGGCACCATCACGGGCGTGAGCCGCTACCTGAAGGAGCAAAACCCGGCGGTGCGCATCATCGGCGCGCAGCCCAGCGAAGGCTCGCGCATCCCCGGCATTCGCAAGTGGCCGCCCGAATACCTGCCCAAAATCTACGACCCCTCGGGGGTCGATGAGTTGGTGTACGTCAGCCAAGCCGATGCCGAAGCCATGTGCCGCCGCCTGGCGCGCGAAGAGGGCATCTTCGCCGGCATTTCGGCCGCCGGGGCGTGCTGGGTGGCGCAGCAGATCGCGCAGACGGTGCACAACGCGACGATCGTGTTCGTCGTCTGCGACCGCGGCGACCGCTACCTGTCCACCGGGGTGTTCCCGGCTTGACCCCGACGAGGGATGGGGGTTTACCCGAGGCCAGGGGGGGCGCCGCGTCGTCCTGTTTACAATCGAGGCCTCGATTAGGCAAGCCCCATGACCATGCACATCGACCGTGAACTGGACGCGCGCGGGCTCAACTGCCCGTTGCCGATCCTGAAAGCCAAAAAGGCACTGGCCGAGATGACCAGCGGGCAGGTGCTCAAGGTGATCGCCACCGACGCCGGCTCGGTGCGCGACTTCCAGGCGTTTGCGCGCCAAACCGGCAACGAGCTGCTGCACCAAGAATCCAACGGCGGCGAGCACATTTCGATTCTGAAGCGTCGCTGAACCGCCCCGCGCCAACGCCAAGGCCCCCTTGAGGGGCCTTTTGTTTGGGGGCCACGCCCGGCCCCCGCCGCGTCGTCAGCCCAGCCGCGCGCGCTGCTGCTGCAGCTTGGTCAGCGTGGCGGTGAAGTCGGCCAGGCGCTGGCGCTCCTGCTCGATGACGGCCGCCGGCGCCTTGGCCACGAAAGCTTCGTTGGCCAGCTTGCCCTGCGCTTTGGCCACTTCGGCTTGCAGGCGCGCGATTTCCTTGTCCAACCGTGCGCGCTCGGCGGCGACGTCGATCGGCATGAACAGGCACAGCCGCGCGGCGCCCACCACGGCCACCGGGGCGGCCTGCACGGCGGCGCTCCAGGCGGCTTCGTCGTCGAACACCTTGACCTCGCTGAGCTTGGCCAGCGCCTGCAGCACCGCACTGCAGCGCGCGACAAACGCTTCGTCCCCGACGACGTACAGCGGCAGCCGCTGCGCCGGGGACACGCCCAGCTCGCCGCGCAGGCGGCGGCAGGCTTCGACGATGGCTTGCAGGTGCGCCACCTCGGCCTCGGCCTGGGGGTCGATGCGCTGCGGCTGCGCTTGCGGGTACGGCGCCAGCATCACCGAGGGGCCGGCGCGCCCGGCCACCGGAGCCACTTTTTGCCACAACTCTTCGGTGATGAACGGGATGATCGGGTGCGCCAGGCGCAGGATGGTCTCGAGCGTGCGAATCAAGGTGCGCCGCGTGGCGCGCTGCTGCGCGGCGTCGCCGGTTTGCAGTTGCACCTTGGCGATTTCCAGGTACCAGTCGCAAAACTCGTCCCACACGTAGCTGTAGATGGCGTTGGCCACCTGGTCGAGCCGATACTCGGCAAAGGCTTGCGCCACCTCGGCCTCGACGCGCTGCAGCCGCGACACGATCCAGCGGTCGGCGGCGGAAAAGCTCAGGTACCCATGGAAAGGCCCGCCCGGGGCGCATTGGTCCTTGGTGTGCTCGGCCAGGCCGCAGTCGTGCCCTTCGCAGTGCATCAGCACAAAGCGCGTGGCGTTCCAGAGCTTGTTGCAAAAGTTGCGGTAGCCCTCGCAGCGCTTGCTGTCGAAGTTGATGCTGCGCCCCAGGCTGGCCAGCGCGGCGAAGGTGAAGCGCAGCGCGTCGGCGCCGTAGGCGGGAATGCCCTGGGGAAACTCCTTCTCGGTGGCTTTGCGAATGGCGGGGGCCAGTTCCGGCTTGCGCAAGCCCGTGGTGCGTTTGTCCAGCAGCGCCGGCAGGTCGATGCCGTCGATCAAGTCCACCGGGTCGAGCACGTTGCCTTCGCTCTTGCTCATCTTGCGGCCCTGGGCGTCACGCACCAAGCCGTGGATGTAGACGTGCCTGAAGGGCACGCGACCGGTGAAGTGGGTGGTCATCATGATCATGCGCGCCACCCAGAAGAAGATGATGTCGTAGCCGGTGACCAGCACCGTGCTGGGCAGGTACAGGTCGTAGTCGCTGGGGGTGGCTGTGTTTTCGCCGCTGGCGGGGCCGGCGCCGTCCGGGCTCATCCGTCCTGGAACCGGGAAATCGCCCGGTCCGGAGCCGGTCCCGCCAGCGGCCTCGGGCCAGCCCAGCGTCGAAAACGGCACCAGCGCGCTGGAGTACCAGGTGTCGAGCACGTCCGGGTCGCGGCGCAGGCCGGCAGCCAGCAGCGGCGCGCGCTGCGCTTCGCCCAGGTGCGCCACGTAAGCCTCGAACTGCTGCTGCGCCTCGGCTTCGGTGCGCGCCACGTAAACGTTGCCCTCGGCGTCGTACCAGGCCGGGATTTGGTGCCCCCACCAAAGCTGGCGGCTGATGCACCAGTCCTGGATGTTGGCCATCCACTGGTTGTAGGTGTTGACCCAGTTCTCCGGCACGAAGCGCACCTGGCCACTGGCCACGGCGTCGATGGCCTTTTGCGCGATGCTTTTGCCGCTGGGGTCGTGGGGGCTGACCTTGGTCATGGCCACGAACCACTGGTCGGTCAGCATCGGCTCGACGATCTGGCCGGTGCGCGCGCAGCGCGGCACCATCAGGCGGTGTTTTTTGACCTCGACCAGCAGCCCGGCCGCTTGCAGGTCATCGACGACGCGACGGCGCGCCTCGAAACGATCCAAGCCGCGGTAGGCGGCCGGGGCGTTGTCGTTGACCGTGGCGTCGAGGTTGAAAATATTGATCAACGGCAGACCGTGGCGCTGCCCCACCGCGTAGTCGTTGGGGTCGTGCGCCGGGGTGACCTTGACCACGCCGGTGCCAAACGCGCGGTCCACATACGCGTCGGCGATGATGGGGATGTCACGCCCGCACAGCGGCAGCCTGACGTACTGGCCCACCAGGTGGGCGTAGCGTTCGTCCTCGGGGTGCACCATGACGGCCACGTCGCCCAGCAGCGTCTCGGGCCGGGTGGTGGCCACGACCAGTTGCCCCTCGCCGCTCGCCAGCGGGTAGGCGATGTGCCACAAAAAGCCGTCTTCTTCCTCGCTTTCCACCTCCAGGTCCGACACCGCGCTCATCAGCACCGGGTCCCAGTTGACCAGGCGTTTGCCACGGTAGATCAGCCCTTGCTCGTACAGCCGCACGAAGGTTTCGGTCACCACCTTCGACAGCCGCTCGTCCATCGTGAAGTACTCACGGCTCCAGTCCACGCTGTCGCCCAGACGGCGCATCTGCTGCGTGATGGTGTTGCCGCTGCGCTCCTTCCACGCCCACACGCGCGCCACGAAGTTGCGCCGTGCTTCCTCGGGCGTGGCGCCCAGGTCGTGGCGCGACAGCCCCTCCTGCTGCAGCTGGCGCTCCACCACGATTTGGGTGGCGATGCCCGCGTGGTCGGTGCCGGGGATCCAGACCGTGTTGTAGCCGCGCATGCGGTGGTAGCGCGTCAGGCTGTCCATGATGGTCTGGTTGAACGCGTGCCCCATGTGCAGCGTGCCGGTGACGTTGGGCGGCGGCAGTTGGATGGCGAACGACGGCGCGTCGGCGCGCGCTTGCCCGGTGCCGCGCCAGCCCGCGCGGCCGTAGCCGCGTTGTTCCCATTCGGGGCCCCAGCGGCGCTCCACCGCCGCCGGTTCGAACGACTTGGACAGGCTTTGCAGCCCGGGTTGCTGCTGCACAGGGTCGGTCATGGGGAAACGCTCGTCGTTGCCAAGGAGAAAGGACGGGGCAGGGTACCCCAACGTCAAACCCGCCATTGTAGGAGGGGCCGGCGTGCTCGCGCGGGCGCAGGTGGCCCGGGCGTGCCGATTGATACCGTCTATGAACGATATTGGCCGCATCCTCTGGACGCCGGGCCCGCATCGGGCTATGGTTGCATCGTCTGCCAGCGGCGCCCGGTGCGGGCGTGCGTGGCAGCGGCTGTGTGAACCACCCTACCAGGAGATACGTTATGCCGCAACTCAAAGGCTCCAAGACCGAGCAATGCCTGAAAGACGCGTTTGCGGGCGAATCGATGGCCAACCGCCGTTACCTGTACTTCGCCAACAAGGCCGACGTCGAAGGCCAAAACGACGTGGCGGCGCTGTTCCGCTCCACCGCCGAAGGTGAAACCGGCCACGCGCACGGCCACCTGGAGTTTTTGGAGCAGGCGGGTGACCCGGCCACGGGGATGCCCATTGGCACCACGCGCCAAAACCTGGAGTCCGCCATCGCCGGCGAAACGCACGAGTACACCGACATGTACCCGGGCATGGCCAAGACCGCGCGCGAAGAAGGCTTTGACGAAATCGCCGACTGGTTCGAGACGCTGGCCAAGGCCGAGCGCTCGCACGCCAACCGCTACGCCAAGGCGTTGGCCGAGCTGGTTGACTGAAGGCGCGACACGAGCGTGGCCGTCACCGGCGGCCACGCCAGGGCGGCGTGGCCGCCGCCCTTGGCCGCAACACAACGACAACCATTCCCAGACGCACGGCGGCGGTTGGCTGTTGGGCTGCGCCCCGGTGCTCTGGACAGGAGGCACCCCACATGGCCCGCGAAGGCAACCTCGAAGCACCGACCCGCCACCCGCTGGACTGGCGCAACCCCGACTTCTACGACGAGAACAAGTGCTTCGCGGAGCTGGAGCGCATTTTCGAGATATGCCATGGCTGCCGCCGCTGCGTCAGCCTGTGCCAGGCATTCCCGACGCTGTTCGACCTGATCGACGAGGGCAAGACCGGCGAGCTCGACGGTGTGGCCAAGGCCGACTACTGGAAGGTGGTCGACCAGTGCTACATGTGCGACCTGTGCTACATGACCAAGTGCCCCTACACGCCGCCGCACGAGTGGAACCTGGACTTTCCCCACACGATGCTGCGCGCCAAGGCGATCAAGTTCCGGCAGGGCAAGGTCAAAGCGTCGGAAAAGTTTCTGGCCTCCACCGACGTGCACGGACGGTTGGCGGGCATCCCCGTCGTGGTCGAGGTGGTCAACGCCGTCAACCGCACCCGCCCCGCGCGTGCGGTGATGGAAAACGTGCTGGAGGTGCATCGCGACGCCTGGATGCCGGCGCTGGCGCGCACGACGTTGCGCCGGGCCGCGCCGCCCTCGCCGCCGCTGTCGCAGGCCGTCGCTGGCGAGCGCACCCCCGGCAAAGTGGCCATTTTTGGCACCTGCTTCGTCAGCCACAACGAGCCCAGCATCGGCGTGGACCTGCTCAAGGTGCTGGCCCACAACGGCATCCCGTACACCTTGGTGGACAAGGAGCGCTGCTGCGGCATGCCCAAACTGGAGCTGGGCGACCTGGACGCCGTGGCCGCGGCCAAGGAAGCCAACATCCCGGTGCTGGCGCGTTACGCGCGCGAGGGCTGGGCCATCCTGACGCCGGTGCCCAGCTGCACGCTGATGTTCAAGCAGGAGCTGCCGTTGATGTTCCCGGACGACCCCGACGTGCAGCTAGTCAAGGAAGCGATGTGGGACCCGTTCGAGTATTTCAGCGCGCGCCGGCGCGACGGCCTGCTCAAGACCGACTTCAAGCGGGGCTTGGGCAAGGTCAGCTACCAGGTGCCGTGCCACAGCCGGGTGCAAAACATGGGCCGCAAGACCGAAGAGGTGCTCAAACTCATCCCCGACACCGAGGTGCAAACCATCGAGCGTTGCTCCGGCCACGCCGGCACCTACGGCGTCAAAAAAGCCACGCACCCGGTGGCGCTCAAAATCGGCAAGCCGGTGTTCAAAAGCATGGCGCAGCACAAGGGCGGCGGTACGCCCGACGTCATCGGCTCGGACTGCCCGCTGGGCGGTCACCACATCGCGCAGGGTTTCGAGGTCAACCAACTGGGGGCGCCCAGGCTGATGCACCCGCTGACCATGCTGGCCACCGCCTACGGCCTGACGTGAGGCCGCTGCCCAACCCGATGTCCGAAAGGCGCGAACCATGATCACCACGATGCAACTGACTGGCAAGATCACCCGCGACACGCTGATGCCGCTGGAGGCCTACGCCAAGTGGCGCAAAGTGCACAAGCCCGAGGTCATCGCCCACCGCAAGCTGCGCACCGTGCACCTGGGCGAGCACCTGACCGTGCAGTTCGAGAGCGAGCTGTCGATGCGCTACCAGATCCAGGAGATGCTGCGCATCGAAAAAATCTTCGAAGAAGAGGGCATCCAGGACGAAATCGACGCCTACGCGCCGCTGGTGCCCGACGGCACCAACTGGAAGGCCACGCTGATGATCGAGTACCCCGACGTCCATGAGCGCCGACGCGAGCTGGCACGCCTCATCGGCATCGAGGACCGCATGTTCGTCGAGGTCGAAGGCCACGGGCGTGTGTACGCGATCGCCGACGAGGATCTGGACCGCGAAACGCCGGACAAAACGTCGGCGGTGCATTTTCTGCGCTTCGAGTTCACGCCGGCCATGCGCGCCGCGATCAAGGCGGGCGCGCAGGTCAAGCTGGGCTGCGACCACACCAACTACCCGGCGCACGTCACCATCCCGCCGGAGACGTTGGCCAGCCTGGCGGGCGACTTGCGCGACTGAGCCCCAGCGCCGCTGCCCCGCTGCGGTGCGCCGTATCATCGCACCGCAGGAGGTTGACCACCGATGCTGTTCATCTTGTCCCCGGCCAAGGCGCTGGACTACGACACCCCGCCCACCACCGCGCGCGCCACGCAGCCGTTGTTCGTGGAGCAGGCCGCCGAGCTCATCGGCATTCTGCGCGCCAAATCCCCGCAGGAAGTGGCGGCGCTGATGGACCTGAGCGACGCGCTGGCGCAGCTCAACGTCGCACGCTACCAGGCGTGGGAGCCGACGTTCGGGCCGCACAACAGCAAGCAGGCGGTGCTGGCGTTCAACGGCGATGTTTACGAAGGGCTGGATGCGCGCACCCTGTCGGAAGAGGACCTGGACTGGTTGCAGCAGCACGTGTGCATCCTGAGCGGCCTGTACGGCGTGCTGCGCCCGCTGGACTGGATGCAGCCGTACCGGTTGGAAATGGGCACCCGCCTGGTCACCCCACGCGGGCGCAACCTGTACCAATTCTGGGGTACGCGCATCGCCGACTACCTGTCGCAGCGCGCGGCCGAGGACGACGGCATCGTCGTCAACCTGGCCAGCGAGGAGTATTTCAAGGCCGTGGACCCCAAGGCGCTGCGCGCCCGCGTGGTGAGCTGCGTCTTCGAGGAGCGGCGCGGCAGCGGCTACAAGGTCATCAGCTTCTTGGCCAAACGCGCGCGCGGCCTGATGACGCGCTGGGCCGCGTTGCACCGCGTGCGTCAGGTGGAGGAGCTGCGCGGCTTCGACGCCGAAGGTTACCGCTGGGCGGCGGACGCTTCGACGCCCGAGCGGCTGGTGTTTCGCCGCGACGAGCGCGCCTGAGGCGCGCGCGGCGGCGCTACACTGGCGGCTGCGATGAGCCAGACCATCACCCCCGAGCTGCGCACCTGGATCGTGCAACAGGCGCAGGCCGGCTGCACGCCCGAGGCGGTGCTGCAAGCGATGCTGCGTGCCGGTTGGAACGAGGACGTGGCGCTGGCCGCGATGGAGCAAACGCTGCAAGAGCACGTGGCCAGCCTGCCCGCGGCGGCCCAGGCGCCCGTCGCGCCTCGGCCACAGTTGGCGCTGCGCGAGGGCGCGCACACCATCGACGCCGGCGACCGCATCGTGCACGTGCTGGCCACGCTGCGCCGGCCGCGGTTGGCGGTGTTGGGCAACGTGCTGGCGCCCGAGGAGTGCGACGCGCTGATGCGGCTGGCCGAGCCGCGCCTGAAGCGCTCGCGCACCGTGCAGACCGCCACCGGCGGCGAAGAGCTCAACGCCGACCGCACCAGCGACGGCATGTTTTTTCGCCGCGGTGAGACCCCGCTGATCCAGCGCATCGAAGCGCGCTTGAGCCGTCTGGTGCAGTGGCCGGTGGAAAACGGCGAGGGGTTGCAGGTGCTGCGCTACCGCCCCGGGGCGCAGTACAAACCCCACTACGACTACTTCGACCCGCGGGCCCCGGGCACGCCGCGCATCACCGCGCGCGGTGGCCAGCGCGTGGCCACGTTGGTGATGTACCTGAGCGAGCCTGTGCGCGGCGGCGGCACGACGTTTCCCGACATCGGGCTGGAGGTGCTGCCCCAGCGCGGTGGCGCGGTGTTTTTCGCTTACGACCGTCCGGACCCCGCGACGCTGACCCTGCACGGCGGTGCGCCGGTGCTGGAAGGCGAAAAATGGGTGGCCACCAAGTGGCTGCGCGAAACCGAATTCACCCCCTGAGCCGATCACCGTGGTGACCACAACCGAGCAAGCGCCGGCGGCGGCCGACACCCTGCACGCCACCCCGCTGGGGCGTGAAACCGCCTACCCCGACCGCTACGACCCGACGCTGCTGTGCCCGGTGCCGCGCGCGCTGGCGCGTGCGACGCTGGGGGCAGGCGCGCCGTTGCCCTTCACGGGGGCCGATTTCTGGACCGCGTTCGAGGTGAGCTGGCTCAACCCGCGTGGCAAGCCGCAGGTGGCCATCGCGCACCTGACGGTGCCGGCCGAGACCCCCAACCTGATCGAGAGCAAGTCGCTCAAGCTGTACCTCAACAGCTTCAACCAGGAACGCCTGCGCGATGCCGACGAGCTGCGCGCGCGGCTGCGTGCCGACCTGAGCGAAGCGCTGTGGCGCGGCAGCGGGCAGCCGCCGGGCAGCGTCGGCGTGCGCCTGCAGCCGCCCGCCGAATGGGCGTGCGAAGCGGTGGCGGGCCTGCCCGGCCTCAGCCTGGATCGTCTGGACGTGGAGTGCACGCACGACCACCCGGCGCCCGAGCTGCTGCGCGCCGACGCCACCCAGCCGCCGGTGGACGAGACGCTGTGCAGCGACTTGTTCAAGAGCAACTGCCCGGTGACCGGGCAGCCTGACTGGGCCAGCGTGCAGATTCGCTACAGCGGCGTCCCGATCGACCAAGAAGGGCTGCTGCGCTACCTGGTGAGCTTCCGCCAGCACCAGGGCTTTCACGAGCACTGTGTCGAGCGCATCTTCATCGACATTTGGCAACGCTGCCGGCCGGTGCGCCTGAGCGTGTACGCGCGTTTCACCCGCCGCGGCGGGCTGGACATCAACCCCTGGCGCACCAGCCACCCCCAGCCCGCGCCCAGCGTGGCGCGGCTGGCGCGGCAGTGAGGCGCGCGCGTCAACCCGTCAGCAGCCGCTGCACCAGCTCCACGGTGCTGCGCGCGCCCAGTTTGCGCATCAGGCGCGTGCGGTGCACTTCCACCGTGCGCGGGCTGATGCCGAGCTGACGCGCCGCCTGCTTGGCGGTGCAACCCTTGAGCAGCAGGGCCGCAACCTCCCGCTCGCGTGCCGTCAGCCCGGCCTGCAGCGGGCGGCGTGCCGACAGGTCCTCGAAGCTCCAGATGCCGGCGGCGTGCGGGTCGCTGCGGTCCAGCGCGCGGCCCATCACGTGGCACCAAAACGTCTGGCCGGCCTGCGGGCCGCCCACGCGGCGCATGATGCGCTCGTCGCTGTAGGTGCCGCAGGCGTTGAGGATGGGGGCGATGCGCTCGCCGATGCGCTCGAACTCGGCGGCGCTGGGGTACAGGATGCGAAAGCTCTGGCCGACGAGCTCGTCGCGCGTGGCGCCGAACATGTCGCACAACGCTTGGTTGCAGTCCACCATCACGCGGTGGCGCGACAGCGCCAAGCCCACGGGGGCGAGCTCGAACGCCAGCCGGTAGTCGTCCAGGGTGGGGCCGTGCGGGGGCATCGGTGGGGGGGTCTCAGGGTTGCCCGGTACGCGATCCTACGTACGCCAATACGTAGTATCGTAATGGCTTGTTCCCACCATCGGACAGGAGCGAGCATGAACAAGGTCTACCCCAGCGCCCGCGCGGCCCTAGAAGGGGTGGTGCGCGACGGCCAGTTGATCGCCGTGGGCGGCTTTGGCCTGTGTGGCATCCCCGAGGCCCTGATCGACGCGCTGCGTGACAGCGGCGTCAAGGATTTGACGGTGATTTCCAACAACGCTGGCGTGGACGGTTTTGGTCTGGGCAAGTTGTTGGAGACGCGCCAGATCAAAAAAATGATCTCCTCGTACGTCGGCGAAAACAAGGAGTTCGAGCGCCAGTACCTGGCCGGCGAGCTGGAGATCGAGTTCACGCCGCAGGGCACACTGGCCGAAAAGCTGCGTGCGGGTGGCGCGGGCATCCCGGCGTTTTTCACCAAAACGGGCGTGGGCACCATCGTCGCCGAAGGCAAAGAGCACCGTGAGTTCAACGGCGAGACCTACATCCTGGAGCACGCGCTGTTTCCCGAGGTGGCACTGATCAAGGCCGACGTGGCCGACCTTGCGGGCAACCTGCGCTTTCGGCTGACGGCGCGCAACTTCAACCCGGCCGTGGCGATGGCGGGCAAGATCTGCATCGCCGAGGTCGAGCGCATCGTGCCCACCGGCGCCATCGAGCCCGACGACGTGCACCTGCCCGGCATTTACGTGCACCGCATCGTGCACAACCCGACGCCGGAAAAACGCATCGAGCGCCGCACCACCCGCGAGCGCAAGGTCTAACCCCAGGCTGCCCCAAGGAGAGCGATCATGCCCTGGACGCACGACGAGATGGCCGCCCGCGCGGCCCAAGAGTTGCAAGACGGCTTTTACGTCAACCTCGGCATTGGGCTGCCGACGCTGGTGGCCAACCACGTGCCCGACCACGTCGAGGTCTGGCTGCAAAGCGAAAACGGCCTGCTGGGCATTGGCCCGTTCCCGTACGAGGACGAGGTTGACCCCGACCTGATCAACGCCGGCAAGCAGACGATCACGACGATCAAGGGCTCGGCCACGTTTGGCAGCCACGACAGCTTCGCGATGATCCGCGGTGGCAAGATCAACCTGTCGATCCTGGGCGCGATGCAGGTGACGCACAAGGGCGACCTGGCCAACTGGATGATTCCGGGCAAGATGGTCAAAGGCATGGGGGGCGCGATGGACCTGGTGGCCGGCGTGCCGCGCGTCATCGTGCTGATGGAGCACGTGGCGCGCAAAAAAGACGGCACCGAGGACCTGAAGATCATCCCCGAGTGCACGCTGCCGCTGACCGGCAAGGGTGTGGTGGACCGCATCATCACCGACCTGGGGGTGATGGACGTCACACCCGAAGGGCTCAAGCTCGTGGAGCTGGCGCCGGGGGTGACGCGCGACTTCATCCAGAGCAAGACCGGCGTGCCGCTGCTGTGATGCCGGGCTGACGGGGCGTGGCGGCGGCGGGCTTGCGCATCGGGTTGGCGCTGGGCAGCGGCGCGGCGCGCGGCTGGGCGCACATTGGCGTGCTGCGCGTGCTGCAAGAGGCCGGCATCGAGCCCGACGTGGTGTGCGGCACGTCGATCGGCGCGCTGGTGGGGGCCGCCTACGCTGCGGGCGAGCTGGATCGCCTGGAGCCCTGGGTGCGCAAGCTCGATTGGCGCCAGGTGGTGGGGCTGCTGGACGTGCGCATGGCCGGCGGGCTGCTCGAAGGCGGCAAGCTGGTGGCGTTTTTCCGCGAGCGCTTCGTGGACGGCGGCATCGAGGCGCTGGGCAAACCTTTTGGCTGCGTGGCCACCGACCTGGCCACCGGGCGCGAGGTGTGGCTGCGCAGCGGCCCGGTCATCGACGCGGTGCGGGCGTCGATCGCGATCCCCGGCGTGTTCACACCCGCGGTGCGTGACGGGCAACTGCTGGTCGATGGCGGCTTGGTCAACCCGGTGCCGGTGTCGCTGTGCCGGGCGATGGGGGCGGACGTGGTCATCGCCGTGGACCTGAACTGGCACCTGATGCGCCGCCAGCGCGTTGCGGGCCGCGCCCAGGCGCGTGACCGGCGCGGCGGGGGGCTGCTGGATGGCGTGTTGCAGCGTTGGCGTGGCGGGGATGTCGGCGTCGCCGAGCCCGGGCCCGCGCTGCCATCGCTGCTGGATGTGCTGACCACCAGCATGAACATCGTGCAGTGGCGCATCACGCAAAGCCGTCTGGCCGGCGAGCCGGCCGATGTCGTCATCCGTCCGTTGCTGGGCGACGTTGCGGCGATGGAGTTTCACCGCGCGGCACCGGCCATTGCCGCCGGGCGCAAAGCGGCCGAGCAAGCCCTGCCGGCGCTGCGCGACGTGCTGGCGCTGCTGCAGGGCACGGCCCCGGCGGCGCCTGGCGACGTGGCGCCGCCGCCGGCCACCACCGGCTAAAACGGCACCGGGCTGGCCAGCGTCAGCGGCGTGGCGTCGCTGGGGTGGGGCAGGGTCAGCCCGGCGGCGTGCAGCAGCAGGCGCGGCGCGGCGTGGCGCGCGGCCCCGTCGGCGTACAGCGGGTCGCCCAGGATGGGGTGGCCCAAGGCGGCCAGGTGCACGCGCAACTGGTGCGAGCGGCCCGTGATCGGTTGCAGCTCGACCCGGGTGGCCCACAGCGGCCCCCACCGTTCCAGACCGAGGATGCGCCAGCGCGTGTGGCTGGGCTTGCCGTGTGCAAAGGTGACCGCGCTGCGGGGTCGGCGCGGCCAATCCACCGCCAGCGGCAGGCGGATGTCGCCCCAACCGTCGGCGCCGTCGGGAGGCAGCGGCACGCCCGTCACGACCGCGACGTAGCGCTTGCGCACGCGCCGCTGGGCGAACGCGCGTGCCAGCGCCGACTGGGCCGCCGCCCCACGCGCCAGCACCATCACGCCCGAGGTGTCCATGTCGAGCCGGTGCACCACCCGCGCGTCGGGCCAGCGCCGCTGCACGCGCGCGCTGGCGCAGTCCGCCTTGTCGGGGCCGCGGCCGGGCACCGCCAGCAGCCCAGCCGGTTTGTCGATCGCCACCAGCGTCGCGTCGGCGTGCAGCACCGGCAGGTCAGCCTCGGTGTCGTCGGTGCTCACGTCTGCACCCCCTCGACGACCAGGCGGGTGCGACGCAGGCCTTGCCACTCGTCGGCGTCGAGCCGGTACGCCAGGCGCACGCGGTGGGGCAGCGCCTCGGTGTGGCCAAACCAGATCGCCTCCATCGGCTGGCCGTGCACGCGCAGGCGCAGCGCCAGGTGACGCTCGCCCACCAGCCGCTGCCCCAGCACTTCGGCGTCGGCCTGAAACAGCGGCGGCGCGAAGCCCTGGCCCCACACCTGCGCGTCCAGCAACGCCGCGGTGTCGGGGTGGTGGCGCTCGGCGCCGAGTTCGCCGTCCGTGTGCAAGCGGCGCTGCAGCGCGTCGGGCTCGAGCCACTGTTGGGCCACGTCGCGCAGCGCGGCGTCGAAGAGGGGCCAGCCGTCGGCGCGCAGCGTGCAGCCCGCGGCCATCGCGTGGCCGCCGAACCGCAGCAGCAGCCCGGGGTGGCGTTTGGCGATGGCGTCCAGCGCGTCGCGCAGGTGCAGCCCGGCGATCGAGCGGCCCGAGCCGCGCAGGCACGGCGTGCCGTCGTCCAACCGGGCCGGGGCGAAGACGAACACCGGACGGTGCAGGCGGTCTTTGAGCCGCGCGGCGACGATGCCCACCACCCCTTCGTGGAACGAGGGGTCGAAGACGGTGACCGCGGGGGCTTGCTCGGCACCGGTGGGCAGCTCGCGCTCGGCCAGTTGCAGCAACGCTTGTTCGCGCATGGCCGCCTCCAGTTCGCGCCGCTCGCGGTTGATGGCATCGAGCTGCTGCGCCAGGGCCTGGGCGTGGTCGGGGTCGTCGCTGAGCAAGCACTCGATGCCCAGCGCCATGTTGGCCAGCCGTCCGGCGGCGTTCAAGCGCGGCGCCACGGCAAAGCCGAGGTCGAACGTCGTGGCGCGTGCGGGCACGCGCCCGGCCACGGCCAGCAGCGCGCCCAGGCCCGCGGGCACTGCGCCGGCTCGGATGCGCTTGAGGCCCTGCGCCACCAGACGGCGGTTGTGCACGTCCAGCCGCACGACGTCGGCCACCGTGCCCAGGGCCACCAACGGCAGCAGCGGGTCCAGCCGGGGCTGGTCGGAGGGCTGGAAACAGCCGCGGCGGCGCAGCTCGGCGCGCAGCGCCAGCAGCACGTAAAACACCACGCCCACGCCCGCCAAGGCCTTGGTCGGGAACGGGCAGCCGGGCTGGTTGGGGTTGACGATGACGCAGTCGGCGGGCAAGCGGGGCTGGCCGTCGACCGTGAGCGGCAGGTGGTGGTCGGTGATGAGCACTTGCAGGCCCAGCGCCCGGGCGTGCGCCACGCCGTCCAGGCTGGCGATGCCGTTGTCCACCGTGACCAGCACGTCGGCCCCCAGCGCGTGCACCCGGTCGGCCAGCGCGGGCGTCAGGCCGTAGCCGTCGCGCTGGCGGTCCGGCACCAGGTGCAGCACCTGCGCGCCGCCCAACCGCTGGCCCAGCAGGCGCAGGCCGCGCACGGCCACCGCGCAGGCGGTGGCGCCGTCGCAGTCGTAGTCCGCCACGATGGCGATGCGCCGCCGGCGCTGCAGCGCGTCGGCCAGCAAGGTGGCGGCGTCGGTCGCGCCGCGCAGCTGCTCGGGCGGCGGCAGCAGGTGCAGCCCGTCGTCGAGCTCCTGCGGATCGCACACGCCGCGCGCGGCGTACAGGCGCGCCAGCAGCGTGTCCACGCCCGCCTGTTCCAAGGCCCAGGCGGCCCGCGGCGACACGGCGCGCGGCACAATGGTCACAGCCCGATCCACCATGGCGACGTGGGCTGTGCGTTCGGGGCGCGCCGCGGCCACGGCCACCAGCGCCGCCGCGGCGGGGGGGCTGCACTGCCGGGGTCGAGCCGCCAGCAGCGCCAGCCGCGCTCGCCGCACAGCGTCAGCCAGCGCGGCTGGCCGTCGTCCAGCGCGGCTTGCAGCCACGGCCCCAGGTGCTCTTGGTCCAGCCGTTGCCAGGCGTCGCGCCAGGCGGCGGCGTCGCCGGCCAGCGCGGCGGGGGTCAGGTCGTGCCAGACGCGGGCTGGCGCCTCGGCGGGGCTGGGGCCCTGGCCGCTCCACACGCCCGCGCCTTCCACCCACAGCGCGTTGACGGTGGGCAGGCCGCGCGCACGGCGCGCCTCGTTGACCGGGTGGTCGTGCCACAGCATCTGGGCTTCTTCCAGCACGCGCAGCAGGCGGCGTGCGACCGGGTCGTCGCTGTGGTCGTCCCACCACGTTTGCAGCCGCCGGTGCGCCACCCGAGCCAGGCTGGGCACCGGCCAGCGCGCCAGCAGCGCGCCGCGGGCGAGCCAGCGTGTCGGTTCATCCCCCAGCAGCTCCAGGCCCTCGCTGGCGGCGTACGGCGCCCAGGCTTCACGCAGCGCCCGCGCCTCATTGGCGTCGAGCTGCAGCGCCTCGGGCGGCAGCACCACCATGTGGTCCAGGCTGGCGTGCCAGTGGCACGGCACCAGCCAGGCGCAGGGCGCGCCGGGGCGCTGGGCGTGCCAGCCGGCCCAAGGGTAGGGGTCGACCTGCTCGGGCCAACCCAGGGCCCGCGCCAGCGCCTGCTCGTGCGGGGCGTTGAGGGTGTGGGGACCGTGGAGGGCTTCGCCCACGACGGGCGCCAGCGCCAACCAGCGCTGCAACGCGGGCAGCGCCAGGGTGGGCAGTTCGGCCAGCAGGGCAGGGTCGTCGGCGCAGGCGTGGGCGATGATCCAGTGGCGCACGGTCGGCATGGACGCGATTGTCCACGATGCCGCGCCGCCCCGGGTGCGGTTGCGGGCACAATCAGCACCCATGCCTTGGCCTTACGAATTCGTCATCGGCTGGCGCTACACGCGCGCCGGTCGCGCCGCGCGCCGCAACGGCTTCATTTCCTTCATCAGCGCGGTGTCGATGCTGGGCATCGCGCTGGGGGTGGCCGCGCTGATCATCGTGCTGTCGGTGATGAACGGTTTTCAGAAGGAGGTGCGCGACCGCATGCTGGGCGTGCTGGCGCACGTGGAGGTGCTGGCCGCCGACGGCGGTGCACTGCCCGACTGGCGCCGCACGGCCGAGGTGGTGCAGCGCCACCCACAGGTGCGCGCGGTGGCGCCGTTTGTGGCCGAACAGGGGCTGCTGGCGCGCGGTCAGGAGATGAAGGGTGTGCTGGTGCGTGGCGTGGACCCGGCGCTGGAGCCGGCGGTGACGGCGTTGGGGGCCGAGCTGGCCACGCACGCGCTGGGGCAGTTGCAGCCGGGCGGCTTTGGCGTGGTGTTGGGCGCGGCGCTGGCGCGCCAGTTGGGGGTGGGCGTTGGCGACGCGGTCACGCTGATCGTGCCCAGCGGGCAGGTGACCCCGGCCGGTGTGATGCCGCGGCTGCGCCAGTTGACCGTGGTGGGGCTGTTCGACTCCGGTCACTACGAGTACGACGCCACGCTGGCGCTGCTGCACCTGGACGATGCGCAGCGGCTCTTTCGCGTCGAAGGGCCCACGGGGGTGCGCGTGCGCTTGCAGGACCTGCACGCGGCGCGGGCGGTGGCGGTGGAGCTGGAAGCGGCGCTGCAACGCGACGGGCCGTACGGCGTGGTGGTGCGGGACTGGACGCGCGCCAACCGCACCTGGTTTGCCGCGGTGCAACTGGAAAAACGCATGATGTTCATCATCCTGACGCTGATCGTGGCGGTGGCGGCGTTCAACCTGGTCAGCACGCTGGTGATGACGGTGACCGACAAGCGCGCCGACATTGCCATCCTGCGCACCCTGGGCGCCAGCCCCGGCAGCGTGATGGCGATCTTCGTCGTGCAAGGTGCGGTGGTGGGGGTGGTGGGCACGCTGGCCGGTTTGCTGCTGGGCCTGGGGGTGGCGTTCAACATCGACACGCTGGTGCCGGCGTTGGAGCGCCTGCTGGGCCTGCGCTTCCTGCCCCAGGACATCTACCTGATCAGCCGCATGCCCAGCGACCCGCAGGCGGCCGACATCGTGCCGATTGCCCTGATGGCGCTGGGGCTGGCGTTTGTGGCCACGCTGTACCCGAGCTGGCGGGCCAGCCGCGTTGATCCGGCGGAGGCGCTGCGTTATGAGTGAGGTGGTGTTGCAGGCCCAAGGGTTGGTCAAGCGTTTCCGCGAGGGGGCGCTGGACGTGACGGTGCTGCGCGGGGTGGACCTGAGCGTGCACGCGGGTGAGACGGTGGCCATCGTCGGCGCGTCGGGGTCGGGCAAGAGCACGCTGCTGCACCTGCTGGGCGGGTTGGACGCGCCCAGCGCCGGCCAGGTGCTGCTGCAAGGGCAGCCGTGGCAGGGCCTCAGCCCCGCCGAGCAGGGGCGCCGGCGCAACCGCTGCCTGGGGTTTGTCTACCAGTTCCACCACTTGTTGCCCGAGTTCACCGCGCAGGACAACGTGGCCATGCCGTTGTGGATCCGACGGCAACCCTACGCCAGCGCGGCGCGTTGCGCCGCAGCGTGGTTGGAGCGCGTCGGGTTGGGCCAGCGTTTGCAGCACCGCCCCGCGCAGCTGTCGGGCGGGGAGCGTCAACGCGTGGCGATGGCGCGTGCGCTGGTGGGCGAGCCGCTGTGCGTGTTGGCCGACGAGCCCACCGGCAACCTGGACCGCGACACCGCCGCGGCCGTGTTCGACCTGATGCTGCGCCTGGCGCGCGAGCAGGGCACCGCCTTCGTCGTCGTCACCCACGACGAGCAGCTGGCGCAGCGCTGCGACCGCCGGTTGCGCCTGCAGGGCGGTCTGCTGCAGGGCTGATCGATACCGTTCATCGGATCCATAGCAAAGATTTTGTGCCGATTAGGGTTTACACTAATCGGTATATTCGCAAGTGCTCATATAGTCATGGTCGTGAGCATGACCGCCTCGTCCCCTGCCGCCGACGACCTGCAGCCGATCTTCGAGTCGGTGGGGCGGATCTTCGGTGTGCTGGGCGAGCCAGCGCGGCTGCGCATCCTGCACGCCCTGTGCGGGCAGGAGCGTTGCGTCAACGACATCATGCAGGCCACAGGGTTGGCGCAAGCCAACGTGTCGCGCCACCTGGCGCGGCTGCACCAGGCCGGCCTGCTGGTGCGTCGGCGCGAGGGCGCGCAGGTGTTTTACCGCGTGGCGCCCCGTGCTCCGCTGGATTTGTGCCGCGTCATCGCCGCACAGGTGATGGCGCAGCACGGCCAGGCTCCGCGTGACGGTGATCGGTGTTTCTCGGTCTTCCCTCTCGATACAAAGGAACAAGCCAGTGTCTGACAATCTCCGCGACGTGATCGGCCGGGTGTTGCCTGCCCCGGAGAACCACCTCAGCCCCGAGCTGTTGGAAAAGGCGCGCAAGGCGCGGCGCAGCTTCATGGCCAAGGCGCTGGCCATGGGGGCGGGGGCCGCAGCGGCGGGCAAAGCCATGGCAGCGCCCGAAGGCGAGGATGCCATCCTCAAGCTGCCCGAGCACACCACGGGTCTGGGCCAGCCGGTGGCCGCGCGCGGCTACGGCATGCCCAGCAAGTGGGAGTCCAACCTGCAGCGCCGCGAAAGCCCGGGGCTGACGCGTGTGTCGCAGGCGTCGGTGAGCTTCACCCCGCTGCAAGGTCTGTTTGGCATCATCACCCCCAGCGGCTTGCACTTCGAGCGGCACCACCAAGGTTGGTGGGACATCGACCCCTCGAAGCACCGCCTGATGATCCACGGCGACGACGGCCTCATCAAGCGGCCGCGCGTGTTCACGATGGACGAGCTGATGCGCCTGCCCAGCGTGTCGCGCATCCACTTCCTGGAGTGCGGCGCCAACACCGCGATGGAGTGGGCCAACGTGGCGGTGCCGACGGTGCAGTACACGCACGGCATGTGCAGCTGCTCGGAGTGGACCGGGGTGCTGCTGTCGACGCTGCTGGATATGTGCGGCATCGACCGCAAGCGTGCCAAGTACGTGCTGGCCGAAGGGGCCGATGGCTCGTCGATGACGCGCACGATCCCGATCGAGCTGGCGATGGACGACGTCATCGTCGCCTGGGGGCAAAACGGCGAGATGCTGCGCCCCGAAAACGGCTACCCGCTGCGCCTCATCGTGCCGGGTGTGCAGGCGGTCAGCTCGGTCAAGTACCTGCGCCGCATCGAGGTGGGCGACAAGCCCTGGAACACCAAGGACGAAACGGTCCACTACATCGACCTGTTGCCCAACGGCCTGCACCGCCAGTACAGCGGCATCCAGGAGTGCAAGAGCGTCATCACCACGCCGTCGGGCGGGCAAACGCTGCTGGACCGCGGCTACTACAACATTTCGGGCCTGGCGTGGTCGGGTCGCGGCACCATCAAGGCGGTTGACGTGTCGGTGGACGGTGGCCGCACCTGGCGTCCCGCGCGGCTGGAAAAGCCCATCCTGCCCAAGGCGTTCACCCGCTTCAACTTCGACTGGGTGTGGGACGGCAAGCCCGCCATTTTGCAAAGCCGCGCGATCGACTCCACCGGCTACGTGCAGCCCAAGATCAACCAGTTGCGCGCGGTGCGCGGCACGCGCTCGATCTACCACAACAACGCCATCCAAAGCTGGCTGGTGTCGGAAAACGGCGAAGTCTCCAACGTGCAGGTGTACTGATGATGAAGCGCTTCCAACGTACCGTTCGCGCGGCGGCCGTGGCCGCTGCCCTGACCGCGGGCTTTGCCGGTGCCGCGCACGCCAACCCCGCCGGCGACAAGCCCTGGGCCAACATGGGCCGCGCACCCACGCCCGCCGAGATCAAGGCTTGGGACATCGACGTGCGCCCGGACTTCAAGGGCCTGCCGAAGGGTTCGGGCTCGGTCAAGCACGGCGAAGAGGTCTGGATGGCCAAGTGCGCCTCGTGCCACGGCGAGTTCGGTGAGTCCAACGAGGTGTTCACCCCGATCGTCGGCGGTACCACCAAGAAAGACATCGAAACCGGCCGCGTGGCCAACCTCCATGTCGACAAGCACTACCCGCAGCGCACGACGCTGATGAAGGTCTCCACCGTGTCGACGCTGTGGGACTACATCAACCGTGCGATGCCCTGGAACGCGCCCAAGTCGCTGTCGGTGCAAGATGTGTACGGCGTGGTGGCGTACATCCTGCACCTGGGCGACATCGTGCCCGAGGACTTCGTGCTGAGCGACCAAAACATCGCCGAAGTCCAAAAGCGCATGCCCAACCGCAACGGCATGACCACCGACCACGGTCTGTGGCTGCCCAACTACGCGTTCAGCGGCAAGCCTGACGTCAAAAACACCCGCTGCATGAACAACTGCCCGGTGGAAGGCGACATCAAGTCGATGCTGCCGGAAAACATGCGCGACGCGCATGGCAACCTGTTCGAGCAACAGCGTCTGATCGGCCCGATGCGTGGTTGGGACACGACCAAGCCGCCGCGCAAAGAACCGCTGACGCAAAAGGTGTCGATGGCGGCGCCCGCGCCGGCTGCTGCGGCGGCAGCGGGCGGGGCCGATGCCAAGAGCCTGCTGGCGAAAAACGCCTGCACCGCCTGCCACGGGGTGGCCAACAAAATCGTCGGGCCCGGCTTCAACGAAGTGGCCGCCAAACACAAGGGCAAAGCCGACCTGGAAGCCTACTTGGTCAGCAAGATCAAGGGCGGTGGCCAAGGCGTTTACGGGGCGATCCCGATGCCGCCGCAGCCGCAGGTGAGCGACGCCGACGCCAAGGCGATCGCGGCCTGGATCGCCGCCGGGGCCAAGTGAACCCGCGCGGGCTGAATGTTCTCTAACCCTTGCCCGCACCGCGGGCCCAACCCAAGCAAACAGGAGATGACGACGATGAAGCGAGTGTTGACGATGGCCGTGGTGGCGGGCGTGGCGGCGCTGACCGCGCCGGTGCACGCGATGGACGCGGCGGCGGCCAAGGCGCTGGCGCAAAAGAACGCCTGCATGGGCTGCCACGCCGTCGACAAAAAATTGGTGGGTCCGGCGTACAAGGACATCGCCGCCAAGTACAAGGGCATGAAGCCCGAAGAGCTGGCCGCCTCGATCAAGAAGGGCGGCGCGGGCAAGTGGGGCCCGGTGCCGATGCCGGCGCAAGCCGCGCTGTCGGACGCCGACGCCAAGCTGCTGGCCGAGTGGGTGCTGGCCGGTGCGCCCGACAAGTAATAAGATACCCATCACGGTATCGTGACGAACCGTTTTTTAGGAGTCTATCGATGAAACAGAATCGACGCGCCGTGCTGAAGGCCGGCGGGGCTGTGGCGACGCTGGTGTCGCTGGGGGTGATCACGAGCGAGCAGGCGCTGGCGCTGCCGCGTGAGGCGTTTGCGAGCAAGAGTTT
>NZ_SMAH01000012.1 GCF_004342625.1 Tepidimonas ignava
GGCTCGCCCAGCGGCGGCCAACCGAGTCCAGTGGCGCCAACCCTGCCCAGCTGCGGCTAAGGGCGGCGTGAAAATGAATTTTTCAGGGACGACTAGCTACTCTTGTGCGCAAATCGCACAGTGTCTTAATCCCCTCGATATCGGGGAAGTGTTTCGGGCGTACCTTGGTGCGTTTGTTGTTGTTAGTTTAATGTCTTAATCCCCTCGATATCGGGGAAGTGTTTCGGGCGGATTGACAGAAAACGAAAAAGAAAAGTCTTCATAAGTCTTAATCCCCTCGATATCGGGGAAGTGTTTCGGGCCCCCTGAGGGGGCGGAATACAAGATAGTCCACTTTGTCTTAATCCCCTCGATATCGGGGAAGTGTTTCGGGCGTTCGCGTCACAGTTTTTAGGAAAGTTGCCGCCGTCTTAATCCCCTCGATATCGGGGAAGTGTTTCGGGCTTGGTGGTAACGAAAGGAGTGTTCGAGATGACCGTCTTAATCCCCTCGATATCGGGGAAGTGTTTCGGGCCGTAGGCGGGCCATAACAGTGTTCCGGAAAATCCGGTCTTAATCCCCTCGATATCGGGGAAGTGTTTCGGGCTGGGCGTCATTGACGCCCATGTTGAAGTACCCCAAGTCTTAATCCCCTCGATATCGGGGAAGTGTTTCGGGCCGCCACAGCGGGCACATTGAGTCGGTCAGAGAGGGTCTTAATCCCCTCGATATCGGGGAAGTGTTTCGGGCGGTGACGTTCGCGTCACCGTCTTCAAAAAGACCGCGTCTTAATCCCCTCGATATCGGGGAAGTGTTTCGGGCTGCCATGCGCCATGCACCATGCCATGCCATGCACGTCTTAATCCCCTCGATATCGGGGAAGTGTTTCGGGCCAGCCTGCGCCAAGACGGCGGCGATCTCAACAAGTCTTAATCCCCTCGATATCGGGGAAGTGTTTCGGGCCGTGTACGGGCACGGGGCCATCATCATTCAAGGTCTTAATCCCCTCGATATCGGGGAAGTGTTTCGGGCCGACGCGCGACGACGTGCTGGAGGCGCTGGCAGTCTTAATCCCCTCGATATCGGGGAAGTGTTTCGGGCCGTGATCAAGGCGGCACTCAACCCTCTGGACAGCGTCTTAATCCCCTCGATATCGGGGAAGTGTTTCGGGCGCTCAAGGAGTCCAAGCGCAAAGACATCAATGGCAGAGTCTTAATCCCCTCGATATCGGGGAAGTGTTTCGGGCTGTATCGCAGCCGCTACGCCGACCTTGCGGCCTGGTCTTAATCCCCTCGATATCGGGGAAGTGTTTCGGGCGCTCAAGCTCATGAAGCGCATGCGCGCCAAGGCGTCTTAATCCCCTCGATATCGGGGAAGTGTTTCGGGCTCTGCCAGCAAGCCTAGGCTGTTTGTCGAGTTCGTGTCTTAATCCCCTCGATATCGGGGAAGTGTTTCGGGCGAATCAAGTACGATTCTATCGTTCAAGGTAATGCTGTCTTAATCCCCTCGATATCGGGGAAGTGTTTCGGGCCGCGCGCAACACCGGCAGAGTCTATCGAAGACGGTCTTAATCCCCTCGATATCGGGGAAGTGTTTCGGGCGGAGCCTAGCGGCATTTTGTACAGCGCACGGCGTCTTAATCCCCTCGATATCGGGGAAGTGTTTCGGGCGAAGCATAGTTGACAACGGCGGCGAGAAGCTTGCGTCTTAATCCGCTCGATATCGGGGAAGTGTTTCGGGCGCCCCAACGGCGCGCTGATGCGCGCCCTTTTCGGTCTTAATCCCCTCGATATCGGGGAAGTGTTTCGGGCAATCTTTGGTTTTGCATACGTTGGTGGAAATCAGTCTTAATCCCCTCGATATCGGGGAAGTGTTTCGGGCTACGTGAAGAAAATCCGCGGTGCTGCTTGATGGGGTCTTAATCCCCTCGATATCGGGGAAGTGTTTCGGGCTCGTGATCCGCTGTGAGCTGGTGGATGCCAGCGGTCTTAATCCCCTCGATATCGGGGAAGTGTTTCGGGCCTTGAGCACATCGTGATCCGCTGTGAGCTGGTGGTCTTAATCCCCTCGATATCGGGGAAGTGTTTCGGGCCCATTGTGGCATACCATATGCGCCCGCGTAGGCGTCTTAATCCCCTCGATATCGGGGAAGTGTTTCGGGCGGCCTACATTGGCGGGCAACCGCTCCCCTTCACTCGGTCTTAATCCCCTCGATATCGGGGAAGTGTTTCGGGCCCCAAAACCAGTGGACCCGTGTCTGGAAGGGCGGGTCTTAATCCCCTCGATATCGGGGAAGTGTTTCGGGCACAAGGTGACGCTGACGGCGCGCCTGAGTTACGTCTTAATCCCCTCGATATCGGGGAAGTGTTTCGGGCGCGGCCATGTGGATCGGTGGGTGGCTGTGATGCGTCTTAATCCCCTCGATATCGGGGAAGTGTTTCGGGCGGAAGTCGCGCACGAAGTCAATCACGTCACGAAGGTCTTAATCCCCTCGATATCGGGGAAGTGTTTCGGGCGATCAAGATCGAAATCGAGTCCTCGGAAGTTCGGTCTTAATCCCCTCGATATCGGGGAAGTGTTTCGGGCGTCTTGTTCCCGAATCGTGGATTCCCGTTACGTGTCTTAATCCCCTCGATATCGGGGAAGTGTTTCGGGCCGTTCCAGCCGGGACATTCGCGGCTGGCTCAGTCTTAATCCCCTCGATATCGGGGAAGTGTTTCGGGCCCTGACCCAGCGCGAGAAAGCGCGGGATGCCGGTCTTAATCCCCTCGATATCGGGGAAGTGTTTCGGGCGCCACCATCGCGCTGGCTCCGGTCAAGCAAAGCGCGTCTTAATCCCCTCGATATCGGGGAAGTGTTTCGGGCGCTCAAGCGTTCCAGTCGGGACATTCGCGGCTGGTCTTAATCCCCTCGATATCGGGGAAGTGTTTCGGGCGAAGGAGCGCCACGAGCGCGGCGAGACAAAGCGTCTTAATCCCCTCGATATCGGGGAAGTGTTTCGGGCACACGGGCAACTGCGGCATGCACGTGCACATGTCTTAATCCCCTCGATATCGGGGAAGTGTTTCGGGCTCTCGGTGTTCGTTCTCTGGAGTCTCAACATGAGTCTTAATCCCCTCGATATCGGGGAAGTGTTTCGGGCGCGGTTCGAGTTTATCCTCGATGCCGACCAAGCGTCTTAATCCCCTCGATATCGGGGAAGTGTTTCGGGCCCGTGCCTGCGGTCGTGTGGTGCGGGCAACGGGGTCTTAATCCCCTCGATATCGGGGAAGTGTTTCGGGCCTACTTGATGAAGTACATGAGCAAAGTCGGGGGCGTCTTAATCCCCTCGATATCGGGGAAGTGTTTCGGGCCTTGCTGCTGTCGGCGCCTTCTCTCGCATGGGGTCTTAATCCCCTCGATATCGGGGAAGTGTTTCGGGCAACAGTCGGGCGTGATGCACTACCACGTCGCGCTGTCTTAATCCCCTCGATATCGGGGAAGTGTTTCGGGCGCTGCGCGGCCATCCGCTCCTTGCTACGTCGCGCGTCTTAATCCCCTCGATATCGGGGAAGTGTTTCGGGCGTCGCCCGCGATGCGGTCGGCTACCTGATGAAAGTCTTAATCCCCTCGATATCGGGGAAGTGTTTCGGGCCGCATTTCGTTCGTTGCTTCCCGCGTGTTTGCAGGAGTCTTAATCCCCTCGATATCGGGGAAGTGTTTCGGGCTTGAGGAGTAGCTATGCGTGAGTGTGTTCTTGTCGTCTTAATCCCCTCGATATCGGGGAAGTGTTTCGGGCTGTAAATCATACTAATCAGTCGCTCGATGATCCGTCTTAATCCCCTCGATATCGGGGAAGTGTTTCGGGCCCCTGAGCGGTTCGAGTTCATCCTCGATGCCGACCGTCTTAATCCCCTCGATATCGGGGAAGTGTTTCGGGCTTACCGTGAACCCGAAGTTGTGGCCGACCTCAAGGTCTTAATCCCCTCGATATCGGGGAAGTGTTTCGGGCCCGAGTGCCGCTATGTCTGGGTGGCCGAGCTTCGTCTTAATCCCCTCGATATCGGGGAAGTGTTTCGGGCCGCTTAGCCCGGAAAGCCTTTACGAAACAAGAACTTGGCAAGGGGGTTGAAGATTTTTTGGGGCATCGCAAGGCTGAGGTCATGGCACAGGCGCGGTGTCGGTGGCTTCCACCGCATCCAGCAGCAGCCTTGCCGCCAGCTCAGCGTCGACCTCAACCCCTTCGGGCAACGCTTGGCGCCCCAGGGTCCAGACCTTGCAGCGCGGCGGCACGTGGTAGATCCGGATGTCATCGTAGCGCTCGTCGATGATGGTGCGCAGCTTTTCTATCAGTTGCGCCAACTGCGCATCGTTTAGACTGACAACATAGCCAGAGTATTGTAAGCGCGTTCCGTGGCGCTTGGCTTGGGCGTAGGCGTGCTGTAATCGGCGGGGGTTGGCGATGTCGTACGCCAACAACCAGGTTTTTTGGTTGGTGCTTGCTTTCACGATGTCCACTCCCTCAGGCAGTGTTCCAAATCGGCCAGCATGGTGGCGCATGCCCGGTGCAGCTCCGGGCGCCTGGCGTCCAGCAGCTTGGCGGCAAAGACGGCGGGCGGTTGTTGTTGCAGGTCATCGGGGTTGATGCTGAGCAACAGGGCGTCCACACGGCCCTGCAGCAAGCGCGTTAATTCAGAGGGGATGTGCAGGCCGGGGCGGGCATGGTGCAACAGGGTGTGATCGCTGACGGCGTCGTAACAAATGGCGCTGACCAAGGTGGCCACCGCCTGGCCGGTGGCACGCAACCATGGGCCAGGCGGACGCTTCCAGCGCTGCTGCATATGGTTGACGGCCCGCACGTGCAATTGCTGTAGCGTGTTGTTGCGGCCGTTGGGGAGCTTGTGGCGACGCTGGAAGTGGTCGCATTCGGCCCGCTCGATTTGCGCCACCCACGCGCGCCAGAAGTCTGGCCAGTCGGCATGGCGCAACGCGTCGCGCAGCAGTTGGGTTAGTGTGCGCTCCCGGCGGCGGGGGCCGTAGCACCAGGCAACGGGCTGGCCACGCCGGTCTGTGAACACGACAGGGATACCCTGCCGCAAACAGGCCAACAAGGCATCGATGTGCCAGCGGGCCTGCGTGCTGCTTTGCACCCGCCCCAGACGTTGCAGGGGATACCATGCAGGGGCGCGGTGGGGCGTTTCGATACGCAAAGCAACCCCTTGGTCCAAGGTGATGACGCAGGGGACCCCATGCTCGATGTACAGGGCACGGTTGGTGCTCATGGCTCGTCGGTGGGTGCGGCGTCGGGCCACTGCGGGGCGTCTCGTAACAGCGCGCGGGCGAGCTGACGCGCATGGCGTTGCATGGCGCGACTGCACATTTTTTGCACGGGGGTGAAGGCGGCGTAGAAGTGCGCACGGGCGGCCTTGCCCATCAGGCACGCCCCCGCGCCGTCGCGCCCAAAGTGGTCGGGGCGCAGGTACCGTTGCCGGAATTGATCCCACACCCAGGCGTCAACCGTTGGGCGCCACGGCTCCATCAGATCGCTGGCCATGGAGGCACGGCCGTGCGTAGGTTGGTGCAAAAAACCCACCATGGGGTCCAGCCCAGCAACCCAGCAGGCCTGTACGGCGGCGCTGTACAGCAGGGTGTATCCCAGGGAGAGTGTGGCGTTGACGGGGTCGGGCGGCGGCCGCCGCTGGCGCCCACCAAAATGCAGGGACGCGGCGAAGAGCTGGGCGTACGCCCTGAAGTACGCAGCCGCGGCGGCCCCTTCCAGCCCACGCAGGGTGCCGGGCTCGCGGCACGCTTGCACGCTGTTGACGATGGACTGCAATGTTTGGCATGCCTGCGTCAACGGCAGGTGCAAGTCGGGGCGGTGCTGGATGGCGTGGCTGAGAAGCCGCCATTGCCGACGCACTTTGGCGCCCACCAGCACCGAGCACCAGTGCCCCGCTCGGGCAGGGTCTTGGTGGTTTAGCAACTGGGCGATGCGGATGCGGGCGTCGTTGTGGGGTTTGCCCAGCACGTGCGCGACCCGTTGGCCGTTGCGGCCGCCCAAGACGACGACTCCAATGCCATCGTCGGCCAGTGCCGCGAGGGTGTGACTGCTCAGGCGCGTGTCGGCCCGCAGCACCACGCGGGTGATCAAGGCACCCGGCAGTGTGCGCAGCAGCGTGCCGTCGCGGCGCAGTTCGATGGCGCCTTGTCGGTAGCGCAGCTCGGTGTCCGCTTGGTCCAAGTACAGCACGCCCACGGTGCCACCCTCAGCCGTGGTAAAAAAATTCGCTGTCTTGAGGGGCTACGGCTTTGCCCAAGGTGTGCACGCGGGCGCGCGGATCCAGTTGCACAAAAACAACCCGGTCGGTTTGCGGATCGATGATGCGACGCAGGGCATGCATGGCTTGCTGCAGCTCGGCGCTGGTCAGCCAGCACTCGTACAGCGATTTTTGCCCGCCGATGGCGTTGCCCTTGACGGTTTTGAGGGCTTGGCGGCGGCGCTTGTGACTGCTGATGTCGTAGCCAATGAGAAACAGGTGGCGCAGCATGGCAGGCAAGGCAGATGAACACGGGACGGATACGCGCATCGTGCCTCGGCAAGCCCGGGTTGTCAGCTTTCACAAGCTTGTGAGCTGCAAACGGCCCCGTTGAAGCGGTGCGCTCACGCCTGCGTCCAGTGGCGCAAACGTTCGGGCAGTTGTCGCAGTTCACCCGCACTCAGGACGTCAACGCGGTACTCCTTGGCACGGTTGCGCTGGGCCTGGTTCATCTCCCGTGCCGACAGCAGCATCGCTTGGGCCATTTGCCCACCCACCGCTTCGGCAAGTTTGGCAAGCTTGTAGATCCAGTCGCTCAGGTCATCGTCAGGGCGCGCAGCTTTGCACTCCACCACCAGCATGCGGTTGTCGTGCACGAGCACGGCGTCAAGCTCGTTGCGGGTGCGTGTGTCGACGTGTTCGATGCACAGGCGGGGCTCCCAACCACCATTGGGTCGAAGACCGCGCATTTTGAGGGCGGCCAGCTCCTCCACCCAGCCGCCGCCGAGGTACTGGGCCGCTGAGTCGTCGTGGAAGTGCACGGTGTCGGCTCCGCCCCAGCTGATGAGGCCATGCGCGCAAGCACGCCGCAGCAGTTCCTTGGGTGCGCCGTTGGGAATGTGGCGCAGACGCTGTTCGGGCTCAAAGGGCTTGTGTCGGTGCGGATCGGCCCGCGCGGCGTTGGCCACGTGGTTGAGCGCGCCCAAAAAACCCCCCAGTTCCGCGCTGTGCTCACCCAACCACCGGGTGAGGTCTGCCCTTTCCTGCGCCGCCGCTTGCCAGCCGGCCAGGTTGGGGCCGCCGGTGCCACCCACGCGGCGGTAGCCTTGCACGAGCAAGATGTCGTCAATGCCCAGCACGGGTTGCATAGCCTCGCTGCGCGGCTGTGGAGCCAGCCAATCCAAACGCCGGTTTTTGGTGTCGCAGTACACCAGGTGTGGCGGCTCGGCGCCGGGCGCGGTGGCCAAATCGGCGGCCAGCGTTTGCACCAGCGCCAGGGTCATGGGCTTGGTGCCGCCCGTAAAGTTGATGGTGACAGCCCGGCTGCCCACCTCGCGCGCGATACGCTCGGCTTGCCGGTGCAAGGTGGTAACGTCGTCGTCGGCAAAAGGCAGCGTGCGCGCGGCAATGCCGTGCGCATTGAGGGCCGTGACCAGATGAGCGGCGGAACGCAGGCGCTGCATGGCCGGCGTTTCCAGAATCCACACTTCCTGGGCCCGGCACTGCAGCGCGGGAATAAGGTTGGCTTGATTTTGCCCGGTGGCGATGACGATGTGCAGCGGTGGGGTGCTCATGGCGATTCAGACCGGATGGAGTTGGTAGCGCCCTAGACCAAAGCTGGTTTTGCCGCCAGCGTGCAGCCATTGGCCCAGTTGCAGCAGCGGCCAAAAAGGCACCAGGTCGCCCACCAGCACGCCGTGACCGACCACGCCACTCAACGGGGTGTTGCGGCCTTGGCGGTTGCTCCAGCGCTCGAAGCGGTGGTCGCTCCACTGCCCGTGCGCAAAGCGCAAGCGGGCCGCGGCGGATTTGAGGGCTTGGAAGTCCAGCCCCGTGGGGTGCTGCAAGTGCAGCTCGCACACCTCGGCCACGCGGCGCACCACCGCCCACACAAAATCGGCTGCAGACCATTGACGCGCGGGCACGGGCCGGCCTTCCCGCTTGATGAACAGCGGGGTGAGCAGCTGCACGTGCACCCGGACCGGCGCAGGGCCCATGTCAAGTTGGACGTGCGGTTGCAAGCACTCAAAACGTTCCAGCGCCATCGCGCCGCGCGCGGGGCCGATGTTGGCGCTGAGCGCTTGCCTCCAGGCTTGTTGCACCAGCGGCCCATGGTTGAGCGCCGCGCCGAACAGCACCAGGTCGAAGTGGAAGGTCTGCCCGACTGGCAAGCTACGCGGGCCATCGCTCGGCTCGATGACGTACGGTGGGGTCATGTCCCCGTAGGTGCGGCTGCCGGGCGGCGGCGCTGGCTCGAACAAGGCCATGTACGGACAGCGTGTGCGCAGGGGGCACGCCGCGCAGTCGGACAGTCCTGTGGCGCAGGCCATGCGGCGCAGCGCATGCCCCCATAAGCCACGCAGGGCGGAACCTTCGTACTCGGGCCAGTGCACGGGTCGCAGCACGCGCGCTTGTACACGCCAGCGCTGGACGGGAAACGGGTTGGGTAGAGCGGTCATGGGTGTGCAGCGGCTCAGGCGATGCGCCGGAGCAAGCCAAAACTATGGGGCAACCGCGCCAGCGCCTGGGCATCGAGCACCTGTCCTTCGGGCAGGCGCTGCTCGAGCCGCAGCACCAAGGCTTCGTCGCCGGGCTGCATGTGCACGGCGATGCGCGCGCACGGCACCGGCTGGCCGAGGCACTGCGAGAGGAATTGCGCCGTGGCGGCGTGCCCGATCGCGCTGCGCCAGGGGCCGGCAGCCGCAAACGCGCGAGCTTGCTCCACAGTCAACGGGCCTTGGTAGTGCCAATGCCCGTAGTCTGTGAGCACGGGACTGTTGAGCAGGTAGCGGTTCATCGGATAGTGGGTGTTGCCGTGGGGCACATGGCGACATCCATCAAGCGCTGCGCGGCTGCGCGCTGCAGGTCGAGCCGCTCCTGCGCCGACACGAAGGCACTTTGGTAGGCTGTGCGCAACAGGGCCAACGCAGTCCAGGCCGTGAGGTTGGGGGTCACGCGGGCCGCCAGTCGGTACTCGTCCGCCAAGGTGGTGCGCGAAATGGCGGGGTTGTCGGTGTTGAGGGTCAGGGGCAGGCCCATGCCCAACATGCGATCAAGCGGATAGTCGTCCAGCTCGGCAGTGGCAGGAACCGCTGGATCTTTGAAGCCGACGACCTCGCGGTTGGAGGTGGGGCATAGCTCCAAGGCGATGCCGCGGTCGCGGAAGCGCTGCGCCAGCGGAGGGTGGTCGATTAGCGTCAGGCCGTGGCCGATGCGGTCGGCGTGCAAATGGTAGGCGGCTTGCCAAATGCGGTCGGCACTCTCACCTTCGCCCGCGTGGATGGTGATGCGCAAGCAGGCCTGCAACGCCGGTTCGAAGTCGCGGGCCAAGGCCTCGGGTTGGGTGGTACCTTCGTCGCCGGCCAGATCCAGCCCCAACATGAAATCAGGCAAGCGTTCGCTGGCCCGAACGGCGGCGCGCACGACGTGGGCTGACTGGTCACGCTGACGGCGATCGACGATCCAGATCAGACCAGCCCGCAGGCACCCGCTGCCATTGAATCGGGTGGTGGTAGCGCCTGCATCCCGCAAAGCCCGCTCGAACGCCTGCACCCAACCGACCGGGTCATGCGGCCAGTACTTGTGCGGGCTGGCGCGCCACTCCACGTACAACAAGCCTTCGTCCAAGGCCTGGCGCACCACGGCACGCGCATACGGTTCGATGGCCGCGGGGTGACCCAACAGGGCCGAGCCGCTGAGCTCCCCCGGACGCTCGTAGGCCGCAAACCCCAACGGGTGGCGGCGCTTGAGCGCGATGCGGGGCTCGGTATCAGCCCACAGCAGTCGCGCGAGCGACTCGGGGCTGCGCTCGGTCAGCACCAGGCTCACGATCACAGCACGGGCGTGTTCACGTGGTAGTCCGGTAGCTTGTGCCAGCGCCGCCGCGGCGTCGCGCAGCCGCTGCGGCCAGTCGCCGGCCGCGCGGGCGCTGCCATCGCCAACCCAGCTCGGCCAAGCGTGTTGCAAAGCGTGTTGGGCCAACGCGCGCGTGCCCGCGTCGGTCACGTGGAGCACACACGCCGCCACCTCACGCTGCTGATCAAGCGGTAGGCTGCCGCCCAGGTGCCGATGAAGGTCAGCCAAGGGCCAGCGCCCTGGGTGGGCCAGTGGGTCGTCGCTGCAGGCCAACAAGGGTTGGCGCAGCCTGTCGATGCGTGCCGGATCCAAGCGCAGCAACACGGGCCAAGGTTCGTAAGGATCTTGGCGCGCCATGGCCAGCGCTTGCCCGATCAGCAAACGCTGGGCTTCTTGGCGGCGGCGCTCAATGGCATCGTGCAGCCAGCGGCCGTCGGGTTGCCACGTGTTTTGCACGATGTCATGGCCTGCCTTGAGAGGCAGCGGGAAATCTGCGGCCGCGAGGGATGCTCCCTCGCTGCCCATGCGCACCGCCGGCTCACCCGCGGCGGCAGACACGACGATGGGCGAGAGGGCTGCCGCCACATCGGCTGGCAGCGGCTGCAGCCATTCGGTGTACGGAGCATCAAGCCAGCCGCGTTGGCGTAGCGCGACATCATCGGCCACCACGTGCAGCAAGGCCTGTGCGCCAAAGGCGTGCGCAGCGTCTTGCAGGTCGGCGCTCATGGTTTTGCGCCCGCCAGCCAGCGAGATCATGACCTGTCCGCCATCGGCGCGCTCATGCGCCGCCAGCACAGCGCGCAGCGCCATTTCGCGCCAGCACCGGCACTCCTCGGCCGTGGCCAGCGCATCGGTGTCGGCTGCAGCCCAGATCTGCAACAGCGGGCGCTCGGGCTCAGGCAGGCGCTCGGTCAACACTTGCCACCATTGGCACAGCTGATCGACGCTCTTGCGTGCCGAGCCGCCACCGGTGGTCAGAACCCAGACCTCGTGCGGTTCGGCAAGGCCTTGGCGCTGGTGGTGCTCTTGCAGGGCCGCGCGCTGGGGATGCAGGGCGTACAGGTCCACCCAGCCGGGCGCCAGCCAGCCCAGCACTTCGGGCACCACGGCCCAACTGGCGCCAAGGCTGGCGACCAGTATGTGGCGTGGGTGTTGCGTCGCTTCAGCCATGGGATCCACGCAACGCGGCCAGCCCCAGCCTTCTGCGCAGGTCCCTGGGGTCGATGTTGATGAGTTTGGCGCCCCAGGTTTCGACGGCATCCGCTGCCGCCGCGCGGTCAGCCGGGCTCCAATTTTCACTTTGGACCAGCGTGACCATGTTTTGCAGGGCCTGGTAATCCTGCTGCCCAACCAATGTTTTGCGGCCGCGCAGCTCGTTGGCCCGCGCCTGCATGCGGGCATTGAACTCTTCAAGGGCGCGTTGCGCCGGGCTGAGCTGGGCCAGCCGTTGCTGGCGCTCGTGTTCGGCCTGACGTTGCCGTTGTTCCTCCAGGGCACGCTGCCGCGCCTGCCTGTCGTACCGCATCGCACCATAGCCCACAGCGGTCTTGGCGCCAAAGCCCAGCCACGCAAAGGCGTGTTCGAAGGCGGCTTCGAGCAGGGTCTGCCAACGGGGCTGGCCGCCGTCGTTGCCCAACAGGGCGCCATCCAGGCGCTCGAGGCGGCGCACATCGCACACCACATGGAAGCTGAAGGTGGAGCCCGGCGGCACCGTGAGAAACGCGATCGGGTTGGGCTGGCCCGAGTCGTGGGGCGAGGTTGAGTCTCCCGCTTTGCGCTCGTTCTTCTGCTGGTAGTAGTGCGACTGGTGGGGCGTCATGATCTCGACCATCAGGCTGTCGCCCTTGATCTGCGGGATCACGTCCCAAAAGCTGAGCACGCCGCGTTGCGGGTTGTTGCTGTCTTCGGTTCCAAAGAGCACGTCGATGGCTGCCTGGTTCCAGCCCCGCGTATCGCCCCACTCACCGCGAGCCAACTCCTGCGCCGCGCGACGCAGCACGCCTTTGACGCCACTGCCGGGCAGGTACGGCAGCCCATACGGCCACAGGAACGAAAAGCCGTTTTCCAGGGGGTGTTCGTTGCCCAGGCCCGTGGTGAAGGGGGCAATGGCGGTGGCATCGATGGTCAGGCACTGGATGGCGGGCATTGTGCCGACCACTTCGCGTGCACGTGTGTTGAGCGCCCGTATGTACTCAAGATCCCGCTTGGTAAGTGCTCGGACTTGGCTCCATGCCTCGCGAGCAGCAAAGTCATTTTTCTCCCAAAGCCCCGGCAGAGGACTGCGTGGACGCGCCCTAAGCGCGGCAATGGTAGCTTCCATGCCGCTGTGGTGCAGCAGCTGCGCCACTTCCTGACCTTCACGGCTTCGGGCTTGCCCCCGCTTGCGCACCTGCGCTTCCTGATCGGCACGGTCGGTCCATATCGGCAGTAAAAGCCCAAACCGCATCCCTGGCGAAGCATCTTTGAAGTCTTGCCCAAGGTAGGCGGGCACAGCAGCAACAGGCATGGTGAGACTCCTGTGTATTACAATGTCTTACACGTATTGAGGGGGATGGCTGCGATGTCCACCACTTTGACGATCCGGCTCGATGACAAGCTCGATGTGCAGCTCACCCGGCTGGCCCAGGAGACTGGACGCACGAGAAGCGAGCTCGTGCGCAGCTTCATTCGACAGCAGATGGCCCGGGCGCGGTTCGAGCGCGCGCGGCGGCTCATCGAGCCCGCGGCTGAGCGCGCAGGGTATCTCACGGACGAAGACGTCTTTCGCGACGTTTCGTGAAAACCTTTCTCGACACCAACGTCTGGATCAGCGCCTTTGCCACAAAAGGGCTTGCGCGCGAGCTGGTGGCATTGGTGTTGGACTTGAATGCCAGCGGCGAACTCACACTGTTGATCAGCGACGCCGTACAGCAAGAGACGGCGCGCGTGCTGCGTGAAAAGTTCGGTCTTGATCCGGCCGCCATTGACACCGCCTTGGATGTCCAAGCCATGGCGGCGACCTGCGTGCCCGCGACGGCCGGGCTGCTCCCAACCGACATCCCCGACCCCGACGATGCCCCCATCCTTGCCGCAGCGCTGGCCGCCGGCGCCGACCTGTTCGTCACCGGCGACAAGGCGCTGCTCGCTCTTGGTGCCGTGGAAAGCATGCCGATCGTGGAGCCGCGCGCGGCCTACCTCAAGCTGCGTGGCCTGGCGTGAATTGGCGAGCCGCATCGCGCTCACCCCAGACGGGCACTGGCCAACTGGCGCAGCCACTTGAGCCAGGCGAAGGCTTCGGTGGTGATCATCTGGAAGCGCCGGGCGTCGCGCATCTCGAACAGGTGTTGCATAAAGCCTTCGAAGTCGCGCGGTGTCTGGCATTGCGTATGCAGCCAATCGCGCAGGTGCTGCGCGAGGGTTTCGTGGCGCCCGCCCTTTTCGTGCAGGAAAGCCATGACCTGCATGAGGCCCGAGTTCATGATGAGCGCGGGCAAGCCTTTGGCGTCGTTGACGTAGTCCTTGCCATGTTGGGCGATGCCCTGTTCGGCTTTTTTCCAGGCATCCTGCGCGCGCAGCTGTTCCAGGGTCAACTTCCTGCTGGTCGCTGTGTTGTCAGCCATGGTTCGGTCCCTCCACGATCTTCGCCACCACCAAGCCCCGCCCCGTGGTGGCATCGCCGCCAAGCTGCAGCAGCTTGCCATCGATGACGGTCTTGACTTGCGCCATCACCGCTTCGGCGGGCAGTTCGTTGTCTTTGCCATTGCCGGTGCGCGTCTGGCTTGCCAGCAACGGCGCCACGAGCAGGGATTCGGGCGGCAGGTTTTCGGTGTAGAAAAGGCCACCGTCGTCCGCCGTGCCAGTTTTGTCGTTGATGCGCACGTGCGGCTCGACCAGCGTGGCGTGCTCGGAGAAGTAGGCGAAATCGGTGTCCGAGAGCACCACGAGATCGGTCTTGAGCTTGTCGCGAAAGAAGGCGTACGCCTCGCCGTCCGGCAGCGCACGGCTGGCAAGGTCCTCGGCAAGCTTGGGCAGCTCCTGCGAAACGCGCGCGGTGTATTCGAAAGCCTCCAGGTGCAGCTTCTCGCCGGACAGCAGCGCCGGGTTGGCCAACAGGCACTGGCCTTCAGCGACCGCTGGCAGCGCGGGCCATTGTGGTTTGATGTTGATGAGGGTCAACAAGCGGCGCGCGCGCTCAATCGCGGTCGGGCAGGTGGCGTACACGTAGCCACCCTTGATCGAGCGGATGGGCAGCAGCACGGTTTGTGCGTCGCCAAAGGAAACAGCGCCGGCGTGCAGGCTCGGGCTGCCAGACTCCGGGCCGAACAAACGGCCGATGTGGGCTTGGTCGCCACCGAGCGCCTCCCACGCATGGCGCACCGCGCCTTTGATGCCAGAACCCGCAAAGCACGGATGCCTGGTGTGGCGCTCGCGCTGGATGGGGTTGTCGATGACGCCGATGGCTTGGCCGGCACCCATGTGCACAGGGCTGACGGCGTACAAGAAAACGGCGGCGTGTTGCTCAAACATGGTCTAGAATCCTCCAGTGTTGGTCATCTACATGGTCCGGACGCAATGGCAGTGGTCAACATTCATCAAGCCAAGGCCCACATGAGTGAGCTGCTGGATGCCGTCGAGCGTGGAGAAACCGTGGTCATCGCGCGGCGCAACAAACCGGTGGCCGAGCTGCGCCCAGTGACACAGGCGCCGCCTGCGACGCGCCGCCCCATCGGGCTGGCCCAGGGCATGATCGAGATCGCGCCTGATGCCTTCGCGCCAATGAGCGAGGACGAGCTTGCGGATTGGTACGACATCCGGCCAGACGACCCGCTGCACCCTGACTGCAAGGCTTGACCCAGCCGATGTACCTTCTGGACACCTGCACGCTGCTGTGGTGGCTTGCGCAGCCGCAACGGCTGACACCCAAAGTTCGCGACGTCATCGCCGATCCTGCCGTCGACGTCGCGGTCAGTGTGGTGACGTTGTGGGAGATCTTGGTCAAGGTGCGTAGTGGCAAGATCCGCATCCTCGCCGAGGGCCATGGCACCTATGACTTTTTGTTGAAGGCAGTGGCCGCGTCCGGGTTCAAGACGCTTGCGCTGCTGGAACACGACTTGCGCCACACGCTTCAGCTGCCCATGCTGCACCGCGATCCGTTTGATCGCATGTTGATCTGCCAAGCGATCGAAAACGCCATGACCTTGGTCACGCCGGACGTGGCCATTCATCGTTATCCGATCCGCACGCTGTGGGATTGAGGGTGTGCTGAGGCGGTTCATCGTCCGTCGCTCCAGGCGGCGAGCATGCATCGGTTGAAGCCTTCGGCGCGGCGGGCGGCGTCTTCGCAAGGATCGCGCCATAGGCCGTTGTCGACCCACTGACGCAACGCATCCGCCGTCACGCTACCGTCGAGTTCGAGCCAATAGACGCTGCCCGTGGGCGCAACCCGATGGGCGGGCTTGGGTTGCCACTGCGCCAGGTCCCAGCCGGAGACGACCTCGGCGCGTGGTACGGCGGCAGCGACGATGCGACCGCGCACACCGTGCAGCTCAAAGGGCACGCCGTTTTGGGACGGCTCGGCAGCCCCCGTGGGCAGCCAGCCGCGCTCAAAGATGCCGGGGCTCGTGAGCACCAAGCGGCAACGGCGCTCTCGGGCGATGGTGTTGTAGTCGGGCTCGGGCCAGTCGAGCTGCGCAGCATGCAGGGCAGCGGCACGGCCATCACCGCCGAGCCGAACCGTACCCGAGGTGGGCGGCTCGGCGCCACGAACCGCGGCGATGAACCCAACGCCCTGCTTGAGCGCCACTGCCTGGGCGGAAAAGAGCTTGCCGTCGTCGGCGCGGCGGGTGGTGGCTTGCAACCCGACGCCGACGCGGTGATCGAACGACCACAATTCGCCGGACTTGACGAGGTCGTGCGCGCCGGGCGTTTCCCCGCGCAGGTATTGGCGCCAGCCAGATTCCTTCAACCAGTAACCGCCCGCGGGCTTGCTGCGCTCGGCTTCGGTCAGCACCGGCAACAGTGGCAACGGCGCTGAGGACTGAATCCCTGCCTCTGTGGGCAAGGCGGTCGGCTTGAGTGCCCGCACCGTGACCTGCTTGCCATCATGCTCGGCGACGACCAGATCGGCCGGCGGCGGCAGCAAGAGCTCGATGCGGCCATTTTCTGAGCGGCGGGCCACGTAAAAGGCGGTCACGGTGAAGGGGCCCGGCGCGGACGGTCTACCCAGCGCCGGATGCTCGAGCTGCCCGCGCGCAAACGCAGCCAGATCCACGCCCGCATCGGCCAGCATGCGGCTGCGCAGCGCGCCGGCCGCGACCGATGGCCAGGGGGGAATCAAGGCCTCGCCGAAGCTGCCGGCATCGCCAAAAAGCTTGTTGCCGCGCAGGAATAGCACGTCCAGGGGTTCGAGGAACAGAGTGCTCATGCTTGGCCTCCACTGCGGGTCTCGCGGGCGAGGAACTCGGCTACGGTGAGGAAGTTTTCCAGCCACTGGCGACCGTCTTTGTGCTGAGCGCGGGCCAGCGCGGTCAGCCGCTTGGCCAGGTCCATCGCACGCGGGTCGTTGCCCGACTGCCGCGCCAGTTGATAGGCAAGCAGGCTTTGCAGCATCTCTGGGTTGTCCTTGGGTTCAGGCAGGTCACGTAACCATTCAAGCGTGTGATAGACCGCGCGACGCGAGGTGTCTTGCCCCCGCAGGAACGCGACCAATTTCTTGAGGAGCTCGACCGGTTCGCCCCACTTGGCGGTGAGGAAGAGAGCCCCACCCGAGCGCTTGAGCACGGTGATGGAAAAGGCGTCGCGCCCGCCCTCGCTCTTGGCGCGTTTTTCCGCTTCGCGCAGCGCGCGCATCACCGCCGACAGTGGCGCCTGGTGGTGGGCGATGATGGCGCCGCAGGAGGCGGTAGCGTTTTCGCCCATCATGCGCATGACCCGCTGCTGCTGCCCCTTCTTGAGCGCGGCAAATCCGTTTTGCAGCGTCAAGCCCTGCCAAACGCCACCTTCATGCTCGGGATCGATGCCTGAGTAGGCGTAACGCAGCCGCTGCATGCAGGACAACAAATCGGCCACCGGCAGCATGGCCAGCACATCATCACCCCCGGCGTAGATCACCCGGCCAAGGTGTTCCTCTTCGACCACGTGGCGCACGACGGTTTGCGAAAAATCGTTGAGCGCGCCGGAAATGGCAAGGTGCCGGTTGGGCGAGATGGGACGCTTTTGAGCACCGTACTGCCGGATGAGCGGCTGGCTTGCCGCCCTCGCCTCGAAGCCCTTGCGCACGTGGGGGTGGAAGCTTTCGCAAAACGGGATCGTCGTTTTGTCGTCACCCGAGAGGATGGCGCCCATTTTGTCGCCATCCATCATGATCAACGCATAGTAGGTCTCCAGCCGCGCCGAAGCCTGGTCGAGGGTACGGCCCAAGGCGGTTTTGACCAGGCGTTGGGCCTGTTCATAGTCGTGCGCATCGTTGTTGGTGCCGCGCGCGGCGGCTTCGAGCAAACCTGGGATGCGCTTGGCATCGGCCAGCGCCGGATTGGCCGCGTGCTTGCGCACGAGCTTACGCGGCAAGGCCACCGCCTCGGCCTTCTGGATCCGGTCGCCCATGCCATCCACCGTATGCCCGCCGCGCTCCAACCATTGGTCGAGCTGGTGCGCCAGCGCCATGGTGTGGGTGGAGACGACGAAGCGGCCAATGTCTTTCTTTTCTCCCTTTTCGCCAGCCGCGAGCGCTTGGCCAACCTCCTCGGCGAAGATCGTCGGCCACAGGCGCTTGATCGCGGAAAGCGCGCCAAGGTGTTCGCCTTCCTTGGCCCAGGAGGGTTTGGCCTTGGCCACGCGGCTCCAGAGCGTGTCCTGACGCTGGCCGGGGGGCATGGCAAGGTGCTGGCGATCGGTGGTCAGCCATTCAGCCTCGCCGCTCATGGAATCGCGCCAGCCTTCCTGCTTGTTCTGCGCAAACGGCCGCACCGCCTTGGCGGCCGCCAGCACGCGTTCGGCAAGGTCGTACACCGCTGGGTAGAGCACACCGGGGTTGGGGGCAAAGAAGGTGGTGCCATCGTTCCAATCGATGGACTTTTGCAGCACTTGCCACGCCGGGGTCGCAAGAAACCCACAAGGCTGGCCGTCCTCGACCCCGAAAAACGGCGCCATGGCGCCCGTGAGGCCGGCGGTATCAAGGTCGGTCTGTTTTTCTGTGTTGCGCGGTTTGACCAGCGAGAAAGGAACGGCAGCCCAGTGCACCTCTGGAAAGCCCGCAAGCTGCGCCTCCATCTGCTCATAAGGGGTTGTGGTCGCGTTCACATCGCAGCCGGCCGCTTGCAGGAGCCGTGCGACAACCTCGCGCCCAAGGCTGGCCAGCCACTCGCGCGTGGCTTGCGCGCAACGCTCGGCGATCGCCCTGGCCTGGCTTGCAGGCACCACGGCCACAAAGCGGTTGGACAGCGCAGCCGAAAACAGCGGGTTGGCGTCGGTGCCGCCCTGCATCCAGTCACTGTTGGCGAACAAGTCGTTCGGTAGCCCCATGGCATCGCGCAGCCACAGGTCCACCTGGGGGATGCCGCGCAGGCGCGGAAACAGGATGGCGTCGGGCCCCAGACGCTCGCACAGTGGCCGCATGGCCTCCCAACTCAGCCGCGACAACAGATGCGAACCAGCCCATAGATCGTCCATCTTGCGCGCCGCAGCGATGAACGACTGCACCGGCCCAATCGAGAGGGTCAACAGCGCCACCTCGCCCTGCGGGTCGGCCGCAAAAGCCCCCGCAAACGCCGACGTGAGATCAAGGTGGTCCCAGATCGAGTGATCGGGAATGCGCGTGTCGGCGGGCAGCAGGCCCCATAGCGCCCCCAGCTTGCCGTTGTCTGCTTCCTCGGTGAGCTCCGGGCCGAAGCGCCAAAAGGCCAGCAGCAACTTGCGCCAATCGGCGCTGGTTTCCTCACGGGCGCCGAGCGCGGCCACCAATCTGGAAAAATGATCGAAGCTGCGTTGCTTGATATCGGCCAGCTCCGTGTCCGTCAGGCCGCCGTGCCGGCTCAGGTCGAACTGCGCCCCGGTGAGCGGGTGGATGAGCACCGGGTGCTTGGCCCAGCGCACCTGCGCCCAGTCGGCCACGGCCAGGGTCTTTTGCTCGCCCGCCTGGGTCGTGACGGTGATTGCCTGCATCGGGAACTGCGGCCGGTCGGCCGCGGCAGCCCACCAGTCGGCGCGCTGCACGTGCCGGTACATATCCAGCGGCAAGCCATTGTTGAACAGAACTTTGACGACGGCTTCGTCGTTGTCCAGATCGATGTCAGCGGCAAGTTGCTCGAAGCCGAGCAGCCGCTTGAGCGTGCGCGAAGTGCCGTTTTCATGGCCGGCCGGGTCGCGCAGCAGCACCAGGGCCTTTTCAGCTGGATCGTGCAGGCGGGCGGCAAGTTTGGTTTGCCAGACAAAGTCGTTGCTCATCGCTCACTCCGCAATCCGCTTGAGTTGTTGTGCTGGGTTGTCCAGAAAGCGGTGCACCTGCGTCCACACGGCTACGATGGCTTGCCGATCGGGATTGAAAGCAGGCGGTGGCAGGTGCGGCATGTGGAAGATCACGCCGATGAGCTTGCCGTCGCTGTTCCTGCGCACCTTGAAGCGCAGTTGGTTGGGCAAGCGAGCGTTGTTGCCCCAAGGCTGCACGGAGTGGCGGGTCACTGGATAGCTGAGCCAATGACGAGCGTCGGGCTGATAGGCGCCATCACCGGTGGCAAACCGAAAATGCGTCCGTAGGCCGATCTTAATGATGGCCAGCGTTTTCATCAGCACCTTCCAGTCATCGTGCGGCGTGGTTTGCCAGATGAGCGCACCTTGTTCGTCCTGGCCAATGGCATGCGGCCAATCGAGGGCGAGGCATTCACGCCAGTTGCGCAGCGGCGCCTTCGTGCCCTGCTCTGTTACGATGGGCACAGGGGCAAGTTCATAGGACCCCCAGCCGTTGCGGCTGCGACCGCCGGCCGTGCCGTACTGGTGCATGAGCCACAGGGCACGATCGAGGCGCTGGATGACACTTTCGGGGTAAGCGAGCAGGAGCTCGGCTTCTTCTCCTGGTTGGATAGCGGCGTTGGACTTCAGCGTAGGTTGCTGCGCACCGCGCGGCAACGTCACCGGCCCATAGCCGAGGTACAGATCACTGGCCACCTGCTGTGGAACTTCGGGATGACGCACGCTGGCAAGTCGGGGCCATTGGTTTTTCTTGAGTCCACCCTCCTCCCACCGACTCAGCCGCAGCCGCACCTGGCTGCTGCGTGCCGCCACCTTATTCCCCTTTTCATCTCGGTCGTTCTCCAACCACGCATGCCCGAACAGCAACCCCTCCTCGCGCCGCATGTCGGCCAACTGGACGTTGAACTTGTGGTCCGCCGCGTAGGCCACCCGCCACCACTGGCGCAGTTGCGCCTTGAACGGCGGCGTGCGCCATTGGGCATTTTGCTCGGCGTTGCCAAGGAAGGCGGGGGTGTTGAACTGCACGCGGTGCTTGCGGATGGTGTGCATGGCGGTTCAGGTTGCGAAGTGGATGGCTTCAGGCGGCAAGGACAGGCCAAAGCGTTGCGGACGCCGCCCCACGCCTTGGACCAGGTAGGGCTGGGCCGCTGCACCCAGGGCGCTTTGCAACAGGTTTTTGAGGCGGGATTTGCGCTCGTCGAAATCGGCGCGGCTCATACCTTGGGCCAAACGGTTGCGAACGCGGTCGTGCATGCCCATCGTGCCGACGATGCGCTGGTATTCGGCCAAATAGGCATGCGCATACGCCGGCTCGGGCACACCGTCGGCAGGGCGCGGCAGGGGATCAAGGCGTTGCTGGCAACGGCGGGCGAACCACGCCAAGAACGCAAGTTCGGCAGGCGGCAACACAACCTCTTGGCCGTGCGCGACCACCGTGCGACGGGCCAAATTCAGCACCAAACAGGGTGGACCAATGTGACCCTGAGCAGCCTGGACCGCGCGGGCAAAACTGGCTTGGCCTTGCAACAGGCTTGCAGGCAGTCCCGTGCGCATGCGCACAAATGGAATATCCGCGAGGGTAACTTGCGCTTGTGCGCAGTCAGCGACACGGTTGGGTCCAACCGAGATCACACGCTCGTAGGGGGTTGGGTAAAAAAATTCCCAGCTGGACTCAAACGGTTCGCTGACCAGCACATGGCTGAGCCGGTCTTGAGAGCGCCCCCACAAGCTGAGAGCATACCCGGCAAAAAAACCGAGGGTTTTGCGCCCTCCCGCCAAGCTGACGTGCAAGGTGCTGTGCTCGTCTTCGGTCAACCGACGTACCCAATCGGCAATCTGGTCAGCCGCAGCACGGTTGTCTTGCGCCGTCCGCACGTCTCTGAGCGGCTGACCGTTGCCGTCGCGCAGCACGTGGATGTGGGTTTCGTCGAACGCGATGGGCGGCAAAGCCCAGTCACGGCGCAACCGCTCAAACCACCCTGGCGATTCCGACAGCAGCATCAGCCGGGCACGCTCGGCCCCTTCGGCGGTGGTGATCAAATGAACCTCCCTGGGTATCGCGTCTGGATTCTTTTCTTGCGCCAGCGCGTACAGGGTTTCGGTCACCACCTGTGGACTGAGCCCTGTCACGGCCAGCAATACGGATCGGTGTTGTTGCTCTCCCATTGTGCGGCGAGCATACCAAAGGCCAGCCACATTGGGTGGTTTCACAAGCTTGTCAAGTGCAGCACCACCCGGGCCCCGGGCAAGCTATCGTTGCGGGCCAACAACACGCGGGCAACGTGCCCTTGCGTCAAACTTTCAAGCCTTTGGGCAGCGGAAAACGCATCGTTTCGACCGGGCCGGTCATGCGCCGCACGGCGGTGGCGCCCAGGGTTTTGAGGCGCTGCACCACGCCCTGCACCAACGCTTCGGGTGCTGAAGCGCCCGCCGTCACGCCCACGCGCGGGGCGTCGGCCAACCACTCGTCGCGCAACTGGCTGGCGTCGTCCACCATGTAGGTGCGCACGCCCAGGCGCTCGGCCAGTTCGCGCAGACGGTTGGTGTTGGAGCTGCTGGGGCTGCCCACGACGATGACGACGTCCACCTGCCGTGCCAGCGCCTTGACAGCGTCTTGGCGGTTTTGCGTGGCGTAACAAATGTCCTGCTGCTTGGGTTCGCGCAGGGCCGGAAAACGCGCCCGCAGCGCGGCCAGGATTTCGGCCGTGTCGTCCACGCTGAGCGTGGTCTGGGTGACCACCGCCAGCCGCTCGGTCTGGCTGGGCTGCACGCGCGCCACGTCGTGCAGGGTTTCGATCAGGTGAATGCCGCCGTCCACCTGGCCCATCGTGCCTTCCACCTCGGGGTGGCCGGCGTGGCCGATCAGAAAGAATTCGTACCCCTCGCGGCGCAGCTTGGCCACTTCGACGTGCACCTTGGTGACCAAAGGACAGGTGGCGTCGAAAATGCGAAAGCCACGGCGCTGCGCCTCGGCTTGCACCGCCCGGCTGACCCCGTGCGCGCTGAACACGAGCACCGCCCCCGGGGGGACATCGTCCAGATCCTCGACGAACACCGCCCCACGGGCACGCAGGTCCGCCACAACGTGGCGGTTGTGCACGATTTCGTGCCGCACATACACGGGAGCGCCAAACTTGGCCAGCGCACGCTCCACGATGTCGATGGCGCGGTCCACACCGGCGCAAAAGCCACGCGGCTCGGCCAGCCATACTTCCTGCACCGCAGCCATTTCACAGCACCCCGATGATGCGCACGGTCAAGCGCACGGCCTGGTCCGCCAGCGGGTGGTTGAAGTCCACGCACAGCGCGCCGTCGTCGCGCACCGCGCGCACCGTGCCGGCGTAGCTGCCCTGCCCGTCAGGGGTGGGGAACTGCACGACGTCGCCCACGGCAAAGCCCTCGGGCGGGGCGCCCAACTGCTGCAGCAGGCGCTGCGCCACCCACTGCACCTTGGCCGGGTCGCGCGCGCCAAACGCTTGCCCCGGGGGGAGTTCGAACGTGGCCTCGTCGCCCTCGGCCAACCCCAGCAGGCATTGCTCCAGCGCTGGGGCCAGCTCGCCGCTGCCCAGCGACAGCGTGGCCGGCTGGGCCGCGAAGGTGTCGATCAGCACGGTGCCATCGGCACCCGCCAGGCGGTAGTGCAGCGTGACGAACGAATCTGGGGCCACGCGCGCCGGCGCGGTGTCGGGCTCTGAGGTGTGGACGGCTTGGTTCACAATGCGCGCATTGTACGGACCGGGGAGGAAACCACGATGCGAGACATGCCACCCGAGGCACGCCCGCGCGAAAAGCTGTTGGCCCGCGGCCCCCAGGCGCTGGCCGATGCCGAGCTGCTGGCGCTGCTGCTGCGCACCGGGCTGCGTGGCCAGCCGGTGCTGCAATTCGCCCAGGCGCTGTTGGCGCAGCACGGTGGCCTGCGCGGTCTGCTGCAGGCCACGCCGGCGCAGTTGGCGCGCACCAAGGGATTGGGGCCGGCCAAACGCGCCGAGCTGCTGGCGGTGTTCGAGCTGGCGCGCCGCGCCCTGGCGGAGGGCTTGCGCCAGCGGCCGGTGCTGGACTCGCCCTCGGCGGTGGCCGACGTGCTGCGGCTGCAACTGGCCGACCGCGGGCACGAGGTGTTTGCCGTGCTGTTTTTGGACAACCAGCACCGGCTGATCGCGCTGGAGGAATTGTTTCGGGGCACGCTGGACCAGACCAGCGTGTACCCACGCGAGGTAGCGCTGCGCGCCCTGCACCACGGCGCCGCGGCGGTGATCCTGGCCCACAACCACCCCAGTGGGGCGGCCGAACCGTCGGCGGCGGATGTGGCCCTGACCCAGCGCTTGCGGCAGGCGTTGGGGCTGCTGGATATCCGTGTGCTGGACCATTTGGTGGTGACGCAGGGGGGCTGCACCTCGATGGCCCAGCGCGGCCTGGTGTGATCCCGCGCCAAGGCTCAGCCCCCGCGCGGGGCGCGCTACCATGCGTGTCGCGATGAAAGTGCACAGCCTTGCCGATCTGAAGCGGCTGCGCCAGGAAATGCAGCGCCGCGCCGCCGAACAGGCCGCCACCCAGGCTGCCTTGGCCGCCGCCCAGCGCGCCGCCCAGGAGCGCGCGGTCCGCGATCGCGCCCTGTTCGAACGCGCGGTGGGACCCGTGCGACCGCTGCGGCCCCACGGGCGGGCCGTCGCCGAGCGGCCGACACCGCTGCCCTTGCCGCGCCAGCGTCAAGCCGACGAGCGTGCGGTGATGCGCGAAGCGCTCAGCGATGCCTTCGACGCCGAAACCCTGCTGCACACCGACGAACACCTGAGCTTTCGCCGTCCCGGGTTGGGGCCGGACGTGGTGCGCCGTCTGCGCCGTGGCGAGTGGGCCATCCAGGCCGAGCTGGACCTGCACGGCCTGCGCACCGACGAAGCCCGCGAACGGCTGGGCGGGTTCATCCGCGAGGCGCACCGCCAGGGTTTGCGCTGCGTGCGTGTGGTGCATGGCAAGGGGTTGGGCTCACCAGGCAAGACGCCTGTGCTCAAGGGCCGCGTGCACAGTTGGCTGGTGCAAAAAAGCGAGGTGTTGGCTTTTGTGCAGGCTCGGCCCGCCGACGGTGGGGCTGGCGCCTTGATCGTGCTGCTGCGCACGGCCAGCCACGGCCGTGCCTGAAACGCCCGGCTGCGCCGGCGGGCTCAATCCGTGGCCTGTCGCAGCGTTTGCACCACCGGGGTGTGCAGCACCCCGCGCAGCGTCCACCACCCGGCAACCAGGGCCAAGCTGGCGCCCACCAGCGCCCCTGCCGGGGCCAGCCACCACGCCGGCTGCCAGGCAAAGCGAAACACCCACTGCGCCAGCGCCGCCCCCACGGCCAGCGCCGCCAGCGCGGCCAGCGTTCCGGCCAACGCCCCCACCCCGGCCAATTCGGTGCGCTGCAAGCGCCGCAACAGGGCCGCACGTGCGCCCAGAGCACGCAGCACGGCGTAATCGCGCTCGCGCTCGACGCGGGTGGTGCCGACCGTGGCCAGCAGCACGACCGCACCCGTGGCCAGGCTGAACAGGAATAAAAACTCCACCGCCGCGATCACCTGCCCCAGGAGGCGCTGCACCTGGGCCACCGCGGCGCTGGTGTCGACACTGGTCACGTTGGGGAAGCGCGCCAGCAGCGCCCGGTCGAACCCGGGTTGCGCGGGGGCCCGAAACGCCGCGATGTGCGTGTAGGGCACCTCCGGCGGCATCGCCGCCATCGGAAACAGCACGAAAAAATTGACGTGCATCGACGCCCAATCCACCCGTCGCAGGCTGGTGATGCGGGCTTCGTGCACCTGACCGGCGATGTCGAAGGCCAAGCGGTCACCCAAAGCCAAGCCCAGCTCCTCGGCCAAGCCGGTCTCGACACTCAGGGCCCCCGCTTCTTCGGCTTGCCAGCGGCCGGCGGCGATCGGGTTGTGGGGCGGCCGCTCGGCGCTGTACGACAGGTTGAACTCGCGCTCCACCAACCGCTGGGCGCGCGCGCCCTCGAAGTCCTCGGGCCGCACAGGGCGACCGTTGATGGCCACCAGCCGCCCACGCACCATCGGGTACCAGTCGTAGCGGGTGACGCCCGCGTTGTGCAGGTGCCGCTGGAAATCCTGCGCCTGGTCGGGCTGGATGTTGATGACAAAGCGGTTGGGGGCATCCGGTGGCGTGGCAGCGCGCCAGCTGTCAATCAGGTCGGTGCGCAGCAACACCAACAGCAGCAAGGCCATCAGCCCCGCGGCCAACGCGGCCACCTGCAGCACCGTCAGGCCCGGGCGGGCGGTGAGTTGGCGGGTGGCCAGCACCCACCACGGCGGCCCGCCACGGCGCAACGCCATGCGCAACAGCCGCAACACCAACCAGCCCGCGGCGGCGAACACCGCCAACGCCGCCGCCAGCCCCCCCACGGCAATGACGCCCAGCCGCAGGTCCCGGGCCGCCAGCATCAACAACGCGCCCAGGCCCGCGGCGCCGATCGCCACCAGCGCCAGCGTGGCCGGCCGCGCAGGGCCGACGTCGCGGCGCAACACACGCAACGGCGGCACGCGGGCCAGTTGCAACACCGGCGGCAACCCAAAGGTGGCCATCAACGCCATGCCCACGCCCAGCCCCAAACCCACCGGCGCCCACCCCGGCGGTGGCAGCGTCACCTGCAGCAGGCCGCCCAACCACCAGGCAAAGGCAAAATGCACCACCCAGCCCAGCGCAACCCCCAGCAGCGCCGCGGCCAGGCCCGCCAGCCCGAAGGCCACGGTGTACGCACGCGCCACCGTGCGCCGCGCCAACCCCAACACGCGCAGCAGCGCGCAGTCGTCCAAGTGACGCTGGGCGTAATGGCGTGAGGCCACCGCCACCGCCACCGCCGCCAGCAACGCGGCCAGCAGCGCCACCAGGCGTAAAAACTGCTCGGCGCGCTGCAACGTTTGTTGCAGCTCGGGACGGCCACCTTCCAGGCTTTCGAGCTGGGTGCCACGTTCGCCACCCTCGCGCAGGCGCTGTTCGAGCCACGCGCGGTAGCGGCGCACGGCGGCGTCGTCACCCGCCACCACCAGCCGGTACTGGATGCGGCTGGCCGGCTGCACCAGCCCCGTGTCAGGCAACGCGGCGGCATTGATGAGCACGCGCGGCGCGAACGTCAGAAACCCGGCGCCGCGGTCGGGCTCGTAGGTGATGACCCGGGTGACGGTGAACGAGCGCTCGCCCAACCACAGGGCGTCACCCAGGCGCAGACCCAGCACGTCCAGCAAGCCGGCGTCGACCCACGCCTCCTGCGGCGAGGGGATCGCACCGGCGGGTTGACCGTCGGGGTCGGCCGGGTCGGTGCTGGTGCGCAGCTCGCCCCGCAGTGGGTAGCCAGGCTGCACCGCCTTAAGCGACACGAGCCGCACCTCGCCGCCTTGGGCGGCGTCGGCGCGCGCCATCGTGGGGAAGGTCCAGTGTTCGGTCACACGCAAGCCCGAGGCCTGGGCCTGCGCGGTGTACTCGGGCGCCAGCGCATGGTCGCTGCGCAGCACCAGGTCGCCGCCCAGCAACTGGCGCGCGTCGCGCTGCAGGCCGGCTTGCAGACGGTCGGCGAAAAAGCCCACCGCCGCCAAGGCCGCCACCGCCAACACGATGGCCAACGCCAGCACGGTCAGCTCGCCGGCGCGCGCATCACGCCACAGCGCCCGCACGCCCAGCGCCCACGCCGAGGGCGCGCGCGCCAACGCAAGGGGGGTGGCAGGGACGGCGGTCACACGCGGTGGGATCGCAGCGCCGGCTACTTGGTTCCGAAGATGCGGTCACCCGCGTCGCCCAAGCCCGGCACGATGTAGCCGTGCTCGTTCAGGCCCCGGTCCACCGCCGGGGTGTAGATGGGCACGTCCGGATGGTGGGCGTGGAAGTTGGCGATGCCCTCCGGGCAGGCCACCAGACACACGAAGCGAATCGAGCGCGGCTGCAGCCGTTTGAGCAGATCCACCGCGGCCACCGCGGAGTTGCCGGTGGCCAACATCGGGTCCAGCACGATGACGTCACGCTCGTCCATGCCGGAGGGCATTTTGAAGTAGTACTCGACCGGCTTGAGCGTGGCCGGATCGCGGTACAGGCCGATGTGCCCGACGCGCGCGCTGGGCAGCACCTCGAGCATGCCGTCCAGAAAGCCGTTGCCGGCGCGCAGGATGGAGGCCAGCACGGTCTTTTTGCCGTCGATGACGCGGCCGGTGGTCTTTTCCAGCGGGGTTTCGATCTCGACCTCCTGCATCGGCATGTCGCGCGTGACCTCGTAGGCCAGCAGCGCGCTGAGCTCGTGGATCAGTTGGCGGAAGGTCTTGGTGCTGGTGTCTTTGCGCCGCATCAGCGTCAGCTTGTGCTGCACCAGCGGATGGTCGATGACGTGGACTTGTCGCAGCGATGGGGAAGCGTTCATGAAAGCGGAGTATCCCACACGAGCCTGTGCGGGTGCGTGTAGCACAGAAAGCGCGTGTGGGTGGCGCGGCCGATGGCGCACACGCCGACCTGCTGCGCCACCTCCAGCCCCATTTGGGTGATGCCGCTGCGCGACACGACGACGGGAATGCCCATCTGGGCGGCCTTGATGATCATCTCGCTGGTCAGCCGACCGGTGGTGTAAAAGACCTTGTCGTCGCCGCGAAGAACCTGCTCGCCCTGCAGCCACGTCCAGCCGGCGATGGTGTCGACGGCGTTGTGACGCCCCACGTCCTCGACGAACAGCAGCAGCTCCTCGCCGCGGAACAGGGCGCAGCCGTGCACCGAGCCCGCCTGTTTGTAGACCGAATCCTGTTCGCGCACCGTGCGCAAGATGGCGTAGAGCTGCGACTGACGCAGCGGCTCGGCCGCCTGCACGCGCACGCTGGCCAATTGCTCCATCAGGCTGCCGAACATGCTGCCCTGCCCGCAGCCGGTGGTGACGATACGCTGCGCGGTGCGCTCGGCCCAATCAGCCACCCCACCGCGGGTGCGCACGGCGGCGGCGCCCACGTCCCAATCCACCGTGATCGACTCCACCTGCTCGGGGCCGTCCAGCAGGCGCTGGTTGCGCAGGTAGCCCAGCACCAGCCACTCGGGGTGCGCCCCCAGCGTCATCAGCGTGACCAGCTCGCGCTTGTCCACGTACACCGTCAGGCCACGCTCGGCCGGGATGTGCATGGTGCGGCGCTCACCAAACTCGTTGATCACCTCCACCGCGCGCGTCAGCGGCGCTGCGGCCTGCGACAACCTGGGCGGGCAGCCGGCTGGCGCCAGCGCCGTACCGAAGGCCGTGGGTTCGTGCAACCACATGGTGGGTCACCCCGCGGTGGGCGGTCAGGACTTTTTGGGTGCACCCGCCGCGGCGGGCGCAGGCGCGGCGCCCGGCGCCGCAAACGGGCCTGGGTCGGTGCACGCCGGTGCGTTGCTTGGCCGGGCCGCCTGGGGGTGGGTCTTGAAGTAGTGGTCGGCGGCGCGTTGGGCGGCCATGCAGGTTTGGTAGGCGTCGACCTTGGCCTGGTGCGCGGCCTTGGCTTTGGCCAGTTCGGCCGCCGCTTTTTGCTCGTCGGTCAACGGCGGGGTGGGCAACTTGGCCCACGCCGCGCCGGCCACCATGGCCAACATCACGCTGGTGACGAGGGGGGTGCGCAGTTTCATGGTGCGATCTCTCCTGACATCCGTGGGCGATGTGTTCAGGCGCGCGCGGGGCTCGGCGAACCCTCGGCGGGCGCGCTGCGCTGCGCGGGGATCTTGCCGGCTTGAATGTCTTGGTACCACAGGGCGTGGTGCTCGCGTGCCCAGGTTTCGTCGACGTAGCCGGTTTTCATCGCGGCGTAGGCGCCTTCGGTGCCGACCGTGCCCATGTAGATGTGGCCGATGAACAGCGCGATCATCACCAACGCGGCGCTGGCGTGGATCATGTGCGCCACCTGCATCTGGGCGCGCAGGTACTCGATGCCGGGCAGCAGCTTGTCCAGCACCAGGCCCGAGCCCACCACCACCAGGCCCAGCACGAACACACCCAGCCAGAACACCACCTTTTCACCCGCGTTGAAGCGGTGCGAGGGCATCTCCTGGTCGCCCAGCAGGCCGCCGAAGCGCACCAGCCAGGCCCAGTCCTCGCGCCGCGGCAGGTTGTCGCGCACGAAGGTGACGATGACGATCAGCAGCGACACCACGAACAGCGGCCCGACGAAGTTGTGCAGGTTTTTCAGCGCGTAGGTGAGCCACCCGAACAGCGTGGCGCCGATGATGGGGCGCAGGATGTACTGCCCAAACGCCATCACCAGGCCCGAGACCGCCAGCACCACGAACGCCGCGGCGTTGGCCCAGTGGGCAGCGCGCTCCAGCGGGGTGAAGCGCTCGATGCGCCGCCCGGTTGGCGGCGCGTGCAGCTTGAGTGGCCCCTTGGTGAAGTAGAAGATGGCCACCGCCAGCAAGGCAATCAGCACCAGCGAACCGCCGTAGGGGATGATCACGCGGTTGCGCACCTGCCGCCATGCCTCGCCGGCGTTGGTGGTGGCTGCGCCGGGGTAACTGACGGTGGGCTGGATCAGCACACCGTACTCCCGGTACGGGAAGTTGACCGTCCCCTCCACCCCTTGGCCGACCTGGCGCCACACGGGCGCGTTGTTGCCGGGCTGCACGCGCTGGCGCTCGGCGTTGCTTTGGGTGGCGTAACCCGGCTGCTGGGCGGCGTCGACCAACACGGGCGCCTTGGGTGCCGCCTCGGGCGTGGCGGCCGGGGCTTGCTGGGCGCCGGCGTTGGCCGCCAACATCAGCGCCACGGCGGCCAGCGCACCGCGCCAGCGGCCGCGCGATGCGGCGATGGACCTTGCGTTCATGGCCTGCCCTCCACGGTGTTCAGGGGTGGGTGCCGCTGGGGCGGCTGTACTCGTTTTGCCCGTATTGGGCGCGTGCGCGCAACTGCTGCGCCCAGGCGTTGCGGTCGCCCGCCGGCCACTGGGCCGCGGCGTAGGCGGGCGCCGTCGTGCCACTGTAGGGGGCGGCGTCGGCTTTGCTGCCGCTGGCGGTCTGCGGCCGCTCACCGCACGCTGCAAGCAGCCACGCGGCCGCGGCGGTCATCGAAAGGATGGCGAGGGTGCGGCGCATGGTGTCAGGCCCCCGCTTTGGCTTGTGTGCCGTACGCCGTGCCCCAGCCCCAGACCTCGGCACCTTTGCCGCGCTGGATCACGCGGGTACGGAAGATGTCGGCGATGACGTCACCGTCGCCGGCCAGCAGCGCCTTGGTCGAGCACATTTCGGCACAGGCGGGCAGCTTGCCCTCGGCCAGGCGGTTGCGGCCGTATTTTTCGAACTCGGCCTGGCTGCCGTTGGGCTCGGGACCGCCGGCACAGAAGGTGCATTTGTCCATCTTGCCGCGCACGCCAAACGTGCCCTGGCCAGGAAACTGCGGTGCGCCAAACGGGCACGCGTAGCTGCAGTAACCGCAGCCGATGCAGATGTCCTTGTCGTGCAGCACCACGCCCTCTTCGGTGCGGTAAAAGCACTGCACGGGGCACACCGCCATGCACGGCGCGTCGGAGCAGTGCATGCACGCCACCGAAATCGAGCGCTCGCCGGGCACACCGTCGTTGATCGTCACGACGCGGCGGCGGTTGACGCCCCAGGGGACCTCGTGCTCGTTTTTGCACGCGGTCACGCAGCCATTGCACTCGATGCAACGCTCGGCATCACAGATGAATTTCATGCGGGCCATGGTCTGCTCCTCAGGCGCGTTCCACGTTGCAGATCGTGGTCTTGGTCTCTTGCATCATGGTCACGATGTCGTAGCCGTAGGTGGTGGCGGTGTTGACCGCTTCGCCACGCACCACGGGCGCGGCGCCTTGCGGGTAGTACGCCAGCATGTCTTGCCCCTGCCAGCGGCCCGAAAAGTGGAAGGGCAAAAAGACATGGTCTTCGGCCACGCGCGGGGTGACCAGGGCCTGCACGTTGATGCGCGCGCCCGTGGGCGTGGTCACCCAGACGCGGTCGCCGTTGCGGATGCCGCGCTGCGCCGCCGCGGCCGGGTGGATTTCGACAAACATCTCCTGCTGCAGCTCGGCCAGCCAGGGGTTGGAGCGGGTCTCCTCCCCGCCGCCTTCGTACTCGACCAGCCGCCCGGAGGTCATCACGAGCGGGAATTTTTCGTGCAGGTTGTCCTCGACGTTCTTTTGCTGCAGCGTCTTGTACAGAATGGGCAGGCGCCAGCGGTTCTTCTGGTCGTCGTGCGTGGGGTACTTGGCAATCAGGTCCGGCCGGTTGCCGTAGATCGGCTCGCGGTGCTGCGGAATCGGGTCGGGGAAGTTCCACACCACGGCGCGCGCTTTGGCGTTGCCGAACGGGTGGCAGCCGTGGTTCTTCATGAACACGCGGATCATGCCGCCCGACAGGTCGGTCTTCCAGTTCTTGCCCTCGGCGGCTTTCTTTTCTTCCTCGGTGAGCTCGTCCCACCAGCCGAGTTTTTTGAGCAGGATGTGGTCCAGCTCGGGGTAGCCGGTGGTGATGTCGGCCCCCTTGGAGTGCGAGCCGTCTTCGGCCAGCAAGCTCACGCCGTCGCGCTCGACGCCAAAGTTGGCGCGGAAGTTGCCGCCGCCCTCCATGACGTGCTTGGAGGTGTCGTACAGGTTGGGTGAGCCCGGGTGCTTGAGCTCGGGCGTGCCGTAGCACGGCCAGGGCAAGCCGAAGTAGTCACCGGTGAGGTCGTAGCCGGTTTCCTTGTCGACCACCTTGCCCTTACATTTGAGCGTCTTGACATCGAAGGCGTGCATGTTGCGCATGTGCGCCTTGATGCGCTCGGGGCTTTGGCCGGTGTAACCGATGGTCCACACGCCACGGTTGATCTCGCGCAGGATGTCCTCGGGCACGGGTTCGTCCATGCCCTTGACCTTTTGCATCTTGTAGTTTTTGCACAGCTCGTTGGCGAAGCCCAGCCGCTGCGCCAACTGGTACATGATCATGTGGTCGGTGCGGCTGTCCCACAGCGGCTCGATGACCTTTTCGCGCCACTGGATCGACCGGTTGGACGCCGTGCACGAGCCGCTGGTCTCGAACTGCGTGGCCGCGGGCAGCAGGTACACCGCGCGGTTGGGGTTGAGGTCTTCGGGCTTGCCCGGCATCGCCGCCATCGCCGCGGTGGCCGACGGGTACGGGTCGATGACCACCAGCAGGTCCAGCTTGTCCATGGCCTTTTTCATCTCCAGGCCACGGGTCTGCGAGTTGGGCGCGTGGCCCCAGAAAAACACCCCGCGCAGGTTGGGCCCCTGGTCGATGAGTTCGTTTTTCTCCAGCACGCCGTCGATCCAGCGCGACACCGTGATGCCGGGTTTTTCCATCATGCCCTCGGCGTAGCGGGACTTGATCCACTCATAGTCCACGCCCCACACGGTGGCGAAGTGCTTCCACGCGCCCGCGGCCAAGCCGTAATACCCCGGCAGCGAGTCCGGGTTGGGGCCGACGTCGGTGGCGCCCTGCACGTTGTCGTGACCACGGAAGATGTTGGCCCCGCCACCGGACACGCCGATGTTGCCCAGCGCCAGCTGCAGGATGCACGAGGCGCGCACCATCGCGTTGCCGATGGTGTGCTGCGTCTGCCCCATGCACCACACGATGGTGCCGGGGCGGTTTTCGTGCAACATCTTGGCCACTTTGAAGACCTGCTCCTCTTTGACACCGCAGGCCTCCTCGACCTTGTCGGGCGTCCATTTGGCCAGCACCTCCTCGCGCACCTTGTCCATGCCGTAGACGCGGTCGTGGATGTACTGCTTGTCTTCCCAGCCGTTTTTGAAGATGTGGTACAGCACGCCGAACAGGAACGGGATGTCGGTGCCGGAGCGGATGCGCACGTACTCGTCGGCCTTGGCCGCGGTGCGCGTGAAGCGCGGGTCGACCACGATCATCTTGCAGCCCAGCTCCTTGGCGTGCAGCATGTGCAGCATCGACACCGGGTGGGCCTCGGCGGCGTTGGAGCCAATGTACAGCGCGACCTTGCTGTTTTGCATGTCGTTGTACGAGTTGGTCATCGCGCCATAGCCCCAGGTGTTGGCCACCCCAGCCACCGTGGTCGAGTGGCAGATGCGCGCCTGGTGGTCGCAGTTGTTGGTGCCCCAGAAGCTGACGAATTTGCGCAGCAGGTAGGCTTGTTCGTTGCTGTGCTTGGACGAGCCGATGAAGTACAGCGCGTCGGGACCGCTTTCATCGCGCAGCTGCTTCATCTTGGCGGCGATCTCATCGAGCGCCTGCTCCCAGCTGATGCGCTGGTACTTGCCGTTGACCAGCTTCATGGGGTAGCGCAACCGGTACTCGCCGTGCCCGTGCTCGCGGATCGACGCCCCTTTGGCGCAGTGCGCACCCAGGTTGATGGGCGAGTCGAACACCGGCTCTTGCCGTACCCAGACGCCGTTTTCGACCACGGCGTCGATGGCGCAGCCCACCGAGCAGTGGGTGCAGACGGTGCGCTTGACCTCGACCTTGCCTTGGCCGGTGGGCGCCGGCTTGCCCTCGGCGGCCTTGGCACGCTGCACCAGCGTGAGCTGCGTGGCGGCCAGCCCCACGCCCAACCCCAACCCGCTGCGGCGCAAAAAGGCGCGCCGGTCGACGGTGGGCAGCGCGCGCGCCAACCCGTGGCGCAAGCGATCGATCAACACGCCGTCGCCGGCCGCTTGGGCGGCGCGGCGGTCCGAAGTGCGCTTCAGCAGCATGGCCGGTTCTCCTGGACGGTGCGGGTTCAAACGCGGGTGGTGTCGTAGTAGCGCTGGACGTGGGCGCTCAACTGGTAGCCGCCCCCACGGCGCGGAGGCGGTGCGGGTTGGGCGGCGGCGTCGGCCGCCGGCATCGGCGCACGCGGCAACACCGTGGCGGCTGCAGCCGCGGCGCCGACCGCGCCAGCGGCGGCAAACCAGCGCCGCCGGCCGGGTTGTGCGGGGGTCGATTCGTGCTTCATACGCGTTTCCTCGGAGGACTGGCAGACGGTGTGGCTCGAACGTTGGTAACCATTACGTTACCGCCAGGCCCAAGCGTTGACCAGCCCCCCGCGCGACGCACCATCGCCACGCGTCCGCGCCCGGCGTTCGCAGGCGCGTACCACCCCCTCACGCAAGCAAAGCATGTACCATCGCCGCATGCTGATGCGATGATGGGTGCTGCGGCGCAACACCGAACGCGACACCCCGCCGTGCGCCAGCATGCCGCCGCCTGCCCCACGCCCAGGCGGCACCTTGTCGCGCGGCATGCGACAAGTTGTCGCGGACGCCACGGGTACCTGCCGTGTCGCCAACGCGACAATGCCCCACCAAATCACTTGGTTTTTTACAATGATGGGGCCATGGTTCACGAGGCCATTCCCCCCACGCAGGAGGCCGGCTCCGCCTCCGGTCTGGTCGAGGGCCGCTGGCCCGAAGGCGCGATCCTGGTCGTTGACGACGAGCCGGGCATGCGCAACTTTTTGGTCAAAACGCTGGCGCCGCGCTGCCGCTTCGTGGCCGCCGCGGCCAGCGCCGAGGAAGGCGAGCAGTGGATGCGCGCGCAGCGCTTCGACCTGGTCATCCTGGACATTGCCTTGCCAGGGGTCAGCGGGGTGCAGTGGCTGCACACGCTGCGCGAACAGGGCTATGGGGGCGAAGTGATTTTGATCACGGCGTTTGCGTCGCTGGACACGGCCATCGAAGCGCTGCGCGCCGGCGCGTCGGACTTCATCCTCAAGCCCTTTCGGGTGCCGCAAATCCTCAACGCCGTGCGGCAGTGCCACGAGCGCGCGCGGCTGCGCCGCGAAAACTACGTGCTGCGCCGCCACGCGCGCCCGTCGCGCGCCGAGGGCACACCGCTGATTGGGGTGGCGGCCGCCACCGAGCGGCTGCGCGCCGCGATCGCCCGCGTCGCGCCCACCCCCAGCACGGTGCTGCTGCAAGGTGAGTCGGGCACCGGCAAGGAGCTGGTGGCGCGCGCGCTGCACGCCGCCAGCCCGCGCGCGGCGGGGCCGTTTGTGGCCGTGCAATGCGGCACGCTGGCGCCGGAGTTGTTGGCGCGCGAGCTGTTTGGTCACGCGCGCGGACCGCACGGGGCGCACGACGGCTTGTTCGTGTACGCCCAGGGTGGCACGTTGTTTTTGGACGAGGTGGCCGACCTGCCCCCGGCCGTGCAAGCCAGCCTGCTGCGGGTGTTGGAAGAGCTGTACATCCGCCCGGTGGGCAGTCAACAAACGGTGCCGGTGGACGTGCGGGTGATCGCCGCCACCAACCGGCCGCTGGCCGACGAGGTGGCCGCCGGGCGCTTTCGGGAGGATTTGTACTTTCGGCTGCGGGTGGTGGACATTGAGCTGCCACCGTTGCGCCAGCGGCGCGAGGACATCCCGGCGCTGGTGGAGCATTTCGTGGCCACGCTGGCCCCAGCGCTGGGCGTGGCGCCGCTGCAGGTCGACGCCGACGCGATGGCGCTGCTGCAGCAGTACCACTGGCCGGGCAACGTGCGCGAGCTGCGCAATTGGGTCGAGCGCAGCTTGATCCTGGGCGAGGTCAACGTGTCGGCGCTGTACCCACCGCTGCGCGAGCGCCCCACCAGCCCACCGGGACAACCGCTGGACCTCGAAACGCTGCAGCGGCGCCACATCCAAGCGGTGCTCGATGCGGTGGGCGGCGACAAAACGCGCGCCGCGCAGTTGCTGGGGGTCTCGCGGCGCACGCTGGAGCGTCGCGCCGCCGAGTGGGCCGCACAAGACGGAACAGCGCGATGAGCCTGCTGCGGCCTTGGCGGGCATGGCTGGGCCGCTCGGTGCGCGCCAAGGTGCTGGTGCTGGCCTTGGCGCCGCTGGCGCTGGCGCTGCCGTTGCTGCTGCTGGCGCTGTCGCTGTGGACCAGCTACGCCTACGACCAGCTGCTGCGCACCAAGGTGCGTGCCGACTTGGCGGTGGCGCGCGGCTACTTCGAGCAGGTGTTGCTGGAGGTGGGCAGTGGCACGCGCAGCGTGGCCGAATCGCACGCGCTGCACCTGCGCTTGCAGACAGGCAACGTCGCGCCGCGCCCGCCCGCGCAGGTGCCCGCGGCGGTGCAGGATTGGCTGGAGCACGAGCGCCAACGCCTGGGGCTGGATTTTCTGGTGTTGCGCCCGCCGCACGATCCCGACAGCCCGCCCGCGCAAAGCAGCGGCAGCAGCGCGCGGCTGGTGGTGTGGGAGCCGGCGCAGGTGGCGGCCCACGCGCCGCACCTGCTGCCCCGGCTCGACATCGCGCTGGTGCCGACGCGCAACGCCGCCCCCACCACCCGTACCCATGAGCGGCGCGCCATGTTGATGCTGGCCAGCGTCGCGCTGCCCCCCGACGCCGCGTTGCGTGGCTGGGTGCTGCACGGCGGGCTGCTGCTCAACGGCAACCTGGACTTCATCGACCACATCAACCGCATCGTCTACCCGCCCGGTGCGCTGCCGTTTGGCAGCCAGGGCACCGCGACGCTGTTTTTGGACGACGTGCGCATCAGCACCAACGTACGCTTGTTTGAGCAGCAGCGTGCCATCGGCACACGGGTGTCGCAGGCGGTGCGCGACGCGGTGCTGGGCCAGGGACGCACGTGGCTGGACCGCGCCTTCGTCGTCAACGACTGGTACGTGAGCGCCTACGAACCCCTGCTGGACAGCGCCGGGCAGCGCATTGGGATGCTGTACGTGGGTTTTTTGGAAGCGCCACTGCGTTGGGTGCGGTTGGGGGTGCTGGTGGGCACCGCGGCCCTGTTGGCGCTGGTCATGGCCGGCACCGTGGCGTGGTCGCTGCGCTGGGCGCGCGCGTTGGTGCAACCGGTGGAGCGCATGCACGCGACGATGCGCCGCGTTGAAGACGGCGACGCGAACGCGCGCGTGGGCCCATTGCCCCAACACGACGAGCTGGGCGAGCTGGCCCGGCACCTGGACCGGCTGCTGGATACGGTGGCCGAACAAACCGCGCGCCTGCGCGCCTGGGGCGAGACGCTGGACCGCAAGGTCGCCGAGCGCACGCGCGAGCTGCAACAGTCCAACGCCGCGCTGCGGCAGGCGCAGCAACAGCTGGTCAAAAGCGAGCGGCTGGCCACCATCGGGCAACTGGCCGCCGGCGTGGCGCACGAGCTCAACAACCCCGTCGCGGTCATTCAGGGCAACCTGGACCTGCTGCGCGACACCCTGGGCCCGGCAGCCGCACCGGTGCAGGCCGAGCTGCGGCTGATCGACGCGCAAATCGAGCGCATTCGCCTGATCGTGACGCGGCTGCTGCAACACGCGCGCCCGACCGAGTTCGCGGGCTACGTGGAGCCGCTGGCGCTGCCAGAGGTGGTCACCGATTGCCTGGTGCTGGTCGAGCGGCTGGTGCAGCAGCACGGCATCACGCTGCAACGCCACGACCGCGCCACGGCGCCGGTGGCGTGCAACCGGCAAGAGTTGCAGCAGGTCATCATCAACCTGGTGGTCAACGCGGTGCAAGCGTCGCCCCCGGGCGGTGTGGTGGAGCTGGACAGCGGCGATTGGATCGAGGACGACCGTGTGGTGGGGGCGTGGCTGGAGGTGCGGGATCAAGGGCCGGGCTTGAGCGCCGAGGTGCGGGCACGGCTGTTCACGCCGTTTTTCACCACCAAAGCCAACGGCAACGGCCTGGGGCTGTGGGTCAGCCAAGGGCTGCTGGAGCGCTACGGCGCGCGGCTGGAAGCCGACGCACGCGCCGATGGCCGCCCGGGCGCGGTGTTCCGTGTCCGGCTGTACAGCGAGCCGCGCGAGCCGGCGCCCGGCGCGGCGTCGGGCTGACCTAACCGGCCATCTCGAACGCTTGCGCTTCGATGTCGATGAAGGCGCGCAGCCAACCCGCTACGGCGGCGTAGAACCGCGCCGCCGGGTGCTGCTGCACGGCGTCGCACAGCGCCGGCACCCAGGGGTGCAGATGGCGCGCGAAAAACGCCTGCTGGCGCGCCAGGTTGCAGATGGCCGCATCGTCGCCGGCGATCAGGTAGCGCATCACCTCGCACAGGTAGGCGATGTGGTCTTCCGATTCGGCCACGCCGTCGGCCCGCGTCAACCCCAGCTCGGTCAGTTCGGCGCGCAGCGCCGCCAGCGGCTGGTCGTGCAAAAACCCGCTCAGGTAGTGCGACGCGTACAGGTACACCTCGGGCCGGCCCACGCCGCCAAACAGGGTGTCGTACTCGTCATGCACCTGCGCGGTGGTGAGGGTGCGCGCCTGCCCCACCAGGGCTTGCCAGGCGGGCTGCAGGTACGCTTGCGCCGCGCCGGGGGGCTCGGTCACCGCCAGCCGCAGTTGGGCCAGCAGCGCCTCGGGCGGGGGGGCGTACAGCAACGCCGCCAGCAGGCCGTAGGTGTCGGCGCGGGCCAGTTCTTCGTCGAAGTCGGCCCGGGTGGGCATGGGCAACGGTTGTTCGGCCATGGCGGTGCTCACAGGTCGGTGATGCGCACGTCGGCGTGGGTGTGGATGTCGATGACCCGGCAGTCGCCGCACATTTTGAGCCGCTCGGCCGCCGCCCCTTGAAACATCGGGTGCGCGGCCAGCCGCGCCAGCATCGTCTCCACCCCTTTGAGGGTGCCAAACGGTTTGCCACAGCGGATGCAGTGAAACGGCGGCTGCTCGTGCAGCACGCGCGGCTCGCGCCGCTGCGTGTGCAGCCACAAGCGCGGCTGCAGGACCACCGCCTGCTCAGGACACGTGCGCACGCACAGGCCACACTGCACGCAATTTTTTTCGATGAAGCGCAGTTGCGGCGCCGCGGGATTGTCTTGCAGCGCGCCGGCGGGGCAGGCGCCCACGCAGCTCATGCACAGCGTGCAGCGCTCGGGGTCCACCTGCACCGTGCCCAGCGCCGCGCCCTCGCTGGGCAGCGCAATCGTGTCATCGGCGGGTCGCGCTGGAGCGTGGTCGATCAGGTGCTGCAGCGCCAGCTCCAGCGTGGCGCGCTTGTCCGCCAGCACCGCGTACGTGGCCGCCACCGCCACGCCTTGGGCGGGCGGCAGCGTGCGGATGGTGGCGTCGAGCGCGGCCAGGTCACGCGCGTCGCGCGCCTGGACAAGGTGCATGTGCTGCCCGCTGTAACCTAGGCCGCTCAGCACCGCCTGGGCCTGCGCCAGTTGCGCTTGCAGCGCGTCGCGGTACTGAGGGGCTTCTTCGTCGGTGAGCAACAGCACCACCTGGCTGGCGCCGTAGGCGATGGCGCTGAGCCACAGCTCCAGCCCCGTGCTGGCCGTGTGCCACAGCGCCCACGGAATGACGCGGGCGGGCACCCCATGCAGCGCAGCGTCCAGCCGGGCCGCGCGGCCCCAGTCCTGCACCAGGCGCTGGCCGGCACCTTGGCTGTGCAGCAGCAGCACCGCGTCGCGTCCCCCGGCGGCACGGTAGGTGTCCAACAGGGTTTTGATCGCGCGGCCCTGGTAGGCCGCGTCGGGGTAGGCGAAGGTGAGCGCCCCGCTGGGGCACACCGTGCTGCAGGCCCCACAGCCCACGCACAGGTGCGGCTCGACGACGATGCGGTTGTGCTGCGCGTCGCTGCGGATGGCGCTGGCCGAGCAGACGTCCACACACGCCTGGCAGCCGACGCGCTCGTTGCGGGCGTGCGCACACAGCCGCGGCTGGTAGCGGAAAAATTTGGGCTTGTCGAACGTGCCCACCAGGTCACGCAACGCCCACAGACGCTGCAACCGCTGCTCGGCGTCCAACGTGGGCGGCAGGTGCACGTACCCCTGGGGCAACGCGTGCTGCGTGAACGCCGGCTCGGACCGCAGGTCCAGCACGGCGTCGAACGTGGCCTGCTGCACCTCGGGGCTGCGGGTGAAGTCGATGGCGCCGGGGGCCTCGCACACACGCACGCAATCACGGTGGGCGCGGCACACGTTCAAGTCCACCTGGTAGTCCAAGCCGATGGCGCCTTCGGGGCAAGCCTGCACGCACGCGTTGCAGCGCGTGCACAGGTCCAGCGCGATGGGGTTGTCGTCCACCCATTGCAGCGTGAAGTCGCCCAGCCAACCCCGCAACGCGTGCACCCGCCCGGCCAGCACGGGGTGTTGGTGCGCCTGCGGCAGCGCCCCCCCTGTGCCCAACAGGGTCACCTGCCACACGTCGCTCAAGCGGTCGGCCAGCGCCGCCGCCTGCTCCAGCGGCCCCACGATCAACAGCCGACCCTGGCTGGTGTAGCGCACGGTCGGCACCGGTTCAGGTTCGGGCAGGCGCGCGGCGGCCAGCAACGCAGCCATCTTGGGCGTGGCGCGCTGCGCGTCGCGCGACCAGCCGCCGGTCTCGCGCACGTTGACGAAGCGGATCGGCCGCACGTCCGGCGGCGGCACCCCTTCGGTGGCGGCGGCCAATTCCGTGAACAAACGCTGCTCTTGGGTGCAGGCAACGATCAACTCATCGCCGTGGCGCGCCGCGCGTTGAAAGCTCGCCGCTTCGCGCCGACACAGGGCATGGTGCAGCACCACCGGGGTGCGCAGCGCAGCCTGCAGGGCCTGCGCGTCGATCGGTTGGGTGCGGTTGCAGGTACAGGCAAGGACGGTCATGGGTGATCGGCTTGGGTGGTGGGCTCATCGCCGGCCGCGCCCCGCTCCGCGGCGGGGTCACCGGGCGGCCACGGCTGCGCCGCAGCCACCTCGGGCCGCGCCGCCTGGGGCTGCAGCGGCTGGGGTGACTGGGGCGGCTGCGCAGCGGCTGGCGCCGCGGCAGGGGCGGTTGGGGTGGCTTGCGCAGGCTCGGTGAACAGACCCATCACCTGCGCCGCCACCATGCGTTTGGCCAGCGCCAGCGGCAGCGGGTCGGGCCGGCTGTAGTCGTCGATGTAAACGTCGAGCCCATCCATCTGGTTGAAGTGCGGGTCGGCGAACAGCTTGCGCAGCGCGGCGTTGCGCACCTCCGGCGCCACCTCGGGCCGCACGAAGGGCCGGAAGTCCGACTGCGGCGTGAGCCGCTGCACGTCCTCCAGCGTCGGTGGAGGCGGCGGCGCCGGGGTTGGTGGTGTGGCCGGGGGGGCGGTGTCGAGGGGCGCGTCCAACGCTGCCCCGGGGACGGCCATCGGACGTGGCTCGGGCCCGGCGTCGGGCGCAGCCACACGGCTGGGCACCGCGGCGGGCGCGGGCGGCGCCGGATCGGCGTGGGCAGGCTCGGCACGACCCTGGCGCGCCTGCGCCTTGCGGCGCGACCACCGCGACCAAAAGCTCTCGTCCGTCGGCGTCATCCTGCGCCCCCTCCTGCAGCGCCGCGCGGCGTGCCGGTGCTGATGCGCGCGGGCTGGCCGAAGCGGTCGGTCAACGGCCGGAAGCTGGCCGGACGCGCCCGCCGCTTGGGCTCGGGCTGGTGGTGGCGCTGCGCGTAGTCGGCCAACCAGCGCACCAGCGCGACCGGGGCGGCCACCTGATCCACACGCTCCTGCGCGTCGAGCCAGCGGCCGGCGTCGTGGTAGCTCAGCGTGACGATCAGCGGTTGCGCCAACCCGTCGTCGGTCTCGGGCTCACGCCACAGCACCCAAAAACACGGCGCGGGCGCGGTCACGTTGAGCAAGTAGCCCTCGGCGTCCTGCGGGTGCAGCGCCACGTTCAACGGTGCGTAGCCCCAATGCTGGACCCCGGGGGCCGCGCCGGCTTCGGGCTCCAGCGGCACGGCGGCCCCGGTTTGCCACTCGGCCGGCCACGGGGTGCACGCGATGCCGGGCGGCGCCTGCAGCACCTGCACGTCGGCCAGGGCCCAGCGCCACGGTTGCCAGCGCGCCATGGGGCCGCTGACCGGTTCGCGCCGCATCACCACCCCCACGCGCAGCGTGGGGGGCTGGCCGTCCGCAACGTTGTGGGGATGCGCCTGCACCCCCTGCGACAATGGCTTGGTCTCCACGGGGCGCAATGTAGCGCATCGGCGCGTGGCCGGGCACCAACCTTGGCGACAGCGGGGGTTTGCCGGTTCAGTACGTCTCCAGGTGCAGCCGCCCTTCGTCGCGCAGCTGGCACGTCAGCGCCTCCCAGTCCAGCCCGGCGCCGAGCGCGATGTCGCGCAGCGCCAGCAGCACACCCTCCTCCATCGCCCGCAGGCCGCAGACGTAAAAGTAGGCGTCGGGATCACGCAGCAGCTCGGCCAACGTGGCAGCCTGGGCGCGCATGGCGTCTTGCACGTACTGGCGGGGTTGGCCCGGCACGCGGCTGAAGGCGAAGTGCACCTCGATGAAGTCGCGCGGCAGCTTTTGCAATGGGCCGAAGTACGGCAGCTCCTGCGGGGTGCGCGCACCGAAGAACAGCAGCAGCCGCCCGCCTTCAAACTTGCCGCTGGCCCGCAGACGGCGGCGCCATTCGGTCATGGCCCGCATCGGCGCGCTGCCGGTACCGGTGCAGATCATCACGATGTGGCTGCGCGGGTGGTTGGGCATCAGGAAGCTGCTGCCGAACGGCCCGATGACCTCGACTTCGTCACCCACCTTGAGGTCGCACAGGTAGTTGGAGGCCACACCGCGCACCGGGTTGCCCTGGTGGTCGGTCAACACGCGCTTGACGGTCAACGACAGGTTGTTGTGGCCGGCGCGTTCGCCGTTGCGTGGGCTGGCCACCGAGTACTGGCGCGGGTGGTGCGGCCGGCCCTGGGCGTCGGTCCCGGGCGGGATGATGCCGATCGACTGGCCCTCCAGCACCGGGAACGGCATGGCGCCAAAATCGAGCACGATGTGGTGGGTGTCGTAGTCGGAGCCGACCTCGGTGACGCGCAGGTTGCCCACGCAGGTGGCGCGCACCGACTTGCGCGCCGCGCGCGGCCCGTACAGGTTGACGTAGGGGTGGGCCGCCGACCACGGGGGCACGGTGGCGCCCAGCGTCGCGCCGCTGAGGGCGGCCGGCTCGGGTTGCAACGCCGCCGAGGCCACCGAGGGTTGCGCCGCGCGCGCCAGCACGGCCTCGGTCTGCGCCGCTGCCTCCGCCCCCAGGCTGGCCAGCTCGGCCTCGGGCAGCGGTGGGGGCAGTTCGTCCCACCCCAACTGCTCGGTCACGCTGTAGGTCCGGCCACGGGGCACGAGCCGCCAGTTGTCGATGGCACCGGTCGGGCACGGTGGCACGCAGGCCATGCAGGCGTTGCACTTGTCCGCATCGACGACGTAGTTGCGGCCGTCGTGCGTGATCGCCCCGATCGGGCACGTGGCCTCGCAGGTGTTGCAGCGAATGCAGATCTCGGGGTCGATCAGGTGCTGCTGCACGACGGTGGCGGCGGCGTCCATCGTTGGCCCTCAGTTGAACCGCACGTACTCGAAGTTCACCGGCTGGCGGTTGATGCCCATCACCGGCGGCGCGATCCAGTTGGCGAATTTGCCCGGCTCGACCACGCGCCCCATCAGGCTGGCCACGAAGGCCCGGTCCTCGTCGGTGGGCAGCCATTCGCTGACGCGCGCGTTCCATTCGGCCTCGCTGACGACGCGGCCATCGGGGCTGACCTTGACACCGGCCAGGGTGCCGATCTTGCGGTTGAACGCTTTGTGCGGCACCTGCAGCCGGAACGGGATGCCCGCCTTTTCGATCACCCGGTTCCAGCGCTCCACACCGCCCACCGAGTCGCGGATGTAGTCGTCGCGCAGCACTTCGTTGAGGGCGTTGAGCATCGGCACCTCTTTTTCGACCAGGCGGCCATCGACGACGTCCAGGATGCGGTAGGTGTCGTTTTTGAGGCGGTGGTCGTCGGTGCGCTTGCCCTCTTCGAACCGACCCTTGAGGCCCGAGGTGTAGAACGTGGCGGCGTTGCTGGACTGGTCGGCGCCAAAGAGGTCGATCGTGACGCTGAAGTGGAAGTTGAGGTAGCGCTGGATCGTGGGCAGGTCGATGACGCCGGCAGCGCGCACCTTGTCGGGCTCATCGGTCTTGAGCTGGTTCATCACCTCGCAGGTGCGCTGGATGACGCGCGACACGCCCGACTCGCCGACGAACATGTGGTGCGCCTCCTCGGTGAGCATGAAGCGGGTGGTGCGCGCCAGCGGGTCGAAGCCGGATTCGGCCAGCGCGCACAGCTGGAACTTGCCGTCACGGTCGGTGAAGTAGGTGAACATGTAAAAGCTCAGCCAGTCCGGCGTGCGCTCGTTGAACGCGCCCAGGATGCGCGGGTTGTCGCGGTCGCCGCTGCGCCGCTCCAGCAGCGCCTCGGCCTCCTCGCGACCGTCGCGCCCGAAGTATTTGTGCAGCAGGTACACCATCGCCCACAGGTGGCGCCCCTCCTCGACGTTGACCTGGAACAGGTTGCGCAGGTCGTACTGGCTGGGGCAGGTCAGGCCCAGGTGGCGTTGCTGCTCGACGCTGGCCGGCTCGGTGTCGCCTTGCGTGACGATGATGCGGCGCAGGTTGGCACGGTGCTCGCCCGGCACTTCTTGCCAAGCGTCTTCGCCCATGTGGTCGCCGAAGTGGATTTTGCGCCCGGGCTCAGGCGGGTTGAGGAAGATGCCCCAGCGGTACTCGGGCATTTTGACGTAGCCGAACTGCGCCCAGCCCTGGGGGTCGACGCTGACCGCGGTGCGCAGGTACACCTCGTAGCCGTGCGAGCCTTCGGGGCCCATGTCCTGCCACCATTGCAGGTAGTTGGGCTGCCAATGCTCCAGCGCGCGCTGCAGCGTGCGGTCTTCCGACAGGTTGACGTTGTTGGGAATCTTGTCGCTGTAGTTGATCGAGTTCATGAGGGTCTCCTGCTGACCAGGGGGCAAGGGTGGGATGGGTTGGGGGCTGAGGGGAGCAGCGGCGCTTCAGACGCGCTGCCAGTCGAACTGGGCTTTGTCGCCTTTGCCGTACACCTTGAGCGCGCCTTTGTCGCCGACGGCGTTGGGCCGCTGGAAGATCCAGTTCTGCCACGCCGACAGTCGCCCGAAGATGCGCGTGACCATCGTTTCCGGTCCGCCAAAGCGCAGGTTGGCTTCCAGACCGGTGAGTGCGTCGGGCGACATGGCGGCACGCTCCTCCAGCACCAGGCGCACCTCGTCGGCCCAGTCGATGTCGTCCAGCGCCGCGGTCACGAGCCCCAGCGCCGCGGCTTGATCACCGTCCAGGGGCTGGCCCGCCGCAGCACGCGCCGCCTGCAGGGGTTCGGCTTCGTCGTAAAAGCGGCGCTGCAGCCGGCTGCGGTCGTTGACCATCGGGTAGCGGCCGAAGTTGGCGTCGGCGTGCAGCGTCAGGTGCGGGGCACGCTGCGGCTCATCGGGCAACACCAGCATGTAGCTGCGGTCGGCGGCCAGGGCCAGCTCGGCCAGCGTGCCGGCGAAGCACGAGCCCGGCTCGATCAGTGCGATCAAGCTGCGCGACGACACATCCAGGCGCGCCAGCGTGCGCCGCAGCAAGCCCGTGGTGGCGCGCACGAACCAGTGCCCGGCGTGCGCTTGCAGGGCCTCGTCGCAGGCCAGCACCGCCGCGGCGTCGCCCTCGGTGCGCAGCACCCAGGTGCCGAGGGTCAGCTCGTTGGTGCGCAGGTGCAAGATGGCGTCGTCCAGCTCACGGCCCATGGCCAGCGGCCACCAATCGGCCCCCGCGGCCAGGATGCCGTCCAGCGCGGTGGGTAGGGCCGCGTCCGGCGCACGCACGGTCAGCGTCGCCACGCGCCGGGCGCGGTCGATGTCCACCTGCACGTGCCGGTAGCGCACGCCGTCATCGCTGAAGGTGCGCTGCAACGGCGGCAGCGCCACCCCTTGCGCGTCGGCCGGGCGGTCGCTGCCGGCGGCCAGCCGCAGCGCGCGCTCGCGCACCGTCTGCGCAAACACGGCCGGCTTGGCGATGGCGTCGACCAGCCGCCACTCGACGGCGCGCTGGCCGCGCACGCCTTCGACGCTGGTGCAAAAGACATCGGCCAGGTCGTGGCGCACGCGGCGCTTGTCGGTCAAGCGTGTCAGCCCACCGGTGCCCGGCAGCACGCCCAGCAACGGCACCTCCGGCAGGCTCACGGCGCTGGAGCGGTCGTCCACCAGCACGATGTCGTCGCAGGCCAGCGCCAGCTCGTAGCCGCCACCGGCGCACGCGCCGTTGAGCGCTGCGAGGAACTTCAGGCCCTCATGGCGGCTGGAGTCTTCCATGCCGTTGCGCGTTTCGTTGGTGAACTTGCAAAAGTTCACTTTCCAGGCGTGCGACGACAGGCCCAACATGAAGATGTTGGCGCCCGAGCAAAACACCCGGTCCTTGAGGCTGGTGAGCACCACCGTGCGCACCTGCGGGTGCTCGAAGCGGATGCGGTTGAGCGCGTCGTGCAGCTCGATGTCCACGCCCAGGTCGTAGCTGTTGAGCTTGAGCTTGTAGCCGGGGCGCAGGCCCCCTTCTTCATCGATGTCGAGCGACAGCGTGGCGATGGGCCCATCCACCTCCAGACGCAGGTGACGGTACTGGCTTGGGTGGGTTTGGTAGTCGACGATGGGGTCGGTGCGCGGGTTGGTGGTCATGGCAGGCGGCTCGCGTGGGTCGGGAGGGGGTCGCAAGATGCATCATCGTGCATCCTTGGTGTGCATGATAGTGCACATTGCCAGCCCGCGCAAGCACCACCGATCGCCTCGCCATCGGGATAAACCCTAATCCCGCGCGCCGTCACACGCGCTGCGCCTCCTTGTGCAGCAAGGCCTGCACCTCGCGCAACAGCAAGGCAAAGGTGGCCTCCAGCGGCTGTGCGCTGGTGTCGATGGTCAGGTCCGCCTTGGCGTAAAAGGCCGAGCGCCCAGCCAGGATGCGGCGCAGGTCTTCCATCGCCTCGGGGCTGGCCGCCATCGGACGCAGGTCGCCCTGTTCAGCCACGCGTCGCATGTGGTCGGCCGGGTCGGCTTTGAGCCACACCGTCGTGCAGTGCTGCAGCAGCAGGTTGAAGTTGGTCGGGTCCGACACCAGGCCGCCTGGCGTGGCGATCACCACCTCGGGGTAGATTTGGATGGCCTCCTCCAGCGCGCGGCGTTCGTAGCGACGGTACGCCGCCGCCCCGTAGAGGTTGTGGATCTCGCTGATGCTGCACCCGGCGAACTGCTCGATTTCGCGGCTGAGTTCGATGAACGGGTAGCCCAGCGCCTCGGCCAGGCGTCGGCCCAGCGTGGACTTGCCCGCCCCACGCAGGCCAATGAGGGCAATGCGCCCCTGCCGCCCCACGTTGTCCACCCCACCTTGCGCGCCCAGCAGCTCGACCAACTTGTGCCGCACCCGGCGCAGCTCGGCTTCGTCGCGGCCCTGCAGCAGCTCGCGGATCAACAACCACTCCGGCGAGCTGGTGCTGATGTCACCGAGCAGCTCGGCCAGCGGGCATTGCAGCGCACGCGCCACCTGCAGCAGCACCAGGATCGACGCGTTGCCCGCGCCGTACTCCAGATTGGCCAGGTGACGCTCCGACACATCCGCCGCCAGCGCCACGGCCTTGCGCGTCATGCCACGGCGCGCGCGCAGCAGCCGCACGCGCTCGCCCAACGCCACCAGAAAGGGCACGCGCGGCTCCCCACCGGCGGGGTCGGGCTGGGGTTCGGTCACGGTGGGCAGCGTGAGCTGCAACACCGGGTCGGGGTGCGCCTCGGGCGCAGGTGCGCGACGGCGCGCAGGATCGAAGTCGTTGGGCTTCAAGATCGTATCCAGGTCGGGAGGGCGGTCCCACCATCCGGGAAAACCCGAATGGCCTAAGCCGCCACAAACATGCAGTATCGTGCATGTCGCACCGCACGCACGATGGTGCATTTATAACCGCAACCGCCGGGCGTGAACAGCACCACGCTGCACCTGCTGTCCACGCCACCCGACCACGAGGAGACATCACCATGCCACCCGCCCTGCCCCCGGCCCCGCCGGAACGCTTCAACTTCGCCGCCCACCTGCTGACGCGCAACGCCGCGCACCCCGAGCGCCCGGCCCTGATCGACGACGTGGGCGAGCTCAGCTACGGCGCGCTGCACGAGCGGGTGCGCCGCTGCGCCCAAGCGTTGCGCGCGCTGGGGCTGCGCCGCGAAGAACGCGTGCTGCTGCTGATGCACGACAGCAGCGACTGGGTGGTGGCGTTTCTGGGCTGCCTGTACGCCGGTGTGGTGCCGGTGGCCGTCAACACGCTGCTGACCGCCGACGACTACGCCTACCAGCTGCGCCACGCGCGTGTGCAGGCCGCCCTGGTGTCCGCCGCGTTGCTGCCCACGCTGGCGCAGGCGTTGCAACAAGGCGGGCACGAGGTGCACAGCGTCGTGGTCAGCCGTGGCAGCACCGACGCCGCGCAGCCCGGCGGCGTGGCCCTGCACGCCTTCGACGCCTGGCTGGACGCCCACCCTCCTGCCAACGCCGCCGCCGACACCCACGGGGACGAGCCGGCGTTTTGGCTGTACTCGTCCGGCTCCACCGGCCGACCCAAGGGCACCGTGCACACCCACGCCAACCTGTACTGGACGGCGGAGCTGTACGGACGTGGGGTGCTTGGGCTGCAAGCCCATGACCTGGTGTTCTCGGCGGCCAAACTGTTCTTTGCGTATGGCTTGGGCAACGCGCTGAGTTTCCCGCTCAGCGTCGGCGCCAGCGTCGTGCTGATGGCCGAGCGCCCCACGCCAACCGCGGTGTTCGCCCGGTTGACGGGCAACACCCCCACCTTGGCCGGGCGGCGGCCCACCGTTTTTTACGGCGCCCCCACCGGCTACGCGGGCATGCTGGCGCACCCCGAGCTCCCCGAGCGGCACCACGTCGGCTTGCGCTTGTGCTCGTCGGCCGGCGAAGCGCTGCCGCGCGACATCGGCGAGCGCTGGGCGGCGCACTTCGGCGTCGACATCATCGACGGCATTGGCTCCACGGAGATGCTGCACATCTACTGCTCCAACCGCCCTGGTGCGGTGGCCTACGGCACCAGCGGCACGCCGGTGCCCGGCTACGAACTGGAAATCCGCGGCGAAGACGGCTTGCCCATGGCGCCCAACCCCGACGGCTCGATCGACGTCGGCGACCTGTACGTGCGCGGCCCCAGCGCGGCGCTGATGTACTGGAACGACCGCGAGCGCTCGCGTCAGACGTTTCAGGGCGCGTGGACGCGCACCGGTGACAAGTACACGCGCGACGCCCACGGCCGCTACATCTACGCCGGTCGCAACGACGATATGCTCAAAGTCAGCGGCATTTACGTGTCGCCGTTCGAGGTGGAAGCGACGCTGGTGCGCCACCCAGCCGTGCTGGAAGCCGCGGTCATCGGCATCACCGACGCCGACGGCCTGACCAAAACCAAAGCCTACGTCGTGCTGCGCCCCGGCGCCAGCGCCACCGCCGAGGAGATCCAGGCGCACTGCAAACAGCACTTGGCGCCGTTCAAATACCCGCGCGCCATCGCGTTCGTGCCGGAACTGCCCAAAACCGCCACCGGCAAGATCCAGCGCTTCCGCTTGCGCGAGTGGGAAGCGCAGCGCACGGCCGCTTGAAAGCCGCGAGGCACCGCGTCACGCCAAGTACTGAAACAGCGACAGGCGCTGCACCTGGCTGTAGGCCGATAACCCCGCTTGGTAGCCCAGCTGCAGGGTCTGAAAGCGCGAAATCGCCGCCACCATGTCCAGGTCGGTGAGTTCCGACTGCTGCTCGATGTGGTAGTCCTCGCGCGCCTTGAGCGCGGCCTGCATCGCATCGGCGCGGTTGAGCCAGTCGCCCAACTGGCCACGGGCGGACAGCACCCGATCCAGGCGGGCCTGCAGGTGCAGGTTGACCACCGCAAGCTCCTGGTTGAGGTCATGGCCGGACTCGTTTTGGAGCGCCCCAATGGCCCGGTCCAGGCTCTCCCAAATGTCGGTATCGACCGTTGGGGTCACGGTAAAGCTGTCGCCAGCAGCCGGCGTGCCTTGGATGCGCACCTTCAGGCCCTGAAACGCAACCTCGGTCGTGCCGCCAGTGGTGTTGACCGTGATCGGCGAAACGGGGCCAAACGGCGCACCGGACTTGTCGGTGCCGTTGACGGACCAATTCGCCCCATCGAACTGCAGCGTGTACGAGCCGACGTTGGGGACGCTGTCATCCAGCGTGAACACCTGCGTGGTGTTGAGGGCTGTGGCATCGACAACCTGGACATCCAACCCCACGGCGGTACCGGCGTTGGTCGGGTTGGCCGCGACAATCGCTGAGGCCGTTGCGGCCAAACGCCCGGAAAATACCGGGTAACCATCGATGACAGTGGGCAGCGTACTTTCGGTGGGGGCTGCTTGCCCGCGCAGGCCTTCCTCAAGCACCTGACGCCCGTCGGGCCCGTAGGTCGTGTTGGCAGGCGGCGTGAGCACCTCGCGAAAGGGTTTGGCCAGGCTGTTGCCAACCCCCACCCCCATGAACATTGGCCGACCCAGCGTGTCTTGCGTGTTGGCCAGCGCCAACAAGCGCTCGCGGATGCCCTGCAGCTCCTGCGCTATCGTGGCCCGGTCGCTGGCGTTGAGCGCGCCGTTGCCGCCCTGCACGATCAGCTCTTTGGCACGGTGGTACAGGTCACCGACGTCGGCCAGGGTGCTCTCGGCCAGCTCAAGGTTGCGCCGGGCGGCTTCCAGCGCGCGCTGGTCGGACTGGATGCGCTGCATGCGCGCCTGCTCGCGCTCGGCCAGGGCCGCCGCCGCCGGATCGTCGCTGACGCGGCGCACGCGCTTGCCCGATGAAAGCTGGTCCTGCGCTTCGGTCAGCTCCGCCTGGCGGCGCTGCAAGCGGCCGATGGTGCTGTCGTAGCTGTAGGCGGTGGCCACGCGGTAGATCGTCGTCATGATCAGACCCCTGACCCATCAGCGGAAGGTGCTGATGAGCGTGTCGAATATCGATTGCACCGTTTGCAGGTACTTGGCTGACGCCTGGTAGGCCTGCTGGAATTGCAGCAGGCGCGCCGCTTCCTCGTCCAGGTTGACGCCCGCCTGGTTGGCCCGGCGCTGCTCGGCGTCTTCGGCCTGCGCCTGCGAAAACGTGGCGCGCGTTTGTGCCTCGTTGACGCGCGAGGCCAGCTTGGAAAACACCGCCACGTACCCCTCCGAGAGCTTGACGCTGCCTTCGAACATCACCTGGTCGCGCAACGCCAGCATGGCTTGCGCGTTGCCGCCGTTGAACCCCACCCCAATGGCGGGCGTGTTGTCCAGCACGAAGACGTCGCCGTTGGCGGGCTGGCCACGCAGCGTGAGCTTGACTTCGACCGTGTTGCTGCCCGACGTATAGGTGAACGTCATCGGCTCGCCTGGGGTGTACGTGACCGATGCCGGCGAAAAACCGCTCAACGCAAAGGTGTTGGGTGCCGTGAACGTCAGGTTCACAGGCAAGGAGGGCATGGCCCACGCGCCCTGCGTCACCGTGGCCGTAACCGACTCGATGCTCGCGTTGCCAGCGTTGGGCGTGCCCAACGAGAGCGAAACGCGGCTGGCCGCCGCCAACTCCGCCGGGCGCGACAACGCCATTTGCAACGACGCGGCGGCGGTGGCTCCTGGCGACAACACGAACCGGTCACCCGCGCTAGCCGAGCCTGATGCGGTGATGGTCAAGCCATCGACCGACACGCCCGAGGCCAGCGCCAAAGGCGTGCCGGGGGCACTGGCCTGCCACGTCGAGCCATTCCAGTACCAGCCATCGCTGTTGCGGCGAATGTGGCCTTGGGTCGCGCTGGTCATCTCGATGGTGTAGTCCTCGGCCTTAAGCGCGGTGGCATTGCCAACCAAGGCGCTGACCGAGCCCGAGCCGGTGTTGGTCGTGGCAGGTTTGCCCGTGAGCGCGCCGTAACTGAACAGGTCTGCCCCGGCCACGCCGTTGAGGTCGAGCCCGCTGCGCTGCTGCCGGTTGAGCGTGTCAGCCAACGCCAACGCCATGCGCCCCAGCTCCGCCTGGGTTTGGATGACGTCGCGGTTAACGAAGTCCAGCACCCCCTTAAGCTTGCCACCGGGGATGAACTCGGGCGGTACGTCGTAGGTGCTGGCCCCCTGCACGAATTGCAGCTTGAGCTGGCGGTCGCCGTCCAGGTCGGCGCGGGTGGCCCGCAACTCGGCGGCCGTGCTGCCCAGCACCAGCGGCAGGCTGCCCGCCACGAACACCGACAGCGTGCCGTCGTCGGCCGGCAACGTGGTCACCTGCACCTGCTCGTTGAGCTGCGCGATGAGCCGGTCACGCTGATCCAACAGGTCATTGGGGCTGGCGCCGGTACCCTGGGCGCGGGCGATGGCCTGGTTGACGTTGGCGATCGCCTGCGCCAGCCGGTTGATTTCGTTGGTGATTTCGGTGGCCTGCAGGCGCGCGCCGGTGGCGATGTCGGTGATGCGCGCGGACGTGTCGCGGATGCGCGCGGCCAATTCGTCGAACTTGTCCAGCACCACTTGGCGCGCGGCGCTGTCGTTGGGGCTGGCGGCCACGTCGGTCCAACTGTTGAGCGCGTCGCCCAGCAGCTTGCCAAGGCTGCCCTCGCCCAGCGGAAACAGCGACTCGACCCCTTGCAGGTACTGCAGCCGTGTGGCGTCGGCGGCAGCCACGGCGCGGTTGGCGTTGGACTCGCGCGTCAAAAAGGCGTTGTAGCCCTCGCGCACGACGGCTTCGATTTGCACCCCTTTGCCAAAGTAGCCGCTGCCCAGTTGCTGCCCAGGCACCGAGTTGAGCTCGACGCGCTGGCGCGTGTAGCCGTCGGTGTTGGCGTTGGCGATGTTGTGGCCGATGACCTGCAGCACCGCCTGGTTGGTGGTCAGCGCGCGGGTGGCGATGTTGAGGGCGCTCATGGATCAACCCCTGCGGTGCGTCAGCCCAACGCGCGCTGCAACTGCAGCGTGGTGTTGATGACACGGCTGAGCTTGGCCGCGTACTGCGGGTCGGTGGCGTAGCCGGCTTGCTGCAACTGCTGCGCGTACGCCTGCACCGAGTGCACGCTGCGGGCCGCGGCCTGGTAGCGCGGGCTTTGGGTGATGAGGCGCGCGTAGTCCCGAAACGCCTCGGCGTAGCTGTCGTAGGCGCGAAAGCGCTGCACCACCTTGCGCGGCTGGCCGTCCACGTATTCGGTGGTCAGCACCTCAGCCACCTTGCCCTGCCAGCCGGCGGTGGCCTTGATGCCGAACAGGTTGTGCGAGTTGCTGCCATCCGCGGCGCGGATTTCGCTGCGACCCCAGCCGGTTTCGTGCGCGGCTTGCCCGATCATGAACGCGGCCGGAATGCCGGTTTCGCGCTGCACCTGCAGCGCCACGTCGCGGTGCCGCGCCACGAACGCAGCCTGCGTCGGCGTCGCGTTGGCGGCCGCGCTCCCCGACACCGCCGTTGGGGCCGTCGCGGCCGAAGCCGCCGCGCCACGCCGCGCGGCGGGGTCGATCTGCTGCTGCAACTGGCGCTCGATCATCTCGCTCAGCCCACCGGGCAGGCCGCTCATCTTGACCGCCCACTGCTCGTCGAGCAGCTCGGTGCCCATGTCGCTGCCCTCGTTGTCCATCAAGCCACTTTTCATCGTCGCTTCGCGCATGGACTTGAGCAGCTCGCGCATGAACAGCGCCTCGAACTGACGGGCGGTTTCTTTGAGCGCCGCCTTCGGGTCGCGCCCGGCGCTGGCCTTGAGCGCGTCCAGGCTGCGGGCGTCCGCCGCCAACCCACGCGCGGCGTCTTGCACGCCCAGCGACAGTCGCGTCTCGGCCACCATGGTCAGATCACCTCCAGCTCGGCTTTAAGCGCCCCGGCCGCCTTGAGCGCCTGCAAGATGGCCAGCAGGTCCGCCGGCGTGGCCCCGAGCTTGTTGAGCGCGCGCACCACGTCGGCCAACTGCGCCGAGGCCTGCACCTCGATGAGCTTGCCGCCCTCCTGCTGCACCTGGATGTCGGCCTTTTCGGTGACCACGGTTTGCGCGCCGGGCGGGGCAAAGGGCGGCGGCTGGCTCACCTGCGGCGTGGAGGTGATGCTGATCGACAGGTTGCCGTGCGCGATGGCCGCCGGCGCCAGCGTCACGGCCTGGTTGAGCACCACCGACCCGGTGCGGGCGTTGAACACCACGCGCGCGGTGGGCGCCGCCAGCTCGACCGGCAAATCCTCCAAGCTGGCCAGGAACGCGACGCGCTCGTTGGGGTCGCGCGGGGCGCGCACCTGCACGGTGCGGCCGTCCAGCGCCTGCGCCGTGCCGTCCCCGATGGCGCGGTTGATGGCCGCGGCCACCCGCGTGGCGGTCTGGAAGTCCTCGGCGCGCAGCGCCAGCGTGACGGTGTCGCCCAGCAGCAGCGGCGTGGGCACGGTGCGCTCCACCAACGCGCCGTTGGGGATGCGCCCCGCGTTGAGGTGGTTAACGGTGACGCTGCTGCCACCGGCCGAGGCCCCCGCGCCCGCCACCACCAAGTTACCCTGGGCCAGCGCGTACACCTGCCCGTCGGCGCCGCGCAGCGGGGTCTGGATCAGCGTGCCGCCGCGCAGCGACTTGGCGCTGCCCACCGACGACACCGTGACGTCGATCGTCTGCCCCGGGCGGGCAAAGGGCGGCAGCTCCGCCGTCACCATCACCGCAGCGACGTTTTTGGGCTGCACCGTGACCCCTTGCGGCAGCGCCAGGCCCATTTGCTGCATGAAGTTGGCCAGGCTGCGGGTGGTGTAGGCGTTGTTGCCGTCGCCCGTGCCATCCAACCCCACCACCAGCCCGTAGCCGACGAGCTGGTTGCTGCGCACACCCTGCACGCTGGCCACATCCTTGACGCGGGCGGCCAGCGCCGGCGCGCACGCCAGCGCCCAGGCCACCAGGGGCAGCGCCAGCCGGCGCAGAAGTTGCTTGGATCGGTTCATCGCGCATCACCTCGTGAACCGATTGTGGAAAAACTTTAGAACGGCAAAAGCGTCAAAAAGAACCGCGCCAACCAGCCAAATGTCTGCGCATCGGCCGGCGCGCCGCGGCCGCGCGACAGCACGCGCACGTTGGCCACCTGGGTGCTGGGCACGATGTTGCCGGGCTGGATGGCGCGCGGGTCCACGGTGCCGCTGAACTGCAGCACGTCCACCGCCTGGTTGACGCCGATTTGCTTTTCGCCGATGACGACCAGGTGGCCGTTGGGCAGCACCTCGGTGACCACCGCGGTGATCGAGCCGCGGAAGGTGTTGCTGGCCTCGGTCTTGCCGTCGCCTTTGAAGGTGTTGCTGCTCTTGGCCCCGGCGTTGAGGTCCACCAGGTTGGCCGCGCTCAGGAACGGAAACGCCGACACGCTGGCGCTCAAGCCGCTGTCGCGGCTGACGTCGGTCTTGGCGCTTTGGGTCGCGGACAGCGACTCGGTGATCTGAATCGTCAACACGTCGCCTGGCAGGCGCGCGCGGTGGTCTTCGAACCCCGGCCGGTACGCCACCGCCGAGTACAGCGAGCCGCTGGGCGGCTCACCCGCCGCGGGCCGCGTCTGCGGGTAGCGGATGCCGTCTTCGGGCGGCTTGGCCAGGTCCACGTCGGGGATTTGCGACAGACTGGCGCAGCCGCCCAGCAGGGCGGCGGCGGCCAGCGCGAGCAGGCGGTGGGCGGCGTTCATGACGGCGGCTCCTTGGGAGGCGTGCGTTACAGTTGCGTCAGGCGCTGCAGCATCTGATCGGACGTGGTGACCGCCTTGGAGTTGAGCTCGTAGGCGCGCTGCGTCTGGATCATGTTGACCAGCTCCTGCACCACGTTGACGTTGGAGCTCTCCAAAAACCCCTGCAGCACCTGGCCAAAGCCCTCGGTGCCAGGGTTGCCCTCGTTGGGCGCGCCCGAGGCCTGCGACTCCAAAAACAGGTTTTGCCCCAGCGGCTCGAGGCCGGCCGGGTTGATGAAGTTGGCCAGTGTGATCTGGCCGATGACCTGCGGCGCGGTCTGACCCGGCACCACCACGCTGACCTGACCATCCTTGCCAATCGTCAGGCTGCGTGCGTTGGCCGGCACGGTGGGCGTGTCCACCAGCAAGTAGCCCTGGTTGGTGACGATCTGGCCCTGGTTGTTGAGCTTGAAGCTGCCATCGCGCGTGTAGGCGATGGAACCATCGGGCAGTTGCACGCGGAAAAACCCGTTGCCGTTGATGGCCACGTCCAGGTTGTTGTCGGTCTGCTGCAGGTTGCCCTGGCTGTAGGTGCGCGCTGTGGCCACCGTGCGCACACCCAGGCCGATTTGCAACCCGGTGGGCAGCTCGGCGTTGTCGGCGGTGTTGCCCCCCACCTGGCGCAGGTTTTGGTAGATCAGGTCTTCGAACAGCGCCGTGCCGCGCTTGAAGCCGGCCGTGGCCACGTTGGCCAGGTTGTGGGCAATCACGTCCAGCTGCGTTTGCTGGGCCTGCATGCCGGTCTTGGCGATGTGCAGCGAGTTGATCATGGCAATGCTCCGTGTACGGGCCCCGGCCCTCAGGCGTTGACGCTGAGCAGCTGCGCGGCGGTTTGGTCGTTTTTGTCGGCGTTTTGGATCAGGCGCATCTGCGCTTCGTACTGGCGCGTGGCGGCGATCATGTCCACCATCGCGGCGACGGGGTCGACGTTGGAGCCCTCCAACATGCCATCCACCAACCGGGCGGTTTCGTCCGCTGGCAGCGGCTGCCCGTCCGGGGCGCGAAACAGGCCGTCCTCACCGCGTTTGAGGCGCTGCCCCTGCGGCGGCGTCACCAGCTTGAGGCGCCCCAGCACCTGCGGCGCCTCGTTGCCCACCTTGGCGGTGACGGTGCCGTCACGCGCGATGCTCACCTGCGCGTCGTTGGGCACCTGGATCGGGGCGCCACCCGCGTCGAGCATCGGCAGCCCGTTGAACCCCACCAGATTGCCCTGCGCGTTGACCTGCAGCGCGCCCGCGCGCGTGTAGGCCTCGGTGCCGTCCAGCGCTTGGATGGCGAAAAACGCCCGCCCCACCGCGGCCACGTCCAACGGGCGGCCGGTGCTTTGCAGGTTGCCGGGTTTGTCCAGGTAGCCGGGCGTGGCCTCGAGCGCATGCACCCGGGTGGTCGAGCCCTCGCCACGCAGCGGCACGGCGCGGAAGGTGGACAGTTCCGCGCGAAACCCCGTGGTCGTGACGTTGGCCAGGTTGTGCGCGATGACCTGGTGGCGGTGCAGCGCCGCCGTCGCGCCCGACGCCGCGGTGAAAATGACCCGATCCATGCCCCGGCTCCTGTGTCAGCGTGTGGCCGTCAGCGCAGGTTGACCAGCGTTTGCTGCACCTGGTCCTGCGTCTTGATCGTCTGCGCGTTGGCCTGGTAGTGGCGCTGCGCCACGATCATGTTGACCAGCTCCTGCGTCAGGTCGACGTTGGATTCCTCCAGGGCGTTTTGGCGCACCGAGCCAAAGCGCCCACTGAGCGGCTGCCCCTCGATCGGCTGCCCCGACGTGAACGTTTCACGCCAGTAGCCGCCGTTGACCGGCTCCAGCCCTTGCAGGTTGCGAAAACGCACCAGCGTCACCTGGCCGGCGTCTTGCGACACACCGTTGGAGTAGCGGGCGGTGATGATGCCTTGCTCGCTGATGACGATGGACGACAGCTCGCCCGGCGCGTAGCCATCTTGCTTGATGTCGTACACCGCAAACGGGCTGCCCCATTGCGAGAGTGTCCAAGCGCCCGTCGTACCGATGTTGATGGGAACCGCCGCTGCCGGGAAATTGGCCGAAGGAACCCCGGGCGCATAGTCGTCAGCGTTGATCGCGTTGGCTGGGATGGCAAGCGTAGGCGTACCAACAATTTGACCAGCCGCATCAAACTGCAAAGCAGTTCCACCATCCAAATCGAATTGCTGCGGGTTAGCACCTTCGGTGCGCCCGACGACACGCCATTGGTTGGCGGCCGTTTTGATAAAATAAATCTGCAACGGAATGGCATTGCCTTGTTCGTCGTAGATATTGACCGCCGTACCGTATTTCTTTTCGTCAACCGTCAGCGGAGTTGAAGGGGCGCCGGGAATCGCATCCGCCTCAGCCGGCAGGTTGGCGGTGATCGAAATCCCCGGGTTCACCGTCGAGCTGCCGGTGGCCCGTGGTGCGATCGCCGCCCCGGTGGGCAACACCAGATCGGCCGTGGCGCCCACGGGGATTGGCGCGCCGGGCGCGGGCGGCAGGTAACCCTGCAACCGAGCCCCGTTGTTGGTGACGATAAAGCCGTCTTTGTCGAGCTTGAACTCGCCGTTGCGGGTGTAGGCCACCGACCCGTCGGTCATGCGGACCTTGAACATCCCTTCGCCGTTGATGGCCAGGTCCAGGTTGTTGCCGGTGATTTTGATGTTGCCTTGCGTGAACAACTGCGCCACCGTGGCCACACTGACGCCGATGCCCCCGTTGCTGCCACCCGCCGCTCCCAGCGCCATCGCGTACATTTCCGCAAATTCGGCGCGCTGCATTTTGAAGCCAGTGGTGTTGGCGTTGGCGATGTTGTGGCCGATCACGTCCAGGTTTTTGCTGGCGGCGTTCAGGCCCGAGAGTCCGGTTCCGAAGCTCATGGTGCGCTCCTAGGGGTTCAAGCAAAGGGGTTCACAAAAAGGCCAGCACCTGGTCGTAGGCCAGGGTGCCGCCGTCGGTGCGCAGGCGCAGGCTGCCGTCGACCAGGCCCACCGACTGCACGCGGTGCAGCGCCAGCGGGGTGGCGTTGACCGCCTGTCCGTTGGCGCTGGCGGTCACGCGGATGGTGGCCACCCGCGCGGGGTCAACGCTGCCCAGCGGCCACTCAAACGTTTGCAGCCCGGCGCCGCGCGCGCCCAGCGCGGTCGTGCCCACCACCGTGCCGGCGGCGTCGAGCAACTCAACCGTGACCGTGTCGGCCGCCGCGGGCAGGTTGAACGCGCCGCGCGCCACACCGTCGTCGATCACAACACCGTTGCCGTCGCTCACCACGTCGCGCCCCACCAGCTGCGCGCCCTGGATGGAGCTGACCATGTTGAACTGGCTGGCCAGGCTCTTGAGCGTTTCGTTGACCTGCTGCAGCCCCACCACCTGGTTGATTTGCGCCATCTGGGTGGTCATCTGCGCGTTGTCCAGCGGGTTGAGCGGGTCCTGGTTGTTGAGCTGCGCCACAAAGAGCTTCAGGAAGCGCTCCTGCGCGGCCTTTGGATCGGTCGATTCGGCCTGGGCGCCGCCCTTGGCGTTGTAGGCCTCGATCTCGGTGTTGCTCAGCGGGGTCATGAACATGGCAGCGGCTCCTTACGTGGTCGCCAAGGCTCACTGGCCCATTTGCAGGGTTTTCAGCAGCAGCGTCTTGGCGGTGTTCATCACCTCGACGTTGTTTTGGTACGAGCGCGCGGTGGCGATCATGTTGACCATCTCCTCCACCGGGTTGACGTTGGAGTAGGTCACGTAGCCCTGCGCGTCGGCGCTGGGGTGGTGCGGGTTGTACACGCGGCGGTTGGGCGCGTCGCTTTCCACCACGGTGCGCACCTTGACGCCCGCCGAGGCCGGCTCGCCCATCGGCACCGTCTCGAACACCACCTGGCGTGCCTTGTACGCCTGCCCATCGGGGCCGGCCACGGCGTCGGCGTTGGCCAGGTTCGACGCCACGGTGTTGAGGCGTTGGGCGTGCGCGGCCATCGCGCTGCCCGAGACATCGAAAATGCGCAACATCGACATGGCGGCTCTCCTGCAGCGGCGTCACTGCCCCTGGATGGCGGCCAGCATCGTCTTGACGTGGCCGTTGATAAAACGCAGCGTCGATTCGTACTGCACGGCGTTGTCCACGAAGTTGGCGCGCTGCTGGTCCATATCGACGGTGTTTTGGTCCAGCGACGGCTGCGTGCGCACCTGGTACGCCACGCGCGTGCGGTCCACCACGCCCGCGGCGCTGTGCACGGTGCGCAGGTGGCGCGCGTCGTCGCCCGCCAGCGGCACGTTCGGCGCGCTGCCGGCCTGCAACGTGGGGGTGACCGATGCGCCGCGCTGGGCCTGTTGCAGCGCGGCCCGAAAATCCACCTCCCGCGCGATGTAGCCGGGCGTCTCGGCGTTGGCGATGTTGCTGGCGATGACCTGCTGGCGCCAGGCGCGCAGCTGCAGCGCCTGACCCAGAAAGTCCATGCGCTCGGTCATGCGGTTCAACATGGCAGCCTCCGTTGGGCATCAAGCGGGCCCCGCGGCCCGGGGGGCGCTGCCCACAGGTGGCAACGCGTTGGATGGCATTGTCAAAAACTTGAGGGCCGACAAAGCGCCGATAAGCGGCCACGCACCGGTGCATTTCGGGCTTTGGCAGCACGGCGGGCGGATCTACAGTGGCGGGCATGCTCCCCACGGCCGCACACCGCCCATCCCACCGCACGGCGCTGCGGCCCGCCCCGCAGGCGGCGGTGGCGCGCCTGGGCGTGGCGGGCCGCGGCGTGCTGGCGTGGCTCGCTGCGGGGCTGGTCGCCACGGGGCTGGTGGCGGCCGCCCATGCCCAACCCGCCTCCTCGACCGAGCCTTCGGCCGCCGTCGGCTCGGACGCGTGGCGCGAGCAAATGTCGCTCTGGCTGCGCCAGCAGGCACAGACCCAAGTGCAAGGGGCGCAGCAGCCATCGCCGCTGCGCGTGGACGTCGAAGTGGGCAGCCTGGACAGCCGGCTGCGCTTGGCGCCCTGCCAGCGGGTCGAACCCTACCTGCCCAGCGGCACCCGGCTGTGGGGCCGCGCGCGCATCGGCCTGCGCTGCACGCAGGGGCCGGTGGCGTGGAACGTCTTTTTGCCCATTTACGTGCGGGTGTGGGGGCCAGGCTGGGTGCTGCGCCAGCCGCTGGCCGGTGGCGAAACGCTTCAACCCCACCACGCCGAAGCCGCCGAGGTGGACTGGACCCTGCAGCGCCAGCCGGTGCTGGTGCGCCAGCAGGATTGGGTGGGCCAGCAACTGGTGCGCGGTCTGGCCGCCGGCCAGGTGCTGTACGCCGGCAGCGTGCGCGCGCCGCAGGTGTTTGCCAGCGGCGCCCAGGTTCGGCTGCGGGTGCAGGGCGAAGGCTTTACCATCGTGGCCACAGGCGAGGCGCTGGGCGACGGCCACGTGGGCGAGTCGGTGCGCGTGCGCCTGCCCAGCAAACGGGTGGTGCTGGGCACCGTGGTCGACGCCACCACGGTGGATGTGGCGCTGTAGCACGGTCGCGCAAAAAACGCTAAAGTTCAGGCTCATCCCGCCGATATGGCTCTCAACAAGGCCTGGTATCGGGCCGCCGGAGAGTCGCCATGAAGATCCAACAGTCGCCTGACGCCAAGTTTGGTACGCCAGTCGCCACACCCAAGCGCCCCGAAGCGGGCGCAGGGTCGGGCGCGTCTGCGCCGGCGGCTGCGGCCGAGGCCAGCACGGTCACATGGTCGCCGGTGACGCAGGTGATGACGGCGGGGGTGGCGCGCTCGGGCACCGACGTGTTCGACGCAGCCAAGGTCGAGGCCATGCGCACCGCGATCCAAAATGGCAGCTTCTCGATCAACGCCGAAGCCATCGCCGACCGGTTGCTCAGCAGCGCACGCGAGCTGCTCGGGGTGGCCGGCGCCGGGCCGCGCTCGCGCGGCTGACACCTGACCCATGGCCGACGCTGCCCTGCCCGCGCACGACGATCCGTTGCAGCCCCTGATCGACGCCGCCGAGGCCACCGTGCAGGCGGCGTTGCGCCATGCGGCGGGCGAGCTGGACGCCGACGGCTTTGCCCGGGCGTGCGCGGATTTGGCGCAGGCGTTTGCGGCGGCGCAGCCACAGCTGCGGCAAAGCGCGGCGGATGCCCCCCCCGCCCAGTGGGAGGCGTTGCGGCAACGGCTGCAAACCCTGCACGAGTTGCAAGCCCGGCTGCAGGCCCAGGCGCGCGCGGCGCTGGCCAGCCTGCTGCCCAACGACACGCTGCAAGAGTACGCGCGGCTCGGGCGCAGCGCGCGGCCGGGCCGTCGCCCCCCCTACGCCTGACGCAAGCTGCCCGCCTCCCCCAGGGCGGCGGGCCGTCAATGCTCGCGCAGCCGCGCGCGCAGACGCGCCACCGCTTGCGAGTGCAACTGGCTCACGCGCGACTCCGTCACCCCGAGCACGGCCGCGATCTCTTTCAGGTTCATGTCGTGCTCGTAGTACATGCTCATCACCTGCTGCTCGCGCTCGGGCAGCTTGTGGATCGCGTCGACCAGCGCGGCGCGCATGCGTTGGTCGGCCAGCACCCGTTCGGGATCGGCGTCGCCGTCGGCGGGCAGGTAGCGGTCGAGAAAGCTGTCGTCGTCCTCGCCGCGGCCGCCCAGGTCTTCGAGGTACACGAGTTGGGTGCCGCGCATGCGCGCCAGCGTTTCGTGGTACTGCGCCAGGCTCATGCCCAACTCCGCGGCGATTTCCGACTCCCGGGGAGCGCGGCCCAGGCGCTGCTCCAACCGGTGGATGGCCCCTTCGATGTCTTTTTGAAGCTTGCGTGCGCCACGCGACATCCAGTCGGCGTCGCGCAGCTCGTCCAGCATCGCGCCGCGGATGCGCTGGCTGGCGAACGTCTCGAACTGCACCCCCATCGACGGCTCGTAGCGCGTCAGCGCCTCGGCCAGGCCCATCATGCCGACCTGGATCAGGTCGTCCAGCTCGACGCTGGCGGGCAAGCGGGCGATCATCAGGTGCGCCAGCCGGTGCACCAGCGGTGCGTACTGGCGCAGTTGCGCGTCGCGATCCAACGTGCCCTTGGGCGTGTACATGCATAGCTCCGGGGTCGGGCGCACGCCGCGGGCCGGTGCTGCAGCGGTCAACATGGGCGCTTGGCCTCCCCCTGCGGCGAGCGCCGCATGTCCAAGGTCCAGGCGGCTTCCAGCGCGCGCGTCACCACGTCCAGGTTGCCCGGCAGCCCCTGCAGCGGGGCGCTGCCGTCATGATACCCGAGCACCCACACCCCAGGCACCCAGCCCAGGTGCCGCTCGCAGGTGCGCTGCAGCGCCTGGCACGCGGCGTGCAGCGGCGCTTCTTCGCCGACCCGGGCGGCCACGGCCACCACCACCGGCTGCAGCTGCGCGGCGTGCAGTTGCTTGACCGCGCGGTACGCCGCCACAATGGCGCTGGGTTGCGCCAGCAGCGGCACCAGGGGGTGGCCTTCGTCCAGGGGCCACCAGCGCAGCAGCAAGTCGGTGGGCGCGCACCACAGCCACACATCACCCGCGGGCACGTCGTCCCACACGCTGGGCGCGCCAACGACGTCGGCGCACTGCAGGCCCAGCACCGCGCAGCCCGCACGCAGGTGCTGCACCAGCAACGCAGCGCCCGGGTCATCCTGCGCCTGCGGCTGGGGAAGCGCCACCGCCACGATGCGCAGGGGCGGCTGCACGGCCCACGCGGCCAGCCCAGCGGCCTGCTCGGGGGCCCAGGGGCGCGGGTCAAGCATGGCCCACCCCCTGCGGCTGCCAGCCGCCTTGGCCGACGTCGGCAAAGAAAAACGGCAATTCCTCACGGCTGGGCTCGAAGGCCGACTTGCCGCTGCCCGCCATCGACAGGCGCACCAGCGCCGCCGCATCCGGCCGCTGCCAATCCTCCGGCACGCGCTGGCCGGTGCTCAAGCCGCGCAGCGTCAGTTGGTGACGCAGCAGCGCGTCCACCGCGGGAGCGAGCTTGACCGCTTCGTCCACCTTGGTCAGGATGGTGCCGTGCAAGCCCAGCGGCTTGTACGTCTGGATCACCTCGTCCAACGTATCGCCGTGGCTGCCGGCGTTGAGCACCAGCAATTTTTTGATCGCCGGCGCCTGCAGCAGCGCCAGCATGTCGTGCAGCCGCGCGTCGCGCTGGCCCAGGCCCGGCGTGTCGATGATGACCATGCGCTTGCCGGCCAGCAATTGCAGCAGGTCCTGCAACGCGGCCTGGTCGTGCGCCTGGTGCGCCACCACGCCCAGCATGCGGCCGTAGGCACGCAGTTGTTCGAACCCCGCCACGCGCACCGTGTCCAGCGTGATCAGCCCGACGCTGCCCGCGCCGTAAGCCTTAACGCACTGCGCGGCGAGCTTGGCCACGGTGGTGGTCTTGCCCACGCCGGTGGGCCCCAGCAGCGCGAACACGCCGCCTTCGTCGCACAACAAGCCTGGCTCGCTGGCCACGCGCAGGTTGTGCGCCAGCACGTCCAGCGTCCAGCGCCACGCCGCCGCCGCGTCCAACTGCTCGGGCAGGCGCTGCAGCACCGCGCGCGCCACCGTCGGCGAGTAGCCCGCGCGGACAAACTTGTGCATCAGGCTGGACTGGATGGGATGCAGGCGCGACTGCCCAAGCCAAGCCAGCGTCTGGAAGCGCTCATCGACCAGTTGCTTGAGCGCTTCGAGCTGCGCGGTCAACTGCGCCGCCGCCCCACCAGGGGTGGCGGGCTTGGCCGCAGCGGCCGGCGCTGGCGCCGCCGGCGCCGGCCCAGCGGCCGTCGCCCCAAAGGCCAGCGTCACGGCGGCGTCGGCCCTGGTTGCTCGCACCGGCGTGGCTTCGGGTGCGCTCGGCCGTGCGGCAGGCGTGGCCGCCGGCGCCGCCAGCTTGCCTTCCATCGCCTCGCGGCGCTTGCGCAGCATGCGCTCGCGCACGTACTCCTGGAACGACAGCGTGCTCATGGCCAGCGTCTCGGTGTCCTGCGCCACGCTGCTGTCGGGGCTGACCGGCGGAAGCTGGGCGGCCGCACGCTGCTGCAACGGCGCGCGTGCCGCGCGGGCGTGACGCTGCTCGGGCAGCGCCGTGGCGGGTTGCAGCGACGGCGCCGCCACCTGCGCGGCGATGGCCGACAGTTGATCTTCCGACGTGGCCACGACCTCGAACCCCTCAGGGGTGGAGCGGCTGGACAGGATCACGGCCTGTTCCCCGAAGTGGGCGCGGGCCAGGGCCATGGCCTCGCGCGAGTTGGCGGCGACGAAGCGTTGCGCGTTCATGCGGGTTCTCCCAGCATCGGGCCGATGCGGATGGTGTGGGTGTCAGGGATTTCGCTGTGCGCCAGCACCTGCAGGCGTGGCGCGGCGCGGCGCAGCAGGCGGGCCATGGCCTGGCGGATGGCGTCAGGCACGAGCAGCACCGCCGGCACGCCTTTTTCTTCCTGCTGGGTGGCCACGCGGGCGGCCGACTGCGTCAGCATGTCGGCCACGCCGGGGTCCAGCACGCCGTTGCCACCGGGCGTGAGCGCCTGCACCAGGATGCGCTCCAGCTGCGGCTCGATGGCGATGACCTCGAGCTCTTGCACCGGACCGTAAATCTGCTGCACGATGGCGGGCGAAAGCGCCACGCGCACGCGCCGCGCCAGCTCCTGCGGGTCTTGCGTGGCGCCGGCGTGCTCGGCCAGCGTCTCGACGATGGTGCGGATGTCGCGGATGTGCACGCCTTCCTCCAGCAGCAACTGCAGCACCTTGTGGAACACGCCAATGGGCACCATGGTCGGGATGACTTCGTCAATCAGCTTCGGCGCCAGCTTGCGCACGTGCTCCACCAGGTCCTGCACCTCGGTGCGCGACAGCAACCGCGCCGCGTGCACCTGCATCAAGTGTGACAGGTGGGTGGCCAGCACGGTCTCGGCATCAACCACGGTGTAGCCGGCCATTTGCGCGCTTTCTTTGTGCCCTTCTTCGATCCACGTGGCCGGCAGGCCGAACGCGGGGTCGGTGGTGGGCTGCCCCAGCAGCGGCGTGCGGATGTGGCCTGGGTTGATGGCCAGGTAGTGCCCCGGCAGCACCTCGCCCTCGCCCACCACCACGCCCCGCAGCGTGATGCGGTAGCCGGTGGGTTTGAGCTCCAGGTTGTCGCGCACGTGCACCGGCGGCGGCAAAAAGCCGACGTCCTGCGCGAACTTTTTGCGCACGCCCTTGATGCGCGTCAGCAGGTCGCCACGGCGGCTGCGATCCACCAGCGTGATGAGCCGGTAGCCCAGCTCCAGCCCGAGCAGGTCGACCGGCTGCAGGTCGTCCCAGGTCGCCTCCGCCTCTTGCGCGGCAGGGGTGGCCTGCTGCGCCGCACGCGCACGGTTCGCTTCGGCACGGCGGCGCTGCTGCACCAACCACCACGCCGAGCCCCCGGCCGCGGCGGCAAACAGCAGGAACACGCCGTTGGGCATGCCCGGGATGACCCCCAGCAGCGCCAGCACCCCGGCGGTCACCGCCAACACCTTGGGCGAGTCCAGCATCTGGCTGACGATTTGCTGGCCCAGGTCCTGGTCCTTGCCGACGCGCGACACCACCATCGCCGCCGCCACCGAGATCAGCAGCGCCGGCACCTGCGCCACCAGCGCGTCGCCAACCGACAGCGTGATGTAGCTGTGCGCGGCCTGCTCCAGGCTCAGGCCATGCTGCAGCATGCCTATGGCAAAGCCGCCGATCATGTTGATCAGCAGGATCAGGATGCCCGCGATGGCGTCGCCGCGCACAAACTTGGACGCGCCGTCCATGTTGCCGAAAAAGTCCGCCTCCACCGCCACCTCGGCGCGGCGCCGCTTGGCCTCGGCCTGGTCGATCAGCCCGGCGTTGAGGTCGGCGTCGATGGCCATTTGCTTGCCGGGCATCGCATCCAGCGTGAAGCGCGCGCCCACCTCGGCGATGCGCTCGGCGCCCTTGGTGATGACGACGAAGTTGATCACCACCAGAATCAAAAAGACGATCAGGCCGACCGCGAAGTTGCCGCCGATCAAAAAAGTGCCAAACGCCTCGATGACCGCGCCCGCCGCCCCCGGGCCGGTGTGGCCGTCCATCAACACCACGCGGGTGGAGGCCACGTTGAGCGACAGGCGCAGCAGCGTCGTCAACAGCAACACCGTCGGAAAGGCCGTGAAGTCCAGCGCACGCTTCATGTACGCCGCCACCATCATCACGGTCAGCGCGATGCCGATGTTGAGCGTGAAAAAGGTGTCCAACAGCCACGGCGGCAGCGGCAGCACCAGCATGGCCAGCACCAACATCACCAACAGCGGGGCGGCCAGCGCCTGGCCGTGGCCGCGCAGCGGCGCCAGCGTCTGTTGCAGCGATTGCAGGGCAGCGTTCATGGTTCGTCGTGGGTTCGATCGGCGTGGTCAGGGACACCCGGTCAGCGCGGACCGCGGCCGTGCAGCGGATCCAGTTCGGGCGGCACCTCGGGGCGCGGCGGCTTGGGCATGGGCCCCTGCCCCCGCAGCGCGGCGCGCAGGCGGTACACGTAGGCCAGCACCTGCGCCACCGCGGCAAACAGGGCGGCGGGCACCGGTTCGTCCAGCTCGGTGTGGGCGTACAGCGCGCGTGCCAGCATCGGCGCTTGCAGCACCGGCACACGGTGCTCACGCGCCATGTCGCGGATGCGCAGCGCCAGCAAATCCGCCCCCTTGGCGATGACGTGCGGCGCGCTCATCGTCGCTTCGTCGTAGCGCAGCGCCACCGCGTAGTGCGTGGGGTTCATCACGACGACGTCGGCGGCCGGCACGCGCTGCACGCTGCGGCTGTGGGCGATCTCGCGCGCGCGCTGACGGCGCTTGCTCTTGATCTGCGGGTTGCCCTCGGTTTCTTTGAACTCGTCCTTGACTTCCTGCAGCGACATGCGCAGGTTGTGGCGGTACAGGTACTGCTGCAGCGGCACGTCCACCGCCGCCACCAGCAGCACCACCGCCAGCAGCGCGCTCACCCCGAGCATGACCCATTGCCCGGCCTGCGCCAAGGCCGCGTCCAGCGGGCGCAGCAACAGGCTGGCAAACGCTTCCACATGGGTGCCGACGTACCAGGCCCCGATGGCGGCCAGGCACGCGGTGATGACCAGCAGCTTGAGCACCTCGAACAACTGCTGGCGCGAAAACAGCCGCTTGAGCCCACTGATGAGACCTAGCTTGGACCAATCCAGCGCCAGCGGATGCGTGCTGAACGCCACCGAGCGCGCCGCCACCAGCGCCAGCACCACCAGCGCGATCAGCGCCAGCCCCAACGGCAGCACGTAACCCAGCGCCAACTGGGCGCCGTCGGCCAAGTGCTGCAACATGCGCTGCGGCTCGCGCACCGTGGCGGCGTCGAAGCGCAGGCCGGCGCGCAGCGCCGCGCGGGCACGCTCGTAGCCCCACGGCAAGGTCACCCACACCAGGCCCAGGCCGCCACCCAACACCACCAGGTGGGTCAGGTCGCGCGCGCGTGGCACCTGACCTTGCTCACGCGCTTTTTGCAAGCGCCGTGGCGTGGCGGGTTGGCTTTTGTCTTGGGTCGATTCCATGGCGGACAAACCGGGCGGCTTGTCCGCATTGTGGGCCGGCGCCCGCCGCTTCTAAAGCGACAAAAGGCCGGGTTTGCCGGCCTTTTGCCACCGATGACCCGCGCGCCGGGTGGCTGGTCAGAACCCCAGACTGGCCAACAGGTCGTCCACCTGCTGCTGGCTGGTCACCACGTCGCTGCGACCTTCGGGGTTGACCACCGGGCCGCTGAGCTCGCGCCGCGCCGACGCCTCGGGCGCCGGGGCGGTCGCACCGGCCCCCTCGCCTGCATGGGCGGCCGTTTCCACCAACAACTGCACCAGCTGCTGCTCCAGCGTGCCGGCCAACGCCACGACCTTTTTGATCACCTGGCCGGTCAGGTCGTGGAAATCCTGCGCCAGCATGATCTCGGTCAGGTGCTGGTCGGTGCGCTCGGCCGCCGCTTGGATTGTGTGCGACCACTCCAGCAACTCGGGCATGGCCCATTTGAGGCCGGGCACGTTGCCGATGGTGTCGACCAACTGGCGGCTGGCTTCGATGACGGTCTGCTGCTCGGCCTTGGCCTCGTCGACGCGGTTGAGCACCTTCTCGGCAGCCTCGCCGGTCAGGCGTGCGATGTACTCCAGGCGGCTGCGCGCGTCGGGCAGCTCGCCCACGGCATCTTTGAGCGCGGGCATGTAGCCGAGCTCTTTGAGCGCCTCGTGCAGCTGGCGGGTGATTTCGCCCAAGCGCTGGTAGATGTCGCCTTTGCCGTCGGCCGCCGGCGGGGTGGCGCCTGCGGTTTGCTCGTGCTCGGTCATGGTCCGCCCTCCCCGGCCGCGTCAGGCCCAGCCCATTTTGCGGAAGATGTTGGTGAGCTTTTCTTCCAACGTCGCCTTGGTGAACGGCTTGACGATGTAGCCCGCCGCGCCCCCCTGGGCCGCGGCGATGATGTCTTCCTTGCGTGCCTCGGCGGTTACCATCAACACCGGGATGTGTTTGAGCTTGTCGTCGGACTTGATGCTGGTCAACAGCTCAAAGCCGTTCATGTTCGGCATGTTGATGTCGGTGATCACCATGTCGAACTTGCCGTTGCGCAACTTGTGCAAGGCCACCGAGCCGTCCTCGGCCTCGTCGGCGTCGGTGTGGCCAAGCTCCTTGAGCAAATTGCGCACGATGCGCCGCATCGTGGAGAAGTCGTCGACGATCAAAAAGCGCACTTGAGGCATGGAAGACTCCGTCCGGATGGGCGCCTAGTTTAGCGTGCCGCAGCCGGTTTGCCGCCCGCCGCCGCCCCCTCGATGGCCTGCGGCGCCTGCTGCGGGTCGGACACGGTGTCGGCCGCTTCGAGCGACTTGGTCATGCGCTCCTCGGCTTCGCGCGTCAGCACCAGGATGCTGATGCGGCGGTTGCGCGGGTCGTAGGGGTTGTCGGGAAACAGCAGCTGCTTGTCGGCCATGCCCACCACGCGCGCCAGCTTGCCCTCCGGCAGGCCGGCGGCGACGAGCTCGCGCCGCGTGGCGTTGGCGCGGTCGGCCGACAGCTCCCAGTTGCTGTAGGCGCGCTCGCCGCTGCCGTACGGGGTGGCGTCGGTGTGGCCGGTCAGCGAAATGCGGTTGTCCACCTCGGCCAGCGCCTGCGCGATGGCGCGCAGGATGTCGCGCGTGTACGGCTTGAGCAAGGCGCTGCCGGTGTCGAACATCGGGCGGTTCTGTTCGTCGACGATCTGGATGTTCAGGCCGTCTTGCACCATTTCCATGCGGATCTGGTTTTTGAACTCGGCCAGCTTGGGGTTGACGTTGATGATGTTTTCGAGCTTGTCGCGCAGCGTGGCGATGCGCTGCTTGTCCAGGCGGATGGCCTCGGCGCGGGCCAGTTGCGCGCCCAGCTCGCGCACCTTTTCTTCCACGTCACCGCTGGCCACTTCGCCCACGCTCTTGGTCAGGTCCTCGCCGCCGCCTTGCAGGATGCTGGTGGCGCCGCCGGAGCCGGGGCCACCGAACAGCATCACCTTGAGCGGCTGGTTGAAGTAGTCCGCGATGCCTTTGCGGTCGCCCTCGGTGGTCGAACCCAGCAGCCACATCAACAGAAAGAACGCCATCATCGCCGTCACAAAGTCGGCGTAGGCGATCTTCCACGCACCGCCGTGCGCACCATGCCCGCCTTTTTTGACGCGCTTGATGATGATCGGTTGCAACGGCTTGCCGGACGCGGCCATGGCGGTGAGGATGCGGTCTTAGAGGACGACGGGGCGCAGCATCACTTCTTCTTGACGTGTTGCTCCAGCTCGCTGAAGGTCGGGCGCTCGGTCGAAAAGAGCACCTTGCGGCCGAATTCGACGGCCGTCATCGGCGCATAACCTTGCATGCTGGCCAGCAGCGTGGTCTTGATGCACTGAAACTCCTTGCTGGCTTCTTCGACCTTTTGCTCGAGCAGGCTGGCCAGCGGCTCGGCGAAACCGTAGGCCAGCAAAATGCCCAGGAAGGTGCCCACCAGCGCCGAGCCGATCATGCCGCCCAGCACCGCCGGCGGTTGCCCGACCGAGCCCATCGTGTTGACCACGCCCAGCACCGCCGCCACGATACCAAAGGCCGGCAAGGCGCCGGCCAGACGCTGCAGCGCCGCCACCGCAGCATGCTCCTCGGCGTGGTGGGTTTCGAGCTCGGCGTCCATGATCGACTCGATCTCGTGCGCGTTGAGGTTGCCCGACACCATCAGGCGCAGGTAGTCGGTGATGAACTCGACCGTGTGGTGGTCGCTGGCGATCGACGGGTACTTTTGGAACAGCGGCGAGGCATCGGGGTTTTCGACGTCACCTTCGATGGCCATCAGCCCCTCTTTGCGCGCTTTTTGCAAGATGTCGTACAGCAGCGCCAGCAGGTCCATGAAGCGCTCTTTGGTGTACTTGGAGCCCTTGAAGCACGCCCCCAGGCCGCGGCCCACGCCCTTGAGCACTTTCATCAGGTTGCCGGCGATGAAAGCGCCGATGGCCGCGCCGAAGATCGTGATCATCTCGAACGGCAACGCCTTCAGGATCACGCCGATGTTGCCGCCGTGAACGATGAAGACCCCGAAGATGCAGCCGATGGCCACCAGCCAGCCGACAATGACGAACATGTCGCTACCTTGTGTTGAAGCTACCCAGGGTATTATCGGCCACCGCAGCGCCCGGTTGACCCCGCCGGGGCGCTGCCTGGGCACGCCACAGGGCGGCGAGCCAGGGCCAGCGCTGCGCCCGGCGCCACAGCCGCCAACCCAGCCACGCCAAGCTCAGCGCCCGGCGCGGCCGGCGCCACAACAGCACCGTGGCGCCCAGCAGCACCCACCCCGGGTGGGCCCGCAACCAGCGCCAGCCGCGCCGCAGGTGGTCGGCGGCCTCGAAGGCCGGCTGCAGGCCCTGCGCGTGCCACGCCAGGCGCTCGCGCAACTCGCCCGAGCGCTGCACCAGCGCGGCGCGCCGGCGCGCCAGGCGCACACTGGCGCCGCCGTCAGGCTCGCGGGCCGCCACGCAACCGCTCCACGTCGCGCGCCAGCTCGGCACGGCTGGCCTCGAACCACGACACCGCGCGCAGGCGCCGCAGCCCCACCCAGGCTGCCGCAGCGCCCGCACCCAGCAGCGTGCCGCACGACAGCGCCAGCGCCAACACGCGCTGCGATTCCCACAGCAGCACGGTCACCAGCACCAGCAGGCTGACCAGGGCCGCCGACAGCAACACCGCGGCGGCCAACAGCAACGCCAGCGACGTGCCCAGCGCCAGCGCGTGTTCGCTGGCCTCGACGCCCAACAGCGCCAGGCGCACGCGCGCCAGTTCGAGCGCATCGCGCAGCCAGCCCCGTGCGGCCGCCAGCAGCGGCTCAGCACGGCTGCCCGCGTCGTCGCCGGGCATCGCCATCGTACGCCGTCACGGCAACGGACGACGCCGCCTCAGCGGCGACCGATCAGCATGCCCACCAGCAAGCCGATGCCGGCGGCCACACCGATCGCCTTCCAGGGGTGCTCGTGCACGTAGTGGTCGGTGGCACGCGCCACTTCGCGCGTGCGCTCCCGAATCGCGGCCTCGGCGTCGGCCAGGCGATGACGCGCGTTGCGCAGGTTCTCTTGCAAGCGCTCGCGCAGCTCGGCCACCTTTTCACCGGTGCTTTGGGCGGTGGCCGCCAGCAGCTCCTCGGCGTCGGCCACCACCACCTTCAAGTCGGCAACGAGTTTGTCTTTGGGTTGCAGGGTGTTGTCCGTCATGGCGACCTCCTTCACGGTTGAGTGGGTTTTAGGCTCACTGTATCACGCCGGTTGCGGATTGCGCAGCCGGATGTGCAGTTCGCGCAACTGTTTCTCGTCGACGGGGCTGGGCGCGTGCGTCAGCAAGCACTGCGCGCGCTGCGTCTTGGGGAACGCAATGACATCGCGGATCGACTCGGCGCCGGTCATCAGCGTGACCAAGCGGTCCAACCCGAACGCCAAGCCGCCGTGCGGCGGCGCGCCGTACTGCAGCGCGTCCAGCAGAAAACCAAACTTGGCGCGCGCTTCGTCTTCGCCGATGTTGAGCGCCGCAAACACCTTGCGCTGCACATCGGCGCGGTGGATACGCACCGAGCCGCCGCCCAGCTCCCAGCCGTTGAGCACCATGTCGTAGGCTTTGGCCAGGCAGGCGCCGGGGTCGGTGGCCATCAGGTCTTCGTGGCCGTCCTTGGGCGCGGTGAACGGGTGGTGCACCGCCACCCAGCGGCGCTCCTCCTCGTCGTATTCGAACATCGGGAAGTCCACCACCCACAACGGCGCCCAGCGGTCTTCGAACAAGCCGTTGGCCTTGCCAAAGGCGCTGTGGCCGATCTTGACGCGCAGCGCGCCGATGGCGTCGTTGACGACCTTGGCCTTGTCGGCGCCGAAAAACAGCAGGTCGCCGTCGCGCGCGCCGCTGCGCTGCAGCACCGCCTGCAAGGCAGCGTCGTGCAGGTTTTTGACGATCGGGGACTGCAGCCCGTCGCGGCCGGCCGCCAGGTCGTTGACCTTGATCCAGGCCAGGCCCTTGGCACCGTAAATCTTGACAAACTCGGTGTAGGCGTCGATTTCGCTGCGGCTCATCTGCGCGCCGCCCGGCACACGCAGCGCCACCACGCGGCCGCCAGGCATGTTGGCCGGCCCCGAGAAGACCTTGAACTCGACGTCCTTCATGACGTCGGTCAGCTCGGTGAATTCGAGCTTGACACGCAGGTCGGGCTTGTCCGAGCCGAAGCGCGCCATCGCCTCGGCGTAGGTCATGACCGGAAATTCGCCCAGATCGACGCCGATGGTGTTGGCAAACACCGTCTTGATCATGCCCTGGAACAGGTCGCGGATTTCCTGCTCCGTCATGAACGAGGTTTCGATGTCGATCTGCGTGAACTCGGGCTGGCGGTCGGCACGCAGGTCCTCGTCACGGAAACACTTGGTGATCTGGTAGTAGCGGTCAAAGCCCGCCACCATCAGCAACTGCTTGAACAGCTGCGGCGACTGCGGCAGGGCGTAAAACATGCCGTCGTGCACGCGGCTGGGCACCAGGTAGTCGCGCGCGCCTTCGGGCGTGCTGCGCGTCAACATCGGTGTCTCGATGTCGATGAAGCCGTGGGCGTCCAGGAAGCGGCGCGTCTCCATCGCCACACGGTAGCGCAGCATCAGGTTGCGCTGCATGTACGGGCGGCGCAGGTCCAGCACGCGGTGCGTCAGGCGCGTGGTTTCGGACAGGTTGTCGTCGTCGAGCTGGAACGGCGGCGTCACCGAGGGGTTGAGCACTTCGATCTCGTGGCACAACACCTCCACTTTGCCGCTGCGGATGGCGTCGTTGACGGTGCCCTCGGGGCGCGCGCGCACCACGCCGCGCACCTGGATGCAGTATTCGTTGCGCAGGTGCTCGGCGGTGGCGAACATTTGCGGCCGGTCGGGGTCGCACACCACCTGCACCGTGCCCTCGCGGTCACGCAGGTCGATGAAGATCACGCCGCCGTGGTCGCGCCGGCGGTTGACCCAGCCACACAGGGTGACGGGCTGGCCGATCAGCGCCTCGGTGACGGCGCCGCAGTAGTGGGAACGCATGGGCATGGAAACGGGCCTTCGAACGGTGGAAGCTTCAACCCTGGGCGGGTCCTGGGGCATGGGCATCGTCCACGCCGAGGCCAGGCTTGCGCCCCCCGGGCACGATGACGCCCATCGAAATCACGTAGGTCAGCGCCTCATCGACGCTCATGGTCAGTGGCACGACGTCGCGCCGGTGCACCATCACGAAGTAGCCGCCGGTCGGGTTGGGTGTGGTGGGCACGTACACGCTCAGGTAGTCCTGCGGCGGCAGGTGGCGCGCGACGTCGCCGCCGGGCGCGCCGGTCAGAAAGGCAATCGTCCACATGCCCTCGCGCGGCCACTGCACCAGCAGCGCTTGGCGAAACGCGTTGCCCTTTTCGGACAACAGCGTGTCCGACACCTGCTTGACGCCGGAATAGATCGAGCGCACCACCGGGATGCGCTGCAGCAGCGCGTGCCACCACGCCACCAGCTGGTTGCCGACGTAGTTGGACGCCAGCGCCCCGATGCCCAGCACGACGGCCAACGCAAACGCGACCCCCATGCCGGGCACGCGCACGCCCAGCCAACGCTCTGGCTGCCACGCTTCGGGCAGGATGTTGAGCGTTTGGTCCAGCGTGGACACCACCCAATCGAGCACCCACAGGGTGACGATCAGGGGCACCAGCACCAGCAGGCCGGACAGCAGCCAGCGGCGCAGCGCCGCTCCCAGGCGACCGCGCTCAGTGGCAGGCACAAGACGCTCCGCACGGGGTGGACGCCGCCCCGCTGTCGGCGGCGCTGGCGCTGGCCGACGACTCGGTGGCCGCAGCCGCGCCCGCGGCCGCACCGGCTTTGGCCGCGCCGGTGCCGTTGTTGCGGAAATCGGTCACGTACCACCCGGTGCCCTTGAGCTGGAAGCCGGCGGCGGTGAGCTGCTTGCGAAACGCCTCGGCGCCACAGGCTGGGCAGGTGGTCAAGGGCGCATCGCTGACTTTTTGCAAAACGTCCTTGGCGTGGCCACAGGACTCGCACTTGTACGCGTAAATAGGCATGGCTGTCCCTACAGTGTGTGGAGGTGGAAACGCTGCACAACGGTTTGCAAAACCCGCCATTATAGGTGGGGGCCTGATCACACCGCTTCAAGGGCGCTGTCGGCCAGGGGCTACCACAAGCGCACGCGCAGCCACCACTGCATCGCCATCAGCCCGGCCACAAAGCCAAACAAAACGTAAATCACCATCAGCAGCAGGCGTTGGGTGCGGCGTTGCTCGCGCACCAACTCCTGCAGCTGGGCACGCAGGTCGGTTGGGCGCTGCTGCAGGTAAGCGTGCACCAGGCGCGGCAGGTGCGGCAGCAGCTTGGCGTAGTGCGGGGCCTCGGCCTTGAGCTCGCGCCACAGCCGCCGCGGCCCCACCTGCTCGACCATCCAGCGCTCCAAAAACGGCTTGGCCGTGCTCCACAGGTCCAGCTCGGGGTCGAGCTGTCGGCCCAAGCCTTCGATGTTGAGCAGCGTTTTTTGCAGCAGCACCAGTTGCGGCTGGATTTCGACGTTGAAGCGGCGCGAGGTCTGGAACAGCCGCATCAGCACCATGCCCAGCGAAATGTCCTTCAGCGGCCGGTCGAAGTACGGCTCGCACACCGCGCGCACGGCGGCTTCCAGCTCGTCCACGCGGGTCTCGGGCGGCACCCAGCCGGACTCGATGTGCAGCTCGGCCACGCGCTTGTAGTCACGGCGGAAAAACGCGGTGAAGTTTTGCGCCAGGTACTCTTTGTCGTATTCGGTCAGCGTGCCGACGATGCCAAAGTCCAGCGAGATGTAGCGCCCAAACGTCTCGGGCGCGAGCGACACCTGGATGTTGCCCGGGTGCATGTCGGCGTGGAAAAAGCCGTCGCGAAACACCTGGGTGAAAAAAATCGTCACGCCGTCGCGGGCCAGCCGCTTGATGTCCACGCCCGCGGCGCGCAGCCGCTCGACCTGGCTGATCGGCACCCCGTGCATGCGCTGCATCACCAGCACGTCGCTGCGGCACCAGTCCCAGTACATTTCGGGGATCAGCACGAGGTCCAGCCCCTCCATGTTGCGGCGCAGCTGCGCGGCGTTGGCCGCCTCGCGCATCAGGTCCAGCTCGTCGTGCAGGTATTTGTCGAACTCGGCCACGACCTCGCGCGGCTTGAGCCGGCGGCCGTCGCGCGACAGCCGCTCGACCCAACCGGCCATCGTGCGCATCAGCGCCAGGTCTTTTTCAATCACCGGCAGCATGCCGGGGCGCAGCACCTTGACGGCAACCTCCCGTCCGTCGCGCAGCGTGGCAAAGTGGACCTGCGCGATCGAGGCGCTGGCCACCGGCTGGCGCTCGAAGTGGCTGAACACCGCCGCCAGCGGCTGGCCGAAAGCGCGTTCGATGGTGGCGATGGCCACCTCGGTCGGAAACGGCGGCACGCGGTCTTGCAGCTTGGCCAGCTCGTCGGCGATGTCGGGTGGCAACAGGTCGCGCCGCGTGGACAGCACCTGGCCGAATTTGACGAAAATGGGCCCCAGCCGCTCCAGCGCCTGGCGCAGCCGCTGGCCACGCGGCGCGGACAGATCGCGGCCCAGCGTGAGCACGCGGCGCAGCAACGCCAGCGCCGGGTGTTCGAAGTGCGACAGCACCAGCTCGTCCAGGCCGTAGCGCAGCAGCACCCAGACAATGAACCAGCCGCGCAACCAGCGCCTCATGCTGCGGCTCCACCGTCCGGCGTGGTGGTGGTCGCGCGCGGATCGGCCCCGCCGCGCGGCGCCGCACGCTCGGCCAACGCCCGGGCACGCGGCAGCAGTTGGGTGCGCAGCGCCTGCGCCAACCGGCGCCCCCACGTCACCAACGTGTGCGCCGCCGCATCCCCCACCAAGCGCGCCAGGTCGTCCTCCAGGTCCCAGCGCACGTGGTCGATCAGCCACGCCACCTCGGCCGCCAGTTGCACGTCACCCGCGATGGCCACGGCCGGTTTGTCCCCCTGCAGCGCGCGCTCGACCAGCGCCTTGGGGCCAGGCTCTTGCAGCGTCAGCGTTAGGTCAGGCGCGTCGTCGCGGTCGTCCAGGGCCAGCAGCCCCGCCGGCGTCACGCGCCAGCGCACGGTGGGCCCCAGCGGCAGCCACCCCGCCAGCGCCCCCAGCGCGACGTGGATGCGCTGACCGCTGTGCCGGCGCAGCCGCTGCATGGCCTCAGGCTCCTGCTGCAGCACGTGGTTGAGCAGCAACACCAGCCGGTTGGCCAGCTCGGCCTGCAACCACGCCGGCGGCGCGGGAGGGAGGGGCACACGCCAGCGCAGCGCGCCGGATGAAAAAAAAGAGGGCCGTTCCATGCCCCCTGGATTGTGCCGGAACGCGGCCGCGACGGGCGGGCCGCCGTCGCCACCAGCGTGTTACTGCAGCGCCTGCACCCCGGCCACCAGCCAGCCGGCACGCCCGTCCTTGGGCTTGGTGATGTTCCAGACCTCGCGAAACGGCGCCGGGCCCTCGGCGGGGTTTTCGCGAATCAGGCCCGAGAACTCGACGCTGGCCATGTACTCGTCGCCGCGGTCTTCAATGCCCAGCAACTGCGCGTCCAGCGCCACCACTTCGGTGACGTTGGGGCCACCGCCGTCGCGTTCGCGCTGGGCGAGCTGGGCCTGGATTTCGGCCAGCATCTCGTCGGTCATCAACGCACGCAGCGTGGCCACGTCACCGCGGTCCCAGGCCGCCTGCAGGCGCACGAAGTTGTCCTTCGAGGCCCGCACAAAGCCTTCGACGTCAAACCCGGGCGGAATGCTCCACGTGGCCGCGCCGGCGCCCAGCGCGGCGCCAATGCGCACGCCCGCCGCGGCCGGCTGCGCGGCGGTGTCAAACTGGCTTTGCTCCCACGGGCGGGCGGCCGCGTCGTTGCCGACGTGATGCGGCTGCACGACGCGCAGCGTGGCCGGCTGCCCCGGGGCAGCACCCGCCGTGGCCCACGCCGGGCGCGCCGCGGCACGCGGGCGGCGCAGCAGCGCCACCACGGCCAGCACCGCCACCACCAGCAGGCCCACCAGCAGCACCTGCGCAAACGCCTCGCCCAGCCCCAGCGCCGACGCCAGCCACGCCAGCCCCAAGCCCGCGGCCAACCCGCCCAGCATCGCGCCCCAGGGGCTGCGCGGCTTGGTGGCCGCAGCGGCCCCGGCGGCGCCCGCAGCCGGCGCGCTGGCCGCCGCGCCCTGGGGCTGCGCCGTGCCCGGCGCGGGGGTGGGCGACGCCGGCGCGGGGGCCGACTGACGCTGCACCACGTTGCTGGACTGTTTGCCAACCGACCCCCCGCCTCCCAGGCGTTTGGCCCACGATTCCCCCGACGACAGCGCCAGCGCCGCCACCAGCAACCAAGTCCCCATGCGCGCGTTCATTGCGTGTGCTCCATCGATGTCACGTTTTGATGCCCACGTGCAGCGCCACCACACCCGCCGTCAGGTTGTGCACGTCGACGTGGCCAAAACCCGCGTCGTGCATCATGCGGCGCAGCGTCTCCTGGTCGGGGTGCATGCGGATCGACTCGGCCAGGTAACGGTAGCTGGCTTCGTCCCCCGCCACCCAGCGGCCCAGGCGCGGCAGCACGTGAAAGCTGTACCAGTCGTAGGCTTTTTGCAGCGGGGGCGCGACCTTGGAAAACTCGAGCACCAGCAGCTTGCCGCCGACCCTAAGCACTCGATACATTTCCCGCAGCGCAAGTTCCTTGTGCGTCATGTTGCGCAGCCCAAAAGCCACCGTGACCAGGTCGAACGCGCCGTCCACAAACGGCAGCCGCTCGGCGTCGCACACCACCGTGGGCAGCGCCCAGCCACGGTCCAGCAGCCGATCACGCCCTTCGCGCAACATGGTTTCGTTGATGTCGGTGTGCACCACCAGGCCGCCGGGCTGCACGTTGGGGGCGATGGCCAGGTCGAGGTCGCCGGTGCCGCCAGCGATGTCCAGCACGCGCTGCCCGGGCTGCGGGTTGGCCACCATCACGGTGTAGGCCTTCCACCACCGGTGCAGGCCGGCCGACATCAGGTCGTTCATCAGGTCGTAGCGCGGCGCCACCGAGTCGAACACGGCGCGCACACGGCGCGCTTTGTCGCGCTCGTCCACGGTTTCAAAGCCGAAGTGGGTTTGGCTCATGACGTGGCTCCTGGCCGGGTGGTGCGTAGGGTGATGGTCAAGCGTGGTGGCCACAGCCGCCGCTGGGGGCGGCGGGCATGGGGGCGTCGCGGTCCAGGCCGGCTTCGCGCAAGCGCCGCTCGTAGTCGGCCCACAGCTCGTCTTGCCGGCTGCCCAGGAAGTACAGGTATGCCCACGTGTAGATGCCGCTGTCGTGCCCGTCGGAAAAGGTCGGCTGCACGGCGTAGTTGCCCACCGGGGCCAGCGCCACGATGTCGACGTCGCGCTTGCCGGTTTGCAGCACCTCCTGACCCGGGCCGTGGCCTTGCACTTCGGCCGAGGGCGAGTACACGCGCAGCAACTCAAAGGGGATGCGAAAGCAGGCGCCGTCGTCGAACGCGACTTCGAGCACGCGCGAGGCGCCGTGCACGGTGACGGCGGTGGGCTGGGGTGTGGGGGTGGTCATGCAAAACCTCCTTGGGGGGCCAGCGCGTGCAACGCCTGCACGATGGCGGCGTCGCACGCGGCGAGCTGGGCATGCAGCGCGGCCAAGCGCGGGGTGTCGACGGCGCGCTGTGGCGCGGCCCACACCGGCGCAGGGAAGCGGCTGTCCCAGTCGAAGCGCGCGATCACGTGCCAGTGCAGGTGCGGCACCACGTTGCCCAGCGCGGCCAGGTTGATTTTGGTCGGCGCCAGCGCCTGGCGCAAGCACCGCTCCACGGTGCTGACCAGGGCCATCGCGTGCGCCTGGGCGGCGGCGTCGAGGTCGGACCACTCCACCACGTGTCCCTGCGCGATGACGCGGTACCACGCGGGCGTGTCGCCCACCTCCGGCCCCAGCGCGCGCACCACGCGCCAGTGCGCGCCGCGCCACAGCAGCAGGCCGCCGTCGTCGTGGCACAGCGGGCACGTGCTCACACCAGCACCCGTTCGATGCCGCCGGCGTTGGCGCGCGCCACGTACTCGGGCAGCCAGTGGTCGCCCAGGATCTGGCGCGCGATCTCGACCACGATGTAGTCGGCCTCCAGCAGGCCGTTGTTGAGGTCCTCACCGTAGCGGGACAGGCCCTGCAGGCAGCTCGGGCATGACGTCAGGATCTTGGTGCGCCCGGGGGTGAGCGGCGTACCGTTGCGCTGCGCCAGCTCGGCCAACTGCTGCTCGTTCTTGCGCAGCTCTTGCTCTTTGCGGAAGCGCACCTGCGTCGAGACGTCCGGTCGGGTGACGGCCAGTGTACCCGACTCGCCGCAGCAGCGGTCGCTGGCCACGACGGTGTCGCCCACCAGCGCGCGCACGGTCTTGAGCGGGTCTTGCTGTTTCATCGGCGTGTGGCACGGGTCGTGGTACAGGTACGCCCCCTTGCCTTCGAGTTTGACGCCCTTTTCCAGCAGGTACTCGTGGATGTCGATGATGCGGCAGCCGGGGAAGATTTTGTCGAATTCGTAGTGCTGCAACTGGTCGTAGCAGGTGCCGCAGCTGACCACCACGGTTTTGATGTCGAGGTAGTTGAGCGTGTTGGCCACGCGGTGGAACAGCACGCGGTTGTCGGTGATGATTTTGTCGGCCTTGTCGTACTGGCCCGAGCCGCGCTGCGGGTAGCCACAGCACAGGTAGCCCGGCGGCAGCACCGTTTGCACGCCGACGTGCCACAGCATGGCCTGGGTGGCGAGCCCCACCTGGCTGAACAGGCGCTCCGAGCCGCAGCCGGGGAAGTAAAACACCGCTTCGGCGTCGGCGCTGGTGCGCTGCGGGTCGCGGATGATGGGCACGTAGGCCTTGTCCTCGATGTCCAGCAGCGCGCGCGCGGTCTTGGTGGGCAGGTTGCCCGGCATTTTTTTGTTGACGAAGTGGATCACCTGCTCCTTGATCGGGGCGGCCCCCACGGTGGCCGGCGGGGCGCTGGTCTGGCGCCGCGCCAGGCCCTTGAGCAGGTCGTGCGCCGCGCGCTGGGCACGGTAGCCCACGTCCACCATCAGCGTGCGCATGGCCTTGATGGTCTGCGGCTGCGTGGCGTTGAGGAACGCCATCGCCAGCGCATTGCCCGGGCGCCACGATTTTTGCCCCATCTTGCGCAGCAAGTTGCGCATGTTCATCGACACGTCGCCAAAGTCGATGTTGACCGGGCAGGGGTTGAGGCACTTGTGGCACACGGTGCAGTGGTCGGCCACGTCCTCGAACTCGCGCCAGTGCTGCACGCTGATGCCGCGGCGCGTTTGCTCCTCGTACAAAAAGGCTTCGATCAGCAGGCTGGTGGCCAGGATCTTGTTGCGCGGGCTGTACAGCAGGTTGGCGCGCGGCACGTGCGTAGAGCACACCGGCTTGCACTTGCCGCAGCGCAGGCAATCCTTGACGCTGTCGGCGATGGAGCCGATGTCGCTTTGCTGCATGATGAGCGACTCGTAGCCCATCAGGCCAAAGCTCGGGGTGTAGGCTTGGCTGAGGTCGGCTGCGCGTGCCTCGCCCACCGGCTGGCGCAGCAGCTTGCCGCGGTTGAAGTGCCCGTGCGGGTCGACCTTGGCCTTGTAGGCGGCAAACGGGGTCAGCTCCTCGTCGGTGAGGTACTGCAGCTTGGTGATGCCGATGCCGTGCTCGCCCGAAATCACGCCGCCCAGGCTGCGCGCCAGCGCCATCACGCGGTCCACCGCCTCGTGCGCGGTGCGCAGCATGTCGTAGTCGTCGCTGTTGACGGGGATGTTGGTGTGCACGTTGCCGTCGCCGGCGTGCATGTGCAGCGCGATCCACACACGCCCTTTGAGCACGCGCTGGTGGACGGCGTCGCACTCGGCCAGCAGCGGCGCGAACGCCGCGCCGGTGAACAGGTCGCGCAGCGGCCGCCGCAGTTGCATCTTCCAACTGGCGCGCCAGGTGTGGTCCTGCAGCAACTCGAACACGGTGCGGGTCTCGCCCGGCGCGGGCGCGTCCAGCCCGTCGAGCCACGCCTGCCACTGCGCGCGCACCTCGCGCACCAGCGCCAGCGCCTGCTGGCGGCGCTGCTCGACCAGCTCGGGCGGCGGCGCCTCGGTGCGGTCTTCCACCTTGCCCAGCGGCAACGCGGGGCGCGCCAGCAAAGCTTCGAGCTCGTCGCACAGGCGGATTTTGTTGCGCAGGCTCAGCTCGATGTTGATGCGCTCGATGCCCAGCGTGTACTCGCCCATGCGCTCCAGCGGGATCACCACGTCTTCGTTGATCTTGAAGGCGTTGGTGTGGCGGCTGATGGCGGCGGTGCGCTTGCGGTCGGCCCAGAATTTTTTGCGCGCTTCAGGGCTGACCGCGACAAACCCTTCGCCGGCGCGGGCGTTGGCCAGGCGCACCACCTCGCTGGCGGCGCGCGCCACCGCGTCGGGGTCATCGCCGACGATGTCGCCGATCAGCACCATCTTGGGCAGGGTGCCGCGCTTGCTCTTGGTGGTGTAGCCCACCGCCTTGAGGTAGCGGTCGTCCAGGTGCTCCAGCCCGGCCAAAATCGCCCCACCCCGGCGGGCCTCGTCGAACATGTGGTTTTTGATTTCGACGATCGCCGGCACCGCGTCCTTGGGGTTGCCAAAAAACTCCAGGCACACCGTGCGCGTGTGCGCCGGCATGCGGTGCACGACCCAGCGCGCGCTGGTGATGATGCCGTCGCAACCCTCTTTTTGCACGCCGGGCAGGCCGCTGAGAAATTTGTCGGTGACATCCTTGCCCAACCCGGCCTTGCGAAACGCCGCGCCGGGGATGTCGAGCCGCTCGGTGCGCAGCAGCGTTTTGCCGTCGGCGGCGTAATACGCCAGCTCGAAGCTGGCCACCTCGGCGTCGTGGATCTTGCCCAGGTTGTGGTTCAGGCGCGTGACCTCCAGCCATTCGGCCGCCGGGGTGACCATGCGCCAACTCAGCAGGTTGTCCAACGCCGTGCCCCACAGCACGGCCTTTTTGCCGCCGGCGTTCATCGCGATGTTGCCGCCCACACACGACGCCTCGGCGCTGGTGGGGTCGACGGCGAACACGTACCCCGCGCGCTCGGCGGCGTCGGCCACACGCTGCGTCACCACGCCGGCTTCGGTCCAGACCGTGGGCACCGGCTGGGTGTGCCCCGGGATAGGCGCCAGCGTCACCTCCGACATGGCCTCGAGCTTTTCGGTGTTGATGACGGCGCTTTTCCACGTCAGCGGCACGGCGCCGCCCGTGTAGCCGGTGCCGCCGCCGCGCGGGATGATCGTCAGGCCCAGCTCGATGCAACCCTGCACCAGGCCCAGGATTTCGGCCTCGCTGTCGGGCGTGAGCACCACAAACGGGTACTCGACGCGCCAGTCGGTGGCGTCGGTGACGTGGCTGACGCGGCTGAGGCCGTCGAAGCGGATGTTGTCCTTGTGCGTGTGGCGCTTGAGCACGCGCAGCGCACGCCGCCGCAGCGCCGCCACTTCGTCAAAGTGCGCGGCGAAGCTGCGCACCGCCTGCTGCGCCAGCGCCAGCAGCTCGCCCACCAGCACGTCGCGCTGGGGGTCCTCGTGCGGACGGCGGCGGCGCTCGATCTCGCGCAGGCGGTGGTGCAGCGCGTCGATCAGCGCCGCGCGGCGCTTGGGGTTGGCCAGCAGGTCATCCTGCAGGTAGGGGTTGCGCTGCACCACCCAGATGTCGCCCAGCACCTCGTACAGCATGCGTGCCGAGCGGCCGGTGGCGCGCTCGCTGCGCAACTGCTGCAGCACGTCCCAGGCCCGCTCGCCCAACAGGCGGATGACGATTTCCCGGTCGGAAAACGACGTGTAGTTGTACGGGATCTCGCGCAGGCGCGGGGCGTGGGGTTCGGCGTCGAGCAAGGCGTGCAGGGGCGTCGGAGCGTTCATGGCGTCAGCGAAGGGCGCGGACGGCGTCGCGGTGGGCGACGGACACCGCCGGGGGACGACGATGTTACCGCAGCGCAGCACAGACGCCGCGCCACCCCACCCGGTACCCCTGCCAACGTAGCGTCCATTGCGCGCCCGTCGCGCGCGAACCGGCCCGGGGCCGCGGCCCGCGCGGTCAACGCCCCGCGCGCCAGGCCGCCACCGACCCCAGCACCCCCACCAGCGCCGCGTAGGTGACGATGCGTCCGTCGGCCCCAGTAAGCACGAGTCCGGCCACCAGCACCGCGCTGCCCGGCAGCGCCAGCCACAGGACGTGCCGCCCCCAGCGCCGCCACCCTGGGGCGCTGCCCCCGTGTCCGCGCAGCGTCAGCGCGGTGGCCAGCAACGCCGCCATGCCCCACGCGGGGGCCACCAGGGCGACGAGGTGTGCAGCAAGCGTCCAAGCGTCCACGAGGGGGCGGATTTTATAATTTGCGCCTTATGGCAGTCTGGGCGCTCGGCATCAACCACCAAACAGCCCCGCTCGATGTGCGCGGGCGCTTTGCCTTTGCGCTGGACCAGCTACCCGAAGCGCTGCGGCAGGTGCGCGCGGCGCTGCGCCGCCCGGCCGAAGCCACGCTGCTGTCCACCTGCAACCGCACCGAGTTGTACTGCGCCGCCGACGAGCCTTTGGTCGAGCCCGCCGCCCGATGGCTGGCCGACGTCGGCGGCCTCAGCCCCGACGGGCTGCTGCGCCACGCCTACGTGCTGCAAGACGATGCGGCGGCGCGCCACGCGTTTCGTGTGGCGGCGGGGCTGGACAGCATGGTGCTGGGTGAGCCCCAGATCCTGGGCCAGCTCAAGGACGCGGTGCGCGTGGCCGACCAAGTCGGCGCCCTGGGCGCCACGCTGCACCAGATGTTCCAGCGTTCGTTTGCCGTGGCCAAGCAGGTGCGCACCAGCACCGACATCGGTGCGCACTCCATCAGCATGGCCGCCGCGGCCGTGCGTCTGTGCGGGCAGCTGTTCGAGGACCTGCGCGACATCCGTGTGCTGTTCGTCGGCGCGGGTGAAATGATCGAGCTGACCGCGACGCACTTCGCCGCCCGCCAGCCGCGCGCGATGGCGATCGCCAACCGCACGCTGGAGCGCGGCGAAAAACTTGCGGCGCGCTTCGGCGCCGAGGCGCTGCGCCTGGCCGACCTGCCCGCGCGCCTGCACGAATTCGACGCCGTGGTCAGTTGCACCGCCAGCACCTTGCCCATCATCGGGTTAGGGCTGGTGGAAAGCGCGCTCAAGCGCCGCCGCCACCGCCCGATGTTCATGGTCGACCTGGCCGTGCCGCGTGACATCGAAGCCGAGGTCAAGGCGCTGGACGACGTCTACCTCTACACCGTGGACGACCTGGCCGCCGTCGTCCAGGCCGGCAAAGACCAGCGCCAGGCCGCGGTGGCGCAGGCCGAAGCGATCATCGACGCCGGGGTGCAAAGCTTCATGCACTGGCTGCGCCAGCGCGACCCGGCGCACGGGGTGGTGCCGCTGATCCGTGACCTGCACGCGCAGGCCCAGGCGTGGCAGGAGGCCGAGCTGGCCCGTGCGCGCCGCCTGCTGGCCAAAGGCGCCAGCCCCGACGAAGCCTTGCAAGCGCTGGCGCGGGGGCTGACGCACAAACTGCTGCACGGCGCGCTGGCCGAGCTGCACAGCGGCGACGAGGCCGCGCGCCAGCACACCGCCGAGATGGTGGCGCGGCTGTTCCTGCGCGGCCGCCGCCCGCACGGCAGCGGGGTCGACGGCGCGCCATGAAGGCCTTCGTGCGCCACACCCTGGAGCAGCGCCGTCTGCGGCTGCACGAGCTCGACGCGCAACTGGCCGCACCCGACGTCGTGGCCGACATGGCGCGGTTTCGGCAACTGTCGCGCGAGCACGCCGAGCTCGACGCGCTGGTTCAGCCGTACCAGCGCTACCTGCAGCGCGAGGCCGACTGGCGCGCCGCGCTGCAACTGCACGACGAAGCCATCGCCAGCGGCGACGCCGCGATGGCGGCGCTGGCGCATGACGAAGCGCAAGCCGCCCAGGCCGATTTGCAGCGCCTGGAAGCCGAGTTGACCACCCTGCTGCTGCCGCGCGACCCCGACGACGCGCGGCCCGCGTTCGTCGAAATCCGCGCCGGCACCGGCGGCGAAGAAGCGGCGCTGTTCGCCGCCGACCTGGCGCGCATGTACACCCGCTACGCCGAACGACAGGGTTGGCGCGTCGAGGTCATCAGCGCCTCGCCCAGCGACCTGGGCGGCTACAAGGAGCTGGTGCTGCGCATCGTGGGCGATGGCGCCTACGGGCGGCTGCGTTTCGAATCCGGCGGCCACCGTGTGCAGCGCGTGCCGGTCACCGAAGCGCAGGGGCGCATCCACACCAGCGCCTGCACCGTGGCGGTGCTGCCCGAGCCCGACGAGGAGCAGGCCATCGCGCTGGATCCGTCGGAGCTGCGCATCGACACCTTCCGCGCCAGCGGCGCGGGTGGCCAGCACGTCAACCGCACCGATTCGGCCGTGCGCATCACCCACCTGCCCACGGGCCTGGTGGCCGAGTGCCAAGACGACCGCAGCCAGCACCGCAACCGCGCCAAGGCCATGCAGGTGCTGCAGGCGCGGCTGCAGGAGCGCCAGCGGCGCGAGCGCGAAGCGCGCGAAGCGGCCACGCGCAAAAGCCTCATCGGCAGCGGCGACCGCAGCGACCGCATCCGCACCTACAACTTTCCGCAAAGCCGCGTCACCGACCACCGCATCAACCTGACGCTGCACAAGCTGGCCGCGGTGCTCGATGGCGAACTTGACGAGCTGATCCACGGCCTGCAACTGGCGCGCGGCGCCGAGCAGATGGCCGAGCTGGAAGCGCAGGCCACGCTGGCATGAGCACCGACGCGGCGCCCGATCAGGTCGACGCCGCCCTGCGGTGGGCGCAGCAGCAAGGGCTCGACCACCTGGCGGCGCAATGGCTGCTGCTGCACGCGCTGGGGCGCGGCCTGCACGAACGCGCCTGGCTGCTGGCGCACCCCGACGCGCCCTTGGCGCCTGAGCAGGCGGCGCGGTTCGCGCACCTGTGCCAGCAGCACCGCGCCGGGCTGCCGCTGGCCTACCTGGTGGGCGAACGCGGTTTTTACGGCCTGACGCTGCAGGTGGACGCGCGCGTGCTCGACCCCCGCCCGGACACCGAAACCCTGGTCGATTGGGCGCTGGCGCTGCTGCCCACGGACGCGCCCGCGCAGGTGCTGGACCTGGGCACCGGCAGCGGCGCCGTCGCGCTGGCCATTCAAGCCCAGCGGCCGCGCGCGCAGGTGTGGGCCGTGGACGCCAGCGCGGACGCGCTGGCGGTGGCGGCCGCCAACGGCGCGCGCCTGGGCCTGCCGGTGCACTGGCTGCACGGCGACTGGTGGCACGGCTGGCGGCCTTACCCGGCCGAGGCGACGGCGCCGGCGCCGCCCGCGCGCTTTGACCTGGTGGTCAGCAACCCGCCCTACCTGCGTGACGACGACCCGCACCTGGACGCGCTGCGCCACGAGCCGCGGCAGGCGCTGGCGGCCGGCCCCGACGGGCTGGCGGCGCTGCGCACCATCGTGGCGGGGGCCCCGGCGCGTCTGGCCCCGGGCGGCTGGTTGCTGCTCGAACACGGCTGGGACCAGGCCCCTGCGGTGGCCGCGCTGCTGCGCATGCACCGTTTTGGTGCCGTGCAGCACCGCCATGACCTGGCCGGCCACGTGCGCTGCACGGGCGCGCCCTGGCCGGGCTGACCCCACCACCGCCACGGCGCGCGCGGCGGCGGGATAATGGCATCATCGACAACCGTACGCGACCCTGGAGCGCACACCATGAGCGACGTTCAACAACGCATCGACCAACTCGTCAAAGGGCACGACATCGTGCTGTTCATGAAAGGCACCGCCAGCTTCCCGATGTGCGGCTTTTCGGGCCGCGCGGTGCAAATCCTCAAAGCCTGCGGTGTGGACCCCAAAACCATCGTCACCGTCAACGTGTTGGACGACCCCGACATCCGCCAGGGCATCAAGGAGTACAGCAACTGGCCCACGATCCCGCAGCTGTACATCCGCGGCGAGTTCATCGGCGGCTCCGACATCATGATGGAGATGTACGAAAGCGGCGAACTGCAAAAGCTGCTCAGCGGTCAAACCGCCTGAGGCGGGCGCTGCGGCCGACGCCACACCGCGGGTTGGACCCGATGGATCGTCCGGCACGGTGCTTGCTTCAATGGACACCACAGCGTGTGGTTTTCGTGAGGAGAGCATCATGTCCAACGCCAGCGTGCCCACCGTCGCGCCTGCGCGCGGACTGCCGATCGCGCGCGTGCGCGACATCTTCAACCCCGACGACGTGCAACAGCGCCTGCAGCGGCTGCGGGCCCAGGGCCACGAGCGCGAGCAGGCCACCCTGTGCCAGACCTACGAGCGCATGCTGGAACGCGGCCCGCAGCGCTTCGCGGTCAAACCCTCGGGCGTGCCGGACATGGCCGCCCTGTACGAACAACTGCCCAACTTCCGCGCGGTGCTGGACGACATCAAGCGCCACGTGGCGCTGGCGCAGGCCAGCGCCGACAGCCTGGAAGTTACCCCGATCCTGCTGCTGGGGCCGCCCGGGGTGGGCAAAACGCACTTCGCGCAACAACTGGCCGAGCTGCTGGCCACGACGATGACGCTGGTGCCGATGAGCTCGATGACCGCAGGCTGGTTGCTGTCGGGCTCGTCGTCGCAGTGGAAAGGCGCCAAGCCCGGCAAGGTGTTCGAAGCGCTGGTCGAGGGTGACTTTGCCAACCCCGTCATCGTTGTCGATGAAATCGACAAGGCCAGCGACGCCGCCCAGTACGATCCGCTGGGCGCGCTGTACAGCCTGCTGGAGCCGCAGACCGCGCAGCGCTTCGTGGACGAATTCGCCGAGGTGCCGATCGACGCCAGCCAGGTGATCTGGATCACCACCGCCAACGACGAGCGTGCGATCCCGGAGCCGATCCTCAACCGCATGAACGTGTTCGAGATCGCCCCGCCCACGCGCGACGAAGCGCGCACCATCGCGCGCTTGTTGTACCTGCGGCTGCGCGCCGCGCACGACTGGGGGCGGTTGTTCGTCGACGAACCGGGCGACGATGTGCTCGACGTGCTGGCCACGCTGGCGCCGCGGGAGATGCGGCGTGCGCTGATGACGGCCTTTGGCAACGCCCGCTTGGATGGCCGCGACCACCTGCTGCCCGCCGACCTGCCCACCACGGGGTCAAGCAAGCCCCGCCTCGGCTTTTTGGCCTGACGCGCACGGCCCCGCCGCGGGCGTGGCGCGACACGCGGCGACGGCCACCGCTCAGCCCAACAGCCAGCGCCGCCGCGCCGCCAGCACGGCGTTGGGGTAAGCGGCCTGGCCGCGGCTGCCGTTGTAGCGGCCCAGCGCCAGGAACAGGTCGCCGCCCTCACGGTCCAGGTAGTGGCGCAGGATGACGCAACCGTAGCGCAGGTTGGTCTGCAGGTGAAACAGCTTGTCCGGGTCGCCGTCGCCGATCAGCCGGGTCCAAAACGGCATCACCTGCATGTAGCCGCGCGCGCCCGCGCGCGACATCGCCCAGCGCCGAAAGCCGCTTTCCACCTCGATCAGCCCCAACACCAGGGCCGTGTCCAGCCCGGCGCGGCGGCTCTCGTACCACACGGTCTGCAAAAAGTCCAGGCGCGCGCGCAGCTCGGGCTTGCGCCGCCGCAAGCGCCAGCTTGCCTCGGTCAACCAGCGCACGTAGCGCGCGCGCTCCTCCGCGCTGGCAAAGCTGGGCTCCGGCGGGTCGAGCTGCTCGACCGCGGCCCGCAGCGCGTGGCGCACGGCGTCGGCCAGCGGCTCCTCGACCTGGGCGCCGGCCCACGCAGGCGCAGGCCCGCAGCCCCAGCCGCCAGCGACGGCCAGCGCCCCCACGCGCATCAGCGCGGCGCGGCGTGTGCACCCCGGCGTGGCTGGCACGCCCATGGCGCATCAGGCCTGGATGCGGGCCCGCACCCAGTCCGCCGCCTGCGCCAAGGGCACCGGCGTGGGCGCGGTGTCGCGCCGGTGCTGGTACTCCACCACGCCGTCCTTGAGGCCACGCTCGCCCAGCGTCAGGCGGTGCGGCACCCCGATCAGCTCCCAGTCGGCGAACATCGCGCCCGGGCGCTCGCCGCGGTCGTCCAGGATCACGTCGACGCCGGCCTGCAGCAGCTGCTGGTACAACCCATGCGCCGCTTCGCGCACGGCGGCGCTGCGGTCCATGCCAATGGGACAGATGACCACCGTGAAGGGGGCGATGGCGTCGGGCCAGATGATGCCGCGCTCGTCGTGGTTCTGCTCAATCGCCGCGGCGGGCAGCCGCGTGATGCCGATGCCGTAGCAGCCCATCTCGAACGGCTTGGGTTTGCCGTCCTCGTCCAGGAAGGTGGCGTTCATCGCGCGGCTGTATTTGGTGCCGAGGTAAAACACGTGGCCCACCTCGATGCCGCGCTCGATCGCCAGCACCCCCTTGCCGTCGGGCGACAGATCGCCCGCAACGACGTTGCGGATATCGGCCACCAGGTCGGGCTCGGGCAGGTCGCGCCCCCAGTTGACGCCGGTCAGGTGGTGGTCCACTTCGTTGGCGCCGCAAATCCAGTCGGCCATCACGGCCACGTCGCGGTCGGCCACCACCGTCACCGGCTTGCGCGTGCCCACCGGCCCCAGGTAGCCTGGCTTGCAGCCAAAGTGCTCGATGATTTCGGCCTCGGTGGCGAAGCGCCAGCCCAGCGCCAGGCCGGGCAGCTTGCCCACCTTGACCTCGTTCATGTCGTGGTCGCCGCGCAGCAGCAGCAGCCAAAGGCGGGTGGCCACAACCTCGTCGCGTTCGTTGACCTCGTCGGTGGCCAGCACGATCGACTTGACCGTGCGCTGCAGCGGCACGCCCAGCCACTCGGCCACCTGGGCGCAGGTGCTGCGCCCCGGCGTTGGCGTGCGCGTCAGGGACTGCGTGGGGGCCGGACGCGGCCCCTGTGGCGCCAGCGCTTCGGCCTTTTCGAGGTTGGCAGCGTAGTCGCTCGTGGGGCAGTAGACGATGGCGTCCTCGCCGGTGGCGGCGATGACCTGGAACTCCTCGCTGAGGTCGCCGCCGATGGCGCCGCTGTCGGCCGCCACCGCACGGTAGCGCAGCCCAAAGCGGTCGAAGATGCGCCGGTACGCCTGCGCCATGATGGCGTAGCTGCGCTGCGCGCCTTCGGCGTCGCGGTCGAAGCTGTAGGCGTCCTTCATGATGAATTCGCGCCCGCGCATCAGCCCGAAGCGCGGGCGGCGCTCGTCGCGGAACTTGGTCTGGATTTGGTAAAAGTTCTTCGGTAGCTGCTTGTAGCTGCGCAGCTCCTGGCGGGCGATGTCGGTGACCACCTCCTCGCTGGTGGGCTGGATGACAAAGTCGCGCTCGTGCCGGTCCTTGATGCGCAGCAGCTCCGGGCCCATCTTGGCAAAGCGCCCGGTCTCCTGCCACAGCTCGGCCGGCTGCACGATCGGCATCGTCAGCTCGATGGCGCCGGCGCGGTCCATCTCCTCGCGCACGATGCGCTCGACCTTGCGGATGACGCGCAGGCCCATCGGCATGTAGGTGTAGATGCCGGCCGACAGCTTTTTGATCATGCCGGCGCGCATCATCAGCTTGTGGCTGACCACTTCGGCGTCGGCCGGGGCTTCCTTGAGGGTGGCGATGTGGAACTGGGAGGCTTTCATATCGACAGGGATGCGACCCGCGTTGCATAATCGGGTCAGTTTTTCAAGATTGGGGTTGATTATGCTTGACAGAGACGGCTACCGGCCGAATGTCGGCATCATCCTGCTCAACCACCGCAACCAGGTGTTCTGGGGCAAGCGCATCCGCACCCACTCGTGGCAGTTTCCGCAAGGGGGCATCGACCGCGGTGAGACGCCCGAGCAGGCCATGTACCGCGAGCTGCACGAGGAGATCGGCCTCAAGCCCGAACACGTGGAGGTGCTGGCACGCACGCGCGACTGGCTGCGCTACGAGGTGCCCGACCGCTACATCCGGCGCGACGCCCGCGGGCACTACAAGGGGCAAAAGCAGATTTGGTTTTTGTTGCGCCTGGTGGGCGGGGACTGGAACCTGAACCTGCGCGCCACCGACCACCCTGAGTTCGACGCCTGGCGCTGGCACGACTACTGGGTGCCGCTGGACATGGTCATCGAGTTCAAGCGCGACGTGTACCTGCGTGCGCTGCAGGAGCTGGCGGCCTACCTCCCACCGCTGCCCGGGCGGCCCGACGAGCGCAACGGTCGTGGCGGCAACCGCTTTTTGCGTCGCACGCGTCCGCCAGCCGGCGGCGGGCGCGAGGCGCCACGCCCCACCCGCCCGCTGCCGCCGCAGCTGGGCTTGCCCACCCACGCGGAGCTGCCCCCCGGCGCCAGCCGCGCGGCCCCCCCGGGTGCGGTGCTGCGGCCCGGGGCCAAACCCGGACCCACCACCGACTGACGATGCAACGCCTTCGACGTACGCTGAACGTGGCGCTGCTGGCCGCGGGGCTGCTGAGCACCCCGGCGGTCCATGCGCAATGGCTGACCGACCCCAACCGCGACTGGCGCGAAGCCGAGGCCCCGCCGCCGCCCGGGTGGCGCGCCGAGCGCCTGGTGCCGTTTGTGCCGTCGGTGCACAGCGAGCTGCGCTTTGGCGTTGACGCCGACAGCGTCACGCTGGGACCTGACGGCGTGATCCGCTACGTCATCGTGGCGCACAGCGCCAGCGGCGCCGTCAACGCCTGGTACGAGGGCCTGCGCTGCGCCACCGGCCAAGTCAAAACCTACGCGCACTGGAACCCGGGGCCGCCCGGGCAGTGGCAACCGCACCCCAACCCGACGTGGCGCAACCTGGGCGGCGAGTTCGCCTCGCGCCCGGCGGTGGCGCTGGCGCGTGGTGGCTTTTGCGACGGCGCCACCCCCAACGGGCGGCCGGCCGACATGGTGCGCGCGCTGCGCCAACACCGCACGCTGGACCGCTGAGCGCGCGCGGGCGCGCGGCCAAGGCCGCCGCACCGCGGGCCGCCCGGCGCGGCCGGCGCACCCGCGCTCAGCGCGCGGTGACGACCAGGTTGTCGCGGTGGATCATTTCGGGCTCGGCGGCGTAACCCAGCAGCCGCTCGATCTCCGCCGACGGCCGGCGACACAACAGCCGCGCCTCGGCCGCGGCGTAGTTGGCCAGCCCGCGCGCGATCTCGCGCCCATCGGGCGCGCGCACCGCGATCACGTCACCGCGCTGGAAGTCGCCGTCCACCGCCGTCATGCCGATCGGCAACAGGCTCTTGCCCTCGTGCAGCAGCTTGGCCACGGCGCCCGCGTCCACCGTGACGGCGCCGCGCAGCTGCAGGTGGTCGGCCATCCACTGTTTGCGCGCCTGCTGCTTGGTGTTGTCGGCCACCAGGCAGGTGCCGATCGCTTCGCCCGCCACCAAACGCGGCAGCACGTCGGGCTCACGGCCCCACGCGATGACGGTGGACGCGCCCGAGCCGGCCGCGCGCTTGGCGGCCAGGATTTTGGTGATCATGCCGCCGGTGCCCACGCGGCTGCCCGCGCCACCGGCCATCGACTCCAGCGCCGGGTCGCCCGCGCGCGCCACGTGCACGAAGGCGGCATCCGGCTGCTTGCGCGGGTCGGCCGTGTACAGCCCGCGCTGGTCGGTCAGGATCACCAGCAGGTCGGCTTCGATCAGGTTGGCCACCAGCGCGCCCAACGTGTCGTTGTCACCGAACTTGATTTCGTCGTTGACGACGGTGTCGTTTTCGTTGATGACCGGCACCACACCGTGCGCCAGCAGCGTCAGCAGCGTCGAGCGCGCGTTGAGGTAGCGCTCGCGGTCGGCCAGGTCGGCGTGCGTCAGCAGCACCTGGGCGCTGCCCAGGCCCTGCTGGCGCAGCTTGGTTTCCCACATCTGCGCCAGGCCCATCTGCCCGACGGCGGCGGCGGCCTGCAGCTCGTGCAGCTCTTTGGGTCGGCTGGGCCAGCCCAGGCGCTTCATGCCCTCGGCGATGGCGCCGCTGGACACCATCACCACCTCGCGGCCGCTGCGCGCCAGCACGCCCAGCTGCCGTGCCCATTGGCCGATGGCGCTTTCGTCGAGCCCACGGCCCTCGTTGGTGACCAGGCTGGAGCCGACCTTGACAACGATGCGCCGCGCGGCCGTCAGCACCTGCGCCGGGGTACGGTGGGGCAGGCTCAACCCGGTGGCGGTGTCGTGCGTGGCGTCGCTGGCGGTGCGCGTGGCGGTCGTCATGGCGCTGGATTATCGGTCACGGCGTCCCGGCCCGCGCGCCGCCGTGGTGGCCGGCGCCGCGTCGGGGTCCACGTCCGGCGCCGAAGCCTGGGCGAACCGCGGGTCGGGCGCGGCCGGCTGCTCGGCGGCGCGCTGGGCCGCCAGCCACTGCATCACGTCGCGCATCAGGGGCTCCAGCCCTTCGCGCGTCAGCGCCGACACCGCGTACACCGGTCCCTTGAAACGCAGGCGGCGCACCACGTCGCGCACGCGCGCCTCGCGCTGCTCAGGCGGCACCATGTCGAGCTTGTTGAGCACCAGCCAGCGCGGCTTGGCCGCCAGCGCCGGGTCGTATTTTTTCAGCTCGGCCACGATCGCGCGCACCTGCGCCACCGGGTCCACGCTGTCGTCGAACGGCGCCATGTCCACCAGGTGCAGCAACAGGCGCGTGCGCTGCAGATGGCGCAAAAAATGATGCCCCAGCCCGGCGCCTTCGGCCGCGCCCTCGATCAGGCCCGGCACGTCGGCGATGACAAAACTTTGCTGCGGGCCCACGCGCACCACGCCCAGGTTGGGGTGCAAGGTCGTAAACGGGTAATCGGCGATCTTGGGCCGCGCGTTGGACACCGCGGCGATCAGGGTCGATTTGCCCGCGTTGGGCATGCCCAGCAGCCCCACGTCGGCCAGCACTTTGAGCTCCAGGTGCAGGCGGCGGCGCTCGCCGGGCTTGCCCATCGTGCGCTGGCGCGGGGCGCGGTTGGTGGAGCTTTTGAAGTGCAGGTTGCCCAGCCCCCCGTCGCCCCCCTTGGCCAGCAGCAGGCGTTGCCCGGGCGCCAGCAGCTCGCCCACCAGCTCGCCGGTGTCGGCATCGCGGATGATGGTGCCCACCGGCATGCGCAGCACCACGTCGGCGCCCTTGGCCCCGTACTGGTCGCTGCCGCGGCCGTGCTCGCCGCGTTGCGCTTCGTGGCGACGCGCGTAGCGGAAGTCCACCAGCGTGTTCAGGTTGGGGTCGGCTTCGGCCCACACGTGGCCGCCGCGGCCGCCGTCGCCGCCGTCAGGGCCGCCGAACTCTTTGAATTTCTCGTGGCGGAACGACGCACAGCCGTTGCCACCGTCGCCCGCGGCGACGTCGATCCAGGCCTCATCGACAAACTTCATGGCGGCTCCTTGGCGCGGGGTATGGCCGCGCGCCCAACGCGCTGTCGCGCAACGACAAAGGCCCGCACGCGGCGGGCCCTTGCACCAGGGTGTCGAGGGGGCGCGTCAGGCCGCCGCGACGACGTTGACCACCTTGCGGTTGAGCGGACCCTTGACGTCGAACTCGACTTTGCCCGCCACCGTGGCGTAGATGGTGTGGTCACGGCCGATGCCCGTGCCCACGCCGGGATGGAACTTGGTGCCACGCTGGCGCACGATGATCGCGCCCGCGCTCACTTCCTGGCCGCCAAACACCTTGACGCCCAGCATCTTGGGCTTGGAATCACGCCCGTTGCGCGTGGAGCCGCCGCCTTTTTTCTGTGCCATGGTGGGTCACCTCGTCAGACGTTGATCGAGCTGACTTCCAGCTCGGTGTAGTTTTGCCGATGGCCTTGGCGCTTTTGGTAGTGCTTGCGCCGGCGCAGCTTGAAGATGCGGACCTTGGGGCCGCGCCCGTGCGCCACCACCTTGGCCGTGACCGTCGCGCCGCTGACCAAGGGGGTGCCCACCCGGATGTCGGCGCCGTTGCCAACGGCCAACACCTGGTCGATCACGATCTCTTGGCCTACGTCCGCAGCGATCTGTTCTACCTTGATTTTTTCGCCGGCAGCGACGCGATACTGCTTGCCACCGGTTTTTATGACCGCGTACATAGGGTTCCTCTTTGCATGCTTGCAAGGGCTGGCGTGCAGCCCGACATTGGCGTGATGCTCGCCAGCCGCGTGGCCGACGAACCTACTATTATAGCCCGATTGAGCTTTGCGCCGTCCGCCGCCTCACGGCGCGTGCGACGATGCGCTGGCCGCCAGCGTACCGGCGCTCGGCGCCGCGCGGGGGCGGTCGACCAGCCAGTCAGCCAAGCCGCCCCCCACCCACATGCCGACCAACGTCACCCACGCCGTCAGCGCAAAGATGGCGCCACCGGTGACCCCGGCCCCCACGGCACACCCCCCAGCCAGCATCGAGCCAAAGCCCATCAACACCGCCCCCACGATGTAGCGCGGCATCGTGTACGCGCCGCCAAACCCTTCGAGCTTCCACTCGCGCCCCAGCAGCGCCCCCGCCAACGAGCCCAAAAAGACACCCGGCATCAGCCCGAGCCCGAATGACCAAGGCTTGCCGGGCTCGGCCAGCACGCGCATCAGCCATTCGGCCGAGGGGCCGCTGAACGTCAAACCCTGGATCTGCACCGGCTCGAACGAGTGCGCCATGACCTGGTAGCTGAACCACCACGCCAGCGCCACCGTCAACCCGGTGGCGGCGCCGCCGGCCCACTTCCAAAACCCCCAGCCGCTGCGCACGGCGAAGTGCAGCGCCGCGGCCATCCACACCAGGCCAAACGCCAGCCCCATGCCATGGCCCACACCCAACAACGCCAGCAGGTCGCGTGAAGGGCCACCCTCCACCACCCACCAGGCGCTGATGGCCTCGCGCCACGGGGCCAGTATCCCCCCCAACGACGCCTGGGCCGTCACCGCAAAGATCAGCCCGGACAACAGCGCACGCAGGTTGCCGTTGGCCGAAAGCACCAGCAACCGGCTGGCGCAGCCGCGCGTCATGACCATGCCCAGCCCGAACAGCAACCCGCCCACCAGCGCGCCCGACAGGCTGCCGCGCGCGCTGAGTTGCCGCGCGGTGGACACTTCCAGCGCGCCGGCCAGGATGAGGCCCTGCACCGCGACGACGGCGGTGGCAAACGCCAGCAGCCACACGGCCAGCTTGTCGCCGAAACGACGGTGCCAAAACTCGATGACCGCGGCGCGCAGGCAAAACTTGGAGCGCTGCGCAAAAAACCCGAACGCAAGGCCCAACACCAGCCCACCGACGGCCAGCACGTTGGCCTCGCCCCAGCGCTCGATCCATGCCGCCCAATCCATACGCATCCTTTCATTGACATATCGTCAATGGGCGATATTGTGGACGCCTGCCAGCCTCAAAGGTTGACGCGCGTCAACGCCACGTCACCCAGCACCAAGAGCGCGCCGCTCGTCAGGCGTCAAGGCGGTCGACTTCGACGTCACAATCGCAGCCGCGACCGGCGGCGATCCAGCGCGCGATCGCCGGCCGCAGCGCGCGGCTGAGCATGCGCGCCCACGGGCGGTGCCCCCAGCCAAACACCGCCGCAGGATCGTGCAGCGCACCGCACACGTAGCGCCCCTCGGCGTGCAGCCAGCGCAGCGCCCGACAGGCACCACGCCGGCGACGGCTCAGCACCACCCCCAGCGGGCACGGCTGCCACACGCAACACACCCCACAGCCGTTGCACGGCGCGCCGGGCGCGGGCTTGGCAGGGGCGTCGGGGTGGATCCAACGCACCGCCCCGGGTTGTGGATCGGCCATCGCCCCTCGCCGGGATCAGTCCTGCTCGCCAAACCCGATGCGCTTGGCCGCAGAGAGCACCTGCACCACGCCGCGCGTGGCCTGCGCAAACGGGGTGCCCGGGGCGATGGCGTCTTCGGCCTCGCGGTAGCGCTTTTGGTTGACCATCTCGCCCACGCCTGCGGCCACCTGGTGGAAGTGCTTGTGGCGCTCGATCAGCTCGGCAAAGCGCGGCGCATGGCCAAAGCGGTTGCGCCCTTCGCCGTAAATCCACTTGCCCAGCGCGCAGCAGTCGTCGCGCCGCAGCGTGTCCACGTCCACCGTGGCCTGGTTCTCGATGGCGTCGCGCAGCTTGACCTTCCACTGCCGGTGCGCGTCGATGATGGCGTCGATGTCCAGCCCCTGCACGGCGCTGGCGTACTGCGCATGGCTGCCCGAGAGGCGAAACTCATCGACCAGCGCCGCCATGCGCAGCGCGGCATCGCGCTGGGCGGCGCTCGCGGTGGCCGTTTCTTCGGCTAGCGCCGCGTTTTGCTGGGTGTTGCGGTCGAGCTCCTGCACCGCCTCGCCAATCTGCTTGACGCCCAGTTGCTGCTCACGCGCGGCGTTGGCGACTTCGTCCATCAGCTCGCGCGTGCGCTGGGCCGAGGCAACGATGTCCTGCATGACACCGCCCACGCCCTGCACGACCTCCACACCGGCGGCCACATCATGCACGGTGCGCTCGATCAGATCCTTGATTTCGCGCGCGGCCTGACTGGAGCGCTGCGCGAGCTGGCGCACCTCGCCGGCCACGACGGCAAAGCCCCGGCCCGCTTCGCCCGCACGGGCGGCCTCCACCGCGGCGTTGAGCGCCAGGATGTTGGTCTGGAATGCGATGCTGTCGATGACGCCGGTGATGTCGCGGATGCGCGCCGAGGATTCCTCGAGCCGGCGCATCGTTTCGACCACGCGGCCCACGATTTCGCCGCCGCGCGCGGCGGAGCCGGCGTTGGTTTGCGCCAGCTGCGCCGCCTGCGCCACGAGGTCGGCGGTGTTGGCCGAGGTGGAGGAGGTCTGCTCCAGCGCCGCCGAGGATTCTTCCAGCGCCGCCGCCGACGATTCGGCCCGTGCGGCCACGTCGCGCGCGCCATGGGCCACCTCGATGGCGGTGTGCACCACCTCGTTGCTGGCGTGGCGCACGGCGCGGATGATGTCGGTCAGCGCCGCTTGCAGCATGGCCAGTTCGCGCTGCAGGCTGCCCAGCGCGTCGTCGGCGTCCGGGGCAATGGTCTGGCGCAAGTCCCCCATCGACAGCGTCAGCATGTCACGCCGGATGCGGCGCACCCGCTGCCGGACGGTGCGCATCGTGAGGGCCACCCCCGCCGCAGCGCCGCCTGCGGCCAGCACGTCCACGGCCCAGCGCCACAGCGCCACGGTGCCGCCGGACGTGAACACGGTGGCTACGTCGGCGGCCAACGGCAGCGCCGCGACCCCCACAGCCACGGCGCAGCCGGTGGCCAATCCAACGGCGGCGCCTGGCTTGGATCTGGGGATGGCGCTGGGGGCGGGCAGAGCGGCTTGGACAGAGGTGTTCATCTTTGCTTTTCTTCTTAGGGCGTGGACATGCACCGCCTGCGCCGATTTTTGGCGTGGCAGAACCGGTGACGTTTATAGCAAATTTGAACCGTCCCAGGCCCCGGGGGTATCGGCGGAGCCGCCGCCCCGACGTCACCCGGGCTGCCTTGTCGGCATCACGTGCACCCAGGCGCAGTCCAGCCACACGCGCAGCGGCTGCCCGGGTTGCAGGTGTTGGCGCAGGGGGCCGCTGCGGGCCAGGTGCAGCTCCACACCCGGCAGGGCGTGCAGCGCCGCCACCGCCATCGTCGTGTCGCCCAGGTGACGTGCGGTGTGGACGGTGGCCATCAGCGGGGTATGGCCGTCCGGGGCCGGCGCGCCCGCGGCCAGCCCCAGCTCGGCGTCGAGCTTGAGTCCGTCGCCCTGCACCACCCAGGTGACGCGCTGTCCTGTGGGCAGTTTGCCCTTGTCGCGCACGCGCAGACGCATCGGCGTCGGTTGGCCTTCGGGCAGGGTCCACTGCAACCAACCCATGCGCTGCGCGCGGTCGGCGTCGTCCTGCGGCCCCAGCCACACGCCGTGGAAGCGGTTGCGCACGCCGGTCAGGTCGGCCACACGCGCGTTGCGGGGGCTGCGGTGAATGTGCGCCGGGGTGCCGCTTTGCAAAATCGCGCCTTGGTCCATGATGACGAGCCGGTCGGCCAACTGACGCGCTTCGTGCAAGTCGTGCGTGACCAGCACGATGGGGATGACAAGCTCACGCCGCAGGTCGGCCAGCAAGTCGTACAAGCCCTGGCGGTGCATGGCATCCACCGCCGAAAACGGCTCGTCCAGCAGCAGCAGCCGCGGCTGGCGGGCCAGTGCGCGGGCCAGCGCCACGCGCTGCTGCTGCCCGCCCGACAGCTCCGCCGGACGGCGCTGCATTTGCGCCGGCGTCAGGCGCATCTGGTCCAGCCACCGGCGCGCCTGCTGCTGGCGCTGCGCTGGCGGCAGGTGCAGCAGGGCCAGCGCCACGTTGTGCAGCGCGCTCAGGTGCGGCATCAGGCCGTAGTGCTGGAACACCATGCCCACGCGGCGGCGTTGCGGCGGCCAGCACACCCCGGCGTCGGTGTCCAGCCACAGCTCGTCGCCCACCCGCAACGTGCCACGCTCGGGCCGCATCAGGCCGGCCAAGCAGCGCAGCAGCGAGGTTTTGCCGGCCCCCGAGGGCCCCAACAACGCCACCAGCTCGCCGGCCTCGGCCTGCAGCGTGCCCCGCAGCGGCATGGGCCGATGTTGCTCGACGTGCAGGTGCAGCAAGGCGGTGGGGTCGGCCATGCCGATCACCCCCCGCGGCGGCGCAAGCGCGCCGTGGCGCCAAACGACGCAGCCACCGCCAGCAGCGACAGCAGGGTCAGCAGCAACGCCATGCGGTCGGCGCTGGCCAGGTCGAACGCCTGCACGCGGTCGTAGATGGCGATGGCGATGGTGCGCGTCTCACCCGGGATGTTGCCCCCCACCATCAGGACGACACCGAACTCCCCCAGCGTGTGCACAAAGGTCAACACCAGCGCCGACAAGATGCCGGGCCAGGCCAGCGGCAGCTCGACACGCCACAGCGTTTGCCAAGCGCCCAGGCCGTGCACGGCGGCGGCTTCGCGCAGCTCGCGCGGAATGGCTTCGAAGGCGCGCTGGATGGGCTGCACCATGAAGGGCAGGTTGAACACCACCGACGCCAGCAGCAGCCCGGCGAAGTTGAACGTCAGCCGCACACCCAGGTGTTCGGCCAGCCACGCCCCCAGCGGCGAGCCGGCCCCCAGCGTCACCAGCAGGTAGTAGCCCAACACGGTGGGCGGCAACACCAACGGCAGCACCACCAGCGCCTCGACCCACGCCTTGCCAGCCCAGGCGGTGCGCGCCAGCCAACGCCCCAGCGCCAGCCCCAGCGGCAGCAGCACAGCCAAGGTGGCTGCGGCCAGCTCCAGCGACAGCATCAGGGCGGGCCAGTCCATGCAAGCCAACCTTTCACGGCATGGTAAAACCGAAGCGTGTCATGATGGCCTGCGCACCGGGCGTGGCGATGAAATCGTAGAAGCGCCGGGCCGCCTCGGGGGCGTGTTTGAGCAGGACCATGCGCTGCGCCAGCGGCTGGTGCCACGTGGCGGGAATGAGGTCGAACGACCCCAGCGCCGCCACCTGCGGCGCCCGGGCCAACGACAACGCGATGATGCCGCCTTGCGTGCTGCCGGAGGTGGCGAATTGCGCCGTCTGGGCGATGTTTTCGCCCAACACCAGGTGAGGCTGGATCGCCTCCCACAGGCCGGCGTGGTGCAGCGCCTCGCGCGCGCGCGTGCCGTAGGGAGCGTGCTCGGGGTTGGCGATGGCGAATTTGCTCAGGCGGCCGTCGCGCAGCGCCGCCGCCAGGTCGCGCAGTTGGCCGTCGGCCCGCAGCGGCGAGCCCTTGGGCACAAAGATGCCGATGCGGCCGTGGGCGTACAGCCGACCGCGGTCCAGGGTTTTGCCTGCGTCGGCGAGTTTGAACACGAAGGTTTCGTCGGCCGACATGAACAGGTGAAACGGCGCCCCTTGCAGGATCTGGGCGTAAAAGTTGCCCGACGAGCCAAACACCAGGCGCACGCGCTGGCCGGTTTCGCGCTCGAACAGCGCCGCCACGTTCTCCAGGGCAAATTTGAGGTCCGAAGCCGCCGCCACCGTGGGCGGTGCGGGCTGGGCATGCAGCGGCCACACCGCGGCGGCGCCCGCGGTCCACAGCAGGTGGCGACGGGTCAACATCGTGGCCGTGGTCCTTCCAAGGTTTGCACCATGGTGCCGGTTATACACCGCGCGCCAGCACCGGCGCCAGCGCCTGGCCGGTGTGGGTGCCCAGCCGCACCAAGTCCTCGGGCGTGCCCTGCCCCACCACGCGGCCGCCCTGCGCGCCACCCTCGGGCCCCAGATCGATGATCCAGTCGGCCTCGGCGATCAGGTCCAGGTCGTGCTCGATGACGACGACGCTGTGGCCCGCGTCCACCAAGCGGTGCAACACGCGAATGAGCTTGTCCACGTCGGCCATGTGCAGACCGACGGTAGGTTCGTCCAGCACGTACAGCGTGTGCGGGGCTTGCTGGCCCCGGCGGCCAACGTCGTCGCGCACCTTGGTCAGCTCGGTCACCAGCTTGATGCGCTGCGCTTCGCCGCCCGACAGCGTGGGGCTGGGCTGGCCCAGCGTCAGGTAGCCCAGGCCAACGTCCTGCAGCAGCCGCAGCGGGTGCGCGATGGCGGGCATGGCCGCGAAAAAGGTCACCGCCTCGTCCACCGTCATCGCCAGCACATCGCCGATGCTGCGCTGGCGCCAGCGCACGGTCAGCGTGTCGGGGCTGAAGCGCGCGCCGCCGCAGGCGTCGCACGGCACCTTGACGTCGGGCAAAAACGCCATTTCGATGGTGCGCAGGCCCTGCCCGTCGCACACGGGGCAGCGGCCGTCGCCGCTGTTGAAGCTGAAGCGCCCCGGCCCCCAGCCGCGCGCGCGGGCCTCCAGCGTGTCGGCAAACAGCTTGCGGATCGCGTCCCAAAAGCCGATGTAGGTGGCGGGGCAGGACCGTGGCGTTTTACCGATCGGGGTTTGGTCCACTTCCAGCACGCGCTGCACCGCGCCCCAGCCTTCGAGCGCGGCGCAACCGCTCCAGCCCCCCCCGAGGGGTTGACCCGCGCGCCCGCGACCCTTGCGGGCGCCCGCCTCGGCGCCCCCTTGGCGCGCGCGGCTGAGCGCCTGGGTCAGGTTGGTCAACAGCACATCGCGCGCCAGCGTGGACTTGCCCGAGCCGCTCACCCCCGTGACGACGACCAGCCGCCCCAGCGGCACGCGCACGTCGATGCTTTGCAGGTTGTGCCGCCGCGCCCCGCGCACCCACAGCGCCGCCGTCGCATCGTCCACCGGCCGGCGCGGTTGCAGCGGGTGGCGCATGGCGTGCGCCAAGTAGCGCCCGGTCTGCGATTCGGGCGCGGCGCACACCTCGGCCAGCGTGCCGCTGGCCACGATGCGCCCACCCAGGCGGCCTGCCCCGGGGCCGATGTCGATCAGGTGGTCGGCACGGCGGATGGTGTCTTCATCGTGCTCGACGACGACCAGCGTGTTGCCGTGCGCGCGCAGCTCGTGCAGCGCATCGAGCAGGATGCGGTTGTCGCGCGGGTGCAGGCCGATGGTGGGCTCGTCCAGCACGTAGCACACGCCCTGCAAGTTCGAGCCGAGTTGCGCGGCCAGGCGGATACGTTGCGCCTCACCGCCGGACAGGGTGGGGGCGCCGCGGTCCAGCGTCAGGTAGCCCAGCCCGACGCGGCGCAAGAATCGCGCGCGCGCTTCGATTTCGGCCAGCAGGTCACGCGCCACGGCGGCGTCGCGCGGCGGCAGCGCGTCGGGCGCACGCAGCGCCGCCACCCAGTCGGCCAGGCCGTCCACGGTCAGGCGCGCCACCTCGGTGATGGGCTGACCACGGAAGCGCACCGCGCGCGCCAGCGGCCCCAGACGGGTGCCGCTGCAGCTGGGGCACGGCTCGTCGGTGAGGTCGTCCAGGTCGGGCTCGGTCAGCGTCCGTTGGCGGCCCCGCTCGTCGTCGGCCGGTTGGTCATCCAACAAGGCGCGCTGGGCGCGCGTCAGCTTCAGGCCGGTGCCGACGCAGTCGGGGCACCAGCCGTGCGCGCTGTTGTACGAGAACATGCGCGGGTCCAGCTCCGGGTAGCTGGTGCCGCACACCGGGCAAGCGCGGCGCACGGAGTACACCTCGACTTCGCCGCCACGGGGGCCGGGCTGGCCCGGTGTCAGCGCCTGCAGGCCGGGCACCCCGCCCAGCACGTGGAGCACGCCGTGGCCGTGGGTGAGCGCGTGCTGCAGCGCGGCGCGCAGCGCGTCGTCGCGCGCGGGGTCGGGCACCAGCACCGCCACCGGCAGCTCCACGGTGTGCTCCTTGTAGCGGTCCAGCCGCGGGAACGGCTGCACCGGCACGAACGCGCCGTCCACGCGCAGGTGGGTGTGGCCGCGCTGCGCCGCCCACTGCGCCCATTCGGTGTACACGCCTTTGCGCGCCACCACCAGCGGCGCCAGCAGCGCGATGGGCTGACCGCGCCAGCGCTGCAGCAGTTGCGCCGCGATGCGCTCGGGGCTTTGCGGCTCCACGGCGGCGCCGTCGTGCACGCAGTGCTGCACACCGAGCTTGACGTACAGCAGCCGCAGGTAGTGCCAGATTTCGGTCACGGTGCCGACGGTGGATTTGCGCCCGCCACGGCTGAGGCGCTGCTCGATGGCCACGGTGGGCGGGATGCCCCAGACGGCGTCGACGTCGGGGCGACCCGCCGGCTGCACGATCGAGCGCGCGTAGGCGTTGAGGCTTTCCAGGTAGCGGCGCTGCCCCTCCTGGAACAGGATGTCGAACGCCAGCGTGGACTTGCCCGAGCCGCTCACCCCCGTGACGACGGTGAAGCGGCCGTGGGGAATGTCGACGCTGATGTTGCGCAGGTTGTGCTCGCGCGCGTGCACGATGCGGATCGCGGCCGGCGCGGGGGGCGTGGCGGGGGCGGCGCGCCACGGTCCGGCGGCTTCGCGCACGCGCTGGGCGGCGTCCAGCGCCTCGGCGTAGGCGCGCAGGGCCGCGCCGGTGTGGCTGCTGGGGTGGTGGCGCAGGTCTTCGGGCGTGCCGGCAAACACCAGCCGACCGCCGCCGTCACCACCTTCCGGCCCCAGGTCGATGACCCAGTCGGCGGCACGGATCACGTCCAGGTTGTGCTCGATGACGATCAGCGAGTGCCCCACCTCCAGCAGCTTGCGCAGCGCGCGCATCAGCTTGGCGATGTCGTCGAAATGCAGTCCGGTGGTGGGCTCGTCGAGCAAAAAGAGCTGCCCGCGCGCCTTGCCCGCCCACGGCGCGGGGACGGCGTCGGGTCGGCGGGTTTTGCGTGGCACGGCACGGGCGGCGGCTTCGGCCAAGTGCCCGGCGAGCTTGAGGCGCTGCGCCTCCCCCCCGGACAGCGTCGGCACCGGCTGGCCCAGGCGCAGGTACTCCAACCCCACGTCCAGCAGCGGCTGCAGCGCACGCACGACGTCGGCGTCGTCGGCGAACCACTGCACGGCGTCGGCCACCGTCAGCTCCAGCACGTCGGCCACGGTGAGCGTGCGTCCGCCGCGTTCCAGCGTGACCTCCAGCACCTCGGGCCGGTAGCGGCGCCCGTGGCAGTCGGGACAGCGCAGGTAGACGTCCGACAGGAACTGCATCTCCACGTGCTCGAACCCCGAGCCGCCACAGGTTGGGCAGCGGCCGTCACCGCTGTTGAAGCTGAACTTGGCCGCCGTCCAGCCGCGCGACTGCGCCAGCGGGGTGGCGGCGAACAGGGCGCGGATGGCGTCCCACGCGCCGACGTAGCTGACCGGGTTGGAGCGCGCCGTCTTGCCGATGGGCGATTGGTCCACCAGCACCACACCTTCGAGCCAGTCCGCCCCCAGCAGCGCGTCGTGCGCGCCCGGCGCCTCGGTGGGCTGGCCAAAGTGGCGCAGCAGCGCCGGCGCCAGCACGTCCTGAATCAACGTGGACTTGCCCGAGCCGCTGACGCCCGTGACGACCACCAGGCGCTGCAGCGGAAAGGCGACGTCCAGGCCCTGCAGGTTGTGTTGGCGCGCCCCTTGCAGCAGCAGCTTGGGGGTGGCTTCGGTGACGGCACGCTTGACCCCAAAACCGATCTGGCGCCGCCCGCTCAGGTATTGGCCGGTGAGCGTGTCGGCCTGCATCAACTGCGCCGGCGTGCCGTCGAACACGATGCGCCCACCGCGCTCGCCCGGCCCCGGCCCCATGTCGAGGATGCGGTCCGCGGCCAGCATCACGGCGGGGTCGTGTTCCACGACCACCAGGGTGTTGCCAGCGTCGCGCAGCCGCGCCATCGCCTGGCCGATGCGCGCCAGGTCGCGCGGGTGCAGCCCGATCGAGGGCTCGTCGAGCACAAACAGCGTGTGGGTCAGCGAGGTGCCCAGCGCCGTGGTCAGGTTGATGCGCTGCACCTCGCCGCCCGACAGCGTGCGGCTTTGGCGGTCCAGCGTCAGGTAGTCCAACCCCACGTCGCCCAGGTACCGCAACCGCGCCAGGATTTCGTCCAGCACCAGCTTGAGCGCCTGCGCGTCGGCTGAGCGCGGGGTGCCCTGGACAGGGTCATCGGCGGGCGACGGATCCGGTGAACGCGGCGACGCCGTGGGTGCAGCGTTGGCAGCGCACGGGGACTCTGGAGAAGGTGGGTGCGACGGCAACGGCGTAGGAGCAGCGTTGGCGGCGGGCGAGGGGCCTAGGGGGGGTGGGGGCGACGATTTCAGCTCGCTGCATGAGGAGCCCCCCCCCCCCCCGGGGGGGGGGGGGGGGGGCGGGGGGGGGGGGGGGGGGGGGGGTTGTTCATGGTGTGTTGGGTGGTTCCGGGGGTTCGGGGGCCAGGCCCGGCAGTTCCGGGCCGGGGTCGGCGGCGTCGTGCAGCGCCGGCAAG
>NZ_SMAH01000013.1 GCF_004342625.1 Tepidimonas ignava
CGATCGCCGTCTACCAGGCCATGCTGGAGAAGGTCACCCAAACCAGCCACTCCCTTCAGTGATTCCACCGTTGCACTTGGTGCTTGATACCGCCCCGCGCCGCAGCGCCCGCAGCGCAGGGCTTGGCGCAGCGTCAGTTGCAGCAGCTCGTGCAGTTGGGCCCGGTTGTACAAGCCGGTCAGCGCGTCGTGCGTGGCCTGATGGCGCAACGCGTCGGTCAGGCGCCGGGCCTCGCTGACGTCGCGCATGAACACCACGGCACACGGTGCGCCGGCCACCGTGCAGGCCCCCAAGGCGATGTCCACCGGCACCTCGTGGCCGGCGCGGTGGCGCAGCCGCAGGTTGGTCACCCGGCCCATCGGGCGGGTGTATGGTCGCTGAAAATACTGCGCCACCCACTGCCGGTGGCGGCCCTGCAGCCCCTGCGGCGGCAAGATATCCAGCGGTTGATCGACCAACGCTTGCGGCGCGTAGCCCGTCAGCACGCCCGCCGCGGCGTTGGCCAGCACGATGGTGCCCTGCGCATCGACCAACAGCACCGCGTCGGGCGCGGCGGCCAGCATGGTCCGCTCGATACCCTGCCCGCCGGGGGCGTCACCGTCGGCCAGTGCATCTTGCAAGGCACGGGCAAGTGCCAGCGCCGGCGCCGACGGCGCGTCACCGACGCCAGCACCATGGGGCGGCTCCAACGTCATCGCCCGCCCCGTTCAGGCCGCACGGCGCCGGGCCTGCGCCTGGGTCAGGCGCGCTCGGCTGTTGGCGGCGGTGGCGTCCCAACGGGACGAGACAGCGGTCGCCGTCGAGCGCGCCCCGCTGCGCCACACCTCGACCGCTTCGGCCAGCCGCTCGGACTGCTGGTGCAGCGTGCGCGCGGCTGCGCTCATTTGCTCCACCAAGGCGGCGTTGCTCTGGGTGTTTTGATCCAGCTGCGCCACCGCCTCGCCCACCTGGGCCACGCCGCTGGCCTGCTCGGCGCTGGCGGCCGAGATCTCGTTGACGAGCTGCGTCACCTGGCGCACCTGCTCGACGATGTCGTGCATGCGCGCGCCAGCCTGCGACACCAGCTCGGCGCCACCGCGCACCTCGGCCACGCTGCTGGCGATCAAGGTCTTGATTTCCTTGGCTGCGTCGGCGCTGCGCTGGGCGAGGCTGCGCACCTCGCCGGCCACCACGGCAAAGCCGCGCCCCGCTTCGCCCGCACGGGCCGCTTCCACCGCGGCGTTGAGCGCCAGGATGTTGGTCTGAAACGCGATGCTGTCGATGACGGCGACGATTTGCTCGATGCGCTGGGAGCTGGCCGTGATGCGCTCCATCGTGTGCACGACATCGGCCACCACCGCGCCGCCGGCGCTGGCCACCTCGCTGGCGCTGGCCGCGAGCCGGCTGGCCTGCTGGGCGCTGTCGGCGTTGTGCTTGACGGTGGCGGTGAGCTCCTCCATCGACGCGGCGGTTTGCTCCAGGCTTGCGGCGTTGCTTTCGGTGCGGGCGGAGAGGTCGTCGTTGCCCTGCGCGATCTGCTCGGCCACCGCCGCCAGGCCTTGGGTTTGCTGCACCACGTCGTCAACCAGCGCGCGCAGGTTCAAGCCCGACTGGTTGACCGCGCGCAGGATCATGCCGATGTCGTCCACGCGGTTGAGGTGCAGGTTCTCGCCCGGCGAGCCGCTGGCCACCGCCTGCGCCTGACGGCGGATGGCGTGCAGCGGCACAGCGATTTGGCGCGTCAGAAAGATGTCCGCCAGCGCCGCCCCCACCACCGCCGCGGCAGCCACCAGCCCCTCGGCCAGCCACGCGCCGGAGGTGGCGGCCAGGGCCGCGCCGGTGGCCACCGGCAACGCCGCCGTGCCCCACAGGGCCAGCCGAATGCGTGCGGAGGTGGACAGCTTTTGCAAGGTGCTGCGCCAGGCCTGCCAGCCGGTGCGCACCACCAACCCCTTGTGAAAGGCCAGCCCGCGCGCCTGCCCAGCGCGAAAGCGCCGGTACAGCGCGTCGGCCGCTTCGACCTCGGCGCGCGTGGGCGCCGTGCGCACCGACAGGTACCCCACCACCTGCCCGTCGCGCACCATCGGGGTGGCGTTGGCGCGCACCCAGTAGTGGTCGCCGTCCTTGCGGCGGTTTTTGACCAACGCCGTCCACGACTCGCCGCCCTTGATCGTGCGCCACATGTCTTCGAACGCCTCCGGCGGCATGTCGGGGTGGCGCACGATGTTGTGCGGCTGGCCGGTCAGTTCCTCCGCTTGGAAGCCGCTGATGGCCACGAACGCCGAATTGGCGTACACGATGCGCCCTTTGGAGTCGGTGGTGGACAGCAGCGTCTGGCGCCCGTCGAACGGGTACTCGCGCTGGGTCACAGGTTCGTTGATGCGCATCGGGTGTCTCCCGGGCGGGGCGAATGGAAGGCGTGGGACTCGCCTTCAGGATTTCGGAAGACAGCCGCTGCGTCAAGGGACTTTGACCTCGATCAAACAGCGTTTGCACACGTGGATGCCAAATGTCACCCAACGAAGGTCTTATATGCTATTTTTGGTGCGATGAGGCGTGGTTTGGCGCGCACCCTGGCCATGACGGCGCCACGGGATCAAGCGCCGGACAGGATCCCCCCCCCCCCCCCGGGTTTTCCCTGGGTTGGGAATGGGGCCCTCCCACACCAGATGACGGCGACCCTCGCGGCGCAGCAGCCCGTCGCGCTGCAGGCGCGCCAGCGCGCGCGAGGTTGTCTCGGGGGCGCAGCCGGCCAGCTCCGCCAGGTCGTCGCGCGCGGGCAACACCACGGTGCGGGTGCCTTGCTCACGCGCCAGCAAACCCAGCACGGCGGCCACACGCGACAGCGCATCGGGCAGCCGCGCCACCGCCGACCAATCGGCCAGGGTTTCCGTCACACGCACCTGGTGGCGCGCCAGGTGCGCCACCAGCGCCGGCCGGCTGGGCAGCAGCGCGCGCACCAGGGGCAGCGGCACCTCGCAAACCCGGGTGGGCACCACCGCCACCGCGTCGGTGCCGGGGCCGTCGGCCAACAGGGCGCGCAAGCTCAGCACATGGCCCGCGCCCAGCACCCCGACCGCCCGCGCGCCGCCCAGGCCCGGGTTGCGCCGCAGCAGCACCGCGCCCACCTTGATGGCATGCAAAGCACGCGCCGGCTCGCCCTGTTGCAACAACGACCCGCCGGCATCCAAGCGTCGCTCATGCACCGCATGGCCCTCGAACGCCGGGTCGGTCACCAAGGGCCGCAGGGCGCACTGCTGCCGGGTGGCGCATTCGTTGCAGACATGGCGCGACATGGTCATGCTCGTGGCCCTTGCTCGTACACCGGGGCGCCGCCGGGGGGGCGTGTCTTGAACCGCCGGTGCAGCCAATGGTACTGGGTGGGATCTTCTTCGATCCAGCGCTGCAGCTCGACGTTCATGCGCGCGGCGTCGGCCACATCGTCACCGCTGGGGTAGTTCGCCAGCGGTGGCAGCACCTGCACCGTGTAGCCGTGCGCGTCGAGCCGGCCCAGCACCGGCACCACCGGCGCGCCGCCCAGCACCGCCAGCCGCGGCAGCGACGTCACGGTGGCCGCGGGCACGCCAAAAAAAGGCACAAACACCGCCGCTTCGCGGCCCAAATCCATGTCCGGCAGTAGGTACACCGCCGCGCCGCCACGCAGCGCGCGCACCAGGCCGCGCAGCCCTTCGCGGCGCGCGATGGTGGTAGGGTTGCCAAAGCGGTTGCGTCCGGCGCGCACCCAGGCATCCAGCCGTGGGTTGGTCTGCGCGGCGTACATGCCTGCCCACGGCCGCGCCAGCGCTTGGGTCAGGCGCGTCCAGGCCGCATCCAACCCCGCGAAGTGCGGCGCAAACACCAGCACCGGTCCTGGGCGTTGCAAGGCGTCCAGGTCGCCCTGCAGCCGCACGCGGCGCGCCACCAGCGCCGCCGGGGCGTGCCACAGCCACACGCGGTCCACAAACGCCTGCCCAAAGTGGACGAACACCCGCCACGTCCAGCGCCGCCGCTGCGCCGCGGACGCGCTGGCGAAGCACAGCGCCAGGTTGCGCCGCACCACCGCCCGGCGCTTGGGCGCGCCCAGGTACAGGGCCGCGCCCAGCAGTGCACCCGCGCCGCGCAGCAGCGGCAGCGGCAAGCGCGCCAGCGCCCGCAGCCACCACGGGCCGGGGTTGGGGGGAGTGGGGACAGCAGATGTCATGGCCGCCCGCATGATAGCGGCAGCGCCCCCACCCACCGGCGCGACGCACGGGCGACAGCGCCGCTGCGGGCGGCCAGGCTACGATGGGGCCATGACCAGCACCGCCTCCACCAGCCTGCTTTTTCAACCGTTGCGCGTGGGCGCGTGGACGCTGCCGCACCGCGTCGTGATGGCGCCGTTGACGCGCAACCGTGCGCCCGGCCAGCTGCCCAACGCGCTGATGGCCACCTACTACGCCCAGCGCGCCGACCCGCGCGACGGCGCGGCGCTGATCATTTCGGAAGCCACCCCGGTGTGCCCGCAAGGCCATGGTTACGCCGACACGCCGGGGCTGCACGCGCCCGAGCAGGTGCAGGCCTGGCGCGCCGTGACGGACGCGGTGCATGCCGCCGGCGGCCTGATCGTGGCGCAACTGTGGCACGTGGGGCGCATTTCGCACACCGCGCTGCAGCCCGGTGGCCAAGCGCCGGTGGCGCCCTCGGCCGTGCGCGCCCAGGCCAAAACCTACCTGATCGAGACCGTGGACGGCCAGCGGGTGGGGCGCTTCGTGGAGGTGTCGCAGCCGCGTGCGCTGCGCCTGGACGAGCTGCCCGGCATCGTGCAGGCCTACGCGCAAGCGGCGCGCAACGCCCTGGACGCGGGTTTCGATGGCGTCGAGGTGCACGCGGCCAACGGCTATTTGCTCGACCAGTTTTTGCGCCGCGGCAGCAACCACCGCACCGACGCCTACGGCGGCCCGATCGAGCACCGCGCCCGGCTGTTGTTGGAGGTGATACAGGCGGTGGCCGAGGCCATCGGACCGGATCGGGTGGGCCTGCGGCTGTCGCCGGTGACCCCCGCCAACGACGCCTGGGACGACGAGCCGCAGCCGCTGTTTGAATATGTGGTGCGCCAACTGGCCCCCATGGGCTTGGCGTACCTGCACATCATCGAGGGGCAAACCGGCGGAGCGCGCGATTTCCAGCAGGGCGCGCAGCCGTTTGATTACGCCGCGCTGCGCCGGGCGTACCGCGACGCCGGCGGCCGCGGGGCCTGGATGGTCAACAACGGCTACGACCGTGCGCTGGCCGAGCAGGCGCTGGCGCAAGGCGCCGACCTGGTGGCGTTTGGGCGCCCGTTCATCAGCAACCCGGACTTGACCCGCCGCCTGCGCGAGGGGCTGCCGCTGGCCGAGCCAGACCGCCGCACGTTCTACGGCGGTGGGCCGACGGGCTACACCGACTACCCCCGCGCACCCTGAGCCGCCCCACGCGGGGGCACGCGCGGGGCGTCACCAGCGCGCGTCCAGGCGGATCCAGGTGGTTTTGAGCTCGGTGTACTTGTCCAGCGCGTGCAGCGACTTGTCGCGCCCCACGCCGCTTTGCCGAAAACCGCCAAACGGCACCGTGATGTCGTCCTCGTCGTACTGGTTGACGTGCACGGTGCCGGCCCGCAGCGCGCGCGCCACGCCGTGGGCTTTGTCCAGGTCGCGCGTCCACACCGCCGCCTGCAGGCCGTAGATGCTGTCGTTGGCTTGGGCGATGGCGTCGGCCGCGTCGGTGAAGGCCAGCACCGCCACCACCGGGCCAAAAATTTCCTCGCGCGCGATCGTCATGCCGTTGTGCACGCTGTCGAACACCGTGGGCTGCACGTAGCAGCCCCCCGGCACGGGCTGCACCACCTGCCCGCCCGCCAGCAGGCGCGCGCCTTCGGCTTGGCCGATCTCGATGTAGCGCGCGATGGTGTCGAGCTGGGCGCGGTCGACGATGGCCCCCATCACGGTGTCGGGCTGGCGCGGGTCGGCCGGCTGGTAACGCGGCAGCAACGCCAGCATGCGCTCCAGCAGCGCGTCCTTGATCGACGCCTCCACGAACAGGCGCGACGGCGCGTTGCAGCTTTGCCCTTGGTTGAACATGACGCTGCCCACCGCGGCCTGGGCGGCGCGGTCGAGGTCGGGGCAGTCCGCAAAAACGATGTTGGGCGACTTGCCGCCCAGCTCCGTCCAGGCGCGCTTGAGGTTGCTTTGCCCGGCCATCACGTGGATTTGCTTGCCCACGCGCGTGCTGCCGGTGAAGGCAATGGCGTCCACATCCATGTGCAACGCCAGCGCCGCCCCGGCTTCCGGACCGTAGCCCGGCACCACGTTGAGCACCCCCGGCGGCAGGCCGGCCTGCAGCGCCAGCTCGGCCAGGCGCAGCGCCGTGTAGGGGGACTTTTCGCTGGGCTTGAGCACCACCGAATTGCCCACCGCCAGCGCGGGGCCCAGCTTCCACGCGGCCATGATCATCGGGTAGTTCCACGGCACGATGACACCAACCACCCCGATGGGCTCGCGCGTCACCAGCGCCAGCGCGGTGCGCGGCGTGGGGGCGATTTCGTCGTACACCTTGTCGATGGCCTCGCCGTACCAGCGGATGCAGTTGGCGGTGCTGTTGACGTCGACGCTGCGCGACCAGCGTACCGGCTTGCCCATGTCCAGCGTTTCGGTCAAGGCCAGCTCATCGCCGTGCTGCACGATCAGCTCCGCCCAGCGCTGCAGCACGCGCTTGCGCGCCGCCGGTGGCTGCGCGCGCCAGCGCCCGTCTTCGAACGCCGCGCGCGCGGCGGCCACCGCGGCGTCGATGTCGGCCGCCTGGCCGCGCACCACGTCGCCCAGCACCGCGCCATCCACCGGCGAATGCTTGGTGTACGTTTGGCCGTCGCGCGCCCACACCCGCTGCCCGTCGATGAAGGCGCGGCCATCCAAGCAGGGCGTGGGGGTGGGGTGTGGCATCGTGTCAACCTCCAACAAACGGTGGGAGCGTGGCCGCAGCCAACGATGACCTCATGCTAGCGCGCCTGCGGCCGCCCCGCACGGACCACTGGCGCGCGCCAGCACGGAGCCGCTTGGAAAGCCAGGCCGGCCCCGATGCACCCTCAGGTGCCGCAAAAGGTCACGTAGCGCTGCGCCCACTCGGGCGGCGCGGGGGTGGCCCAGCGCGCGGCGCCGGGTTGCTCGTCGAAGGGGTGCCGCAGCACGGCCGCAAAGGCGCGCGCGGGTGCAAGGTCGCCCGCCAGCGCAGCGTGCAGCACCTCTTCCACGCGCTGGTTGCGCGGGATGTACCCCGGGTTGGCGCGGCGCATGGCAGCGGCGCGCGCCGGGGCACCGACACCGTCGCGCGCGCAGCGGGCGCGCCAGCGCCCCCACCAGCGCTGCAGCGGGGCCGCCTCCGACCACAAGGCGTGCAGCGGCGCGGGGGCGTGCTCGGGCAGCGCACCCAGACCGGCCTGGGCGGCGTCCGCCACCGCGTCGGCCAACCGGCGGTGCGCCAGCGTCCAGTCCACGCGCTCAGCCGCCAAGGCGTTCAACCAGTCGGTGATCAGCGCGTCGTCGTCTTCGGCCCAGGCGTCGTCCTGCGCCGGGACGGTGGGAGGCCACGCCACCGGGCTGGCCGCACCGCCCGGGTACGGCGCCGCCAACCCCAGCTTGGCCCGCATCACGGCACGCCACGCGCGTTGGTAAGCAGGGCCAAAGGCGCGCACCGCGTCGGTGGCCAGCGCCACGGCGGTGTCGTGGTCGGGGTGCAGCAGCGGCAGCAGTGTTTCGGCCAGCCGCGCCAGGTTCCACTGCGCGATGCGCGGCTGGTTGCCCCAGGCGTAACGCCCGCCCAGGTCGATCGAGCTGTGCACGGTCGCCGGGTCGTAGCCCTCCATGAACGCGCAGGGGCCGTAGTCGATCGTTTCGCCGCTGATGGCCATGTTGTCGGTGTTCATGACGCCGTGGATGAAGCCCACCCCCATCCACAGCGCCACCAGGCGCGCCTGGCGCTGCACCACCGCGCGCAGCCACGCTTGCACCCGGTCAGGGTCGCACGCGTCGGGGTTGAGCCCCTCGAGCAGCGCCGGGTCGTGCCGCTGCGCGGCAAAGCGCCACAAGCGCTGCAGCAAGCCCAGGTCGTCCAGCGCTGCCACCCACTGAAACGTGCCCACGCGCAGGTGGCTGGCGGCCACGCGCACCAGCCAAGCGCCGGGCTGCGGGCCGTCGCGCCACACGGTATCCCCGGTGGTCAGCACCGCCAACGTGCGCGTGGTGGGGATGCCCAGCGCGTGCATGGCTTCGCTGACCAAGGCTTCGCGCAGCATCGGCCCCAGCGCCGCACGACCGTCGCCTCCGCGCGCCAGCGGCGTGGCCCCGCTGCCCTTGAGCCCGACGTCCACCAGCGCCCCGTTGGGGCACGCCACCTCGCCCAACAGCAGGGCGCGGCCGTCGCCCAAGCGTCCGGCCCAGCGGCCGAACTGGTGCCCGGCGTACACCAACGCCACCGGCCGTGCCCCCGGCGGCAGCGCGGCCCCGGCCAGCAGCGCCACCCCCTGCGGCCCCTGCAAAGCCTCGCTCGGCCAGCCCAGCGCGTCGGCCACGGCGTCGTGCAGCCAGGCCAGGCGCGGGGCCGGCCAGCGCTGCGCCTGGCAAGGCACCGCCAGTTCGGGCAAGGTGTCGGCCCAACGCGCCTGCAACGTGGGCCGCCACGGCGCCCGGCCGTGGGGTGGTGCGACCAAGGCCGCTGGGGTGACGCGCGCATCCATGCCGCCAGCGTAGCGCAGCCGCGCCCGCGGCGCCGCACCCGCGCGCGCTTCACCCCTTGAGGGCTGCGGCCATTTCGCGCTCGCGCCGCCGGGTGGCGCGCGCCACCCACACGGCGTAGCTGACGATAACGGTGGTAACGACGACGATCAGGATCGTCGCCGCGGCGTAGATGGTGGGGTTGATGCCGCGGCGCGCGTAGCCGAAGATGACCTGGGGCAGCGTGTTGACGCCGGGGCCAGAGAGGAATTCGGAGATCACCACGTCGTCGAACGACAGCGTGAACGACAGCAAAAACGCCGCCAGCACCGCCTGCGCGATGTTGGGCAGCGTCACCAGGAAAAACACCTGGTGCGGGCGCGCACCCAGGTCCATCGCCGCTTCCTCGATGCGCCGGTCCATTTCCAGCAGGCGCGACTGCACCACCACCATCGCGTAGGCCATGCCCATCAGCGTGTGGCCCAGCGTGATGGTCAGCATACCGCGCTGCGGCCAGCCAAACACGTTTTGCGCACCCACCATCAACAGCAGCAGCGACAGGCCGATGATGACCTCGGGCATCACCAGCGGCGCGTTGACCATGCCGGAAAAGAGCGTGCGGCCCCAAAAGCGCCGGTAGCGCACCAGCACGAACGCGGCCAGCGTGCCCAGCACCGCCGACAGCACGCCGGTGGTCAGCGCCACCTTGAGCGAGACAAAAAAGCCGTTGACGATTTTGCTGTCGTCCAGCAGCGCCTGGTACCAGCGCAGCGAAAAACCGGTGAAGACGGCGTCTTGGCGCGTGCTGTTGAACGAAAACACGATCATGAACAGCAGCGGCGCGTACAAAAACGCAAACACCAGCGCCAGCCAGCCTTTGCCAAGGTGCCGAGCGAAAACGTTGCCCATCGTGCGACCCTTTCGGTTGGGGTCAGTGCGCGCCGGCCGCCGCGCGTTCACCGCTGTAGCGGTAGTACAGCGACAGCGGCACGACGATCAGCCCGATCATCACCACCGCCAGCGCGGCCGCGCGTGGCCAGTTGTTGGCGGTGAACATTTCGTCCCACACGACGCGGCCGATCATCAGGTTTTCGGGGCCGCCCAGCAGCGAGGGGATGACAAACTCACCCACCGACGGGATGAACACCAGCATGAACCCGGCGATGATCCCGGCCTTGGACAACGGCACCGTCACCAGCCAAAACGCGCGCCAGGGCGTGGCGCCCAGGTCGTAAGCCGCCTCCAGCAGCCGCCAGTCCAGCTTGACCAGCGTGGCGTACAGCGGCAGCACCATGAACGGCAGGTACACGTAGGTCATGCCCACCAGCATCGACACGTTGGTGTACAGCAGCGGCAGCGGCTCGCTGGTCAGGCCCAGGGCCATCAGCAGCCGGTTGACAACACCGGCGTCGGCCAAGATGCCCTTCCAGGCGTACACGCGCAGCAAAAACGAGGTCCAAAACGGCAGCATCACCATCAGCAACAGCGCCGGGCGCACCGCGGCGGGGCTGCGCGCGATGAAGTACGCAAACGGGTAGCCGATCAGCAGGCACAGTGTGGCGGTGACCGACGCGTACAGCAGCGAGCGCACGTAGGCCTCGACGTACAGCGTGCGAAACAGCGGGCCGTCCCATTCGGCTTTGAAGATCGACCAGTAGTTTTCGTACTTGAGGTGCAGCACGCCGGTGGTGGCGTCCCACAGCGGGCGAAACGGGTCGATGCCGTCGCCCATGTCCACGAAGCTGATGTACAGCAGGATCAGGAACGGCAGCAGGAAAAACAGCGTCAGCCAGGCGAACGGCACGGCGATCACAAAGCGCCGTCCGGGCATCGGCAGCAGGGGCGAAGGGCCAGCAGGGGTGGACATCGTGGCAACCCAAGGATCGGCGGGGGGTCAGTCGCGCAGCACGACACCGGCGGTGTCGCTCCACCAGAACCACACCTCGTCGTCCCAGGTGATGTCGGACAGGTCGTGGCGCGAGGTGTTGGCTTCGGTGATGCGCACCTTGTGCCCCTGCGGCGTGACGACGATGTAGGCGTTGTACGAGCCGAAGTAAGCGATTTCCTTGACGCGGCCCTGGAACAGGTTGCACGCCACGCCGTCGGGGCGCTGCTTGGCGATGTCGATTTTTTCCGGGCGCACCGCCACCGCCACGGGCATGCCCAAGGCGCCGGTGGTGCCGTGGCCGACGTGGATGCGGCCTATGGGCGTGTCGATGGCGCAGTGGTCCGGCTCGTCGATGGCCAGGGTGCCGTCGAACAGGTTGACGCTGCCGATGAAGTCGGCCACGAAACGGTTGGCCGGGAATTCGTACATTTCCTGCGGCGTGCCCACCTGCAGCACGCGCCCCTTGCTCATCACCGCGATGCGGCTGGCCATCGTCATGGCCTCTTCCTGGTCGTGCGTGACCATCACGCAGGTCACGCCCACCTGTTCGATGATGTTGACCAGTTCGAACTGCGTTTGTTCGCGCAGCTTTTTGTCCAGCGCACCCAGCGGTTCGTCCAGCAACAGCAGCTTGGGCCGCTTGGCCAGGCTGCGCGCCAGCGCCACGCGCTGCTGCTGCCCGCCCGACAGTTGGTGCGGCTTGCGCTGCGCGTAGGCGCTCAGTTGCACCAGCGCCAGCATGTCGTCCACGCGCTTGGCGATTTCCGCCTTGGGCAGCCCTTCGCGCTTGAGGCCAAAGGCGACGTTGTCCCACACGTTGAGGTGCGGAAACAGCGCGTAGCTCTGAAACATCATGTTGACCGGCCGCTCGTACGGCGGCAGGCCCACCACGTCTTGCCCGCCCAGCAGGATGCGGCCCGAGGTCGGGGTCTCGAACCCCGCCAGCATGCGCAGCAAGGTGGACTTGCCGCAGCCGGAGCTGCCCAGCAGGGCGAAGATTTCGCCCTTGCGCACCGACAACGACACCTCGTCCACCGCCACCGTCTGGTCAAACGTTTTGACCAGCTTGTCGGTGACCAGGTAATGCTCGGCATCGAGCGGAACTTGCGGAGCTTGCGCCATGACCCCTCTCAATCCCCAAAGGTAGGGCGGCGGCCCAGCCGACCGCACGCCCGCTGACCGGTGTACGAAAACGCAACGGGCTGCCCCACCGCCGGAAGAACAGCCCGTTGCGCCATGAGTGCCCGCGGCTCGGTCACCGCCTGCGCTGGCGACGTTTATTTGCCGCGCTTGAAGGCGTTGTAGGCCGAGGCCATCGCTTCACGCGCCTCGTTGGTGTAGCTGCTGGGCTGGATCAGCTTGGGCATGTAGTCCGCCGGCGGGAAGATCGACGGGTTGTTGGCCACCTCGGGCTTGATCTGGTCCTTGCCCTGGGTGTTGCCGGCGTTGTAGCCCATTTCGTTGGCCATGGCCGCAGCGTTTTCCGCCTTCAGGTAGAAGTTGATGAAGGCGTGCGCGTTGTTGGGGTGCTTGGCGTCTTTGAGGATCGCCATCGTGTCGAAAAACGCCAGCGCGCCGGTGGAGGGCAGCAGCGCGACGATTTCGTCCTTGGAGCCGGCCTCGGCGGCGCGCTGCGCCGCGATGTTGATGTCACCCGCCCAGCCGATCACCGCGCAGGCCTTGCCGCTGGCCACGTCGTCGATCATCGTCGAGCTGAAGATGCGGATGTCCTTGCGCACCTTCTTCAGCATCTCGACCGCGGCCTTGTAGTCCTCGGGGTTGTTGGAATAGGCGTCTTTGCCGATGTAGTGCAGCGCCACCGGGATGATCTCGGTGGGCGAATCCAGGTAGGCAATGCCGCAGCTCTTGACCTTGGCGGTGTACTTGGGATCGAACACCAGGTCCCAGGCGTTTTCCGGCATCGGCATGCCGCCCAGCGCCTTTTCGACCTTTTGCTTGTTGATGCCCACCGTGGTGAAGCTCCACGCCCACGGCACCAGGTACTGGTTGCCCGGATCGACGCGGTCCAGCACCTTCATGACGGCCGGATCGAGGTTTTGGTAGTTGGGGATTTTGGCCTTGTCCAGCGGCTGGAACAGGCCGGCTTCGATTTGCGGCTTGGCAAACACGCTGCCGGGCACGACGATGTCGTAGCCGGTGTTGCCCGCCACCAGCTTGGCGTGCAGCGCTTCGTTGGTCTCGAACGTGTCGTAGTTGACCTTGATGCCGGTTTCCTTTTCGAAGGCTTCGAGCATGCCTTCGGGGATGTAGTCCGGCCAGTTGTAAATGTTGAGCACTTTTTCGTCGTCCAGCACCGGGCCGGCGGGGGCCTGCGCGACCGCGGGGGCCGGGGCCGGCGCGGGTTGGGCGACGGGTTCTTCTTTCTTGCCACAGCCGGCGACAAAGGCGGCGGCCAGGGCCAGGGCGAGCAGATGCTTTTTCATGTCCACACTCCAGTCGGTGACGACCACGTCCTTGCAGAAAAATGCCCGAGCAGCAGGCCGGTGCGGACAATGCCCACCCGACGCCCCTTGTTGCGCTCCGTCGGCCATTGTAGGGCAGCCCTGGCCGATCACGCGCGCCCCTGGCGGCGCAAATCGTCCCATGTCGCATCCAAGGCACGCCGAATCAGCCCGATCATGGTGTCGATGTCGGCGCGCGTCATCACCAGCGGCGGCGCGATGATCATGCGCGACCCCACGGCGCGCATCACCACCCCGGTGTCGAAGCAGTGCTGGCGGCACAGCATGCCCACCTCCCAGTCTTCGGGAAACGGCGTCAGCGTGGCCTTGTCCCGCACCAGAATGAGGCCGGCCACAAAGCCGCAGCTCTCGGTCACGCCCACCAGCGGGTGGTCAGCCAGCGTGGCAAAGCGCTCGGCCAGGTACGGGCCGGTGTCGCTGCGCACGCGCTCGGGCAGCGCCTCGCGCTGCATCAGCTCCAGGTTGGCCAGCGCCACCGCGCACGCCACCGGGTGGCCGCTGTAGGTGTAGCCGTGGGTGAACTCGCCGCCCTCGACCAACACCTTGGCCACGCGCTCGCCCACCAGCACCCCGCCCAGCGGCACGTAGCCGCTGGTGACGCCTTTGGCAAAGGTCACCAGGTCGGGCCGGATGCCGAAACGCTCGTAGGCAAACCAGTGGCCCAGGCGCCCGAAGGCGCAAATCACCTCGTCGTCGATGAGCAAGATGCCGTAGCGGTCGACGATGCGCTGCACCTCGGGCCAGTAGGTGGCGGGCGGGATGATGACGCCGCCGGCGCCCTGCACCGGCTCGGCGATGAAGGCGGCGACCTTGTCGGGGCCGATGGCCAGGATTTTGTCTTCCAGCCAACGCGCCGCGCGCACGCCAAAGGCTTCGGGCGTCTCGCCGGGCTGGCGCAGGTCCCAGTAGTAGGGCTGCTCGATGTGCTCGATGCCGGGAATGGGCAGGTCGCCCTGCGCGTGCATGGCCGCCATGCCACCCAGCGAGGCGGCGGCCACCGTCGAGCCGTGGTAAGCGTTGCGCCGGCTGATGATGACCTTGCGCTGCGGCTGGCCCATCAAGTCCCAGTAACGGCGCACCAGGCGCACGTTGGTGTCGTTGGCCTCGGAGCCGCTGCTGGTGAAAAACACGTGCGTGAAGCGCCGCCCCGCCACGGGCGGGGCCAGCTCGGTGAGGCGCTGCGCCAGGCGCACCGGCGGCTCGGTGGTGGTCTGAAAAAAGGTGTTGTAAAAGGGCAGCCGCAGCATTTGCTGGTAGGCGGCGTCGGCCAGCTCGCGCCGGCCGTAGCCGGCGTTGACGCACCACAGCCCGCTCATGCCGTCCAGGATGCGCTGGCCGTTGGCGTCCCAGATCCAGATGCCCTCGGCGTGCGTGATGACGCGCGCGCCCTTGGCCGCCAGCGCCGCATGGTCCGTGAAGGGGTGCAGAACATGCGCGGCGTCGAGCGCGCGCAGCTCGCGGGTCAGGTGGGTGTCGGCCACGGCGGTCATCGGCGGTCTCCTTTCGGGCAGGGGGCTGGCGGCACGCCACGCGGCGTCGCGCAGCGCTTGCGTGTTCAGACGTGCAGCAACAGGTGCTCGCGCTCCCAGGGCGAAATCACCTTCATGAACTCCTCAAACTCGAGCTCTTTGATCTCGGTGTAGATCGTGATGAACTCCTCGCCCAGCACGTGGTGCAGGTCGGGCTCGCGGCGCAGCCAGTCCAGCGCCTCGCCCAAGCTGCGCGGCAGCGCGTAAGGCGACAGGTAGGCGTCGCCGCGCATTTCGGGCTTGGGCTTGATTTTGTTGACCAGCCCCAGGTAGCCGCAGGCCAGCGTCATGGCCATCGCGATGTAGGGGTTGGCGTCGGCGCCGATGACGCGGTTTTCCAGCCGGCGGGCCTGCGGCGGCGCGATCGGCGAGCGGATGCCCACCGTGCGGTTGTCGTGCCCCCACTCGATGTTGATCGGCGCCGCCGTGTGGCGCGCCAGCCGCCGGTAGCTGTTGACGTAGGGCGCCACCAGCGCCATCGCGGCCGGGATGTAGCGCTGCAACCCGCCGATGTAGTGGTAGAACATCTCCGAGGGGCTGCCGTCTTCGTTGCTGAAGACGTTGCGGCCGCTGGCTTTGTCCACCAGGCTTTGGTGGATGTGCATCGCGCTGCCGGGCTCGCCAGCGATGGGTTTGGCCATGAAGGTGGCGTACATGTCGTGGCGCAGGGCCACCTCGCGCACGGTGCGCTTGAACAAAAACACCTCGTCGGCCAGCTCCAGCGGGTGGGCGTGGAAAAAGTTGATCTCCATCTGCCCCGCGCCCACTTCGTGGATCAACGTGTCGACGTTGAGCTCCATCTTGTCGCAGCAGTCGTAGATCTCCTCGAACAGCGGGTCGAATTCGTTGACCGCGTCGATGCTGTAGGCCTGGCGCGAGGTCTCGGCCCGCCCGCTGCGGCCCACCGGTGGGTGAAGCAAGGTGTTGGGGTCGGTGTTGCGCGCGGTCAGGTAGAACTCCAGCTCCGGCGCCACCACCGGCTGCAGGCCCATGGCGTCGTACAGGCTGCAGACGTGGCGCAGCACACTGCGCGGGGCGTAGGGGATGAGCTTGCCGCTGTGGTCGAAGCAGTCGTGGATGACCTGCGCGGTGGGGTCGGCCACCCAGGGCACGATGCGCGCGGTGGCCGGGTCGGGCCGCAGCTGCATGTCGCGCTCGGTGGGGTCGATGACGTCGTAGTACGGCCCGCTGCTGGGCTGCTCGCCGGTCACGCTCATCGCCACCACCGACGCGGGCAGGCGCATGCCGCGGTCTTCGGTGAACTTTTCGCGCGGCAGGATCTTGCCGCGTGCCACGCCGGTCAGGTCGGGCACCAGGCACTCGACCTCGGTGACGCGGCGCTCGTTGAGCCATTGCTCCAGATCGTTGAAGGTTTTGAGTTGTTTGGCACTGCTCATGGTGGTCTCCGTGGCCCTGAGGGGTGGCGACGCGGTGGGGGGTGCGTCGCCCGACCCGGACATTCTGGCAGCGCTGGGCGTGGTGTGGCTGCCGCATCCGGGCAACGGCGATCAGGCAGGGGTTTCGGGAGCGGCGGCGTAGGCACGGGCGTCGGCCAGACGCTGCTGGCGGCGCTGGCGCACCGCGCGCCCAAACGCGGCGAAGATGGCGCTGGACAGCGGGTCATCCCAGCAGCGCCACTCCGGGTGCCATTGCACCGCCAGCGCGAAGGCGCGCGCGTGCTCAAACTCCACCGCTTCGATCAGCCCGTCGGGGGCGTGCGCCACGGCGCGCAGGCCCTGGCCGAGCCGCTTGATCCCCTGGCCGTGCAGCGAATTGACCTGCGCCGTCATGGCCCCGCCCGCCAACGCCTGCAGCAGGCTGCCAGGCTGCAGCGTCACCGCGTGGCGCGGCGCATACTGCTGCTCCAGCGGCAGGTGCTTGGGCTCGCGGTGGTCCAGGTGGCCGGGCAACGCGTGCACCGCTTGGTGCAGGCTGCCCCCCAGCGCCACGTTGATTTCCTGAAAACCGCGGCAGATGCCCAGCAACGGCACGCCAGCGGCCAGCGCTGCGCGCACCACGGCCAGCGTGACTTCGTCGCGCGCCTCGTCCAGCGGCAGGCTGGGGTCGGCCACCGGTTCGCCAAAGTGGCGCGGGTGCACGTTGGACGGCGAGCCCGTCAGCACGACGCCGTCCACCTGCGCCAGCAGCGCGGGCACCTCGTCGGCGCTGGCCAGCGGGAACATCACCGGCTGGGCCTGCGCGCCCACCTTGACCGCGCGGGCGTACTTGTCGCCCAACACCAGGTAGGGCTGCGCGTGCAAGGTTTCGCCCATCAGCCGGTGGTCGGCAGGCATCCAAACCCAAGGCGGCGCGGACTCGACGTGCATGATGCGACCCATTGTGCGCGTCGATTGGATGCACAATGGGTGCCATTTGATGGCATGCGACGGTGCCACTGGAGGCCACCGCAGCGCGCCGCGAGACTCGCCCCATGACCCTGAGCACCTCTTTGCTGGCCGAACACCTGCTGGCGGAACTGGCCCGTGACGATGGGCCGGCCGGCCCGCACAGCGGGCTGCCGCTCAACCGCCGTTTGTACGAGGCGCTGCGCCGCACGCTGCTGGACGGGCGGCTGGGGCCGGGCGAGCGCTTGCCGTCCAGCCGCGAGCTGGCGGCGGACCTGCGCCTGTCGCGCAACACCGTGGTGGCGGCGCTGGAGCAACTGACCGCCGAAGGCTACCTGAGCAGCCGCGTGGGCAGCGGCACCTACGTGGCCGACTGGTGGCCCCAGGGCACGGCGCCGCGGCCGCGGCGGGCGCCGAGCGCAGCCCGCTTGCCCGGCTTGTCGGCGCGCGGCCAAACACTGGCGCGCCGCCACAACGCGCAGCATCTGGAGATCCAGCCGTTCACGCCGGGTGCGGCGGACTTCAGCGCGTTTCCGGTGGCGGTGTGGCAGCGCCTGCACAACAAACACTGGCGCCAGGCGCGGCCGGACATGCTGGACTACACCACCTCGGGCGGGTACGGGCCGCTGCGCCGCGCGGTGGCCGACTACCTGCGCGTGTCGCGCAGCGTGCGCCTGGAGCCCGAGCAAGTCATCATCACCAGCGGCACGCAGCAGTCGTTGGAGCTGTGCGCGCGGCTGCTGGCCGACGTTGGCGAGCGCGTCTGGATCGAAGACCCGGCCTACTGGGGCGCCGTCAAGGCGCTGCAAGCCTGCGGGCTGGAGCTGCAGCCGCTGCCGGTGGATGAGCAGGGCTGGACACCGCCTCAGGAGGGCAGCGCGGGCGCGCCGCGGCTGATTTACGTGACGCCGTCGCACCAATACCCCACCGGGGCGGTGCTGTCGCTGGCGCGGCGCCGGGCCCTGCTGGCGCTGGCCGCGCGCCTGGACGCGTGGGTGCTGGAGGACGACTACGACAGCGAGTTTCGCTTCGATGGTGCGCCCATTGCCTCGCTGGCCGGGCTGGACGACGACGGCCGGGTGTGCTACCTGGGCACGTTTTCCAAGGTGCTGTACCCGGGCATCAAGCTGGGCTACCTGGTGGCGCCGCGCGCGTTGGTGGAGGACTTTCGCCAAGCGCACTACGACCTCAACCGTCCGGGTCAGTTGCCCCTGCAGGCGGCGCTGGCCGAGTTCATCGAGCTGGGCCACTTCGCCGCCGCCTTGCGCCGAGCGCGCCAGACCTACGCCCAGCGGCGCCAGCAACTGCTGGCCGCGCTGCAGCCGTTGCTGGCGCTGCCCGGGGTGCGCATCGATGGCGCCGCGCAAGGGCTGCACCTTTGCCTGCGCCTGCCCGCCCAGGCGGACGACGGCGCCATGGCGACGCAACTGGCGCGCGAGGGCATCACCGTGCGGCCGCTGTCGGCGTACTGCCTGCAGCGGCGCGACCTGCGCGGCCTCGTCATCGGCTACGGCTACGCCCAGCCGGCGCTGATCGCCCCGTGCGCGGCGCGGGTGGTGGCGGTGGTGCGCCAGGCGCTGGGTTGAGCGGCCCGCGCGTCAGGGCCGTGGCGGCCGGCCAATGTAGGGCATCACCCAGTGCGGCGCCAGGCCGGTGGCCTGGACCGCGCGCGCCACGTCCAACCCGGTGCTGGCGCCGGCACCGGTGACCAGCGCCGCGTGCAGGCCTGCGGCCAGCGCGCCCAGCACATCGGTGTGCAGCGTGTCGCCCAGCATCAGCACCCGCGCGGGGGCCCATGGCTGCGGCAAGCTGGCCAGCGCCAACGCAAACAGCTCGCCAAACGGCTTGCCGATGCGCCGCACGGGCGCCCCGGTGCGTGCGGTCAGTCCGGCGCACCAGCCCCCCGGCTCGCGCACCCACCCCCCTTCCCACGGCGAGATGAGGTCGGGGTTGGCCACCCACACCGGTCGCGGCTGGGCGCGCAAACTGGCCTCCAGCCGCGCCTGGGCATGCTCGTTCCAGCCCTGCGCGGCCAAAAACAACACCGCATCGTCGCCGTCACGCAACGCCCCGTCGCAGCGCCGTGCCTGCGGCAGGGGCAGGTCCGACCAATCGGCCCCTTCGGGCGCCACCACCGCCCAGCGCCAGTGACCGGGCGCCTGCGCCAACGCCGCCGCCGTGGCGTCACGGCTGGTGACGAAGTCCTGCGGATCCAGCGCAAAACCCAGCGCCCGGTAGCGCGCCACCAACCCCGCTTTGGGCACGCTGGCGGCGTTGCTGACGATGCGAAACGGCACCCCGTCGCGCCGCAGCGCCGCCAGCGCTTGCGGCGCGCCCGGGATGGCACGGTCGCCGACGTTGAGCACCCCAAAAGCATCGAACAACAACGCCTGGTAGTGGGGCAGCACATCGGCCAGGCAGGTCACTTCACGGGGGGCGTGGCGCACGGGCGGCACGGTGGGCCAGACGGCGCGCTCGGCCTCGTAGGCTTGCAGCAGCGCCCAAGCGGGGCCGTCAACGGTGGCATTGGCGGTGGACAGCATGCCCACATTGTCGCCGCCGGCGCCACTCAGCCGAGCACGTCGCGCAACCTGTGCCACGCCATGCCCAGCGCCAACAACGGGGTGCGCAGCCACGGGCCCCCCGGAAACGGTCGGTGGCGCAGCCGCGCCAGCACGTCGAAGCGCTCGCTATGGCCGACGATGGCTTCGGCCACGCAGCGACCGGCCCAACCGGTCAGCGCCACGCCGTGGCCGCTGAACCCCTGCAGGTAGTACACGCGCTGGCCGATGCGGCCAAAATCCGGCGCGCGGTTCATCGTGATGTCAACAAACCCACCCCACAGGTGGGTGAGGCGCACCCCGGCAAGTTGGGGAAACACCGCCAGCATGCGGCGCTGCATCGTGGCACGCAGCCGCGGCGGCGTCATCGTGGTGTAGCTGACCCGGCCGCCGAACAACAGCCGGTGGTCGGCGCTGAGGCGAAAGTAGTCCAGCACGACGTTGTTGTCGCACACCGCCGCACCGCTGGGAATCAGCGCCTGCGCACGCTCGGGGTCCAGAGGCTCGGTGGCGACGATGTAGGTCCCCACAGGCATGATGCGCGCGTGGATGCTGGGCAGCACGCCAGGGCCGTGTTCCGGCAGCGTGCAGTTGCCCGCCACCACGGCCCAGTCGGCGCGCACCTCACCGCCGTCGGTGAGCGCGCGCACGCCGTGCGCGTCCTGCACCAAGCGCCGCACGGGGCTGCCTTCGTGCACCACCACCCCCGCCTGCTGGGCCGCGCGCGCCAGCCCGAGGGCGTACTTGAGGGGGTGCAGGTGCCCCGAGATGGCTTCGTACGCCGCCGCCACGTAGCGTGGGCTGGCCAGCCAGCGCTGCACATCTTCCCCTTGCGCCCACTGGGTGGCAAACCCGTAGTCGCGCGCCAGCGCATCCATCTCGGCGCGCAGCGCCTGGGCTTTGCGCGGCCGATCGGCCACATACAGGTAACCGCGCCGCCACTCGCATGCAATGCCGTAGCGCTGCACACGCTGCTCGATCAGCTCCACCGCCTCCAGCGACCATTGCCAGGCACGCCGCGCGTCATCGCGCCCCAATTGACGCTCCAAAGTCGCCATGCCACAGGCGTAGCCGACGATGGCTTGCCCCCCGTTGCGTCCGCTGGCACCACCGCCCACCCGGTCGGCCTCCAGCAGCACGACGCGGCGGCCCCGTTCGGCCAGCTCCAGCGCGGTGCTCAGGCCGGCGTAGCCGCCCCCCACCACCACGACGTCGGCGCGCGCGGCGCCGCGCAGCGGCGGCTGGGGCGCCGAGCGCTGCACGCTGGCCTCGTAATAGCTGGCGGTGTTGAGCTGGGTGTCGGAGTGCAGCAGTCGGGCTGGCATGTCATGGGTTCATGGGACGCAACACGCCTGCAACGATAGCGCCACGCTGCCGCGGCCCACGGAACCATTGCCACCCGACCACAGGGGGCCGCTGCCGTCCCGGCGTGTGGCGCCATTGCCTGCTGCGGGCCAGCGGTGTTTCATCAAACCGTCATCGGGCCTTTCAACAATGCCAGCCACCGGCGACACGAGCCGTCGTTGGGCACCTGTGGTCATCCCACCACCCCAGCCGTTCAACCCTGCACTGCACACGACCATGGCCAAAGATTTCGACTTGATGGAAGACTCGAACCGCAGCCTCAACCCAAGCATCCACGAGGTCTCGGACCCTGCGCGCCGCATCTTCGTGCGCGGCACACTGGCCAGCGCGGCCGCCAGCCTGCTGGGCGGTGGCCTGCTGGCGGGCTGTGCCAGCACCGGTCCGTCGCCCGCAGGCGCGCTGGGCCGCACCATTGGCTTTGCCAGCGTGCCCATGCGCAATGTCGACGAGGTCATCGTACCCCCGGGCTACACCGCGCGCGTGCTCAACCGCTGGGGCGACCCGGTGGGCATCGCTGGGCGCATGCCGGCGTTCAAGGCCGACGCCTCCAACACCGCCGCGGAACAGGAAGCGCAAGCCGGCATGCACCACGACGGGCTGGCGTACTACCCGTTGGATGGCAGCCGCCGCGGCTTGCTGGCCATCAACCACGAATACACCGACGATGGGCTGCTGCACCCGGACGGCATGAAGACCTGGAGCGCCGACAAGGTGCGCAAGGCCCAAGCCGCCCATGGCGTGTCCATCATCGAAGTCGAAGCCACGCCGCAAGGCTGGCGCCAGGTGCTGCCGTCCAAGTATGCGCGCCGCATCACCGCCTACACCCCCATGCACATCAGTGGGCCTGCCGCGGGTCATCCCCTGATGCGCACCGCCGCCGACCCCCAAGGCACGCGGGTGCTGGGCACCCTCAACAACTGCGCGCACGGCCACACCCCCTGGGGCACCTACCTGACCTGCGAGGAAAACTTCATCGGCTACTTCCACGGTTCGGACCAGCCCGATGCGCACGGCAAGCGCTGGGGCCTCAAAAAAGGCGGCGCCGGCTACCGCTGGCACGAATTCGACGAGCGCTTCGACGCCACCAAGCATCCGAATGAACCGAACCGCTTCGGCTGGGTGGTCGAAATCGACCCGATGGACCCCACGATGACCCCCATCAAGCGCACCGCGCTGGGCCGCGCCGTGCACGAGGGCGCGACGGTGGCGCTGACCGACGACGGCCGCGTCGTGGTCTACATGGGTGAGGACGCCCGCTTCGAGTACATCTACAAGTTCGTCAGCCGCGACCGCGTCAAGCCCGGTGGCTTTGCCGCCAACCGCGATCTGTTGGACCACGGCACGCTGTACGTGGCCAAGTTCAACGCCGACGGCAGTGGCGAGTGGCTGCCCCTGGTGCACGGCCAAGGGCCGCTGACGGCCGCCAATGGCTTTGCCGACCAGGGTGAGGTGCTCATCAAGGCCCGCCAGGCCAGCGACGCGCTGGGCGCCACCAAGATGGACCGCCCCGAGTGGACCGCGGTAGACCCCATCAGCAAAGAGGTCTACTGCACCCTGACCAACAACAGCAACCGCGGCCGCGACGGTCACCCCGGTGTCGATGCTGCCAACCCGCGCGCCAACAACACCATGGGCCACATCATCCGCTGGAAAGAAAGCGGCGACCTGGACGCGCGCCGCTTCACCTGGAACCACTTCGTGCTGGCCGGCGACCCCTCGCTGGCGCGTGCCGACGCCAAGGGCAACGTGCGTGGCGACATCTTCGGCAGTCCGGATGGGTTGTGGATCGACCCGCGCGGCGTGCTGTGGATCCAGACCGATGTGTCCACCTCGACGCTGGGCAAGGGCGACTATGCCAACCTGCCCAACAACCAGATGCTGGCCTGCGACCCGACCAAGGGCGAGATCCGCCGCTTCCTGGTCGGCCCGCGCGGCTGCGAGGTCACCGGCATCGCGATGACGCCGGACCTGCGCACGATGTTCATCAACATCCAGCACCCGGGCGAAAGCCCCAGCGAACGCAGCGACCCGGACGCGCCGACCAAGATCTCGCGCTGGCCGGACGGTGGCCGTCCGCGCTCGGCCACCGTCGTCATCACCAAGAACGACGGCGGCGTCATCGGCCTGTGACCACCGGGCGGACACCCGGTCCGTTCGCCCCGATCTGCTGGCCCCTCGGGGCCGGTTTTGTTGAGGAGCCCAATCCCATGCGTTTTCCCCTTTTGCCCCGGGCGTGGCGCGGCGCCGTCGCCGCCACGGCCGTGCTGCTGGCCGGCACCGTCGCGGCCCAGACCGTGCGCTTCGTCGCGCTGGGCGACATGCCCTATGGCCCCCCTGACAAGAGCTATCCGCCCTACCGCGCGCTGATCGAGCGCGTCAACGCGCTGCAGCCGGCCTTCACCGTCCACGTCGGCGACTTCAAGGCCGGCTCCACGCTGTGCAGCAACGAGGAGTTTTCCGCCCAGCTGGAGCACTTTGGCCGCTACCGCGGTGCCGTGGTCTATACCCCGGGCGACAACGAGTGGACCGACTGCCACCGCGCCAACAACGGCGGCTACGACCCGCTGGAGCGCCTGGCCACGCTGCGCCAGCGCTTCTACACCCCCGGCCGATCGCTCGGCCAGCAGCCCATCGCGGTGGAAAACCAGTCCACCGTCATGCCCGCCTTCGCGCCCTATGTGGAAAACCAGCGCTGGTGGGCCGGCGACGTGCTGTTCGTCGCCGTGCACATCGTCGGCAGCAACAACAACTTCGAGACGCGCGACCCCAAGGCCGTGGCGGAATTTTTCGAGCGCGACCGCGCCAACGTCGCCTGGCTGCGCGCTGCCTTCGAGCTGGCGCAGCAGCGCAACGCGCGCGCCATGGTGGTGGCCATGCAGGCCGACCCGTTCGACAACCAGCAGCCGGTGGAGACGTTCCCGCGCCACTCGGGCTTTGCCGCCAGCATCGGCGACACGCTGGTGCCGCTGGCGGCGCAGTGGGGCCGTCCGGTCCTGCTGATCCACGGCGACAGCCATGTGCTGGCCTTCGACAACCCCTTCAAGCACCAGAAAAAGCCGGTGCTGAACCTGACACGCCTGCAGGTGCCGGGCGCGGCCGACGTGCGCGCGGTGGAGGTGAGCGTCGATCCGGCGTCGTCGCAGCCGTGGACCATCCAGGTCTTTGACGCCCAGCCTTGAGGCGCGTGTGAAGCCCGATGACGTTGTTTATGAACAACATTCGGGTCATCACGAATTGACTTCACATCACCGTCATCAGGGGCCGGTGCAATAGCCCCTGTGGTTCGGCCCTCCGGGCCGCCCATCCCCAGTTGCAGCCCCCCCATCCGGGGCTGCCGCTTTCTGGTTCAACCCTAGGAAATCCGACGATGAAAAAATCCCTGATCGCCCTGGCCGCCCTGATGACCACCGGGGCCGCCCTGGCCCAATCCAACGTCACGCTGTACGGTCGCGTGGACCTGTCGGTGGGCAACCTCAAGGACAAGGTCAAGAACACCTCCACCACCCAGATGTTCCAGGGCGGCGACGGCGGTCTGACCACCTCGCGCTGGGGCCTGCGCGGCACCGAGGATCTGGGCGGCGGCCTGAAGGCGGCCTTCAAGCTGGAAAACCGCTTCAACGCCGACACCGGCGCGTCGCAAGACCCATACTTCAAAGGCGAATCCAGCCTGTCGCTGATGGGTGGCTTCGGCGAGGTCAAGCTCGGCCGCAGCACCACGGTGTACGACGACGTGCGCGGCCTGGGCCAGAGCCGCGATGTGTTCGACTCGGCCTTCACCGCTTCCAGCAACGGCGTGTTCAAGTCGGGCGGCGACTATGCCTCGCGCTTCGACAACAAGATCAGCTACTACAGCCCCAACATGGGCGGCTTCTACGCGGGCATCGACGTCTCGCTGGACGAGAAGGCCGGCGTCTCCCAGGACAAGTACGCCTTCAAGGCCGGCTACAAGCAAAAGGAATTCGAAGTCGCTCTGGCCCACCAAAACGAGAAGGACAAATCCGACAAGTACACCGCGCTGGCCGCGATGTATGACTTCGGCAGCTTCTCGGTGTCGGGCGCATACAACCAGCGCAAGGGCAGCGCCGCCAACGGCGACGACAGCGAATACGCACTGGGCGTGACCGTGCCGGTCGGGGCCTGGGCCTTCTCCGGCGGCTATGCCTACAGCAAGACCAAGGACTCGGCCGGCGGCGCCAAGAACGGCAAGGCCAGCGGCTTCGCCCTCGGCGCCACCTATGCCCTGTCCAAGCGCACGCGCCTGTACGCCGGCTACCGCGACGTCGTGGTCAAGAACAACGTCGGGGCCAAGACCAAGGACGAGCGCCTGGTCGCCTTCGGCATGCGCCACGACTTCTGATCGCGGCCCTGTCCGCACACGGGCGGTGACGGGCCGCCCGATCTCTCCAAAAACGCTCCTTGGGACGGGCTTTCTGCGGAAAGCCCGCTTTTTTTCTCAGGACAGGGCACGCTGGCGCCACGCGGCCAGCGCCCCCAGCCACAGCGCCCCCGCCGAGAACACCAACCCCCGCTCCAGCCCCCCGGGGCCGTCGCCGATCCAACCCACCACCGTGGGGCCGACGATCTGCCCCAGCGCAAACACGATGGTGAACAGGCTGATGCCACGCGCCCACTGCGCCGGCGGCAGGTTGTGGCGCACCAGCGCGGTGGTCGATGCCACCACGGACAAAAACACCGCGCCAAACAACACCCCAGAAGCCAGCACCAACGGCCAGGCATGGCCCAGCGCGGGCAGCAGCGTGGCCAGCCCCAACAGCGCGTTGAGGCGTGCCAGCGGCTGGCCATCGCGGTGACGGTCCAACAGCCCCGCCCACAGGCGGGACGACAGCATCACCGCCACCCCCAGCAGGGTGTAAAACAGCGTGATCGCGCCACCGTCGACGCCGCGCTCGCGCAGCAGCGCGATGACAAACGTCATGTAGCCGATGTAGCCAACGCCAAACATCGTGTAGCCCAGCAGCGCCGGCGCCAGCGCCCGCAGCAGCGCCAAGACGCCCAGCGCTGGCCCCGTGGTGGGTGCCGGGGTCGGCCCTGCTGTGCCGCCGGCAGCGTCCACCTCCAGGGCACGCCAACGCCGCCAGACCAGCACCAACCCCACGCACGCCAGCGCGCACAGCGCCGCCAAACCCCACCAGGCCCACGCCCAGGCGTGCGCGCGCGGCCCGGCCCAGGCCAGCCACATCGGCACCGTCAGCGCCGACAGCGCAATGCCCAGCCCCACCCCACCGTAGTACACCCCCAGCAGCAGCCCGCCGTGGCGCGGCCACACCGGCCCAAGCCGTGCCGCCAGCAAACCACCGGCCACAAACACCCAGGCGCTGCACACCCCCGCGGCCCAACGCTGCACCAACAACACGGTATCGGCGGTCATCCAGCCCACCGCCGCCATCAGCAGCGCCGCCAACACCGCACCGCCCAGCAGCACCGCGCCCACGCCCAGGCGGCGCATCAACCACGGCACCGTCAACGCCCCAACAAGGTAGCCCACCGCGTTGGCGGTGTTCATGGCCCCGGCCAGCAGGTAGCTCCAACCCAGATCAGCCCGCATCGGCGGCAGCAGCAAGCCGTAGGCAAAGCGCGTGATGCCCAGCGACACCGCCGCCGCCAACGCCAAGCCGGCGGCCAGCAGCACGCCACGATGCAGCGGCGGCGCGGGGCAAGCGGATCCCTGGGGTGTGGTCGACATGGCCCTGCCATCGTAGCGGCTGGCGCCGTAAGCTGCTGTGCCATGCACGACACCGTCGCCATCGACCCCGCACGCCTGCAAGCGCTGCTGCAGCGTGAGCGCGCGCACTTTGGGCGCCACCACCCTCGCAGCGTCGCGCTGTCGGCGCAAGCCCAACAGCACTACGTGTTTGGCGTGCCGCTGCACTGGATGCGAGACTGGCCCACCCCAGCGTCGCTGTTCGTCCAACACGCCCGCGGCGCCGATCTGACCTGCGTGGACGGTCACGGCTACGCCGATTTTTGCCTGGGCGACACTGGCGCGATGTTCGGCCATTCGCCCGAACCCGTGGCCGCGGCTGTGGCGGAGCAGGCCTGTCGGGGGCTGACCTGCATGCTGCCCGACGAACGCAGCGCGCAGGTGGGCCAATGGTTGGCCGAACGTTTTGGCCTACCCCGCTGGCAGTTGGCTATGACCGCCAGCGACGCCAACCGCTTTGTCATCCGCTGGGCGCGCGCGATCACCGCACGCCCCTACCTGGTTGTGTTTGATGGCTGTTACCACGGCGCCGTCGACGACACGCTGGTGGACCGTGACCCCGCTGGCGCAGGCAGCGTGCGCCGCCCGTCGGTGCTCGGCCAGGTGCACGCGCACCATGCCTACACGCGCGTGGTGCCGTTCAACGATCTGGAGGCGCTGCACGACGCGCTGGCCGACGGTCAGGTGGCGGCGGTGCTGGCGGAGCCGGCGTTGACCAACTTTGGCCTGGTGCCCCCACAGCCGGGGTTCTGGGACACCGCGCAGGCGCTGTGCCAGCGCCACGGCACCCTGCTGGTGCTGGACGAGACGCACACCCTGTCCACCGGCGTCGGGGGGTGGGCCCGCACGCACGGGCTGACGCCCGACCTGTGGGTGGCCGGCAAAGCGGTGGCCGGCGGCGTGCCGTGCGCCGTGTACGGCTGCACCGACGAGGTGGCGGCGCGCATGCAGCACGCCAAGGACACCGCGCCACCAGGCCACTCCGGCATCGGCACCACGCTCACCGCCAACGCGCTGGCGCTGGCCGCGCTGCACGCGGCGCTGCACCACCTGCACACCCCAGCCACCTACGCGGCCATGCAGGCATCGGCGGATGCTTTGGAGCACGGCCTGCGCCAGCGCCTGCAAGCACGCACGCTGCCGTGGACCCTGACGCGGCTGGGCGCACGCATGGAGCTGCAATTCACCCCCGCGACGCCCCGCAACGCGGATGACGTGCGCCGCCACCTGCAGCCCGCGTTGGAAGAAAGCCTGCACCTGACGCTGTTGAACCGCGGCGTGGTGCTGACGCCGTTTCACGGCATGATGCTGTGCTCACCCGCCACCGGCACGTCCCACGTACAGCGGCTGTTGCAGGCGTTCGACGACTGGCTCGACGCGCTGCTGTGACAAGCGTGCGCCCTTACGCCCCAAGCCCAATGGGCGCCGGCGCCACCTCCAGGATGCGCTGGAACAACCGCTCGTAGGCCGGAGCGGGCGCGTGGCCCGTCAGTGGGTCGCGGTTGGCGGCGAAAGCCTCGTCCAGCGCCTGCCAATCTTCCGGCGTCAGCAGGCGCTGCGCCGCGGGCAGAATCTGTTGCTCCTCCAGCCGCATGTGCTCGAGGTAAAAGTTCAGGTAGCGCTCGCAGGCCTGCACAAAGGCCTCGCGGCGCTCCTCGCCCAACCACTCCCACGCCAGCAGCAGGTGTTGCAGCTCGCGCACCTGCTGCTCACCTCGCATGTGATCCTGCTCCAGGCGGGCGATCACGGGCAACAGCTCGGCGTCGCGCTTGGCCACGCACGGAAACAACAGGTCCGACTCCTTTGGGTGGTGTAGCCGCTCCGGGAACTCGTCGATGTAAAACAACATCGCCCGCACCGTGTCGAAAAACCGCTGCCGATCGGACGCCTCGGGGCCACGGCGGATCAACCACAGCAGCGACTGCAACATCGCCGCCAGCGCGGCGTGCTCGTCACGAATGATGCGCAAGGACGCGGGGGTGGACATGGGGACTCAGCTCCTCGGACACGGCGCGCCCCGACCGAAGGTCCGCGGGCGCGGCAGACCTTGCAGCTTGCCGGCAAGCCCGCCCTGGCGGTTTGACCCAGGTCAACGGCCGTGTTCGGGCCGCCAGCGTGTCAGCAGCAACGCGTTGCTGACCACGCTGACCGAGCTGGCGGCCATCGCGGCACCGGCCCACACCGGGTCCAGCATCCCCAGCGCCGCCAGCGGAATGCCCGCGGCGTTGTAAACAAACGCCCAAAAGAGGTTTTGCCGGATCTTGCGCACCGTGCGCGTGGCAATGTCCAGCGCCGCCACCACCAGCCGCGGGTCGCCACGCAGCAGGGTGATGCCCGCCGCGTGCATCGCGACGTCGGTGCCATTGCCCATGGCCAGCCCGACATCGGCCGCGGCCAGCGCCGGGGCGTCGTTGACACCGTCGCCGACCATCGCCACCGGGCCATGGCGCTGGCGCAACGTGGCCACCAGCGCCGCCTTGTCACCGGGCAAAACCTCGGCGTGCACTTCACCCGCTTCGGGCCGCAGGCCCAGGCGGCGCGCCATCGCCTCGGCCGCGGGGCGCTGGTCACCCGACACCATCGCCAACGCCAACCCGCGCGAGCGCAGCGCTTGCAACGCTTCGATCGCGCCAGGTTTGGGCTCGTCGGCGAACGCCAGCAGGGCCAACAGGCGCCAGCGGCCTTCGTGTTGCCACGCCAGCACCGACACCGTCGCCCCCGCCGCTTGCTGGGCGCGCCGCGCCTGGGCCCACCCCGGGGGCCAGGCCGCCTCGTTGGCCAGCGCTGGCTCCAGTTCCGCCAACCAGGCCAAGCTGCCCAACGCCAGCGGCACGCCCTCCACCCAGCCGCGCACCCCCCGCCCAGGGACGGTTTGCACATCCACCGCGGGGGCCAGCTTGGCCGCATCCACCGCCGCCAACACCGCCTGTGCCAACGGGTGGCTGCTGCCCTGCTGCAGCGCCGCTGCCGTGCGCAACGCCGCAGCTTCGTCCACCCCAGGCGCCGGGTGCACCGCCACCAGCCTTGGGTGGCCCACGGTCAACGTGCCTGTCTTGTCAAACGCCACCACCCGCACGTGGGGCGCCAGCTCCAGCGCCTGCGCGTCCTTGACCAGGATGCCGTGCCGCGCCGCGGCCCCAGTGCCGGCCATGATCGCGGTGGGCGTGGCCAACCCCAGCGCGCACGGGCACGCGATCACCAGCACCGCCACCGCATGCAACACGGCTTGTTCCACGGCCGCGCCAGCCCACCACCACCAACCCAGCGCCGTCAGCAGCGCGATGACCACCACGACCGGCACGAACACCGCGGCCACCTGATCGACCAGCCGCTGCACGGGCGGCTTGCCTGCCTGCGCGTCTTGCACCAACGCGATGATGCGTTGCAGCGTCGACGCCGCCCCCGTGGCGGTCACGCGCACCTCCACAGTCCCTTCGCCGTTGACACTGCCGCCCAGCACACGGTCGCCCACGCCACGGGCCAGCGGCAGGGGCTCACCCGTCAGCATCGACTCGTCCACCTGGGTCTGCCCGGCTTCGATGACGCCGTCCGCAGGAATGCGCTCGCCCGCGCGCACCAGCACCCGGTCGCCGGGCAGCAGCTCGGCCACGGGAATATCCTGCATCTCGTCGCGCCGCACGCCGTCGGGCAACAGGTGCGCCACGTCAGGGCGCAACGCCTGCAGCGCGCGAATCGCCTGGGTGGTGCGTCGGCGCGCACGAAGCTCCAACCATTTGCCCAGCCGCACCAGCGCGATCACCACCGCCGCGGCTTCGTAGTACAGATGCGGCTCGTGGCCAGCGGGCGCCCGCCACCACAACCAGGTGCTCATGCCCCAAGCGGCGCTGGTGCCCAGCGCCACCAACAACTCCATGTTGCCGCTGCCATGGCGCAGCGCCTGCCAGCCGGCACGGTAAAACCGCCAACCCAGTCCCAACTGCACCGGCGTGGCCAGCGCAAACTGCCACCAGGCCGGCAACATCAGGTGCTGGCCCCAGACCAGCGCCACCATCGGCAACACCAGCGGTGCGGCCAGCAGCAACCCCAGCGCCACCCACCAGCCTTCCTGGCGCAGCTCGCGCTGGGCACGCTGCTCATCCGCGTCATCGGCCTGCACCGCGCGGGGCTCGTAGCCGGCGTCGCGCACCGCCCGCTGCAGGCGCGCCAACAGCACCGCGGGATCATCCCCCGCGCGCACCGTCACGCGCGCTTGTTCGGTGGCCAGGTTGACCTGGGCCTGCACCACCCCCGGCACCCGGCTCAGCGCCCGCTCGACACGCGCCACGCACGACGCGCATGTCATACCGCCGATACCCAGGTCGCATTGCTGGAGCGGCGCCGCCGCGTCCAGCGCTGCAGCACCCACCTCCTGATCGTGATCGTCACTCATGGCCCAACCATCGTACTGCAAGGGCGCCTGTCCCTATCATGCCGACAGGACGGCGGCCCTGACAGCGTCGCGGTCCGTCAACCCCTCATTCTGAGTGAAAGGAGTTTTGCCATGCAACACGAGTTCAGCGTCCAAGGCATGTCGTGCCAGCACTGTGTCAAGGCCATCGAGCGTGCCGTGCGCGCGCTCGACACCCAGGCCCGCGTCGAGGTTGACCTGGCCCAGCAGCGCGTGCGCGTGGCCTCGGACCAACCACGCGCGGCGCTGGCGCAAGCCATCCGCGCCGAGGGCTACACCATCGTGGAATAACGACAACGACCTGTGGATAAAACCGTGGACAACGCCAGCACAAGCGCGACGTTGTCCACATCCACACGGCTTTCAAGCACGATACCCCCACTCGCACACACCGCTACCGAGCCCCTGACCACAGACCCTTACGTTCAACAAATATATGTTTTATAAATAGAATTTTGGCTTGTCCACATCTTGGTGCAGCCTTCTATCTGCTACCACCACCGCCAAGAGACTAATACCCTGGTGAACGTGGACAACTCCAACATCAGCGACGACCAGCCTGCCCTCAATACCTCGCAACGACGCTGCTAAGATGCGCGCCTGTCACGTCGCACCATGAACAGCAGCGCATCGTCCACCGCCATCGACATTCGCCCCACCACGTGGGCGATGCTGAGCGCACGTTTGCGCGGCGGCTACGTCGACGCGGTGCTGCACGAGCTTCAGCAGCGCTACGGCGACAGCCCTGGCTTTTTCGAAAACGAACCCGTGGTGCTGGACCTGAGTGGCTGGCCCACGGTGGCCGACCCCACGCCGCTGGAAGTGGACGCGTTGTTGCGGGCGCTGCGTCACGTGGGGCTGCAGCCACTGGGCTACCGTGACGCGTCGGGCCAGTGGCCAACCTTGCTGCAACACCATGGGTTGTGCGACGCGGGGCCAGCACCCACCGAACCCAAACGGCCAACCCCCTCAGCACCCGCCACGCCAGTGCCAGCCCCAGAGCCCGCGTCGGCGATGGTCGTTGACCGGCCTTTGCGCTCAGGCCAGCAGGTGTACGCCCGGGGGCGTGACCTGGTGGTGTTGGCGGCGGTCAACCCCGGCGCGGAAGTCATCGCCGACGGTCATGTGCACGTTTACGCGCCCTTGCGTGGCCGGGCGCTGGCGGGCGCCCGCGGCGACGCGACGGCACGCATTTTCACGCTGTCCCTGCAGGCCGAGCTGGTGTCGATCGCGGGGGTGTACCAAACCGCTGAGCATGGCTGGCCCGACACGGTGCACGGCCGCGCCACGCAGGTGCGGTTGGTCAGCGAAGCGGGCGCCGACAAGCTGTTGTTCGAACCTTTGAACTGAACTTTTTTCGAGAGCGTTACCCATGGCCAAGATCGTCGTCGTCACCTCCGGCAAAGGCGGCGTGGGCAAAACCACGACCAGCGCCTCGTTCGCCACCGGGCTTGCGCTCAAGGGCCACAAGACCGTTGTCATCGACTTCGACGTGGGCTTGCGCAACCTCGACCTCATCATGGGCTGCGAGCGGCGGGTCGTGTACGACTTTGTCAACGTCATCCAGGGCGAGGCCAACCTGCACCAGGCGCTGATCCGCGACAAACAGGTCGACAGCCTGTACGTGCTGGCCGCCAGCCAAACGCGCGACAAAGAAGCGCTCAAGCAAGAGGGCGTGGAGCGCGTGCTCAACGACTTGCTGGCGATGGGGTTCGAGTACATCGTGTGCGACTCGCCGGCGGGCATCGAAACCGGCGCGCTGATGGCGATGCACTACGCCGACGAAGCCCTGGTGGTGACCAACCCCGAAGTGTCGTCGGTGCGCGACTCCGACCGCATCTTGGGGATGCTGGCGTCCAAAACGCGCCGTGCCATCGAAGGCCGCGAGCCGGTCAAGGAACACTTGCTGATCACGCGCTACAACCCCAACCGCGTGCAAGAGGGGCAGATGCTGTCGTTGCAGGATATTCAGGACATCCTGCGCATCCCGCTCATCGGCGTCATCCCCGAGAGCGAAGCGGTGCTCAACGCTTCCAACCAGGGGGTGCCAGCGATCCACCTGCACGGCACCGACGTGTCGGAAGCCTACAAGGACGTGATCGAGCGTTTCCTGGGCCACGAGCGCCCGCTGCGCTTCGTCGAGGCGGAAAAACCCAGCTTCTTCAAACGCCTGTTTGGCGGGAGGTAAGCGCCGTGTCGCTGCTGTCGTTTTTGCTGGGCGAAAAGAAAAAAACCGCCGCGGTGGCCAAGGAGCGGCTGCAGATCATCCTGGCGCACGAGCGTGCCGGCCGCAACCCTGGCGCGCCTGACTACCTGCCGGCGTTGCAGCGGGACCTGGTCGCGGTGATCAGCAAATACATCGCCATCCATCCGGACGACATCAAGGTCAACCTCGAGCGCCACGACAACCTGGAGGTGCTGGAGGTCAAGATCGAGCTGCCCGAGGCGCGCGCGTGACCAGCAGCGTGTGGGTCGAGGCGGTGGGCGCCGCCGCGGCAACGCTGACCACCGTCAGCTTCGTGCCGCAGGCGTGGCTGACGTGGCGTACGCGCGACGTCAGTGGCATTTCGGTCGGCATGTACAGCGCGTTCGCGCTGGGTGTGGCGCTGTGGCTGCTGTACGGGGTGCTGATTGGCTCGTGGCCCATCATCGTTGCCAACGTCATCACGTTGACGCTGGCGCTGGCCATTTTGGTGATGCGGTTGCGCTACGGCGGCCAGGCACCCCCGTCGGTTTCGGCGCAGCCTAAACGCTAATGCGCGCGAGGCCTGTGGCTGCGGGGCCCGTTGTTCACACGGTATCGCCAGCTACGGATGGGCAACCGCGGCCGCCGCGCGCTGCAAGCGGTCGCGCACACCGTCCCAAGCGGGGTCGGCTGGCGGGGTTTCGACCCAGATCAGGCGCGTGTGACCATCGTCCAGCGTGCGCAGGGTGGCAAACAGCTCGCGCGCAGCCGCTTCGGCGTCGTGCGGCATGGGTTGCAGCCGCACATGGGGGCTGATGCAGCGCAGCGGGCTGCGGTGGTACACCGCGATGCCCTGGGCCTGCGCGCCCAGCAAGTCCAGCGCCGTTTGCAGCGCCTGGGCGTCCATCAGGCGCACCTTGGCCTCGGGGGCGTAGTGCGAGCTCAGCGTACCGGCCGCACGGGGGGCGTGGGCGTCGCGGTCGCCCACCGGCATGCCGCACGCCTGCTGCAAGGTAGCGCGGCCGATCATGCCGGGACGCAGCAGCACCGGGTGGCCGCGGGTGCAGTCCACGATGGTGGACTCAATGCCCACCGGGCAAGGGCCGCCATCCAGAATCAACAGTTCGTCGTCGTGCAGGTGCCCGAGTTCGGCCCGCACGTGCTCGGCGCGCGTCGGGCTGACGCGGCCAAAGCGGTTGGCACTCGGGGCGGCCAAGCCGAGCAGGCCGGCGGCGCGGGCGGCGCGCAGCAGCGCCTGCGCCACGGGGTGGCTTGGGCAGCGTAACCCGATCGAGGCTTGACCGCCCGCCGCGGCGTCGGCCACGCCTGGGCGGCGCGGCAGGATCAACGTCAGGGGGCCAGGCCAAAAACGCGCCATCAGCGCCTGCGCAAACGCCGGTACCTCTGCGGCGTAGTGCTGCACGGCCTGCGCGCGGGCGTCGTCGTCGTCCCCGGCCACGTGCACGATCAGCGGATGGTCGCTGGGGCGCCCCTTGGCGGCGAAGATGCGCGCCACCGCCGCTGCGTCGTCGGCGTGGGCGGCCAAGCCGTACACGGTCTCGGTCGGCATGGCCACGAGGGTGCCCGCGGCCAGCCGCTGCACCGCGGTGGCCAGCACCTGCGCATCCAGGCTGCGCGCGTCCAGCGTCAGCGCCATGGGGGCAATCCCAACAAGGTGGCCGCCGTGCGAGCAACGTCACGGGCCTGCGCCAGCGTTGGTGCCGTGATCGTCAGATGGCCCATCTTGCGCCCAGGCCGTGCGTCGAGCTTGCCGTACAGGTGCAGGTGTACACCCGGCAAAGCCAGCACCCGAGCCCAATCGGGCGTGACGGCGACGCCGTCGCGCCACCACAGGTCGCCCAGCAGGTTGAGCATCACCGCGGCGCTGTGCAGCCGCGGCGTCACCAGCGGCAACCCGGCCAGCGTGCGCACCTGCAGCTCGAACTGCGACACGTCGCAGGCGTCGATGCTGTGGTGGCCGCTGTTGTGCGGACGCGGGGCCATTTCGTTGACCACCAGCGCGCCGCTGGGGCTGCCGTCATCGACGACAAAAAACTCCACGCACAGCACGCCGACGTAGTGCAGCTCGGCCGTGATGGCCTGGGTGGCTTCGAGCGCCTGCTGGGCCAGGGTGGGATCGACCGCACCGTCGCCAACCTCGGCCACCGCCAGGATACCGTCGCGGTGCACGTTGCGCTGCACCGGCAACGCCACCAACGTGCCGTCGGCGCCGCGCGCCACGATCACCGACAGCTCGTCGCGCAGCGGCAGCCGGCGCTCCAGCACGCACGGCACCTGGCCCAGGCGCTGCCAGGCTGCGGCCAGCTCGTCACGGTGCTGCACACGCACTTGCCCCTTGCCGTCGTAGCCCAGCCGCGCGGTTTTGAGGATGCCGGGCAGCAGCGCATCGTCCAGGCGTTGCAGGTCGGCGGGGCTGCGGATGATGGCGTGCGGGGCCGGGCCCACCCCAGTGCGCGCGGCGCAGGCGGCGAAATGGGCCTTTTCGGCGCTGCGGTCCTGCGCCACCGCCACCGCCTGGGCTTGCGGCGCCACGGGGCGCTGGGCGGCCAAGGTGCCCAGCACGGCGGCGGGAACGTTTTCGAATTCGGTGGTGATGGCCTCGCAGCGCTGCATCAGCTGCGCCAGGCCCTGCTCGTCGTCGTAGGCGGTGGCGATGTGCACATCGGCCACGCGCCCGGCGGGGCTGGCCGGGTCCGGGTCCAGCACCGCCACCGCGTAGCCCATGGCCTGCGCGGCGTGCACGAACATGCGCCCGAGCTGCCCTCCGCCCAACACCCCGAGGGTGGTGGGGCGTGCTGCCGTGGGTTGCGGGCCGGGCAAAAGCGTCGTGGGCTTCATGGTGGGCTGGGGGTTGACGGTCGGCCCCATCAGGCCGTCGTCACGGGTGGCAGGGTCATGGCGCGTGCGGCGGCGGTTTGCTCGGCACGGAAGGCGTGCAACCGCGCGCGCAGCTCGGGGTCGTCGTTGGCCAGCATCGCCACCGCGAACAGCGCCGCGTTGGCCGCGCCCGCCGCCCCGATGGCGAAGGTGGCCACCGGCACGCCCTTGGGCATTTGCACGATCGAGTGCAGCGAATCCACCCCGTGGAGGTGCCGGCTGGGTACCGGCACCCCCAGCACCGGCACGGTGGTCTTGGCCGCCAACATGCCAGGCAGGTGCGCCGCACCGCCGGCGCCTGCGACGATGGCCTTGAGGCCGCGCGCTTCGGCACGGGCCGCGTACTCGAACATGTCGTCGGGCATACGGTGGGCCGACACCACGCGCGCCTCGTGCGCGACGCCGAACTGTTGGAAAATGGCGACTGCGTGTTGCATGGTGTCCCAGTCGCTGCTGGACCCCATGACGACACCGACCTGGACGTTGCTGCTGGACATGGCGACCCCGGGGGAAAATCCCGTCATTCTAGAGAATCGGACGCTGCCGCGATGATCGACGTCACACTTGCCAACTTCCAGACCGAGGTGCTCGAAGCCTCGCTTGCCACGCCTGTGCTGGTGGACTTTTGGGCGCCGTGGTGTGGCCCGTGCAAGGTGCTCGGGCCCATCCTCGAGAAGGTCGAGCAAGCCTACGGCGGCCGCTTCAAGCTCGTCAAGGTCAACACCGAGGAAGAGCAGCAGCTGGCCGGCTACTTCCAGATCCGCAGCATCCCCACCTGCATCCTGTTCGTCGGGGGGCAGCCGGTCGACGGCTTCATGGGCGCGCTGCCTGAGGGGCAGATCAAGGCCTTTTTGGATCGCCACATCCCCAGCGAAGACGAACTCGAAGCGCGCGCCGAGGTGAACGAAGCGCTGCAAGCGGCCGCCAGTGGCGACACCGACGCCGCCGTGCGGCGGCTGCGCGAGGCGCTGGCGCGCGACCCGGACAACGACGACGCCCGCTACGACCTGGTGCGGCTGCTGGTGGAGCTGGGGCAGCTTGAGGAGGCCTCGGCGGCGCTGGCGCCGGCGTTGGGCAAGTTGCCGCTGCCGTTGCGCTTCGAGGCGCTGCAGCACTGGATCGCGGCGTTGGAGTTCGCCCGGCACGACCCGCGCGGCCAGTGGCCGCTGGACAAGTTCGATGAGCTGATCGCCGCCAACCGGCGCGACTTCGAAACCCGCTTTGCCAAGGCGCGCGTGCTGATCGCGCGCGGCGAGTGGACGGCAGCCATGGACGAGCTGGCCGAGATCATCATGCGCGACAAAAAGTGGGCTGACGAAGCGCCGCGCAAGACCTATGTGGCGTTGCTGGAACTGCTCACCCCGCCCGCGCGCGAGGCCGCTGCCGGCGCGCCCAAGTCGGGCGCGGGGCTCGAAATCGCCGGGCACACCGCCGCGGCGCAAGACCCGCAGGCGGAGCTGGTGTCGCGCTACCGGCGCAAGCTCAGCATGGCCCTCAACTGACGCCCAAGGCCCCGCATGATCACCGTTCGCTTCGTTCAGCCCGGGCCGCACGGCCCCGTCGAAGACCGCGAAGTCGAGGTCGAGCCCGATGGCCGCAGCCTGATGAAAGCCGCGGTGGACGCGGGCATCGATGGCATTGCGGCCGACTGCGGTGGCAACCTAACGTGCGCCACCTGCCACGTGTTCATCCCGCCCGAGTGGCAGGCCAAGGTCGGCCCGGCACGGGGCGACGAAGACACGATGCTGGACTACACCGCGGTCGAGCGTCGCCCCAACAGCCGGCTGAGCTGCCAAATCCGCCTGACACCCGACCTTGACGGCCTGTGGGTGGAGCTGCCCGAGCGGCAGTACTGAACCCGCTTCGTGGCAAGCGGCTGACCCCGGCGGCCGGTCGCGTTGACATTTCTTTACCTCGGCGTCACACCCGGTTGACAGCCCCCGTGCACGATGGCGATGTGGGGGGTGGCGATGGTCGCCACCCGCCATCAGGACGAGCAAGGAGTGTGACGATGACGATGCCGATAACCCCCAACCGCCGCTGGCCGTGGCGCAAGACGATGCTGGTGCTGGCCCTGAGCGCGGGCCTGGCGCCCGTGTGGGCCCAGGGCATGCCGCCGCGCGGCATGCCGCATGGCCCGGGGCCGATGGCGGCGGCCATGGCCCCCGACGACGCGCGCGCCGAGCGCATGGTCGAGCACATGGCGCGCGAGCTGAGCCTGCAGCCGGCGCAGCGCGATCAGCTGCGTGCCTTGGCGCAGGCGGCCAGCCAGGATTTGCGTGCCCTGCGCGACGAAGGCCGCACGCTGCGCGAAGAGCGCCATCGCCTGATGGCGGCGCCGCAGCTCGACGAGGCCGCGCTGGAGGCGTTGCGCCAGCGCGAGCTGGCCCACCACGACAAGTTGACGGCGCGCATGCAGCGCTTCATGATCGACACCGCCAAGGTGCTCACGCCCGAGCAGCGCCAGCGCTGGGCCGAGCGCATGCAGCGCCGCGGCGACGGTCCCCGCCCTCACCATCACCGGGATGAGCACGCGCATCCTCCTCGTCGATGACGACCTGCGTCTGAGCGCCATGCTGGCCGACTACCTCGGCCAGGCGGGCTACGCCGTGGAGACCGCGGGCACGCTGACGGCGGCCCGCCAGCGCCTGCGGCAGCCGCCGGCGCCGCAGGCGTTGATCCTGGACCTGATGCTGCCCGACGGCGATGGGCTGCAGTGGTGCCGCGAGCTGCGCGCCGACCCAGCCACCGCGGCGCTGCCGTTGCTGATGCTGACCGCGCGTGGCGAGCCGGCCGACCGCATCCTCGGGTTGGAGTTGGGCGCCGACGACTACCTGACTAAACCGTTCGAAGCGCGCGAACTGCTGGCGCGCTTGCGTGCCCTGTTGCGCCGTGCCCAAGCCGGGTCCGGCACGCCGGCGCAGGTGCTGCGCGTGGGGGCGCTGGAGCTTGACCTGGGCGCGCACGAGGTGCGGCTGCATGGCCAGCCGCGCGAGCTGACCGCGTACCAGTTCCAACTGCTGGCCGTGTTGGCCCGACACGCCGGGCGGGTGCTGACGCGCGACCAGATCATGGACGCGCTCAAGGGGCATCCCCAGGATGCATTCGACCGCTCGATCGACGTGCACATCTCGCGCATCCGCGCCGCCCTGGAAGACGACCCGAAGCGACCGCGGCGCATCCTCACCGTGCGCGGCACCGGCTACATGCTGGCACGGCCCCGCGCCGACGAAAGCGCGGCATGAGGCGGCTGTACCTGCGCATCTACGCCGTGGTGCTGAGCGTGCTGCTGGCGTTTGCGGCGCTGGCGGTGGGTGTGTTTCAGTACCACGCGCAGGCCCAAAGCGAGCAAGAACAAGCCGCCTGGCTGGACTTGACCGGCGGCTGGGTCGACCCTGCGTTGGCGCCGTTTGCCGAGGCGGATGCCCCCCTCGGGCAACGCCTGTGGTGGGTGGCGGCTTCCTTGGCGGCGTTGCTGGCGCTGGTGGGGCTGGCCTCGTACCCGCTGGTGCGTTCGCTGACCCGTCGCTTGGAATTGCTGCGCACGGGCGTGCAAGCGTTTGGCGACGGCGCCCTGCAGCGGCGTGTGGCGGTGCAGGGCCACGACGAGGTGGCCGCGCTGGCGGCCAGCTTCAACGCCGCCGCGGCGCGCATCGAAGCGCTGGTGCGCGCGCAGCAGCGCCTGCTGGCCAACGCCTCGCACGAGCTGCGCTCGCCGCTGGCGCGGCTCAAGCTGGCGCTGGAGCTGCTCGATGCGACCGAAGAGGCCGAGACGCGGGCACGGCACCGCGCCGAAATCCAACGCAGCCTGGCGGAGCTGGACGCGCTGGTGGACGAGGTGCTGCTGGCGGCCCGGCTGGAAACGACACCCAACCTGGCGCGCCAGCCGCAGGAGTTGCTGGCGCTGGTGGCCGAGGAGGCGGCCTGGTTCGACGCCGAGGTCAGTGGCGCCCCCGTGACCGTGCAAGGTGATGAGCGGTTGCTGCGCCGCGCGGTGCGCAACCTGCTGGACAACGCGCGCCGCTACGCGCCGGAGCAGCCGCCCCAGGTGCGTGTGCAGCGCGGCGTCGCGGGTCAAGCCCAGGTGTGGGTGTGCGACCGCGGCCCGGGCGTGCCAGCCGACGCGCGCGAGCGCATCTTCGAGCCCTTTTTCCGCCTGCCCGGTCATGCCGAGGCGCGCGGCGGCGTCGGTCTGGGGCTGGCGCTGGTGCGCCAAATCGCCCAACTGCACGGCGGCCACGTGCACTGCGAAGAACACCGCGGTGGTGGCAGTTGCTTTGTGCTGTCGCTGCCTGCCGACGACCCGCCGCCTCAACCCATCAGCCGCGCTAACGCTTCGCGGTAACGTGCCGCGGTTTGCTCGATCACCTGCGGGGGCAGGGTGGGCGGCGGCGGTTGCTTGTTCCACGGCCGGCCATCGACCTGCGCCGTTTCCAGCCAATCGCGCAGGTACTGCTTGTCGAAGCTGGGCGGGTTGGCCCCTTCGGCGTACGACTCGGCGGGCCAGTAGCGCGAGGAGTCGGGCGTGAGCACCTCGTCCATCAGCGTCAGCGTGCCGTGCTCGTCCAGGCCAAACTCGAACTTGGTGTCGGCGATCAGGATGCCGCGCGTGGCCGCGTAGTCGCTGGCTGCCTGGTACAGCCGGATCGAGACATCACGGATGCGCTCGGCCAGCTCGCCGCCCACGCGCGCGACCATTTCGTCGAACGTGATGTTCTCGTCGTGCTCGCCCACCGCCGCCTTGGCCGCCGGCGTGAAGATGGGGGCGGGCAGCTTGGAAGCGTTGCGCAAACCCGCTGGCAGCGCCACGCCGCACACCGCGCCCGACTGCTGGTACTCCTTCCAGCCGCTGCCGGCCAGGTAGCCGCGCACCACCGCTTCCACCGGAATCGGCCGCAAGCGTTTGACCAGCATCGATCGTCCCCGCACCAGGGGGCGCTCCGGCGGGGCCACGACGCTCTCGGGGTCGTCGCCGGTCAGATGGATCGGGCACAGGTTGGCGCCCTTGGGCCCCAGGCGGTCGAACCAAAACAGGCTCAGCGTCGTCAGCAGCTCACCCTTGCCGGGGATGGGCTCGTTCATCACGACGTCGAACGCGCTGATGCGGTCGGTGGCCACCATCAGGATGCGGTCGTCGCCGACGGCGTAGTTGTCGCGCACCTTGCCGCGCGCCAGCAGCGGCAAGGACTTGAGGTGGGTGGTGTGCACAGCCGTGGTCATGGGGGGCGATGGTAGCGCAGCCGATGCAGGCTTGGCCGCGTATGTGGGGTTGCTCGCGTTGCCGCGCCCGCTACGGTGGCGACGAATTCGTGGTGTTGGCGCCTTTGCCCTCCGAGTCGGCCGAGACGTTCGAGCGCACCGCAGCGACCCTGGTGCGCCGCTTGCGCGACGCCACCGCGGGCCACTTCACGATGGAGGAGGGTGTCACGGTGGCCTACGCCGGCGCGCCGGTACACGATCACACGCACCAAGCCCCGACCAGGGGCGAACACGTAGCCGTAGTCGCCTCGGCGGCCATCGTCGACTTTCCAGCGAAACGCCACCGCGCCATCCACCCCGTCGTAGCGGCACTGCGCAGGGCGGTATTGGGGTTATCCCTGCACGACCTGCGCCAGCTCGCCCACTTCGTAGCGGTAGGCCATGATGGCCAGCGCGCGGCCCTTGACCTTGGCGCCCATGCCCTCGCAGCCGAACTCCAGGTAGCGCTGTTTGCACACCTGTTTGGCGGCTTCGCGGGCGGGCTTGAGCCACTCGCGCGCATCGAACTTGTCGGGGTTTTCGTGCAAGAACTTGCGCACCGCGCCCGTCATGGCCAGCCTAATGTCGGTGTCGATGTTGACCTTGCGCACGCCGTGGCGGATGGCTTCTTGGATTTCCTTGACCGGCACGCCGTAGGTCTCTTTCATCTTGCCGCCGTACTGGTTGATGACGGCCAGCAGCTCCTGCGGCACGCTGGAGCTGCCGTGCATGACCAGGTGGGTGTTGGGCAGGCGCGCGTGGATCTCTTTGACGCGGCCGATGGCCAGCACGTCGCCCGTGGGGGGACGGGTGAACTTGTACGCGCCGTGGCTGGTGCCGATCGCGATGGCCAGCGCGTCCACCTGCGTGGCGCGCACGAACTCGGCCGCCTGCTCGGGGTCGGTCAACAGCGCCGAGTGGTCCAGCTTGCCCGCCGCACCGTGGCCGTCTTCCTCGCCGGCCATGCCGGTTTCCAGCGAGCCCAGGCAGCCCAGCTCGCCTTCCACCGACACCCCCACGCGGTGCGCCATCGCAACCACGCGGCGCGTGACGTCCACGTTGTAGTCGTAGGGTGCCGGGGTTTTGCCGTCTTCCAGCAAGCTGCCGTCCATCATCACCGACGAAAAACCGAGCCGGATGGCGCCTTCGCACACGGCGGGGCTTTGGCCGTGGTCCTGGTGCATGCACACCGGGATGTGCGGGTAAGCCTCGACGGCGGCTTGCACAAGGTACTTGATGAACGATTCGCCGGCGTACTTGCGCGCGCCAGCGCTGGCTTGCAGGATCACGGGCGCACCGACTTCGTCGGCGGCGGCCATCACGGCCTGCACCTGTTCCAGGTTGTTGACGTTGAAGGCCGGTATGCCGTAGCCGTGCTCGGCGGCATGGTCCAGCAGTTCGCGCATCGACACGAGTGCCATGGTCGGGGTCCTCCTTGGTGCCTGCGGGGATCAAGCGTGGTTACATGGTGGTTACACCGCGCGGCATTGTAGGACGGCGCGCCCAAGAAAATGGCCACCGCCTGGTGCCAGGACGGTGGCCGCAAGGGCAGCGGGCCAGGCCCACCGGCCCGCTGTGCAACGATGTTAGCGCATCAGACGCGCACCAGGTTGGGGTAGCGCACGTGCTCGACCAACTCCTGGATCTCGCGCTTGGGCGCTGGCGTCAGCAGGCTGACGATGATGATCACCGCAAAGCCCACCGGCACGCCAAAGACGCCCGCCGAAATCGGCTGAATGCCCCACCACATGTTGTCGGCCACCGGGCTGGTGACGCCAAACACGCTGCGCAGCCAGGGCTGGGTCGTGGCCATGTAGTAAAACGTCACCCCAAAGCCCGCGATCATGCCCAGGATGGCCCCCCACTTGGTGGCGCGCTTCCAAAAGATGCCCAGCACCAACGCCGGGAAGAAGCCCGCCGCCGCCAGCGAGAACGCGGCCGAGACCAGGAACAGGATGTCGGCGGGTTTTTGCGACGCCACGTACGCCGCCAACAGCGCCACCACCAACAGCAGCACCTTGGAGATCATCACGCGCCGCGCGGTGGTCGCGTTGGGGTCGATCATCTTGTAGTACAGGTCGTGCGACAGCGCGTTGGCGATCGTCAGCAGCAGCCCGTCGGCGGTCGACAGCGCCGCCGCCAAACCACCCGCGGCCACCATGCCCGAGATGACATAGGGCAGACCGGCGATCTCGGGCGTGGCCAGCACGATGATGTCACCACCGATACGCATCTCGCCCAACTGGAAGATGCCGTCCTTGTTGACGTCGGTCACCGACAGCAGCGCGGGGTCGACCTTGCTCCAGTTGGCGATCCAAGCTGGCAGCTTGTCAAACGGCGTGCCCACCAGCACCGTGAACACCTCGTACTTAACCAGCACCGCCAGCGCCGGTGCGGTGAAGTACAGCAGGAAGATGAAGAACAACGACCAGCCGACCGACTCGCGCGCCTCCTTGACGCTGGGGGTGGTGTAGTAGCGCATCAGGATGTGCGGCAGCGCCGCCGTGCCCAGCATCAGGCAAAACACCAGCGCCAGGAAGTTGCGCCGCGACTCGTAGAAGGTTTTTTGCGCTTTTTCATCGCCGTTGGGGTCGCCGGCGAAGGCCTGGGCGTGGCGTGGCATGCCGGCCAGCGGCTTGGCACGCGCCTCCGCCGCGGCTTTGGCCTTGGTCCAGGCGTCCTTGGCGGCGGCTTCATCCTTGGGCACAGCCGCCAGCGCTTTTTCGGCGGCGGCGATCTGGTCGGCCGGGGCGTTGGCCGCGCGCAGCTCATCGAGCTTTTGCTGCGCGGCGGCGCGCTCAGCCGCCAGCGCCGCGGGCACGTCCTTGAGCTTGTCTTCCAGCGCCTTGGCTTGGGCCTTGAAGGTCTCGATGACTTCTTTCTCTTTCGGATCGTCGATCAGGCGCTTTTCCGCTTCGGTCACTTTGACCAGCTGCTGCCCATACACCAGTTGCGGCAGCGGCACCCCGGTCTGTTTGACCGACAGCCACACCACCGGGATCATGTAGGCGATGATGAGGATGATGTACTGCGCCACCTGGGTCCAGGTCACCGCGCGCATGCCCCCGAGGAACGAGCACACCAGAATGCCGGCCAGCCCAAGGAAGATACCGATCGAGAAGTCCACGCCGGTCAGGCGCGTGGTGATCAGGCCCACGCCATAGATCTGCGCCACCACGTACACGAACGACACGAAAATGGCGATGATGATGCCGATGAAGCGGGCGGTGTTGCCGTCGTAGCGCGCCCCGAGGAAATCAGGGATCGTGAACTGCCCGAACTTGCGCAGGTACGGCGCCAGGAACAGCGCCACCAGGCAGTAGCCGCCGGTCCAGCCCATGATGAAGGCCAGGCCACCGTAGCCGGTCAGGTACAGCGTGCCCGCCATACCGATGAAGGAGGCCGCGCTCATCCAGTCCGCGCCGGTGGCCATGCCGTTGTAGATGGCCGGCACGCGCCGCCCGGCCACGTAGTACTCGGCCGCGTCGTTGGTGCGGCTCATGATGCCGATGCCGGCGTACAGCAGCACCGTGGCCAGCAAGAAGATGTAGCCGATCCAGTTCTTGGGCAGGCCCAGCTGCTCCAAGATGGCCAGCGCCACCACGAACACGAGGAAGCCCCCGGTGTACCAACCGTACACCTTGTTGAGCTGCTGCTTGAAAGCCTTGTTGCTGCCGGCGGAGAACACGCCGCCGGCCGGTTCAGGGGTCATGCCAGCCATGGTGTCACTCCTCCTCCTCGGCCACGCCGAATTCCTGGTCCAGCCGGTTCATCGTGCGGGCGTAGTACCAGATGATGAGCACATAGACCACCAGCGCCCCCTGGGCGCCGACCCAGAAGCTGAATGGCCAGCCAAAGAAGTTGAAGCTGAGGTCGCGGGCGAAATACCCGATGACGAACGTGACGAAGAACCAAATCGCCAGCAGCACGCCGGTGATGCGTAGGTTCTTCTGCCAGTAGCGCTGATGCGCTTCGGACAGCGGTTGCATGATGTCTCCTCACACCGTCTATGCCAGAGCCGGGCATGGCCCAGCCACCCAACCCAGGGGCGCGCCGCAGGGAGCGCCCCCGCCCTGCAACCACGGTGTCCGCGCCTAGCCCATCGGCTGCAGCCCGGTCTCGCGCACGAGCTGGGCGGCCACCTTGGGCTCGAAACCTTGCAGGTGCCGGATGATGCGGCGGGCCTGCTCGGTTTCAGCGCGGTCGGCATGAATCCGCGCCATCTGGTACCAGGCGTACGGACTCATGGGTTGCAATTCCGTGTTGCGCTGCAGCGCCTGCAGGGCTTCGTCCAGCCGCCCCTGCGCGATCAGGGTCAGCCCCAGCCCATACCAGGCGCGGTCCAGCCGTGGATCCAAGGCCACGGCGCGCCGAAAACTCGCCTCGGCGGCCTGGGCGTGCCCGAGTTGTTCCAGCACGTAGCCGCGGTTGAACCAGTGCGCGGCGGCGTCGGGCTGCAGCGCCACCAGTTCGTCCAGCAGCGGCGCGGCTTCGGCCAGCCGGCCGGCTTCGGCCAGCAGGTGCGCCAGCGTCGCCAGCAGATGCGCGTCGCCTGGGTGCAAGGCCCGCGCGCGTTGCAGCAGCGCCAGCGCCTGCGCGCGCCGGCTCCACCACAGCAGCGCGCGCACACGCCAGCGCAGCACGTCGGCCGAGTGCCACCAGCGCCTCATCGGCACGCCTCCACGCCGATGGCCAGGCAGTGCTCGATCTTGGCCAAGGTCACCGCCAGGTACAGCGCCGCCATCAGGCAAAACGCCACGAACGGGTGCGTGCGTGGCGCCAACGCGCGCGGCGCCAGCCAGCGCCCCAGCGCGATCCACGGGCGGTTGACCATCTGGAACAGTTGGTAAAACAGGTTGCGCTGCCGCCCCGCGCCGGCCAGCACGTGCAACGCCCCTTGCCCGGCCAGCGCCAGCAGGCCGATGTACAGGATCAACTGCGCGATGTTGAGCCACAGCAGCATAGGATCGAGGGCAGCGGACGTTCGATGACGGCAATGGTCACGCGGCAAGCCTTACAACACACTTACATGATGGGGTGGGTAGGGGTAAATCCTAGGGTGCTGACATGGCCCGGGGGGTGTTGGTGGGTGGGCCGGTTTTCTTACAGTATGGGCGTGCCCAACATCCATGGAGCATCGACATGAAGGAGGCACGCAGCGCCGTGCACGCACCGCCCCGGGAGGAATGGCAGGCGGCCCAGCGCCTGGTGCAGGCCGAGTGGGCGGCGCAGGGGGCTTGGGGGCCGCCGCTGGAATTGCCGCTGGGGGAGCTGCCGCTGCGCACGCCGGTGGCGCTGCCTGCCGACGCCCCCGTGCGGCAGGCGCTGCGCGTGATGAGCGAGCAGCGCGTCGGTTCGGTGCTGGTGCTGGGGTCGCAGGGCGAGCTGCAGGGCATTTTCACGCGGCACGACGTGCTGGAGCGCGTTGCGCTGCCCGGCAGCGACCCGCAGCAGCCGCTGGCGACGGTGATGACGCAACCCGTGCACGCCCTCACCACCAGCGACACGGTGCACGACGCCGCGGTGCTGATGTCGCGCCACCGCATCCGCCACGTGCCGGTGCTGCAAGGCGGGCGCGTGGTCAGCGTCGTGTCGGAGCGCGATGTGTTCGCGCTGCACCACCTGTCGGTGCGGCACGTTGGGCACACCATCGCGGCGGCGCAGTCCTTGCCCGATTTTCAGCACGCGGCGGCGCAGATTCGCCAGTACGCGCGTCACTTGATGGCGCAGGGGGTGCAGGCGCGCTCGTTGACGGCGCTGATCGTGCGGCTCAACGACCAGCTCACGCAGCGCATGATCGAGCGCACGCTGGCCGAGCACGGTCTGGATCCACGCGAGATGGCGTGGCTGGCGCTGGGCTCCGAGGGCCGGGGGGAACAAACGCTGGCCACCGACCAGGACAACGCGCTGATCTTTGCCGTGCCCGACGGCGGCGATCCCGAGCATGTCCGGCAGCGTTGGCTGGGCTGGGCGCGGCGCGTCAACGAGTGGCTGGACGCCTGCGGTTACCCGTTGTGCAAGGGCGGCATCATGGCCGGCCAGGCGGCCTGTTGCCTGACCCTGGAGGAGTGGCGGCAGCGCTTTGCCCGCTGGATCGACAGCGGCGGCCCGCAAGAGCTGCTGCGCGCCAGCGTCTTTTTCGATTTGCGCGCGTTGGCGGGGCGCGAAGATTGGGCCGAGGCGCTGCGCGCCGATGTGCTGGCCCGCACCCAGGCGTCGCCGAGGTTCATCCGCCAGTTGGCGGCGGCGCACCTGGAGCACCGGGTGCCGTTGACGTGGTGGGGCGGTGTGCGCACCCGCCACGAGGGCGGGGGGCGCTGGATCGATCTCAAGCTGCAAGGCACGGCCCTGCTGGTGGAGGCCGCCCGTGTGCTGGCGTTGGCCCACGGCGTGGCCGCCACCGGCACGCCCGAGCGGCTGCGCGCGGCCGGGCGTGCGCGGCGTGTGCCCGAGGCGGAGGTCGACGGCTGGGTGGCGGCGTTCGACTACCTGCAAACCCTGCGGCTGGTGCAGCAGCTGCGCGCCGACACGCCTGGGCATCCCAACCGCCTGGATGTCCGGCGACTCAATGCGCTGGAGCTGCGCATGCTCAAAGCCGCGCTGGCCGCCATCCGCGGCTTGCAGCAGCGGCTGCAACTGGACTACCTGCGCTGAACACGGCGGCTCGGCGGCGGGCTTCACGCCACCGTGCCGACCTTGAGCATGTTGGTGCCGCCCGGCGTGCCCATGGGCTGGCCGGCCGTGATCACGTAGCGGTCGCCGGCCTGCAAGCGGCCGCGGGCCTTGAGCTGCTGCACCGCCTGCTCCAGCGCGGTGTCGCGGTCGGCGCTGCCCCCTGCACTGCGCAGCGCATGCACGTTGCGGTACAGCGCCAGCTTGCGCGCGGTGCTCAGCCGCGGCGTGATGGCGTAAATCGGGATATCGACCGTGTGACGGCTCATCCACAGCGGCGTGGAGCCCGACTCGGTCAGCGCCACGATGGCGCGCGCCTGCAGGTGGGACGCGATGAACAGCGCCCCCAGCGCGATCGACTGGTCGATGCGCGCAAACGTTTTGCCGATGAAATCGTGGTCCAGCGCATCCTGGTAAGCCTGCTCCGCGGCCACGCAGATGCGCGCCATTTCCTGCACCGTTTGCAGCGGGTATTTGCCAGCGGCGGTCTCGGCGCTGAGCATCACGGCGTCGGTGCCGTCCAGCACCGCATTGGCCACGTCGCTGACCTCGGCGCGCGTGGGCACCGGCGCGTGGATCATGCTCTCCATCATCTGCGTGGCGGTGATGACCAACCGGTCGTGCTCGCGCGCCAGCCGGATCATGCGCTTTTGCAGCGCCGGCACCGCGGCGTTGCCCACCTCGACCGCCAGGTCGCCGCGCGCCACCATGATGCCGTCGCTGGCCTGCAAAATCGCCTCCAGCTCCGGGATCGCCTCGGCGCGCTCGATTTTGGCGATCAGGCCCGGGCGATGGTCGTCGTGCGCCGCCTCGTCGCACAGCCGGCGCGCCAGCCGCATGTCGTCGGCGTTTTTCGGAAAACTCACCGCCACGTAGTCGACACGCAGCGCCATCGCGGTGGCGATGTCGGCCATGTCCTTCGGTGTGAGCGCCGGCGCCGTCAACCCGCCGCCACGCTTGTTGATGCCCTTGTGGTTGGACAGCTCGCCGCCCACCACCACCCGGGTGTGCACGGCTGCACCCTCCACGCGCTCCACCTGCAGCTCGATCAGCCCGTCGTTGAGCAGCAGGATGTCGCCCGGCACGACGTCGCGCGGCAGCTCCTTGTAGTCCAGCCCCACCGCCGTTTCGTCGCCCGGCTCGGTGCGCGCCGCGTCCAGCGTGAACGCGGCCCCCTCCAACAGCGTGACCTTGCCGTGCGCGAACTTGCCGATGCGAATCTTGGGCCCCTGCAGGTCGGCCATCACCGCCACCTCTTTGCCCACCCGCTCGGCCGCGGCGCGCACCGCCTCGGCGCGGCGGCGGTGATCGTCGGCGCTGCCGTGCGAAAAATTCAGCCGCACCACGTCCACGCCGGCGCGGATCATGGCCTCCAACAGCTCGGGCGAGTCGCTGGCAGGGCCCAGCGTGGCGACGATCTTGGTGGCGCGCAGCGGCATGGTGGCGGGTCTCCTCGACGGTGAGGGGGTGATGGGAGCTTACCCCTGGTTTGTAACCAAATTACGACAGCCGATTGTAGTCACAGCCTTGCACGCTGGCCCGCGGTCGGGGGGCCTATGATGCGGCCATGGTCCACACCCGCCCACCCCGCGCGCCACGTCCCCTCGAGGGGGTGCGCATTCTGAGTCTGGCGCTCAACCTGCCGGGCCCCGCGGCGCTGCAACGGCTGCGCCAACTGGGCGCGCGCTGCACCAAGGTGGAGCCGCCCGGCGGCGACCCCATGCAAGGCTACTGCGCCGCGGCCTACGCCGAGTTGCAGCGGGGCGTGCGCACGGTGGCGCTGGACCTCAAAACCACGGCGGGGCAACGGCGCCTGGCACAACGGCTGGCGCGCACGGACGTGCTGCTGACCTCGTTTCGCCCCTCGGCGCTGGCGCGCCTGGGCCTGGACCCGTCCAGCCTGGCCCAGCGTCACCCGCGCCTGTGCGTGGTGCGCATCGTGGGCGGGGCGGGCGCGCGCGCCGAGGACGCTGGACACGACCTCACCTACCAGGCCGAGGCAGGTCTGATCGACGGGCTGGCGCTGCCGCCCAGCCTGTTGGCCGACATGGCCGGCGCTTTGCTGGCCAGCGAAGCCGTGTTGGCCGCGTTGCGCCAGCGCGACGCGCGAGGCCGGGGCGTGGTGCACGACGTGGGCCTGGCCGACGCGGCCGCCTGGCTGGCCCGCCCGCGGGCCTGGGGGCTGACGGCGCCCGGCGGGCTGCTGGGCGGGGCACACGCCGGCTACCGGGTGTACCGTTGCGCCGATGGCCGCGTGGCGGTGGCGGCGCTGGAGCCACACTTTGCCCGCCGCCTGGGCGACGTGGCCGGCCTGGGGCCACTGAGCCCGGCCGACGCCCTGCGCCCCGAGGTGGCCGACCGCTTGACCGTGTGGTTTGCCGGCCGCACCCGTGCTGAGCTCGACGCGCTGGGCCGCGCCCACGACCTGCCGTGGGTGACGCTGGACGCAGGCTGAGGACGCACGCTATGGCTATCTATCAAATAGCAAAGTACGATTGATTTTTATTTGGTCTTGCCCCACCATAACGCCATGGTCGATGTCCGAACCACCCAGGAGAACACCATGGCCCGCTTGCGTCGCATTGCCCACACCCACCGGCTGGCGCTGCTCAAGACCGCCACCTACTACGTCATGCACATCACGGTGGCCATGGCCGTGGCCTACGCGGTCACCGGCAGCTGGGTGGCCGCGCTGACGCTGAGCCTGCTGGAGCCCAGCGTGCAGGCCGTGGCGTACTTTTTCCACGAGCGTGCGTGGGCGCGCTGGCAGCAGCGTAGGCCAGCCGTGACCGCGACACCGAACCAAACCCCGATCCCGGCGCCGATGCCCGGCTGACGCGCCCTATCCAAGCCGTGCCGCTGGAGCGGCCGGCGGCAGCGGCGCCGTGGCATGATAGGTTCCTCAAACCACCGTTTGGAGGACGCGCATCATGTCCGCCCCTGTCGATGCCTTGCGTGGACCGAGCCGCCGCCGCTGGCTGGCTTGGGCCCTCGCCGTGCCTGCGGCGGCCCCGCTGGCCGGCTGCGGCTACAACGAGTTTCAGCGTCTGGACGAAGAGGTCAACGCCGCGTGGGCCGAGGTGCTCAACCAGTATCAGCGCCGCGCCGACCTGGTGCCCAACCTGGTGGCCACGGTGCAGGGTGAGGCCAACTTCGAGCGCGAGACGCTGACGCGCGTCATCGAGGCGCGCGCCCGCGCCACCGCGATCCAGGTCACGCCCGAGATGCTGCAGGACCCGCAGGCGCTGCAGCGCTTCCAGGCCGCGCAGGGGGAGCTGGGCGGCGCCCTGGCGCGCCTGCTGGTGGTGGCGGAGCAGTACCCCAACCTGAAGGCCAACCAGGCGTTTGCCGACCTGCGCGTGCAGCTTGAGGGCACCGAAAACCGCATCGCGGTGGCACGCAACCGCTACATCCAGGCCGTGCAGCGCTACAACACGCTGGTGCGCAGCTTTCCCACCAACCTGACGGCGATGGTGTTGGGCTACCAGCCCAAGGCGGGTTTTGCCCCCGGCAACGCCGCGGAGCTGGCGCAGCCGCCCAAGGTGGACTTCGGCACGCCCGGGCGCTGAGCAAGGCCGCCCGTGGCTGCAACCCCAACATGATGGTGCGTGCCCGCTGCCCCCAAGCACGGCCGACCGCGCTGGCGCGGTGGCTGGTCGCCGCGGTGGCGTGCGCCTGGACGCTGCTGGCGGGTCTGGTGGCGGCCCAGCCGTTGCAGCCTGTGCCACCGCTGAGCGCCCGGGTGATGGACTTGACCGCAACGCTGACGCCACCGCAGCGTGCGGCCCTGGAAGAGCGTCTGGCGGCTTTTGAGCGCCAGCACGGCAGCCAAGTGGTGGTGCTGATGGTGCCCACCACAGCGCCGGAGGACATCACCGACTACACCCAGCGCGTTGGCGACGCCTGGAAACTGGGCCGCCGCGGCGTTGGCGATGGGGTGCTGCTGGTGGTGGCCAAACACGACCGCCGCGTGCGCATCGCCACCACCAAGGCGGTGGAGGGCGCGCTGCCGGACCTGCTGGCCAGCCGCATCATCGAGCGCGCCATCGTGCCGCACTTCCGCCAGGGCGACTTCTACGGCGGGCTGCAGGCCGGCGTCGAGCAGATCCTGGCCGCGCTGGCCGGCGAGGCGCTGCCGCTGCCCGAAGCAGCCGCGGCCCGCCCCGGCGCGGGCGACGGCCCCGACATCGAGGGAGCGCTGGTGTTCGTGGCCGTGGCCGTACCCGTGATCGCCACCGTGGCGCGTGCGCTGTTGGGGCGGGTGTTGGGGGCGGCGGCCACCGCTGGCGTGGCCGGCGTGGTGGGGGCCGGGTTGGGCTTGCCGCTCGGGTGGCTGGGGCTGCTGGTGGTGGCGGCGTTCGTGCTGGCCATCAGCGGCGTGCGCGTGGGTGGTGGCGCGTCCGTGGGCCACGGAGGCTGGCGGGGCGGCGGAGGTGGCCTGGGTGGAGGCGGGTTCTCGTCCGGCGGTGGTGGCAACTTCGGGGGCGGCGGCGCCTCCGGGCGGTGGTGAGCTCCATGGCAACCCTGCTGAGCACCCTGCGGCGCTGGGCGCGTCACCTGTGGCTGGATGAGCGCGCCAGCCGCCGCTGGCTGGACGATGCCGCAGCCGAGCGCCTGCGCCAACGCATCGCCGCCGGCGAAGCGCAGCATCTGGGCGAGGTGCGCATCTGTGTCGAGGCCAGTCTGCCGCTGGCGTGGCTGTGGCCGCCGCCAGCTGACGAGGCCGACCTGGCGGCACGCATTCGCCGTCGCGCGGTGCAGTGGTTTGCCCGGCTTCACGTGTGGGACACCGAAGCCAACGCCGGCGTGCTGATTTACGTGCTGCTGGCCGAGCGCGTCATCGAAATCGTGGCTGACCGCACGCTGGCACGCCAAGTGCCACCCGCGCAATGGGACGACGCTGTGCAAGCGCTGCAACAAGGCTTGCGTGCTGGGACCGTGGAGGCGGCTTTGACGTGCGCCGTCGACACCGTGCACGGTTGGCTGCTGGCGGTGGCGCCGGCCACGTCCGGGCAGCCTAACCCCAATGAACTGCCCGATGCGGTGGTGCGGGTATAGCACTGGCGGGACCCTATGGCGTCGCCCCTGATGTATTCCTAAGGTTTTGTTTTTTTCACCCTATTGGTCGTACATTTCCCCCAGTTCAATGGGCTTTGGTCGCTGTTTTGTGGGAGTTTGCCGTGCGCTACGCTTGCCCCGCCACACCGCTGTTGGGGGTGGGGGCTTGGCACGCGCCTTTCTCGGGTCCATCATGTACGCCATGGTCACGCGGGTATCCTGCGGACACGGCGGGCGCAAGCTGCTGGCCGACCCCGCGACATGGGTGGGGTTTTGGGTGCTGCAGAGCGCGGTGGTGGCACGCATCGTTGCAGCGCTGTGGCCAGATACGCTGGCCCTGATGGTGGGGGCTGCGCTGTTGTGGTTGGCAGCGGTGCTACCGTGGGGCGTGCGTTTGTTGTCTTGGTACGGTCGGCCTCGGCCCGATGGTCGTCCGGGTTGGGTGTGGGGACGGTATCGCGGGCCAACCTGATGGAGGTCATCAGTCGATGTGGATTGTTCAAGCGCAACGGTCGGCGCAGCACCAGGCCAACCACGAGCAACCTTTCGAGTGGTTGCAGGCGTGCCACGACCGTGTCGAGCGTACCTTGGATTTGCTGTTGCGGCTGCTGGAGCATGTCGACGCCCAAGGCGCTGACGAGCAGGCGGTACAAGCTGCCGCGCAGGTGATGCGTTACTTTGATTTGGCGGCCCCTTTGCATCACCAGGACGAAGAGTTGCACGTCTTTCCCCAACTGAAAGACAGTGGTGATCCTGTCGCGCAGGCGTGGGTGCAACGGCTGCAAGCCGACCACGAAGCGATGACGGCCGACTGGGTCTGGTTGCGACAGGCGCTGCTGCGCCTGCAACAGGCCGCTGGGGATCCCCACTGGCGTTGGTCGGACGACGAACGCCGCGTGATGCACGCATTTGCGCAGCGCTACGAGGACCACATCGCGTTGGAGGAGGGGCGGGTGTTTCCCCGCGCCGAAGGGTGCATGTCGGCGGATGAGCGCGCCGCGATGTCCGCCGACATGCTGCGCCGCCGTGCTGTGGGCGGTGCAGGGCGGTAAACCGCCACTGGGGCGACATCGACCCTCTACGTGCGCTCGAAGGGCGGAAACAGCACGTTGTTTTCCAGATGGATGTGTTGCATCAGGTCGTCCACAAACTGGGACAGGCTGGTGTACAGCGCGCGCCACGTGGCGCAGGCTTCGTCCGGCGGGGTCATGTCGCGGGTCAGGGCGCGCAGACGTTGCAGCTGCTCACCATGGGCATCGTGTTCCATGCGCATCACCCTGATCGGCATGTGCGCCATCGCGGAGCCCCCTGCGCGCAACATTGGAAACAGCACATTCTCTTCTTTGCTCATATGTTCGAGCAGTTCCTCGTGCATCTGCCGCAACAGGTCGCCCAGGCCAACCGGGACGTCGGGATGATTCCGGTGAACAGCCTCGACCTTGTCGGTCAACCGAATCAGTTCGGGTAGCTGTTGCCGATGCACATCGTGGTAGCGGCGCAGAATGTGCTCGATCAATTCCGGGGTCGTGCTCGGGGGCGCTTGCATCGGTGTGCGCGGCAGTTGTTGCAGCTCGGCAAGCACCGCGTCGGGATCCACGTCGCGGGCGGCGCAGGCCTCGCGCAAGCTGCGCTGACCGCCGCAGCAAAAGTCGAGGCGGTGGCGTCGAAACACCTCGGTGGCGCCGGGCACCTGGGTGGCCCAGGCGGCGACGGTGACGTCCAACGGATCGCGTTCAAAGGTGGTGTGCATGGCAGCCTCCATAATATGCACAAATAATGCATATTATGTGGTCTTGCGGACCGCCTTGTCCATCGTCCGAAAGAAGGATGTGGCGACGGTGCGGCACAATGCCCGCTATGCGCTTGACACTTTGGACCGACTACAGCCTGCGGGTGCTGATGCACTGTGCCGCATGCGAGGCGACGGGTCGACGCGCCACCATCGCCGACATGGCGCGTATGTACGGGGTGTCCCGCCACCACTTGACCAAGGTCGTGGTGGCTTTGGTCCATGGCGGTTGGTTGCGCGGGCAACGCGGCCGCGGCGGCGGCCTGCGGCTGGCGCGACCGGCGGCTGACATTCGCGTTGGCGATGTCATCCGATGGGCCGAGCGCGACTTTGAGCTGGTGGCCTGCATGGGCCCTGGCGGGGAGGAGGCCTGCTTGCTGATGCCGGGCTGCCGTTTGCGGGTGGCGCTCAATGCGGCTTTGCGCGCGTACCTGGGCGTGCTGGATGGCTACACCTTGGCTGACCTGGTGCCGGTGGGGACGGTGCCCGCTGCAACGGTGCTGCCGCTTCAGCCCGTCCGCCCAGCGGCGAACCAGAACCCAGCGGGGTGATGGGCGACGGCCGCGCCCACGATGTGCGCGGCCACGACCAGCGCCACCACCCCCGCCAGGACGCGCGTGCGTGCAGGCACCGTAGTGCGCAGTGCAAGGTGGCCCAGCATGATGTACAGCACCAGCAAACACCATTTGAACCACAGCCAAACGGGCACGGTGGGCCACCAGCCGCGCGTCAGCATCAACCCCACACCGGCCATCAGCAACACCGAATCCGCCAACACCGCCGCCGCGCGCGTGGTCCGCGCCCAGACCCATGGCCTGCCCAGCAGGGCGGCCACCCAGCGCACGGTGAAGAAACTCAGGCTGGTGGTTACCGCTGCCAGGTGCCACCACCACCAACCAAGGCTGGTCATGGCTGAGGTGCCTTGCGATGGGGTTGTCCCCGGTCCAGGTAGGGCAGCTTGTCGGTCACCTGTGCCCACTGGTCCGCGTCAGGTAGGGCGGACTTGCTGCGCACGATGGTGGGCCACTGCTTGGCCAGTTCGGCATTGAGCCGGATGAACGCGAGCTGCCGTGCAGGCACGTCATCTTCGTGCACGATGGCCTCAACGGGGCATTCGGGGACGCACACGGCGCAATCGATGCAGTCGTCCGGGTCAATGACCAACATGTTCGGCCCTTCACGGAAGGCGTCCACAGGGCAGACGTCCACGCAGTCGGTGTATTTGCAGCGTATGCAAGCTTCCAGCACGACGTGGGTCATGGACGGCTCCTTGTAATATGCATAACGATTACATATTATGCTGCGCATCGCTGACGGGCGCGCCATGCATCCATGGGCAGCGTGGTCATCGCGCACCACAAAGCTCACCCCGTGCGAGCCGGCGGCCACGCTCACGGCTTGAGTTGGAGTTACCCTGCTTTCACGGACGGCTGAGGGCTTGGGAGCCGAGCCTGGGTTGGGGTGGATGCTGGAGGGTTCGGGGACGGGGCAGCAGCCTGCGCCTGGAAGTGGCGCTGCACCAGGTCCTGCGCACGGCAGGCTGGCAGCGCCTCATCATCCTGCGCACGCCGCGAGGGACGGCGCCCACGCCAGTCGTAGTGGCCGCTGGGCGAGACCCGCAACACGCGGCACATGGTGCGCACGGGGAAGGTGCGCCTGGTTGGCACGCATCAGTTCGTAGACGCTGTCAGCGTCTTGTCGACCTTGGCGGCAAACCAGGCCGTAGCCTTTGCCAGGATGGCACGCTCCATCTGCAGGCGGCGGTTCTCGCGTCGCAGTCGCGGAGGTGCAATCAACAATGGTGTTTATTGGACACCTGATCGTCGCCCTGGGCCGCGCTCCAGCGTCGGCCTGTTGGCCTACTACCGATGGCTGGTCGTTCCGCAGCGCTCAGCCCGCCGCGGGTGCTACCGAGGCACCCTCCACCCCGTGCCTGGCCAGCAGTTGGGCGACCAGCCCGCTGGCTTTGGCGTGTTCGACGAACGCCGCCAGCGTGGCGCGCGCCTCCGCGCCGTACGCGGCTGGACAGCCCATGGCTTGTTCGATGACCATGAAGCGCCCCGGCAGCACGCGCAAGCCGCCACGGCGCTGCGCCTCGGCCAACAGCGGCTGGCGGATGCCCGCGGCCACGTCGGCGCCGCTGGCCAGGAACTGCTCCACCACCGCGGGCGTCGAGGAGGCGCGCTCCAGCGTCGCGTGCTGCAGTGTGCGGCTGAGGTACAGGTCGTAGGCGCTGCCCTGCCCCACCACGACGCGCGTGCCGGGGCGATCGACATCGTCGTTGGTTTGCTGCAGCGCGTCGGCGCGCACCAGGTAGCTGCCTTCAATCAGCAGGTAGGGGGCGCTGAACGCCACGCCGTCACTGCGCTTGGGGTCGATGGCAAAAAAGCCCACGTCCGCCAGACCCTGGCGCACCGCGGCCACCGATTCGGCGGCCGTGCTGACCACATGCAGCGCCAACGGCACGCCAAGCTGCTGCGCCAGCGCGTGGGCCAGGTCCACCGAAACACCCGTGGGCTGACCCTCGGGGCCGCGCCGCGCCAGCATGGCGTTGCCCAGGTTGATGACGGCGCGCAGGGTGCCGGTGGGGGCGAGGGGCGTCTGGGCGGATACGTGGTCAGGGGCCGTGGTCATGGTGAAAGCAGGGTGCACTTGGCGCGTTGTGGGTTATCGAAGATCTTGACGCAGCGCAAACAAGTAAGTATCGCTCAAACCGTGCGGGCCTCCTTGGCCGCTCAACGGTCAAGTGCCATACTGTCGCCCCATGCAAGCCGCGTCGCAGCCCGCCGTCACGCCCACACCCGACGATGTTTTCGTGTGGGACACGACCCTGCTGACCGGCATCGACAGCGTCGACCAACAGCACCACCACTTGGTGGACCTGTTCAACGCCCTCAACCGTGCGATGTTTCACGGGCAGGCGCTCAGCCCGCAGCCCAGCAGGCTACGTTTGATCCGCCTCGGTATGCACCCTGTGCAGGCCTACCAGCAGGAAGAAGACCCACGGGATCGCCGCGTGGCCAACCTGCTGCGCATGGTGGGGCAGCTGTACCATGTGCTGGCGGTGCAAAACCAAGATCTGTTGGAGGCCAACGCGCGGCTGGAGCAGCGCGTGCGCCCGGGTGCCGCGCGACCCAGCCGATGGCGCGGCGTTGGTGCAAGCCGCCGACACCGCCTTGTACGAAGCCAAGCGGCAAGGGGGCAACCGGGCGGTTGTTTGCCAGCCCGCGCAAGCGCGCAACAGCGCACCGGTCTGAGCGACCTGCAGGCCGCAGGGGTGGTAGGCGCTTTTTACAATGGGCGCCTCCGTTGGGCATTGAACCGCTGAGCGGCCTTGGCCGCAGCGTGCCCCGCACCGTTGGAGATGCCGACCGTGAACGATCAAACCGACGCGCGCGCCCAGCTCAAGCGCGCCGCACTGGACTACCACGAGCGCCCGCAGCCGGGCAAGCTTGCCATCACCCCCACCAAGGCGCTGTCCAACCAGCGTGACCTGGCGCTGGCGTACTCGCCTGGCGTGGCCGCGCCGTGCGAGGAAATCGCCGCCGACGCCACGCAGGCGTTTCGCTACACCGCGCGCGGCAACCTGGTGGCCGTCATCACCAACGGCACGGCCGTGCTCGGGTTGGGCGATATTGGGCCGTTGGCGGCCAAGCCGGTGATGGAAGGCAAAGCGGTGCTGTTCAAGAAGTTCGCCGGCATCGACGTGTTCGACATCGAAATCAACGAAAAAGACCCTGACCGGCTGGTGGATATCATCGCCGCGCTGGAGCCCACCTTCGGCGGCATCAACCTCGAAGATATCAAGGCGCCGGACTGCTTTTATGTCGAGCGCAAGCTGCGCGAGCGCATGCGCATCCCGGTGTTCCACGACGACCAGCACGGCACCGCGATCGTGGTCGGCGCGGCCATCCTCAACGGCCTCAAGGTGGTGGGCAAGGACATCCGCTCGGTCAAGCTGGTCACCAGCGGCGCCGGGGCGGCGGCGCTGGCGTGCCTGAACCTGCTGGTCAAACTCGGCTTGCCGCGTGAACACATTTGGGTGACCGACCTGGCCGGCGTGGTGTACCAAGGCCGCACCGAGTTGATGGACGCCGACAAGGCGCAGTTCGCCCAGGTCACCGACGCGCGCACGCTGGCCGAGGTCATTGAGGGCGCGGATGTCTTTTTGGGCCTGTCGGCGGGCGGGGTGCTCAAGCCCGAGATGGTGGCCCGCATGGCGCCGCGGCCCTTGATTTTGGCGCTGGCCAACCCCACGCCCGAGATCCTGCCCGAGCAGGTGCGCGCGGTGCGCGATGACGCCGTCATCGCCACCGGGCGCAGCGACTACCCCAACCAGGTCAACAACGTCCTGTGTTTCCCGTACATCTTTCGCGGGGCGCTGGACTGCGGCGCCACCACCATCACCGACGAGATGGAGATCGCCGCCGTGCACGCGATCGCCGAGCTGGCCCAGGCCGAGCAAAGCGACGTCGTGGCGCAGGCCTACGCGGGGGAAAAGCTGGCCTTCGGGCCCGAGTACCTGATTCCCAAGCCGTTCGATCCACGGCTGATGATGCGCATCGCGCCGGCGGTGGCCGAGGCGGCCGCGCGCAGCGGTGTGGCCACGCGCCCGATCGCCGACATGGACGCGTACCGCGAGCGGCTGCAAAGCTTCGTGTTCGCGTCGGGCACGCTGATGAAGCCGGTGTACGCGATCGCCAAGCAGGCGCGCCACAAGAGCGTGGCCTACGCCGAGGGCGAGGAAGAGCGCGTCTTGCGCGCCGCGCAGGTGGTGGTGGACGAGGGGCTGGCGCGCCCGGTGCTGATCGGCCGCCCAAGCGTGATCGCGCAGCGCATCGAGCGCTTTGGGCTGCGGCTGCGCGAGGGGGTGGACTACGACGTCGTCAACGTCGAGCACGACCACCGCTACAAAACCTTTTGGCAGGATTACCACCGCATCATGGAGCGCCGTGGCGTCACCGAGCAGCTGGCCAAGATCGAGATGCGCCGGCGCCTGACGCTGATTGGCGCGATGCTGCTGCGCCACGGCGAGGTGCACGGCCTCATCTGCGGCACCTGGGGCACGCCGGCCATGCACCTCAACTACATCGACCAAGTCATCGGGCTGCGCCCCGGGGCCAGTTGTTACGCGGCCATGAACGCCATTTTGCTGCCCGGGCGGCAGGTGTTTTTGGTCGATACGCACATCAACCTCGACCCCAGCGCCGAGCAAATCGCCGCCATCACGCAAATGGCGGCGCGCAAGATCATGCGCTTTGGCGTCACGCCCAAGGCGGCGCTGCTGTCGCACTCCAACTTCGGCTCGTCGGACGCGCCCAGCGCCGTCAAGATGCGCCAGGCCTTGGCCATGCTGCGCGAGCAGGCGCCGTGGTTGGAGGTGGACGGTGAGATGCACGGCGACGTGGCGCTGGATGCGGCGATGCGTCAAGCCATCATGCCGCGCAGCACCTTGAGCGGCGAGGCCAACCTGCTGGTGTGTCCCAACATCGACGCGGCCAACATCAGCTACAACCTGCTCAAAACCGCCGCCGGCGGTGGCATCGCGATTGGGCCGATGCTGTTGGGCGTGGCCAAGCCGGTGCACATCCTGACGGCCAGCTCCACGGTGCGGCGCATCGTCAACATGACGGCGCTGACCGTGGCCGAAGCCAACGTCGGACCGCGCGCCGTGGCGGGGGATGCCACGCAGGCGCGGTAAGGGCGTCGGCACGGTGAAGCACAAGCGCCCAAGATTGTCAAGATCTTGCAATCTGGCGACGCTTGCGGCACACTTGCGCCCTTGTTTTTAGGGTTTACCCCAAGGCGAACGAACGGTGCTGAGGACGTGGCTGCGCCCGCTGCGTGCGTGGTGGGTGGTGCTGGGGCTGTGGCTGGGGGTGTGCGCGCTGGCGCTGGCGCGCGGGCCCCTGGACGACAGCGTGGCGCTGGCCGAGCTGCCGCCCGAGGCGCGTCAGGTCATGCAGTTGATTCGCCAAGGGGGGCCCTTTCCGTACGAAAAAGACGGTACGGTGTTTGCCAACCGTGAACGGTTGCTGCCGCCGGCCAAGCGTGGGTACTACCGTGAATACACGGTGCCCACGCCGGGCCTCAAGCACCGGGGTGCGCGGCGCATCGTTTGCGGGGGGTGGACGCCCACGGTGCCCGAGGCTTGCTACTACACGGCCGACCACTATGCGAGCTTTCGCCGCATCGTGCCGTGAAGCGGCGGGCCCAGGCGCTGGTTCGCGTTGCCTTGAACTTTTGTAGCCATCATCCGACGCCCATCATGGAACAGCCGCTGCGCAACGTGCGACCCAACATCGTCCAGTCGATCCGCGCCTTCACGGTCAAAGACCTGCAGGCGGCGGCCGAGACGCTGGGCCACCACTTCCTGTACGCCAACCTGGCCACGGCGCTCAACAAGCAAGACATCCTGGAGCTGATCTCGACGCAGTTCCAACTGCCGCCGCACAACGGCAAAAACCTCGACGCGCTGTACGACTGCCTGACCGACACGGTGTACAAGTCGGGCCCGCAAACGGGGTTTGTGTGTGTGTTGGAGCACATCCCCACCAGCCCCAAGTTCGACAAGGAAGCGCGCGAGCAGCTGCTCGACGTGTTCCGCGACGTGGCCGACTTTTGGGCCGAGCGCAAGGTGCCGTTCCGGTGCTTTTATTCGTTCTCGGTGGCGCGCGCGCCGCGCCCGGCCGACCTGGAGCAGGCCGACGAGCCGTTGCTGACCGACAAGCTGGTCGACGTCAGCCCGCAGGCGCTGCGCATGAGCAGCCCGTTCAACGCCGGCTACTGGCTCAGCGCCGCCTGAGGCGGGCTGAGCGCCTGCGCCAGCGCCACGTAGTCCTGCACCGGGACTTCCTCGGCGCGGCGCTGCAGGTCGAACGTGCCGCCGTAGCCCTGCTCGGCCAGCCATGGCCCCAGGGTGTGGCGCAGCAGCTTGCGCCGCTGCGAAAACGCCACCTTGACCAGCGCTTCCAGCCGGGCTGCGTCCAGCGGCGCCGGCGCCGGGTACGGCTCCATGCGCACCACGGCGCTGTCCACGCGCGGCGGCGGTGTGAAGGCGCTGGGGGGCACGTGCAGCACGTGCTCCATCGCATAGCGCCACTGCAGCATCACGCTCAGCCGTCCGTAGGCGGCCGTGCAGGGCGCCGCCACCATGCGGTCGACCACTTCTTTTTGCAGCATGAAATGCTGGTCCTGCACCTGAGGCGCCCAGCGCAGCAGGTGAAACAGGATGGGGGTGGAAATGTTGTAGGGCAGGTTGCCCACCACGCGCAGCCGCCGGGGGGCGCAGCGCTGGGCCAGGGCGCCAAAGTCCACCGTCAGCACGTCGGCTTGCACCACCTCCAGCCCGGCTTGCTGGCGCAGCCGCGCCGCCAGGTCACGGTCCAGCTCGACCACGGTCAGGCGCTGCAGCCGCTCCAGCAGCGGTTGCGTCAGCGCGCCCAGGCCCGGGCCAATCTCGACCACGCAGTCGCCCTGCTCCGGGTCGATGGCGCGCACAATGGCGTCGATGATGGCCGGATCGCTCAGAAAGTGTTGGCCAAAGCGCTTGCGCGCGCGGTGGCCTTCCAGCGTGGCGGGGTCGGGTCGGAGGGGGCTCACTGCGGCGGCTCGCGGTATTCGACGTAGGTGCGCGCGCGCGCCTCGCGCACAAGTTCGGCCAGCGCTTCGTCGGCTTTGCGTTGACGCAGCAGCGCGCGCACGGCGTCGCGCAGCTCGCGCGCGCTGCGCGGCACCTCGCGGCGTTGCTGCACCTCGATCAGGTGCACGCCAAAGCGCGACACCACCGGCTCCGACACCTGACCCGGCGCCAGCGCGTCCATCGCTTGTTCGAACTCCGGCACGAACAGGCCTGGCGCGGCCCAGCCCAGCCGCCCGCCGTCACGCGCGCTGGCGTCCTGGCTGGTTTGGCGTGCGGCTTGCTCGAAGCTGATCTGGCCCGCCACGATGCGCTCGCGCAGGGCGCGCAGCTGCTCAATGGCGGCTTGACGCTGCGCGTCGGTGTCGGCGCGCAGCAGGATGTGGCGCACCTCGGTTTGGGTCACGGTGGGGTCGGGCAGGTCCACGTGGCGCTGCGTCAGCACCTTCAGCACGTGCCAGCCGGCGCCGCTGCGCAGCGGACCGACGATGCTGCCCGGGGGCTGGCCACGCACGGCGTCCCAAAACAGCGTGGGGTAGCGATCCGCCGTGCGCAGCCCCAGCCGCCCGCCCTGGGTCGCTTCGGGCGCCCGTGAATACTGACGTGCCAACGCGGCGAAGTCCTCGCCAGCGCGGGCGCGGCGCGCCACGTCGTCGGCCTGTTGCTGGGCCTGGGCCTGTTGCGCGGCGCTGGCGTTTTCGGGCACGGGGATGAGCACCTGCGCCAGCTCCAGCGCCACTTGGGCTGGGTCGCTGGGGCGTTCCCGCTCGCGCAGCCAGGCGTCGATGTCCGCTTCGCTGACGCGCGCGCGCGCCTCCTCGCGCTCGCGCAGGCGCTGCAGCGTCAGCTCGTCGCGCAGGTTGGCGCGAAAGCTGGCCGGCGTCAGACCGGCGCTAGGCAGGCGCTGGCGCAGTTGCTCCACGCTCAGGCCGTTGCGGCGCGCCACCTCGGCCTCGGCGGCATCGACCTCGGCGTCGCTGACGCGCACGCCTTGCTCCTGCGCCACCTGCAGCAGGGCGCGCTCGTCGATCAGGCGCTCCAGCACCTCGCGCGCCAGGCTGGCTCGGGCGCTGCTCGAGGCGTCGGCCGGCACCTCGATGCGTGCCAGCCGCGCACGCACCTCGCTGGCGGTGATGGGCTGCCCGCCCACCAGCGCCACGATGTGGTCCAGGCTGGCCGAGGCGGTTGTGGACCCGGGGCGCGCGCCCAGCGGCTGCGCCGCGGCCCCCGTGCCGCCCAGCGCCAGGGCGATGGTCAGCAGCGTGGCCGCTGCATGCAAGGTGCGGTTTGGTTTATTCATAGCGTTGGAAGCGGCTGGGCGGATCGACGTCTTCGCGCAGGTACTGGTAGCGCGGGATGTGCTGGCGCAGCGCCTGCAGCGGGTTGCTGCCCAGGCGCGAAAAGCCCGAAAACTCCAGTTGAAACAGGATGCGCTGGTTGGCTTGGCTGGCGCTTTGCTGCAGCCGCTCCAGCACGATGCGGCCAATCCAGCAGCCGGCATCGTATTCGAAGCCGGCCACCAGGTCGACGACGCGCCGCTCCAGCAAGCTGTAGTTGACGCGGCCGACGCCGTACCAGCGCCCCGGCCCCAGCGCTTGGCCGGGCACGGCGCTGGGCATGGAGCCGCCCAGCGCCGCCAGCGGCCACTGCCAGGCGATGTCGAGCAAGCGGCTGCGCGCGCCCGTGGTTTCGTTGTTGCGGTAGGCGACGTTGAGCACGCGGTACGCCCCGGGCTGGTAGCGCGCCGACAGCACCGTACGCACCGAGGTGCGCTGCTCGGTGTTGAACTGCCACGTGCCGGTGAACGACCACTGGCGGTCCCAATGCAGTGTGGAGCCGATCAGGATGTCGCTGCGCCCGGTGGCCAGCGCGGTCTCGTTGGGCAGCGTGACGCGCTGCTCGCGCAGCCGCACGCGCTGCGCCACGCCCAGACTGGCCAGCTCGGCCCCGCTGTCTTGCGCGTACAGCCGCGTGGTGATGCCGTAGGTGACGGTGCGCGCATCGGCGATGCGGTCGTTGCCCGCGTAGGGGTTGGGGGCGTAGATGGTGGCCAGGTTGAAGTCGTAGGCCGCGCTGTCGTACACCGGCAGCAGGCGCTGGTCGCGGTACGGCGTGGCGGCCAGCAGGATGCGCGGCTCCAGCGTTTGCGCCAGCGCCCGCCCGCCCCAGGTGGTGGCGCGCTCAAACACCAGGCCGGCGTCCAGCGCGGCGGTGGGCAGCACCACGCTGGCGCTGCGCCGGCCGTCGCCCAGCGCTTGTTCGAAGCGGTAGTGGCGCGCGTGCAACTGCACACTGGGCTCGACAAACCAGCCCGGCGTCTCCCAGCGGCGGCTCAGGCGCAGCACGCCCAGCGTGCGCGTGCCGTTGACGTCGCTGCGTTGCTCGCCGGCCGACACGCCATCCCACACCACGGGGGTGCGGTCGGTGCGAAACTGCGTCAGCTCGGCGTCGGCGCTCAGGCGCCAGCCCTCCAGCGCACCACCCCAGGCCGCCGGGCGCCAGCGCAGCGCCAGCGACGGCACACGGTCGTACGGCGCCACGATGGTCTCGGCCGGGATGTTGACGATGCTGGGCGCGGCCCCCAGCGTTTGCCAGCGCTGCGCCAGCAGGCTGTAGCTCCACTCGCCCTGCCCGCCGCTGAGCACCGCTTCGTTGGACAACAGGCGCTGCGACAGGTTGGTGATGACGCTGGTGCGCGGGAAGTCGCGCCAATAATCGTCGTCGCTGACGCGGTTGAGGTTGAGCCGCAACCCCGCCCCGGGCAGCCAGTCCAGCGCGGGCAGCGTGTGTTGATGCTGCACCGCGTAAGCCCAGCGGTCCATGCTGCGCAGGCTGTCGTTGGGCAGGTAGGCCGCGCGCAACTGCCCGCTGTAAGTGGGCTCCAGGTAACGGTACTCGCCACCCAGGTCCAGGCCGCGGCGCGTCATGAGCGTCGGGTACAGCGTGGCGTCGCGGTTGGGCGCGAGGTTGAGGTAATACGGCACCGTGGTCTCGAAGCCACTCGTGTTGTCCAGGTTCAGCGTCGGCGGCAGCCAGCCGCTTTTGCGCGCGTCGGACAGCGGAAAGCTCAGCCAGGGGGCCGCGAGCAACGGCACCCCTTGGAACTCGAGGCGGCCGCCACGCGCCTCGCCGGTGTCGCTGGCCATGTCCAGCCGCACCTCGTCGGCGGTCACCGCCCACGCCGGCTGCCACGGGCCGCTGGCCGGGCGGGGGCAGGTGCTGTAGCGCACCCGATGGGCGACCGAGCGGTGCTCGTCGAGGAAGTCGACGCGCGCGGCCTCACCCTGCCCGCCGGTGCGTCCGAGCTCAAAGCGCACGTCGTCGAAGCGGCCCTCGAACGTGTCGAGCTTGAGCTGCAGCCGCGTGCCTTCGTACACGTTGCCCAAGCGCACCACGCGCACGTGCCCCTGCGCGATCGCGGTGTCGTCGGCGCTGGTGTGGCTGAGCGTGTCGGCGCGCAGCACCAGGTCGTGGCGGCGCAACACGGCCCCGCCTTCGACGTCGAGGCGCTCATCCACACGGCCCGCGATGCGCGCGCCCTCCACGGTGACGGGCAGCCGGGCGCGCAGCGCCGCGGGCAGCTCCTGCAGCGTCAACGACGGTTGCAGCACCAACCCCTGGGCCGGGGCCAGCGCCGGCGCCGCTCCCAGCAGCGCCGCCAGCACCGCCAGCGGGCGGCGCGCGGCGGCAGGGGCCGGGCCACAGGGGGTGTGGGGTTGGGACGCAAGGCGCATGGCAGGCGCGGACGGCACGGGCGTTCGTAGAATCGCAGCGATTATCCATGAGCCCCACAACCATGCCGACCGAACCTGCTGCCGCGCCTGCCGTTCCTGCCCCCGTCGTCTGGGCCGACCCGGCGCGTGCCGCCGCCTTCGACGCCTGGCTGCAGTCGGTGGCCGAACCCCACGGCCTGCAGCCGGCCACGCTGCGCCTGGCCAGCGCCGACGCCAGCTTCCGGCGCTACCTGCGCGTCGAGCGCGCGCCCACGCACGGCGGGGGCACGCTCATCATCATGGACGCGCCGCCCGCGCAGGAGGACTGTCGTCCCTTTGTGCGGGTGGCGGGGTTGATGCGCGAGGCCGAGGTGCGCGCGCCGCAGGTGCTGGCCTGGGACGAGGCGCACGGCTTCATGCTGCTGACCGACCTGGGCACGCGCACATTGCTGCACGTGCTCGACCCGCAGCAGCCGCAGGCGGCGCTGCCGTACTTCAAAGATGCCATTGCAGCGCTGCTGGCCTGGCAGCGCGCCACCCGGCCGCAGGCGCTGCCGCCCTACGACGAGGCGCTGCTGCGTCGCGAGCTGGCGCTCTTTCCCGACTGGTACTTGGCGCGCCACAAGGGCGTGGCGCTGTCGGTGGCGCAGCAGCAAACCTTGCACGAGGCGTTCGACCTGATCGTGCGCCGGGTGCTGGCGCAGCCCACCGTGTGGGTGCATCGCGACTTCATGCCGCGCAACCTGATGCTGCCCGACGGCGGCTTCGACCCCCGCCACCCCGAGGGGCGGCTGGGGGTGCTGGACTTTCAGGACGCGGTGCATGGCCCCGTGACCTACGACATCGCCAGCCTGATGCGCGACGCCTTCCTGTCGTGGGATGAGGAGGTGGTGCTGGACGTCACGATTCGCTACTGGGACGCGGCGCGCCGCGCCGGGCTCCTGGAGCACGAGGACTGGTCGTACGACTTTGGGGCCTTTTACCGTGCGGTGGAGTGGATGGGGCTGCAGCGCCACCTCAAGGTCGCGGGCATCTTCGCGCGGCTAACGCTGCGCGACGGCAAGCCGCAGTACCTGGCGGACGCGCCGCGCTTCATCGGCTACATCCGTCACACCGCGGCGCGCTACCGCGAGCTGGCGCCGCTGCTCAAGCTCATCGACGCCGTCGAGGGCATCGAGACCACCACGGCCTACTCGTTCGGGCGCGCGCTCTGACGCGGTGGCCATGGACGCGCCCCGCATTCACCACCCGCAGCCGCTGCAACCCGGCCAAACCGTGGTGCTGCCGCCTGCGGCCAGCCGCCACGTGCAGGTGCTGCGCCTGCAGCCGGGCGACGCGTTGACGCTGTTTGGCGACCCGCTGCACGGCGGCCAGTGGCGCGCCACCATCACCGCCATCGGGCGGCGCGACGTCACCGTGCAGGTGCAGGCGCACGAAGCGGTGCAGCGCGAGCCCGCGCGCGCCGTGCACCTGGCCGTGGGCATGCCCGCCAACGAGCGCATGGATTGGCTGGTCGAAAAGGCCACCGAACTGGGCGTGGCCAGCGTCCAGCCGTTGCTGACCCAGCGCAGCGTGCTGCGCTTGAGCGGCGAGCGCGCCGACAAAAAGATCGCGCACTGGCAAGCGGTGGCGGTGGCCGCCTGCGAACAATGCGGCGGCAACCGGGTGCCTGTGGTGCAGCCGGTGCGCGCCTTGGCCGACTGGCTGGCCGACCCGGTGCGCACTGGCCTCGGTAGGGGGTTGTGGCTGTCGCTGCAACCCGACGCGCCCACCCTGGCCCGGTGGGCGGCGGCGCACCCCGGGCCGTGCCACGTCGTGCTCGGGCCGGAGGGTGGGCTTGCCCCGGACGAAGAAGCGACGCTGGCCCACGCCGGTCTGCAGCCGGTGAGCCTGGGGGCGCGGGTGTTGCGCACCGAGACGGCGGCGCTGGCGGCGTTGACCGTGCTTACGCTTGCCCCTTGAGCACGACGGGGGTTCGCACCGACACGTCGGTGTGCACGGCCTCCAGGGGCAAACGTCGCCCGGCGGCGTGGTCTTCAATGCAACGCAGCACCAGCGCGCTGCGGTGGCGCGCGCGGCTGGCGCGCACCTCGTCCAACGTCATCCACACGGTGCGCACGATGCCTTCGTCCAGCGCGCGCCCGGGCACCGCGTCGTCCACCGTGCCGACGAAGGCCAGGCGCACGTAGGTGATGTCCTCGCCCGTGGCGGGGCGGCGCAGGCGCGACAGGTACACGCCCAACAACGCCGTGGGCGTGAACGGATGGGCGGTTTCCTCCAGCACCTCGCGCACGCACGCCTGCACGGGGTCTTCGCCCTGCTCCAGATGCCCGGCGGGGTTGTTCAGGCGCAGCCCCTCCGGCGTGTGCTCTTCGATCAGCAGGTAGCGCCCCTCGCGCTCGATGATCGCGGCCACGGTGACGTTGGCTTGGAAGCGTTGGTTCGGCATGGGGCGCATTATCGCGGTGGTGTTGTTGCGCGCCGGCGTCGCCTGACCGCACAATATCAAGGATCACTTATAGTGGCATCACCACGGGCGCAGCCGTTTGCGGGTAATCCCGAGGGTCATGTGTCGGGCGGGCGATGGCTTGTCGCGCGCTTTGCCGCTAACCTGTAGGGCTGCGCGACAACCACACCAACCCCAAGCGAGGAGAACACCCATGCGCATAGGCGTGCCCGCCGAAACGGCGGCGCTGGAAACCCGGGTGGCCGTGACCCCCGAAACCGCCAAAAAGCTGGTGGCGCAAGGCCACCACGTGCTGGTGCAAACGGGCGCCGGCGTGGCCTCCAGTGCGCCCGACGAGGCCTACCGCGCCGTCGGGGCCGAGATCGTCGATGCGGCCACGGCGCTCGGCGCCGAGCTGGTGCTCAAGGTGCGTGCGCCGGCCGTGGACGAGCTGGCGCAGATGAAGGCGGGCGCGACGCTGATCGGCATGCTCAACCCTTTTGATGTCGAGGGGCTGCAGCGTCTGGCCGCGGCCGGGTTGACCGCGTTCGCGCTGGAAGCGGCGCCGCGCACCACGCGCGCGCAGAGCATGGACGTGCTGTCCAGCCAGGCCAACATCGCCGGCTACAAGGCGGTGATGCTGGCGGCCAACCATTACCAGCGCCTCTTTCCGATGCTGATGACGGCCGCGGGCACCATCAAGGCCGCGCGCGTCGTCGTGCTGGGCGTGGGCGTGGCGGGCTTGCAGGCCATTGCCACGGCCAAGCGGCTGGGCGCGGTCATCGAGGCCTCCGACGTGCGCCCTGCCGTCAAGGAACAGGTGGAGAGCCTGGGGGCCAAATTCATCGATGTGCCCTACGAAACCGACGAGGAGCGGGAATGCGCCCAAGGCGTGGGCGGCTACGCCCGCCCCATGCCCGAGAGCTGGCTGCAGCGCCAGCGCGCCGAGGTGGCCAAACGCGTGGCCCAGGCCGACGTCGTCATCACCACCGCGCTGATCCCCGGCCGCCCCGCGCCCACGCTGGTCACCGAGGAGATGGTGCGCAGCATGAAGCCCGGCTCGGTCATCGTGGACCTGGCCGCCGGGCGCGGCCCGCTGGGGCCGCATGGCCAGCCCGGTGGCAACTGCCCGCTGACCGTGCCCGACCAGGTGGTCAGCGTGCACGGGGTGACCCTCATCGGCCACACCAACCTGCCCGCGATGGTGGCCGCCGACGCCTCGGCGCTGTACGCGCGCAACGTGCTGGACTTTCTCAAGCTCATCGTCACCAAGGAAGGGCAGCTGCAGCTCAACCTGGACGATGACATCGTGGCCGCCTGCTTGGTGACGCACGCGGGCGAGCTGCGTCGCCGCACCTGATGGCCCTGCCTGGAGAACGCCAATGGAAGCCGTATCCCCGATCCTGTACAACGTGATCATCTTTGTGTTGGCCATCTACGTGGGCTACCACGTCGTGTGGAACGTCACGCCGGCGCTGCACACGCCGCTGATGGCGGTGACCAACGCCATCTCGGCCATCGTCATCGTGGGCGCGATGTTGGCCGCGGCGCTGACCGAAACCGGCCTGGGCAAGGCCATGGGCGTGCTGGCGGTGGCGTTGGCCGCCGTCAACGTCTTTGGCGGCTTTTTGGTCACGCGCCGCATGCTCGAAATGTTCAAGAAAAAAGAGCGCAAGCCCGCCGCGGCCGAGCAAGGAGAGCGCGCATGAGCATGAACCTGGTGGTGCTGCTGTACCTGGTGGCCAGCGTCTGTTTCATCCAGGCGCTCAAAGGCTTGAGCCACCCGACGACCTCGATCCGCGGCAACCTCTTTGGCATGGTCGGCATGGCCATCGCCATCCTCACCACGGCGGCGCTGATCGTGGAGCTGTCGGGCGGTGGTGCCCAAGGCATGGTGTGGGTGCTGCTGGGCTTGCTGGCTGGCGGCAGCGCCGGCGCCGTCATGGCCAAGCGCGTCGAAATGACCAAGATGCCCGAGCTCGTGGCCTTCATGCACAGCATGGTGGGCCTGGCCGCGGTGTTCATCGCCATCGCCGCGGCCACCGAGCCGTACGCCTTCGGCATCGTGCAGCGTGGCGCCGATGGCAGCGTGCCGCCCATCCCGCTGGGCAACAAGGTCGAGCTGTTTTTGGGCGCGGCCATCGGCGCCATCACCTTCAGCGGCTCGGTGATCGCGTTTGGCAAGCTCTCCGGCAAGTACAAATTCCGGCTGTTTCAGGGCGCGCCGGTGGTGTTCGCCGGCCAGCACCTGCTCAACCTGGTGCTGGGGCTGGCCACGGTGGCGCTGGGCGTGGCGTACGCCGTCACCGAAAGCGCACCGGCGTTTTACCTGATGCTGGCGCTCAGCTTCGTGCTGGGGGTGCTCATCATCATCCCGATCGGTGGCGCCGACATGCCGGTGGTGGTGTCGATGCTCAACAGCTACTCCGGCTGGGCCGCGGCCGGCATCGGCTTTAGCCTCAACAACCCGATGCTGATCATCGCCGGCTCGCTGGTGGGCTCCTCGGGCGCCATCCTCAGCTACATCATGTGCAAGGCGATGAACCGCTCGTTCATCAACGTCATCCTGGGCGGCTTCGGGGCCGACCCGGCCGCGGCGCAGGGCACGCAGCAGCAGCGCACCGTGCGCAGCGGCAGCCCGGATGACGTCGCCTTCATCCTGTCCAACGCCGAAAGCGTCATCATCGTGCCCGGCTACGGCCTGGCGGTGGCGCGCGCGCAGCACGCCGTCAAAGAGCTGGCGCAAAAACTCACCGACAAAGGCATCAGCGTCAAGTACGCCATCCACCCGGTGGCGGGGCGCATGCCCGGGCACATGAACGTGCTGCTGGCCGAGGCCGAGGTGCCCTACGACCAGGTGTTCGAGATGGAGGACATCAACCCCGAGTTTGGGCAAACCGATGTCGCCATCGTGCTGGGCGCCAACGACGTCGTCAACCCGGCCGCGCTGCAAAAGGGCAGCCCCATCTACGGCATGCCGATTTTGGAGGCGTACAAGGCGCGCACCGTCATCGTCAACAAGCGCTCGATGGCCACCGGTTACGCCGGGCTGGACAACGAGCTCTTTTACATGGACAAGACCATGATGGTGTTTGGTGATGCCAAGAAAGTGGTCGAAGACATCGTCAAAGCCATCGAATGAGGCGGCCGCCACGTCGGCCAGCCCCGCGCCCCCGACGCCAACGCCCGCGCCCCACAGCGTGCCAGCCGCGCCACGGCACTCCTTGGCGCGCGTGGCGCAGCTGACGCGCCAGCACGGCGCGCAGCACTTCAACTTGTTTGCCAAGGCGTTTGTCGACGAGCTGTCCCACCCCGACAACCGGGCGCCGCAGCGCCAAGCCAGCATGATCGAGCAAGAGCCCGAGCTTGTGGGCGAGCCGTGGATCGATGCCTTGCTGGCGGGCATGGCCGAGTTCATCGCCCACCGCTCGGATCTGCGGGCGCCCGCGTGGACAGAAAAGCGCGAGCGCTTCTTGAGCACGCCCAAGTTTTGGGGTGTCAAGCCCGAGACCCGCGCGCACATGCTTTGCGAAACGCCCGGGCCGTTTCGCCGCCGCAACCTGTTTTGCGGCTACGTGTGGCTGCACGCCAACCGATGGGACCGGCCGTGAGGGCCCGCCCCCGGGGCGCGCCCGGCTCGCCTGCGGTTGTTGACACCGCTTGGCGGGTGTGCCATAATGCAGAGCTTCGCCCCGTTAGGGGTGAAGTATCTATTTTTTCTGCCCAACCAGGCGGGGCAACCTGCCGCGACGGGCCCAAGACTGATCGCCTGCGCCACGGTGGCACAGGGATTCAAGTTGGGACGACACAATCATGATCCAAACGCAAACTCGACTCGATGTTGCGGACAACACGGGCGCCAAGTCCGTGATGTGCATCAAGGTGCTGGGCGGCTCCAAGCGCCGCTACGCCAGCGTGGGCGACATCATCAAGGTCAGCATCAAGGAAGCCGCGCCGCGTGGCCGCGTCAAAAAAGGCGAGGTCTACAACGCCGTGGTGGTGCGCACCGCCAAGGGGATCCGCCGTCCCGACGGCGCGCTCATCAAGTTCGACGGCAACGCCGCCGTGCTGCTCAACAACAAGCTGGAGCCGATCGGCACCCGCATCTTCGGCCCGGTGACGCGCGAGCTGCGTACCGAGCGCTTCATGAAGATCGTGTCCCTGGCGCCCGAAGTCCTGTAAAGGAGTCGTCATGAACAAGATCCGCAAGGGCGACGAGGTCATCGTCATCGCCGGCCGCGACAAGGGCAAGCGCGGCCGTGTGCTGCGTCGCGCCGACGAGCAGCGTGTCGTCGTCGAAGGCGTCAACGTGGTCAAAAAGCACGTGCGCCCCAACCCGCTCAAGGGCGTGGCCGGCGGCATCGTCGAAAAGACCATGCCGATCCACCAGTCCAACGTGGCCATCTACAACCCGGCCACCGGCAAGGCTGACCGGGTGGGCATCAAGGTGCTGGCCGACGGCAAGAAGGTGCGCGTCTACAAGTCCAGCGGCGAAGAAATCAAGGTGGCTTGACCATGGCACGTTTCCAACAGCTCTACCGCGAAAAGATCGCGCCGGCGCTGCAAAAGCAGTTCGGCTACAAGTCCGTCATGGAGGTGCCGCGCATCACCAAGATCACGCTCAACATGGGTGTGGGTGAGGCGGTGGCCGACAAGAAGGTGCTCGAAAACGCCGTGGCCGACCTGACCAAGATCGCCGGTCAAAAGCCCGTCGTGACCCGTGCCCGCAAGGCCATCGCGGGGTTCAAGATCCGCGAGGGTCAGCCCATTGGCTGCATGGTCACGCTGCGCGGCGCGCGCATGTACGAATTCCTGGACCGCCTGGTGACGATCGCGCTGCCGCGTGTGCGCGACTTCCGTGGCGTGTCGGCGCGGGCCTTCGACGGCCGCGGCAACTACAACATCGGGGTCAAAGAGCAAATCATCTTCCCCGAAATCGAATACGACAAGGTCGATGCGGTGCGTGGTCTGAACATCAGCATCACCACCACGGCCAAGACCGACGAGGAGTGCAAGGCGCTGCTCGCGGGGTTCCGTTTCCCGTTCAAGAACTGAGGTGTGCCGTGGCCAAGCAAGCTTTGCTTCAGCGTGAACTCAAGCGCGACCGCCTGGTTGCCAAGTTCGCCAACAAGTACAACGAGTTGAAAGCCATCGCCAAGGACGCCAAGCGCACCCCCGAGGAGCGTGACGCGGCCCGTGCGGCGCTGCAAAAGCTGCCGCGCAACGCCAACCCGACGCGCCAGCGCAACCGTTGCGGCATCACCGGTCGTCCGCGCGGCACGTTCCGCCAGTTCGGTCTGGCCCGTACCAAGATTCGCGAACTGGCCTTTGCCGGCGAGATTCCCGGCGTGATCAAGGCCAGCTGGTAAGGCGCGAAGGAGAACCCCAAATGAGCATGAGTGATCCGATCGCCGACATGCTGACCCGCATCCGCAACGCCCAGATGGTCGAAAAGGCCTCGGTGACGATGCCGGCGTCCAAGCTGAAGACCGCCATTGCGCAGGTGCTGAAGGACGAGGGTTACATCGACGGCTTCCAGATCAAGGAGCAAGGCGGCAAGAAAGAGCTCGAAATCGCGCTCAAGTACTACGCCGGCCGTCCCGTGATTGAGCGCATCGAGCGCGTCAGCCGTCCGGGCCTGCGCGTGTACCGCGGCGCCAAGGACATCCCGCAGGTCATGAACGGCCTGGGTGTGGCCATCGTCACCACCCCGAAGGGCGTGATGACCGACCGCAAGGCGCGCGCCGCCGGTGTCGGTGGCGAAGTGCTGTGCTACGTGGCCTGATGCGCGGCAGGAAGGAGCAAGACAGATGTCTCGTGTAGCAAAAGCCGCCGTCACCATCCCCCAAGGGGTCGAGGTGGCCATCGGTGCCGACAGCATCCAGGTCAAGGGCGCGCTGGGCGCGCTGAGCCTGCCGTTGAACCCGCGCGTCAAGGTGGCGCAAGACGGCGGCAAGCTCACCTTCGCCCCGGTGGACGCCACGCGCGAAGCCGATGCCCTCAGCGGCACGGTGCGCCAGTTGGTCAACAACATGGTCGTCGGCGTCAGCAAGGGCTTTGAGCGCAAGCTGACGCTGGTGGGCGTGGGCTACAAGGCCGCGGCCCAGGGCAACAAGCTCAACATCAGCGTCGGGTTTTCCCACCCGGTCGAGATGGTGATGCCCGAAGGCATCAAGGTCGAGACGCCGACGCCGACCGAAATCCTCATCAAGGGCGCCGACCGCCAGCGTGTCGGTCAGGTGGCCGCCGAGGTCCGTGCGGTGCGTCCGCCCGAGCCCTACAAGGGCAAGGGCATCCGCTATGCGGATGAAACGGTCGTCATCAAAGAGACCAAGAAGAAATAAGGAGCGCGCACATGTTGAACAAGAAGGAACAGCGTCTGCGTCGCGCCCGCCAAACCCGCGTGCGCATCGCGCTGCAGGGCGCCGTGCGCCTGCAGGTGCACCGCACCAACCTGCACATCTACGCCAACATCATTTCGCCGGACGGCAGCCGTGTGCTGGCGTCGGCCTCGACGCTGGAGCCCGAAGTGCGCGCCCAGTTGGGTGGCCACGGCAAGGGCGGCAATGTGGCGGCGGCGGCCATCATCGGCAAGCGCATCGCCGAAAAGGCGCGTGCGGCCGGCATCGAAAAGGTCGCGTTCGACCGCTCGGGCTTCAAGTACCACGGTCGCGTCAAGGCCTTGGCCGAAGCGGCGCGTGAAGGCGGCCTGCAGTTCTGACGGATCGGGTGACGCAAATGGCAAAAATGCAAGCAAACGTCAAAACCGAAGGCAACGACGACGGCCTGCGGGAAAAGATGATCGCGGTCAACCGCGTGACCAAGGTGGTCAAGGGCGGCCGCATCATGGCCTTTGCGGCGCTCACCGTGGTGGGCGACGGCGATGGCCGCATCGGTATGGGCAAGGGCAAGGCGCGTGAAGTGCCCTCGGCGGTGCAAAAGGCGATGGACGAAGCCCGCCGCTCGATGTTCAAGGTGTCGCTCAAAAACGGCACCCTGCACCACGAGGTGGTCGGCGAGCACGGCGCGTCGCGCGTGATCATGATGCCCGCGCCCAAGGGGACCGGCATCATCGCCGGCGGCCCGATGCGTGCGGTGTTCGAGGTCATGGGCATCACCGACATCGTGGCCAAGAGCCACGGCTCGACCAACCCGTACAACCTGGTGCGCGCGACGCTGGACGCGCTGCGCAAGTCCACGACGCCGGCCGAAGTGGCTGCCAAGCGCGGCAAGTCGGTCGAAGAGCTCGTGGGCGCCTGACCACAGGGGACATGCGATGACGACGACCACCAACACCGTCAAGGTCAAGCTGGTGCGCAGCCCCATCGGCTGCAAGGAAAGCCACCGCGCCACGGTGCGCGGGCTGGGTCTGCGCAAGCTGGGCAGCGTGCGCGAACTGCAGGACACCCCTGCGGTGCGCGGCATGATCAACAAGGTGAGCTACCTGGTGCAGGTGCTCTGAGAACCGGAGTGTCGTGATGGAACTCAACACCCTCAAGCCCGCAGCGGGTGCCAAAAAGCCGCGCCGCCGCGTGGGGCGCGGTATCGGCTCCGGGCTGGGCAAGACCGCCGGGCGCGGTCACAAAGGCCAAAAGTCGCGTTCGGGCGGCTACCACAAGGTCGGCTTCGAAGGCGGTCAAATGCCGCTGCAGCGCCGGCTGCCCAAGCGCGGCTTCAAGTCGCCGACGCTGAAGTTCAACGCCGAGGTCACGCTGGCCGACCTGCAGGCGCTGGGCAAGTCCGAAGTGGACATGCTCACGCTCAAGCAAGCGGGGCTGGTGCCGCTGCTGGCGCGCAAGGTCAAGGTCATCAAGACCGGCGAGCTCAGCATCGCGGTCAAGTTGAACGGTGTGGCGGCCACCGCCGGCGCCAAGGCGGCCATCGAGGCCGCCGGCGGCAGCGTGGCCTGAGCCACGACACACGGTAAGCGGGGACGCGCGTGGCGACCAACGCAACCACTCTGGCCAAGACCGGCAAGTACGGTGACCTGGCGCGCCGGGTGTGGTTCCTGATCGGGGCCTTGGTGGTCTACCGTATCGGGGCCCACATCCCGGTGCCGGGCATCGACCCGGTGCAGCTCGAGCAGCTCTTCAAAGGGCAGCAGGGCGGCATCCTGAGCCTGTTCAACATGTTCTCGGGCGGAGCGCTGTCGCGCTTCACGGTGTTTGCGCTCGGGATCATGCCGTACATCTCGGCGTCGATCATCATGCAGTTGATGACCTACGTCGTGCCGGCGTTCGAGCAGCTCAAGAAGGAAGGCGAGGCCGGGCGGCGCAAGATCACCCAGTACACGCGCTACGGCACGGTGGCGCTGGCGCTGTTTCAGGCGCTGGGCATCGCGCTGGCGCTGGAGGGCTCGCCCGGTCTGGTGATCAACCCGGGTTTCGGTTTCCGCTTCACGGCGGTGGTCAGCCTGGTGGCGGGGACGATGTTCCTGATGTGGCTGGGCGAGCAGATCACCGAGCGCGGTCTGGGCAACGGGATTTCGATCCTGATCTTCGCCGGTATCGCGGCGGGGTTGCCCAACGCCATCGGCGGTTTGCTGGAGCTGGTGCGCACCGGCGCCATGAGCATCCTGGTGGCCATCTTCATCGTCGCGCTGGTGGTGCTGGTGACCTACGGCGTGGTGTTCGTTGAGCGCGGGCAGCGCAAGATTCTGGTCAACTACGCGCGCCGCCAGGTCGGCAACCGCGTCTACGGGGGCCAGTCCTCGCACCTGCCGCTCAAGCTCAACATGGCCGGGGTGATTCCGCCGATCTTTGCGTCGTCGATCATCCTGTTGCCCTCCACGCTGGTGAGCTGGGTGTCCACCGGTGACAGCATGCGTTGGCTGCGCGACATCGCCGCCGCGCTGTCGCCGGGGCAGCCGATCTACGTGGCGTTGTACGCCGCCGCGATCGTGTTCTTCTGCTTCTTTTACACGGCGCTGGTGTTCAACAGCCGCGAGACGGCCGACAACCTGAAAAAGAGCGGCGCGTTCGTGCCGGGCATCCGTCCGGGCGAACAGACGGCTCGCTACATCGACCGCATCCTGCTGCGGCTGACCTTCGTCGGTGCGATCTACATCACGTTGGTGTGCCTGCTGCCGGAGTTTCTGATCCTCAAGTACAACGTGCCGTTTTACTTCGGCGGCACGTCGCTGTTGATCATCGTGGTGGTCACCATGGACTTCATGGCCCAGGTGCAAAACTACATGATGTCGCAGCAGTACGAATCGTTGTTGAAGAAGGCCTCGTTCAAGGCCACGGGTGCATAAAGACATGGCGAAGGACGATGTCATTGAAATGCAGGGCGAGGTGATCGAAAACCTGCCCAACGCGACGTTTCGCGTGCGGCTGGAAAACGGTCACGTCGTGCTCGGGCACATCTCGGGCAAGATGCGCATGCACTACATCCGCATCCTGCCGGGCGACAAGGTCAAGGTGGAGCTGACGCCCTACGACCTGTCGCGCGCCCGCATCGTCTTCCGCGCCAAGTAAGGCGGCGCCCACCCCGTCACAAGGAGAAACCACCATGCGCGTTTCGGCTTCCGTCAAGAAAATGTGCCGCAACTGCAAGATCATCCGCCGCCACGGCGTGGTGCGCGTGATCTGCAGCGACCCGCGTCACAAGCAGCGTCAAGGCTGAGTTTTGCGAGGACCATCATGGCACGTATCGCCGGTATCAACATTCCGCCGCACAAGCACACCGAGATCGGCCTGACCGCCATCTACGGCATCGGGCGCACCCGCGCGCGTCAGATTTGCGACGCCTGTGGCATTCCGTACTCCAAGAAGGTCAAGGACCTCACCGACGCCGAGCTGGAAAAAATCCGCGAACAGGTCGGCCAGTTCACCATCGAGGGTGACCTGCGCCGCGAGGTGACGATGAACATCAAGCGTTTGATGGACATCGGCTGCTACCGCGGCTTCCGTCACCGCCGTGGTCTGCCGGTGCGCGGCCAGCGCACCAAGACCAACGCGCGCACGCGCAAGGGCCCGCGCCGTGCCGCCCAGCCGCTGAAGAAGTAATCCCATCCAAGGACAGTCATGGCCAAAGCTCCTACCGCCAACGCCGCGGCGCGCGTGCGCAAAAAAGTCCGCAAGAACATCGCGGACGGCGTCGCGCACGTGCACGCCTCGTTCAACAACACCATCATCACCATCACCGACCGCCAGGGCAACGCGATCGCGTGGTCGTCGGCCGGTGGCCAGGGTTTCAAGGGCTCGCGCAAGTCCACGCCGTTTGCCGCCCAGGTGGCTGCCGAAGCCGCCGGCCGCGCGGCGATGGAGCAGGGCATCAAGAACCTGGACGTCGAGATCAAGGGCCCGGGTCCGGGGCGTGAGTCGTCGGTGCGCGCGCTGGGTGCGCTGGGCATCCGCATCACGTCGATTTCCGACGTGACGCCGATCCCCCACAACGGCTGCCGCCCGCCCAAGCGCCGCCGAATCTGAGGCGCGTGCTCGCCCCACCAGGCGCGTTTTCGGGCTATAATTTGCGGTTCGATTCAGTCGAGCGAGGGCGCAGCCATGCCTTCGCTCGCTGCGCAGTTTTGAGGACCACCGCCAGCGCAGGCGCCCCGGCATGGGTAAGCCCACCGGCGCTGGCTCCCGCGGCAAACGTTGGCCGCGGCAGTTAGGAAAGGACAACCAGTGGCACGTTACCTCGGCCCCAAGGCCAAACTCGCTCGCCGTGAAGGCACCGACCTGTTCCTGAAGAGCGCGCGCCGCTCGATCAGCGACAAAGCCAAATTCGACACCAAGCCCGGCCAGCACGGCCGCACCTCGGGTGCGCGCACGTCCGACTTCGGCTTGCAGTTGCGTGAAAAGCAAAAGGTCAAGCGCATGTACGGCGTGCTGGAGCGTCAGTTCCGCCGCTACTTCGCCGAAGCCGACCGCCGTCGGGGCAACACCGGCACCAACCTGTTGGCGATTCTGGAGTCCCGTCTGGACAACGTGGTGTACCGCATGGGCTTTGCCTCCACGCGTGCCGAGGCGCGTCAGCTGGTGTCGCACAAGGCCATCGCGGTCAACGGGCAAACGGTCAACATCCCGTCGTACCTGGTCAAGCCGGGCGACGTGGTGGCGGTGCGCGAAAAGGCGCGCAACCAGACCCGCGTCAAGGAAGCGCTGGAGCTGGCCAAGCAGATCGGCTTCCCGGCGTGGGTTGAGGTCGCGGCCGACAAGTGCGAAGGTGTGTTCAAGAAGGTGCCGGACCGCGATGAGTTCGGCGCCGACATCAACGAATCGCTGATCGTCGAGCTGTACTCGCGTTGATCGGGCGTGCGCCATTGAAATGACCCGGGTCCTGCCGCTGGCGGGGTCCGGGATTTTGTGCTCCATCGGCCTCGTTCGGCCCATGGGCCGGGGTATGGAAGGAAGTCCGAATGCTGAATAACCTGCTCAAACCCAAGACCATCCACGTCGAGCGCACGGGCGCCAACCGCGCCGAGGTGACGCTGGAGCCCTTCGAGCGGGGCTACGGGCACACGCTGGGCAACGCCCTGCGCCGTGTGCTGCTGTCGTCGATGGTCGGGCACGCGCCGACCGAGGTCACGATCGCCGGTGTGCTGCACGAGTTCTCGACCATCGACGGCGTGCAAGAGGACGTGGTGCACATCCTGCTCAACCTCAAAGGCGTGGTGTTCAAGCTGCACAACCGTGACGAGGTCACGCTGAGCCTGCGCAAGGAAGGCGAAGGCGTGGTGCGGGCGTCCGACATCCAGACGCCGCACGACGTTGAAATCCTCAACCCCGACCACGTCATCGCGACGCTGGCGCCCGGCGCCAAGCTGGACATGCAGATCAAGGTCGAAAAGGGCCGCGGTTACGTGCCGGGCAACGTGCGCAAGGGCGACGAGCACCGCAACAGCATCGGCCGCATCGTGCTCGACGCGTCGTTTTCGCCGATCAAGCGCGTCAGCTACGCGGTGGAAAACGCACGTGTGGAGCAGCGCACCGACCTGGACAAGCTGGTGCTGGACATCGAGACCAACGGCACCATCGGGCCGGAGGAAGCGGTGCGCGCCGCGGCCAAGATCCTGGTGGAGCAACTGTCGGTGTTCGCCCAGCTCGAAGGCGGCACGGCGTTCGACAGCGGCACGCCCGCCAAGGCCGGCACGCCCGCGTTCGACCCGATCCTGCTGCGTCCGGTGGACGAGCTTGAGCTCACCGTGCGCTCGGCCAACTGCCTCAAGGCCGAGAACATCTACTACATCGGTGACCTGATCCAGCGCACCGAAAACGAGCTGCTCAAGACCCCCAACCTGGGTCGCAAGTCGCTCAACGAGATCAAGGAAGTGCTGGCGTCGCGCGGCCTGACGCTGGGCATGAAGCTGGAAAACTGGCCCCCCGCCGGGCTGGAAAAACACTGAGCCGTTCTTTCCTCAACCTGTGACCCCCGGCGGTACCTGATCCGGCCGCCGGTGACGACAACGAAAGGAGCCTTCCCATGCGTCACGGACACGGACTGCGCAAACTCAACCGCACCAGCGCCCACCGCCAGGCGATGCTGCGCAACATGGCCAACTCGCTGCTCAAGCACGAGGCCATCAAGACCACGCTGCCCAAGGCCAAAGAGCTGCGCCGTGTGGTCGAGCCGCTGATCACGCTGGCCAAGAACCCCACGGTGGCCAACCGCCGCTTGGCGTTCAGCCGCCTGCGCGACCGCGACACGGTGGTCAAGCTGTTCAACGAGCTGGGGCCGCGCTACCAGACCCGCCCGGGCGGCTACACCCGCATCCTGAAGATGGGGTTCCGCGTGGGCGACAACGCGCCGATGGCCTACATGGAGCTGGTGGACCGCCCCGAGCCGACCGAGGCCACCCCGGCGGCCGAAGGCGGCGACAAGGCCGAATGATCGTGCTATAATTTTTGTCTCTGACGCGCGGTGGAGCAGTCTGGTAGCTCGTTGGGCTCATAACCCAAAGGTCGGTGGTTCAAATCCACCCCGCGCAACCAAACACAAAACCCGCTGGCCCACCAAGCCAGCGGGTTTTTTCTTGCCCGCTTGCGGTCGCGTTCAGTGCGCGGTTGGCATCACGAACGACGCCCCCTTGGGCGTGCTTTGCGGCCAGCGCTGCATGACGCTCTTTTGCCGCGTGTAAAAGCGCACCCCCTCTTCGCCGTAGACGTGCAGGTCGCCAAACAGGCTGGCCTTCCAGCCGCCGAAGCCGTGCCAGGCCATCGGTACCGGGATGGGCACGTTGATGCCGACCATGCCAACCTGGATGCGGCGGGCGAACTCGCGCGCAGTGTGGCCGTCGCGCGTGAAACACGCCACGCCGTTGGCGTAGCTGTGGCGGTGGATCAACTCGACCGCGTCGCCCAGCGTGGGCACGCGCACGCACGCCAGCACCGGGCCGAAGATTTCTTCCTGCCAGATGCGCATGTGCGGCTGCACGTGATCGAACAGCGTGCCACCCAGCCAAAAGCCCGCTTCGCAGCCGGGGCCGGCCTGGCGCGCGTCGAACGTGCGGCCGTCGACCAGCAGCTGCGCACCTTCGGCCACACCGGCCTCGATCAGGTCGGCGATGCGCTGGCGCGCCGCCGCGGTGACGATGGGCCCCATTTCGGCCTCGGGGTCCAGCCCCTGGCGCACCTTGAGCGCGCGCGTGCGCTCCACCAGCGCCGGCACGATGCGCTCGCCCACGTCGCCCACCAACACGGCCACCGAGATCGCCATGCAACGCTCGCCCGCCGAGCCAAACGCCGCGCCGATCAGGGCGTCCACCGCCTGGTCGAGGTCGGCGTCGGGCATGACCACCATGTGGTTCTTGGCGCCCCCCAGCGCCTGCACGCGCTTGCCATGCGCAGCGCCGCTGGCGTGGATATGCCGCGCCACCGCGGTGGAGCCCACAAAGCTCAGCGCCGCCACCTGGGGGTGCTCCAGCAACGCCTGCACCGCGACGTGGTCACCCTGCACGACGTTGAACACCCCGTCGGGCAGGCCCGCTTCGCGCAGCAGCTCGGCCAACAGCAGCGGCGGCGTGGGGTCCAACGGGCTGGGTTTGAGCACGAAGGTGTTGCCGCACGCCAGCGCCAGCGGAAACATCCACATCGGCACCATGGCCGGGAAGTTGAACGGTGTGATGCCGGCCACGACGCCCAGCGGCTGGCGCAGCGTCCAATTGTCGATGCCGCTGGACACCTGCTCGGTGTAGTCGCCTTTGAGCAGCTGCGGGATGCCGCAGGCGAACTCGACGATTTCGATGCCGCGCGTCACTTCGCCGTGGGCGTCGGCCAACACCTTGCCGTGCTCGGCGGTGATGGCGCGCGCCAGCTCGTCGTGGTGCCGGTGCAGCAGTTCCAAAAAACGGAACAGGACGCGCGCGCGCCGCAGCGGCGGGGTGTCGGCCCAGGCCGGCCATGCGGCCGTGGCGGCCTGCACGGCGGCGTCGACCACGGCGTGGTCGGCCAGCGCCACCTGGCCGCTGACGGCGCCGGTGGCAGGGTTGGTGACGGGTTGGTGGCGTTCGCCGTGGCCACCGTGGCGGCGGCCATCGATCCAGTGGGGAATGAGGGTGGGCGTCATGATGGTGGCCAGTCTAGGCACCGTCGGGCGCGGCCACAAGCCCACGGACGTGAAAGCATTGTTCGTTTTGGTGAACAATAGTGTCATGGCCAAGACCCACAACCCCGAATGGTGGGGGCATCTGCACTGGCTTACCGTGCTGGCCACGCAGGGCAGCTTCACGGCGGCGGCGCGTCGCTTGGGCGTCAGCAAAGCGGCGGTGAGCCAGCGCATCGCCGAGCTGGAGCGCGCCGCCGGTGTGCCCCTGGTGCGCCGCACCACCCGCAGCGTGCGCCTGACCGACGCTGGCCAGCGTCTGGTGGACGAAGTGGCTGGGGCGTACGCCGAGATCGAGCAGGGCTGGGCGCGGGTGCGCGACCTGGCCGGCCAACCCAGCGGGCTGGTGCGCATGACCGCGCCGGTGGCGCTGGCGCGCCAGGTGCTGGTGCCGCTGCTGGTGACGTTTGCGCAGGCGCAGCCGCGCGTGCGCGTCGAGCTCGACTTGTCCGACCGCCTGGTGTCGCTGGCGGCCGAAGGGTTCGACCTGGCGGTGCGCCACACGCACGCCCCGCCCGACACCCACGTCGCGTGGCGGCTGTGCGCCACCCGCTCGGTGCTGGTGGCGTCCCCCGCGTTCGTGCAGCGTCAGGGCGCGTTGCAACACCCGGCGCAGCTCAGCCAGTGTCCATGCCTGCACTACCCGCGGCCGGGGGCGCGGCCGCTGTGGACGTTCGAGCCGGTGCACGGCGGCGAGCGCGTCACGGTGCCGGTGCAGGGGCCGCTGGCGGCCACCAACAGCGAGGCGCTGCGTGACGCGGCGCTGGCGGGGCTGGGGGTGGCGCTGGTGCCGGACTTCAGCGCACGCGCGGCGCTGGCCGCCGGCACGCTGCACGAGGTGCTGCCCGACTGGCGCCCGGTGGACGCTTTCGCGCCGTCGATCTGGGCCATCCGGCCGTGGACGCCGCACGTGCCGGCGGCGGTGGCGGCGCTGGTGGCGCACCTGCGCGCCGCGCTGGCCGACGCCCCCGATCAGGCGTAGGCGACGCGGTTGCGCCCGAGGCGCTTGGCTTCGTACAGCGCTTGGTCGGCCCGGGCGAAGATCGTCTCCGGCGTGTCGTCGGGGCGCGACAGCGTGGCGCCCACCGACACGGTGACCCACCCGATGCTGGCGTCCGGGTGCGGCCAGCCCTGAGCATGCACGGCGCTGCGCACGCGCTCGGCCAGGGTCTGCAGGCCGTCGGCGTCGGTGTCGGGGGCCAGCACCAGAAATTCCTCTCCGCCGACGCGGAACGCACGGTCGGTGGTGCGCAGCAGCGGCGGGTGCAGCAACACACCGAGCTGGCGCAACACATGATCGCCGTAAGCGTGCCCACCGCGGTCGTTAAGGGGTTTGAAGTGGTCCAGGTCCAGCATCAGCAACCCCAGCGGTTGAGGGTGTCGGCGTGCCCGCGCAAGTTCTTCGGTCAGGCGTTCGAGTAACGTGTGGCGGTTGTACAGGCCGGTGAGCGGGTCGTGGGTGGCGAGTTTGGTCAACGCCTGGTTGGCTTGGGTCAATTGTTCCGTGCGCTCGGCGACCTCGCGCTCCAGGCGCTCGTTCATCTGGTGCAGCGTCTCCATCAGGCGTCCCTGCGCCAGGTCACGCTGCGCTTTGAGCTGGTTGATGCGGTAGGCCAGCGCCAGCGCCAACAGCAAAAATTCGCCCGCCGAGCCGAGGTTGAGCGCCTGCAGCGCCAGCGGTCCCGGTGCCAGCCATTCCAACTTGATCGCGTAGTACACCCCGGCACCGGCCAGCAGGCTGCCCTGGGCCGCCAGGTAGATCCACGCCACCCGCTCGCCCTGCCAGGCCACGCGCAGCGCGGCCAGCAGCAGCACGCCAAACATCGCCAGCCCGACCAGGTCCAGCGTGGCGAACGTGGCCGCCTGAGGGTCGAGCGCGATCCACACCGCATGCGCCAACGCCGCCAGCGCCAGCACCGCTTGCAGCCGCGCCAGCCACGGGGTGCGGCGGGGCAGGTCGAGCAACGTCCACGCGAACAGCGCCATCGTGGCGTAGATCGCCGCGGAAAACCCCACCAGCGCGATCTGGTTCCACGTCACCGCGTCCGGCCACAGGTACAGCAGCGCGTAGCCGCGGTAGGTCAGGTTCCACAGCAAAAAGCTGCCCAGGTACAGCGCGTACAGGCCAAAAGGGGGCTCGCGGGTGCCGGCCCACAGCAGCAGGTTGTACAGCAGCAGCACGCCAAGGGCGCCGTAGTACGCGCCGTACATCCAGGCCTCAAGCTGGGCGTGGCTGAAAAATGCCGCCGCCCTCCACAGGCGCAGCGGCAGCGGATCGTGTTCGCCATCGACCGCGAACACGCGCACCAGCAGATCCACCTGCTGCCCAGGCTGCAATGTCAACGGCAGGGCCAGGTGGCGATGCTCCAGCGCCCGCATGGCACCGACGACGCGGTCGCCTTGGTGCGCCTGCGCCACCCACGTGCCACGGCCGCGGTCGAACACCCACACACGGATGTCGTCGATGAGCGGCTCGGCCGCTTCCAGCACCAGCTCCAGGGGCGCGGGGCCGTCGTGTCGCAGCGCCACATGCACCCACCACGCCTGCCGGTCGAAGCCGAACCCGAAAATCGGTTCGAGGTCACGCACCGGCTGCCAGGGCAGGTCGGTCTGCAACAGCGCCAGGGGGGTGGGCGGCGGGCGCGGTACCGCATCCTCGCGCAACGTGCGCGCCAACGGCCGCAACCACATCGACCCACCCTGCAACATGGCCACGTCCACGGTGGGGGTTTGCAGCGCCACGCCGGCGCGTGCCGGCGTGGCCAGCACGAGCAGGCCGAGCAGCACCGCCACGCCAACCAACGCGAGGGCGCGGGCACCAGCCCGCCCAGCGCCGGAGAGGCAAACCGCCCACGCGGCCACGGTATCCATGGCGCATGATCGTACACGCCCGTCCGGGCGCCGCGTACGTCAGGTGGGATTGGCCGCTGCCCGCAGGGCTTGGTCCACGACCTCGACCCAGTGGTGCACCGGCAACGCCGTGCCCGCCTGCAGGTGCGTGATGCAACCGATGTTGGCCGACACAATCGCCTGGGGTGCCCCGGCGGCGTGCAGGTGTTGCAGCTTGCGCGCGCGCAAGGTGTCTGCAAGGTGGGGCTGCAGCACGCTGTAGGTGCCGGCCGAGCCGCAGCACAGGTGGCTTTCGGCGGGCAACTGCACCTCAAAGCCCAGCGTGCGCAGGGCTTGCTCCACGCCGCCGCGCAGCCGCATGCCATGTTGCAGGGTGCATGGAGGGTGGTAGGCGAGCTGCCGCGGCACGCCCGCCGGCAGACCCTGCGGGCCCAGGCGCTGCTGCCACGCTGGCAGCAGTTCGGGCAGCAGCTCGCTGACGTCGCGCGCCAGGGCACTGACGCGCTCGGCCTTGGCCGCGTAGGCGGGGTCGTGACGCAGTTGGTGCGCGTAGTCTTTGACCATCACCCCACAGCCCGAGGCGTTGATGACGATGGCCTGCACGGGTGCGCTGCCGTCGGTGGGTTCGATGAAGGGCCACCAGGCGTCGATGTTGGCGCGCATCTCGGCCAGCGCACCGAGCTGATCGTTGAGGTGCAGGCGCAACGCGCCGCAGCAACCGGCCTTGGGGGCCACGATGGTTTGCACGCCGGCGGCGTCGAGCACGCGTGCGGTGGCGGTGTTGATGTTGGGCGCCATGGCCGGTTGCACGCAGCCCGCCAGCAACAGCACGCGGCGCGTGTGCGCTGCGGTGGGCCAAGCCCCAGGCTGCTGGCGCGCGGGCACTTTGGCGCGCAGCGCCGCCGGCAACCACGGGCGCAGCCATTGGCCCAGGCGCAGCGCGGGCGCGAACAGCGGCGAGGTCAAGCCCTCGCGCAGCAGCCAGCGCAGCGCGCGCTCGGGCCAGGGGCGGGGTACGCGCTGCTCGGCCACCTTGCGCCCGATGTCGAGCAAATGCCCATACGCCACCCCGCTGGGGCAGGTGGTCTCGCAGTTGCGGCAGGTCAGGCAGCGGTCCAGGTGCTGCTGGGTGGCGCGCGTCACCGGCGCGCCTTCGAGCATCTGCTTGATCAGGTAGATGCGCCCGCGCGGGCCGTCGAGCTCGTCGCCCAGCACCTGGTAGGTGGGGCAGGTGGCGGTGCAAAAGCCGCAGTGCACGCAGCGGCGCAAAATCGCGTCGGCCAGCGCACCGTCGGGTGTGCCAGCGAATTCTGGGGCGAGGCGGGTCTGCATCGTTACCTTCAAGCCAGGCGCAGGCGGTGCGCAAACACCTGTTGGGGGTCAAACGCGGCGCGCACGCGCTGCTGCAGTGCGGCCAGCGCGGCCTCGGGCGCGCTGAAGCGCGGCGCGGCGTCGGGCGTTTGGGCGGGTGGGCGAAACAGCGTCGCGTGGCCACCGGCTTGCTGCGCCAGCGCGCGCAGGTCTGCGCCGTCGGCCAGCGGCGCCCATACCCAGCGCTGCGCCCCCATCCATTCGACCAGCGTGTTGGGCCACGATGGCCACGCGGGCGTGGTGGGGGGCACGACCAGCCGCCACAGCCCGTGCGCGGGGCTGGGGGGCGTCGCCAGCCACCGGTGGGTGTGCTCCCGCAGCCCCTGCCACAGCGCCTGCGCCTCGTCGGGGTCGGCGCTGGCGCCACCGGGCAGCTCGGCCAGCAGCTGCTGGCGCGCGGCGTCGACGGCCGCCTGGGCCCCGCGCAAACGCAGCCACAGCACACCACCGTCGTCGGGCAGCCAGGCGTTGGCGTTGAGCGGCCGGGGCTGCGCGCGCCAGCACGCCAGCCGGTGCAGCGCTTCGGGCAACGGCAGCGGCAGCCGCAGCGTGCATTCACCCGCGGCGCGCGGCAGCACCTTGAGCGCCACTTCCACGATCACCCCCAGCGCCCCCAGGCTGCCGGCCAAGGCACGGCTGACGTCGTAGCCGGCGACGTTTTTCATCACCTCGCCGCCGAAGTACAGGTCCTCGCCGCGGCCATTGAGCAGGCGCACCCCCAGCACGTAGTCGCGCACGCCGCCCGCGGCCATGCGTGCCGGGCCGGCCAGGCCCGCCGCCACCATGCCGCCCACGGTGGCTTCAGGGCCGAAGTGGGGTGGCTCGAACGGCAGGCATTGACCGTGGGCGTGCAGCAGGCTTTCCAGCGCGGCCAGCGGCGTGCCGCCAAAGGCCCGCACGACGAGCTCGGTCGGCTCGTACAGCACCACGCCGCTGAGCGCGCGCGTGTCCAGCACCGGCAGCTCGCCACCCAGGGGCTCACCGTAAAACGCCTTGCTGCCACCGCCGCGGATGGCCAACCGGCCACCCTGGGCGGCGGTTGTGCGTATCGTGTGCGCCCATTGGGCCACCACGTCGGCGGCCGCCTGAGGGCTTGGGGGGGCGGGTTCGACCATAGCCACTATCGTAGCCGGCGCACACGCCGTGCGGTGTGAAGTTTTTGACGCACCGCTGTGAACAGGGTTGCGGCCGTCAGTCCCAGTAGGTGGCCGGCGGCAGGCCGGGGATCGGCATGGGGTGCGCCAACACCGCGCCGCTGGCGGGGTGGCTGGCCAATTCTTCGGCGGTACGGTGTTGCCGTGACGTGACGACGAACAGCGTGCGCAGATCACGCCCACCAAAGCACAGGCCGGTGGGGCAACACGCCGGCAGCGGCAACTCGGCCACCACTTGGCCGCTGGGACTCAGGCACACGACACGCGCGCCTTCGTGCAGCGCCACCCAGCAGCGCCCAGCGCTGTCCACCGCCACCGCGCTGGGGCGGCCCGGCATCGGTTCGCCGGCGTCTGGGCGCCAAAGCGGCAGCGGCATGCCCAGCTGCACCGGCCAGTGCCCGCCGCTGATCAGCGGCAAGGTATGCAGCGCCGCTGCCGCCGTATCGCAGCGGTACAGCATGCGCCCATCGGTGCCGAAGGCCAGGCCGTCGGTGGTGCCGACACCCGCGCGGGCCAGCGCCAGCTCCGGGTGCACGCGGTCGCGTGGGCGCAGGCAGTACAAGGCGCCGCCCGTGCCCAGCGCCGTGCCTTCGCCCCGGGTGCCGACCCACAGCCGCCCCCAGGGGTCGCATTGGGCGGCGGCAAAGCGTTGCAGCCGGGTGTCAAAAGGTGCTTGCGCCAGCCGCTGCGTCGGCATGCGCCACTGCGTGGCGTGGTGGATGCTGTCGCGCAGCACCAGCACCCAGCCACCCTGGCGCGCGGGGACGAGGGCGCTGGCCGGCTGAGGCAAGTCCCACGCCTCGGCGCGCCCACTGGGCACGTGCAGCCGCCACACACGGCCCACGCTGGTGTCGAGCCAATACAAACGGTCTTCGATGCCGCGCCACACGGGCGAGCTGCCCCACGCCGTCAGCGGCTCGGTCAGCACCGTCCAACCGTCGGTGGCGTTGGGCGTGGGCGCAGCGCTCATGGAGCAATCTTAGGCCGAATGACCGCCAACGAACAGCCCCTGCCCTACACTTGCACGCCATGTTGTGGGTCAAAACCTTCCATATCGTTTTCGTCGCCAGTTGGTTCGCGGGGCTGTTTTACCTGCCGCGCATTTTTGTCAACCTGGCGTTGGTGCCGCCCGACAGCACCGCCGAGCGCGAGCGGCTGTTGCTGATGGCGCGCAAGCTGCTGCGCTTCATGACGCTGCTGGCCGTGCCGGCCCTGGGGCTGGGGCTGTGGTTGTGGCTGGGCTACGGCATCGGGCGCGGCCCAGGCAACGGCTGGCTGCACGCCAAGCTGGCGGTGGTGCTGGTGCTGCTGGGCTACCACTATGGGTGCGCACGGCTGCTGCGCGCCTTCGAACAGGGGCGCAACCGCCACAGCCATGTGTGGTACCGCTGGTTCAACGAGCTGCCGGTGCTGCTGATGGTGCTGGCGGTGGCGTTGGTGGTGGTCAAACCGTTCTGACACGCAGCGCGGGAAAGGTTCGCGGTGATGCGCCCGCGCTCGGCGATGCCGTCGCACGGGACGGGGCCACACCTGTCGCTGGCGTGGCCGCTGTGGCTCGGCTACGCGCTGTTGGTGGTGTACGCGAGCCTGTACCCGTTCGAAGGCTGGCGCGACCAGGGTGTTGCCCCGTGGGCTTTTCTGGCCGCGCCCTGGCCGCGGTACTGGACCGCCTTTGATGTGGTCAGCAACCTGGTCGGCTACCTGCCGCTGGGGTGGCTGACGACGGTGGCGCTGGGGCGCAGCGGCGCGGCGCGGCTGGCGTGGTGGGGCGGGGTGGTGGCGCCCACGCTGCTGGCGCTGGGGTTGGAGGCGGCGCAGACCTACTTGCCCCGGCGGGTTCCGTCGCAGGCGGACGTGGTGCTCAACGCCGCCGGGGCGCTGTTGGGGGCGACGTTGGCCGCCTGGCTGCTGCGCGAGCGCTGGCTGATGCCGTGGGTGCAGTTTCGCCGCGACTGGCAGCGCCCGGGCGCCCAGGCGGCTTGGGCGCTGTTGCTGCTGTGGCCCGCCGCCGTGCTGGCGCCGACCCCGGTGCCCTTTGGCACCGGCCATTTCGGGCCGGCGGTGCAGGCCGCCCTGGGTGACCTGCTGCAGGACACCCTGTGGCAGGGCTGGCTGCCGCCGCCGGCGGACGCCACCGCCAGCCCCTTGGGCGAGGCGGTGTTGGTGGCTCTGGCGTTGGCCGTCCCGTTGCTGCTGGGCTACGCCAGCGTGCGCCGGCGCTGGCAGCGCGCCGTGTGGGCGGCGGCGCTGGGCGTGGTGGCGCTGGCGCTGGGCACGTTGACGGCGGCCCTGGCGCTGGGGCCGGCGCACGCCAGCGCCTGGCTGACCGCCCCCGTGCGGCTCGGGCTGGCGCTGGCCGCCGCACTGGCGGTGCTGGCGCTGCCGCTGGGTGGGCGGGTGGCGGCGTTGGGCTGTGTTCTGATGGCCACGGCGTTGCTGGTGCAGCTCAACCGGGTGGCGGAGCCCGCCTACCTGGTCGAGTGGTTGCGTCCGTGGCGTGACGCGCGCTACGTGCACCTGCACGGGTTGTTGCGGTGGTGGGGCTGGGCGTGGCCCGTGCTGGCGGCGTGGGTGGCGGCGCGGCTGGCGCTGCTGCCAGCGCCGTCCACCTACAATCGCCAGCCATGAGCGCTGCAACCCCGCCGGGCTACTACCGGCACCATATCTTTTTTTGCCTCAACGAGCGCGACGGCGGGCAGGCCTGCTGCGCGCAACACGGTGCCCAGCAGGCGTTTGAGCACTGCAAGGCGCGTGTCAAGGCGCTCGGATTGGCCGGCCCCGGGCAGGTGCGGGTCAACAAGGCCGGCTGCCTGGACCGCTGCGCCGGCGGGCCGGTGGCGGTGGTCTACCCCGAAGGCGTGTGGTACACCTACGTGGACGCCAGCGATATCGACGAGATCGTCACGTCGCACCTGCGCGACGGGGTGGTGGTCGAGCGCCTGCGCTTGCCGCCCGACGTCGGGCGCTGAGTCAGCCGACGATGAACGCCCACACCGAAGCCCGGCAGGTGGCTGGCCCGGCCGGCCCGCTGGAGCTGGCCATCGACCACCCGCTGGGCACGCCGCAGGGGGTGGCGGTGATCGCCCACCCGCACCCGCTGTTCGGCGGCACGATGCACAACAAGGTCGTGCAAACGCTGGCGCGCGCCTGCGTGGCCGAAGGCTGGCAGGCGGTGCGGTTCAACTTTCGTGGCGTGGGGGCCAGCGGCGGGCAGCACGACCACGGCGTGGGCGAGCAAGACGACCTGCGCGCGGTGGTGCAGGCCTGCGCGGCGTCGGGGCCGTTGGTGCTGGCGGGGTTTTCGTTCGGGGGGGCGATGGCGGCGCGGGTCGCGGCCGCGCTGGCGACCGAGCGGCCGCTGCAGGCGCTTGTGCTGGTGGGGCCGGCGGCCAGCCGCTACCCCATGCCCGCGCTGGGCGAGGAACTTGCCGCACGCACGCTGGTCGTGCATGGAGAGCTTGACGACACCGTGCCGCTGGCGGCCGTGCTGGACTGGGCGCGGCCGCAGGGGTTGCCGGTGACGGTGGTCAGCGGTGGCGAGCATTTTTTCCACGGGCGCCTGCCGTTGCTGAAGCGGCTGGTCATGCAGCACCTGCGGGCGCTGGCCTGAAGAGGGTTGGATTGCCATGTCGTTGTTATCGTGGTGGTTGGGGCGGCGCGCGTCGTGGCTGGCGTGCCGTGTGAGGACGCGCGTGTTGGGGGTGGGACTGTTGCTGGGGGCGGCGCTGCTGGCGGCGGGCTTGCCGCGCGCGGCGTGGGCGCAGGCGCCGCAGCCGCCCGACATCGCCGCGCGGGCGTGGCTGCTGTACGACGTCACGGCCGACCAGGTGTTGGCGGCCAAAGACCCGGACGAACCGGTGGAGCCGGCCTCGCTGACCAAGCTGATGACCGCCTACGTGGTGTTCGATGCGCTCAAGGCGGGCCGCTTGACGCTGCAGCAAACGTTGCCGGTGAGCGAGCGGGCGTGGAAGATGCCTGGCTCGCGCATGTTCATCGAGCCGCGCATGCAGGTGCCGGTGGAAGATCTGCTCAAGGGCATGATCGTGCAATCGGGCAACGACGCCACGGTGGCGCTGGCCGAGGGCGTGGCCGGCTCGGTGGAGCGTTTTGTCGAGCTGATGAACCAACAGGCGCGCCGCCTGGGCATGACGCGCACGACCTACCACAACCCCGAGGGCCTGCCCGCCCCGGGCCACCTGACCACGGCGCGTGACCTGGCCACGCTGGCCACGCGGCTGCTGCGCGATTTTCCCGAGTACGTGGGGTACTACGCGATCCAGCGCTACCGCTACCCCGGCACCCCGGCGGCCAACGAGACCAACCGCAACCTGCTGCTGTTTCGCGACCCGACGGTCGATGGCCTCAAGACCGGCCACACCTCGACCGCCGGCTACTGCCTGGTGGCCACGGCGCGGCGAACGGTGCCGGGCTGGGGCGAGGGGCCGGCGGGCCAGCGCCGCTTGCTCAGTGTGGTGCTCGGGGCCGCCAGCGAAAACGCGCGCGCGGTGGAAAGCCAAAAGCTGCTCAACTGGGGTTACACCGCGTTCGAGGCGGTGCGCCTGAGCGCCCCGGGCCAGCCGGTGGCCACACCGCCGGTGTGGAAGGGCAAGCAAAGCAGCGTCGCGCTCGGGCGCCCCGGCGGGGTCGTGGTGGCCGTGCCGGCGGGCCAAGCCAAAGGCTTGCGCACTGAGCTGGTGCGTCCCGACCCGCTGGTGGCGCCGCTGCAGGCCGGCCAGCCGCTGGGCACGCTGCGCGTGCTGTCGGCCGCGGGCGAACCGCTGGTCGATGTGCCGCTGCAGGTGCTGACCACGGTGGACGAAGCCGGCTGGTTTGGGCGGCTGTGGGGCGCGCTGCGGCTGTGGATTCGTTGAAGGCTGGTGCGCTGCGCGCATCCCCCTTGCCTGCCGCTGCTTGCCGTGCTACCATTGAGGGCTTTTCGGAGTTGTCCGAAAGGTTCATCTATTGCTTTCGCGTTTAGGGACGATATGCCAACCATCAACCAACTCGTGCGCCACGGGCGGACGGCTGAGAAGGCCAAGTCCAAGAGCCCGGCGATGCAAAACTGCCCCCAGCGCCGGGGCGTGTGCACCCGTGTCTACACCACCACGCCGAAAAAGCCCAACTCGGCGCTGCGTAAGGTGGCCAAGGTGCGCCTGACCAACGGGTTCGAGGTCATCTCGTACATCGGCGGTGAAGGCCACAACCTGCAAGAGCACAGCGTCGTGCTGGTGCGCGGCGGCCGGGTCAAGGACTTGCCCGGCGTGCGCTACCACATCGTGCGTGGCTCGCTGGACCTGCAAGGCGTCAAAGACCGCAAGCAGGGCCGCTCCAAGTACGGCGCCAAGCGGCCCAAGAAGGCCTGACGTTGGCGCGGTGGCTGTTGCGCCCCAGCGCGCGGCGGTCCAACCTCGGTGTCGAAATGCCCGTCGTTGGCCGGCGTTTCGGCAGTGTGGCCCCGCAAGCTGCGTCGGCAGCTTGAGGAGGTCGAGTAAGTGAGGCCCCAAGGGTGGGTTCTCGCGGCTGGCCGTACCAGGCCGCCAACTGAAGCAAGAAAGGAATCACAGTCATGCCACGTCGTCGCGAAGTCCCTAAACGCGAAATCCTGCCGGATCCCAAGTACGGCAACGTCGAGCTCTCCAAGTTCATGAACGTCATCATGGAGAGCGGCAAAAAGGCGGTGGCCGAGCGCATCGTGTACGGTGCGCTGGAGCACATCGAGAAGAAGACCGGCAAAGACCCGCTGGAAATCTTCGCCACCGCCATCAACAACGTCAAGCCCATCGTCGAAGTTAAAAGCCGCCGCGTCGGTGGCGCCAACTACCAGGTGCCGGTGGAAGTGCGCCCGGTGCGTCGGCAGGCCTTGGCGATGCGCTGGATCAAGCAAGCCGCGCGCAAGCGCAGCGAAAAATCGATGGCGCTGCGCCTGGCCAACGAGCTGATCGAGGCCACCGAAGGCCGTGGCGGTGCGATGAAGAAGCGCGACGAAGTGCACCGCATGGCCGAGGCCAACAAGGCCTTCAGCCACTTCCGCTTCTGACGCGCGCCGCGCCCGCACCGCGCAGCCGCAGCCCCAGCGAAGCCCGCCGCCACCCCTGTCATCCCGGTCGGCGGGCTTTGCCCATCCGAATTTGGAGCATTCTCATGGCACGTACCACGCCCATCGAGCGTTACCGCAACATCGGTATCTCGGCGCACATCGACGCCGGCAAGACCACCACCACCGAGCGCATCCTGTACTACACCGGCGTCAACCACAAGATTGGCGAGGTGCACGACGGCGCCGCCACCATGGACTGGATGGAGCAGGAACAAGAGCGCGGCATCACCATCACGTCCGCCGCCACCACCTGCTACTGGCGCGGCATGGACCTGAACTACCCCGAGCACCGCTTCAACATCATCGACACCCCGGGCCACGTGGACTTCACCATTGAGGTGGAGCGCTCGATGCGCGTGCTCGACGGCGCCTGCATGGTGTACTGCGCGGTGGGTGGCGTGCAGCCGCAGTCCGAAACCGTGTGGCGCCAGGCCAACAAGTACCGCGTGCCGCGGCTGGCGTTCGTCAACAAGATGGACCGTGTCGGCGCCAACTTCTTCAAGGTCTACGAGCAGATCAAGACCCGCCTGAAGGGCAACCCCGTGCCGGTGGTCATCCCCATCGGCGCCGAGGATAACTTCCAGGGCGTGGTGGACCTCATCAAGATGAAGGCCATCATCTGGGACGAAGCCTCGCAGGGTATGAAGTTCGAATACCGCGACATTCCGGCCGACCTGGTGGACCAGGCCCATGAGTGGCGCGAGAAGATGGTCGAGGCCGCCGCCGAGGCCAGCGAAGAGCTGATGAACAAATACCTCGAGACCGGCGAGCTGACCGAAGAGGAAATCATCGCCGGCCTGCGCCAGCGCACCATCGCGGTGGAAATCCAGCCGATGCTGTGCGGCACGGCGTTCCGCAACAAGGGTGTGCAGCGCATGCTGGACGCCGTCATCCAGTTCCTGCCGTCGCCGGTGGACATCCCGCCGGTCAAGGGCACCGACGAAAACGGCAACGAAGCCACGCGCCGCGCCGACGACGACGAAAAGCTGGCCGCGCTGGCGTTCAAGCTGATGAGCGACCCGTACGTGGGCCAGTTGACCTTCGTGCGCGTGTACTCGGGCGTGCTCAAAAAGGGCGACACCGTTTACAACTCGGTCAAGGGCAAGAAGGAGCGCATCGGCCGTATCGTGCAGATGCACGCCAACCACCGCCAGGAAATCGAAGAGATCCGCGCCGGCGACATCGCGGCGTGCGTGGGCCTGAAGGAAGTCACCACCGGTGAGACCCTGTGCGACCCGGCCGCGCCGATCGTGCTGGAAAAGATGGTCTTCCCCGAGCCCGTGATCGCCCAGGCGGTGGAGCCCAAGGCCAAGGCCGACCAAGAAAAGATGGGTATCGCGCTGAGCCGCCTGGCCGCCGAAGACCCGTCGCTGCGCGTCTACACCGACGAAGAGTCGGGCCAGACCATCATCGCCGGCATGGGCGAGCTGCACCTGGAAATCATCGTCGACCGCATGAAGCGCGAGTTCGGCGTCGAGGCCAACGTCGGCAAGCCGCAGGTGGCCTACCGCGAAACCATCCGCTCCACCGTCGAAGAGGCCGAAGGCAAGTTCGTGCGCCAGTCCGGTGGTAAGGGCCAGTACGGTCACGTGGTGTTCAAGATCGAGCCCAACGAACCCGGCAAAGGCTTCGAGTTCATCGACGCCATCAAGGGTGGCGTGGTGCCGCGCGAGTACATCCCGGCGGTGCAAAAGGGCGTCGAAGAGGCCATGCAGACCGGCGTGCTGGCCGGCTACCCGGTGGTCGACGTCAAGGTCACGCTGCACTTCGGTTCGTACCACGAAGTGGACTCGTCGGAGCAGGCCTTCAAGATGGCCGCGATCTTCGGCTTCAAGGAAGGCTGCAAGAAGGCCAACCCGGTGATCCTGGAGCCGATGATGGCCGTCGAGGTGGAAACGCCCGAGGAATACGCCGGCAACGTGATGGGCGACCTGTCGTCCCGCCGCGGCATGGTGCAAGGCATGGACGACCTGCCCGGCGGGGGCAAGGTCATCCGCGCCGAGGTGCCGCTGTCCGAAATGTTTGGCTACTCCACGACGCTGCGCTCGATGTCGCAGGGCCGCGCCACCTACACGATGGAGTTCAAGCACTACGCCGAAGCGCCGCGCAACATCCAAGAGCAGATCATTGCCGCGCGCGCCAAGTAAGCGTGTTGTACCCCCGTCTGCCGCACCGCACGGGTGCGGTGGGCCGGCTGCCCGTGGCCGGTCCGTGCGGCAGACGTTAACCGAGGCACGGGCGAACGTTCTTTGATTGCACGAGGATTGCAGCCATGGCAAAGGAAAAATTCGAGCGGACCAAGCCGCACGTCAACGTGGGCACGATTGGTCACGTGGACCACGGCAAGACGACGCTGACGGCGGCCA
>NZ_SMAH01000014.1 GCF_004342625.1 Tepidimonas ignava
GGCTCGTCCGGCTGCGGCCAACCGAGACTCGCGTCGCCAACCCGCCGCTGCTGCGGCTGCGGGCGGCGTGAAAATGAATTTTTCAGGGACGACTATTTACCCAACTTTTCGAGATAGATATTCCGGTTTTGTTTCCATGAATCAGAGTCAAAACTTTCTGTACTTTCGTGTGTGATGGATATTGGCCAAGTTCCGGCAGACAACGATAAGGTTCGTGCACTCCGACAAAAATCTAAAATCATAAAAATGAAAGAAAAACGGGGATCGAACCGGAGCCCTGTTTTGAGTATTGTCGTTTGTTTCGCTGCGAGCAATACCCCATCCAGCAGCTCGCATTCCTAACCAGTTGGGCCATAACGCGAGAGGCGCCCGAAGGGGCTTCTCCATGAGCTATTGCGCCTGAGATGTTGTTGCTCGTCCCAGCGTAGGCTATTGATGGCGGCATCAAAAATAAAAGCCCGGCTAGGTTGAAATGGGGTGCGTCGTCGATTTCCGGCCACACCAACAATGTCAAAAGTTTCCAGTCCGGCGGATGCGCGATCGACAATAAAATGGCCATCGATCCATGCGTCATCGTGTATGAAAATCATGATATCAGTGACTGTATATTTTAATTTCTTGATTGTATATTGCAGATAATCCTGTGCAGTTATCGAAAAATAATTGGATGAATGCGATCGTCGTCTGTCTGTCTTATTGATTGTCCGTTTGGGTTTTGCTACAAAATGTTGCTTCATCTTTCTGGAAGGCGGAGATCAATGCTGCGCTGCTGGTTTTTATAGGCTATGATTGAGCGGGCAATGTGGTTTGATTGTTTGCGTCTTGTTTGGTGCTAGAGGGGAAAGTGTTGCTGGGCCAACTCAATAAGTTCTTGCTGTGTGAGGTCGGATTTTGATGCTGCTATCCATAGATCCAAATGGGGCGCTGCACGTCTTGCGTGCGCAATGGATTTGAACCCGGCATTGACGAGTGCGGCGGCGAGTATGCGTAGCGTGAAACCTGTTTTGTGTGACATGAATGTGTTACCCGCAGCGATTGCGGGTCGCCATCCCCAAAGCATGTCCATAGGTGTTATTGGGCCGACTGCCGACATGTAAATGGGCTCCAGGAGCTTGTCGTCAGCGACTAGCGCGCAAATTGCTTGTACATCGGGGCATGTGATTATTGCATAGCCGTTCGGTTTCAATACTCGCCAGAACTCGCGTAAGGCTGTGGGAACTTCGTGTGCGTACAAGTGCTCGATGTTGTGGCTTGAGTAGATGGCATCGATAGTTTCGTCCGGTACGCTTGACATATTCGTCATCGATCCAATAATGTCAGGACTAACGGATGGATCGATATCGAGGCGTAGTTCGGTCCAAGTTTCTTGGCTAAACTCCTTTGTTGTGCCTGATTTGGTTTTAGGGCCGCATCCAACATGCAAGAAAGTTTTCGTGTTGGTGTTCATTGTTCGAGGTGGTCTTCAGGTGTTGATGCCGGTTAACATTGAGGTTGTTGTTTGGTCTTCGAAAAGTCAGCGTTTATCAGGGTTAGGAATCAGTTCGCTTCGATACAGTGGGCAACGATTATAATCATGTGTATGCGATATTTATTGTCTTATGGGTTAAAACATCATACAAAACTGGGGTTGTTTGGGGTGTCGGGCTGTGAGGTTAGCGAGTTGATGTGCGCCGCAATAAGGCTGGCGGGCTCGTGCATCCCCCGTGATCGAAGCATTTCTGCCAGCCGACGCATCGTGTGCGTGTCGTTCGGGTGCTTTCGCAAGTAAGCGTCGTAGGCGTCCATCGCTTCGGCAAGCTGTCCTTGAGCGGCCAGCAAGTCCCCATACAGGGGTAGATAGCGTGGGCTGAGGTCGCTTAGGCACTGCAGAGCGTGCAACGCCATGGTGGCATTGCTTTCACGCAGAGCCCACCGTGCGATACGACTCAACGCTGGCGCCCAGAAGCGCCGGTCGTCGTGTTGCAAAACTTTTTCGTAGCTGACCATGGCGTCTGCGGCACGGTCTTCCAGTTCGGCAAGTACGCCTTCTGCCAAAGCAAGGCATGGGGCAACCCCCGGGCGCTCAGCGATCTGTTGCAAGCCCTGAATCAGTCCGTGTAAACTATAAAGGTTGTGGCGAGCTTCCAGTTGTTCGAGCCGCACCAGCGCGGCCATTGGGTCGGCTTGGGTACGCGCGCGGGCCAAGTGCAAGCTGTTGTTGGACTGCATATCGGCTTCATGCCGCGACTGCAATTCCTGAAGTGCTTGTTCGTCACTTGGTGTGCGGGGACGCTGACCCAGCCGAAGGATCCAGAGCTTCCAGCGACCATGCTCTCCTCGGCGCGACCATAGTTGAGCAAGTTCTGATAGGGATGCGGCATCGCTGTACTCTCGCACACGCTCGCGAGCTTTGTCCCGAGCGTTCTCAATCAGCGATCGCAGTCGTTGGGTGCCAGACAACAGGGTGTCGTAGTAGTCGGCCAGTGCCTTGCGTACTTGCTCGGCTTGCAACGACTCGAGCTCGCGGTTGTGTTTCATGGCGCGCAACAACGCTGTTACGGAACAGCTGCGCACCAGCCGAACGTGCTCGGGATAGCGTTGCTCGAGTTCGCGCTCCAACCGTTCCAGCCGTAGGCGAAGGTTACGGTTGCGGATCGTGCCTTGTGCGTCGAACAGTTTGGCGACGATGCGGCGGGCGTGGTGTAGTTCTCCGGCGAGGTCGGCAAGGGTCTTGAGCTGTCGGTCGAATTCCCGCACCAAGCGCTGGGCATGCCCGAGGCGATCGGTGCTGTCTGGTGCAACGGTCTGGAGTTGTGAGGCTGTCTGAGCGGCCCGGTCGACGATGTCGGTTACTTCGTCGAGATTTGTAAAGCGCACACCCTCCATACGTGCCGAGCCGGGTGCCACCGTCACGATATCGATACCTTGTCGACGTAGCTGTTGGGCCTGCGCGGACAACGTCTGAGCGGCGGCTAGAAAATCCGCCGTCGTCAGCGCCCGGCGTCCATCGTTGGTGACCACCTCAAGTTGGGGGAGGTCAAAACGCGGCCCGGCTTTACGTTCGTTGCTTCCGAGGGCATGTGTGTGTCCGTCCGGGGTGAAGCACAGGTCCACGCCGCCCAGGATTACGCAGCTCAACCCAAGCGCTGCGGCGAACTGCAAGGCTGTGTTGGTGACCGTCGGGCCGGCGGCGTACACACAGCGCGTGGGGTTGAGGCTTGACGTCCAAGGCAACAGCTGTCCCAGATAAGCCGAGCGATGGGGCCACTGCGCCAGCAGGCGCGGCTGCACGTGGTTCGAGTGGATGAACACCGTGCGCGGCCCAAAGTTGAGCATTTCGCGGCTGATTTCATAACTCATCTGGGTCGGGTCGACCGAGACGATGAAGTCGGGCTCGATGCCAACCTGTTGAAGGCGCGCGCTGATGCGAGACACCGCCAGAACCACCAAGTGGTCTCGGTGCTGCAGCACCCAGGGCAACAAATCGTCGAGCGACGGGCCACCAGCGAGCAGCACACCCACACACCCGTTCGCGCTGCCCACCCACTGCGCGGCACTGGCCGGACTGTCCACGGCATTCTCGATTTGACAGGCCAAAAAGGCTTCGTGGCCGCGACTGGCCGCGGTTTGCCAGCGCAGCGCAGCCACTTGATCCCGCAGCGCCCACGCGAGTTGCGTGCTCGCGGAATCGACGCAGCTTTGCACCCCGAGCGAAAAAATCACTTCCACCGCGTCCAGGTATAGGTAGTCGCCCAGCCGCTGGGCTTGGGCTTGTTGCTGCCAGTCGTCAGCCGGCGCCACGGCTACATCGTCGCGTATGGGCTCGAAGCAGCCAGCATCGCGCAGGGTTTGGTAGATAGGCGCAGGCTCGATGAACAACACCCGGCTGCCCGCGGACAAGGGGCGCCCTGCCACGTACCGATAAAGCAGCCCGGAGTCCGTCCCGACGACGATGTACAGGGTGTCTTCGTGCTCGAACGTCTTGCCGAACGTGGCGTCGAGGGTGGCCTGGGCCCCCAGCCGGTCGAACACGGCACCTGTGACCTCCTCGAGGTAGCGGTCGCCGTGCTCGTTGATGGTCCAGTGTAAGGCTACCGGTTCGGCTGTCGGTGATTCGGTCGCTGGGATTGGGGGGGCTTCGTCGGGCATCTCGGGCCACCATGGAGGAGGGTCTACGCTACGATGATGCTACCAACCGATCAACACCGCAAACGGCGAAACTGCGACATGGCTTCCCCTCATTCCACTGCTTCACCCAACTTGCCGACGTGTCTGGTCACCGGTGCAGACGGGTTCATCGGGTCGCACCTGACGGAGTTGCTGGTCGCGCGAGGCTACCGTGTGCGGGCGTTGGTGCAGTACAACAGTTGGGGGCACTGGGGGTGGCTTGATGAAGCTGCCTGCAAGGCGCGGATCGAGGTGGTGTTGGGTGATATCCGCGACGCCGCGTTTTGTCGCACTTTGGTGCGGGGGGTCGATATCGTCTTTCACTTGGCGGCTTTGATTGCGATACCGTATTCCTATCGCGCGCCGGAAAGCTACGCCCAAACCAATGTGCTGGGCACACTCAATATGTGCCAGGCGGCGCTTGAGGCGGGCGTGCGACGCTTTGTACACACCTCGACGAGTGAGGTGTACGGCACGGCCCGCTACGTGCCCATCGACGAAAGCCATCCGTTGCAGCCGCAGTCGCCTTACAGCGCATCAAAGATCGGCGCGGACGCCATGGCGCAAAGTTTCCACGCCAGTTTTGGATTGCCCGTGACGGTGGCGCGGCCTTTCAACACCTACGGGCCACGCCAGTCCGCCCGCGCCGTGATCCCCACCATCATCACACAAATCGCGGCTGGCAAGCGGCGCATCGAGCTGGGCGACCTCAGACCGACGCGTGACTTCAACTACGTCGAGGACACGTGTCGGGGTATGGTGGCGCTGGCGGAGTGCGACGCGGCCGTCGGCGAAGTGGTCAACATCGGTTCGAACTACGAGGTATCGATTGGAGACACCGCCCGCCTGATTGCCGAGCTGATGGGGGCGTCGGTCGAATTCGTGTGCGACCCGCAAAGGATGCGGCCTGCCGCATCGGAGGTGCAGCGCTTGTGGTGCGACAACCGCAAAATCGAGCGTCTGACCGGTTTCAAGCCTGCGATTGCGCTGCGGGAAGGGCTGCAGCGCACCATCGCCTGGTTCACCCAACCGGAGCACCTACGTCACTACAGGGCGGATCACTACCATGTCTGAGGTCGCCGCCTTCATCCGTGCGGTGCGAGAGCTGTACCGCCAGCCCGACGGCGCAATACCGTTGCATGCGCCAACGTTGGGTGAACGCGAAAAAGCGCTGGTGTCGCAAGCCATCGACTCGACCTATGTGTCCAGCGTCGGGCGTTTCGTGACGGTGTTTGAACAGCAGGTGGCCGACTACGTCGGTGCGCGCTACGCCGTGGCCACGGTGAATGGCACCGCCGCGCTGCACACGGCCCTGCAGGCGGTGGGTGTGACATCAGGGGACCTGGTGCTGACCCAGGCCCTTACGTTCGTGGCCACGGCCAACGCCATTCGGTACTGCGGGGCCGACCCCGTTTTTTTGGACGTCGATGCGAGCACCTTGGGCCTGAGCCCGGCAGCAGTGGATGAGTGGCTGACGCAACATGCCGTGCGGCGTGACGATGGTGTGACCGTGCATCGGACCAGTGGAAGGGTGGTGCGGGCGTGCGTGCCCATGCACACGCTGGGCCATCCCGTGCGCATCGATGCGCTGGTGCGTGTCTGCGACGCGTGGGGGGTGACGGTGGTGGAGGACGCTGCGGAGGCGCTGGGAAGCCGTTACCAGGGGCGGCACGTGGGAACCTTCGGGCGCTTGGGGGTCTTCAGCTTCAACGGCAACAAGATCATCACCACAGGTGGGGGAGGGATGGTCGTGACCAATGATGAGGCCCTGGCGTGCCGAGCCCGGCACTTGACCACCACCGCCAAACGCCCCCATCCATGGGCGTTCGAACACGACGAGGTGGGCTACAACTACCGCCTGCCCAACCTCAACGCCGCGCTGGGCGTGGCGCAGATGGAGCGCTTGGACGACCTGCTGGCCCGCAAACGGACCCTGGCACTGCGGTATGCTGCGCTGTGCGATTCCCATGGCTGGTCATGGATCGACGAGCCCCCGGGCGCCCGGAGTAATTTTTGGTTGTGCGGCCTGATGCTGCCGGACGTCCAGACGCGTGACCATTGGTTGGGGCGAACCAACGAACAGCAGATTGGCACACGTCCGCTGTGGACGCCGATGCACCGCTTGCCTATGTACCAACACTGCCTGCGTGACGCGTTGACGGTGACCGAAGAGTGGGCGGCGCGCGTGCTCAACGTCCCCAGCACCCCCCCACCACAGTGAGGGTTGGCCCGATGAGTGTTCAACGGGTTGCGGTGGTCACGGGAACGCGGGCCGACTACGGCTTGCTGTACTGGCTGATGCGCGAGCTGGACGGGGCGCCTGACTTTGAGCTGCGCGTCATCGCCACCGGTATGCACTTGATGCCGCGTCATGGCCACACGGTGGACGAGATCGAACGCGATGGCTTTTGCGTTGCGGCCAAAGTCGATTTGGCCCAGACCGATGACACGCCCCTGGCCGTGGCGCAGGCGGCGGGCCGTGCCGTGGTCGCAATGGCTGGCGCATTGCACGAGCTGCGGCCCGATTGGGTGGTGCTTCTGGGCGACCGGTACGAGGCCGTGGCCGCGGCGCTGGCGGCGTACACCCTGGCGATACCCATCGCGCATCTGCACGGCGGGGAAGTGACGCTGGGCGCCCTGGATGACGGTTATCGCCATGCCATCACCAAATGGGCGGCGTTGCACTTCACGGCAGCCGAACCGTACCGGCGCCGGGTGATTCAGATGGGTGAGCATCCTGATCGGGTGTTCAATGTCGGGGCCCCTGGCTTGGAACATTTACGCCGTACGCCGTTGCTGTCACGGTCACGGTTGGAAGCCGACCTTGGGCTTGAGCTTGGCGACCAAGCCCTGTTGGTCACCTTCCACCCCGCCACGGCGGACGAGGGTGAACCCGTGCAACAGACTCTGGAGTTGCTCGCGGCGCTGGACGAGCTGCCTGAATGCCGGGTGGTGATCACCGCGCCCAACAGCGACGCCGGCCACAGCGGCGTGTTCGAGGCCATGCAAACGTATGCGCGGCAACGTCCCGATCGATGCCGCTTCGTCACGTCGCTGGGGCATGTACGGTACTGGTCGCTGATGCGCCAGGTGCGTGCCGTGGTTGGCAATTCCTCCAGCGGCATTATCGAGGCCCCCAGTGCTGGGTGTGCGACCGTGAACATTGGCAGCCGCCAACAGGGGCGCTTGCGTGCGGCCAGTGTCGTGGATTGCCCGCCACAGCGGCAGGCTATTGTGCGGGCTTTGCGGCAAGTGTTGCACCCCGCCTTTCAAGTTGGTCTGGCAGGTGTCGCAAACCCGTACGGTGACGGCATGGTGTCACAGGCGATTCTGGAAGTGTTGCGGCGGGTGGACCCAAGCAAGCTGGGCCCCAAGGGGTTCTGGGATTTACCGGGAGTGGCCGCATGAATGGTGATGAGCATACCCCGTCGGTGACCGTCATCGCGGAGGCGGGTGTCAACCACAACGGTCAACCTGACTTGGCGTGGGGGCTGCTGGATGCCGCGGCCCGAGCGGGCGCTCACGTCATCAAATACCAAACGTTCCGTGCCGAGGCATTGGCCACCCCGGGTGCCGCGATGGCCGACTACCAGCAGCGCAACACGGGTGCTACGCAAAGCCAGTTGGACATGCTGCGACGACTTGAGCTTCCCTTGCCGGTGTATCGCGAGTTGCGCGACGAGGCTCGGCGGCGGGGTTTGCGCTTTCTATCGACGGCCTTTGACTTGCCGAGTTTGCGCTTGTTGGTGGACGACCTGGGGCTGGACGAGTTGAAGGTCGCGTCGGGCGAATTGACCAATGCGCCCCTGTTGTTGGCGCACGCCCGCAGTGGCGCGCGGCTGATCGTATCCACCGGCATGGCAACCTTGGGTGACGTGGAGGCCGCGCTGGGGGTGGTCGCGTTCGGTCGTGTGGCCGGTGCCGCCGACAAGCCCTCGCCGGAGGCATTTCGGCAGGCCTATGCCTCCAGGGAGGGGCAAGCTGCCTTGCGTCAGGGGGTTACCCTGCTGCACTGCACCAGTCAGTACCCCGCGCCGATGGATCAGGTCAACTTGCGCGCCATGGTGACGTTGTCGCGCGCTTTTGGCCTTCCCGTGGGCTATTCCGACCACACGATGGGCATTGAGGTGGCGCTGGCTGCTGCGGCGCTGGGGGCAACGGTGATCGAAAAACACTTGACGCTGGACCGGACGATGCCCGGGCCGGATCATGCGGCCTCGTTGGAGCCGGACGAAATGGCTGCCTTGGTCCGGGGGGTGGCTGTCGTGTCTGCGGCGCTGGGCGATGGCGTCAAGCGTCCGCAGCCCTGCGAAGAGGACACCGCCAGGGTGGCGCGGAAAAGCCTCGTGGCGGTGGCACCCATCCGACCCGGCGATGTGTTGGACGACAGCCGAGTGGGGGTCATGCGACCGGGTGACGGCATGTCCCCGCTGGCGTATTGGCACCTGCTGGGCCGACGCGCGACGCGTGCCTACGAACCGGGGGACATGTTGGATGAATAGGCGCATCGTGCTGCTTGGTGCCGGCGGCCATGCCAAGGTGGTGCTCGACGTGCTCCGGTTAAGCGGTGGTTGGCAGGTGGACGGTGTGGTTGCGCCCGGCCTTGACATGGGGGGTACGTGGCGGGGGCTGCCCATTGTGGCCAACGATGATGGTTGGTTGGACCGTATCAGCCCATGCGAGTGTGCGTTTGCCATCGGGGTCGGCTGGGTGCCAGGTGGAACGCCAGCGCGCCATGCGTTGTTCGGGCGGCTGCGCGCGCGCGGGTGCAGCGTACCCCCGTTGGTGCACCCAAGCGCCGTGGTGGCCTCGACGGCCTTACTGGGGGAGGGAGCCCAAGTGATGGCGGGCGCCGTGGTGCAACCCGATGCCATCATTGGCGACAACGCGATTGTCAACACCGGGGCGCGCGTGGATCATGATTGCACCGTCGGCGTCGGTGCCCATGTCGCGCCTGGCAGCGTGTTGTGCGGCGGCGTGCAGGTCGGGCCGCGAGCCTTTGTTGGTGCTGGTGCTGTGGTGTTGCCGGGTGTAAAGCTGGGCGAAGCTGCAGTCGTGAGTGCCGGCGCCAGGGTAAGGTACGACGTTCCGCCCGGAGGCCGGTGGGTAGGTGACAACTTGATTTCCGAAGGACAAGGTGCATGATCAGCCACGACTGGCAGGCCCTGCGGTTGCGGGCAGACGCCTCTCTTCGGCAGGCGATCGAAATCATCGATCGTGGCGCTAAGCGCATCGCGTTGGTGGTGGACGACTGGGGGCGGCTGCAGGGTACCGTCACGGACGGCGATATCCGGCGTGGCCTGCTGCGGCACCTGAGCCTTGATGCACCGGTGGGGGAGGTCATGAACACCCAGCCCCGTGTGCTGCCACCACAGTACTCGCGGGAGGATGCCCTACGTCTGTTGGGCAGTGCGCAGGTGCTGCAGGTCCCCATTGTTGACGCGGACGGAGTCGTGGTGGGCCTAGAAACGCTGAGTGACTTACTCAAACGCCCGCGACTGGAAAACCCCGTCTTTTTGATGGCGGGGGGCTTTGGCACGCGCCTGCGCCCTTTGACTGACGACTGCCCCAAGCCGATGTTGCCGGTAGGCGGCAAGCCAATGCTCGAACACATCCTGCAGGATTTGATTGACTACGGTTTTTATCGATTTTACATTTCGGTGCACTACTTGCGCCACAAAATCATCGATCATTTCCAAGATGGTGGCCGTTGGGGTGTCAGCATTCAATATATCCACGAAGACCAACCGCTGGGCACCGCTGGCGCACTGGGTCTGCTGCCCAAAGAGGCCGTGCAACGGCCCGTCGTGGTGGTCAATGGTGACATCATGACCAGGGTTAACTACGAGGCACTGCTGCAAGACCATGACCGCCATACACCCGCCGCCACCGTATGCACACGGCAGTATGATTTTCAGGTGCCGTATGGCGTCATCGAACATGATGGACAACGCATCACGGAAATCACTGAAAAGCCCGTGCATCATTTTTTTGTCAGTGCGGGTATTTACGTGTTGGCGCCGCAAGTGGTGCATTCGGTGCAGCCCGGGGTGAGGCTGGACATGCCAGATTTGCTAAAACAGCATATCAGCGCGGGGCGGCAGGTGCGGATGTTCCCTGTGCACGAGTACTGGTTGGACATTGGGCGCATGGGTGATTTTGAGCTGGCCCAGCGCGATATTCTGCGGGTGATTCATCATGGCCAGTGACGTGTCAGGGCGGCGTGTATTGGCCCTCATACCGGCGCGTGGTGGCAGCCAAGGGGTGCGGCGTAAAAACATACGCCCGTTGGCTGGAAAACCTTTGATCGCTTGGACCATTGAGGCTGCAAGCGCTGCACCCAGCGTCGAACGGGTCGTGGTGTCGTCCGAAGACGCGGAAATCCTCGAAGTGGCGCGCCAATGGGGGGCTGAGGTTCCGTTCGTGCGGCCACGGGAGCTTGCCCAGGACGACACGCCGGGGATTGACGTCGTTTGGCACGCCTTGTCGCTGTTGCCGGGTTACGACTGGGTCGTGCTGCTGCAGCCTACATCGCCAATGCGAACCGCGGGTGATATCGAAGCTGCGCTGCAGCACTGTTGGAGGGCGGATGCACCGGCGTGCGTGGGGGTTACCCCGGCCGCGTGCAACCCGTGGTGGATGTTCGGGTTGGGGCGAGGCGGACGGCTCAAGCCGTTGCTGCCCCCCGAGCAACGACCCGCCAGACGTCAGGATGCGCCTGAGCTGTTCGAACTCAACGGCGCCGTGTACGTGGCGCAGGTCGATTGGTTACGCCGGAACGGCAGTTTTGTCGGCGACGAGACCGTTGCCTACGTGATGGATCCGGTGTGTTCGGTGGATATCGACACCGAACTTGATTTGGAGTGGGCTGAGTTCTTGATGTGTCGACGCTTGAATGAACCAAGCGGTCCGTAAGGCCGCTTGGTTCCTCGCTGCCTTACCCCTGCAGCAGCCGTAGCACGTTCTGCGGCAGCTGGTTGGCCTGCGCGATCATGGCGGTGCCGGCCTGCTGCAGGATCTGCGTGCGGCTGAGGTTGGCCGTCTCGGCGGCGAAATCGGCGTCCATGATGCGGCCGCGGGCAGCGGTCTGCTTCTCGATGCCCACGCGCAGGTTGGTCATGATATTTTCGAAGCGGCTCATGTAGGCGCCCATTTCGGCGCGGCGGGCAACAATGCTTTGAATGGCTACATCGAGTGTTCCGAGGATCGAAGCAATGTTTGCGGTGCTTGCATTGGATGCAATTGAGAACCCGGTGGTCATAGCCGATCCCACACCGGAAAGTCCGGCCAAAGAGTTCAGTATGAAACTGATTGTTTGACCTCCTTGCGCACCAATTTGGAATACAAAGCTGGTTGCTGAAGTGCCCAGAATGGCTCTGCCATTGAAACTGGTTTGATCCTGAATGCGTTGCAATTCTTGTGATAGTTGTCGAAATTCTTGGTTGATGTTGAACCGCTCAGCGCCTCCGTTGGTGCCGTTGCCAGCCCGCAACGCCAAGTCGCGCATGCGCTGCAACACGTCGGTTACTGTCGACAGCGCACCATCAACCACTTCCACCATAGAGAGCGCGTCAGCAGTGTTTTGAAGCGCGACGGTCATGCCGCGCGCTTGGCTGTTCATGCGTTCGGCGATGCCCAGCCCAGCCGCGTCGTCTTTGGCGGTGTTGACGCGCAGACCGGACGATAGGCGTGCCATCGTCGTTTGCAGCGACTGCATGTTGTTGATGGTGTTGCGCTGGGCGTTCAGCGACATCACGTTGGTGTTGATCGTCAGGGCCATGGTGCGCTCCTAAGTCGTGAAACGAGGGACGGTTGGCCTGGCGTGCACCGTGCGTGCCGTCCAGCGCCTCATGGCCACATCATCGGCGTTTACAAAAAAAGCAAAGCCCCGATCAACGGGGCTTTGCTGGCTTGTTTCGGGGCTTTCAGCGTTTGGGGCTGGACCATGCGGCGAGCTGCTGGCTGATGTAGTTGCTTAGGCTGCTGTAGCCTGCCATCTTGGTGTCCAGCGCCGTGTACTGGGCGCGCAGCGCGGCCTCGGTGCGCTGCACGCGCTCGTTGATACGGTCAATCTCTTGGTTTTTGCGTTTGACCGTCTCTTGCAGGCTGTTGACCCGGCTCGTGGCGCTGCCCCCGGCGGCGAGGGTATCGCGGGCAAAGTTTCGGATGCGCTCCGCCAACCCGCCGTTGCCGAACAAGGTGGCCAAGGCCGATGGGTTGGCCAAAGCTGCGTCCAGGCGTGCGCTGTCCACGTCGAGCGCGCCCTCGCGGTTGAAACGCAACCCGGCTTCGTTCAAGGTGGCAGGGGTGTTGCCAGGCACCATGTCGCCGGCGTAGCGGCGCAACATCGTCAGAATGCCCAGCGCGGCCGAGTCGCCACGCAGCGGGCCGTTGCCTGCGCCGGTGGGGTCGCTGCGCGTTAGGTTTTTGATGGTGGTCGAAAGCTCGTTGAATGCGGCGCGAAACTCTTCCACTGCCTTGCGCATCGACTCGGTGTCATCGGCAACGGTCAACGTGACGGGTTGGGTGGTGGTGCGCAGCGCCGTGAACGTGACGCCGCTGAGCACGCCCTCAAAGCGGTTGGAGGCGGACGTCACCGCGATGCCCTCGACGGTGGCTTGGGCGTCCTGGGCACCCGTCACCAGGGTTTGACCCACCGGGCCGCCGCTGTTGTCATCAAAAAAAGCCAAGCGGCCCAGTCCTGTGTCGGTGTCGGTGATAAGGTTGTTGCTGCCGTCGAACGCGCGGATGTCGAACCCGTTGGCGGCGCCGGTGTCGGCGCTGCGCACGACCAAACGTTCCTCGCCTCCGGAGCGCACCACCGCGGCGCGCACACCCGCGTTGGCGGCGTTGATTTTTTGCGCCACGGTGGACAAGGTGTCGGTGGCGTTGATGGCCACACTCACGCTGGCCCCACCGCCGGGTGTGAAGGTGCCCCCCGACCACTGGCCCAGTCGAATTTCGAGTGTGCCGCCTTCACCGACGGCGCTGCCCGCGGTGAACGCCTGGGTACGGGTGGATTGGGCCTGCGCCAACGCCTGCACTTCCACCTGGTATTGACCCGCGACAGCCCCCGCGCCTGCACTGACCGTCACGACGTCTGCAGCGCTGGATGAGGCACTGAGGGCCGACCATGTTCCCGAGCTGGCCAGCTTGCCAGCTGCATCCTGCAACTTGGCCAACCCGCTTTTGATCTGCGCCCACGCCGAGATGCTCGACTGCAGGGTGCTGATCTGCGACTGAATGTTGGCGATGGGCTTGCGCTCCAGCGTCACCAACTGGGTGACGATGCTGTTGACGTCCAAGCCGCTGCCGACGCCGGGTGACGAGATGGCCATGGGAGCCTCCGATACGCGCTAAGGGCTGCAAGGGAATTGTTATACCGCAGGGGCTCAGCGCGCAAGACGCGAATCTACGGGCGGTTATCCGCTCACGACGAAGGGCCGCGCGGCCTGGTTGGCAGCGCGGCCCCCGGGGCAGTACGCGACCGTCAAGCCGCGTCAGCGCAGCAGCGCCAAGACGTTTTGTGGCAGCTGGTTGGCCTGCGCGATCATGGCGGTGCCGGCCTGCTGCAGGATCTGTGTACGGCTGAGGTTGGCCGTCTCGGCGGCGAAGTCGGCGTCCATGATGCGGCCGCGCGCGGCGGTCTGCTTCTCGATGCCCACGCGCAGGTTGGTCATGATATTTTCGAAGCGGCTCATGTAGGCGCCCAGCTCTGCGCGACGACCGACGATTGATTGGATGGCTGTATCCAACGCCCCAAGAATCGCGCTGATACTGGCAGCGCTTGCTGTTCCTGCGATCGATAGATTGCTGATAAGGGAGTTCACACCCGACGCATTTCCTAAGCTGACAAAGCTGACGGTCAATGTTTGACCGCCTTGGGCTCCGATTTGAAAAGTGAATGAATTGGCATCTGCACCCAGAATCGCTTGGCCATTGAAGTTGGTTTGATCTCGAATGCGCGCCAGTTCTGCGGCGAGTTGACGGAACTCCTGGTTAATATTTGTCCTCTCTTCCGTGCCATTCGTGCCGTTACCGGCGCGCAGGGCCAAGTCTCGCATGCGCTGCAACACGTCGGTGACTGTTGACAGCGCACCATCAACCACTTCCACCATAGAGAGCGCGTCAGCAGTGTTTTGAAGCGCCACGGTCATGCCGCGCGCCTGGCTGTTCATGCGCTCGGCGATGCCCAGGCCGGCAGCGTCGTCTTTGGCGGTGTTGACGCGCAGCCCGGATGACAGGCGCGCCATCGTCGTTTGCAGCGACTGCATATTATTAATTGTATTGCGCTGCGCGGTCAGTGAAATGGCATTGGTGTTGATGGTCAGGCTCATAGCGGTCGCTCCTGAGGTGGTTGCCGGTAGGCTTGTCGCACGGGGCTGGGTGCCCTGCCGCTGGCAAACCGTTTGACACACCGGTTGCCTGTTATATCGGGCGTGTGGAGCGGGACTTTAGGGCTTTTTGCAACGGTGGGCCGCTGTGGTGCGATGGGCGGCATACCCGCCTACAATGCTGTCCCTTGATGAGCGGCCGTTCTGTCCACACCCCCGTCCCCCTGCCCACCGAGCGTTTGCGCGTGGGCATGACGCTGCCGTTCACCTTGCTGGACGCGCAGGGGCGGGTGTTGCTGGCCAAAGGCCAGCGCATCGAGGACGAGTTGCAACTGCGGCTGCTGCGGGAGCGGCGGCAGGTGTACGTGCCGTTCGAGGAGTCGGAGCTGGCCCTCAAGGTGTGGATGAACGGCCTGCTGGAGCTGGATCGGCGCGGCGCGGCGATCAAGGAGCTGGAGCGGCACGTTCAGCTTGACGAGGGGGCTGAAGGGGCCGCCGAGCCGCTGCGTGGTACGCTGCCCGAGCAGTGCGCCGAGGTGGCCGCACGGCTGCGACGGTTGCTCGCCAGCGTCGAGCAGGGGGCGCTGGCGCGCGAGCAGGGTGCGGCGCGGTTCGAGCGGTTGTGGCGTGACCTGGAGCAGTTGACGGCCGGGGACGTGGCCGCCGACGGCAGTACGCTGGTGCTGACCTACCGTGCCTGCACCAGCCCCGCCGACTACAGCGTGTTGCACGCGCTGCAGTGCGCCGTGTTGGCGTTGCGGGTGGCGCCGTTGCTGCGGCTGCCGCCGCCCGAGTTGCGTGCGCTGGTGCTGGCTACCGCGACGATGAACGTGGCCATGCTGCGCTTGCAGGACGTGTTGGCGCAGCAGCGCACGGCGCCCTCGACGATCCAACGGGCGCAGATCGATGCCCACGCCGAAGCCGGTGCCCGTCTGTTGCAGGCGGCCGGTGTCACCGACGCGTTGTGGTTGGACGCGGTGCGGCTGCACCACGCGCCGCTGCCACCGGGTGTTGCGCTGGCGCAACGACCGGCGCAGGAGCGTCTGGCGCACATCATCCAGGTGCTGGACCGCTACACGGCGTCGATGAGCCCGCGCGCCAGCCGACCCGGGCGCAGCGCCAAGGAAGCGGCGCGCACGGCGGTGTTGTTCCGCACCGGCGGTGCGCAGGACGAGGTGGGCCTGGCGCTGGTGCAACTGTTGGGGATTTACCCGCCGGGCACGTTCGTGCGTCTGCACAAGGGGGAGCTGGCGCTGGTGTTGCGCCGTGGCGACAAGGCGGGCACCCCGGTGGCGGCGGTGGTGGTCAACCGCGCGGGGGAGCCGCTGGGAACGCCGAAGCTGGTGAACACGGCGCGGCCAGAGTACACGGTGGACGACGCGGTGCCGGGCTCGGCGGTGCGTGCGCGCATCAACCTGGACGAAATGGTGAACCTGTTGGCGTACTCGCGCACGCCCGCTGCGGGGATGTAGCAGGGCGGCAGGGGGCGCGGCCGTCAGTCGAGGTCCAGTGTGGCCACCACCGGCGCGTGGTCGCTGGGCTGGGGGCGTTTGCGCATGGCGCGGTCGACTTCGCACGTGCGCAGCCGGGCGTGCAGCGGGGTGCTGAGCAAGATGTGGTCGATGCGCAGCCCGCGGTTTTTGGGGAAGGCCAGTTGCCGGTAGTCCCACCAGGTGTACACGCCGCCCTGCGGCGCGGCGGTGCGCAGCGCATCGTGCAGGCCCAGCGCCAGCAGCGCTTGCAACTGCTCGCGCTCGGCGCTGGTGCAGTGGATGGTTTCGCGCAGGCCGTCGGGGTCCCAGACGTCGAGGTCGTCGCGCGTGATGTTGAAGTCCCCCATCAGCACGAGCTGAGGGTGTTGCGCGAGCTGTGTGGCGAGCCACTCGCGCAGGGCGGCCAGCCAGCGCATCTTGTAGGCAAATTTGTCGCTGCCCGGCGCCTGGCCGTTGGGGAAGTAGGCGCCGACGACGCGCACCGCCTGCGCCGCCCCGGGTGGCTGGACGGTGGCGGCGATCAGGCGCGCCTGATCGTCGTCCAGGTTGGGCAGGTTGCGCTGCACGTCGTGCAGGCCTGCACCTTGGCGCACCAGCAACGCCACGCCGTTGTAGGTTTTTTGGCCCAGCCACACGGCGTCGTAGCCCGCAGCGCGCACGGCCGGCACCGGGAAGGCGTCGTCGGGCAGTTTGAGCTCTTGCAGCGCGACGACGTCGGGCTGGCGCTGGGCGAGCCAGTCCAGCACCTGGGGCAGGCGGACGTTGAGCGAATTGACGTTCCAGGTGGCGAGTTGCATGGTGGCACCGGGCGACGGGCAAACCGCCATTATCCGAGGACCTGCGGGCGCCCTCAGCACCCGGGCAGGCCCCCCAAGTCGGGCGCGCCTTCCGGGATGCACTGGCGGACGCGCCCCAGCCCATGCACCACGATGCGGATTTGGCTGCCATCGGCCAAGGCTAGCGTGAGGTTGCCGGCGGTGGCGGTGCCGCGGCGCGGGTTGAACACGAACACGCCGCCGGCGATGCCTGGGGATAGCGTCACCCCGGGGTGGTCGGCGTGGGTGCGGACGTTGACCACCCCGTCCAGCGTGCAGTCGGTTGGTTGCCGGGCGCAGTCGCAAGCGGTCTGCTCACTCCAGCCCAGGCACCATTGCGTGCCGTTGGCGCTGACACTGACGACCATGGTCTGCTGCCGCTTGAGGGCCTCCGATTGGGTTTGGCGCAGTGCTGCGCTGAGCACGTCGGCCGCGCCGCGCAAGCGCGACCGCTCGATCCACGTGCCCATGGCCGGCAGCGCCACCGCAATCAGGGTGGCCAGTGCCGCGACGACAACCATGCTTTCGACCAACGTGAGCCCACGCATGCGGGCGCGGCGGCGGTGCGGCACCACGGAGCGTCCCTCCCAGCAACAGCCGCAGTATCGGCGGGAGCCGCGTGGGCGTCATTCCCCCGTTTGGGGGAGCAGGCGTCAGAGGGACTGCTGCAGGTAAGCAAGCTCCTGCGCCGTGAAGCCCGCTTGCTGACGCGCCGTGGTGTTGAGCGGCGGCTTGGGCTTGGGGGCACGGTGCAGGCGCACCAGGTGCCGGTAGTGCGCCACGGGGTCCAGGCCCCGCTGCTGGCACAGCCAGCCGTACCAGCGGTTGCCAATGGCCACGTGACCGACTTCGTCGCGCAGGATGACGTCCAGGATGGCGCTCAGGGCCATGGCCTGCGGGGTGCCGACGCGGCGCAGCCGGGCCTGGATGGGCGGTGTGGCGTCCAGCCCACGCGCTTCCAGCGTGCGGGGCACCAGCGCCATGCGCGCCACGATGTCGTCGGCGGTGCGCTCGCACATGGTCCACAGGCCGTCGTGCGCCTCGAAGTCGCCGTAGTCCCACTGGCCGCCGCCGGGGCGCGGCAGGCTTTGCAGGTGGAAGCGCAGCAGTTCGAAGTGGCGCGCTTCTTCGGCCGCAACGCGCCACCAATCGTGGTAGTACTCGGCGGGCATGCCAGGGTAGCGCCATACGGCGTCCAGCGCCAGGTTGATGGCGTTGAACTCGATGTGGGCGATGGCGTGGGCCAGCGCGGCGTGCCCCTCCGGCGTGAAGGGCGAGCGGGTGGGCACGGCCGCCGGGGGCACGAGCCGCGGGCGCCCTGGCCGACCGGGCAGGGGGCGCTGGGTGGGTGGGGTCAGGGTGGCTGCCGCGTCAAGCGGGGCGCAGGAAGGCCCCTGCGCCAGCCAAGCTTGCCAGGTGTGTTGCACGCCGGCCACTTTGGCGCTCGGGTCGGCCTCGGTGAGCCAGTGCAGCGCGGCTTGGCGCAGCTCCTGCGGCATGGGGGGCGGGTTGGTGGCGGCCGGGCGCATCCGTACAATTGTACGAATGGCCCTGTACCAACTCGACGACTTTGCCCCCAGCGTGCACCCCACGGCCTTTGTGGCCGAGGATGCACGGGTGATTGGCCGCGTGACGCTGGCTGCCGACAGCAGCGTGTGGTTTGGCGCGGTGTTGCGCGGTGACACCGACCCCATCACGGTGGGGGAGGGAACCAACATCCAGGACGGCAGCGTGCTGCACGCGGACATTGGGGTGCCGCTGACCGTGGGCGCGCGGGTGACGGTGGGGCACCAGGTGATGCTGCACGGCTGCACGATCGGTGACGAGTCGCTGATCGGCATCGGCGCGGTGGTGCTCAACGGCGCGCGCATCGGGCGGCATTGCCTGGTGGGCGCGCGGGCGTTGGTGACCGAGGGCAAGACCTTCCCCGACGGCGTGTTGATTCTGGGCAGCCCGGCCAAGGTGGTGCGCGAGCTGACCGAGCAGGAAATCGAGGCGTTGCGCCACAGCGCCGCGCACTACATCGACAACGCGCGGCGCTTTCGCGCGGGGCTGCGCCGTTTGGCGTGAAGGGGCGCCGGGTGTCCGAACTGCACCGCTTTTTGTTCGATGGCGCGCCTGTGCGCGGGGCGCTGGTGCGCCTGACCGACGACTGGCAGGCGCTGCTGCAGCGTCGGCAGGCCGCGGGGGGCTACCCGGCGCCGGTGACCGCGTTGCTGGGGGAGATGGCCGCGGCCGCCGTGCTGCTGCACAGCAACATCAAGTTTGCGGGTGCGCTGGTGTTGCAAATTGTGGGCGACGGGCCGGTCAAGGTCGCGGTGGCCGAGGTGCAGCCCGATTTGGCTTTCCGCGCCACGGCCACCGTGGTCGGCGAGGTGGCGGCGGACGCGCCGCTGGCCGACATGGTCAACGTGCTGGGGCAGGGGCGCTGCGCGATCACGCTGGATCCGCGCGAGCGCACCCCGGGCATGCAGCCGTACCAGGGCATTGTGCCGCTGGTGGACGCGCGCGGGCAGCGCCTGGGCCGTCTGAGCGAGATGCTGGAGCACTACATGCGCCAAAGCGAGCAGCTGGACACGTGCATCGTGCTGGCGGCCGACGAGCGCGTGGCCGCAGGGTTGCTGATCCAGCGCATGCCCACGGCGGGGGCAGGCAACTTGGCCGGGCGCGCGGGGGTGGAGGGCGAGGTGCCGGGGGCGGATGAGGACTTCAACCGCATCGCGTTGCTGGCGGCCAGCCTGCGGCGCGACGAACTATTGACATTGGACGCCGACACCGTGCTGCACCGCCTGTTTTGGCAGGAGCAACTGCTGCGGCTGGTGCCGCAGGGGCAACCGCTGCAGCCGCACTTTGCCTGCACGTGCTCGCGCGAGCGCGTGGCCTCGATGCTGCAAGGGCTCGGGGTGGCGGAGGTGGAGTCGATTCTGGCCGAACGTGGCGAGATCGACGTGGCGTGCGACTTTTGTGGCCAGCACTACCGCTTCGACCCGGTGGATGCGGCGCGGCTGTTTTTGGACCAAACCCAACAGCCGCCGGGCAGCGAACGCTTGCAGTGAGGCGCCACGCCGCGCCCCACCGCGCGCGTGACGGGGCCTTTGCGGCGGGCAGCCGCTGGCGGCTCTAGCGTGGATCCGGTGGCGTGCCGCGGGCCGCGGCGGCCCCGGGGCGCTGGAATTGCACGAAAATTTCGTTGGGCTTGACCATGCCCAGCTCTTGGCGGGCGATTTCCTCGACCGTCTCCAGCCCCTCGCGCAGGTCGCGCACCTCGGCGGCGAGCCGCTCGTTGCGCTGGCGCGCCGCCTCGTTGGCCTGTTCGGCCTCGGCCACCTGGCGGCGCAGCGCGGCGACGTCGGCCACGCTGGCGCGCCCCAGCCACATCTGGGCCTGCACCAGCGCCAGCAGCGCCAGCAGCAACAACGTCACCCAGCGCGCAGGGCGCATGGCGGCCAGCCGCGCTCAGCGCAGGTTGTAAAACGCTTCGCGACCCGGGTAGGTGGCCACGTCGCCCAGATCCTCTTCGATGCGCAGCAACTGGTTGTACTTGGCCATGCGGTCGCTGCGGCTCATCGAGCCGGTTTTGATCTGGCCGGCGTTGGTGGCCACGGCGATGTCGGCGATGGTGGCGTCTTCCGTTTCGCCCGAGCGGTGGCTGATGACGGCGGTGTAACCGGCGCGCTTGGCCATTTCGATGGCGGCAAACGTCTCGGTCAGCGTGCCAATCTGGTTGATCTTGATCAGGATCGAGTTGGCGATGCCGCGCTCGATGCCTTCTTTGAGGATCTTGGTGTTGGTCACGAACAGGTCGTCGCCCACCAGTTGCACGCGCCGCCCAAGACGCTCGGTGAGCAGCTTCCAGCCGTCCCAGTCGCCCTCGGCCATGCCGTCTTCGATGCTGATGATGGGGTACTTGTCGCACCAAGTGGCCAGGATGTCGGTCCACTCTGCGGCGCTGAGCACCAGCCCTTCACCGGCCAGGTGGTAGCGGCCGTCCTTGTAAAACTCGCTGGAGGCGCAGTCCAGGCCCAGGGCGATTTGGGTGCCGGCGGTGTAGCCGGCCTTGTCGATGGCTTCCAGGATCAGCTGGATGGCGGCTTCGTGGTTGGCCACGCTGGGGGCAAAGCCGCCTTCGTCGCCGACGGCGGTGCTCATGCCGCGGTCGTGGATGATTTTTTTGAGGGCATGGAACACCTCAGCGCCCCAGCGGATGGCTTCGCGCAGGTTGGGCGCGCCCACCGGCAGGATCATGAACTCCTGCAGGTCCAGGTTGTTGTTGGCGTGCGCGCCGCCGTTGATGACGTTCATCATCGGCACGGGCAGCGTGTGCGCGGCGCTGCCACCGAAGTAGCGGTACAGCGGCAGGCCCGATTCCTCGGCCGCGGCGCGCGCCACGGCCATGCTGACGGCCAGCATGGCGTTGGCGCCCAAGCGCGACTTGTTGTCGGTGCCATCGAGCTCGATCAGGGTTTTGTCGAGGAAGGCTTGCTCGCTGGCGTCCAGGCCCAGCACGGCTTCGGAGATTTCGGTGTTGATGTGCTCGACGGCCTTGAGCACCCCTTTGCCCAAGTAGCGCTTGGGGTCGCCGTCGCGCAGCTCGATGGCTTCGCGGCTGCCCGTGGAGGCACCGCTGGGCACGGCGGCGCGACCCATGACGCCGGACTCCAGCAGCACGTCGCACTCCACGGTGGGGTTGCCGCGGCTGTCCAGGATTTCGCGGCCGACGATATCGACGATGGCACTCATGCGTAGGGTTCCTTGCTTGCGAGAAGGTTGCGGATGGTCAACAAAGCGGTTGTCAAACGTTGGGGGCCACGCCTTCGACGACGATCATGCGCATCACGGCGGCGCCAGCGCGGGCTTGACGCGCGCGGCGGTAGGTTTCGGAGTCGTGGAAGGCGCGCGCCGCGGCGACACTGGCAAAGCGCAGCACCACCACCCGGCTGGGGTGCCAGTCGCCCTCCAGCACGGTGACGGCACCGCCGCGCACCAGCACCTCGGCACCGTGCTGCTGGATGGCGGCGGTGGACCAGCGTTTGTATTCCTCGTACTGCACGGGGTCGGTGACGTCGACGTCGGCGATGATGTAGGCACTCATGGGGCACTGGGCGAAGGGGTGGGCAGCGCGCGCTGCAGCACAACGGCGGCAAAGCGCAGCAGGTCGTCCAGGTGATGGTCAATCACATGTTGAGCGATGCCCAGGTCGAGGGCTTCGTATTCATGCACCAGGATGTTGCGAAACGCCACCATGCGTCCCAAGGCGTCAGCCAAGGGGGCATCGATCCAGCCATGTTGGGCCAGTTCGTGGAAGGCGGCGCGGGCACCCTCTGGCAACGCCCAACCATGCGCACTGCAGATCAAGTTGGCCATGTCGATGGCTTGTTCGCAGGCGCGCTGGACGTTGAGCAAGGCGGCATCCTGGTGCGTGAAGTCGTGTGCCGGGTCGGGGCTGGCACGCCATTCGGCGCGGGCGCGGGCCACGGCGCGTTGCAGGCGCTGGGATTTTTGCGCCAAAACCTCGCGCAGAGCAGCGTCGATCATGACGCGAACCCCTGAAGGCGTTGGGCCAGCGCGCGCACGGCGGGGGCGCGGTGACGTTGCAGGTCCTGCCAGTCGCGCAGCACACGCGCCCAAAGCAACCAGGGGGCGTGGGGCTGGCGTGCCAGCAACAGACGCCCGCGGCTGAGCACGATGAACTGCGTCAACGTGTTGGCGCGTGCAAGGTCCAGCAGGTCCACGTCGCGTTGCAGGCGGCGGCTCAGCTCGGCGCTGGCCTGCAGCCACTGCGTTGGTGACAGCGGCTGCGGCAGCCACACGGCCAGATCCAGGTCGCTGTCGGTGCGCAGGCGGCCCTGCGCCGCGCTGCCGTGTAGCCACGCCATCGTCGCCTGCGGCACGGCGGCGTGGAGGGCGGCGCGCAGCTCGGCGTCGCTGGGGGGCTGCACGGGCGTGGTGGTCATGCGGTGGCGAAGTCGTTTTCCAGCCAGCCACGGCGCTTGACGACGGCGTCGAGCTCCTGCAGCGATTCCAGCAGCGGTCGCATGAACTTCAGCGGCACGGCGTTGGGGCCGTCCGACAGCGCCCGTGCGGGGTCGGGGTGGGTTTCCATGAACAGGCCCGCCACGCCCACGGCCACCGCGGCGCGCGCCAGCACGGGCACGAATTCGCGCTGGCCGCCGGAGCTGGTGCCCTGGCCGCCGGGCAGTTGCACGCTGTGCGTGGCGTCGAAGACGACCGGTGCGCCGGTGTCGCGCATGATGACCAGTGCGCGCATGTCCGACACCAGGTTGTGGTAGCCAAAACTGACGCCACGCTCGCAGGCCAAAAAGCGGTCTTCCGACAAGCCCGCCTCGCGCGCGGCGGCGCGAGCTTTGTCGATGACGTTTTTCATATCCTGCGGGGCGAGAAACTGGCCTTTTTTGATGTTGACCGGCTTGCCCGACTGCGCCACGGCGCGGATGAAGTCGGTCTGGCGGCACAGGAATGCCGGCGTCTGCAGCACATCCACCACCGCAGCCACCTCGGGCACCTCGGCCTCGGTGTGTACGTCGGTCAGGACCGGCACACCGACGTCGCGCCGCACGCGTGCCAGAATCTCCAGCCCGCGCTCCCGCCCCGGACCACGGTATGACTGGCCACTCGAGCGGTTGGCCTTGTCGTAGCTGCTCTTGAAGATGAAGGGGATGCCAAGCTCGGCCGTGATGGCCTTGAGCTCGCCGGCCACGTCCATCTGCAGCTGCTCGCTCTCGACCACGCAGGGCCCAGCGATCAGAAAAAAAGGCCGGTGCAGGCCGACCTCGAATCCGCACAGATTCATGCCGATGCGACCTCCGGGGTGGTTTGTGGCGCGCGCTGCTGCTGGTGCCGCAGCGCCGCGGCGATGTAGGCGTTGAACAGCGGATGCCCGTCCCAGGGGGTGGACTTGAATTCGGGGTGGAATTGCACCCCCATGAACCACGGGTGTACGTCCTGCGGCAGCTCCACGATTTCGGTGAGTTGCTCGCGCTGGGTGAGGGCCGAAATCACCAACCCCGCCTGACGCAGCCGGTCCAGGTATTGGGTGTTGGCCTCGTAGCGGTGGCGGTGCCGTTCGGTGACCACCGGGCCGTAGATTTGGTAAGCCAGCGTGCCCGGCAGCACGTCGGCGCTTTGCGCCCCCAGCCGCATGGTGCCGCCCAGGTCGGTGTTGGCGTCGCGCTTTTGCAGCGTGCCGTCGGCGTCGAGCCATTCGTCGATGAGCGCGATCACCGGGTGCGGGGTGTGCGGGTCGAACTCGGTGGAGTTGGCGCCCTCCAGTCCCGCCACATGGCGCGCAAACTCGATCGTCGCCACCTGCATCCCTAGGCAAATGCCCAGGTAGGGCACGCGCTGCTCGCGCGCGTAGCGCGCGGCGCGGATCTTGCCCTCCACACCGCGCTTGCCAAAGCCGCCCGGCACCAGGATGGCGTCGAAACCGCCCAAACGCGCGGCCACATCGCCTTGCTCCAGCGTTTCGGAGTCGATGTAGGTGATGGCCACGCGCACGTGGTTTTTCAGCCCGGCGTGACGCAGCGCCTCGTTGAGCGACTTGTAGCTGTCGGACAGGTCCACATACTTGCCCACCATGGCGATGCGCACCTCGCCCTGCGGGTGCTCGACCTCGTAGACCAAGTCGTCCCAGCGCTTGAGGTTGGCCGGCGGGGTGTGCAGGCGCAGCTTGTCACAGATCAGGCCATCGAGCCCCTGCTCATGCAGCACGCGCGGCACTTTGTAGATGGTGTCCACGTCGGGCATGGAGATGACGCCCCACAGCGGCACGTTGGTAAAGAGGCTGATCTTTTCGCGCTCTTCATCGGGGATGACGCGGTCGGCGCGACACAGCAGCGCGTCGGGCTGGATGCCGATCTCGCGCAGCTTTTGCACCGTGTGCTGCGTCGGCTTGGTCTTGAGCTCGCCCGCGGCGGCGATGTAGGGCACGTAGGTCAGGTGCACGAAGGCCGCGTTGTTGGGCCCCAAGCGCAGGCTCATCTGTCGCGCCGCTTCCAGAAACGGCAGCGACTCGATGTCGCCCACCGTGCCGCCGATTTCGGCGATCGCCACGTCCACCCCTTCGGCACCACGCTGGATGAAGGTCTGGATTTCGTTGGTGACGTGCGGAATGACCTGCACCGTCTTGCCCAGGTAGTCGCCGCGGCGCTCCTTCTCCAGCACGGACTTGTAGATCTGGCCCGTGGTGAAGTTGTTGCTGCGCTTCATGCGCGTGGTGATAAAGCGCTCGTAGTGTCCCAGGTCGAGGTCGGTCTCGGCGCCGTCGTCGGTGACGAACACCTCGCCGTGCTGGAACGGGCTCATGGTGCCCGGGTCGACGTTGAGGTAGGGGTCCAGCTTGATCAGCGTGACTTTGAGGCCGCGCGACTCCAGCAACGCGGCCAGCGACGCGGAGGCGATCCCTTTGCCCAGGGACGACACCACGCCGCCAGTGACGAACACGTATTTGGTCATGGGAGTGGGCGGACCGCGTGACGGCCCGTCGGTGGAAAGGCCGATTATAAAAGCCGACCCCCCAACCGCGGTGCGGCGCGTTATAGTCGCGCCGCATGAAAGAGCTCGAAGGCAAGCGCATCGTCCTGGGGTTGACGGGTGGCATCGCCTGCTACAAGTCGGCCGAGTTGTGCCGGCTGCTGGTGCAGGCCGGCGCCGACGTGCAGGTGGTGATGACCGAAGCGGCGGCGCGCTTCATCGCGCCGCTGACGCTGCAAGCCCTCAGCGGCCGGGCGGTGGTGCTGAGCCAGTGGGACGAGCGCGAGCCCAACGCGATGGCGCACATCAACCACGGCCGTGGGGTCGACGCCATCGTCGTGGCGCCGGCCAGCGCGGACTTCATCGCCCAGTTGGCGCAGGGGCGCGCGAGCGAGTTGCTGCCGCTGCTGTGCCTGGCGCGGCCGCGCCAGCAGGTGCCGCTGCTGCTGGCGCCGGCCATGAACCGCGAGATGTGGTCGCACCCGGCCACGCAGCGCAACGTGGCGCAGGTGGTGGCCGACGGCGCCGTGGTGCTGGGCGTAGGGCAGGGCGAGCAGGCCTGTGGCGAGGTCGGCGAAGGCCGTATGCTGGAGCCCGACGAGATCGCCGAGGAGGTGGTGGCCCACCTGCAGGCCAAAGTGCTGGCCGGCCACCACGTGCTGGTGACGGCGGGGCCGACGTTCGAGCCGATCGACCCGGTGCGCGGCATCACCAACCACAGCAGCGGCAAGATGGGTTTTGCGCTCGCGCGCGCGGCGCGCGAGGCCGGCGCCGCGGTCACGCTGGTGGCCGGGCCGGTGCACCTGCGCACGCCGCGCGGGGTGCGGCGGGTGGATGTGCAAACCGCGCAGCAAATGCTGCAGGCGGTGCTGGCGCACGTGGAGCAGGCCACGGTGTTTGTGGCGGCGGCGGCGGTGGCGGACTGGCGCGTGGCGCAGGTGGCCGAGCACAAAATGAAAAAAGAGGGCAGCGGCGCGCCGCCCGCGCTCACCTTTGTCGAAAACCCCGACATCCTGGCCACCGTGGCCGCGCTGCCGCGCGCGCGCCGCGGCGAGCTGTACTGCGTCGGCTTTGCCGCCGAGAGCCACGACCTGCTGCGCCACGCGCGCGCCAAACGCGAGCGCAAGGGCGTGCCGCTGCTGGTGGGCAACATCGGGCCGGCCACCTTTGGCCGCGACGACAACGCCCTGCTGCTGGTGGACGAGCGCGAGGCCATTGAGCTGCCCCCGGCCCCCAAGCTGACGCTGGCGCGCCAGTTGATGGGCGAAATCGCGCGGCGGTTGGCCGACGGCGGTGTGCGCCCATAAGTGGGGTCCTCTACAATGGCTGCACCATGTCAGCGGTCGTGTTCGATACCCATAAAGTGGTCAAAGATTTGCAGGCTTGCGGGATTCCGCCTGAGCAAGCGGAAGCGTTCGTGCGGGCGCAGCAGGAGATCCTGGGGCAAGTGCTGGACACAACGCTGACCACCAAGACAGACCTTGCGGCATTCGAAAAGAACCTGCGTCAGGATCTGCACCGTTTGGAGCGCGAACTTTGGGGGATCCGCTGGATGTTGGGGGTCACCGTGGCAGCCACCGTGATCCCCTTGCTCAAGCCGCTGTTGGCCTGAGCGCTTACGCTTAGCACGCCGGCGCGCTGGGCCGGATGCGGAACCACAGCGCGTACAGCGCCGGAACGAACAGCAGCGTGATGGCCGTGCCCACCGCCACGCCGCCGATCAGCACGTAGGCCAATGGCCCCCAGAAGCTGTCGTGCGTCAGCGGCACGAACGCCAACACCGCCGCCAGTGCCGTCAGCACCACGGGCCGCGCCCGCTGCACGGCGGCTTCCACGACGCCCTCAAACGGCGCCATGCCCGCCTCGAAGTTGTCGGCCACCTGCTGCGTCAGGATCAGCGTGTTGCGCATCAAAATGCCCGCCAGACCGGTCAGGCCCAGCAGCGCCACGAAGCCAAACGGCTGCCAAAACACCAGCAGCGCCAGTACCGCGCCGATGAGCCCCAGCGGCGCCGTGGCCACCACCATGAACGTGCCGGCAAACGAGCGCATCTGCAGCATGATGAACACGAGCATCGCGGCCACCATCAGCGGCTGCAGCTTTTGGATCGACAGGTTGGCCTTTTCAGACTGCTCGACCGAGCCACCGATGGCAACGCGGTAGCCCTCGGGCAGCTCGGCGCGCAGCGGCGCCAGCGCCTGCCAGACCGCCGCCGTGACGTCGTTGGGCTGGGCGCCGCGCACCTCGGCCTGCACGGCCACGAACGGCTCGCGGTTGTAGCGCTTGATGACGGGCTCTTCGTAGCGCACCTCGAGCGTGCCCAATTGCGCCACCGGGATTTTGCGGCCGTCACGGTTGAGCACTTCCAGCGCCCCCAAGGTGTCGGCGCTGACGCGGCCGCCCTGCAGCGCGCCGCGCGCGGTCAGCTCTACCGTGCGGTTGCCCACGCGCAGTTGCGTCACCGGCGCGCCCTCCAGCAGGGTTTGCAGTTGTTGCGCCACGTCCTGGGGCGTCAGGCCCATCAGCCGCAAGCGGTCGGGGTCGGTGCGCAGCGCCAGCACCGGGACGCGCTCGTCCCACTCCAGGTGCGCATCGACCACATGCGGGTTGGCGGCCATGATCTCGCGCACACGGTACCCGATGGCGCGCAGCTGCACCGGGTCGGGGCCAAAGACGCGGAACTGCACCGGCCAGGCCACCGGCGGCCCGTACAACAGCCGCGCCACGCGGATGCGCGCCTCGGCGAATTCGCCGCTGCGGATATGTTCTTCGAGCGTCGCGATGATACGGTCGCGCGCCGCTTCGTCGTGGGCGACGACGATGAGCTTGCCAAACGCCGGGTTGGGCGGCTCGGGGTTGGCCGAGATGAAAAAGCGCGGCGCGCCCGCGCCGACGTAGGCCGACAGTGTTTTGACCTCGGGCATCGGCGCCAGGATGGCTTCGAGGCGGCGCACCGTCTGGTCGGTGACGCGCACGCTGGTGCCCTGCGGCAGGTACACGCTGACCAACACCTCGGTGCGGTCGCTGCTGGGGAAAAACTGCTTGGGCACGACTTTGGCCATGCCAATGGCCGAGATCACCAACAGGCCCACCGTGCCCGCCACCACCGTTTTGCGGTGCGTCACGCACCAGGCCACCACGGTGCGTAGCCGCTGGTACAGCGGGGTCTGGTAGATCCCTTCGTGGCTGTGGCGCTGCTCGGGCGGCACGTCGCGCAGCATTTTGACGCCCAGGTAGGGCGTGAAGGTGACCGCCACCAGCCACGACACCAGCAGGCTCACGCCCAACACCCAGAAGATGTTGCCGGCGTATTCGCCCACGCCCGAGCGGGCAAAGCCGATGGGCAAAAAGCCCGCCACCGTCACCAGGGTGCCAAACAGCATTGGCGCGGCGGTCACGTTCCAGGCGTGCGCGGCGGCGCGGATGCGGTCCCAGCCTTCTTCCATCTTCACCAACATCATCTCGACGGCGATGATGGCGTCGTCCACCAGCAGACCCAACGAAATGATCAGCGCCCCCAGCGTGATGCGGTCCAGGTTGATGCCCATGGCCTTGAACACCACGAACGACAACCCCAGCGTCACCGGCACCGCGATGCCGACGATGAGGCCGGCGCGCAGCCCGATGGCCAGCATGCTCACCCCCATCACGACCGCCACGGCGACGAAAAATTTGATCTGGAACAGGTCCACCGCCTTGGCGATGGCGTCGGCCTGGTTGGTGAGTTGGGTGAGCTCCAGCCCCAGGGGCAGCTCGGCCTTTTCGCGCTCCAGGTACGCTTGCAGACGCTGGCCGAGCTGCAGGCCGTTTTCGCCTTTGTTCATGACCACGCCGATGAGCACGGCGTCTTGCCCGCGCGCGCGCACGAGGTACGAGGGCGGCTCTTCGTAGCCGCGGCGGACGGTGGCGATGTCGCCCAGCCGGATCACTTTGCCGCCGGCGCGTATCGGCAGCGCGGCCAGCGCCTCGGGGTCGGACAGGTCGGCATCCAGCCGGATGTGCAGGCGCGGGCCGTCGGTTTCCAGCCGCCCGGTGGGCAGCAGCCGGTTGCTGGCGTCAATAGCTTCGAAAATGGCTTGCGGCGACAGCCCCAGGTTGACCAGCCGCGCGTTGTCGAACTCCAGGTACACGCGCTGCGTGCGCTCGCCCAGGATCAGCGCCTTGTGCACGCCCTCGATGCGCTGGATCTGGTCGCGCAGCCGCTCGGCCTCGCGCACGAGTTCGTCGTGCGGTAGCTTGGGCGCGGTCAGCGCCAGCAGGCTGAAGTACACGTCGGCAAAGTCGTCGTTGGCCACCGGACCGATAACGCCGGCGGGCATTTCGCGCTGCGCGTCCCACATGCGCTTGCGCACCTGGTAAAACAGCTCGGCCACCTTGGCCTGCGGGGTGTAGTCGTGAAACTCCACCTGCAGCGTGGCCTGCCCGGGGCGGATCGTGGTTTCGATGCGGTAGAGGTACTCGACCTCCTGGATTTTTTTCTCCAGCCGGTCCACCACCTGCGTTTGCAACTGCTCGGGCGTGGCGCCCGGCCAGGCGACGTTGACCTGCATCACCCGCACGGTGAACGAGGGGTCTTCGGCCCGCCCCAGCGTGGCAAAAGCGTACACGCCGCCCAACACGGCCAGGATGAGGAAAAACAGCGTGACGGCGCGCTCGCGCACGGCCAGCGCCGACAGGTTCGGAAAGCTCATGACGCGCGCTCCCGCACCGCCATGCCCGGCTGCAACAGGTGGGTGCCCAGCGCCACGATGCGATCCTGCGGCGCCAGCGGCGCCACCACCAGCGCCTGCCGGTCGTCCACACGCAGCACGCGCACCGGCACCGCCTCCAGCTTGCCTTCGCGCACGCGCCACACGCGCGGCCCTTCGGCGCGCTCGTCCAGCGCCCCCACGGGCACGACCCAGGCCGCAGCACCGGCTGCGGGTGCGGGGGCCGTCGGCGCGGAGGTGGGCGCGTTCGGGCCCGCCAGCCGCACCGCCACCACGCTGCCCAGCGGCAGCTCGGCCGGCAGGTCCGGCGCCCGGTAGCGTGCGCGGCGCGTGCGGCCCAGCGGGTCCACGACCGGGGCGGCCTCGCGCAGCGTCAGCGCGACGCTGTGTCCACCGGGCAACTGCGCCTCGCCACGCGGCGGGGGCGTCACGCCGTCGGGCAACTGCACCTCGACTTCGCGCGCGCCCGCCTGGGCCAGTGTGGCCACCGGCTGCCCCGCCGCCACCACCTGTCCGGGCTGGCCGGTGACGTCGGTCAGCACCCCGTCGGCGGGGGCACGCAGCGCCGCGTAGCCGCGGTTGTTGCGCACCTGCGCCAGCCGCGCCTGAGCGGCGTCGCGGCGGCTGGCGGCCTCGCGCGCGCTCAACTGGGCGCGCTCCAGCGCTTGCGCGCTGACAAAGCTTTGCGCCTGCAGCGCGCGCACGCGGTCCAGGTCGGCCTGCGCGGTGCGGGCGGCGGTTTCGGCGGCGGCCAGGTCGGCTTCGGCGGCGCGCACGGCTTGCTCCAAGTCGGCCGCGTCGAGCTCGAACAGCACCTGCCCCGCGCGCACGGCCTGCCCCGCATCCGCGTGGCGCTTGACGATGCGTCCGCCGACTTGGAACGCCAGCGGCGCTTCGATGCGCGCGCGCACGGTGCCCGAAAGCCCCAAGGCCTGGCCGCCGAGCGGGCGCGGCGCTGCGGTCACGACCCAGGGGCGTTCGTCGGCGCTGGTCGCGCGTTCTGGGGCACGCTGGCACCCCAGCAGCGCCGTGGCCAGCAGCGCAACGGCAACGATCGACACTCGCAACCGCTCCATGGACATATCTCCGCGTTGGGTGTGGAATATTAGTGAACGGTATCGTACACTAATTGATATGTCCACACCGCTTGTTGCCGTTGCCTGTGGGTGCCACCCCGCGCCCGGGCGTCCGATGGACGTGCGCAAAGACGCGGCGATCCTGCACGCAGCGCGCCGCTTGCTGCTGCAGGGCGGCCCGGCCCAGTTGACGATGGAGGCGGTGGCGCAGGCCAGCGGCGTGTCCAAGGCGACGCTGTACCGCCGCTGGCCTGACCGCGACGCCTTGCTGCGCGCCCTGGTGGCGCACGAGGCCGCGCCGCTGCTGCACACGCTGCACACCGTGCCACCCGATGAGGAAGCGCTGGTGCGGGCGTTGGTGCGTTTTCTCGATGGGCTGCTGTGCTTCGTGACGCGACCCGCGTACCGCCGCTACCTGCAGGCCGTGGCGGCGCTGCCGCAGCGGCGCGCCGATTTGCAGCGCATCTGGCACCTGGGGCCGCAGCAGGCGGTGGACGAAGTGGCGGCGCTGCTGCAGCGCTACGCCGTGCAGCGCGGGGCGCGCTGCAACGACGCGGTACGCGAAGCGGAAACCCTGATCGGCATGGCCATGGGGTTGGACATGGCGCGCGTGCTGTACCAACAGCCACCACGGCACGGCCGCGCGGCGGCGCGGCGCAGCCATTTGGCGTGGGTGGTGCGGCGGTTTGTGGCGGGGTTGGTGTTCAGCGGCGGGCCAGTGGTGCGACCGTAACCGGGCCCCAAGCCCCCAAGCGGCGTGCCGTATCCACCCACTGGGTGGTTACCACAGGCTCAGCTGCCCGGGCGCGGCCACAGGGCGGCGGCGTGTCGCGGGTTCGCGGCCTTGGCCGTCGCGGCCAGCGGGCATACCGCGGCGCGAGCCGTGCCGTTGCACGATGGCTTGCGCTTGCACGCGCATGCCGGGTCGGTTGCGCCAGGCGTGCAGGCGTGCTTTGGCCTGCCGCAACGCTTCGTCCAGCGCCACCGGTGGCACGGGCCAGTCGATGCCGAGGCGTACGCCGCAGGTGGCTTGCACGCTGGCCGGCATGCGCCAGGGCTCGAACAGCCAGGCGTCGGGCACACGACGCAGCGCCGGCAACCAGTGGCGCACGAAGACGCCGTGGGGGTCGTGGTCCAGCGCCTGTTTGACAGGGTTGTAGACCCGCGTGGCGTTGATGCCGGTGGTGCCGGACTGCATTTGCATCTGCGGCCAGTGGATGCCGGGTTCGTAGTCCAAAAACAGCTGCGCCAGCCACACGCCCACCGGTCGCCAGTGCAGCCACAGCGGGTACGCCGCCACCGACACAAGCATGGCGCGCATGCGGAAGTTGAGCCAGCCGGTGTGCCGCAGCATGGCCACGCAGGCATCCACCAGCGGCCAGCCGGTGCGGCCCTGGTGCAGGGCCTCGAGGTGCACGGGGTTGCCGTCGTGCTCGCGCAGGCCGTCGTAGCCGCGGTGCAGGTTGTGGTGTTCGAGCGCGGGCTCGCTTTCCAGCTTCTGGATGAAGTGACAGTGCCAGTACAGGCGGCTCTCAAACGCGCGCAGCCCGGCCAGCAGACGGCGGGCGTGCGCGGTGTCGGGGTCGGCGTTGTCACGGCCGCGGGGCGCCGCGGCCAGGGCTTGCGCCTGGGTGCGCGTGGCCTGCACGGTCTCGCGCAGGCTCAGCACGCCGTACGCCAGGTACGGCGACAGGCGTGAGCAGGCGGTGGGCGCGCTCAACGGCGACGAGATGCCGCCGCGGTACTGCGCCGCGCGCGTGTGCAGAAAGCTGTGCAGCGTGGCCTGCGCGGCGCTGCGGCCGCCGCGCTGACGCGCCGGAGGCTCCCACGGATCCAAGCCCAGCGCCTGCGCCGTGGGCCAGGGTTGCGGCTGCCAAGCGCCGTCGCCGCTCAGGCGCCACGCCACGGGGTCCAGCCCCGCGGGCGTGGGCAAGGGCCACGGGGCAAACGCGAGTTCAGCGGGTGGCCAGGGCGCCAGCGGCGCCGCCATCAGCCGTTCACGCGCGGCCAGCCATTGGTCGCGGTCACGCAGGCCGCGCACGACGCCGAACTGCGGCACCTCGTGCACCGCCACGCCGTGCGCGCGGGCCCAGCGGCGCACGGCGCGGTCGCGCGCAAACGTCCACGCGTTGCCTGTTTCCTCGTGGGCGTGGATGGCCGCCATGCCCAACGTGCGGTGCAGGGCTTGCAGCACGGGCACGGCGTGGCCAACCAGCACGTGCAGCCGGGCATGGGGCCGTCCGCTGGCCCGCAGGGCCGCGTCCAGCTCGAGCAGACTTTCACGGATGAAGCCCCAGTGTTGGGCGGCGGCTTCGGGCTGCTGCCACAGGTCCGGCTCGACGATGTACACCGGCAGCACCGGGCCGCCGCGCGCCGCGTGCGCCAGGGCGGCGTGATCCTGCACCCGCAGGTCGCGCTTGAACCACACGAGTTGCACGGCCATCGCGCGGCCTCCTACCGGGGCAGCGGGGCCGCGGCGCGGCGCTTGAGCCAGCGCATGCACGCCCCGAGGCCCGGCCACTGTTCGTACAGCTCCTCGGCGGCGTCCCAGTAGTCGCGGTGCTCGCTGATGCGACCGTCCGGCGCGAAGCGCCAGTGCGTGCAGCCGCGGATGGGCCGCGGCTGGCGCTGGCCGCGCCAGCGGAACGTGAATACCCAGGTCACGAAGCCCTGGCGTGCGTCGCCCAGGCGATCGTGCACCACGAAGCGGGGTTGGTCCAGCTGCTGGTGCATGTGCTCGAAGATGGCGCGGATGGCGCTGAGGCCCTGCACCTCGTGAAACGGGTCTTTGAAGCGTGCGTCGTCGGTGAACATGCGGTCCAGGTGCACGAGCGCCGCGGGGGTGAGCGTTTCGAAAAAATCGACGGCGCGCACGAGCGGCGCCGCGTTGGGGTCGCCGGTGAAGGGGGATGCGATGGGGGTGCTCATCTTCACAAGCCCGTGACGCGGTGGATGAGGGCGAAGTAGGCACGGTCGGGCAGCCAGCGCAGGGCGCGCAGCACGCTGGTGAAGCGACGCGGAAAGTGGATGTGAAACGCGCCGCGCGCCCAGCCGCGCAGCATGGCCTGCGCGGCCTGCTCGGGGGTGATGAGCGCCGGCATGCGAAAGGTGTTGTGCGCCGTCAGCGGCGTGGCAACGAAGCCGGGGCTGATCACACTGACCCCCAGCCCACGCGGACGCAGGTCCAAAAACAGCACCTCGGCCAGGTTGGTCAGGGCGGCCTTGGTGGGGCCGTAGGCCAGCGCCTGCGGCAGGCCACGGTAACCCGCCACGCTGCCTACCAGGCTGAGGTGGCCGTGGCCCTGGGCAAGCAGCCTGGGCACGCACGCGGCCATCGTGTGCAGCACGCCCTCGACGTTGATGCGCTGGTGCCGCAGCAGCTCGTCGGTGTCGATGGCGGTGGCGCGCATGGGGCGGTAGTGCCCGGCGCACAGCAGCACCAGGTCCAGCGCGCCGCCAGCGAAGGCGTGGGCGGCGGCGTGCTCGACCGCCTCGCGGTCCGTGACGTCCAGCGGCAGGGCGTGGCGGCCCGGTGCAGCGGCGGCCCAGGCGTGCAGGGCATCGGCCTGGCGGGCCGAGACGATGACGCGGGCGCCACGCGCGTGCAGCGCATCGGCCACCGCCCGCCCGATGCCTGACGAGGCGCCGATGATCCACGCGCGCCGTCCGCCCCAGTCGCGCAACGGTGGGTTCAAGCTCATGGTTCCAGCTTGGTGAAGGTCAGCGTCACCTCGCCGAGCCGGATGCCCCATTTGCGCATCGTGGCGCGGTTGAGCATGACGCGCTCGTCGATCAGGTACATCCAGTCGTCGAACTGCACCTCGTACACCGTGCCATCGACCGGCAAGCGCAGGGTGTAGCGCCAGTTAAAGGCAGGGCCCCGCGCCTGTCCGCTGGCCTGGCCCACCACGTCGTCGGCCGTGCCGCGGTAGCGGCCATCGCCGTCGTCCACCAGACGCCACACACGCCGCTCGGTCTTGCCGTCGCTGTAGGTGAAGCGTTCGTCCAGCACGCCCTGGTTGCCGTTCCACGTGCCGGTCATGTCGACCACGAAACGGCGCACCACCCGCCCGCTGCGGTCCTGGAACATGCCGTGCGCCAGCAGCCGGCCATTGAAATAGGTTTTGAGGTCCAGCGCGGGGCGCTCGTCAGCGTAGGTTTCGACAGGGGGTGCGGCGCAGCCGGCCAACAGCCAGCCGGCCCCGACGGCCAGCAGCCCACAGCACAGACGGCGCGAGGCGGCGGTGTTGCGCATACGTATCCAACCTCCGGGGTCAAACGGGTGGCGCCATGGGCGGCACGGGGGCGGGTCGGTGGTGGTGGCGCCCCAACCCTTGCCACAGCCACCAGGCCGCCAGCGCCTTGACGCCGCAGGGCAGCACGGCGTAAGCCCACGTCAGGGCTTGCAGGCCGGCGGGGTCGCGCGTGCCGGGCGTGTAGCCCAGCAGCTCGAGCACGGGCAGCGCCACGCCTGCGGCCAGCGCGAGGTTGCCCTTGGCCGCCAGGTTCCACCAGCCGAAGTACGCCCCCTCGCGCTGCCCGCGGTCGCCGACGTCGGCCACGACGTTGGCCAACAGCGCCGCCGGCAGCGCCAGGTCGGCGCCCAGCGCCGCCCCTGACAGCACGCACACCCACGCGAACGCCGCCACATCGCCCGCGTCCAGCGTGGCCGTCCAGCCGAACACCCCGATGGACAGCAGCATGCCCGTCAGCCACGCACGCGCCACCCCCACGCGTCGCACCCACGCCAGCCACAGCGGCATGGCGGCCGCGGCGGCTACGAAGTACGCGGCCAGCAGCCACGGTGCGGCGTGCGCCGCCTGCAGGCGGTCGCCGACATAAAACAGCACCAAGGTGGCCGGGATGGCGCTGGCCAGTCCGCTGAGCACGAACACCCCCATCAACCACCGAAACGCCGGTCGGCGCCAGGGCAGGCCCAGCTCGGCCATGGGGGCGGCAGGGGCGCCCGGGCGGCCCGTGGCCGGTCGCGGAGCGCGCGTCCAGGCGAGCCAGCCGGCCAGCAGCAGCCCCGCCAGCACGGCCAAGGTCAGGTCCCAGCCGGCCAGCGTGGGCAGCACCGACGCGGTGACGACGCCGACGAGCGTGCAGCCTTCGCGCCAAGCGACGATGCGCGCCTGCTGCGCCGCGTCACCCCCCAGCCGCGCGCCCCAGCTTTGATGCGCGATGGTCAGCACGCTGTACGCCAGCGTGGTCGCCACCACGCACGCCAGCGCCCACCACGCCAACGCACCGGACGCCAGCGCCGGTGGCCGCAGCAGCGCCGCCATGCCGCACCACAGCAGCAGCGCCGTTGGCCACGCCAAACGCAGCACGGCCGCTGCGCCACGGCGGAACACGCGATCCAGCCCGCGCCCGATCAGCGGGTCGGTCAGCGCGTCGGCCACGCGGGCCACCAGCAGCACCCCGCCCAGCGCAGCCAACGGCACCCCCAGCGTGGCGTAGTGGTGGGGCACGTGCACGTAGAGCGGCAACGCCGCGAACGCCAGCGGCAGGCCGGGCAGGCCGTAGCGCCAGCCGTGGGCGGTGGGGTCAGCCGCTGCGCTCATCGGGCCGCAGCCTGGGCAGGCGGTTGGCCCAGCAGCGCCTGGCGCAGCTCGGGCGCCGAGGTCGTGGGAGCCAACCAGATGCCAAAAAAGCGCCACGCGAAGCGCGCGTCGGCGACCTCGCCCAGCATGCGGCTGCGCCCGCCGGCGCCGGTGAACACGAAACGCGCCCCCCAGCCAGGCAGCCACAACCCGGCGATACGGTCCCCGGGCGCCACATCGGGGAAGATGCCCCGCATCGCGTCCAACCAAGCGGCTTCGTCTGCTGGCGCCAAGGGCTCGGCGCGACGCATTTCCAGCACCGACCGCTGGGCGATGTCGGCCCCCCGAAAACGCCGCTGGTACGTCAACTCCAACACCAGCGGCGCGCGTCCCAGGTCGTCGGGTTGCCAGCCGGGCGGGGCCAGCAGCCGCGCGTGGTACACCGTCAGACCCAGGTACCGCAGGGTGCCCGCCCCCACCAGCCGCGCCTCGGGCAACCAGTCGGCAACCGCGGCGGCTGCGCCAGGGGCGCTTGGCTCGTGCTGCGCCGAGGCCAGCGCCGCAGGCGTGCACGCCCAGGTCAGCAGCGCGCACGCCAGGGCGCATGCGCGCTCACGGTTTGACCAGCGTGACTTGCACCACATCGATGTCGCCGGCGTCGAAGCCAGCCTCGCAGTAGGCCAGGTAAAAGTGCCACAACCGCACAAAACGCTCGTCAAAGCCTTGCGCGCGCACGGCGTCGCGCTGGCCGTCGAACGCGGCGCGCCAGCGGCGCAAGGTTTCGGCGTAGTCGCCCCCAAAGGCCACCATGTCGGCCATCTGCAGCCCGACGCGGCGGGCCTGGCGTTCGAGCTCGCCGCGGCTCAACAGGCAGCCCCCGGGAAAGATGTATTGTTGGATGAAGTCGCTGCCGCGCAGGTAGTCGTCAAAAAGCTCGTCGCGGATCACGATGGCCTGGATGCAGGCCCGCCCGCCGGGGCGCAGCAGCCGCTGCAGCGTGCCAAAGTAGGTTGGCCAGTACGCGCGGCCGACCGCTTCGATCATTTCGATCGAGACGATGGCGTCGTAGGGGCCGTCGTCGATGTCACGGTAGTCCTGCAAGCGCAGCTGCACCCGGTGGCTCAGCGCCGCGTGGGCGATGCGTTGCATGGCGTGCGCCAGTTGCTCGCTGGACAGCGTGACGCCGGTGACCTCGACGTCGAACTCGCGTGCCGCCAGCTCCGCCAGTGCGCCCCAGCCGCAGCCGATGTCCAGCAGCCGCTGGCCCGGCCTGAGCGCGCAGGCGTGCAAGGCGCGGCGCATTTTGGCGTGCTGGGCTTGCTCCAGCGGCTGGCTGCGGTCACCCCCGAACCACGCCGCCGAGTAGCTCATCGTGTCGTCCAGCCACAGGCGGTAAAAGCCATTGCCCAGGTCGTAGTGGGCGTGGATGTTGCGTCGGCTGCCACGGCGGGTGTTGCGGCGCAGCCAGTGCCTCACCCGGTGCAGCAGCCGCGCGCCCCAGTGCCCGTGCAGCGCGCCACCCAGCGCCGCGCGGTTGGCCAGCGCCAGGCGCAGCAGCGCCACCACGTCGGGCGAGGACCACTGCCCGCGCAGGTAGCCCTCGGCCAGGCCGATGTCGCCATGCCGCAGCACCGCCCCTGCCACGCTCCAGTCATGCAGATCCAGCCGCGCCGCGGGGGTGCCGTGGCCCAGGCACAACGTGACCCCTTGCGGGGTGTGCAGCTCCAGCGTGCCGTGCTGCAACCGCTGCAGCAAGCGCAGCAGGATCCGGCCGGCGGGCGGCGCGTGGCGCCACGCGGGTGTCCCGTCGTCACCGGTGCGAAAGGAGGGCGCGGTCAGTGTGCTCATCAAGGGCTCCAAGGGGCCAGGGTGGGTTGTTGCCGGGTGACGTGCACGGCCGGCGCTGCAGGGGTGTGAAACCACGGCACCCCGCGGCGCCACAGTTGCAGCGCCTGCCAGTGGATGCGTGCCATCACCGCCGCGCTGTGCCAGCCGTGGCGCAGCAGCAGCCGCACGGCTTCGCGCGGCTGCGCCGGCTGCAAAGCGCCCGACAGGCTGGTCAACAGCAGGGCGCCGGCGGCGTCGCGGTACTCGACACGCGCCACGATGCGCTGCGGCGGCGCGCCGTCCAGCGGCGTGCGCAAAAAACGAAACGCGTAGCCACCCTCCACGCGCGCAAACGGCGACACGTGCATGGTTTTGGGGGCGTACAGCGTGCGTCCCCAGGCGGGCGCGTCCAGCAGGTAGCAGTGACGTTGACCAAAGGTGTTGTTGACTTCGGCCACGATGGCGCGCAGCGTGCCATCGGCGCGGTGGCAGTACCAAAAACTGACCGGTTTGAACACGTAGCCCAAGACCCGCAGGTACGTCTGCAACCACACCGGGCCGTCGGCGTCGGCGATGCCGTGGGCGGCCAGCAGCTCGCGCAGCCAGGCCAGCGCGCCGCCGGCGGCAGGGCTGCGCCCGTCGCCGTGGTCACGTTCGTCGAAGGCCACCCAGCCCGGACGGTTGAGCGCGAGCCCCGCGCGGGCGGCGGCCTCGGGCAACACGTGCATCGGCAGCAGGGCGAACCACGTCCGGTACCCGAAGCGGTGGGGCTGGGGGCGCAGCCGCTGGTGCTGCACCCAGCCGCGCCCAATCAGCACCGGGTCGGGTGGGGTGGGGCGGCTGGCCATCGTGCGGTGCTCCTAACCCCGGCCTCAGGCGGCGGCGCGCAGCCGGCCCAGCGCGGCCAGGCAGGCGTCGGCCGCGGCGTAGCCCGCCTGCAGCCCGTCTTCGTGAAACCCGTAGCCAGCCCACGCCCCGGCGTACCAGGTGCGCGCATGCCCCTGCAGGTGGGGCAACTGGCGCTGCGCCGCCACGGCGGCGTGGTCCAACACCGGATGCTCGAACGTGAAGGTGTCCAGCACCCGCCGGGGGTCGATGGGACCTTGGGGGTTGAGCGATTCGATCACCGGCTGGGCAAACGGCAGCGGCTGCAGCGCGTTGAGCCAGTAGTGCAGGCACACGTGGCCGCGCCCCGCGGCGTGGGGGGTGTGCTCGTAGTTCCACGCGGACCACACCGAGCGGCGGCGCGGCATGACGCTGGTGTCGGTGTGCAGCACGGCGTGGTTGCGCTGGTAGCGAATCGCGCCCAGCACCGCACGCTCCTGGGGTGAGGGGGAGGCCAGCAGCGCCAGCGCTTGGTCGGTGTGCGTGGCCAACACGACGGCATCGAAGCGGGCGGCGCCGGTGTCGGTGTGCACGGTGACCCCGAAGTCATCGCGCACGATGCGGCGCACCGGCGTGCGGGCGTGGGCGTGCGGCAGCCGCGCGACGATGCGCTGCACGTACTGGCGGGCGCCGCCGGCCACCGTGTACCAGGTCGGCCGGTCGTTGATTTGCAGCAAGCCGTGGTTGTGGCAAAAGCGCATCAACATGCCGACCGGGAAGTCCAGCATCCGCTCCGTGGGGCAACTCCAGATGCTGCCCAGCATCGGCAACAGGTACCAGTCGCGCAACGCCGTGCTAAAGCGGTGCCGCCGCAAAAACGCCCCCAGCGGCTCGTCCCACGGCGCCGCGCCGTGGTCGCCCAGCGCCAGCGCGGTGCCCAGGCGGTTGAAGCGCGCGATGTCGGCCAGCATGGCCCAAAAGCGCGGTCGCAACAGGTTGCGCTTGTCGGCAAACACGGTGGCCAGTGAGGCCCCGCCCCACTCCAGCGCGGGGTGGCCCGCTGTGGCCGGCACGCGCACCGAAAACGACATGCTGGCCGGTGCGGTGGGCACCTGCAGTTGCGCCAACAGCGCGGTCAGCCCGGGGTAGGTGCGGTGGTTGAAGACCAAAAACCCGGTGTCGACGGGGTGGGTGAGCGGCCGGCCGCGGTGGTCGGGCAACGTGACGTCCACCGTGCGCGTGTGCCCGCCGAAGGTCGGGGCGGCTTCGAACAGCCACACCTGCGCGCTGCGGTGCAAACGCCATGCCGCCGCCAGACCACTGATGCCGGATCCGATGATGGCGACGCGCATGGTGTGCTCCTGGGGTGGGTGGCTTGGGGCCACGGCGCGGACGGATGACCGATCCGTGGGTGCGGTTATTGTGTCCTAGACAAAAATCCATGCGATGATCAAGGTTACCGGCCCGCACCACCATGTCTGAGCAGCAACCCTCCGATGCCTCGTCCACCGACCAAGCCCCAACGTGGACGATTGCCGATGTCGAGCGCGACACCGGCATCGGCAAAGACACGTTGCGTGTCTGGGAGCGGCGCTACGGCTTTCCCCGCCCGGGGCGGGACGCCCATGGCGACCGGTGTTACGACACCGCCCAGGTGCAGCGCTTGCGCCTGATCCGGCGCTTGTTGGATTTGGGCCACCGTCCGGGGAGGGTGGTGGGCTTGCCGCTGACGGCGCTGCAGGACCTGGCCGCGCGCGGGCCGCGCGTGGCGCCGTCCACCGCGCCGACACCGCCACACGCGCAGGCAACCGTGCTGGCGCAGTGGCTCGGTTGGCTGGAGGCGGACCAGGGCGAGCGCGTGCAACAGGCGCTGCGCGCGTCGCTGCAGCAGCACGGGCTGGCGCAAACCGTGCAAACGTTGGTGGCGCCGATGTGTGTGGCGGTGGGTGAGGCGTGGGCCCAAGGCCGCCTTGGCGTGTACCAGGAGCACCTGTGGACCGAGGTGGTGCAGCGCACGCTGCGCGAGGCGATTGCGGCGCTGGATGCGGCGCCGGGCACGCCCAAGCAGGCGCCACGGGTGTTGTTGACCACCACGCCCGGTGAGCCCCACCTGTTGGGGTTGCTGATGGCGGAGTGTTTTTTGGCGCTGCAGGGGTGCGAGCGTGTGGTGCTGGGGGCGCAAACCCCGCTCATCGACATCGTGACGGCGGCGCGGCGCCTGGCGGTGGACGTGGTGGGCCTGAGCTACAGCGCCTACGTGGGCCGCCGCGACCTCGTCGACGAGCTGGTGCAGCTGCGCACACGGCTGCCCGACAACGTGGCGCTGTGGGTGGGCGGCGCTGGCGCGCAGCGCCACGGCCGCGCGTTGCCCCCGGGGGTGGACGTGGTGGCCCAGGCGGGCGACGTGGCGCGGCGGGTGCACGCCTGGCGTGCCCGTCATCGAGCGGCCTGACCGCGTGCGCCGATGCGCAACGCGTCAGGCCGACGGTTGCAGTGCCAACAGCGCGCCGTAGCGTTCGGCCAAAAACGCTTCGCCGTGCTCCAGCACGTGGTAGCGAAACGCCTCGGCCGCCGGTGACAGCAGCTTGGCCAGTGTGTGCACCACGTGCCAGGCGCGTACCAGCGGCGTGCCCTCGACGTCCAAGCGCACGATGAGGCCGTGCTCCAGCTCGAACTTGAGCGCGTGCAACGAAATCAACCCCAGCCCCAAGCCGGCCATCACGGCTTGTTTGATGGCCTCGTTGTCGGGCAGCTCCATCGCCACGCGCAGCTCCAGGCCGTGCTTGTGCGCAAACTGCTCCAACAGCGCGCGGGTGCCGCTGCCGCGCTCGCGCACGATGAACGGGTACGGCGCCAAGGCCTCGGGCGAGGGGTGGCCGATGCGCAGCAGCGGGTGTGCGGGTGGCGCCACGAACACATGCGGGTGGGCCGCGAACGGCTCGGCGCGCACGGCCAGCTCGGTGGGGGGGCGGCCCATGATGGCCACGTCCAGCTCGTTGGCTTGCAGCAGGCGCAGCAGTTGTTCCCGGTTGCCGGTGACCAGCTTGACGTCCACCCCGTGGTGTTCACGCCGAAACGCGGCCAGCAGGTAAGGCAAGAAGTACTGGGCTGAGCCCACCATGCCGATCGTCAACTGACCGGCTTCGAGGCGCTTGAGGCGCGCGGCGGTGTCCTCGGCGTCTTTGAGCGTGGCCAACACCTTGCGCGCGTACACCAGCATGTACTCGCCGGCGGTGGTCAGGGCCACGCGCCGCCCTTGGCGCTCGAACAGCGGCAGTCCCACGTGGCCTTCCAGCTCTTTGATCTGCATGGTCACGGCCGGCGGCGTCAGGTGCAGCGCCTCGGCCGCGCGCGAAAAGCTCAGGTGGCGCGCCACTTCAACAAAGACGCGCAGTTGGCGGAAGGTGGCGTTGCGCATGTTCAGTCAAAGCTGAAGTTGAAATAAAGAAATTGTGAATTTACCTTATGTAAGACTGTGCTTATAGTGGTGCCACGCAACGTAGGAGTGGCGCCATGCTGCAAGCCCTGATTTTCGACGTCGACGGCACCCTGGCCGACACCGAGCGCGCGCACCTGGCGGCGTTCAACGCCGCCTTCGCCGCCGAGGGCTTGGACTGGCGGTGGGACGAGGCGCTGTACACCCGGCTGCTGGAAGTCTCGGGCGGCAAGGAGCGCATCCAGCACTACTGGCAACAGGTGTACCCCGAGCGGCGCGACATCGACGGCAACGAGCTGCGCGCCTTCATCGACCGGCTGCACGAGGTCAAAACCGCCTTTTACGAAGAAGCCGTGCGCCAGGGCGCGGTGCAGCTGCGCCCCGGTGTGCTGGACCTGATCGTAGCCGCGCAGCGCGAGGGGTTGCGGCTGGCCATCGCCACCACCACGTCGCCCGTCAACATCGCGGCGTTGCTGCGCGCGGCCATGGGGCCGGACTGGCAACGCGCGTTTGCCGTCATCGAAGACGCCTCCACCGCGCCGCGCAAAAAGCCGCACCCGCAGGTTTACCAGCAAACGCTGGCGCGGCTGGGTCTGCCGGCGGCGGCGTGCGTGGCGTTCGAAGACTCCGCCAACGGCCTGCAGGCCGCGCGCGCCTGCGGGCTGCCCACCATCGTCACGCCCAACGCGTTTACCGCGCACCACGATGTGCGTGGCGCGCTGCGCGTGCTGCCCAGTCTGGACGGGTTGACCCTGCCGACGCTGCGTCAGTGGCACGCCGAAGCGGTCGGCGCCCCGGCCTGACCCCCGACACGACACGAAGAACCCGAGGAGAACCCGATGCCCCTGGACCAACGCACCACGCTGACCCAGTTCCTGATCGAACAGCGGCGCCGCTTCCCGAGCGCCAGCGGGGACTTCAACGCGCTTATTCTGGACGTGGCGCTGGCGTGCAAGGCCATCGCGCGCAGCGTGGCCTTTGGCGCGTTGGGTGGGGTGCTGGGCGCGCAAGCCGGCTCCATCAACGTGCAGGGCGAGGAGCAAAAAAAGCTCGACGTCATCAGCAACGAGCTGTTCGTGCGCGCCAACGAGTGGGGTGGCCACCTGGCGGGCATGGCCTCCGAGGAGATGGACGAGCCGTACAACATCCCCGGCGTGTACCCACGCGGCAAGTACCTGCTGGTGTTTGACCCGCTGGACGGCTCCAGCAACATCGACGTCAACGTCTCGGTGGGCAGCATCTTTTCGGTGTTGCGCGCGCCGCAGGACGTCATCGACAGCGGCCGCGACGTCACGGCGGCGGACTTTTTGCAGCCGGGCTGCCAGCAGTTGGCCGCAGGCTACGCGCTGTACGGCCCCTCGACGATGCTGGTGCTGACCGTGGGCACCGGGGTGCACGGCTTCACGCTGGACCCCAACCTGGGTGAGTTTTTTCTGTCGCACCCGGACATCCGCGTGCCGGCCGACACGCAGGAGTTCGCCATCAACGCCTCCAACAGCCGCTTTTGGGAGCCCCCCGTCAAGCGCTACGTGGACGAGTGCCTGGCGGGCAAAACCGGCCCGCGTGGCAAGGACTTCAACATGCGCTGGATCGCCAGCATGGTGGCCGAGGCGCACCGCATCCTCATGCGCGGCGGCGTCTTTCTGTACCCGCGCGACACCAAAGACCCCAGCAAGCCGGGCCGCCTGCGCCTGCTGTACGAGGCCAACCCGGTGGGCTTCATCATGGAACAGGCGGGCGGGCGCGCCAGCACCGGGCGTGAGCCGATCTTGCAGGTGCAGCCGACCTCGCTGCACCAGCGCATCGGCTTGGTGTTTGGCAGCAAAAACGAAGTCGAGCGCATCGAGCGCTACCACCGCGAGCCCGCGCCGCTGAAGGACGACAACCCGCTGTTTGCCGAGCGCACCCTGTTTCGCGACTGAAGCCGCCGGCCGCGCGCACCGGATTCGAAGCACCCGAGGAGAACGTAGCCATGTCCGAAAAACACCCCATCATCGCCATCACCGGCTCGTCCGGCGCCGGCACCTCGACCGTGACGCGCACCTTCGCCAACATTTTCCGGCGTGAGGGCGTCAAAGCCGCCATCATCGAGGGCGACAGCTTCCACCGCTACGATCGCAAGGAAATGCGCCAGCGCATGGCCGAAGAGGAGGCCAAGGGCAACCGGCACTTCAGCCACTTCGGCCCCGAGGCCAACCTGTTCGAAGAGCTGGAAAACCTGTTCAAAACCTACGCCGAAACCGGCCGCGGGCGCTGCCGCAAGTACCTGCACAACGAGGAGGAAGCCGCTCCCTACGGCCAGGAACCGGGCACCTTCACGCCGTGGGAGGACCTGCCGCCCGACACCGACATGCTCTTTTACGAGGGGCTGCACGGGGCCGTGGTCACCGACAAGGTCAACGTCGCGCAGTACCCGGACCTGCTCATCGGCGTGGCGCCCTCGATCAACCTGGAGTGGATCCAAAAGCTCATCCGCGACAAGACGCAGCGCCGCTACAGCCAGGAGGCGGTGGTCGACACCATCCTGCGCCGCATGCCCGACTACGTCAACTACATCTGCCCGCAGTTCGCGGTGACGCACGTCAACTTCCAGCGTGTGCCGGTGGTGGACACCTCCAACCCCTTCATCGCGCGTGACATCCCTACCGCCGACGAGAGCGTGTGCGTGATCCGCTTCGCCAAGCCCAAGGGGATCGACTTTCCGTACCTGCTCAGCATGATCGACGGCTCGTGGATGAGCCGCGCCAACACCATCGTCGTGCCCGGCGGCAAGATGGAGCTGGCCATGCAGCTGATCTTCACCCCGTTCATCTGGCGCATGATGGAGCGCCGGCGGCGTGCCCTGGGCCTGGCGTGACGCCCGAAAGGTGCGATCATCACGCCTTTGACGACGTCCCCCAACGACACCATGCAACACCACGAACCTCTCCACGTCCGTCCCGCTCCCGCGCCCGCGCTGGCGCGCCGCATGGCCAACGCCATTCGCATGTTGGCCGTCGATGCGGTGGAGCAGGCCAAAAGCGGCCACCCCGGCGCCCCGATGGGCATGGCCGAAATCGCCGAAGTGCTGTGGAACCGCCACCTCAAGCACAACCCGGCCAACCCCGCGTGGCCCGACCGTGACCGCTTCGTGCTGTCCAACGGCCACGGCTCGATGCTGATCTACGCGCTGCTGCACCTGACCGGCTACGACCTGCCGATCGAGGAGCTGAAAAACTTCCGCCAACTGCACAGCAAAACGCCGGGTCACCCGGAGGTGGGCATCACGCCGGGCGTGGAGACCACCACCGGCCCGCTGGGGCAGGGCATCGCCAACGCGGTGGGCATGGCGCTGGCCGAAAAGCTGCTGGCCGCCGAGTTCAACCGCCCGGGCCACACCGTTGTGGATCACTTCACCTACGTGTTCTTGGGCGACGGCTGCATGATGGAGGGCATCAGCCACGAAGTGTGCTCGCTGGCGGGCACGCTGCGGCTGAGCAAGCTCATCGCGCTGTACGACGACAACGGCATCTCCATCGACGGCCATGTCGAAGGCTGGTTTGCTGACGACACGCCGGCGCGCTTCGAGGCCTACGGCTGGTACGTGATCCGCGACGTCGACGGCCACGACCCCGACGCGGTGGACGCCGCGCTGCGGCTGGCGCGCACCCAGGCGATGCGCCCGGACGGCAAGCCGACGCTGATTTGCTGCAAGACCGTCATCGGCCAAGGCTCGCCCAACAAGGCGGGCACGCACGACGTGCACGGTGCCGCCCTGGGCGCGGCCGAGGTGGCGGCCACGCGCGCCGCGCTGGACTGGCCGCACCCCCCGTTCGAGGTGCCGGCCGACGTTTACGCCGCCTGGGATGCGCGCGGCCACGGTGCGGCCGCTGAAGCCGCGTGGCAGCAGCGCTTCGACGCCTACGCGCGCGCGTTTCCTGAACTGGCGGCCGAGTTCCAGCGCCGTATGCGTGGCGAGCTGCGCGCCGACCTGGCCGAGCGGTTGCCCACGTTGCTCGACGCGGCCGCCGCGCGCACCGACGCCGTGGCCACGCGCAAAGCCAGCCAGTTGGCGCTGGACGCCCTGGCGCCGCTGATCCCCGAGTTCTTCGGCGGCAGCGCCGACCTGACCGGCTCCAACCTGACCAACTTCAAAGGCTGCACCATCGCCGGCCGCGATCGCTGGGGCAACCACCTCAGCTACGGCGTGCGCGAATTTGGCATGGCCGCCATCATGAACGGCATCGCGCTGCACGGCGGCTACCTGCCCTACGGCGGCACGTTCCTGACGTTTTCCGACTACAGCCGCAACGCCATTCGCATGGCCGCGCTGATGCGCCAGCGCGTCATCCACGTCTTCACGCACGACTCCATCGGCCTGGGCGAGGATGGCCCCACGCACCAAAGCGTCGAGCACGTGCCCAGCCTGCGCCTGATCCCGAACCTGGACGTGTGGCGCCCCGCCGATGCGCTGGAAACCCTGGTGGCGTGGGCCGCCGCGGTGCAGCGGCGCGATGGCCCCACGGCGCTGTGCCTGTCGCGCCAAAACCTGCCGGTGGTCACCGAGCGTGCGCACGCCGACGGTGCGGCGCGCGGCGGCTACGTGCTCAAGGATATGGACGGTGCGCGCGCCGTCATCATCGCCACCGGGTCGGAGGTGTCGATCGCGCTCAAGGCGCAGGCGCTGTTGGCCGCCGAGGGTGTGCCCACGCGCGTGGTGTCGATGCCCAGCACCAGCGTCTTCGACCGCCAGGACGCCGCCTACCAGGACAGCGTGCTGCCGCCCGGGCTGCCCGCGGTGGCGGTGGAAGCCGCCCACCCCGACCTGTGGGCCAAGTACGTGGGCCGCCGCGGGCGCGTGGTGGGCATCGACCGCTTTGGCGAATCGGCCCCGGCGCCGGCCTTGTACGAGTTTTTCGGCCTGACGCCGGCCAAGGTGGCCGAGGCCGTGCGAGGGGTGCTGGCGTGAGCGTGACGCACACCGATTTGCCGTTCGACCTGATCCTGTTCGACCTGGACGGCACGCTGGTCGAGACCGCGCCCGAAATCGCCGACGCGGTCAACGACACGCTGGCCGAGCTGGGGCTGGGCAGCGCGTCGCTGGACGAGGTGACGCGCTGGATCGGGCACGGCACGCGCGAGCTGCTGGTGCAGGCGCTGGCGGCCCGCCTGGGCCGCACGGTCGACGCCGTGCGGGCCGACACGACCTATTTCACCGCCGCCGAGGCCGTGTTCCAGCGCCACTACGAGGCGCGCTGCGGCACCCGCAGCCATCCGTATCCGCACGTCATCGAGGCGTTGCAGGCGCTGCGCGCCGAGGGCGTCAAGCTGGTCGTGGTCACCAACAAGGAGGCCCGCTACACCGCCCGCGTGCTCGACGCGCACCGCATGGCGCCGCTGTTTCACCGCATCATCAGTGGCGACACGCTGCCGGTCAAGAAGCCCAACCCGCTGGCGGTGGCCGACAGCCTGTTACGCTACGGGGTTGACCGCAGCCGCGCGTTGCTGGTGGGGGACTCGTCGATCGACGTGGCCACGGCCCGCCATGCCGGCGTTGCGGTGTGGTGCGTCCCCTACGGCTACAACATGGGCGAGCCGATCGAAGCCAGCGCGCCGGACCGGGTGATCGCGGATTTTGGCGCGCTGCGACCGGCGGTGCTGCGCACGGCCACGGCCAGCGCGGGTTGCGCCTGAAGGGACGGTGGTGGCGCGACGCTGGCGAGCCGCCATGTTGTGAGGTTTTTTCTTTCCCATCTGCAAGGAGTTTGTTCCCATGACCCTCCGCGTCGGTATCAACGGTTTCGGCCGCATCGGCCGCATGGTGTTTCGCGCCGCACTGCGCAACTTCCAGGGCGACATCGAGATCGTCGGCATCAACGACCTGCTGGAGCCCGACTACCTGGCCTACATGCTCAAGTACGACAGCGTGCATGGCCGCTTCCAGGGCGAGGTGGCGGTGGAGGGCAACACGCTGGTGGTGGGCGGCCGCCGCATCCGCCTGACCGCCGAGCGTGACCCGGCCAACCTGCGCTGGGGCGACGTGGGCGCCGACGTCGTCATCGAATCGACCGGCATCTTCCTGGACGACGCGGGCGCGCGCAAGCACCTGCAGGCCGGCGCCAAGCGCGTCATCATGAGCGCGCCCAGCAAGGACGACACCCCGATGTTCGTCTACGGCGTCAACCACACCAGCTACGCGGGGCAGGAGATCATCTCCAACGCCAGCTGCACCACCAACTGCCTGGCGCCGCTGGCCAAGGTGGTGCACGACAAGTGGGGCATCAAGCGTGGCCTGATGACCACCGTGCACGCCGCCACGGCGACCCAAAAGACGGTGGACGGCCCCTCCAACAAGGACTGGCGCGGCGGCCGTGGCATCCTCGAAAACATCATCCCCAGCTCCACCGGGGCGGCCAAGGCGGTGGGCAAAGTGATCCCCAGCTTGAACAAAAAGCTCACCGGCATGGCCTTCCGCGTGCCCACCAGCGACGTGTCGGTGGTGGACCTGACCTGCGAGCTGGACAACCCCGCGCAGTACGCCGACATCTGCGCCGAGATGAAGGCCATGGCCGCCAAGCCGGTGGCCGAGGGCGGGTTGGCCGGGGTGCTGGGCTACACCGAGGACAAGGTGGTGGCCACCGACTTCCGCGGTGAGGTGTGCACCAGCGTCTTCGACGCCGAAGCCGGCATCCAGCTCGACCCCACCTTCGTCAAGCTGGTGGCCTGGTACGACAACGAGTGGGGCTACTCCAACAAGTGCCTGGAGATGGCCCGCGTGGTGGGCCGTTCGCTGTGACGCCGACGCCCTGACCCCACCGACCCACCGGGCAGGGCCGCGCCGCGCCGCGCGGCGCACCTGCCCTCCGTCGAGCCGAGCCAAGCCATGGAATTCATCCGTTTTGCCGACCTGTGCGCCCAGGGCCAAGCCCAGGGCAAGCGCGTGTTCATCCGCGCCGACCTCAACGTGCCGCTGGCGTTCGACGACGGCGTGGCGCGCATCACCGAAGACACCCGCATCCGCGCCTCGATCCCCGCCATCCGCATGGCGCTGGACGCCGGCGCGGCGGTCATGGTCACCAGCCACCTGGGCCGCCCGACCGAGGGGCAACCCAAGCCCGAGGACACGCTGGCGCCGGTGGCCCAGCGTCTTAGTGAGCTGCTGCAGCAGCCCGTGCCGTTGATCCAGCGCTGGGTCGACGGGGGCTTCAGCGTGGCGCCGGGTCAGGTGGTGCTGCTGGAAAACTGCCGCCTCAACAAGGGCGAAAAGAAAAACAACCCCGAGCTGGCGCGCAAGATGGCGGCGTTGTGCGACATCTTTGTGCACGATGCGTTTGGCACCGCGCACCGCGCCGAGGCCAGCACCTACGGCATCGCCGAGTACGCGCCGGTGGCCTGCGCCGGTCCGCTGCTGGCGGCGGAAATCGACGCCATCGGGCGCGCGTTGGAGCAGCCGGCGCGTCCGCTGGTGGCCATCGTCGCCGGCTCCAAGGTGTCGACCAAGCTGACCATCCTGCAGTCGTTGGCGCAAAAGGTCGATCGCCTCATCGTCGGGGGTGGCATTGCCAACACCTTCATGCTGGCCGCGGGCTTGCCCATTGGCAAGAGCCTGGCCGAGCCCGACCTGGTGGGCGAGGCCAAGGCGGTGATGGAGGCGATGCGCGCGCGCGGCGCCGAGGTGCCGATCCCGACCGACGTCGTCGTGGCACCCGAGTTCAAAGCCGACGCCCCGGCCACCGTCAAGGCCGCGGCCGACGTCGGCGCGGACGACATGATTTTGGACATCGGCCCGCAAACCGCGCAGGCGCTGGCCGCGATGCTGGAGACGGCGGGCACCATCGTCTGGAACGGCCCGGTGGGGGTGTTCGAGTTCCCCGCGTTCGAGCACGGCACCAAGACGCTGGCGCAGGCGATCGCGCGCTCCAAGGCGTTTTCGATCGCAGGCGGCGGCGACACGCTGGCGGCGATCGCCAAGTACGGCATCGAAGACCAGGTCGGCTACATCTCGACGGGCGGCGGCGCCTTCCTCGAAGTGCTGGAGGGCAAGACCCTGCCGGCGTTCGAGATCCTGGCGCGGCGCGCGCGTGGCTGATGCGGCCTGGGGCGAACACGCTTTCCATCACGACATCGACCGAGACCCGAGGAGCACCACCATGGCACTGATCACCCTGCGCCAACTGCTGGACCACGCCGCCGAGCATGGCTACGGCCTGCCCGCGTTCAACGTCAACAACATGGAGCAAATCCACGCCATCATGCAGGCGGCCGACGCGGTCGACAGCCCCGTCATCCTGCAAGGCTCGGCGGGGGCACGCTCCTACGCCGGTGAGCCGTTTTTGCGCCACCTGATCGCGGCGGCCATCGAGATGTACCCGCACATCCCGATCTGCATGCACCAGGACCACGGGGCCTCGCCCGGCGTGTGCATGCGCTCGATCCAGTCGGGCTTCAGCTCGGTGATGATGGACGGCAGCTTGCTGGAAGATGGCAAGACGCCGGCCAGCTACGAGTACAACGTGCGCGTCACGCGCCAGGTGGCCGACATTGCGCACGCCTGCGGCGTCTCGGTCGAGGGCGAACTGGGGTGCCTGGGCAGCCTGGAGACGGGCAAGGCCGGCGAGGAAGACGGTCACGGCGCCGAGGGCGAGCTGGACCACTCGATGCTGCTGACCGACCCGGATGAGGCGGCCGATTTCGTGCAAAAAACCCAGGTGGATGCGCTGGCCATCGCCATCGGCACCAGCCACGGCGCCTACAAATTCACGCAAAAGCCCACCGGCAAGGTGCTGCGCATCGACCGCGTCAAGGAAATCCACGCCCGCATCCCCAACGTGCACCTGGTCATGCACGGCAGCTCCAGCGTGCCCGAGGACTGGCTGGCCATCATCAACAGCTACGGCGGCGACATGGGCACCACCTACGGCGTGCCGGTGGAGGAGATCGTCGAAGGCATCAAGCACGGGGTACGCAAGGTCAACATCGACACCGACCTGCGCATGGCCGCCACCGGGGCCATCCGCAAGCACCTGGCCGAAGACCGCAAGAACTTCGACCCGCGCAAATTCCTCAAAGAGGCCACCAAGGCCATGAGCGGCATTTGCAAGGCGCGCTACGAGGCCTTTGGCAGCGCCGGGATGGCCAGCAAGATCGGCAAGGTGTACAGCTTGGAGCAAATGGCCAAGCGCTACGAAAAGGGCGAGTTGGCGCCGCGGGTGTCGTGACCTGCAGGGGCAACCTGCAAGGTCCCACGGACCTCGGCCCAACCCAGGGCGCTTTCCCGGCGGGGAAAGCGCCCTTTTGGCTGATGACGGCGGGGGCATCGCCCCGCGGGCGCAAGCACGCTTGGGCGGCAACGGCGACAATGCAGGCATGATCCCGATCAAAGTCGAATCCGCTTGGCGCGGCACCGCGGACTGCAAGGCGTGCGGCATCCGCGACATGGTGCTGTTTGCCGACCTCAACGAACAGGACTTCAACCTCATCCACGCGCCGATCGACGACCTGGTGTTTGCCGCCGGGCAGACGCTCTACGGCGAAGCGGCGCCGGCGCACAGCGTGTACACGCTGCGCACGGGCATGGTCAAGCTCGTGCGCAGCACCCCCGACGGGCGCCAGCGCGTGCTGCGCGTGCTGCGACCGGGTGACGTCGTGGGTCTGGAGGCGCTGGCCGGCGCGCGCTACGACAGCGAGGCCGTGGCGCTGACCGAAGCGTCGGTGTGCCGCATCCCCACCGAGGTGATCCACCGTCTGGCGCAGCATTCGCCACGGCTGCACATGCGCCTGCTGCAAAAGTGGCAGGCGGCCCTGCGCGAAGCCGACGACTGGCTGGCCAAGCTCAACTTCGGCACGGCGCGCCAGCGGGTGGCCAATTTCGTGCTCAAGATGCGCCACGCCTCCGACCCCGCGGTGGTGACGCTGTTTTCGCGCGAGGACATGGGCGCGATGATGGACCTCAAGCTGGAGACCGTCAGCCGCGAAATCAGCGCGCTCGTCAAGCGTGGTGTGCTGCAGCCGCTGGACCGGGTGGGGCGCTTGTACCGCATCGCCGACGAGGTGACCCTGCACGACCTGGCGGCCGGCTAAGGGCAGGAACCACCACCCCGCGGATGCGCTACAGCTCCTCGACGCGCCGCGGCGGGTAGGTGTCCCAGCCCTGGCAGCCGGGGCAGCGCCAAAAATACTGACGCGCCTCGAAGCCGCACGCCGCGCAGCGGTAGCGCTTGAGCGGTTCGCAGGCGCGCTCCAGCGCGCGGCGCACCAGCGGTTCGGCGTCGTCGTCACCCAAGCCCACACCGGCCAGCCACAGGTTGGCCGCCACCAGCGAGGGTTCGTGCCGCAGGTGCTCGACGTAGCGCCGGCGCCCCTGCGCGGGGTCGTCGTCCAGCGTGGCCAGCGCCTGGGTCACGTCCAGCGCGGGCGGGTGCTGGCTGGCCCACGTCTGCAGCAGCGCGCGCGCCTGCGCGGCGTGGGGTTTGCCCAGCGCCCGTGACCACTGGGCCAGCGCGTGCGCCACCAAGGGCAGATGCCCGGGCGCGTGTTGGGCCAGCGCGTGCAGGGCCCGCAGCGCGCCCTCGGTCTGGCCCAGCGTTTGCCGCAGCTCGGCCAAGGCCACCCAGGCACGCGCCGATTCGGGCGTGCGCTGCACCAGCCCTTCCAGCAGCGCCAGCGCTTCGGTGGTGCGCTGCTGGCGTTGCAGTTGCATCGCCTGCTCACACAGGTGGTGGGCGCGGCGCAGCCGGAAGCTGCCGTGCGCGCTGCCTTCCAGCGTCTCGGCCATCTCGGCCGCGCGCGCCCAGTCACGGCCACGCTCGTACACGTGCAGCAGGGCCAGCCGGGCGTCGGTGTCGTAGCGGGTGCCCAACAGCGCCCTGAACGCCGCCTCCGCGCGGTCCAGCAAACCGGCTTTGAGGAAGTCGTGCGCCAGCGCGTGCTGGGCGCGCTCGCGTTCGGCCGCCGGCAGGTCGGCGCGCGCCAGCAGGTGTTCGTGCACGCGCACCGCGCGATCGTAGTCGCCGCGGCGGCGGAACAGCCCCCCGAGGGCAAAATACAACTCGGCCGCGTCCGGGTCGTTGCGCACCGCCTCGATGAAGGCGTCGATGGCCTGGTCCTGCTGTTCGTTGAGCAGGTGGTGCAGGCCACGGAAGTACGCCCGCGGGGTGCGGCGTCCCTCCAAGCGCCACTGGCGCAGGTCCAGCCGCGACGCCAGCCAACCCAAGGCAAACGCCACGGGCAGTGCCCACAACAACCAGGACCAATCAAACGGCATCGGGCAAGTCCGGTTGTGGCCGCGGGGGCGCGGCGGCTGACGCTGCGGCGGCTGGCGCCGCAGGGGCGGTCGCCGACTGGCGGGCCTGGCGGCGCGCGCGCCACCACAGGGGCGCCATCACCAACACCCCCAGCACCACCCCCAGCAACAACACGATCAGCAGCACCAGCGCCAGCGGCCCTTCCCAGCGGGTGCCAAACAGGCCATGCACGACCACCGGCGCTTGGTTGTTGAGCGCCAGCGCAAACACCAGCAGAAAAAACGCCGCGCGCAGCAGCCAGCCCAACAGCTTCATCGCGGGGTGCCTGGGTGGGCCGCGGCGTCCACCGCTTCGCGCAGCGCCTTGCCGGGCTTGAAGTGCAGCGTGCGCCGCGGCGGCACCGCGACCGTTTCACCGGTGCGGGGGTTGCGGGCCAGGCGCGCGTCGCGCGCCACGACCGCAAAACTGCCAAAGCCGCGCAGCTCGATGCGCTGCCCACGCGCCAGCGCTTGCGTCATCGCGTCCAGGATGGTTTTGACGGCGGCCTCGGCATCGTCGGCCGTCAGTTGCGGGTGGTGCTCGGCCAGGGCGTCGAACAGGTCGCTGCGGTTCATGCTGCGATTATGCCCAACGAAAAACCCGCCGGGGCCTGCGACGGCCACCGGCGGGGTGGGGCGCCCCCGCAGGCCACATGCCGTCCAAGGACGGCACGCCTGCGCAGGGGGTGCGGGTTGGGTGTCAGTTGCCGCTGTTGTCCAGCTTGGCGCGCAGCAGCGCACCCAGGTTGGTGGTGCCGGCGTTGCCCGCGTGGCTGGCCAGGCTGGCCATCGCCTCTTGCTGGTCGGCGGCATCCTTGGCCTTGATCGAGAGCTGGATGCTGCGGTTCTTGCGGTCGACGTTGATGATCACCGCGGTGACCTCGTCGCCTTCCTTCAGCACGTTGCGGGCGTCTTCCACGCGGTCGCGCGAAATCTCGCTGGCGCGCAGGTAACCCACCACATCGTTGCCGAGGTCGATTTCGGCGCCCTTGGCGTCGACGCTCTTGACCGTGCCGGTGACCGTGGCGCCCTTGTCATGGATCGACACGAAGGTCGTGAACGGGTCGGCGTCGAGCTGCTTGATGCCCAGGCTGATGCGCTCGCGCTCCACGTCCACACCCAGCACCACGGCCTCGACTTCCTGGCCCTTCTTGTAGTTGCGCACGGCCACTTCGCCGGGCTCGTTCCACGACAGGTCCGACAGGTGCACCAGCCCGTCGATGCCGTTGTCCAGGCCGACGAAGATGCCAAAGTCGGTGATCGACTTGATCGGGCCCTTGACGCGATCGCCCTTGCGGTGCGTGTCGGCGAACTCTTGCCAGGGGTTGGGCTTGCACTGCTTCATGCCCAGGCTGATGCGGCGCTTGTCCTCGTCGATGTCCAGCACCATGACCTCGACTTCGTCGCCGATCGACACAACCTTGCTGGGGGCGACGTTTTTGTTGGTCCAGTCCATTTCGGACACGTGCACCAGGCCCTCAATGCCGGGCTCCAGCTCGACGAAGGCGCCGTAGTCGGCGATGTTGGTCACCTTGCCGAACAGGCGCGTGCCAGCCGGGTAGCGGCGCGCCACGCCCAGCCAGGGGTCGTCGCCCATTTGCTTGAGACCCAGGCTGACGCGCTGCCGTTCGGGGTCGAACTTGAGCACCTTGGCGGTGACTTCCTGGCCCACCTGCACCACCTCGCTCGGGTGGCGCACGCGGCGCCAGGCCATGTCGGTGATGTGCAGCAAACCGTCGATGCCGCCCAGGTCGACGAACGCACCGTACTCGGTGATGTTTTTGACCACGCCGGTGACGATGGCGCCTTCCTTGAGGGTTTCCAGCAGCTTGGCGCGCTCTTCGCCCATGCTGGCTTCGACCACGGCGCGGCGGCTGAGCACGACGTTGTTGCGCTTGCGGTCCAGCTTGATGACCTTGAACTCCATGGTCTTGCCCTCGTAAGGCGTCAGATCCTTGACGGGGCGGGTGTCGACCAGCGAGCCCGGCAGGAACGCGCTGATGCCGTTGACCATGACCTTGAGGCCACCCTTGACCTTGAACGTGGTGGTGCCGGTGACGAATTCGCCCGACTCGAGCGCCTTTTCCAGCATCGCCCACGCGGCCAGACGCTTGGCCTTTTCGCGCGACAGGATGGTGTCGCCGTAGCCGTTTTCGACCGCCTCGACGGCCACGGCCACGAAGTCACCTTCGCGCACTTCGAGCTCGCCCTGGTCGTCTTTGAACTCCTCGATCGGGATGTAGGCCTCGGACTTGAGGCCGGCGTTGACGACGACGAAGTTGGGGTCGATGCGCACCACCTCGGCGGTGATGACCTCGCCTACGCGCAGGTCGGCGCGCTTGAGCGACTCTTCGAACAGGGCGGCAAAGGATTCGGACATGAAATTTCCTGGGGTAGCGACCGCGGCCGCAGGGCGCGCGGCGTTGGGGTTATCCCGGCACGGGGCACGGGGTTGGGTTGACGAACCCGCAGGCGTGCACGGTGGGTGAATGCCGTGGCGGCGCCTTTGGGGCCTACGACGAACCGGCAGCCAGCCCCTCGCGCTCGGGGGCAAATGGCCGCCGTTGCTGCCACCAGTCCAGCACCGTTTGCACCGATTGCTCGATGGTCTGGTGCGTGTTGTCCAGCAGCAGCGCATCTTCGGCTGGCTTGAGCGCCGCCACGCTGCGCGTGCGATCGCGCGCGTCCCGCGCTTCAAGCTCGGCCAAAAGATCGTCTATGCTAGCATGTTCGCCGCGCGCGCGCAACTGCTCGTGGCGCCGGCGCGCCCGCTCGGCCACGCCGGCGGTCAGGTACACCTTCAGCGGCGCATCGGGGAACACCACGGTGCCCATGTCGCGTCCGTCGGCCACCAGGCCCGGCAGGCGCCGCCAGCGCCGTTGGGCCTGCAGCAGCGCCGTGCGCACCGCCGGCAGTGCCGACACGCGCGACGCCGCCGCGCCGGCGGCCTCGGAGCGCACCTCGTCGGTCACGTCCTCGTCGCCCAGCCAAATGCGGCCGTCGGCAAAGCGCGCTGGCAGCTGCGCCGCCAGCGCCGCCAGCCGCTCGGCCACGGCCGCGTCGGCCAGCGCGGCGTCGTCGGTCGGCACGCCCGCGCGCTGGGCGGCCAAACCCAGCAAACGGTACAGCGCGCCCGAGTCCAGCACGTGGTAGCCCAGCCGCTGCGCCACGGCGGCGGCCAGCGTGCCCTTGCCGCAGGCGCTGGGGCCGTCGATGCAGATCACCGGGATGTCGGCCGGGTCGGCCTGCACCACCTGCCACAGGGTCTCGAAGTAGTCCGGAAACGTCTTGGCCACGCAGCGCGGATCCTGGATGCGCACCGGCCGCCGCGCCGGGTTGAACGCGGCCAGCGACGCGCACATGGCCATGCGGTGGTCGTCGTAGGTGTGCACGCTGGCGGCACGCCAGCCCGTGCCGTCGGCCCCCAGCGGGTGCACGCGCAGCCAGTCGGGGCCTTCTTCCACCACTGCGCCGAACTTGCGCAGCTCGGTGGCCATGGCGGCGATGCGGTCGGTTTCCTTGACGCGCCAGCTGCCGATGTTGCGCAGCGTGCAGGGGCCGTCGGCGTACAACGCCATCACGGCCAGCGTCATGGCGGCGTCGGGGATGGCGTTGCAGTCCAGATCCAGCGCCCGCAGCGGCCACGCGCCGCGCCGCACGTGCAGACGGTTGGCTTCGCCCTCGATGCGTGCCCCCATGGCGCGCGCGGCCTCGGCAAAGGCGATGTCGCCCTGGATCGAGGCCAGCCCCACGCCTTCGATGGTCAGCGCCGCGTCGCTGGCGGCCAGCGCGCCGGCGGCGATGAAGTAGCTGGCCGCGGAGGCGTCGCCCTCGACGTGGACGGTGCCGGGCGTGCGGTACGCCGAGCCGGCCGGGATCGTGAAACGCTGCCAGCCGTCGCGCTGCACCGCCACGCCAAAGCGTTGCAGCAGCTTGAGGGTGATGTCGACGTAGGGTTTGGAGATGAGCTCGCCCACCACCTCCACCGTGATGGGGCGGTGCTGCGCGGCCAGCGGCAGCGCCAGCAGCAGCGCGGTGAGAAACTGGCTGGAGACGTCGCCGCGCACCTGGATGGGCGCCTGCAGGTGCAGCGTCGCCGGCCCCTGCACGCGCAGCGGCGGGTAGCCCGGCTGTCCCAGGTAGGTGACGTCCGCGCCCAGGCGGCGCAGCGCGTCGACCAGGTCGCCGATGGGGCGCTCGTGCATGCGCGGCACGCCGCTGAGCTCGAACACGCCGCCGTGCTGCGCGGTCAGCACCGCCAGCGCGGCGGTCAGCGGCCGCATCGCGGTGCCGGCGTTGCCCAAAAAGAGCTGCGCGTGCCGCTGCGCCAGTTGACCGCCCAGCCCCTGCACCGCCACCGTGGTCGGGCCAAGCCGCTGCACGCCGCAGCCCAGCTGCTGCAAGGCTTGCAGCATCACGCGGGTGTCGTCGGAGTCGAGCAGGTCGTGCACCTCGGTGCGGCCGGCGCTCAGCGCGGCCAGCAGCAGCACGCGGTTGGAAATGCTTTTGGAGCCGGGCAGGCGCACGGTTCCGGCGGCGCGCCGCAGCGGGGGAATGTCGAGAAAGGCGGTGGTGTACATCGGACTTGGGCCTGGGCGGTCAGGGGCTGTCCGGGGCGCCGGCCGGCGTCCACGCGCGGCGCACGCGGCTGGCGTCCTCGATGAGGGCATGCAGCCGCGCGGGGTCGTCCAGCGCGGCGTCAAAGTCGTCCAGCGCCGCGCGCAGCGCCCGCGCCTGCGCGCGCACGTGGCTGGCGTTGGCGTGCAGGATGTCGCGCCACACCGTGGCGTCGCTGGCGGCGATGCGGGTGAAGTCCCGAAAACCAGGCCCAGCCAGCGCCAGCATCTGCGCGCCGTGCGGCTGCTGGGCGATGGCCCGCACCGCGGCAAAAGCGACCAAGTGCGGCAGGTGGCTGACCGCGGCCAGCGCGCTGTCGTGCGCCTCGGGGCTCATGGTGCGCACGCGCGCGCCGGTGGCCACCCACAGCGCGTGGGCGCGCGCCAGCAGGTCGGCGCGGGTGTCGGGCAGCGGCGTCAGCACCACCTGGCTGCGGCGGTACAGCTCCGCGCTGGCGTGCTCGACGCCCGCCTTTTCCTTGCCGGCGATGGGGTGCGCCGGCACGAATTGCGCCACGCGCGCGCCCAACGCGGCGCGGGCGGCGGCCACCACGTCGGTCTTGGTCGAGCCCACGTCCATCACCAGCGCGTCGGGGGCCAGCGCGGGGGCCAACGCACGCAGCGTCGCCTCGGTGGCGGCCACCGGCACGGCCAGCAGCACCACATCGGCCTCGGCGGCGGCTTCGGCGGCGTCGGCGCACGCCTGGTCCACCACGCCCAGCGCCAGCGCCTGCGCGCGGGCGCGCTCCGAGCGCGCCACGCCCACCGTGTGCCGCACCGCGCCGGCAGCCCGCAGCGCCAACGCGAACGAGCCCCCCATCAGCCCGCAGCCGATGATGGCCAACCGCCGAACGGGCGCGAGGTCGGGGGCGCTCATGATTCCGACACCGGGTACGCGCCCAGCATCTTGTAAAACGCGCACAGGCCCTGCAGCTCCTGCAGGGCGGCGGCCACGTGGGGCTGCGACGGGTGGCCGGCGATGTCGATGTAGAAGTAGTACTCCCACTGGCCGGATTTGGCCGGGCGCGACTCGAAGCGTGTCATCGACACCCCGTGCTCCTTGAGCGGACGCAGCAGGTCGTGCACGGCGCCGGGCCGGTTGGGCACCGACACGACGATGCTGGTGCAGTCGTGGCCGCTGGGGCCGGGCATGGCCATCGTCTGCGGCAGGCAGATGACGGCAAAGCGCGTGCGGTTGTAGGCCTCGTCCTGGATGGCGTGCGCGACGATGTGCAGCGCGTACTGCGCCGCGGCGCGCTCGCTGGCGATGGCGGCCCAGGCCGGGTTTTGCGTCGCCAGCCGGGCGCCTTCGGCGTTGCTGGCCACCGCGCGGCGCTCGGCGTGCGGCAGGTGGGTGGTGAGCCAGCCCTGGCACTGCGCCAGCGCCTGGGGGTGCGCCATCACGACCTCGATGCCGTCCAGGCTGGGCACCTGCCGCAGCAGGTTGTGGCGCACCAGCAGGCTCACTTCGCCCACGATGTGCACCGGCGAGCGCAAAAACAGGTCCAACGAGCGCGCCACCACCCCTTCGGTGGAGTTTTCAACGCCCACCACGCCGAACTGCGCGGTGCCGGCGGCGGTGGCGTGGAACACCTCGTCGAAGCTGGGGCAGTGGATCAGCTCGGCGGCGCTGCCGAAGTAGTCGATCGCGGCTTGCTCGCAAAAAGTGCCCTCCGGGCCCAGCACGGCCACCCGCATCGGCGCTTCCAGCGCCAGGCAGGCGGACATGATTTCGCGCCAGATCGCCGCCACGTGGCGGTTGTGCAGGGGGCCCGGGTTGGCCACTTCGATGTTGGCGATGACCTGCGCCACGCGGTCGGGGCGGAAAAAGGGCGACCCCTCGGCGCGCTTGACCTCGCCCACCTGTTGGGCGATGCGCGCGCGTTGGTTGAGCAGCTGCAGCAGTTGCTGGTCGATGGCGTCGATTTGTTGGCGCAACGCCAGCAACTGCGGACTGGCGCTGGGCGTCGGGGGCTGGTCGCGGGTGGTCATGGTCGGGCTCAAGCCTGGCGTTCAAAGTCGCGCATGTAGTCCACGAGCGCTTGCACGCCATCCAACGGCATGGCGTTGTAGAGGCTGGCGCGCACGCCGCCGACGGACTTGTGGCCCTTGAGCTGCAGCAGGCCGCGCGCTTCGGCCCCGCGCAAGAAGGCCACGTTGCGCGGGTGGTTGGGGTCGCGCAGCGGCTCGCCATCGTCGCCACGCAGGAAAAACGGCACGTTCATGCGCGAGCGGTGGGCGGGGTCCACCATGTTGACGTACAACGCTGAGCGGTCGATGGCGTCGTACAGCAACTGCGCACGTTGCTGGGCTCGCCGCTCCAGCGCCGCCAAACCCTGCGCGTCGCCCTCGCACTGCGCCAGCGCCCACTGGAACACCAGGCCGGCCACGTAAATGCCCCAGGTGGGGGGCGTGTTGGCCATCGAATCTTGCTCGGCCAGCACGCGGTAGTCGAACACGCTGGGGCAGTGGGGCAGGGCGTGGCCCAGCAAGTCCTCGCGCACGATGACGATGGTCAACCCCGCCGGGCCGATATTTTTTTGCGCCCCACCAAACGCCAGCCCGACGCGGCTCCAGTCGATCGGACGCGACAGCACGTGCGATGAGAAGTCGATCACCAGCGGCGCTTCGCACCCAAGCGCGGCCAGATCGGGCAGGGTGTGGAACTCGACGCCGTGGATGGTTTCGTTGCTGCACAGGTGCACGTAGGCGGGGCGCTCGCGCAGCCGCCAGGTGGCGGGGTCGGGGATGGTGGTGTAGCCCTGCTCGGCGCTGCTGGCCGCGATGTGCACATCGCCATAGCGGCGCGCTTCCTTGGCCGACTTGTCGCTCCAGCCGCCGGTGACGACGAAGTCCATCGCGCGCGCCGGGTGCCGTCCGGCCAGGTTCAGGGGCACGATGGCGTTGTGCGCCAGCGCCCCGCCTTGCGAAAACAGGATGTGGAAGTGCTCAGGCACGGCCAGCAGCGTGCGCAGGTCGTCGCGCGCCTGTTGCAGGATGGCGCCGAAGTGCTTGCCACGGTGGCTCATCTCCATCACGCCCATGCCGCAGCCGTGCCAGTCCAGCATCTCGGCCGCGGCCTGCCGCAGCACGGCTTCGGGCATCGCCGCCGGGCCGGCCGAAAAGTTGTAGGGACGCGCCATGGCGGTCACTCCTGCCCGTGGGTGTCGGCACCCTCGGGCGTGTCGTCGCCCGCGTCGGCGTCGGCGATGCGCTGCAGGCCGCTGAGGCGATCGCCTTCGTCCAGGCTGATCAGCGTCACGCCCTGGGTGGCACGACCCATTTCGCGGATTTCGGCCACGCGCGTGCGCACCAGCACGCCACGGTCGGAAATCAGCATGATTTCGTCCTGCGCCCGCACCAGCGTGGCGGCCACCACCTTGCCGTTGCGCTCGCTGGTCTGGATGGCGATCATGCCCTTGGTGCCGCGCCCGTGGCGGGTGTACTCGGCGATGGGCGTGCGTTTGCCGTAGCCGTTTTCGGTGGCGGTCAGCACGCTTTGGGTTTCGTCCTCGGCCACCAGCATGGCGATGACCTGCTGGCCGTCTTCCAGCGTCATCCCTTTGACGCCACGCGCCTGGCGGCCCATCGGGCGCACGTCGTTTTCGTCGAAGCGCACGGCTTTGCCGGCGTCGGAAAACAGCATCACGTCGTGCTGGCCGTCGGTCAGTGCCGCGCCCACCAGGTAGTCGCCATCGTCCAGGTCCACCGCGATGATGCCGGCCTTGCGCGGGTTGCTGAATTCGTCCAGCGGAGTCTTTTTGACGACGCCGTGCGCGGTGGCCATGAACACGTAGTGGTCCGCCGGGAAGCTGCGGAACTCACCGGTGAGGGGCAGCACGACGGTGATTTTTTCGCCGTCGGCCAGCGGGAACATGTTGACGATGGGCCGCCCGCGCGAGCCACGCGAGCCGGAGGGCACCTCCCACACCTTGAGCCAGTACAGCCGCCCGCGGTTGGAAAAGCACAGGATCCAGTCGTGCGTGTTGGCGATGAAGAGCTGGTCGATCCAGTCGTCGTCCCTGGTGGCGGTGGCCTGCCTGCCGCGCCCGCCGCGGCGTTGCGCGCGGTACTCGGCCAGCGGCTGCGCCTTGATGTAGCCGGCGTGCGACAGCGTCACCACCATGTCCTGCGGCGCGATCAGGTCTTCGGTGTCGAGCTCCTGCGCGTTGGGCTCGATCTGGCTGCGCCGCGTGCCCTGCTGGGTCTGGCCGAACTCGGCGCGGATGGCGCGCAGCTCGTCGGCGATGATGGCGGTGACGCGCTCGGGCCGCGCCAGGATGTCGAGCAAGTCGTCGATGTGCGCCATCACCTCTTTGTATTCGGTGACGATCTTGTCTTGCTCCAGCCCCGTGAGGCGCTGCAGCCGCATTTGCAAGATTTCCTGCGCCTGCGTCTCGGACAGGGTGTACAAGCCGTCATCCTGCAAGCCGTAGGCGCGCGCCAGGCCCTCGGGGCGGTAGTCGTCGGCGTTGACGCGGCTGCCATCGGCGCGGGCGCGGGTGAGCATCTCGCGCACCAGCGCACTGTCCCAGCGGCGCGCCATCAGCTCGGCCTTGGCCACCGGCGGGGTGGGCGACTCGCGGATGATGCGGATGAACTCGTCGATGTTGGCCAGCGCCACCGCCAGCCCCTCCAGCACATGGCCGCGTTCGCGCGCCTTGCGCAGCTCGAACACCGTGCGCCGCGTCACCACCTCGCGGCGGTGCTGCAAGAAGATGTCCAGCAGGTCCTTCAGGTTGCACAGCTTGGGCTGGCCATCGACCAGCGCCACCATGTTGATGCCAAAGGTGTCCTGCAGCTGGGTGTGCTTGTACAGGTTGTTGAGCACCACCTCCGGCACTTCGCCGCGCTTGAGCTCGATGACCACGCGCATGCCGGACTTGTCGGACTCGTCCTGGATGTGCGCGATGCCCTCGATGCGCTTGTCGCGCACCAGCTCGGCGATGCGCTCCAGCAGCACCTTTTTGTTGACCTGGTAGGGGATCTCGTCAACGATGATGGCCTGACGTTGCCCGCGGTCGATGTCTTCGAAATGGCAGCGCGCGCGCATCACCACGCGCCCGCGCCCCGTGCGGTAACCCTCGCGCACGCCCTGGATGCCGTAAATGATGCCGGCGGTGGGGAAGTCGGGCGCCGGGATGATCTCCATCAGCTCGTCCACCGTGGCGTCGGGATGGGCCAGCAGGTGCAAGCAGGCGTCCACCACCTCGTTGAGGTTGTGCGGCGGGATGTTGGTGGCCATGCCCACCGCGATGCCCGCCGAGCCGTTGACCAGCAGGTTGGGTAGCCGCGTCGGCAGCACCAGCGGCTCGCGCTCGCTGCCATCGTAGTTGGGGCCGAAGTCGACCGTTTCCTTGTCGATGTCGGCCAGCATCTCGTGCGCGATCTTGGCCAGCCGGATTTCGGTGTAGCGCATGGCCGCTGCGGCGTCGCCATCGACCGAGCCGAAGTTGCCCTGCCCATCGATGAGCATGTGGCGCAGGCTGAAGTCCTGCGCCATGCGCACGATGGTGTCGTACACCGCGCTGTCGCCGTGCGGGTGGTATTTACCGATGACATCGCCGACGATGCGCGCCGACTTCTTGTACGGCCGGTTCCAGTCGTTGCCCAGCTCGTGCATCGCGTACAGCACGCGCCGGTGCACGGGCTTCAAGCCATCGCGCGCGTCGGGCAGCGCGCGGCCCACGATCACGCTCATCGCGTAATCGAGGTAGCTGCGACGCATCTCCTCTTCGAGGCTGACGGGCAGGGTTTCGTGGGCAAAGGGTGAGGTCATGGGAACCGCGGCGGCTTGCCACCGCCCAATGGGTTGAGGCCGTTGGGGACGCTGCCGGGCGGTGTCCGCCCCTCGGGTGGGTTGCCTCAGGGGGCGCGGTGGACCGGACGCACGGCGGCTGCGTGCTATTGTAGGCGGCACCCAAGGGGTGGCGCCGGGCGCTGTTTGTTGCGTTGCAGCGACAGCGCGCCAGATGCGAACGCGAGATGTGTCACCGTAGCGTCGACGTGCGGTTGCCCTGCCCGGAGGCTGTGGCAGAATAAAGAGAAGACCGCACAGGTCCGTCGATTGCGTCGCGGATCCGCGATCTTGATCGCTTAACCCCGTGCCAAGAGGAACACCATGAACAAACTCTCGAAAATTGCAGCGCTGTTTGCGACCGCGGCCATGGCGTCGGCGGCCGGCGCCCAAACAATCGACAACTGGCGCAACGGAACCGGCGACCTGGTCTGGAAAAACGGCACCAACGAGCTGTGCTGGCGCAACAGCTCCTGGACGCCGGCCACGGCGGCCAAGGGATGCGACGGCGCCATCGTGCCCGCGCCGGCTCCGGCGCCCGCCCCGGCTCCGGCGCCCGCCCCGGCCCCCGCGGCAGCGCCCGCACCCGCCCCGGCTCCGGCGCCCGCGCCGGCCCCTGCGCCGGCCGCCCCGGCCAAGGTGACCTACGCGGCCGAAGCGTTCTTCGACTTCGACAAGGCTGTGCTGAAGCCCGAAGGCAAGGCGCGCCTGGACGACCTGGTCGACAAGGTCAAGGGCATCAAGCTGGAGGTGGTGATCGCGGTGGGCCACGCCGACGCCACCGGGCCTGAGGCTTACAACCAGAAGCTGTCCGTGCGCCGCGCCGAAGCCGTCAAGGCCTACCTGGTCAGCAAGGGCATCGACGCCAACCGCATCTACACCGAAGGCAAGGGTGAAACCCAGCCGGTGGCCGACAACCGCACGCGCGAAGGTCGCGCCAAGAACCGTCGCGTGGAAATCGAAGTCGTCGGCACACGCTGATCGCTGTGGTAAGCGGCAGGCCACGCAGGCCTGCCCCCGCGCCGATGGCATAACCCCGCCCTGCGTGGCGGAGTTTTTTCTTGGCCCGGTGACCGTGCGCGGGGCCTGGCCCCCGTGGGCCGCGCCGGCCGAGGGATAATGCCGCCATGGACGCCCGACTCAACGCCGACGCGGCCGAACTGGCCAAATTTTCCGAACTGGCCCACCGTTGGTGGGATCCGGACAGCGAATTTCGCCCGCTGCATCAAATCAACCCGCTGCGGCTGGGCTGGATCGAATCGCTGGCTGGCCCGTTGCGTGGCCGCGCGGTGCTGGACGTGGGGTGCGGCGGCGGCATCCTGGCCGAGGCGATGGCCCGCCAGGGGGCCGACGTGCTGGGCATCGACCTGGCCGACAAGCCGCTCAAGGTGGCGCAGCTGCACGCACTCGAACAACAGGTGGCCAACGTGCGCTACCGCGCCGTCAGCGCCGAAGCGCTGGCCGATGAACAGCCGGGCGCGTTCGATGTGGTGACCTGCATGGAGATGCTGGAGCACGTGCCCGACCCGGCCTCGATCGTGAACGCCTGCGCGCGGCTGGTCAAGCCCGGCGGGTGGGTGATGTTCAGCACGCTCAACCGCAACCCCAAGGCGTTTTTGTTCGCCATCGTCGGCGCGGAGTACGTGCTGCGGCTGCTGCCGCGCGGCACACACGAGTACCGCAAATTCATCCGTCCCAGCGAATTGGCCGGCTGGGCGCGCCAAGCGGGGCTGGACGTGCGCGCCCTGCGGGGCTTGACCTACAACCCCCTGACCCAGCGCTACGCGCTCGCGAGTGACACCAGCGTCAACTACCTGATGGCCACCCAGCGGGGGCAGGGCTGATGCGTTGGCGCGACGTGCGAGCGGTGCTGTTCGACCTCGACGGCACCCTGCTGGACAGTGCACCGGACCTGGGCCACGCCGCCAATGTGCTGCGCGAGCGCCGTGGCTTGGCGCCGCTGCCCTTGGAGGCTTACCGTCCTCACGCCAGCAGCGGCGCCCGGGGCATGTTGGCGGTGGGCCTGGGGCTGGGCCCCGGCGACGCCGAATTCGAGCCGGCCAAAGCCGAATACCTGCAGGTGTACGAGCAGGTGATGTTGCAGCGCACCGTGCCGTTCGACGGGGTGCTGGAGCTGACCCAACGCCTGCAGGCGCTGGCGCTGCCGTGGGGCGTGGTGACCAACAAAATCGAACGCTTCGCCCTGCCGATCGCCGCGCGGGTGCATCCGCTGCCGGCCGCCGCCGTCGTCATTGGAGGCGACACCACGCCGCACGCCAAGCCGCACCCCGCGCCGTTGCACGAGGCCGCGCGCCGCCTCGGGGTGGCGCCCGCGCACTGTATCTACGTGGGCGACGACGAGCGCGACATCGTGGCGGGGCGCGCCGCGGGCATGCGCACGGTGGCCGCGTGCTACGGGTACCTGGGGCAGGACAACGCCGTGGCGCGATGGGGCGCCGACGCCCATATCGATCATCCGCTGGAACTCTTGAACTTTTTGGATTTGCCGTAAACTAAGCAAGCACGGGGCTGCACTGGTTTCGACGTGGGTGCAGACTCGCAGCAGGGCATGTCGAGGTGCTGTGACCTCGTAAAACAGCAGCAAACAAGTAACTGCGAACGACGAACGTTTCGCCCTCGCCGCCTGATCGCGGCGAGCCTTGCACCGGTCGGCCGATAGGCCGGGCCGTGCGGACCGCAAGGTCTGCCGGCAGCAAGGGCACTCTCATCGGCTGGCTTCACGGCGGGCAACTTGCCGTGAAGTGAGATCCAAGGTTGCTGGCCCCAGGCGCAGCGTGCCGCTGCGCGACGCCGGGGGCGAGACCCAAAACAGACGGCTACACATGTAGAACTGCGCGAGGAAGGCTTGCGGACGGCGGTTCGACTCCGCCCAGCTCCACCACCATTCCTCGCCCAACCCTCTGCGGTTGGGCGTTTTCGTTTCCGGGTTCCCCGACACCGCGCGGGGTTCCGGGCCATTCTGCCTGCGCCGCACCCCACTGCCGGGGGCGCCTGAATGGGGCAGGTTCGACTCTGCTCCGCCCTCTCTTCTCTCGAAACCTGCGCCAACTTCTTGGCGCAAGCGCACGCAAGCGGCCTTGCGCCACCGTGACTTACACCTGCGTCACGCAGAGCAGTTGCCCATGGCGCTTGCTCGGGTGTCAGCCCGGTCGGTTCAACAGCGATCGGGGCCATTGCTGGAAGCTCATGCGGTCCAGCACCTGGTACTCGCAGTCCTCGTCGCTGAGGTTGTACAGCGACTGGATGAACAGCAGCCGCACCATCACCTCGGGGGGTACGGCGGGCGCCCGCCTTTGCTACGGTCAGCGCGAGGGCAGGCGGTGTCGACCCGGGCGGCAATGGCCGCGAAGTCGATCAGTTCGTCCATTGCTGCCAGGTTGGCAATGAAGCCGCCGAGCTTGGCTTGGCGCTGGTCCTGCACGAACAGGTCAGCGCCAGGCTGGTGACGCCAGAAAGACGAGGGCTTGATGCGCGGGGTGATCATGGGCGACATCATGCCGGCTCACTGGCGACAACGGTTAGGGAGGTTTCGAGAAGTGCCCCAAAGGCACTTGGGCTGGCTCGCCCCAACTGCTTCACCTCATCAGGTTCCGCCTGGGAACTCCAGGCAGAACCGGGTCCTGCCCTGCGCGGACGTCACGCTGATCGATCCTCCATGGGTTTGCATAATGGCGCGGGTAATCGCCAATCCCAGCCCTGCGCCGTCGGTTTCCGGATGTGACCGCGATGGGTCAGCACGGTAAAACCGATCGAACAGGTGCGGCAGTACCCTCGGGTCGATGTCCTCGCCGGTGTTCTCGACGCTCACCCGGGTGGCTTGGGAAGACTGGCTGATCTCGATCGTGACCTCGCCATGTGGCGGGGTGTGGCGCAGCGCGTTCGAAAGCAGATTGCTCAGGGCACGGCGGAACATCAAGCGATCACCGACGATCTCGCCCTCACCACGCTGAGCCAGTCTGACGCCCTTCTCCTCGGCGACCGCCTCATAGAACTCGATCAGGGCGTGCGTTTCCTCGGCTGCCGAGAAACGTTCCCGGTTCGGCAGCATCATCCCGCGTTCGGCCTTGGCCAGGAACAGCATATCGGACACCATGCGGCCCAGACGCTGCAGTTCCTCGGCATTGGAAGCCAGAATCTCCCGGTAGGTATCGGCATCCCGCCGGGTAGCCAACGCGACCTGGGTCTGGGTCAGCAGGTTGCTCAGGGGGGTGCGCAGCTCATGCGCCAGATTCGACGAGAACTCCGACAGTCGCGTGAACGCGTCTTCCAGCCGGTCCAGCATCTTGTTGAGTTCGTGAGCCAGATCGGCCATTTCGATGGGTACCGCCTCGACGGGCATGCGCTGGTGCAGCTGCTGGCTCGTGAGCGTGGTGGCTCTGGATTTCATGGCACGCAATGGCGCCAGCCCCTTGTACGCGGCAAACCAGCTCAGCAAGCCACAGATGACGATCGTCACGACGGCATAGGTCATCAGGGTGCGCCGCAACTTCAGCATGAACCGTGTGTGATGCGCCGTGTCCATGGCAACGAGGATGTCCAGCCGCGTCGTTGCGTCATAGGCTGGAATAACCCGGACAAGCATCCCGCGAAACGCCTGCCCTTCGTCGGCCCAATGGATCAGCGCGTCGTTGCCGTTGCCTTCATCCGCCGGTGACAGTTCGCGCGGGAGGCGAAATCCTTCGGACTGGAAGAGCGTTTCACCTTTCGAATCGTGGACGCTGACGTACAGCCCGTGATGGTGGCTCAATGCCTCACGCAGCAGCCACTTGGCGTCCTCGGCCGAATTGGATCGCGCCAAAATATCCTCGATCAGGTGCTGCTTGTCCTGCAGCGCCATGTGATCCAGCTCGATGAAATGCCGCTCGGATGCAGCGATGACCAACAAGGCCAATCCAAACACCACAGCCCCAGCCGCCAACGTAAAGAAGAGGGTGAGCCGGGTCGTCAGTGACAGGGAGCGAAACATTCAGCGCTCCTCCGGTGCTTCCAATACGTAACCCATGCCACGTACGGTGTGGATCAGCTTGACCTCATGACCCTCATCAATCTTCGCGCGCAAGCGCCGGATGGCCACCTCGATCACATTGGTGTCGCTGTCGAAATTTATGTCCCAGACCTGCGAGGCGATCAGCGAGCGGGGCAGGACCTCGCCATGACGGCGCATCAGCAGTTCCAGCAAGCCGAACTCTTTGGCCGTCAGGCTGATTCGTCGCCCGCCGCGTGAAACGCGTCGGCGCAGCAGGTCCAGTTCGAGATCGGCCACGCGCAGCACGGTGCTCTCGTTGCCACTGCGCCCCCGGCGCAGGATCGTGCGCACGCGGGCCAGCAATTCGGCAAAGGAGAAAGGCTTGACCAGATAGTCGTCCGCACCGAGTTCAAGGCCTTTGACCCGGTCTTCCACCTGATCGCGTGCGGTCAGGAACAGCACCGGCATCTGCAGGCCGCGATGGCGCAAGGACTGCAGTACCTGCCAGCCGTCGAGGCCGGGCAGCATCACATCCAGGATGACCAGGTCGTACTCGCCCTGCAAGGCCAGGTGCAGACCATCGGCGCCGTCTTGCGCCAGATCGACCACGAAACCCGCTTCGCTCAAGCCTTGACGCAGGTAGTCGCCCGTTTTGGGCTCATCTTCAACGATCAGTATCTTCATGAGGGTGCTCGGCCATATCGAATAGCCGCTAGTGTGACGATTTTGGGTGCACCTGACATGAAGATAACAAAAATGTAATCGGACGAACAGCATCCTGACAGGGGTGGCTCCATAGAATCTCACCCACGACTTCAGTAACTCATCGCGAGAAGCCCATGTCATCTTTGAGTCCGTTTCATTTGCCATTGCCGTTGATGCCCTCGCGGCGGCGCTTCGTGCGCGGCTTGGTCGCCGGCGGCGTGATGGTCGGCCTGTCACCCTGGGTGCGTGCTGCGGCACAGGGGCTGGCCGACACGCGCACGGGTGCGGCGCCCGTGCTCAGCGGCACGAACATCGACCTGGTGGTTGCCGAGTCGCCGGTCAACTTCACCGGCACACCAAGGATGGCGACCACCATCAACGGCTCCATCCCGGCGCCGACGCTCAAACTTCGGGAAGGCGACACGGTCACCATCCGCGTCACCAACCGCCTGCGCGAAGCCACGTCGATCCACTGGCACGGGATCATCCTGCCCTACCAGATGGACGGGGTGCCTGGGGTCAGTTTCCCGGGCATCGCCCCTGGCGAAACCTTCACCTACCAGTTCCGTCTCGAACAAACCGGCACCTACTGGTATCACTCGCACTCCGGCACGCAGGAGCAGACCGGCATGTACGGGGCGTTGATCGTCGAGCCGCGTGAGGCAGACCCTATCCGCGCCGACCGGGACTACGTGGTGCAGCTGTCCGACTGGACCGACGAAGACCCCATGCGGGTGCTCGCCAAGCTCAAGGTGCAGAGCGACTACTACAACTACCACCAGCCGACGGCCATTGACTTCTTCCGCGACGTCGCCGACATGGGGCTTTCCCGCGCACTCGACAAGCGTGCGATGTGGAACCAGATGCGGATGAACCCGACCGATCTGGCCGATCTCTCGGGGGCGACATTGACCTACCTGATGAACGGCGTCACCCCTGCCGGCAATTGGACTGGCCTGTTCCGGCCGGGCGAGCGCGTGCGTCTGCGGTTCATCAACGGCGCGGCCAACACCTTCTACGACGTGCGCATCCCGGGGCTCAAGATGACGGTGGTGCAAAGCGACGGGCAGAACGTCGAGCCCGTGACCGTCGATGAGTTCCGCTTCGGGCCGGGCGAGACCTACGACGTGATCGTCACGCCCCGAGAGGACGCCTACACGATCTTCGCGCAAGCGATGGATCGTTCTGGATTTGCCCGTGGCACGCTCGCAGTTCGCGAAGGACTCGAAGCCCCGGTTCCTGCACTCGACCCTGTCGAATGGCTCACCATGGCCGACATGATGGGCGCGATGGACCACGGCGCGATGGGGCATGGCGGCTCGGCCATGGGCGCGATGGACCACGCGGCGATGGGCCACGACATGCCGGGCATGAAGCACGACATGTCCGGCATGAACCATGGCGCGATGGCCATGGATCACGGCCAGCACGCGATGCATGGCATGACAGGCGGCGCGATGGCCAAGCCCAGCGCCACGGTCCGTCACGCACGCACGGAATACGGCCCAAGCACGGATATGCGGGTGGACATGCCGCGCACCAATCTTGACGATCCGGGCATTGGCCTGCGCAACAACGGCCGGCGCGTGCTGACGCTGGCCGACCTCAAAACGATCGGCGGCCCTCTCGATCCTCGCGGGGCCGAGCGCGAGATCGAGCTGCACCTCACCGGCAACATGGAGCGCTATACCTGGTCGCTCGACGGCCTCGAGTTCGGCAAGAGCACGCCGGTGCATCTGAAGTATGGCGAGCGGGTGCGCATCATCCTGCACAACGACACGATGATGACCCACCCGATGCATTTGCATGGGCTGTGGAGCGAGGTGGAAACACCCGACGGGCAGTTCCTGGTGCGTCGCCACACCATCCCGGTGCAACCCGCGCAGCGCGTCAGCTTCCTCGTGACCGCCGACGCCCTGGGTCGCTGGGCCTGGCACTGCCACCTGATGTTGCACATGGACATGGGCATGTTCCGCGTGGTGGTCGTGTCATGAAACTGATCAAAAGAAGATTCGCCATGAAACCCTGTTCTCTCTTCACTGCGGCGCTGGTGTTGCTCGGTGCGGCACCCGTCTGGGCGCAAACAACGATGGAAGGCGGCGCCCATGCCGCGCACTCGGGCGCGGCTGCCGCCCCAACGCGCGCCCCATCGTCCGCGAACGCCACCATGGACCACGGCAGCATGCGCATGCAAGGCGGCCCCGCCCCCGCCGATGCCCGCGATCCGCACGCGTATGCCAATGGCTTGACTTTGGAGTCGGGCCCTTACGCACTCCCCGGGCCACGGCAACTGCGGCTGTCCGATGAACATGCGTTTGGCAGCGTGCTCCTCGATCGCCTGGAGCGCGTCGACACGAAGGACGGCAACGCCACCGCCTATGAGGCGCAAGCCTGGTTCGGCGGCACCTACGACCGCCTGGTCCTCAAGGCCGAGGGTGACGTCGCCAAAGGCAAACTGGAGGAGGCACGCACGGAGGTCCTGTGGGGCCACGCGGTGGCTCCGTTCTGGGACACCCAACTCGGGGTGCGGCTGGACAGCGGCACGGGGCCTGACCGGACTTGGCTCGCTGTGGGCATCCAAGGGCTCGCCCCGTACTGGTTCGACGTCGATGCCACCGCCTACGTCGGCAGCTCGGGACGCACGGCACTGCGCCTGTCGGGCGAGTACGAACTCCTGCTCACCCAGCGCCTGATTCTGCAGCCCCGCATGGAAGTCAATCTGTATGGCCGGCGCGATGAAGCGCGTGGCCTGGGCAGCGGGCTGGCCGATGCCACCATAGGGCTGCGCCTGCGTTACGAATTCTCGCGCCAGTTCGCGCCCTACGTCGGCGTCGAATGGGCGGGCAAGTTCGGACAGACCGCCGATTTTGCGCGCGCCGAAGGACAGCGTACCCGGGAAACGCGTTATGTGGCGGGTGTGCGGCTGTGGTTCTAGAAGCCGCCACGCGCAACTCCGATCTTATTCACCAACCCTAAGGAGAAACCGATGATGAAGAAAACCTTGAGCGTTTTGGCGCTGAGCGCGTTGCCTGTGTTGGCGCTGGCCGCCGGCAATCATCAGGGCGGCCATGGCATGGCCGGGCACGACATGCAAGGCATGCACGGTTCGATGCACGGTGGCGCATCACACTCCAACGTCGGCAAACCAGGCGATCCCGCCAAGGTCGACCGCACCATCGAGGTGGTCATGGACGACTCGATGCGGTTCACGCCCGCCACCATCACGGTCAAAAAGGGCGAGACGATCCGCTTCTTTGTCAAAAACGCGGGCAAGGTGCCGCATGAAATGGTGGTCGGCTCCTTGCAGGAGCTCAAAGAACACGCTGAGATGATGCGCAAGATGCCCCAGATGCAGCATGCCGAGCCGAACATGGTGACGCTCCAGCCTGGCCAGCGCGGCGGGCTGGTTTGGCAGTTCGATCAGCCCGGTACGGTGGACTTCGCCTGCCTCATCCCCGGCCATATGGAAGCGGGCATGGTGGGCAAGATCGTCGTCGAATAAGCAGCGTCACCGGGGGTCCTTGTCATGCACCAAACCGTTGATCAACCGTTCCCCCGGCGGCGCAGGCTGCTGCTGGCGGTGCTTGCGCTGAGTCTTCCCTCCCTGGCACCAGCCGCCGCACCGCAGACGCTTGCCGTGCAGGTGTGGAAGGACCCGAACTGTGGGTGTTGCAAGGACTGGATTGCCCACCTGGAGAAAAGCGGATTCCGCGTGAATGCCGTCGACCAGGGCAACGGCGCGGCCCGCGCTCGCCTCGGGATGCCGCAGAAATTCGGTTCCTGCCATACGGCCCTGATCCAGGGCTATGTGATCGAAGGCCACGTACCCGCCACGGACATCCAGCGGCTGCTCAAGGAAAAGCCCCAAGCCCTGGGCTTGGCGGTGCCGGGCATGCCCATTGGTTCACCCGGCATGGACGGGCCGGTGTATGGCGGCCGACGTGATGCCTACCAGGTCTTGCTGGTTGGGAAAGACGGGTCGGCACAAGTGTTCAGTTCCCATCCATGAAGAAACCCCTCACCCGGCGATGAGCGCGACGCATCATGATCACCACCCCGACACGCGTGGCTCGTCCGGCCTGAGCCGGCGTGTCAGGATCGCGTTGCTGATGGTGGCCCTCATCGGCGGCTTCTACCTGCTGCGCGAGCACTGGAGCCATGTCGCAGGCAATTGGGTATACTTGTTGCTGCTGGCGTGCCCGCTGATGCACCTGCTGCATGGCCACGGTGGCGATGGCGGGCATGGTGCGCCGCCCGACAAACCCGCCAACAGGGAGGCGTGAAGTCATGGACCTGCGATCAGACCACGAACACCGCCGACACGCCCATGACCACCCGAGCGCACTGCAGTGGGCCGAAGGTCTGAAGGACCCTGTCTGCGGCATGGACGTGACCGCGCAGTCCGAGCACCACGTCGAGCACGCAGGCCGACTCTTTTACTTCTGCAGCGCCAAGTGCCGGGCGAAGTTCGTCGCCGAGCCGGCGCGCTATGCCTACAGCGGCCATGAGCCTTCGTCTGTCGAAGCGCCGGCGCTGGCGGCAGGCACGATCTACACCTGCCCCATGCACCCCGAGATCCGGCAGGATCACCCCGGTCATTGTCCGAAGTGCGGCATGGCGCTGGAGCCGGTGCTGCCGGATCTCGAAGGAGAAGAGAGTCCCGAGCTGCGCGATTTCCAGCGCCGCTTCTGGTGCACCCTGCCGCTGACCGTCATGGTCACTGTGCTGGCCATGTTCGGCCACCAGTTGCATTGGTTCGAGGCGCGCACACAGACCTGGATCGAACTCGTTCTGTCCCTGCCCATCGTCCTGTGGGCGGGTCGGCCGTTCTTCGTGCGCGGCTGGCAGTCCGTGGTCCATCGCAGCCCGAACATGTGGACCCTGATCGGGCTGGGCACCGGGGCGGCGTTCGTCTACAGCGTGGCGGCGACCGTGGCCCCACAACTGTTCCCGGACTCGTTCGTGTCCATGGGACGGGTCGCGGTGTACTTCGAGGCGGCGGCGGTGATCATTTCCCTGACCCTGCTGGGGCAGGTACTGGAACTCAAGGCGCGTTCGCAGACCTCGGCCGCCATCAAGTCCTTGCTCGGACTGGCCCCCAAGACCGCCCGGCGCCTTCGCGACGATGGCACGGAAGAGGACGTGCCCCTGACGCACATCCATGTCGGCGATCGGCTGCGCATTCGACCCGGCGAAAAGGTTCCGGTCGATGGCACCGTCCTCGAGGGCCGCAGCGCCGTGGACGAATCGATGCTGACGGGCGAGCCCCTGCCCGTGACCAAGCAGGCAGGCGACAAGGTCATCGGCGCGACGCTCAATACCAGTGGCGCGCTCGTCATGGTCGCCGAACGTGTCGGCGCGGCGACCATGCTGTCCCAGATCGTGCAAATGGTGGCGCAGGCGCAGCGGTCCAAGGCGCCGATGCAGCGCATGGCCGATGTCGTGGCGGGCTATTTCGTGGTCGCGACGGTGTCCATCGCCGTGCTGACCTTTTTTGCCTGGGGCCTGTTCGGGCCGGAACCGCGCTGGGTTTTTGGCCTCATCAACGCCGTGGCTGTGCTGATCATCGCCTGCCCCTGCGCGCTGGGCTTGGCCACGCCCATGTCGATCATGGTGGCGACCGGGCGAGGGGCTACGCAGGGGGTGCTGTTTCGCGATGCCGCCGCGATCGAGAAAATGCGCCAGGTCGATACCCTGATCGTCGACAAGACCGGCACATTGACCGAGGGCCGGCCGCGCTATCAGACGACGATCGCAGCCGAAGGCTTCACCGCCGGCGAAGCCTTGCGACTGGCTGCCAGCCTCGACCAGGGCAGCGAGCACCCGCTGGCGGAAGCCATCGTCACGGCCGCGCGCGAGCAGGGCCTGGTGCTCTCACGCGCCGAGGAGTTCGACTCGCACTCAGGCATCGGCGTGCGCGGGCGCGTCGATGGACATGCCGTGGCACTGGGCAACACGGCCCTGATGGACCAGCTCGGTGTGGACGTGCGGCCATTGGCCGAGCGGGCGGAGGCGCTGCGCGGTGAGGGTGCCAGCGTGATGCATCTGGCCGTCGATGGCGTGCTCGCCGCAGTCCTGGCCGTCGCCGACCCGGTGAAGAAGACCACACCGCAAGCGCTGGCGTCGTTGCGCGCGGAGGGCTTGCGCGTCGTCATGGCCACGGGCGACGGTCTGACCACGGCCAAGGCCGTGGCGGCGCGCTTGGGCATCGATGAGGTGCATGGCGAGGTCAAGCCCGCCGACAAACTGCAACTGGTGGAGCGGCTGCAGCGCGAGGGGCGTATCGTTGCGATGGCTGGTGACGGCATCAATGATGCCCCGGCCTTGGCAAAGGCCGACGTCGGTATCGCCATGGGCACCGGCACCGACGTGGCGATGAACAGCGCACAGATCACGCTCGTCAAGGGTGACCTGCGCGGTATTGCGGTGGCGCGCGCCTTGTCAGTGGCCACGGTCCGCAACATGAAGCAGAACCTGATGTTCGCCTTTCTCTACAACGCACTGGGCATTCCCATTGCGGCCGGCGTGCTGTATCCGCTCACCGGTTGGCTGCTTTCACCGTTGATCGCCGCCCTGGCGATGAGTCTCAGCTCCGCATCGGTGATCGGCAATGCGCTGCGTTTGCGCGGCGTCCGTCTTGTCTGAACACGAGGATCGTCGCGCGTGCCGTGGTGGGTGCTGGTTGCACTCCCAGATCGCTGGGTCTGTCGTATCGGTTGCCACCCGACGTTGGACACCTGATCCCTATCGAGGCCTGGAATGCGTCGCCCCTGAAATATTCATAACAGCATGATTTTTCTTGTGTTATTGTCTGTTTGCGAGTACAATTTCCCCCAGATTTGATGGTCTGATGCGCCG
>NZ_SMAH01000015.1 GCF_004342625.1 Tepidimonas ignava
CGGCGCTCAGGTGCTGGTAGTGGGTTCCCATGGGACGGCGGCAGGGTCGAGTGCAGGGCAGATCAGGGGTGTTGCACTTGATTATTGACTCCACCGGGCGCTACAGGGAGCGGAGATGAGCGACTTTTATTTAGACGAAGAAATTTCGGACTACTGGCGATTGCCCAATGAGTTGACAGTCAGGCAGGCAGCACTATTGATTGTTGGGGTTGACCCTGCATCTAAGACTGGGAGCAATTGCGAAGTTTGGGCGGTTCACGAGCGCCCCCGAGGCTATGAGGCGGCGAAACATGGAATTTGTGCCGCGTTACGTAGCGGGAGAATCAAAGGCGTGCACGTTCCCTTGTTTGAACGTGACATCAACGGGCGCGAATGCGGCGAAATCGAGGGGACAACGGACATAGACAGGTCAAGCGTCGATCGAGATTCGTTGGTCGAATGGCTTTCAAGCCGTGGCATCCGCACCGGCTTTTTCTTCCCGGCGACAACCGGCACACCTGATTACATGGATCCGAAGCATCCCCGCTATGCCCCCAAGCTGGCTGCGGCAGTTTCAGCATGGCAAGCCACGACTGACCCGGCGGGGAGAAGCCCCAGACAGGCGCTTGAAAAATGGCTACGGGAGCACGCGGCGCAGTTTGGCCTGACCGATGACGAGGGCAACCCCATCAATCAGGCGATGGAAGAGTGCGCGAAAGTCGCCAACTGGGAACTTGGCGGAGGGGCTCCAAAAACCCCCTCACGAGCGAACCCACCCACCCCCAAACCCTAACCCGTCCACCCCCTGTTTTTCTGGGTTTCCCCTAGGAGCGAGGGGCTTTGCCCCGTTGGGCCGGGCGGTTTTTCTGCCTCGCCCGCTACCCCACCCATCCACCCCCCACCCCTTTCGAGGGGTGGGTTTTTTGAACTTGCCCATCTATTCCAGACGTCGCCAAGCTGGGAAACTGCGCTCCATCAACACCGATCGACGGAGCTCAGAAATGACGCCAAACGATGCCCCCGCAATTGACCCGCGTGCCCGCCCGCTCCTGAACACGAACGAGGCGGCAGCAATCCTTTGCCGGAAACCGCAAACGCTGCGCAAATGGGCAGCCTTGGAGTGCGGCCCCATTCGGCCCGTGCGGGTTTTCGGCCGTCTAGGCTGGCGGACTGATGAGGTGCTGCGCCTGGCGCGGGAGGGCAGCAAATGAGCGCGGAGCCCGAAAAGAAAAACCTCGCCGTTGGAATCGGCACCCCAGATTGCGTCGCAAGTGCCGCAGACCTGCAAGCGGCAGCCAAAGCCGGGCTGCTGGCGCTTGACCGCCTGGTTGCGCTGACCGAAAAGGCGGGGAGCGACATCGAAGCGCTGGCCGCCGATGCGGCCGGGCTGGGCATTGCGCGGGAAATGCACCATGCTGGCTGACGCGACCCGCGCCGCGACGCTGCTAACCCTGCCCGCCGACTGGCCGCAGCAGCTGGCCGGAGCCGCCGAGCGTTACGAACGCGCTGGCGGGGTGCTGCCCGCTGGCCACCGTGGCCGGTTCGATCGCGAGCGGCTGCCGGATGCCTTGACCTACTGCGCCGAGCACGGCATCGAAGGCCCGCGCGAGCGCCGGGGCCAATGGCGGACGTTCAAGTGTCCGCGGCACGGCGGATGGAGCCTGCGGATCAACGTCGAAGCCAGCAGCTGGTGCTGCATGGCCGGCTGCGGCAGTGGTGGCGACGTGCTGAGCCTGCACCGGTGGCTGACCGATGACGACTTCGTGACCGCTGCCCGAGTCTTGGGCGCTTGGGTTGACGACCCGACCGCCCCACCTGTTCGCCGCGACCGCCGCCCGGCAGGGCTGTCGGCAGCCGATGCGCTGACGTTGTTGCGCAGCGATGCGTTGCTGATCGCGCAAGAGGCTGCGCGCGCCTGCCGAATCGGGGTGATCGAGACCGCCGTGAAAGATGCGCTGCTGGCCGCCGCCGCGCGCATCCTGCGCGTGTGCGACTCGCGGGAGGATGGGTATGCGCCGCGATGACTTCGATCGTTTGCAGGCCCTGCGCGCCCGCCTGGACGCCGAGGCCCTTGGCGAAATCGAGCGCGTGCTGCCGCCGTTGCAGCCCGAGGACGCCGCGGCGGTGGCGGACGATGACGCCGTGGATCTTGACCGCGACGCCATCCTTGAGGCCGCGCGCCAGCGCCTGGAGCCGGACATCGGCGACGCCATGCCGCGCTACCCCGTCGAGGCGCTGGGGCCGCTGGCCGGGGTATGTCGCGCCATTGCCGACGGAAAGCAGGTCGAGGCCGCCATCGTCGGCAATGGTTTGCTGGCGACGTCGGCGCTGCTGGCTTCGATCCACTGGGACGTCGAAACCATCGATGGCGACCGCCGTCCCCTGTCGCTGTTCGCGCTGACGGTGGCCGTCTCGGGGGCCGGAAAGGACGTGTCCGACCGCATCGTCGGCGCGGCGCTGCACCGCTGGCAGCGGCAGGCAAACGAGACCTACCGGCAAGCCATGCGCGACCACGAGGCCGCGCTGGGCGGCCGCAGGAAAGGCGAGCCGGCGCCGGAGCCGCCGACCGCGCCGCACCGGCTGTGCTCAGACATGACAGTGGAGGGCCTGCGGCGCGCCTACAACGAAGGCGTGGCGGCGCAGGCTGTGTTCAGCACGGAAGGCGCCGCCGTGCTGGCTGGGCATGGGTTCGCTGATGAGAACCGATCCAAGACCGCCGCCGCGCTGTGCAGCTTGTGGGATCGGGGGGACTTGTCGGTGCTGCGCGCTGGTGGCGGTCGATTCGAGCGTAGCGGGCTGCGGCTGTCCGCCCACCTGGCGATCCAGCCGGTGGCGGTGACGCAAGCCCTGCACGATCCGCTGCTGGCGCAGATCGGGCTGTGGCCGCGCTTCCTGCTGGCGTGGCCGCCGTCCCCGAGGCCACGCCGCCATCACGTCTGGCGAGCGGAAGATGACGCCGTTGTCCGGCGCTGGTGGGCGCGCTGCGAGGAATTGCTGGCGTTGCCCGAGCCGGACGGCGAGCGCCTGGTCTTGCGCCTGAGCGATGAGGCGCGGCAGGTGCTGGCGGACTTCTTCGAGACCTGCGAGCGCCGCGCCGCGCGTGGCGGTGATCTATGGGGCGTGCGCCCGTTCGCGTTGCGCGCCTCCGAGCAAGCCACCAGAGCTGCCGGGGTGCTGGCTGCCATCCGTGGGCACGCGGTGGTGGGCGCGGACGATGCGCAAAACGGCGTGGCACTGGCCGCCTACAGCCTGCAATGCTGGCAGGTGGCGCTGGGCCGCCGCCAGCGCGACAAGGCCGCCGACCACGCCATGACGCTGCTGCGCTGGCTGCTGGATCGGCCTGGTGCGCGCGCCAGCAACACCGAGATCATCCGGCAAGGGCCGCGCGCGCTGCGCAACGCCGAGGCGCGCGACGCCTCCGTGGCGCGGCTGGTCGAGGTTGGCGTGGTGCGCGTTCGGGACGGCATCGTGGCCGTGGTCGGCGATTCCCCTTCGCCACCTGCGGCGAAAGCGGCGAAAGCGGCGAAAAGCCTTGACTGCCAAGGCTTCGCGCATGGCGAAGAAGTGGCGAAAGACGGCGAATCGCCGGCGCATCGTGCCGATCCTTCGCCAGCCGTTCGCCGCTTTTCGCCAGCCGTTCGCCGTACCGGAAACCTTGCGGCGCAAGGGTTTTCGCCGGATTCGCCGCTTTCGCCGGGGGTGGATGCGGCGAATCATGAGCCGCTGGTCGACGACGACACGGAGGTGTTCTGAGATGGGCGCGCGTGAGACCTTCCTCGACCTGGCCGCGCGCGGCATCCGGCTGGTGGCACAGGGTGACCGCCTGGTGGTGACGCCAGCATCCCTCCTGACCGCCGAAGATCGCGATGCCATCCGGCACTACCGCGACGAGCTGCTGGCGCTGCTGACCGAGGGGCCGGATTCCGACCACCGCCGCGCCGGAGGGACTTCCGCCACGCCAGTCCCTGCCGAAAGGGCCGCCGATCCGGTGGTGCTTTCCGACTGGCAAGCTGCCGACCGTGCTTACCAGCGTCACGCCTGGCGCTGCCCCGCCTGCTCATCGGCTGGCCGGGGCTACGGCAGCCGCTGCCCGACCGGAGCGGAGCTGTGGAAGGCTTACACCGCACAGCCTGGTCCCGCGACCAGCAAGCCAGAGCGCCAGCCGCAGCCCGCCGAGCCGCCGCGCCATCCGTTTGAGCGCGAGCGTCGCAACTGGACGCCGGCCACCGAGCCGGAGCTGCGGCGCATGGCCGCGATGTTCGAGCGCGCAAGGGCGCTGGGCTTCTCGTCGGAAGAGGCCGATCGCGCGGCTGATGTCGCGCAGTGGCGCGACCGCACGGGCGACGACCGGCGGCTGTGCCTCGAGTGTCGCAGCCTGCGCGCCGGGGCCAGCAGCCGCTGGTGGTGCGCAGCGCAGCGCCAGCCGCTGCCGCAACAGCTGGTGATGCAGCCGCACCGATGCGAGCTTTTTGACGACTACAGCACCAAGGAAGTGCATAACGATGGGGATTGACGTTCTGGTCCAAGACCGCCTGCACGGCAACCCCGCGGCCCGCGCCACGAAAGCCGTCAAGCCCTGCGCCACCGCGCAAATGATCGTCACGGACACCGGCGGAGAGCAGCACTTGGCAGGCTTGATGAGATTCGACGGCGACGCGATGCGCCAGCTGCTGACGCTGGCCGATGGCGATTAGCTGGCCGCGGTTGTCGAGCTGCCGGTCACGACGTGCATGACGAAGGTCGGCGAGACCAATTTCGCGCTGCGGGTAACGGTGCACCAGGTGTTGACGCTGTATCAGGTACCCCGCCGACATGGGGCCGCTCGAGGCGCGGCGTTGCGGGATGCGTCCGCAGCCCGCAGCGATGCCGCAGTCCGCCAGCGGCACCACGCCACTGCGCGGAGCGCAATGCGCCAAGCGCAAGACAATGATCTGCTCGGCCCGGCCCCCAATCTTCCGTAGGCTGGAGTGGACCACCAGCTCGCACGCTGGTATCCGTCATGTCTGTGTGGGCGGATGCTCTGAACCGCCTCTACGATTTCCGGGACGGTTCAGTGCCGGATGGAGCCGAAATTTGCATGTGCAGCTTCATGCGGTGGCACTTCCGGTGGCATGCGGTGTGGCGGCGTTTTGTCGGTCCCACGCCTCCAGCACCAGCCGCCGGGTGCGGTACTCGCCGTAGGCGCGAATCTCGCCCTCCTTGAGCACGCGGAAGGTCTCGCTGGGGTAGTCGGCGCCCATCACATCCGCGGGGTCGAGGATGTAGCGCAGTTCGTCGCGGGTAAGGCCGTACAGGCGCGCGTAGTACGCATCGAGCTCGGCGCGCAGCAGCGCCCGGCGCTCGGGGTCCCAGGCGAAGGGGCGGCCGCGCTCGCTGGCCGGGCGCGGGTCGTAGGCGGCCAGGTCGTCGTACCAGGCTTTGAGGTCGTGCGCGGTGTAGGTCAGCTCCAGCACGCGCGGGACGATGAAGGCCAGGTCGGCGGGGGTGTAGCGGGAGGGGGGTAGCATTGGGAACTGCTTCAAGTAGTGGTAAGTCAAGGACGTCCCACCAACTTTCTGGCGCGCGACAAAGTCAAGCACGAGAGCATCCAGATTCCCGAAGAAGACAGCGGCCAAGGTAGGTTCGGTCCCTGGCCCAAACCGGAACAACGGTAACTTATGCCCTACCCCCACCCTCGGCACCACGGACGCAATCACCGTGCGAAGGACGTGCGCACTGGTAATGTCGCGCCAGCCCATCAGCCACCGCGGACTGCGGCGGTCCATCCAGGCGTCGAGCAGCGCGGCCAGCGCCGCATCGCCGGCGCGCAGCGCCTGGGCGAGTTCGGCGAGTTCGTCGTCGGCCAGCCGCGCCTCGAGGTTCTGCTGCGCCCACTTCGGGAATTCGGCCGGCGCGTTCTTCGTCGTCAGACCTTCGCTGCGCAGCGCGGCGAGCAGGCGCGGGAAGCGCGCCTCGAGCTGCGCCTCGGTGGGCGCGACGTGCGGCTGGGCCTGCGCGGGCGTCCAGCCTGCGGGGCCTGCCGCGGCGCCGACACCGGCGGCTTGGCGGTGGAACAGCTCGCCGGCCACCCACTGGGCAAGCGCCAGCAGCAGGGCGGCCCGAGCCACCTCCTGCGCGGCACGCTCGCCCCGGCCCTGCTGCGCCGCGAGGAAAGCGAGCCACGCGCGCGCCACAGCACGCGGCACGCGGGCAATGCGCGCGAGCACCTCGCGCTCGTCCACCCAGTAGCGCGGGCGCACGCTGTAGGCCGGATCGGCCTTGCGCGCCTCGGGCACGTCCACCGTGTCCGGCTCGCCGCCGGCACCGGCGGCCTCGTAGCTGGCCCAACGGTGGTCGAACTGGTGGATCATCTTCGCCTCGTACAGCGGCAGCCGCGGCGGCTGGCCGGGGGCGGCGGGGGCGTCGAAGAACAGGCCGCTGTCGTTGGTCATGTTGAACAGGCCCTGGGAGAACGAGATGCCCCACGGATTGACCTCGGGCGCGAGCACCCGGCCCTCGGCATCGACCACGGCCTCGCGGATGAGCACGGGGGCGGCGCGGTAGAGCTTTTTGGTGAGCTCGGCATCCGCCCGGCTGCGGAACACCGGGCAGGTGCGGGTGTTCGGGTTGATGAGCGCGAATTCGTCGGCGGCGAGGGTGAAGCGTCGGCGGGCGTCGTGAATTTGTGCAGGTTGTCGAGCGAAGAAGACGAGCGACGCTGGCTCTGCTGTCGGGCTGCCACACAACGTCAGAAGAGCGAAACGGAACGAGTGATGGACTGAAGGGAAGACAAACTCCTCGTTCTCCAGACACAGCAGACTACGTAGGTAGCCGCCCACAGCGAGGCGTTCAAAGTAGGCCTTGGTGGAGTCGTCGGTGGCGATGCCGGTGGGCACGATGAAGCCGGCTCGCCCCCCGGGCCGGGTGGCCTGCAGGAAGGTCTCGGCAAAAAGGGCGTAGGTATTGAGCTTGCCAAACGCCGAGAGCGGAAAGCGCCCTCCCGCTCGAAAAAACAGGTTGGAAGCGTCGTACTGCCGCTTGGCGGCGTGGAACTCTCGCCACAGCCACGGAGTGGACCGCTCCAGCTCGGCGATGGCTTTTTTGCGCTTGTCCCCCGCCAGAGCAGCCACCGAAGGCGCGCGTGACGCGAAGAACTCTTCTTCGCTGATCTGCAGCTGCTCCCACGGCGGATTGCCGAGCATCACGTCGAAGCCGCCACGCGTGGCCACCTGCGGGAAGGCCAGCCACCAGTGGAACACCCGATGCTCGCGGCACAGTTGGCGTGCAGCTTCCTCCACCCCCTGCGGCAGCGGTTGGCCGTGGCGCACGCGCCAGAGGTCGCTGGTCTGCGGTACGGTGTCTTCGGTGTCGCGGCGCTTGGGCGCGAGGAAGGCCGCCACGTAGAGGTCGGCCAAGCGGGCCAGGGTGCTGGTCTGCGCCTCTTCCTGCAACCGCTGCCAGGCGGCGCGCTTTTCGGCCAGGCCCTCGGGGGTGTCGTCGGCCATGGCCTCCACGTCCAGCACGCGCGCGGCCAGTTCCTCCTCAGCGAACAGGCTACCGGCTGACTGAGCCTGCCAGCTCTGGCGGTCGGCGCGGTTTTGCTTCTTGAGCGCGGCGGCCACCTCGCGTTCGTCGCCGGAGAGGGCCGTGTAGGCTTCGTCCGGGATGCCGCCTTGAAGCACCTTGGGGTCGAGCACGCCCAAGAGCGCGTCGCCCACGCGCAGGTGGTGGTCAAGGAACGTCAGCGGCCGGTCAGGGCAGTAAGCCTCCAGCCACAGCGCGGTGCGGGCCAGCTCGATGGCCATGGGGTTCTTGTCCACGCCGTAGAGGCAGTGGCTGACCACGTCGCGCAGGGCGTGGCGGTAGTCGTCGGGGGTGGGGGCGCCGCCTACGCGCTCGGCGGCGGCACGCTGTTGCGCCACCTCGTCGGCCAGCCGCCGCGCCGCGGCCAGCAGGAAGTGGCCGCTGCCACAGGCCGGGTCGCAGATGGTGAGCGCAAGCAACGCCTGCACCGGCTGTTGTGGGTGGTCGCGCAGGGTTTGCTGGATGACCGGCTCCAGGGCGCTCTTGATCAGCTCCTGCACCAGGGCGTCGGGGGTGTAGTAGCTGCCGGAGAGCTTGCGCGCGTGACCGCGGGTGCTGGCCTGTGTGTCACCGTCGCCGACGAAGGCCAGGCGCGCGGTGGCGGGAGTAGTCAGGCCCTGCACGTCGGGCACCAGCTCCAGCAGACTTTCGTAGACGCTGCCGAGCTCCTCCGGCCCCATGTCGCGGTAGTTGATGCGCGCGAGGCCCGTGTCGGTGCGGGTCCAGCCGAGGTGGAAGATGGCGCGCAGCAGGTGGGCATTGTCCAGGCGCGCGGCGTCCAGCACGGGACACTGGTCGGCGCCGAAGAGGCCGCCCAGCGCCGGCAGCCCAAGCGCCGGCTCGCCACGCTGCAGCGCCGCAAAGGTGATGGTGAGCGCCTGCCAAAGGTCGTCGTGCGGGTCGTGGCGCTGATGTCGCAGCGAGCGCCGGCGCAGCCACGTCAGGGAGTAGCCAGCCAGGTAGCGGCTGCGCGCCTCGGGGCTGGCGCCCGGGGCAAACAGCAGGGGCTGGCCGCTGGTCGGGTCGCGCCGGTCCTCCACGGTGGCCAGAAAGATGAGGCGATAGACCAGCCGCAGCAGCTCCTCGAAGTAGGCTTGGGGACCATAGTTGCCGTCGGGAGCCCGCAGTCGCTGGCGCAGCGCGTCGTTGGCAGGGTGGCGCAGGAAGCCGGTGCCCAGCTCGCGCAGCGCCTGCGTCACCTGATGGCGCAGACGGCCGCGCACGGTCTGGCCGGTGGCCAGGCCCAGCGCGCGCCAGCGCTCCCAGGGGCAGTCGGCGGCGCTGGCGGGCGGCTTGCCGCCATAGCCGGCAAAGCGGCTGGCGTGCGCCAGCAGCCACAGCGCCGTGAAGTCGGCCAACAGGGCCTGGCTGAAGATGGCCTCCAGGTCGAACTCGAGGTAGGTGGGACGGGTGAGGCTTGCACTGTCGCGCAGGATGCGCAGCTGCAGCCCGTTGCTGACCAGGCCCCAAAGCCAGCCGTCGCGGGCGTTGAGTGCCTGCTGCGCGAGCTGAAACGGGCTGCGCTGGCGCACTTGGCGGCCATCGGCGGCGAGCTGGCCGTAGCGCTCGGCACGGCTGTCCAAGCCCTCGGTGTGCGCGGCCAGTACCAGCGGCACGTGGCCGCCGTGGGCAACATGAGTAGGCGCAGGGTCATCGCTGCGGTCGGCCGGGGTGACGTCGGCAAAGTGCAGCACGTGGCGCAGCAGCGGCAGCAGCCAGGTCTGCACGGTCAGCGTCCACGCATGGGCATCGTGACGCTGGCGCGCCTGCTCAAACGACTGCCACAGCCCCAGCGCGATGTGAAAGTCGCGGCGGATCTCGTCGCGCAGTTTCAGACCCTTGGGAATGTCGTAATGGCTTTCGGTCTGTTCGGTCGCGCCGGGGTCGGCCAAGTGGGTCAGGCGCAGCAGCTCTTCGGCGGGCAGCAGGCCACCTTCCAGGCGCACGGCGGTGTAGGTGAGGACGGGAGCGCGGGTGGACATGGGCTTCAGGCGGTGGCGGCGTCGGGCAGCAGCACATAAAGGCCGATGACGTCGGCAGGCAACAGGGCGGTGACGTCCAGTGCGCCGCGGGCGTCGGCGGCATCCCGCACGCGCCGGTGGTCGGCCAGCAGTTGCGCGGCCTGCGCGCGGGCCAGGGCATCCAGCGCCGGCTGCCACGTGGGCAGGGCCTGCAGCGCGGCCTGCAAGTGGCGCTGGCGCACGGCAGCGGGCATGTTGCGGCTGGCGGGCTGGTGCAGAAGCGCGCGGGCCTGCGGCGCCGTCAAGATCCGTGGTGTCCCATCCGCCGCTACGGCGATAGCCAGGGCCTGTTCGCACAGCATCAGATGAGTGCCGTGGGCACCGCTGCGCGTCAGGCGATGGCGCAGCCGCAGCAGCAGCACGGTGGTCTTGACGTTCACCCCGGTTACGAAAGCCGCACCACAGCGCGCAGCAGCGGGCTCGCCTTCGTCGCCAGCGCCTTCCAGCGCCTGCTCCAGCACATAGTCGGCCAAGGCCGCCACGATCGGGTGGGTGCGGTGCAGTTCGATGCAGCCGGCGGCGGCCGGGGGCTGCAGACTCACGCGCAGACTGCCTTCCCAACCGAGGGTGGCCAGCCGCTCGCGCAGCGCAGGCGGCAGGCTGCTCACATGCAGCTTGTGGTGCGCCGCAGCGCCGTGGCCAGTGGGCTCGAGCTCAGCGCCCAGGCGTGCCATGACACGCTGCACGAAGCGGGCCACATCCTCCTGTTGACCAAGGGCCTCGTTCATCTTGTCCCATTCAGGCAGCACGTCGGCTGGCCGCAGGCGGCGCTGGGCGAAGATGCTGCGGCTTTGCTTAGCCTTGTCGCGAGCGCTTTGCCAGGCGAGCTCCAGCTCGCGGCCTGCGGCATCGTCGGCGCCGAAAAGGTCCAGCGTGCCTTGACGCCGCAGCAGCCCCGCGCGCTGGCCGCGCAGCAGCACCGCGTTCATCAGGGCCTGCTCCAAGCGCTGGCCATCGTCGGGCATCGGCACCAGCACACCCAACTCGCGCCGGATGCTTTCGGCCTTGCGCAGGATGACCTCCAGCACTGCACCGTCGACGGGGTTGTTTTCGCCGTAGAGCATCGTGCAGCGCACCTCGCGCGCGCGCTGGCCAAAGCGGTCGACGCGGCCTTCGCGCTGCTCGTGCCGGGTGGGATTCCAGCTCAGGTCGTAATGCACGACGGCGTCAAAGAGGCTTTGCAGGTTGATGCCTTCTGCCAGGCAGTCGGTGGCTACAAGTACGCGGTGGTCGGCCTCACCGAGCCGCAGCACGGCGTCTTCACGCTCGTCGGAGGTGAGCTCGCCGGTTACGGCTGCCACTTGAGCGTCGCGCAAGTGCTCGCGCAGCGCCTCGGCCACGTAGTGGGCGGTGGCGATGTAGCGACAGAACACCACGGGGTGGAAGCCATCGGCCAGAAGCTGACGAACATGGGTCAGCAAGGTCTTCAGCTTGGGGTCGTGACTGGGGCCGTGCAACGCGCGGGCCGCCTCGATGAGGGCCTGCAGTCGTGCGCCGTCCTCGGTTTGCGCGGCAGGTTCGAGGTCATCGCCGGAGAGGTCGTCTTCGTGGCCGTCGAGGATGCGCTCGCTGGCTTGCTGCTCCAGTTCCTTCCACGGCGCCGTTTCGCCATCCCCCGGCAGACCGCCTTGAAGACGGGTAGTCAGCGCCCGCACCGCCGCTGCCGGCGAGGACGAGATGCAGCGCAGCAGGGCCAGCGCCGCCCACCCGTTCATGCGCTGTTCGCGCTGGCCGCGGCCCTGCGAGCGCTCGACCAGCTCGCGTGCGTAGTCCAGCACGTCCTCGAACAGCCGCCCCCAGTCACCGCCCAGGCGGTAGGTCAGCTCCGCGGAGCGGCGGTCGGGGAAAAGGGTGTTGTCATGCCACTCGGCGATGTCGGGACGGCGGCGCTGGACGAAGTGCTGGGCCAAAGCTTCACGCAGGGCGGCGCGCCTGTCTGGAGCAGCCTCGCGCAAGCCGGCGAATTCGGGCCTGAGCAGGCCCAGCAGGTTGTAGAAGGCCTCCTCGTCGCCGCTGTGCGGGGTGGCGGTCAGCAGCACCAAGTGCCGTTCGGGATCATCGGCCAGTCCGCGCAGCAGCTGATAGCGCAGCTGCCGTCCCTGTCCGCCGTAGGTGCAGGTATGCGCCTCATCCACGATGACGAATTCCGGACAGGCGCGCTGGAAGGCATCGCGGCGTCGGTCGGACTTGATGTAGTCCAAGCTGACGATGGTGTAGGGGTGCGCCTCGAACAGCGAGACGCCGGGGGCCAGTTCACGCTCAAGCCGGTCGGCGGTGTGGCTGCGGACGACGACGGCGTCGATGTGGAAGCGCTCGGCCAATTCGCGCTGCCACTGCTCAGTCAGGTGTGGCGGGCACAGCACGGCAAGCCGCCGGATGTCGCCGCGGTCCAGCAGTTCGCGTGCGATCAGAGCCGCCTCGATGGTCTTGCCAATGCCGACGTCGTCGGCGATCAGCAGCCGCACCACCGGCATCTTGAGCGCCATCAGCAGAGGGACGAGCTGATAGGCCCGCGGCTGCACGGCGATGTGGCCAAAGCTGCGCAGCGGGCCGGCGCCGTGGCGCAGGCTCAGCATCAGCGCATCAAGCAGCAAGGCGCTGGCGGCGTGATCTCGCGCCTGGGTGGGGTCGGGCGGGGCGAAGCTGGCGGGCTCGGGTGGCTGGGGCTCCAGCGGGACGTAAAGGATGGTCTCGTCCTCTTCGCTGCCGCCCAGAGGGCGCAGGTGCAGCTCGGCACCGCGGGAGGCTGGCATCACGATCCATTCCCGGCCGCGTGCGCGCACGAGCGAACCGGGCGGAAAGTCGAGGGTGTGGGTCGTCATGTCGTGGAGGGGGTACCGGTGCCGAACAGGTCGGCATGTTGCGCGAAGATCGCGGGCCAAGTTGCCGGATCCTGCCCGAAGCGCACGACGAGGATACCCAGCGCTTCGAGCTGGTGGTTGATTCGCTGATCGTGCTGCTGTTGCGCGGGGTTTTGGTGGTGCGGACCGTCGATGTAGATCGCGACCTGCATGTCGTCGTAGTAGAAATCCGCGCGGGTTTGAGCGGCCGGAATGAGGTGCTGAACCCGGTCGGGCGGCCGCAGGCCATGATCCACTACATATTGCAGCCAAGCCCGCTCCAGGCTGCTGCCGGCACCACGTTGCAACTGCTGCAGTTGCTCGTCTGCGGTACGGCCCTGGGTGCCCATTTCGATCTGTGCCCGGGTCAGTCGCGCAAGCAGCCGCAGCAACAGGCCCTGACCTGCCTGGTCCTTGCGGTCGATGTGCCCATGGTCAGGTTGGTTGTAGTAGGACAGCAGGCAGCGGTAGCAACCCGCCTCGCAGTAAGGCTGCCCTTTGGCGTCGAGCTCTTCCTGCAGGGCTTCGACCAGCCATTGGCTTTGCCCATCGGGCAGCCGGTAGTGCATGGCACGCAGCGCCTCCACGGCCACCCGCGCCAGTGCCGCCGGTTCGGTGGCCAGGCGCGTCAGCACGCCGGCGCCGCCCTCCGCTGCCTCGAAGAAAAGGATGGCACGGCGCTGCTCGCGTGTGGGCAAGGGTTCGGCCATGAGCTCGCTTTCCTCGAGCTGGAACGCTGTCTCGATGCCTCGCTTGAGCGCGTATTGCAGGGTGATCAGGGTGGAAGGCTGTAGCGGACCCAGCGCCTCGTGCGGGCGCACGATGAGGATGTTGCGCCGATCCTCCACGTAGGGGACGATGCGTTGGGCAGGCGTGGTGGCCGCGACGGCTTCGTGCGCGTCGGCATCCTCGCCTTCTGCGCCCTCTTCGCGCCAGTAGCCGGTCAAGGGGTCGATGTTGAAGCCGCGGATGGCCTTGTTGGCCCGCCTGCGCCAGCCGAAGTTCATGCGCCAGACGGTGGCGCTCGGGGCGTACTGCAACTGCAGCAGCGGCCCCCGCTCATCGCGAACGATGGCCTGCACGACCTGCAGCCGTCCGTCCACCTCGGCAAACTGAAGCGTGGTCTGCATCTCGTAGCCTTGGCGGATACGGTCTTCCTCGTTGGCCGTGATGCGCTCGACGCGTTTGGTGGAGACGTTCTCGATGCGGTAGAGCTCGCGCACTTCGGTTGCGCCGGACAGGTCGGCCCCACAGGAGATGCAACGCTCGGCGTCGCGCTGGCTGCGGAAGTGACCGTAGCCGCAAGAGGGACACAACCGCGCGGTCTCCACCGCCAAGCGCGCGCCGGTGCTGACCTGATCTTCGGCCTGGATAGTGAGGATCGCCTTGACGACGCGGTACTGCGCACCTTCGTGGTAGATAAGGCTGTAGGGGCCGAACTCCGACAGCGCCAAAAAGCGCGGTCGCGACAGAAAGCTCTCGCGCGCCAGCGCCCCCTTTTGCCCTGGCAGATACGCCAGCAACGGCAGGCGCGGAAAGTTGTAGCCCGGCAGAAACCCCTGGCTGGCCAAGTAGCGGTAGGTGTTGAAATCACTGTTGAGTGGGTTGTCGCCCGCCAACAGCAGGTCACGCTGGCGACGTGCCTCGTTGTGGCGCTGCTGGGCTTCGCGCCGTTCGCGTTCGCTGGCCGCGGGGTTGTTTTCGATGGCGTGGTTGAGGGCGATGGCACGCTGGGTTGCGCGATACAGGTCACGCCAGCGCTGCAGCGCACGGTCCAGCATCGCGGCGGCCTGCTGGAATACTTGGTGCGCCCAGGTGTCGTGGTACCAAGGCGCGCGCTCGGGCGTGAGCTCTCCGGCCAGCATGTTCAGCACGCGAAGACCGCGCTGGTGCGCCGCTAGCGTTACCGACGGCTTGCCCAAGGCTTCGGCCAGCGCGGGCTCCAGCGGCATATCGGGCTGGCTCAGGTCGAGCAGCTTGGCGATGCTGCTCTCGAGCTGTTGCCGGGTCTCGGCCAGCCAGATCGCATGCAGGTGCGCCTGGATCAGTTCGCGGTTGGCCAGATCCAGCTGTGGCGGGCGAACCTGACCATGCACCATGCGCACCGGATCGCGGAAGTAGTACTGGTCGTGAGGCGACTGCGCGGCACAGTAGGTGATGACGAGGGCTGGCTGGCCGGCGCGACCGGCGCGGCCGCTGCGCTGCGCGTAGTTGGCGGGTGTCGGGGGCACATTGCGCAGGTAGACGGTGTTGAGGGTCGCGATGTCTACGCCCAGCTCCATTGTCGGGGAGCAGAAGAGTACCGGCAGGCGATCGAGCGCCTGCCCGGTGGCGGAGGCATGCGTCTGTCGGTCTTTGGGCGTGTAGCGAAAGCGTGCCTCGCGCTGCAGACGTACGTCCTGATCCACTTGGGCGGTGTGCTCGCGCGCCTCGCACTCCAGCAGCCAGTGCACCGGCTGCCCTAAACCTGCGGCGACGTTGGTGTACAGATCGCGAAAGAACCGATTGACCTTGCCATCGTCCACTGCCTCCGGGCTAGCCAAGCGCCAGCGCAGCGCAGTTCCGTTGAGCTGCCAGCCCGGCACGCCCCATTCGGTGTCCAACCGCTGCACCAGCCCCCAGCGTTGGGCTGCCACGAGGATGGCGCCGATGACGGTGCCCCAGCTGCGGTCGTTGAGGTCGGCCGCCTGCGGGGCCGAGTCCCAGAAGCTCACTCGGCGCAACGTGCGCGCCAGCCTAGAACGGGCGGTAGCCAGCAGCACGGCATCGTCCGGCCGCCGGGCTCGGCGCTGCGCCAGGTTTTGGGGGTGTCGCGTCAGCATGACCCGGGAAGGCAGCAGCGCTTCGTCCTCCGCGAAGCCCCACGGCTGTTTGAGCAGTGAGTAGCCGCGCGAGCGCATTCCCTCCAGCTGGTTGGGGTCGAGGTGAAGCGAGGCAATGGCCAGTCCGCCGCGCATCGTATCGAGCACGGCACGCAGCGCCTTGGCACGTAGCTGCGGCGTAGCATCCCTCAGGAGCGCTGGAGCGTCATGCCATGCGTCCGGGTCAGCGGCGACATCCTCCAGATCCACGTAGTCGATGGTCAGCAGCTTGAGCTGCTCGAGATTCGGGTTGTTGAAGCGCCAGCCGTGACGCACGTCGCGCAAAGCACGGTAGGTCAGAATCTGCCTCATGAGCGCCTGGGCATCGCGGCGCTGTTGGCCCTTAGCCGTAGGCTGCTGGAGGTATTCGCTAAGCAACGCCGGATCGTCTCCGCCGAAACCGAGCGCGGCGAACACGCGGTCGCCCACGATGTCTTCGGTCAGCTCGTGCGAAGGTTCCTTCTGGAGTGCAGCCAGAAGCGCTGCACGCAGCAGCAGCACTTGGACGAAGTCGTTGAAGTGGCCGGCCTGCAGCGCCGCGTCCTGTCGGTTGTCGGTGAAGCCAAGCACCTTCTTGGCCTCCAGCGGCAGTTCGGTGTCGGCTTCGTGCAGGTAACGCAGCGCCGATAGCGTCAAAACCGTGGTGGCCGAGCTGCGCCCTTCGCCCGAAAGCGAGGTCAGCCGCACCGAGTCCTTGCTTGGGCCTTCGGTGGTGGTGCGGCAAACCAGACAGAACCGGAACTTGCCGGGCATGAACCAGGCTGCCAAGCCGTCGCCACCCTGGATGAGGCGTCCATCCGGCAGCACCCGCACCGGTTGGGGCACCACATGACGGTACGAGCGCCTGATGCGCCAACCGTCGGGGCCGCCTTCCTCCAGCCAAGTTTCGGGATAGGCGTCGGGATCGTTGGGGTTCCACAAGTCCCCGCTGAAGTCCGGCGCCAGAAAACCATGCTTGAGGTTGCTTTCGTCCTCTCGCTGGGGACGATCGTCGATGTCGCGTGGCTCAAACTGGGGATGGCCGTCGTCGGTCTCGGTCAGCCAGACGGGGTGGTATTCCTGTCCACACTCCCGGCAAAAATGGGTGGCGTAGTAGCGGCGGCTGCGCGCCTCGTCGCCGGTGACGAACTGCTGGCCATCCAGCGTGACATGCCGCTGCCCCGGCGGCTCCAGCGTGCTGAAGACTTTGCCGCCGCCCGAAATGAATTGGTGCAGCTTGAAGGCAAATAGGCTGCGGCCGTCCGCATCACGAACCTGGTGGGCCAGCAGCAGGAACTCCTGCAGGTAGCGACGACAAGTCGGCTGGGGCTGGCCGCTGTCGCAGCTGAGCCGCTCGGCCGCCTGCGCCAGAGTCAGAGGCTGGGCGCGCTGGGCCACGCCGTCCTCGTAAGCCAGTCCTAGGGTCAGCTCCACCCATACTGAAACAGGATGGGCTGCCAGGGCCTCGAACGTGGCCTGCTCCGGGACACCCTGCTGGATCGCTTCGGCCAAGCACGGGCGGATGGTCTCGAGCGTTTCGTGGGCGGGGGTGATGCGCTGCAGGGTTTCGCCGATGACATCGTCCTCGGTGAAAACTTGGCCGAAAAGGCGCTGGGCTACCTCGGCCACCACGCGTTGGCGCTGGCGCCGGTCACCGTCGGTGGCCATCGTGGCCGACGTCCCGATGCAAATGAGAGAATCATCTCCTGCCAAAGCCTCGCGCACCCGCCGCACCAGCAGTGCGACATCGGCACCTTGGCGGCCGCGGTAGGTGTGCAGCTCGTCCAGAACGAGAAAACGCAGACCACGGGCATTGCGCATGACCATCTTCGCGTCCTCTTGCTGCTTGGTCATCAGCAGCTCGAGCATCATGAAGTTGGTCAACAGAATGTCCGGCGGGTTGGCGGCTAAACGTTCACGCTCGGCCTGATCCTCCTGTCCGGTGAAACGGCCGAAGGTGACCGCCTGCCGGGCGGGATCGGCCCCCAGAAACTTGGCCAGCTCCTCCAGCTGCGAGTTCGCGAGGGCGTTCATCGGATAAACGATGATGGCGCGCGTGCCGGGCGCCGCGCCCTGCTGGCGCAGCCGCAGGCAATGATCGACGATCGGGATGATGTACGTGAGCGACTTGCCCGATCCCGTGCCGCTGGTGACGATGTAGCCCCGCCCCTGGCGGGCCGCCTGGATGGCTTGCACCTGGTGCCTGTGCAGCCGCAGAGGCGTGCCGGCGCTGGTGGCGCTTTTGCCGATTCGGAAGATTTCCGCACAGGCGGGGTGCAGCAGCCCCTGCGCCACGAGTGCATCCACGCTGCCGCCGTTTTCGAAGGTCGGGTTGACCTGGATGAGCGACTCCGGCCAGAAGCGCTGACTCTCGTACTCCGCATCGATGGTCGCGCGCAAGTCGTCGGCCTTGATGGTGGTGAAGCTGCGCGTGAAACGCTGGTAGTCTTGGATCAGTCGCTGCCGAAATTCGAAGACGTTCATCGTCTGACTTCCTCATCAGGCCTTGGCCGTGCATGGACTCAACCGCGTCGCCGCGACTGCAGCCCGAACATCACCCCCCAGACGCGCGCGTAGGCGTCGTGCAGATCATCGTCGGCGACGCTGGCCTTGAAATTGCCGTAATCCACCTCGCGCAGCCGCTGCGCGATGGTCTCGGCCACCACCTCGCGCGGCACCACCGCCCGGTAGCGGTAGTCGGTGTGCAGCGACTCGCGCACCGGGTAGCCCGGAAACACCCGCTCGATGTCACCCGCGCGGCGCGCCCGCACCAGCAGGCTATCCGGCGGGCACTCCTTAGACACGATGGACAGAAAGGCGTCGTTGAGGCAGATCCACATTCGCGTATACCCCCTTTCCCTGTTCCTCTTACCCCGCACCCGACCACGGATCCGGCATGCGCCCACCGTGGGCCTGCAACACCTTCTCCACCAGATCGACCACCTTGTGGTCGTAGGGCGAATCCAGCACCTCGCGCGCACGCTTCAGCGGCACCAGATGCACCGCCTGACTCTCCCAGCCCATGTCGGTCGGCGTGCCCCCCGTCCGCTTGGCAAGGTAGTAGCGCGTGCGCGTCGTGCTGCGATCCACGTCGCCCAGGAACGCCACGATGTAGGCCTTCAGGCCCGTCTCCTCCCACGCCTCCTTGATCGCGTTGGACTGCCAGGACGACCACTCGTCCTCCTCGAAGCGCCCTTTGGGGAAGGTAGCCGCGTAGCCGCCGAAGCCGTTGGTGGGCGATGCCATCCACAGCCGCCCGTCGGGCTCCATGATCACCAGCCCGGTCGAGAACTTCTGCCCGGGCTTCAACGGCGCCACGTCCGGCTCGTCCTCGATGATGAGCTGCCCGTCCACCTCGCCCCAGCCCTCGGCATCCTCCGGCGGCTCCCACGGCTCAAACGGCACGCCGTTGAGCGCGCCCACCGGCAGCTCGCAATGCGGCGTGATGGTGGCAATCTGCGCCGGGTTGGTCAGGCCCTGCAGCACGGGCTTGTGCGGCCGCTTGATCAAGACGTCCTGCCCGGCATCGTCGGGCCTCAGGTGGAAGGCCGGCTCCTCCTCGTAGGCAAAGACGACTTTCTTCTTCTGGATCAACTTCCGGTTCTCCCTGGGAACGGTTTCTTGGGATGGGCGATGCCGGCCCACCTGAGCGACGAAATGACCGGCGACAAGCGACAAGCGGTGGACACCTTGTCAGGCAGGCTGTCGCCGAGCATCCCGATCGACACGGGTCAACGCCAATCCATGATAGCGCCGGCGAAAGCGGCGTAGGCCAGGCCCCAACTCCCCTTTTTAGGGGAGAACGACCATGCGCAGGCTTGCCGCAAGCTTGTCGGCACCGGCATCTCTGGACCGACGTCATCGATCCAAGGCCCGCACGATCCGGACGTGCTGCCGCCAGCGTCAGCCCCATGGACCGCAGCCCTGCCATGCGCGAACGGCTGGAGCAAGAGGGCCGCCACTTGCCAAAACTGGCTACATGGTGGCTACATGGCGGCGAGCGCCCACAAAAAAGCCCGCTTGCTGTCGGGCTAAGTCGTTGATTTTTTTGGTGGGTCCTGTAGGATTCGAACCTACGACCTACGGATTAAGAGTCCGCTGCTCTACCAACTGAGCTAAGAACCCACGTGGTGGACCGAAGGAGGATCGAACTCCCGACCTCCGCATTGCGAACGCGGCGCTCTCCCAGCTGAGCTATCGGCCCGTGAGGCGCGCATTATAGCTCAGGTTTCGGTGCTTTTGACGTCCATGACGCGCAGGCTGACGCCGCCCGCTTGGCGCGCGGCTTTGTCGCCGATGACGGGTTTGTTGGCCCACGACTGGTAACGTGTGCGCAGTGGCTGCAGCCGCGCGGCCAGCGCCTCGGCGTCGTCGATGCGGGCTTGGTAGCGTTTGAGGGTGCCCCAGGCGGACTCGATGATTTTGGCGTTGCAGGTGGCTTCGCCGTGGGCGAGCAGCTCCAGCACCGCGGCGCGCGGGTTGCCCGCCAGGCTGTGGCGCATGGCGCCTTCGATGAGGCTGAGCACGTCGTTGTACAGGGCGCTGAGCCGCTCGGCGTAGGGCGGGTGGGCGCTGGCCGCCTGGGCCAGCAAGGCCGTCAGCGCCTTGGAGGTGCAAAAGCGCCGCCCCAGCACGGTCAGGCGCTCTTCGACTTCGTCGATTTGGATGGCGCGCTCGGCGGTGTACGCCAGCAGCGTGGCCAGGTTGCAGGCGGCTTCGAAGTCGAAGCCTTCGTCCAACAGTTGCGCCATCATGGCGCGCAGGCCCTGCAGCACGCGTGCGACTTGCGCCTCCAGCAGCAACTGGGCGATGTGCAGCACCTGCACCAGCCGTTGCAGGCGCTGCGATTCGGGGTGGCGTTCCAGGATGCGGCCGGCGTCGTCGATGCAGCGCTGCAGGCCCTTGCGGTCGCCGGCTTCGAAGCGCATGAAGCCCAGCAGCACCAGCGTCTGGGCGTCGAACATTTTGGAATCCAGCCCCAGGCGCACGCTGCGCGCCAGCATCTGTTCGGCCAGCTCGCGCTGGCCGCAGTAGTGCGCCAGCATGCCGTGGCGTTGCAGCCGGCTGATCGAGTACGGCGTGAGCTCCGTGGCCATGCGGTAAGCGGCCAACGCGGCGTCGAAGTTGCCCAGCTCGATTTGCGCACGGCCCATGACGTCGTAGGCGTCGGCGTAGCCGGGGTCGCTGTCCAGCAGGGCCTGCAGCGTGCCGCTGGCTTTTTGCGGTTGCCCCGCGTCCAGTTGCGCGCGTGCCACGCCCAGCCGGGCCCACGGCAGGGCTTTGGCTTCGACGACGGCTTCGTACAGGTGCTGCGCTTCGTCGTAGCGGTGCAGCCGCAGCAGCAGCTCGGCGCCCACGCGCGCGGCGTAGAGCCAGTAGTCCTGCCGGGCGTGGAAGCGTTGCAGGCACAGCTCGGCGGCGCGCTCGAAATCCTGCGCTTCGACGGCGCTGAAGATGTCGCGCAGCACGGTTTTGCGGTGGCGGGCGTACCCGATGCGCTCGGCCAGCTGACGCGCCGTGAACGGCTTGAGCAGGTACGAGTCCAGCGCCGATTCGGCGGCTTCGGCCACGCGGGCGTACGAGGCCTCGGCCGTGACCATGATGAACACGGTGGCAAAGGGCAGCAGCCCGGCGCGGCGCAGGTCGTCCAGCAGCTCCTGCCCAGTGCCGTGGTCGTTGGGAAAGTTCTGCTCGCACACCACGATGTCGAAGGTGCGAAATTCGAGCTGGCGGCGTGCGTCGGCGATGCGCGGCGCCTGGGCCACGGTGGCCGCGCCCAGGTCGCGCAGTTGCGCCACCAGGATGGAGCGCGAGGTGGGGTTGCCATCGACCACCAGGGCCGTGGCGCCGTACAAGTCCCAGGGGTTCATGCGGGCTGGTCAGGGCGTGGAGGCAGGGGGCGGCGGTCCAGCGGCCCCAGGGCGATGCCGCCGGCGGGGCGCAGCCGCGGGTCGCCCAGCGCGGGGCGGTGGCGCGCGGTGCCATAGGCGGCGCGCAGCGTGGCAACCTGCTGGTGCCAACGCTCGCCGTTGGGCAGTTGGTCGCGGTGGCGCTGCAGCACCAGCCAGGCCGATTCCACCGCGCGGGCGTTGTAGGTTTGCTGCGCCAGCGTCACCAGCTCCGCCAGGCCCATGACGGGGTCGCCGTCGGCGACGCGGCGCAGCGCCGCCTCGATGCGCTGCACCATGGTGGTTTCGCACTGGCGCAATTGCTCGGCGTAGGGGGTGTGGTGGCGCGCGGCGCTGGCCAGCAACTCGCCCATGGCCTTGGAGGTGGCCCAGCGCAGGCCGACGCGCTCCACCAGCGCCGGCTGCGGCGCGAGGGCGCCACGGTGCGTTAGCGCCGCCAGCGCGGCCAGCAGGTTGCAGGCCGCCTCCATCGTGAAGTCGGGCGCGGTGGCGTCGTCGTGCCAGCGTGCGACGTCGCCGTCCAGCGCGGCGCTGTCGTGGGCGCGCTGCAGCGCGTCGGTCAGGTGGACGAAGCGCTGCAGGCGGACGTCGTCGGGGTCGGCGGCGGCGCGCTTGTGCAGCTCGGCGCGGTGGCGTTGCAGCTCGTCGGCGTCGTCATGCTCGTGGGCGGCGATGGCCAGCAGCACCAGGCTTTCGGCGTCGAACATTTTGGAGTCCAGCCCCAGCGCCGCGGCGCGCTGCAGCAATTCCACGGCCTTGTCCCGGTTGCCGATGAAAAACGCCAGCATGCCCAGCCGTTGTTGGCGACCGATGGCCAGCGGGGTGGCTTCGAGCGCGCGCTCCAGGCTGTCCAGCGCCTGGGCGAATTGCCCCAGCTCCGTTTGCACGCGCGCCAGCACGTCCAGCGCGTCCGGGTCGTCGGGGTGCAGCTCCAGCAGTTGGCGCAGCGTCTGCTCGGCCGCCGCCGGGGCGCCGTCGTCGAGCTGGCAGCGCGCCACGCCCAGCAGCGCCCACGGTTTGGGTTCGGTGTCCCAGATCGATTGGAACAGCGCTTGCGCCTGCCCCAGCCGCCCCAGGCGCAGCAGGATTTCGGCGCCCCAGCGCGCCGCTTGCAGCCATTGCGGGCCGCGCGTGGCGAAGCGCTGCAAGCACAGCTCGATGGCGTCGTCGTGGCGGCCCTCTTCCAGCGCGCGGTGGATGTCCCACAGGGCGACTTTGCGCCGCTGCGCCTGCTCGATGCGGTCGTACAGGCTGCCGGCGGAGTAGGGGCGCACGATGTAGCTGTCCACCGACGACTCCGCGGCTTCGGCCACTTTGAGGTAGGTGGCTTCGTCGGTGATCAGGATGAACACCGTGCCAAACGGCAGCAGGCCGCTGCGGCGCAGGTCGTCCAGCAGCGCCTGGCCCGAGCCGCCGCGTGGAAAGCTGTCGCCGCAGACCACGACGCCGAACGGGTGGCGTTCGATTTCGCGCCGCGCGTCGGCGATGCGGCCCACCTGCGTGATGGAGCTGAAGCCAAACGCCCGCAATTGACCGGCGATGGTCATGCGTGCGGTGGGGTTGGCGTCCACCACCAGCGCGGCGCTGCGCTGCATGTCGGGCGGCAGCGGGGCCAAGCTGCCCGCGGCGGCGGTGGTGGTCACACGACGGCCCCGAGCTTGAAGATCGGCAGGTACATCGCCACCACGATGCCGCCGATGATGGTGCCCAGAATGACGATGATGATGGGCTCCATCAGACTGGACAGGCCCGCGACCATGTCGTTGACCTCCTGCTCGTAGAAGTCGGCCGCCTTGCCCAGCATGTGGTCGACGGCGCCGGACTCCTCACCGATGGCGCACATCTGCAGCACCATCGAGGGAAACACGCCGGTGTTGGTCATGGCCTGCGTCAGCCCGGTGCCGGTGGCGACTTCTTGCTGGATTTTTTCGGTGGCTTCGGCGTACACCGAGTTGCCGGCGGCGCCGCCCACGGAGTCCAGCGCCTCCACCAGCGGCACGCCGGCGGCGAACATCGTGGCCAGCGTGCGGGTCCAGCGCGCGATGGCGGACTTTTCGACCAGCGGCCCAAAGATGGGCAGCCGCAGCAGCAGCCGGTCCATGAAGCGCTGCACTTTTTCGCTGCGCCGCCAGGCCTGGAAAAAAAAGTACAGCCCGCCGCCCAGCACGCCAAAAATCAGCCACCAGTAGGCGACGAAAAATTCGCTCATCGCGATGACCGCCAACGTGGGCGCGGGCAGGTCGGCGCCGAACGAGGTGAACACCTCCTTGAACGCCGGCACGACGAAGATCATGATGACCGACACGACGATAAAGGCCACCACCAGCACCGCGGTGGGGTACATCAGCGCCGACTTGACCTTGCTTTTGATGGCTTCGGTCTTTTCCAGGTAGTTGGCCAGGCGGTCCAGGATCTCTTCCAGGATGCCGGCCGCCTCGCCCGCCTCGACCAGGTTGCAGTACAGGGCGTTGAAGTACATGGGGTGCTTGCGAAACGCCGCCGACAGCGAGGTGCCCGTTTCGACATCCGTGCGGATGTCGTACAGCAGCCGCGACACGCTGGGGTTGGGATTGCCGCGGCCGACGATGTCGAACGCCTGCAGCAGCGGCACACCGGCCTTCATCATCGTGGCCAGTTGCCGCGTGAAAATGGCGATGTCTTTGGGCTTGATGCGCTTGGCCGAGGCCAGGCGGCGTTTTTTGACCTTGCTGACCACGATGCCCTGGCGGCGCAGCTGGGCCTGCACCTGGGCTTCACCAACGGCGCGCATTTCGCCTTTGACCGCTTTACCGTTGCGGTCCTTGCCCTCCCACTCGAAGATGTGTTCGCGGGCGGTTTGGGTTGCCGTGGCCATGCGCGTTCCCCGATCGTGTGTGGCGGTGGGTGGTGGTGCCGCTGGGTGCCCTGGAGCTAGTCGTTGGTGACCGACAGCACCTCTTCCAACGACGTGATGCCCATCTTAACCTTGCGCAGCCCGCTTTCGCGCAGCGTGCGCACGCCTTCGCGGCGCGCCTGTTGCGCGATGTCCACGGCGCTGGCGCCGCGCAGGATGAGCTGCTGGATGGCTTCGGACACCGGCATCACCTGGTAGATACCGACGCGGCCTTTGTAGCCGTCGTGGCACGCCGAGCAGCCGACCGGCTTGTACGGCTGCCAATCGCCGGCCAGGTCCTCCTCGGTGAAGCCGGCGTCCAGCAGCGCCTGGCGGGGAATGTCGTGGTGGGGGGCCTTGCACTTGGGGCACAGCCGCCGCGCCAGCCGCTGGGCGGTGATGAGGTTGACGCTGGCGGCGATGTTGAACGGCGCCACGCCCATGTTGATCAGGCGCGTCAGCGTCGAGGGCGCGTCGTTGGTGTGCAGCGTGGACAGCACCAGGTGGCCGGTTTGCGCGGCCTTGATGGCGATGTCGGCGGTCTCGAGGTCGCGGATTTCGCCCACCATGATGATGTCGGGGTCCTGGCGCAAAAAGGCGCGCAGCGCCGCGGCGAAGGTCAGACCGGCTTTTTCGTTGACGTTGACCTGGTTGACGCCCGGCAGGTTGATCTCGGCCGGGTCTTCGGCGGTGGAGATGTTGACGCCAGGTTCGTTGAGGATGTTGAGGCAGCTGTACAGCGACACCGTCTTGCCCGAGCCGGTGGGGCCGGTGACCAGCACCATGCCGTAAGGGCGGCGGATGGCGGCCAGCAGTTTTTCTTTTTCGTCGGGCTCGTAGCCCAGCGCGTCGATGCCCATTTGCGCGCTGCTGGGGTCGAGGATGCGGATGACGACCTTTTCGCCAAAGAGGGTGGGCAGGGTGCTGACGCGAAAGTCGATCACCTTGTCCGGCCCGACCTTGAGCTTCATGCGGCCGTCCTGCGGCACGCGCTTTTCCGAAATGTCCAGCCGCGAGATGACCTTGATGCGCGAGGCGAGCTTTTCTTTGACGGCGATCGGGGGTGTGGCCACCTCGCGCAGTTGGCCGTCGATGCGAAAGCGTACGCGGTAAAAATGCTCGTACGGCTCGAAGTGCAGGTCCGACGCGCGCATGGCGTAGGCGTCGAGCAGCATTTTGTGCAAAAAGCGCACGATGGGCGCGTCTTCCACCTCCGAGGGCGTTTCCTGCTCCTGGTCGGCGGGCGCCATTTCGATGCCGGCGGCGGCGAAGTCGAACTCGGTGCCGACGATGTGCTGCAGCGCCTGCCCCGCGCCGGTGGTGTAGGCCTGCACCAGGTGGTCGAGCTTGTCGACCTCGGCCACGATCCAGTCGACGGTGAGCTGGGTTTCGAACTTGACCTTTTCGGCCGCTTGCAGGTCCGACGGGTCGGCCGTGGCCAGGCTGAGCCGGTTGCCGCGCCGCGCCAGCGGCACGATGCGAAACTGCTGGCAGGTGCGCGCCGACAGCACGCCCTGCGGCAGGCGCTGCGGGTCGACGGCGTCGAGGTCGATCAGCGGCGCGGCGAACGCCTGCGACATGGTGTGCGCCAGCTCGCGCGGCGACACGGCGCGGCTGTCGATCAGCTCGGCGATAAAGCCCGTGCGCTTGCGCTGCGCTTCGGCGTACAGTTGCTGCGCCTGCTGCTGGGTCAGCTGGCCCTGCGCGATGAGGGCGCGCGCCAGCCCCGGCAGCGCCATCGTTGGCACGGCGTCAGCGGCTTCGATCATCGAGTCCTCCGTTCAGGGTGGATGGTGTGGGTGGGGTCGGCTTCGTGTATATTGCGCCCTCCTTGCGCGCCGTTGCCGGCGCGATGCCTGCCAGTTCGGAGCATATACGGAGTCACCATGGATCTGCGCAAGCTCAAAACGCTCATCGACCTGGTCTCGGAGTCCAACATCTCCGAACTCGAAATCACCGAGGCCGAAGGCAAGGTGCGCATCGTCAAGGGTGCGCCCGCCACCCAAGCCGTGGTCGCGGCCCCCGTGGCCATGCCCGCGCCTGCCGCGCCCGCCGTGGTGGCGGTGCCGGCGCCGGCCGAACCCGCGGCGCCCGCCACCGCCCCGGCCGCCGCACCCGTGCCGCAAGGCCATGTGATCAAGTCGCCCATGGTGGGCACCTTCTACCGCGCCCCCAGCCCCGGCGCCAAGCCCTTTGTCGAAGTGGGCCAGGCGGTCAAGGAGGGCGAGCCGGTGTGCATCATCGAAGCCATGAAGATTCTCAACGAGATCGAGGCCGATCGGGCGGGCGTCATCAAAGAGATTCTGGTCGAAAACGGCCAGGCCGTGGAATACGGGCAACCCCTCTTCGTGCTCGAGTGAGTCGCCGCGGCCATGTTCAAGAAGATTCTGATCGCCAACCGCGGGGAGATCGCGCTGCGCGTGCAGCGCGCCTGCCGGGAGCTGGGCATCAAGGCCGTGGTGGTGTACTCCGAAGCCGACCGCGAGGCCAAGTACGTCAAGCTGGCTGACGAAGCGGTCTGCATTGGCCCGGCGCCGTCGGCGCAGAGCTACCTCAACATGCCGGCCATCATCTCGGCCGCCGAGGTTACCGACGCCGAAGCCATCCACCCGGGTTACGGCTTCCTGAGTGAAAACGCCGACTTTGCCGAGCGGGTGGAAAAGAGCGGCTTTGTCTTCATCGGACCGACGCCGGAGTCGATCCGCCTGATGGGCGACAAGGTGTCGGCCAAGCAGGCCATGATCAAGGCCGGGGTGCCCACCGTGCCGGGGTCCGATGGCGCGCTGCCTGACGACCCGGCCGAGATCAAGCGCATCGCGCGCAGCATCGGCTACCCCGTCATCATCAAGGCCGCCGGCGGCGGCGGCGGGCGCGGCATGCGCGTCGTGCACACCGAAGCGGCCCTGCTGCACGCGGTGCAGACGACCAAGAGCGAGGCCGCGGCCGCCTTCAACAACCCCGAGGTGTACATGGAGAAATTCCTCCAAAACCCTCGGCACATCGAAATCCAGGTGCTGGCCGACCAGCACCGCAACGCGGTGTACCTGTTCGAGCGCGATTGCTCGATGCAGCGGCGCCACCAAAAGGTGATCGAGGAGGCGCCCGCGCCTGGTATTGCGCGACGGCTGATCGCGCGCATCGGCGAGCGCTGCGCCGCCGCGTGCAAAAAAATCGGCTACCGCGGCGCGGGCACCTTCGAGTTCCTGTACGAAAACGGCGAGTTCTACTTCATCGAGATGAACACGCGCGTGCAGGTCGAGCACCCGGTGACCGAAATGATCACCGGCATCGACATCGTGCGCCAGCAGATCCTGATCGCCGCGGGCGAAAAGCTGCCGTTCACGCAGCGCCAAATCGAGCTGCGCGGGCACGCCATCGAGTGCCGCATCAACGCCGAAGACCCGTACAAGTTCACGCCGTCGCCCGGGCGCATCACCGCTTGGCACGCGCCGGGCGGCCCCGGGGTGCGGGTGGACTCGCACATCTACACCGGCTACAGCGTGCCGCCCAACTACGACTCGATGATCGGCAAGATCATCGTGCACGGCGACACGCGCGAACAGGCGCTGGCGCGCATGCGCGGCGCGCTGGCCGAGGTGGTGGTTGAGGGCATCAAGACCAACGTGCCGCTGCACCGCGAGCTGATGGTGGACGCCAATTTCGAGGCTGGCGGCACCAACATCCACTACCTCGAGAGCTGGTTGGCCCAACGTGAGCGTGCCTGAACCCACCTCCGGCGCGGCGGCGCGCTGGTTCGAGCTGGTGTTGCGCGTGCCCGAGCCGCGCGTGGAAGACGTGTGCGACGCGCTGGAAGCGTTAGACGCGCTCAGCGTCAGCGTGGAAGACGCCGACGCCGACACAACGGCGGAGCGGGCGCTGTTTGGCGAGCCGGGGCTGCCACCGCCGGCGGCGGGCTGGCAGCATTCGCGCGTGGTGGCGCTGTTCGACACCGAAGCGCAGGCGCGCGAAGCGGCGGCGCTGCTGGCGCCGCAGGACTTTTTTGCCGAGTGCGCGGTGCTGGGCGTGCGGCCGGTGGCCGACACCGACTGGGTGCGCCTGACGCAGGCGCAGTTCGACCCGGTGCCGATCACGCCGGCGTTTTGGATCGTGCCGAGCTGGCACGAGCCGCCGGCGCAGGCGCGCACCGTGATCCGGCTGGACCCGGGGCTGGCGTTTGGCACCGGCACGCACCCCACGACGCACATGTGCCTGCGCTGGATCGCCACCCACGGGGTGGCGGGCCGCAGGGTGCTGGACTACGGCTGCGGGTCGGGCATTTTGGCCATCGCCGCGGCCAAGCACGGCGCGGCGGCGGTGGACGCGGTGGACATCGACCCCGCGGCGGTGCAGGCCACCGAAGCCAACGCCACCGCCAACGGCGTGACGCTGCGCGCGGGGCTGCCCGAGCTTGCGCAAGGCCCCTACGACGTGGTGCTGGCCAACATCCTGGCCACGCCGCTGAAGGTGCTGGCGCCGCTGCTGAGCAGCCTGGTGGCGCCGGGCGGCCATCTGGTGCTGGCCGGCATCTTGCAGCGCCAGGCCGACGAGCTGCGCGACGCCTACGCGCCCTGGCTGGCGTTGCAGGTGCACGACGCCCTGGACGGCTGGATCCTGATGACGGGCACACGAACCGCGGCCGCGTGAGCGCGCGCGCCGGCACGCCGCCGCGTGCGGGCGCCGTCATAATCGCGCCATGCGCTTCGTCACCCGCTGCCCCTCGTGCGGCACGTCGTTTCGCGTCGTCGTCGATCAACTCAAGATCGCCGACGGGTGGGCGCGCTGCGGCTGGTGCCAGCACGTGTTCGACGCCACGCAGGATTTGCAGCCGGAGCCAGCCTTGGCGCCGGGGCAGCCGCCCGACGCGCGGGTGCTGCCCGAGACCACGGCGACGCCAGCCCCCACGGCGGCGCAGCACCTGGTCGAGCCGCCGCCCGCGGGGGCGCCGGCCGAACCCGGGCCCCAGCCACAGCCTGTGGCGGCGCCTGCGCAGCCCGAGGCGGCGACCCAGCCGCCGGCGCCTGCCGGGGCGCCCGAGCCTGAGCCGGCGTCGTGGCCGGACGAGCCCGTTTCGCAGCCCCAGCCCGAGCCTGAGCCTGAGCCGGCGTTTGTGCGCCAGGCGCGTCGCCGCGCGCGCTGGCAGCACCCGCTGGTGCGCGCGGTGCTGGCGGCGGTGGCGCTGGGGCTGACCGGTCTGCTGTTGGCGCAGGTGGCCTGGCTGGGGCGGGCGGCGGTGCTGGCGCGTTGGCCGCAAGCCCTGCCGTGGTACGAACTGGCCTGCCAGCCGCTTGGCTGCACGGTGGGGCGGCAGCGCCCGGCCGGGGCGGTGGTGGTCGAGGGGTCGGTGCTGCTGCGCCGCGCCCCCGACCGCTACAGCTTCCACCTGGTGCTGCGCAACCAGGCCGACGCCGAGGTGGAGGCCCCGGCGCTGGAGTTGACGCTGGTCGACGCGCAGGGCGAACCGCTGGCGCGCCGGGTCTGGTTGCCGCCGCAGTGGCCGCAACCGACCGAACGGCTGGCCGCCGCGACCGAGTGGCCCTTGCAGTTTGAGCTGGCCTTCGACCACCCCCAAGCCAGCCGCATGAACGGCTACCGGGTGGTGCTGTTTTACCCTTGATCCCCTGACACCATGACCATTCTTGTTTGCGGCTCGCTGGCGTTCGACACCATCATGGACTTCGAAGGCCGCTTCGCCGACCACATCCTGCCCGATCAGCTGCACATCCTCAACGTGGCTTTCGTGGTGCCGGCGCTGCGGCGCGAGTTCGGCGGCTGCGCTGGCAACATCGCGTATGGGCTGCGCCAGTTGGGCGCGCCCGTGCGGCCCGTGGCCACGCTGGGCGACGACGGTCGGCACTACCTGCAGCGGCTGCGCGCGCTGGGTGTGGACATCGACGCGATCCGGGTGCTGGGCGAGCACTACACCGCCCAGGCCATGATCATGACCGACCGCGACAACAACCAGATCACGGCCTTCCACCCCGGCGCGATGGCGCTGGCGCACACCAACCCCGTGGCCGACACCTCGGGCGTGCCGCTGGCCATCCTGTCGCCCGACGGCAAGCAGGCCACCTGGGAGCACGCCCACCAACTGCACGCGGCGGGCGTGCCGTTCGTGTTCGACCCTGGGCAGGGGCTGCCGATGTTCAGCGGCGAGGAGCTGCTGCGCCTGGTGGAGCTGGCCGACTGGGCGGCACTGAACGACTACGAAGCGCGGCTGCTGTGCGACCGCACGGGGCTGACGCTGGCGCAACTGTCACGCCACCTGCGTGCCCTGGTGGTCACGTTGGGCGAGCACGGCTGCGACGTGTGGATCGAGGGCACGGCCACGCGCGTGCCGGGCGAGCCGGCCAGCGCCATCGTCGACCCCACCGGCTGTGGCGACGCCTTCCGCGCCGCGCTGCTGTACGGCCTGGCCCAGGGCTGGTCGGTGCTGCGCGCGGCCCGGCTGGGTAACCGCATCGGGGCGCTCAAAATCGCCACGCGCGGCGGCCAGAACTGGCGCTTGCCGCCTGGCTTCGACGTGCAGGCCTGACGAAGCTGGCGGGCCGGGAGCCCCGTGCCCGCCGTGAGGCTGCCTTCAGGGCCGCGTTCCGGTGGGGAAAGGCCAAGCCGCCGTGGGTGCGAGCTTGGTTTGCGCCGCTGGTGCGGGGGCGGTGGCCTTCTTGGTGGCGGTTTTGGCGCTGCGGGCCTTCGACGCACCTGATGGGGTGGCCTTGGCGGTGGCTTTGGCCGGTGCAGGCTGCGCGGCGCTGGCCTTGGCTTTGGTTTTGGCTTTGCCGGTGGTGGCCGGGGCGGCCGCGGTTTTGGCGGCTGCTTGCTTGGTCGGCGTGGTCTTGGCCGCGGGGGCTGAGGTGGCCTTAGCCGTTGTCTTCGGGGTGGAGGGCTTCTTGGCGCTCACGGGGGCCGCGGCGGCCTTGGTGGCCTCGGCGGTGGCTTTGGCCGGCGCCGGCTGCGCGGCGCTGGCCTTGGCTTTGGTTTTGGCTTTGCTGGTGCTGGCCGGGGCGCCGCTGGCCGCTGCCGCCTTGCTGGCCTTGGCCTTGACCTCCGTGGTCTTGGCGGTGGCCGCCTTGGACGCTGAGGTCTTCTTGGCCGGTGCCGCCGGGGCTGCCGGGGCCTTGGCGGCAGCCTTCTTGGCGGGGGCCTTGGCGGTGGCGTCGCTCACCTTGGTGGCGCGTTTTTTCGGCGCGGTCGCCGCAGCAGGCTCGGTGGCGCTGGACGGCTGCGCTGCCGTCTTCTTCGTGGCCGTCTTGTTCTTGGCGGGCTCGGTGGCCGCGGCGGCGGCCTTCTTCGCGGTTGCCATGAGGTTCTCCTGTCTCAGGTTGGCGGGTGGGAACACGGTGACGGCGGCGCAGCGCTGCGGCGGACCTGGCTCAGGGGCAGGGTCTCAATCCCACGACAAGGCGCCGCCGGACTGGTATTCGATGACGCGGGTCTCGAAGAAATTGCGCTCCTTTTTCAGGTCGATCATCTCGCTCATCCACGGGAACGGGTTGTCCTCGTTGGGGAACAGCGGCTCCAGACCGATTTGCGTGGCGCGCCGGTTGGCGATGTAGCGCAGGTAGCCCTTGAACATGCTGGCGTTGAGGCCCAGCACCCCGCGCGGCATCGTATCTTCGGCGTAGCGGTATTCCAGGTCCACCGCGGTGAGGAACAGTTCCTTGATCTCGCGCTTGAACTCAGGCGTCCACAGGTGGGGGTTTTCCAGCTTGAGCTGGTTGATCATGTCGATGCCGAAGTTGCAGTGCATGGATTCGTCACGCAGGATGTACTGGTACTGCTCGGCCGCGCCAGTCATTTTGTTTTGGCGGCCCAGCGCCAGGATCTGCGTGAAGCCGACGTAGAAAAACAGCCCCTCCATCAGGCAGGCAAAAACGATCAAGCTCTTGAGCAGCTTTTGGTCGTTTTCCGGCGTGCCGGTTTTGAACGCCGGGTCCATGATCGCGTCGATGAAGGGGATCAGGAACTCGTCCTTGTCGCGGATCGATGGGATTTCGTGGTAGGCGTTGAAAATTTCGCCTTCATCGAGCCCAAGCGACTCCACGATGTACTGGTAGGCGTGGGTGTGGATGGCTTCTTCGAACGCTTGGCGCAACAGGAACTGGCGGCATTCCGGCGCGGTGATGTGGCGGTAGGTGCCCAACGTGATGTTGTTGGCCGCCAGCGAGTCGGCGGTGACGAAAAAGCCCAGGTTGCGCTTGACGATGCGGCGCTCGTCTTCGGTCAGGCCGTTGGGGTCTTTCCACAACGCGATGTCGCGCGACATGTTGATTTCCTGCGGCATCCAGTGGTTGGCGCAGGAGGCAAGGTATTTTTCCCAGGCCCACTTGTACTTGAAGGGCACGAGTTGGTTGACATCGGTCTGGCCGTTGATGATGCGCTTGTCGGCCACGTTGACGCGCCGAAAGCTGGCGGCCTGCGCGCGCGAGGCCTGCGTGGGCCCCGTCACCGCGGGGGTTGGGGAGGCCGCAACGGCCGCCACATGCGGCGTGACGGCGGAAACGTAGTCGAAGCCACCCACGGAGGGCGTGGGCGGCACGCCCAACACACCGGGGTGGGCCGTTGGTGAGCCAGCACCGCCCGCCGTGGGGCGGGCCGGCGGGGTGGCAACGGTGGGGGTGGCGTCGTCCCAGGTTAGCATGGTCAATTCCGTTTCGTGTCAATTATTGAAAGATGTACGCGCTTTGACAAGTCTGTGCCGCTGGCTGCTTATTGGCAGGCTTCGCAGCCGGGGTCGTCGATGGCGCAGAATTTGATGTCGGTGGCGGGCTCGACCGACGCCGGCGTGGCCAAGGTGGTGGCGCTGCCGGCCGTTGGCACGGCGTTGAGCGCGCCGCTGCGCACGGTGGCTTTTTCGGCGTGGGTGGCGCCGGTGGTGCGCAGGTAGTAGGTGGTCTTGAGGCCGCGAATCCAGGCCAGTTTGTAGGTTTCGTCGAGCTTTTTGCCCGAGGCGCCGGCCATGTAGATGTTGAGGCTTTGGGCCTGGTCGATCCATTTCTGGCGCCGCGCGGCCGCTTCCACCAGCCACACCGGTTCGATTTCGAACGCCGTGCGGTACAGCTCTTTGAGTTCGCGTGGCACGCGGTCGATCGGCCACAGCGAGCCGTCGAAGTGTTTGAGGTCCATGATCATGACCTCGTCCCACAGGCCCAGGCGCTTGAGGTCACGCACCAGGTAGTGGTTGATGACGGTGAATTCGCCCGACAGGTTGGACTTGACCGACAGGTTGCCAAAGCACGGCTCGATCGAGGCGTCCACGCCGACGATGTTGGAGATGGTGGCGGTGGGGGCGATGGCGATGCAGTTGGAGTTGCGCATGCCGTCGCGCTGGATTTTGGCGCGCAGCGCGTCCCAGTCGAGCGTGCGCGAGCGGTCCACTTCCAGGTAGCCACCGCGCTGCTCGGCCAGCAGATCCAGCGAGTCGATCGGCAGGATGCCGCGGTCCCACAGCGAGCCTTTGTAGGTGGAGTAGCGCCCACGCTCCACCGCCAGGTCGCTGCTGGCCCAGTAGGCGTAGTAGCAGATCGCCTCCATCGAGCGGTCGGCGAATTCGATCGCTTCGGGCGAGGCGTAGGGGATGCGCAGTTCGTACAGCGCGTCCTGAAAGCCCATCAGTCCCAGCCCCACCGGACGGTGGCGCAAGTTGGAGTCGCGCGCCTTTTTGACCGCGTAGTAGTTGATGTCGATGACGTTGTCGAGCATGCGCATCGCGGTCGTGATGGTGCGCTTGAGCTTGTCGTGGTCGAGCTCCTTGCCGTGGGGGCCGTCTTTGAGGTGCTGCGCCAGGTTGACCGAGCCGAGGTTGCACACGGCTGTTTCGGTGTCGCTGGTGTTGAGCGTGATTTCGGTGCACAGGTTGGACGAGTGCACCACGCCGACGTGCTGCTGCGGGCTGCGGATGTTGCATGGGTCCTTGAACGTGATCCAGGGATGCCCGGTTTCGAACAGCATCGTCAGCATCTTGCGCCACAGGTCGACCGCGCGCACCTTTTTGAACGGCCGGATTTCGCCGCGCTCGGCCTTGGCTTCGTAGGCGACGTAGGCTTCTTCGAACGCCTTGCCGACCTTGTCGTGCAGGTCCGGCACGCTGGACGGCGAAAACAGCGTCCAGTCGCCGTTGTCCATCACGCGCTTCATGAACAGGTCCGGGATCCAGTTGGCGGTGTTCATGTCGTGCGTGCGGCGGCGGTCGTCGCCGGTGTTTTTGCGCAGCTCCAGGAATTCTTCGATGTCCAGGTGCCACGTTTCCAGGTAGCAGCACACCGCGCCTTTGCGTTTGCCGCCCTGGTTGACGGCCACCGCCGTGTCGTTGACCACCTTCAGAAACGGCACCACGCCCTGGCTTTCGCCGTTGGTGCCCTTGATGTGGCTGCCCAGCGCGCGCACGCGCGTCCAGTCGTTGCCCAGGCCGCCAGCGAATTTGGACAGCAGCGCGTTTTCCTTGATGGCGTCGTAGATGCCTTCGAGGTCGTCCGGCACCGTGGTGAGGTAACAGCTCGACAGTTGCGAGCGCAGCGTGCCGGAGTTGAACAGCGTGGGTGTGCTGCTCATAAAGTCGAAGCTGGACAGCACCTCGTAAAACTCGATGGCGCGCGCTTCGCGGTCGATTTCGTTGAGCGCCAGCCCCATGGCCACGCGCATGAAAAACGCCTGCGGCAGTTCGATGCGGCGCTTGCGCACGTGCAGGAAATAGCGGTCGTACAGGGTTTGCAGGCCCAGGTAGTCGAACTTGAGGTCGCGTTCGGGCTTGAGCGCCGCGCCCAGCTTGGCCAGGTCGAAGGTGAGCAGCTCGGGGTTGAGCAGCTCGGCCTCGACCCCCTGCTTGATGAACGCGGGGAAGTACTCGGCGTAGCGCTCGTGCATCTGGGCGTGGGTGGTTTCCTGGCCCAACACCTCTTTGTAAATGGTGTGCAGCAGCAGCCGCGCGGTGACGTAGGTGTAGTCGGGGTCGGTCTCGATCTTGGTGCGCGCGGCCAGGATGGCGGCTTTGTGCACCTCGTCCAGCGGCACGCCATCGTAGAGGTTGCGCAGCGTTTCGGCGACGATGGGTTCGGCCTGCACGTCGGGCCCCAGGCCTTCGACGGCGGAGTGGATCAGCGCCTTGAGCCGATCCAGATCCAGCGGTCGGCGCTCGCCGCCGTCGAGCACGTGGATGGTGGGCTGCACCGGCGCGGCCGGCGCTTCACCACGCGCGGCACGCTCCTGGGCGCGGCGCTCGCGGTACAGCACGTAGGCGCGCGCGACCTCGTGGTGGCCGTCGCGCATCAGGCCGAGCTCGACCTGGTCTTGCACGTCTTCGATGTGGAAGGTGCCACCGCCAGGGCGCGAGCGCATCAGCGCGCGCACCACGTTTTGCGTCAGGCGCTCCACCGTTTCGCGCACGCTGGCGCTGGCCGCGCCTTGCGGGCCGTGCACGGCCAAAAAGGCCTTGGTCATCGCGATGGCGATTTTGGCCGGCTCGAACGGCACCACCGCGCCGTTGCGGCGGATGATCTGGTAGTTGGGCAGCGTCGTGGGGCTGCTGGCGCGCGGCGCTTCGGCGCTGGCCGCGGGGGTGACGGTGGGGGAGGAGAGGGTGGTTTGCATGGTTCCTCGCGAATCGTCGGCGGATCAAGGTTGTGTGTGGTGCAACACTAGATCTAGTGTGCACAGCAGCCGAAAAACACTAGCGGTAGTGTAGCGGGGCTGGCGCGGGGTGCAAGCGCGCCGAGGTAGAAATTTTTTACAGGGCCGCGCTGCGGCGATAGCTTGGGGTCAACCCGAGGTGGGGGCGGCCGGCGCCGTGCTGGCAAACCAGGCCGCGGGCCAGCCGGTCAGGCGGATCAGGCGTGCCCAGTCGAACCCCGGGCCGGGGTCGGCCTTGCGCCCCGGGGCGATGTGCTCGTGCCCGGCCACCGCGCGCAGCGTCGGCAGGTGCGCGCGCAGCGTGGCCAGCAGCGCGGCCAGCGCGGGGTACTGGGCGTCGGCAAACGCCGTGCCTTCCAGGCCTTCGAGCTCGATGCCGATCGAGTAGTCGTTGCAGTTGTCGTGCCCCTGCCAAGAGGAGCGGCCCGCGTGCCAGGCGCGGCGCTCGCAGGCGACGAACTGCACCAGCTCGCCGTCACGGCGGATGAGGAAGTGCGCCGACACCTCCAGCCCGCGGATGGACTGGAAGTAGGGGTGCGCGTCCCAGTCGAGCGTGTTGGTGAAGAGTTGCTCGATGTGCGGGCCACCGTAGTGCCCCGGCGGCAGACTGATCGAGTGCAGCACGACCAGCCACGGCTGCACACCGGGCGGCCGCGGCCCGTGGTTGGGCGAGGGCACGTGGCGGGCGGTGGGTAGCCACGTTTCGGCCATGGGTGCTCAGTTGCCTCCGCGCAAAAACAACCGGTACACCGGGTTGTCGGTTTCTTCCACGTAGGGGTAGCCCAGCTCGCGCAGGAAGCGCTCGAACGCTTTGCCATCCTTGGGCGGCACCTGCATGCCAACCAGGATGCGGCCGTAGTCCGCGCCTTGGTTGCGGTAGTGGAACAGGCTGATGTTCCAACTCGGGCGCATCAGGGTGAGGAACTTCAGCAGCGCGCCGGGGCGCTCGGGGAAGATGAAGCGCAGCAGCCGCTCGTCCTGCGCCAGCGGCGAGTGGCCGCCGACCATGTGGCGGATGTGCTCCTGCGCCAAGTCGTCGTGGGTGAGGTCCAGCGTGGCAAAGCCCTGTTTTTCGAATGCGGCGGCGATCTTGACGCTTTCGCCGCGGCCGTGCGTGGTCAAGCCCACGAAGACGTGCGCCACGCGCGTGTCGTGGATACGGTAGTTGAACTCGGTGACGTTGCGCGGGCCGCCGGGCAGCGTGCCGATGGTCTGCAAAAAGCGCAGAAAGCTGCCGCGCTCTTCGGGGATCGTCACGGCAAAGAGCGCCTCGCGCTCCTCGCCCACCTCGGCGCGTTCGGCCACGAAGCGCAGCCGGTCGAAGTTCATGTTGGCGCCGCACAGGATGGCGGCGTAGGTTTCGCCCTTGGTTTTGCGCTCGGCGACGTATTTTTTGATCGCGGCCACGGCCATCGCGCCGGCGGGCTCGACGATGCTGCGGGTGTCGACAAACACGTCTTTGATGGCGGCGCAGACCTCGTCGGTGTCGACGGTGACGTAGCCGTCCACCAGCTCGCGCGCGATGCGGAACGTTTCCTCGCCGACCAGTTTGACCGCGGTGCCGTCGGCAAACAGCCCGACGTCGGCCAACTGCACGCGCTGGCCCGCTTGCACCGAGCGCAGCATGGCGTCGGAGTCGTCCATTTGCACCCCGATAACGCGGATGTCGGGCCGCACCGCCTTGAGGTAGTTGGCCACGCCGGCGATCAGCCCGCCGCCGCCGATGGCGACGAACACGGCATCCAGCCGGTTGGAGCCCAGCCCCTGCAGCTGGCGCAGCATCTCCATCGCGATGGTGCCCTGGCCGGCGATGACGTCGGGGTCGTCGAAGGGGTGCACGAAGGTCAGCCCCTGCTGGCGGGCCAGTTCGGTGGCGTGCTGCGCCGCGTCGGAGTAGCTGTCGCCGTGCAGCACCACCTCGCCACCCAGCGCGCGCACGGCGTCCACCTTGACCTGCGGGGTGGTGGTGGGCATGACGATGACGGCGCGCGCGCCGAGCTTATGCGCGCCCAGCGCCACGCCCTGCGCGTGGTTGCCGGCCGAGGCACAGATGACCCCGCGCTGCAGTTGCTCGGGCGACAGGTGGGCCAGTTTGTTGTACGCCCCGCGCAGCTTGAAGCTGAACACGGGCTGCTGGTCTTCGCGCTTGAGCAGGATTTTGTTGTGCAGCCGGCGGCTGAGGTTGCGCGCCGGCTCCAGCGGCGTTTCGCGCGCCACGTCGTACACGCGCGCGGTGAGGATTTTTTTCAAGTAGTCCTGCGGGGTCAGGGCGGTGCGGGGGGTGTCGGCCATCACCGTATGATACGCGGCGCCTCGGGCTTGGCCGCGGCGGGCCGGGCTCGGCAAAAAAAGACCCGAACGCCGTCAGACGTCCGGGTCATGAACCACCCATAGAGGGCAGAGGAGACAACGGGCCGTATTATACACGGCTTATATTGCGCTGCAACATCCCCGCGTGCGGCGGGGCGCAGGAGGTGGACACGATGGAATGCACGGTGGCGTGGAGCGGCCCGCTGGGGCTGGGCTCGGGCATGGGGTTTGTGGCGCGCACGGGCAGCGGCCACGTGGTGGCGATGGACGGCGCGCCCGACGCCGCGCGGCCCGAGCTGGGCGGGGCCAACCTGGCGCCGCGTCCGATGGAGCTGCTGCTGGCGGGCACCGGCGGCTGCACGGCCTACGATGTGGTGCTGATCCTGCGCCGCGGACGCCACGACGTGCGCGGCTGCCAGGTGCAGCTCAAGGCGGTGCGCGCGGACACCGACCCCAAGGTGTTCACCCAGATCCACATGCACTTCGTGGTGCAGGGGCGGGGGGTGCCGGCGCAGGCGGTGCAGCGCGCCATCGAGCTCAGCCACGACAAGTACTGCTCGGCCAGCGTGATGCTGGGCAAAACGGCGCAGATCACAACGAGCTTTGAGGTCGTCGAGGTGGACGGGCCGCCGCCCGCCTCGGCGAACCCAGCGGCGGCGTGACGGCTGTCCGCGGCCGACGGGCCGCGGCCCGGCGCCGGGTGAGCGTGGGCGCGGTTCCGCGGCGGGGTCAGATCCGGTGCGCCACCGTCGTCATGACCTTGGCCGCGGCGCGCATGGCCCACTTGACCGGGGTGGGCAGCTCCACGCCGCCGGCGTGCAGCGCGTCGCGCGCGTGGCGGATTTCGTCGTCTTTCATCTGCTGCACGATGGCGCGCGAGGCGTGGTCGTGCGCGGGCAGGCGGTCCAGGTGGCCGTCCAGGTGCGCTTCGACCTGGCGCTCGGTTTCGACGACGAAGCCCAGGCTGACCCCGCGGCCGGCCAGGCCGGCGGCCACGCCGATGGCAAACGCACCGGCGTACCACAGCGGGCACAGCAGCGAGCGGCGGTCGCCCAGCTCGTCGAGCCGTTGCTGGCACCACGCCAGGTGGTCGGTTTCGTCTTGCGCGGCGGCTTCCAGGTGGCGCGCGGTGCGCTCCTGGTCCGCCGTCGCTGCGCCAGGCGCGATGCGCGCGGCGTAGGCCTGGCCGGTGTACAGCGCCTGGGCGCAGATTTCGCCGACGTGGTTGACGCGCATCAGCGCGCCGCTCAAGCGCCGCTCGGCGTCGCTCAGCGCCGCCGGGTGGGCGGCGAGTTCGGCCGGCGGCTGCGGGGTGGGGCGCGCCGCGCGGTGCGGCGCCAGCAGCGTGCGCAGCGCGTTGTCGGCGGCGATCAGGGTGGCATCGACGAAGCTGTTCATGATGGCGGCCATCGTAGCGCAGCGCTCACGGCGCGGGCTTGATCTCGGTCACGAAGTACCCGCCGCCGGCTTGCTCAGCCCGAAAGCGCACCCGCTGGCCCACCTGCAGGCCTTGCAGCAACGCGCGCTCGCGCACCTGGAACACCATCGTCATTGGGGGCATGTCCAGGTCGGGGATGTGGCCGTGGCGCAGCGTGATTTTGCCCGTGGCGGGGTCGAGGCGCCGTACCTCGCCCTCGGCCCAGGGGGACGTCGCCTCGGCGGGCCGCAGGTCGCCGGGGCGTGCCTGCACGGGGCGCACCCCCTCGGCGGCGTGGTACTGCGCCCATACCCGGTGCGAGCCATCGCGCTGCACCAGCAGCACGGCGTAGGGGTCGCGGCGGTGGCCGTACGCAGGGCCGTCCATGCCGGGGCTGCCCACGGGCATGCCCGGCACAGCCAAACCCAGGGCGGCTGGGCGTTCGCGCAGCAGGCGCTGGATGTCGACGGCGGGCACATGCCCCTCGATCACGTAACCGTCCACCACGGCGGTGTGGCACGACGCGTAGCGCATGGGCAGACCCAGCCGCTGGCGCATCGCGGTGTTGCCGACGTCGTGGCTTTGGACACGGAAGCCATGCTGCTGCAGGTGCGCGATCCAGTCGCCGCAACAGCCGCAGTGGGGGTCTTTCCAAACGTCGACCTTGGGGGTCGACGTGGCCAGCGCCGGCCAGGCCAAGGCCCCGCACAGGGCGCCCAGGTGGCCCAGCAGCAGGCGGCGCGATGGGGTGTGTGCGTTCATGGACGACTCTCCTGAGGGGCCGGGGTGACGACGATGGTGCCGCGCATGCCGGCTTCGAAGTGGCCTGGGATCAGGCAGGCGAAAGCGAATGTGCCGGCGCGGTTGAAGTGCCAGACGATCTCGCCACGCCGATCAGGCGGCACGTGCGCCATGTACGGCTCGTCATGTTCCATCGTGGGGTGTTGTTTCATGAGTTCGGCGTGGGCGGCGAGTTCCTCGTCGGTGCCGATGACGAGTTCGTGCATCACACGCCCGCGGGTGATGGCGCGCAAGCGCACCGTTTCGCCCTCGCGCACGGTGATGCGGTCGGGGCGAAAGCGCATGTCGTCGCCCATGCGGATGTCGATGGTGCGGCGCACGCGCGTCGGGTCGCCTGCAATGCCCCAGGGCTTTTGTTCGGGCGCTGCGGTGGGCATGCTGTGGCCGGCGTGGTGGGCGGCACTGCCGTGCGCGGCCGCCCACGCGGGCCAGCTGGCGGCGGTGGCCAGCAGCGCGCGGCGCACGCGGTCAATGGTGGTCATGGTGTCCTCCGTGGGGTTTGCGGGCGTCGAAAGGGGCCGGTTGGGGGGCAGGGCCGTGCCCGCCGTGATGGTGCATGGCGCCGTGCGGCGTCGGGGCGGCGTCGGGGTGCAGCGGGCGCGCTTGGGTGCCTGGGGGCTGGGCGTACCAGCCAGGGTCGCGGTAGCTGCCCGCCGGCAGGTCGCGGCGCACTTTGAGCGTGGTGAACATGCCCCCCATTTCGATGGGGCCATAGGGGCCGGTGCCGGTCATCATCGGCGGGGTGTTGTCGGGCAGGGGCATTTCCATCGCACCCATGTCGGCCATGCCGCGTTCGCCCATCACCATGTAGTCCGGCACCAGGCGCTGCAGCCGGTGCACCAGGCCCCGGTGGTCGGCGCCGATGAGGGTGGGCACGCCATGCCCCATGGGGCCCATGGTGTGGTGGCTCTTGTGGCAGTGCATGGCCCAGTCGCCTTCTTCGTCGGCGATGAACTCGATCTGGCGCATCTGCCCGACGGCCACGTCCACGGTGACCTCGGGCCAACGTGCCTCGGGGCGCACGGGGCCGCCGTCGGTGCCGGTGACTTCGAACTCGATGCCGTGGATGTGGATGGGGTGGTTGGTCATCGTCAGGTTGCCGATGCGCACGCGAACGCGGTCCCCCAGGCGTGCCAGCAGCGGGTCGATGCCGGGGAAGACGCGGCTGTTCCACGCCCAGACGTTGAAGTCCAGCATGGTGTTGACGTTGGGGGTGCGTGCGCCGGGCGTGATGTCGAAGGCGTTGAGCAGAAACGCGTAGTCGCGCTGCACGTCGGCGATCCACGGGTGGCGGCCCTTGGGGTGGGTGATCCACAGCCCCATCAGGCCCATGGCCATTTGGGTCATTTCGTCGGCGTGCGGGTGGTACATGAAGGTGCCAGGGCGGCGCGCGACGAATTCGTAGACCCAGGTCTGGCCGGGCGGGATCTGCGGCTGGTTGAGGCCGCCGACCCCGTCCATGCCGTTGGGCAGGCGCTGGCCGTGCCAGTGGATGGTGGTGTGCTCGGGCAGCCGGTTGGTGACGTAGATGCGCACGCGGTCGCCTTCGACGACTTCGATGGTGGGGCCGGGGCTGCTGCCGTTGTAGCCCCACAGGTTGGCGCTAAAGCCGGGCGCGAACTCGCGTACGACCGGCTCGGCCACGAGGTGGAACTCCTTGACGCCATCGTTCATGCGAAACGGCAGCGTCCAGCCGTTGAGGGTGACCACCGGCTGGTAGGGCCGGCCGGCGCCGGTGACACCGGGCGGTGTCCACGGGCCGGCGGTGCCGGGGTCGGTGCGGGTGACGGGCTCGGGCAGCGTCAGCAGGCTGGCGCGGGCCACGGTGGCAACCCCCAGCGCCGCGGCCCCGGCCAGTGTGTGGGCAAAGAAATGTCGGCGTTGCATGGTCAGTGTCCTTGGTCGGCAGGGGTGGCGTCGGCGGGCGTGGCGCCGCGTGCGGTGGGCGTGTACGGCAGACCGGCCTGCACCGCGCGCAGCATCAACTGCGCGTCCCAGGCGTCGCGTTCGGCCTGCAGCAGGGTTTGCTCGACTTGCAGGCGCTGGCGCACGGTGGCCAGCAGCTCCCAGGTGCTGATGAGCATGCCGTTGTAGCGCAGCACCGCTTCGTCTTCCAGTTGGCGCAGCGCGGGCTGGAGCTGGTCGCGCAGCAGCGCCAGGTGCGCCTCGGCCGCTTGGGCGGCGTGCCAGGCCAGGTGCAGGTCACCCACCAGCTGCCGCTGCAGCCGTTGCCAGTCGGCCTGCGCCTGCAGCGCCTGCTCCCACGTGTGGGGCCAGCGCGGCGCGCGCAGCGGCAGCGCCGGGGCGTTGGGTGCGCTGGCGGCCACGGCGGTTTCCCAGGCCGCCTGCAGGGTGGCTTGGGCGTGGGCGGGCACGCCGGCCGCGCTGCGCTCGGCCTCGGCGCGCCGCTGCACGGCCAGCGGGTGGCGCTGCAGCAGCTCGGCTTGCAGGCGCGGCAGGTCATCGGCCGTGGGCAAGGGCGCGCGCGCGGGCAGTTGGGTCGGCAGGTGGCGCCGCAGCGCCTCGGGGGTTTCGCCCACGCCCAGGCGCTGCCACAGGCGAATGAGCGCCTGGCGCTCATCCAGCCGCGCTTGCTGCAACCGCGCCGCGGTGGCCTGGCGCGGCAGGCTTTCGCGCAGCGCGCGCTCGGCGCTGAAGTTGCCCACCTGCTGCATGCGTTGGGCGAGCTCGGCGGCCAGCTCGGCCGCTTCGTGTTCGCGCTCGGCCAGTCGGCGCAGCGCACGCGCGGTCACGGCATCGAGCCACGCGCGCTGCGCCTGCAACACCGTTTGTGCCGCGGCTTGCTGGCGCTGCGCCTGCGCCACGGCGCCTTCGCCGGGCTCGATGCGCAGCTCGGGCGCTTGCCGCAGGGCGGCGCGCGCCACGTCGTCCAGGGTCCAGGGCTGGTCGGGGCCGGGTTCGTCGGCCGGTGGGTGGTGCAGGCCACGGGCCCGCTCCCAGGCGACGATGTCAGCGTGCCCACGCGGCATCGTGCCGACGGCGGCGTTGGCGTCGCGCCAGGCGTTGCGCGTGGATGGGGCGGGGGATGCCGCCGGCGCGGCGGCGGCATCGGGCGAACTGTGGTCGTGGGCGGTCTGGGCCAGCGCGGCGGCGCTGCCCAACAGCGCGGCCACGGCCCAGGCACCCACCACCAGGGGGTTGGAAGGCATCGATCGATCTCCTGTGCATCGCAAAGGGGGCGGCGATGGGGGGCGCGGCAGCGCCACCCGGCCACGGCGGAGAGGGCGATGTCAGGCGATGGGGGGACGCAACTCCGGTACGCGCGCCGCCTGCGGCGGTGCGCTCAGACGCAGCACCGGCCACGTGTGGCGGCTGGGCATGGCACTCCAGGTGGTGGGCACCGCAGCGCCCAGGGGGTTGTGGCACAGGTCGCACAGCGTGCAGCCCAGGTGGGTGGGCTGCGCGCCGTGCGGGGCGGGCGCTGGCTTGCTGGCAAGGCCGTGGTGTGCATGCGGCTCTGCCGCCGGCGTGGCGTGCGGCGACGCGGCGCCATGGGGCCCGTGCTGGGCAGCGTCCGCGTGGGTGACGGCGGTGGCGGCCGCGGGCTGATCGTGGCATGCGCGCAGCGCCATCACGTCGGCCGCCCACAGCCGCCATGGCAACAAGCACAGCACGCACCAAACGATCCAGCGCCGCATGATGGCCCGCATGATAAGGCAAAGCCGCTGTCCGATGGGCACACCGGGTTGGGGGCCGCGCCGGCTGTAGCGCACGGGACAGCGGGGTGCTTGGCGCTGGGCCCGTGCCGTGGCTATGCTGAGCAGCCTGCCCACCGACCACGAGGAGACGACACCGATGACCGCCGCCCTGCCCGAAGCCCGTGGTGCCCGCGTCGGCGACGACCGCCCCCACGCCGCGGTGTGGCCGCCGCGCGTGCCGCGCGCACTGCGACCGCCGCAAACCTCGCTGTGGTTCAACCTGGAGGTCAGCGCCCGGCGTTACCCCGACAAGCCCGCCACGGTGTTTTTCGATCGCGTGATGACCTACGCCGAGCTGCAGCACCAGGCCGAGCGTGTGGCGGCGTGGTTGGCGGCACGCGGCGTGCGCAAGGGTGACCGGGTGATCTTGTTGTCGCAAAACTGCCCGCAGTTCATCGTCGCCTACTACGGCATCGTGCGTGCCAACGCGGTGGTGGTGCCGGTCAACCCGATGAACAAAGCCGACGAGTTGGGCCACTACATCACCGACCCGCAGGCACGCGTGGCCATCGCCGCGGCCGACTTGGCTCCGGCGCTGTGCGCCGCCGACGCCGCGTTGCCCCCCGAGCAGCGGTTGCGCGACTTGCTGGTGTTGCACTACCACGACGCGATGCCGCCTGATGCGTTCGAGGGCGAGGCCGTGCCTGCGGCTTGGCGCGACTGGCTGCGCACGCGTCACCCGCTGCCCGTGCTGACGCACGGCCGCGTGGCCGATTGGGCCGAGGCCGTGGGCTGCCCCGCGCCGCTGCCGCCGCACGAGGTCGGCCCCGACGATCTGGCCGTGCTGCCCTACACCAGCGGCACCACCGGCTTGCCCAAGGGGTGCATGCACCCCCACCGCACGCTGATGCACAACGCGGTGGCGGCCGCGGTGTGGACCAACGGCACCGCCGAAAACGTTGGCCTGCTGGTGGTGCCGATGTTTCACATCACCGGCATGGTGGCGGGCATGCACACCAGCGTGTACCTGGGGGCGACGGCCGTGGTCATGCCGCGCTGGGACCGCGACCTGGCCGGACGGCTGATTTCGCGCTGGAAGGTCACGCACTGGACCAACATCCCCACCATGGTCATCGACCTGCTGGCCAGCCCGCACTTCGAGCGCTACGACCTGTCCAGCCTGGTGTTCATTGGCGGAGGCGGGGCGGCCATGCCGGCGGCGGTGGCGCAGCGTTTGCAGGACCAGTTCGGTCTGCGATACGTCGAGGGCTACGGCCTGACCGAGACCGCCGCGCCGTCGCACCACAACCCACCCGACCGCCCCAAGCCGCAGTGCCTGGGGGTGCCGTTCATCGGCTGCGACGCGCGCATCGTCGACCCCGACACGCTGCAAGAGCTGCCGGTGGGGCAGGCGGGCGAGATCGTGGTCAGCGGCCCGATGGTGTTCGACGGCTACTGGCAGCACCCCGAAGCAACCGCCGCGGTGTTTTTCGAGCGCGACGGCAAGCGGTTTTTCCGCACCGGCGACCTGGGCCGCATGGACGAGGAGGGCTACTTCTTCATCACCGACCGCTTGAAGCGCATGATCAACGCCAGCGGCTACAAGGTCTGGCCGGCCGAGGTGGAAGCGTTGATGTTTCGCCACCCGGCGATCGCCGAAGCATGCGTCATTGGGGTGCCCGACGCGTACCGGGGCGAAACGGTCAAGGCGGTGGTGGTGCTGCGGCACGAGGCCCGTGGCCGTGTCAGCGAGGCCGACATCATCGCCTGGTGCCACGAGCACATGGCCGCGTACAAGGCGCCGCGCATCGTCGAATTCGTCGAGGCGCTGCCCAAGAGCGGCAGCGGCAAGGTGATGTGGCGGCTGTTGCAAGAGGCGGCGCGCGGCGCGGCCAGCGCCGCGTGAGCGCGCGTCCCCTATGCTCGTGGACAATGATGCGGTGGCGTACCGTTGGTGGAGAAACCCTTATGGCTTTGCGTGCACTGTGGATCGACAAGACCGACGCGGCGGGTTACACCTGCACCCTGACCGAGCTGCCCGACGAGCGCCTGCCCGCGGGGGAGGTGACGGTGCAGGTGGCGTACTCGACGCTGAACTACAAGGATGCGTTGGCCATCACCGGCCGCTCGCCGGTGGTGCGGCAGTTCCCGATGGTGCCGGGCATCGACCTGGCCGGCACCGTGCTGGCCAGCGACGACGCGCGCTTTCGACCGGGGGATGCGGTGCTGCTCAACGGCTGGGGCATGGGTGAGGTGCACTGGGGCGGGCTGGCGCAGCGTGCCCGGGTGCGGGCCGACTGGCTGCAGCCACTGCCGGCGCCGTTGAGCGCGTGGGACGCGATGGCCATCGGCACCGCGGGCTACACCGCCGCGCTGTGCGTGCAAGCGCTGCAAGCCCACTGGGCCGCGCAGGGGGTGGCCCCAGGCAGCGGTGAGGTGCTGGTGACCGGCGCCGCAGGCGGCGTGGGCAGCATCGCCGTCGTGCTGCTGGCGCGCGCCGGCCACCGCGTGGTGGCCAGCACCGGACGCCCGCAGGAAGCCGATTACCTGCGCCAACTGGGGGCGGCCGAGGTCATCGACCGCGCGACGCTGGCCGCGCCAGGCAAGCCGCTGCAAAAGGAGCGCTGGATCGGCGTCGTCGATGCGGTGGGCAGCCACACGCTGGCCAACGCCTGCGCCAGCACCCGCTACGGCGGCGCGGTGGCCGCGTGCGGCCTGGCGCAGGGGATGGACTTCCCCGCCACGGTGGCGCCGTTCATCTTGCGGGGGGTGACGCTGTACGGCATCGACAGCGTGATGGCCCCGATGCCGCGACGCCACGCGGCGTGGGCGCTGCTGGCGCAGACGCTCGACCACGCCACGCTGCAAGGGTTGAGCCGCACCATCGGCCTGGCCGATGCCTTGGACGCGGCGCAGGCGGTGCTGGCTGGCCAGGTGCGTGGCCGGCTGGTGGTGGACGTCAACGCGTGACGTCGCTCGGGGTGCGCGCCGGCACGATGTGGCGGTACGCGTGCCACGTGGCGTGGCCCAGCACCGGCCCCACCACGAGCAGGCCCAAAAAGGCCGGCACCATCGCCAGCAGGCACAGCAGCGTGATCAGCGCGCCCCACAGCAACATCACGCCGGGGTTGTTCAGGCAGGCGCGCAGGCTGGTCAGTGCCGCCGACACGGCGTCGGTTTGGCGGTCCAGGATCATCGGGATCGAAATGGCGCTGCTGACAAAAATCAGCCCGGCGAAGATCGCGCCCACCACCAGGTAGCTGATGATGAACTCCAGGTTGTCCCAACTGAGCAGCGCGGTCAGCATGTTGGCGCCGGACGGCATGGTGTTCATCGTCACGGCAAACACCACCATGGCGGCGCGGCCCCACAGCATTTCCAGGATCAGCAGCACACCGCCAAAAATCGCCATCGTCGACAGCGTCGGCCGCCACGCCAGCAGCGACTGGCGCAACGACGGCGGCTCGCCGCGCTCCAGCGCTCGGCTGACGTCGTACAGCCCCAGCGCCAAAAACGGCCCCATCAGCAAAAAGCCCGCGCTCAGCGCCAGCACGTAGGCCGGCGCGTGCTGAAACGCCTGCCACAGCGCCTGCCCCATCAACGCAAAACAGGCGCCGTAAAACAGCCCGATGCGCGGGCTGCGCCGAAAGTCCTGCCAGCCCTTGGCCAGCCAGCGCAGCGGGTCGGTGGCGTGCAGCTCGGCCAGCCGTAGGTCGAACACCGATTCGCGCGCGGGCGCTGCGGTGGGGTTGGACGAGGTGTCGCTTGGGTCGTGGTGCAGCGTGGCCATCGGTCCCTCCGGATGCACGGCGTTTGATTTTTGTCAAAGCAACGGTAGCGCGTGCGTGGCCCGCTGTCCACCGTGTTTACCCCTAGGGGTTGTCCCCCGGCTACACTGTGCACCGCCATGACGACCACGTTTGCACCCCCGACCGTCGCCCCCGCCGAGCTGTTGGCCACGCTGCGTCACCAAGGCTATGCGGTGCTGGACGCGGCCGGCGTGTCAGCTTGGCTGGGGATGCCGCCGGCCGCGCTGCAGGCGCTGCAGCCGGCGTGGGATGATTTGCCGCCCGACGAGTACCTGAAGGACGGCGGGCGCTACCGCCGTCGGCGCCACGGCTGCTACCGCATCGAGGGTGACCAAGTGCAGCCGGTGCCGCACCGGGCGCACTACCAGCCGGTCGAGTACAACGCCCTGCACGGCGGCATGCGGCGCTGGTTTGCGCCGCTGACCCCGGCCCTGACCGCCCAGCCGGTGTGGCCGCGCTTGCTGCACGCGGTGGCCGATGTGGCCGGCGCGCTGCGCGGGCCGCAGCCGTGGTTTGTGGAGGCGCATCCGTTTCGCATCGACACCACCGGCGGCATCGGCCGGCCCACCCCGGAAGGCGCGCACCGCGACGGGGTGGACGTGGTGGCGGTGTTTTTGGTCGCGCGCCACGCGATCAAGGGGGGCGAAAGCCGCGTCTTCGCGGCCGACGGCCCCAACGGCCAGCGCTTCACGCTGACCGAGCCGTGGTCGCTGCTGCTGTTGGACGACCTGCGCGTGATCCACGAGACCACGCCGATCCAGCCGCTGCAGCCGGGTGTGCCGGGCTGGCGCGACACCTTGGTGCTGACGGTGCGCGCGGGCGGCTTTTTGGGTGACGACGAACCCGGCGCGCCCGTGGCTGGGTCGGCCTGAGCCACGCCGCCAGCGACCCGCAGCCGGTGGCTCAAGCGGGCGTCACTGCGGCTGAAAGCCGCTGTCGCGGATGATGCGGGCCCACACCTCGCGGTAGGCGCGCTCGCGCGCGGCCAACTGCTCGCCGCTCATGTGACCGACGTTGAGGCCCATCGCGGTCAAACGCTCGCGCAAGGCGGGCTGCGCGAGCACCTTGGCCAGCGCCGCGTCCAGCTGCGCCAACGTGGCCGCCGGCGTGCCCGCCGGCGCGAACAGGCCATAAAACGGCACCTCCTCGAACCCGGCCACCCCGAGCTCGGCGAACGTGGGCACGTCCGGCAAGGCAGGCTGGCGCTGGCGGCCCATCACGGCCACCACGTGCAGCTTGCCGGCTTTGTGGTGGTCGATGAAGTCGGGGATGGAGCCGACGCCGGCGGGGATCTGGTTGCCCAGCATGTCCGCCATCATCGGGGCGCTGCCGCGGTACGGCACCGGCACCAGGTCGAGCTGCTGCTGGCGCGCCAGCACCTGCACCAAAAACTGCGGCACCGACGCCGGCGCCGGGATGCCCACCGCCGCCTTGCCGCCTTGGCCGCGTACCCACTGCATGAATTCGCGCAGCGAGCGCGCCGGCGTGCCCGCAGACACCGCCAAGGCGTTGACGAAGGTGGCCAGCCCGCCGACCGCGACGAAGTCGCGCGCCGGGTCGAAGCCGGGGTTGCGCAGCACCAGCGGCAGGATCGACACCGTGTGGTCGTGCGTCAGCAGCACGGTGTAGCCGTCGGCCGGCGCTGCCTTGAGCGCTTGCGCCGCCAACTGACCACCGGCGCCGGCGCGGTTGTCCACGACCACGGGCATGCCCAGCGCCTCGCGCAGGGGATCGGCCAGCAGCCGCGCGATGGCGTCGGTGCCGCCCCCGGGCGGAAAGCCCACCAGGATTTTCAGCGTGCGGCTGTCGGCACGCACCGACCACGGCGCGGCCAGCGTTGCGACGGCCGCGCTGGTTTGGGCGATGAAGCGGCGGCGGGTGGGCGACAGGTCGAGCATGGGGCCTCCGAGACGTTGGACACAAGCGTATCGTCAGCCGCTTATCTTACGCTCCTGGCGCCGGCGGCGGTGTCGCCTGGGGGCGGCGCGGCCCGCACGGCTGCCGGATAATGCGGGGCCGATGTGGATCGACACCCACTGCCATTTGGACGCCCCCGAGTTCGGCCCGGACGCCGAGGCTGAGCGTGCGCGGGCTCGGGCGGCCGGGGTGGCGTGGTGCGTGTTGCCGGCGGTGCAGGCCGCTGACTTTGAGCGGGTGCGTGCGTTGGCCCACGCCACCGGGGATGTTTACGCGCTGGGTATCCACCCGCTGTACGTGCCGCAGGCGCACGACGACGATCTGCGGCGCTTGGACGACGCGCTGCAGCGCTGGGGCGACGACCCGCGGCTGGTGGCGGTGGGGGAAATCGGGCTGGATTTTTGGGTGCCGGCGCTGTGCACCGAGGCGATGCGTGCGCGCCAGCAGCACTTTTACCGCGCGCAGCTGCGCCTGGCGCAGCGCCACGGGCTGCCGGTGATCGTGCACGTGCGCCGCAGCGCCGACGCCCTGCTGGCGGGCCTGCGCGCGCAGGCCGCCGCGGGCCGCCCGGTGCTGGGCGGCATCGCCCACGCCTTCAACGGCAGCGTGCAGCAGGCCATGGCGTTCGTGGCGCTGGGCTTCAAGCTGGGCTTTGGGGGCGCGGCCACGTTCGAGACCGCGCGGCGGCTGCGCGCGCTGTGGGCCGCGGCGCCGGCCGACGCCATCGTGCTGGAGACCGACGCGCCCGACATTCCCCCACAGTGGTTGTACGTGCCGGCGCACGCGCGCGCCGCGGGCCGGCCGCAGGGCCGCAACAGCCCGGCGGAGTTGCCGCGCATCGGGGCCGCGCTGGCGCCGCTGCGCGGGTTGGAGCTGGCGGCGCTGGCCGCGTTGACGTCGGTCAACGCGCGCGCGGCGCTGCCGCGCTTGGCCGCGCTGGCGCGGCAGGAGGGGATGCCATGAGCGCCACCCCACGCCTGCAGGGTCTGCCGCCGGTGCTGGACGCCTCCACCGGCATCGTCGTGCTGGGGAGTTTTCCCAGCGTCGCGTCGCTGCGGGCGCAGCAGTACTACGCCCACCCGCGCAACCATTTTTGGGCCATCCTCGGGCTGCTGTGGGGCGAGCCACTGACGCAGTGGCCTTACGAGCAGCGGCTGGCCGCGGTGCTGGCGCGTGGCCTGGGCATTTGGGATGTGTACGCCCGCTGCGAGCGCCAGGGCAGCCTGGACAGCGCCATCCGCGCCGCCGAGCTCAACGACCTGGCGTGGCTGCGCCAGCGCTGCCCGGCGCTGCGGGCGGTGGCGCACAACGGTGGGGAGAGCTGGCGCCACGCACGTCACACCCGGGCGCTTGGGGTCGCGGTGGAGCGACTGCCTTCCAGCAGCCCGGCCAACGCCCGCTGGCCGCTGGCGCACAAGGCCCAGGCGTGGGCGCGTGTGCTGGCGCGCCATGGGGTGCCGGTGCGCCCGGACGTGTGGCAGCAGCCCGTGGACGAGGTCTGACCGCGATGCGCCACGCGCCCGTGTTGCCCCCCGTCACCCTGTCCGAGCAGGACGGCGTGCGCCACCTGCACCTGGGCACCCCCTGGATCCAGGGCAGCATGCGCTTGAAGCGCCCGCACGAGCTGGTGCTGCAGTACGTGCAGCGCATGATGGCGTGGCTGCTGTTCGTCGAGCCGGACGGGGTGGCGCAGCGGCGCGCCCTGCAGTTCGGGCTGGGGGCCGGGTCGATCACACGCTTTTGTCACCACCGCCTGGGCATGCGCACCACCGCGGTGGAGCTCAACCCCCAGGTGGTGGCCGCGTGCCGCGGGTGGTTTCGGCTGCCCGACGACGGCCCGCGGCTGCAGGTCATCGTGGGTGACGCCGCGCACTGGGTGCACCACGGCCCGTGGCAGGGCGCCGTCGACGCCCTCAGCGTCGACCTGTACGACCACGAAGCCGCCGCGCCTGTGTTGGACAGCGCCGACTTTTACGCGGCCTGCCGCGCACTGCTGACGCCCGATGGCTGCATGAGCGTCAACCTGTTTGGTCGCTGCGCGAGCTTGGCGCGCTCAATGGCGGCGCTGCAGCAGGCCTTTGGCGCCCAGGCCCTGTGGGTGTTCAAGCCCACGCGCGAGGGCAACACCGTGGTGCTGGCGCAGCGCCAGCCCCAACACCCGCCGCGCGAGGTGCTGCAGGCCCGCGCCGAAACAATCCGTGCCCGCTGGGGGCTGCCCGCCCCGCAGTGGTTGCGCAGCTTGCGCCCCTGGTCGCCATGAGTGCCGCTCCGCCCAACGCCGCCACCCACGCCCCGGATGCCCATGCCCAGGCCCGCCAGCGCAGCGGCCTGCTGCTGGCCGCGGCGGGGGCCGTGGCGTTCAGCGGCAAGGCCATCATCGTCAAGCTGGCCTACCGCCACGGGGTGGACGCGGTCACCCTGCTGATGTACCGCATGCTGTTTGCGTTGCCGTTGTTTGCGGCGATGGCGTGGTGGAGCACGCGCCGTGCGCACGGTGGCGTGCCGCTGACGTGGCGTGACCGGCTCGGTATCGTCTGGCTGGGGTTCACGGGCTACTACGCGGCCAGCTTTCTGGACTTTTGGGGCTTGCAGTACATCAGCGCGAGCCTGGAGCGGCTGATCCTGTACCTCAACCCGACACTGGTGCTGCTGCTGGGGTGGCTGCTGCATGGCCGGCGGGTGACGGCGCGCCAGTGGGGCGCCGTCGCGCTGAGCTACGCCGGCGTGCTGCTGGTGTTTGGGCACGAGGTGCGCTTCGACGGCCAGGCCACCGTGGTGGGCAGCGCCCTGGTGCTGGCCAGCGCCGTCAGCTACGCGCTGTACCTGGTGCACAGCGGGCAGATGGTGGCGCGCGTGGGCGCGCTGCGGTTGGTGAGCCTGGCCACGGTGGTGGCGTGCGTGCTGTGCATCGCGCAGTTTGTGCTGTTGCGGCCGCTGCACGCCGCCGTGGTGCCGGCGCCGGTGCTGTGGCTGTCGGTGGCCAACGCGGTGCTGTGCACGGCCGCGCCGGTGGTGATGGTCATGATGGCCATTGAGCGCATCGGCGCCGGTTTGACGGCCCAGACCGGCATGCTGGGGCCGCTGTCCACCCTGGCGCTGGGCGTGCTGCTGCTGGGCGAGCCGTTCAACGTGTGGATCGTGGCCGGCACCGCCTTGGTGCTGGCCGGGGTGCTGTGGGTGAGCCGTGCCAGCTCTGGGCGCTAGCGGCGCGGTGGGGTGCGGCGGCAACGAAAGGAGTGCAACGATGGACTTGGGCATTGCCGGGCGTTGGGCGCTGGTGTGCGGCGCCAGCCAAGGCTTGGGGTGGGGCTGCGCGCGTGCGCTGGCGCGCGAAGGGGTCAACGTCGTCATGGCGGCGCGCGGCGAAGCGGCGCTGCAGGCCGCCGCCGACGCTTTGCGCGCCGAGCTGCCGGCGGGCGCGGCCACGCGTGTGCTGACCGTGGCCGCCGACGTCACCACCGACGCCGGCCGCGCCGCGCTGTGGCGCGTGCCGGGCGGCCCGGGGCGCGACTTCGATATCGTCGTCACCAACGCCGGCGGCCCGCCGACGGGCGACTTTCGGCAGTGGGGTCAGGCCGAGTGGATGCAAGCTTTGCAAGCCAACATGCTGGCCCCCATCGAGCTGATCAAGGCCACCGTCGACGGCATGGCCGCGCGGGGGTTTGGCCGCATCGTCAACATCACCTCCAGCGCCGTCAAAGCGCCGATCGACATCCTGGGCCTGAGCAACGGCGCGCGCAGCGGGCTGACCGGCTTCGTGGCCGGCCTGGCGCGCAGCGGCCTGGCCGCCCGAGGCGTGACGATCAACAACCTGCTGCCGGGCAAATTCGACACCGACCGCCTGCGCGCCACGCTGCAGGCCGCGGCCGAGCGCAGCGGCCGCACGCTGGACGAGGTGCGCGCCGCGCAGCTGGCGCAGATCCCCGTGCGGCGCTTTGGCACGCCCGAGGAGTTCGGCGCCGTGTGCGCGTTCCTGTGCAGCGTGCAGGCCGGCTACCTCACCGGCCAGAACATCCTGCTCGACGGCGGCGCCTACCCGGGGACGTTTTGAGGCTCGCCTTCGGGGCGGCGCACGCCGCATGGCGCAGGCCGCCGCCGGCCACCGTGCGCCGCACCCTCATGCGCGCCGCGCCGACACGACGATGCCGGCGACGATCAACACGAACGCCACCGCGTGGTAAGCGCGCGGCGGCTCGCCCAGCAGCAGCGTGGACATCAGCGCCGTGAACAGCGGCGTGAGGTTGGTGAAAAAGCCCGCCACCGTGGGGCCGGCGCGCTGCACCCCCGCGCCCCAGGCGCGGTAGGCCAACACCGACGGCCCCACCGCCACGAACAGCACGATGGCCGCCAGCGGCCAGCTCCATGCGATGCGGGTCGGCATGTCCGCCGGCGCGGCCAGCGTCAGCCACGTCCATTCTCCCGCGGTCAACACACCCGCGGTCAGCAGGCCAAACACCGTTTGCGCCAGCAAAAACGCCGCCCAGTCGGCGCGCACCCGGGGGTCTTCGTCGTGGCGTGTCAGCAGCCAGCTGTAGCACGACCAGGTGAAGGCGGCGGCCAGCATCCAGGCGTCTCCGGGCACGAAGCGCAGTTGCATCAGGTTGGCCCATGAGCCCTGCGACAGCACCACCAGCACGCCCGCCAGCGACAGCACCGCGCCACCCAACTGCGGGCGCTGCACCGGGGCGCCGAAGAACAGCCGCCCCACCAGCATCATCCACACCGGCATGCTGGAGGCCACCAGCGTCACGTTCAGCGGCGACGAGGTGTGCAGCGCCAGGTATTGCAGCATGTTGTAGCCGGCCACGGCCAGGCTGCCCAGCAGCAGGTAGCGGCGCCAGTCGCCCCAAACGGGGCTGCCGCGGCGCAGGATCCAGCCGCCCAGCGGCGCCAGCAACAGCGCCGCCAGCACCCAGCGCAGCAGGTTGAACGTGATCGGTGGGATCCACGGGGCGGCCACGCGGCCGACGATGGCATTGCCCGCCCACAGCAGGGGCGGCAGCGTCAGCAGGGCGATCGTGGCGGGCGACAGCGGCGTGGGTTGGGCGGGTGAGCTTGACGGCATACCCCCTCACTGTAGCCGAGGCCGAGCGACCGGGGCCGTTGCGGGGGTGACAATCGGGTGGCGGCAGGGCGTGCCGGAATGTGGCACCATCGGCGGCCACGACCAACCACGTGACGCGAGGAGCATCGAACCATGAACACCACCAGCCGCGCCGTGCTGATCGACGCCCCCGGCGGCCCCGAGGCCATGCGTGTGGCCGAGGTGCCGGTCGGCGCGCCGGGCCCTGGCGAAGTCCGCATCCGCCACCGCGCCATTGGCCTCAATTTCATCGACGTGTACCACCGCACCGGGCTGTACCCGCTGCCGATGCCGGCCCGCCTGGGGATGGAGGGCGCCGGTGTGGTGGAGGCGGTGGGCGAGGGGGTGACGCACCTGCAGGTGGGCGATCGCGTGGCCTACGCCGCCCAGCCGCCGGGTAGCTATTGCGACGTGCGCGTGATGCCGGCGATGAACGTATGCCGCTTGCCCGACTCGATTGGGTTCGAGGAGGGCGCGGCGATGATGCTCAAGGGTCTCACGGCGCAGTACCTGCTCAAGCACTGCCGGCCGGTGGAGGGGCTGCAGCCGGGCGATTGGGTGCTGCTGCACGCCGCCGCCGGGGGCGTGGGGCTGATCGCCTGCCAGTGGGCGCGCGCGCTGGGGCTGCGGGTGATTGGCACCGCCGGCAGCGACGACAAGTGCCGCCTGGCGCAGGCCCATGGTGCTGAGGTGTGCATCAACTACCGCACGCACAACTTCGTCGAGCGCGTCAAGGCCATCACCGGCGGGCAGGGCGTCAAGGTGGTGTACGACTCGGTGGGCAAGGACACGTGGGAGGGCTCACTGGACTGCCTGCAGCCGTTCGGGCTGATGGTGTCGTTTGGCAACGCCAGCGGCCCGGTGCCGCCGTTCGCCCCCGGCATCCTCGGGCCCAAAGGCTCGCTGTACGTGACGCGGCAGACGCTGTTCACGCACATCCGCTCGCGCGAGCGCACCCAGGCCATGGCGGACGATTTGTTCAGCGTCGTGACGTCGGGGCAGGTGCGCATTCACGTCGCGCAGCGCTTTGCGCTGGCTGACGTGCAGGCCGCGCATCGGGCGCTGGAGGCGCGTCAGACCATCGGCTCGACGATCCTGCTGCCGTGACCGGTGAGGGTCAGCGCGTGGCGGCGGTCGGGTCGGCGGCGGCGCTGATCGCCGCCGTGCGCTCGCACCAGTAGCTGAGCGCGTGCCCCCGCGTGGGCTCGCGCACCACCTGCAAACCCGTGAAGCCGTGGGGCGCCACGGCGGGGCTGCCCGGCAGGTAGTGCGCCTCGTGCAACAGGTACGTCTGGCCCTGCCAGCGCCCCAGCGTGCGCACGGTCACGCCCGCGCCGGGCGCGGGGGGCAGGCGGTTGACGATTTCCAGCGCGATGCTGGCCCCCTCCAGCTGGGGCAGCACGGGGTCGTCCGGCGCGCTGGGGGGCACGATGAACGAGCGCGCCGCCCCAGCCCAGGCGACGTGGCACTGCACGGGCTGCGCCGCCGCCGACGCCACCAGCACGGCCGCGCCCAGCCCCACGAGCCAGCCCCGTGCCCCAACCCATGCCTGTGCGTTGCGCGCCATGGGTTGGCATTCTACGCACATGCCCGCCTTGCCACCCAACCCTGCGCGTGGTGGACTGTGGCGTGCCCACCACGCGCGGGATGGCGGCGGATGCGTGTCAGCGGCTGCGCCGCACGCGCCGCAGCTCATCGACGATCAGGCCGATGGCCCCTGCGGTGATGGCCATGTCCGCCACGTTGAACGCGGGGTAGTGCCCGCCGGCGAACAGAGGCGCCAGCCAACGGTGGTGAACGTCCAACATGTCCACCACGTAGCCGTGCAGCGCGCGGTCGATCACGTTGCCCAGCGCGCCGCCCAGCAGGCACGCCAGCGAAAAGGCAAACAGCTTTTGTTGGTGGTGGGCGCGCAGCAGCCACAGGATGACGGCCACCGCCACGAGCCCGATGCCGAGGAACAGCCAGCGCTGCCAGCCCCCCGCGCCGGCCAGGAAGGAAAACGCTGCGCCGGGGTTGTGCACCCGCACCAGGTTGAAAAAGCTGGTCACCGGCAGCACCTCGCCGGGGCGAAACAGCGCCAGGATCAGCCCCTTGGAGGCCTGGTCCAGCAGCACGATGGCCGCCGCCAGCCCCAGCCACACCAGCATGCCGCGCGACGACGCCTTGGCCATCTGGAGGCCCTCAGGCGGCGTGGCGCGGCTCGCCCGCCCCGTACAGGTTCGCGGTGCAGCGGCCGCACAGGTGGGGGTGCGCCGGGTCGTGGCCGACGTCGGCGCGCCAGTGCCAGCAGCGCGCGCATTTGGCGTGCGGCGACGGCGTCACCTGAACCGCCAACGCCGCGCCTGGCTGCAGCGTCAGCGCCGACACCAGGAACACAAAGCGCGCGTCATCGCCCAGCGTGCTCAGCAGCGCGTGGTCTTCGGGCGGCAGCGTGAGCGTCACTTCGGCTTGCAGCGACGGCCCGATGCGCCCGGCGCTGCGTTCGTCCTCGATGGCTTTGTTGACCGCGTCGCGCACCGCCAGGATGCGCTGCCACTTGGCCAGCAGCGCCTCGTCCGGCGTGGGCAAGGCCAGGTAGGTTTCGGTGAAGATCGACGGGGTGTGCCCGACCAAGGCCCAGGCCTCTTCGGCGGTGAACGACAAAAACGGCGCGATCCAGCGCAGCATCGCGTGCGTGATCTGGTGCAGCGCCGTTTGCGCGCTGCGCCGCGCCAGGCTGTTGGGCGCGGTGGTGTAGAGCCGATCCTTGAGCACGTCGAGGTAAAACGCCCCCAGCTCCTCGGAGCAAAACACCTGCACCTTGGCCACCACCGGGTGGAATTCGTAGCGTTGGTAGTGCGCCAGGATGTCGGCTTGCAGCTGCGCCGTGCGCGCCAGCGCCCAACGGTCGATCTCCAGCAGCTGCGCCGCCGGCACGGCGTCGCGCGCGGCGTCGAAGTCGCTGATGTTGGCCAGCAAAAAGCGCAGCGTGTTGCGCATGCGCCGGTAGGCGTCGACCACGCGCGCCAGGATGTTGTCGTCGATGCCAAGGTCGCCCGCGTAATCGGTGGACGCCACCCACAGCCGGATGATTTCGGCGCCCAGCTTGTCGCTGACCTCCTGCGGGGCCACGACGTTGCCCAGCGACTTGCTCATCTTGCGGCCCTGGCCGTCGACCGTGAAGCCATGGGTGAGCAGCGCGCGGTACGGCGCGCGGCCGTGCATCGCGCACGCCGTCAGCAGCGACGAGTGGAACCAGCCGCGGTGCTGGTCGTGGCCTTCCAGGTACAGGTCGGCCTCGGGGCCGTCGTCGTGGCCGGCGCCGGCGTGGCTGCCCCTGAGCACCGTGTGGTGCGTGGTGCCCGAGTCAAACCACACCTCCAGGATGTCGGTGCTCTTGGTGTACTGCGCGGGGTCGGTGGGGTCGCCCAGGCGTTGCAGGATGTCGGCCACCGTCAGCTTGCTCCACGCCTCGATACCGCCCGCTTCGACGATGTCGGCCGCCAGGTCGATGATCTCGGGCGTGCGCGGGTGCGGCTCGCCGCTGTCCACGTGCAGCAGGAAGGGCAGCGGCACGCCCCACGAGCGCTGGCGGCTGATGCACCAGTCGGGCCGGTGCGCGATCATGTCGCGCAGCCGCGCGCGGCCGCTCTCGGGGTAAAAGCCCGTGTGCTCAATGGCGTGCAGGGCCAGCTCGCGCAGGGTTTGCGGCGCTGGGTCGGTGGCGAAGATGCCGCGCGTGGCCTCGGTGGGCGCGTCCATGCGGATGAACCACTGCGCCGCGGCGCGGTAGATCACCGGCGTTTTGTGGCGCCAGCAGTGCGGGTAGCTGTGCGTGATGGTTTGGGTGGCCAGCAGCCGGTCGGCGGCGCGCAACGTGTCGATGATCGCGGGCGTGGCCTGCCAGATCGACTGCCCGCCAAACAGCGGCAGGTCGGCCGCGTACACGCCGTTGCCCTGCACCGGGTTGAGGATGTCGGCCGCGGCCAGCCCGTGCGCGGTGCACGAGTTGAAGTCCTCCACGCCGTAGGCGGGGGCGCTGTGCACGATGCCCGTGCCGTCGTCGGCCGTGGCGTAGTCGGCCAGGTACACCGGGCTTGCACGGTCGTAGCCCGGGTGCACGTGCGCCAGCGGGTGGCGGAAGCGGATACGGTCCAGCACCTGGCCCGGCGCCACGGCCAGCACCTGCCCGGTCAGGCCGTAGCGTTGCAGGCAGGGCTCGACCAGCGCTTCGGCCAGCAGCAGCAGACCGCGCGGCGTGTCCACCAGCGCGTACGGCAGCGCGGGGTTGACGTTGAGGGCTTGGTTGGCCGGGATGGTCCACGCGGTGGTGGTCCAGATGACGGCGTAGATCGGGCGCTGGGCCAGCGCGGCCAAGTCGGCGTGCGGCAGCGGCGAAGCCGCCGCAAACGCCTGCAACAGCCGCTCGGGCTCGGCGCACAAAAACGCCACGTCCAGCGTCTGGCTGGCTTTGTCGGCATACTCGATCTCGAACTCCGCCAGCGACGAGCCGCAGTCGAAGCACCAATACACCGGCTTCAAGCCACGGTACACAAAGCCCCGCTGCATCACGCGTTTGAAGGCGCGCAGCTCCTCGGCCTCGTTTTTGAAGTCCATCGTGCGGTAGGGGTGCTCCCAGTCGCCCAGCACGCCCAGGCGCTTGAAGTCGGCCATCTGCAGCGCGATTTGCTCGCTGGCAAAGGCGCGCGCTTTGGCCTGCATGTCGTCGCGGCTCAGGCCGCGGCCGTGCAGCTTTTCGATGGCGTTTTCGATCGGCAGGCCGTGGCAGTCCCACCCCGGGATGTACTGCGCGTCAAAGCCAGCCAACTGGCGCGCTTTGACGATCATGTCCTTGAGCACCTTGTTGACCGCGTGCCCGATGTGGATGCGTCCGTTGGCGTAGGGCGGGCCGTCGTGCAGGATGAATTTGGGCGCGCCACGCCGCGCGTCGCGCAGGCGCTGGTACAGGCCCTGCTCCTCCCACTGGCGCACCCAGCCCGGCTCGCGCTGCGGCAGGTTGCCCCGCATCGGAAACGGCGTCTGGGGCAGGTTCAGCGTGGCGCTGTAGTCGGGCAGGGACGCGTCGCGCGCGTCGGCGGCAGGGGTGCGGTCAGGCTTCATGGTGGGCGCTATGCAAGCCACGGGCGGCCCACCAGGCACGGGCGTCGGCGCAGTCCTGGGCAATGCCAGCCGCCAGGGCATCCAGGCTGGGGTAGCGGAGTTCGTCGTGCAGCTTGTGCAGCAGTTCGACGCGGATGATTCTACCGTAGGCCTCGCCCGGCACCGGCGCGCTGGCCAGCGCCGCCTGCACGCGCGCCGGCCACGTCAGGCAATGCGTTTCCAGCAGCACGCGCCCGCCGTTGACGTCGCGTGCGTCAAGTGACGGACGCACGCCCAGGTTGGCCACGCCCGGCAGCGGCGCGGCGCCGGGGGTCGGGTCCAGCCCGTGCACCTGCACGACGAAGATGCCGCTGGCCGCCGGCTTCCAGTGCGAAAAGCGCAGGTTCAGGGTACGAAAGCCGTCGCCGCGTCCCGCGCTGGACTCGCCCAGCGCACGCCCCAGCTTGCGCCCGTGCACCACGTGGCCGCTGATGGCGTAGGGTCGGCCGAGCAACGCCGCCGCCGCCTCCATGTCGCCGGCGGCCAGCGCCGCGCGCACCGCCGAGCTGGACACGCGCTGGCCGTGCACTTCGTAGCTGCGCATGCGCGCCACCTCAAAGCCGCGCGCGTCGCCTGCGGCATCGAGCAGCGCGTAGTCGCCCCGGCGGCCGGCGCCGAAGCGAAAGTCGTCACCCACCAGCACGTAACGCACGCCCAGCGCGCGCACCAGCACCTCGTCGATGAACGCCTCGGCCGACAGGGCCGCCAGCCGCTCGTGGAAGGGCAGGATGATGCACTCGTCGATGCCGCAGCGGCGCAGCTCCTCCAGCTTGTCGCGCAGCGTGGCGATGCGCGCCGGGGCCAGCGCCGGGTTGCGCGCCCGCGCGGCAAAAAAGTCGCGCGGGTGGGGCTCGAAGGTCAGCGCACACGCCGGCAGGCCGCGGTGCCGCGCTTCGTTGAGCAGCAGCGCCAACATGGCCTGGTGCCCGCGGTGCACACCGTCGAAGTTGCCGATCGTCAGCGCCCGGGCGCGCGGGGGCTGGCGCAGCAGGTTGTGCAGGCCGAATACGATGTTCATGCGGGTGTTGCGCCGAGGTCACACACGGGTCATCAAAGGGCGCTACTATGACACACTGCCATGAGGGTGCTCAAACTCACCGCGCACGGTTTGCCGCAAGCGTGGCTGACGCTGCAGGAAGCCGTGCTGCACTACGCCGCAGGCGACGTGCGCTGGGTCGCCGGGGGGCGCATCGCCGTCTTTCGCGGTGGCATCAACGCCCGCACCGGGCGGCAGTCGCGCGTCGAGGTGCATTCGATCATCGGCACGCGCGGGCACGCCGCCGTCAACCCCTTCGATATCGTGCCGAGCCTGACCAACGCCAAGCTGTTTGCGCGTGACCGCCAGCTGTGCGCGTACTGCGGTGGCCGCTTCGACGAAACGGAGCTGACGCGCGAGCACGTGGTGCCGCTGGCGCAAGGCGGGCGCGACCATTGGATGAACGTGGTGACGGCGTGCCGCGCCTGCAACCACCGCAAAGGCAACCGCACGCCCGAGCAGGCGCACATGCCGCTGCTGTACGCACCGTACGTGCCCAGCCTGTGGGAAGACTTCATTCTGCGCAACCGGCGCATCCTGGCCGACCAGATGGAGTTTTTGATGGCGCACCTGCCGCGGCATTCGCGCTTGCACGCGTGATGGCGTGTGGCGCGGCCGCCACAGGGCGGGGGCGGGCGGCGACGATCGTGGCCCACGCCGTGCGTCGTGGCGTTACGATGGCCCAACATCCACCACGAGCAGGGGGCGCCCATGACCAACGCCGCACCGACCACCCCACGCCCCCACCGCTGGCGCTTCGTGCGCGTGGGTGGCGTTGACCAACCCGTGCTGGACAGCGCGGCGGATCTGCAGGCGCTGGCTGCGCTGGACCCCAAGCTGTGGGGGGCGTTGGCGTGCCCAACCCAGGGGTTGACCATCGACCCGCGCACGCTGGCGTGGCTCGACGCCGACGGCGACGGCCGCATTCGGCGCCCTGAGGTGTTGCAGGCGGTCAGCTGGCTGTGCGCCCGCCTGCGCGACCCGGGCCTCGTGTGGGACGGTGGTGACCGGCTGCCGTTGGCGGCGCTGCGCGACGACGATGACGAGGGGCGCGTGTTGGCCGCCGCGGCCCGGCTGGTGTTGCAACGGGTGGGTCGCGCGGGCGCCGACGCGGTGGCCGTGGCCGACGTGGCCGACAGCGCCCGGTTGTTTCCGCCGCCGTACCCCAACGGCGACGGCGTGGTGCCGGCGGACCTGGTGGCGGACCAGCCGACGCTGGCGCTGTGGGTGCAGCGGCTGGTGCAGGACTACGGCGGGGCGGCGGACCGCAGCGGCCAGCCCGGCGTGACCGAGGCCGCCATCAACCAGGCTGACGCCGACGTGCAGGCGCTGCGGGCGTGGCTGGCGGCCCGCCCGAGCGGCGACCCGGGGTCATGGCAACGGGCCTGGGACGCCGTGCAAGCCGTGGCGACCAAGGTGGACGACCATTTCGTGCGTTGCCGGCTGGCGGCGTTCGACCCCCGCTTGGTCGCTGCGTTGGAGCCGGCTGTCGCAACCGTGCCCGAATCCGGCTGGGAGGCTGCCGACTGGCCGCTGGCGCGCGTCACGCCCGAGGCCACGTTACCGTTGGAGGGCACGGCCGTCAACCCGTTGTGGGCCGAGGCCCTGGCGACCCTGCAGCGCGATGCGGTGGCGCCCCGGCTGGGCGCGCGTGCGGTGCTGAGCGAAGCCGACTGGCGCGCCCTGCGTGCCGGGTTGCAGCCGTGGGGCGATTGGCTGGCGCAGCGGCCCGACGCCCCGGCCGCCGCCTGGGAGGCGGCCTGGTTGGACGACTGGCAGCGCGACGGGGTTGCCGACCAGCTGCGCGCCGCGGTGGCGCGCGACCGCGGGTTTGCCGCCGAGGCCGAGGGCATGGAGGCGCTGAGCCGGCTGCTGTACCTGCGCCGCGACATCGCCACGCTGCTGCGCAACATGGTCAATTTTTTGGACTTTTACACCCATGCCCAGGCGGCGTTCCAAATCGGCACGCTGTACATCGACCAGCGCGAATGCCGGCTTTGCTTGCCTGTCCGTGACACGGCGGCGCACGCGCAACTGGCCGCTTACAGTGGCCTGTACCTGCTGTACGGCCAGTGCGAGCGCGCGGGCGAAACGCCGCAGGCCCTGGTCGCCGCGCTGACGGCGGGCGACACGTCGGACTTCATGGTCCCGGGGCGTCATGGTGTCTTTGTCGACCGCCAAGGGCGCGACTGGCTGTTTACGTTGCAGCGCGTGGTGGAAAACCCCATCAGCGTGCGCGAGGCGTTTTGGCGTCCCTACAAGCGCATCGCGCGCATGATCGGCGATCAGATCCGCAAGTTCGCGGCGGCGCGCGATCAGGCCGTGGAGGCGCGCGCAGCGCAGCAGGTCAGCCAGGGCGCCGCTGCGGTCGAGCAAGGCAAGCCCACCGCAACCGCGCAGGCGTTTGATATCGCCAAGTTCGCCGGCGTTTTTGCCGCCATCGGCCTGGCGCTGGGGGCCATCGGCACGGCGTTGGCGGCGTTGGTGGCGGGCCTGATGCAGTTGGCGTGGTGGCAGGTGCCGCTGGTCGTGTTGGGTGTGATGCTGCTGATTTCGGGCCCGTCGATGCTGTTGGCGGCGCTCAAGCTGCGCCAGCGCAACATCGGTCCGCTGCTGGACGCCAACGGTTGGGCGGTCAACGCCCGCGCCCGCGTCGGCATTGCCTTTGGCACCCGCTTGACCAGCGTGGCCCAACGTCCCAGCGGCAGCCAAAGGGTCAGCGCCGCAGCATGAAGCGCAACAGCCGCTGCAGCGGCGCCCCGTAGGGGGGGCGCACCCAACGGTCGAACACCGCACCCACCAGCGTCGACTGCTCGTACACCCCCTTCAGGTGCGAAAAGCGCTCGAACCCATGCCGCCCGTGGTACGCCCCCATGCCACTGGCGCCCACGCCGCCAAAGGGCAGCGCGTGCTGCGGCTGGTGCAGCATGCAGTCGTTGACAGTGACGCCCCCGCTGACCGTGTGCGCCAGCACGTGCTCGATGGTGGCGCGCTCGCGCTCGAACAGGTACAGCGCCAACGGGCGCGGGCCGGCGTTGATGTGATCCAGGGCGTGCGACAGCGTGTCGTAGGTCAGCACCGGCAGCAGGGGGCCAAAGATTTCCTCCTGCATCAGCGCGCAGGTGGCCGGCGGGTCCAGCACCGCCACCGGGCCGAGCACGGCGGGGCGGGGGGCGGTGGCCTCGGGCAGGGGTGGCCCGTCCCCCATCAGCGGCACCAGCGTGGCGCCGGCCGCGGCAGCCTCGTGCGCCAGGCGCAGCTGGCGCTGCCACGCCGCGGCCGACGACAAGGCGGTGTAGTCTGCATCGTCCACGCCGTGGGGCCAGCGCCGCTGCACGCTTTGCCGCAGCGCGTCCACGAAGGCGTCGCGCTGCGCGCGCGGCACCAGGCAGTAGTCCGGCGCGATGCAGGTCTGGCCGGCGTTCCAGCCCTTGGCGGCGGCGATGCGGTCGGCGGCCCGCACCACGTCGGCCCCGGGGCCGACGATCGCCGGTGACTTGCCCCCAAGCTCCAACGTCACGGGCGTGAGGTTGGGCGCGGCGGCCTGGGCCACCAGCCTGCCCACACGGGTGGAGCCGGTGAACAGCAGATGGTCCAGCGGCAGCGCCGCCAGCGCCGCGGCCACCGTCGGGCCACCCGTGACGACGCACACGTGGTCCGAGGCGAACACTTCGGCCAGCACCCGCTGCAACAACTCGGCGGTGTGCGGCGCCAGCTCGGACGGCTTGAGCAGCACGCGGTTGCCGGCGGCCAGCGCGTCGGCCAGCGGCGACAGCGTCAATTGCACCGGGTAGTTCCAGGCGCCAATGATGCCCACCACCCCCAGCGGTTGCGGCACGATGCGCGCCCGAGCGGGCCAAAACAGCGGGTTGACCGGCGCGCGCCGCGGGCGCATCCAGTGCGCCACGTGGCGCAGGTTGTGGCGGATTTGGTCCGCCAGCGGACCCAGTTCCAACAGCCGCGTCTCGGTGGCGCTGCGGCGGCCGAAGTCGGCGTCCACCGCGCGCACCCAGTCCGCTTCGTGGTCCAACACCGCTTGCAGCAAGCGCCGCAGGTGGGTGCGGCGTTGGGCCGCGTTGGGCGCGCCGTCGCGCTGCGCGGCTTGGCGCATGCGCTGCAGCTGACCGCGCAGCACGGCGGCCACGTCGTCGGGGGGCAGGGCGGCAAAGTCGTGGCGCCAGGCGTTCATCGCAGTCTCCGGTGGGTGCGTCGGCCAAGCGTCAGTGTGCCGCAATCGGCGTGCCTACGCCATCCCATGTGGCCAGCGCCGGTGGGGGTACCGCGGCCATGGCCCGCTCGGCCAACGCCGCGATGGTCAAGCTGGGGTTGACGCCCAGGTTGGCGCCGATGACCGAGCCGTCGACCAGCCACAGGTTGCGCTGCCCAAAAGCGCGCTGCCACGCATCGCACGCCCCCTGCGTGGCGTCGGCGGCCATGACCGCGCCGCCCAGGCAATGCGCCGTCATCGGGATGTGGAACAGCACCTGCGGCAGCGAGGCCATCGGCACGCCCCCGGTGGCCGCGGCGGCGGCGCGGGCAAACGCGGTGGCCTCGGGGATGTGGTGCGGCAGGTCACCGCGTTGGCGCGCGGCCATCAGCAAGGCCTGGGTGCCCAGCGACCCCGCGGCGCACACCACGGCCCGGGTTCGCCAGACACGCGCCCGCCGCCGCCCATCGCGGTGTTCGAGCGCGTGCACCGCGTAGCCGTGGCGCCCGTCGGGGGCCGCCCCACCGTCGGGGTGTGGCAGCGGCAGGATGCGCACCACCTCGGTCTCGGCGTGCAGCGTGGCGCCGCGGCGTTGCGCAAGGTGCAGGTAGTTGCGGTCGAGCGTGTTCTTGGCGCCCTCGCGGCAGCCCACCATGCAGCCGCCGCAGCCGGTGCAGGAGCGACGCGGCGGCCCCGCACCGCCGAAGTACGGATCGGGGTAGTCGCGGCCGCCGCTCAGGTCGTCGTCATCACCGAAAAAGACCGCCACGCGTGTCGGTTGCCAAGCGTCGCCGACACCCGCCAGCCGCGCCATCGTGCCCAGCCGCTCGTCGGCCGCCGCCAGGCGCCGGTTGGTGGTGACCCCCAGCATTTGGCTGGCGCGCGCGTAATGCGCCGGCATCACGCGCGCCCAGTCGTCCAGGCCGGCCCAACTGCCGTGCCGCCAGACGTCGTCGGGTGGCACCAGCAGCGTGTTGGCGTAGGTGATCGAGCCGCCACCGACGGCGTTGCCGTGCAGCACCACGACGTGGCGCAGCAGCCGCAGCGCGAAAAAGCCACGCCAGCCGAGCTCCGGGCGCCACAGCCAACGGCGCCACTGCCAGTTGTCGTGGGGCAGCTCGTGCGGGGGCCAGTGGCGACCCTGCTCCAGCACCACGACGCGGTAGCCTTTTTCGGCCAGCCGCAACGCGCTGACGCTGCCCCCGAAACCGGAGCCGATGACGACAAAATCCGTGTCGTAGGGTTGGCCGCTCATGGCAGGATCATCCGCCCCCGCAGCGCGGCGCCGGTTCAGGGTTTGCCCGTGAACCACGCCGCAGCGTGTCGGCCGGGCGACACGCCACAGGCATGGTTCGGTGCACGGATCACGCCGTCACGCCGGCGTCGTCGGTCATGCGCGCCGACACCTCGGCCAGGTGGTGCAGCGTGTCGCCGAAGGTGAGCTCCAGCTGCGTCAGGCGCTTGAAGCAGTGGCTGACGACATACTCGTCGGTGACGCCGATGCCGCCGTGCAGTTGCACCGCCTGCTGGCCGACGTAGCGCATCGATTGGCCCAGTTGCACCTTGGCACGCGCCAGCGCCTGGCGGCGTTGCGGCTCGGGTTCGCCAAGCTTGAGCGTGGCGTAGTAGGCCATGCTGCGGGCCAGCTCCAGCTGCATCTTCATGTCCGCCACCCGGTGGCGCAGCGCCTGAAAGCTGCCGATCGGGACGCCAAACTGCTTGCGCGTTTGCAGGTAGTCCACGGTCAGCGCCAGGGTGCGGTCCATCACGCCGACCGCCTCCGCGCTCAGCAGCGCGATGCCCGCGTCCACGAGCCACGCCAGCGCGGCTTCGCCCGCGCGCGTGACGAGCGTGGCGGGGGCGCCGTCCAGCATCAGGTCGGCGCCGCGGCTGCCGTCTTGCAGCGGGTAGCCTTGCGCGCGCACCCCGGGGGCGCCGCGCTCCACCCACCACAGCGCCAGCGTCCCCTCGTGCACGGCGGGCACCAGCCACGCCGCCGCGTGGTCGCCGGCTGGCACCACGTGTTTGACGCCGTACAGGCGCACACCGCCTTGGCCATCGTGGCGCGCTTCGGTGTGGCAGCGGTCCCAGCGGTGGCGCGCCTGCGCTTCCACGTGCGCCAGCACCACCAGCTCGCCCGCCGCCAGCCGTGGCAGCCACGCCGCTTGCGCCGCGGCGCTGGCGTGGCGCTGCAGCACGGTGCTGGCCAGGTGCGCATGCGCCAGCGGTTCCAGCAGCAGTGCGGCGCCCAGCGCTTCGTGCACCACCATCGCCTCGACCGGGCCCAGCCCCATGCCGCCATGGGCCTCGGGCACGGTCAGGCCGGGCAGGCCCAGGTCGGTCAGTTCGCGCCAGACACCGGCGTCGAAGCCACCGGCGGTGGCGATGGCGCGGCGCCGCTCGAACGGGTAGCCGCGCTCGGCCCAGCGCTGCACGGCATCGCGCAACTGCAGCTGCTCGTCGCTGAAATCGAAATCCATGGTCACCTCCGCGGGTTGGTCGGGGTCAGCCCAGCAGCGTCTGGGCCACGATGTTGCGCTGCACCTCGTTGCTGCCGCCGTAGATGGTGGTCTTGCGCAGGTTGAAGTAGCGCGGGGCCAACGGCGCCAGGGCGCTGTCGCCACCGGGGTAGGGGCCTTCCCAGCGGCCTTCCAGCGCCGGCTCCAGGTACGGCAGCGTCAACGGGCCGCCCACCAGCATCATCAGCTCGCTCAGGCGCTGCTGGATTTCACTGCCACGGATCTTGAGCAGCGCGGCGATGTCCAGCGCCGGCTTGCCGCTGCGTTCGGCGGCCAGCACGCGCAGCACCAGCATCTCCAGCGCGACGATGTCCACTTCCAACAGCGCGATGGCGTCGCGCAGGCGCAGGTCGTCCCACACCCCGCACTGTTGCGCCAGCCGCTTGAGGCGCTTGAGCTCGCGCTTGGCGCGGTTGACGTCGGCGATGTTGGCGCGTTCGTGGCTGAGCAGGTATTTGGCGTAGGTCCAGCCTTTGTTTTCCTCGCCGATCAGGTTGTCCACCGGCACGCGCACGTTGTCGAACCAGACTTCGTTGACCTCGTACTCACCGTCCAGCAGCCGGATCGGCCGCACGGTGATGCCGGGCGACGTCATGTCGATCAGCAAAAAGCTGATGCCCGTCTGCGGTTTGCCCTCGGTGCTGGTGCGCACCAGGCAAAAGATCCAGTCCGCGTGTTGCGCCAGCGTGGTCCAGGTTTTTTGACCGTTGACGATGTAGTGATCGCCATCGCGCTCGGCGCGGGTGCGCAGGCTGGCCAGGTCCGAGCCCGACCCGGGCTCGCTGTAGCCCTGGCACCACCACACCTCGCCGCTGGCGATGCCGGGCAAAAAGCGGCGCTGCTGCTCGGGCGTGCCAAAGGCCATGATGACCGGCGCCACCATCACAGGGCCGAACGGCAAGATCGGCGGGGCGCCCGCCTCGGCCAGCGCCTCGTCGAACAGGTGCTGCTGCACCACGCTCCAGCCCGGGCCACCAAACGCGCGTGGCCAGCGGTACGCCAGCCACCCCTGGCGGCCCAGCGTGCGCGCCCAACCCTGAATGTCGTCCTTGCTCAGGCGCAGCCCGCCGAGCACCTTGGCCGCCAGCGCCGGGTCCAGGTGCTCGCGTATCCAGCCGCGCACCTCCTCGCGGAAGGCCAGCTCCTCGGGCGTAAAGGCCAAATCCATACCGGACTCCTTGGTGTTGCGATGCAGCCGCGTTTATGCACGAACGCTCGCACGCTGGCTGTCGGCGGGGTGACAGGCGCGGCCGTTGGTTACACTGCCGGGCCATGACGTCCGCAGGCGCTACTTCCCCACGACCGCTGGTGATCCTGATTTCGGGCACCGGCTCCAACATGCAGGCCATCGTGCGCGCCGCCCAGCAGCGCCGCTGGCGCGAGCGCTACCGGGCCGAGGTGGCCGCGGTCATCAGCAACCGCCCCGACGCCAAGGGCCTGGCGTGGGCGGCCGAGCAGGGCGTGCCCACGGCCGTGGTGGACCACCAGGCCTACCCCAGCCGCGAGGCCTTTGACGAGGCGCTGGCGCAGGCCATCGCACGCTTTGACCCCCACGGCCGCGGTCTGGTGATTCTGGCCGGCTTCATGCGCATCCTCACGCCCGGTTTTGTGCAGCACCATGAGGGGCGCATCGTCAACATCCACCCGTCGCTGCTGCCGGCCTTTCCGGGGCTGCACACGCACCGGCGCGCCATCGAGGCGGGCTGCCGCTTCGCCGGCGCCACCGTGCACCTGGTGACGGCGGAGCTGGACCACGGCCCGATCCTGGAGCAGGCGGTGGTGCCGATCCTGCCCGGTGACACGCCCGAGACGCTGGCCGCGCGCGTGCTGACGCAGGAGCACCTGATCTACCCGCGCGCCATCGAGCGCTGGCTGCGCGACGCTGGCGCCTGACGTCCATCGTCTGGCGCCGTCGGTCATCGCCCAGGCGCGCCGCATCCGGCACAGTGGGGGTCTCGTTTGACCCCTTGTCGTTGGAGCCGTTTGCATGTCCGCCACAGGCCGTCTGTTGACTCGCATCGGGGCCGCTGCCGCCCTGACCCTACCCCTGACCCTGCCCCTGGAGGCAGGGGCGGTGACGAGCCCCATTCCGCCAGCCGTCACCCGTTACCTGACGCTGCCCCACGGCCGGATCGCCTATGACGATACCGGCGGATCCGGGCCGCTGGTGCTGGCCATCCCCGGCATGGGCGATTTGCGCCACGAATACCGCACCCTGCGGCCGTTGCTGTGGCGTGCCGGCTACCGGGTGGTGACGATGGACATCCGTGGTCACGGTGAGTCGTCGGTCGCGTGGGACGACTATTCGGCTTACGCCATCGGGCACGATGCGCTGGCCCTGATCGCGCATCTGCAGGCCGGCCCGGCGGTGATCCTGGGCAACTCGTTCGCCGCCGGCTCGGCACTGTGGGCCGCGCACGAGGGGCCGGCGTCGGTCACGGGTGTGGTGCTGCTGGGGCCCGTGGTGCGCGACGGCGAGCCGCCGTGGTGGGCGCGGGCGGCGGTGGCCGTCGGCTTTGCCGGGCCATGGCGTACCGCGTTTTGGTTGGCGTTTTGGGATAGCCTCTTTCCCCTGCGCAAGCCGGATGACCACGCGCAGGCGCACGCCGCCCAGCGGGTCGCCACCCACGGCGTCCTGAGCCCCGGGCACGTCGGTGAGGTCGATGTAGGCCTCGTCGATGCCGCGGTCCTCGATCTGCGGCGCGATCTCGGCCACCGCCGCCTTGAACAGTCGCGAGTAGCGACGGTACTCGTCGAAGTCGGTCGGCAGCAGCACCACCTCGGGCGCGAGCGCCGCGGCCTTCATGAGGCCCATGCCCGAATGCACACCCAGCGCCCGTGCCTCGTACGTGGCGGTCGTGATGACACCCCGTCCCGCGTACTCGACCAGCCGAGCGTAACGGCGGGTGCCGTCGGCCAGCAGCTCGGGCTGATGCCGGTGGCCGCCGCCGATCACCACCGGCTGACCGCGCAGGTCCGGGTAGCGCAGCAGCTCCACCGACGCGTAGAAGGCGTCCATGTCGAGGTGGGCGATGTAGCGGGGCATGGGAACGGGGCGGGAACAGCGGCCGGGACCGTGTCGCCCAGGCGCGGGGCTCAGTGTGTCAGCAGGGTGTCCAGGCGGTCGAGGGGGCTGTGCACACCGCCCCCGCCCACCTTCAGCACATGGGTGTAGATCATGGTGGTGCTCACGTCCGAATGGCCCAGCAGTTCCTGCACGGTGCGGATGTCGTAGCCGGCCTGCAGCAGGTGTGTGGCGAAACTGTGGCGCAGGGTGTGGGGTGTGGCCGCCTTGTGGATACCTGCTGCCTGCAATGCGCGTTTGAAGGCGCGCTGGAACGTCTGGTCGTACAGGTGGTGGCGCCGCACCACGCCGCTGCGCGGGTCCACCGCGTGCTGTGCCTGCGGAAACACCCAGAACCAGGGCCACGAGGCGCCGGCCCGGGGGTACTTCCGGGCGAGCGCATCAGGCATTTCCACCCCGCCGCGGCCGGCCTGCCGGTCGGCCACCCACAGGGCATGGGCCCGGGCCAATTGCTCGCGCAACGGTTGCTCCAGCGTGCGCGGCAGCATCAGCACGCGGTCCTTGCCGCCCTTGCCGTCGCGCACCACGATGGCCCGGTGGGCAAAGTCGAGGTCTTTCACCCGCAGGCGCAAGCCCTCGGTCAACCGCATGCCGGTGCCATAGAGCACCTGGGCCAGCAAACGGTGCTCGCCCTCCATCAACGCCAGCACGGCGGCCACCTCCTGCGCCGAAAACACCACCGGCAGCCGCCGCCGCGGCTGCGGCCGGGCGATGGTGTCCATCCAGGGCAGTTGCACGCCCAGCACCTTCCCGTACAAGAACAGCAGCGCCGACAACGCCTGCCGGTGGGTGCTGACCGACACCCCCCGCTCGCTCGCCAGCCAGGTGAGAAAGGCTTCAACCTCCGGCCCACCCATCTCGGCCGGGTGACGCAGCCGGTGAAACCGGATGAAGGCGCGGCACCAGTACACATAGGCCTCTTCGGTGCGCAGGCTGTAATGCAGGGCGCGGATGCGCTCCCGCAGTTGATCGAGCAGCCGCGTCGATTTCAACGGCGGCAGTGCCTCACCGCGCCGTGGCGGCCTGCCCGCCGCCGGATGGGTTTCATGCATCTTGTTCTCTCCCTTGGGGCCCCCTTTCGGGGGGGGGGGTTGCCAACGCCCGCGCGCACAGGTAAAGTGCGTGGTACGAACGTTGCGCCAATTTGCATGAAATTTAGTACTGTACAAACATCCAGTCAATGCCTGGAAACGCAGGCTGGGCGCGGCTTTACGCCCGATCGAGCCGCCGGTGTTAGGGAGACAGCCGTC
>NZ_SMAH01000016.1 GCF_004342625.1 Tepidimonas ignava
CTGGCTCGTCCGGCTGCGGCCAACCGAGACTCGCGTCGCCAACCCGCCGCTGCTGCGGCTGCGGGCGGCGTGAAAATGAATTTTTCAGGGACGACGAATTATCGCCGATGGCTCTGGCGCGGCCTGGTCGCCCGACCGTTACTTCGACAGCAGCCGCATGGCCTCTTCCAGACCTTTGAGGGTCAGGGGGTACATGCGCCCGCCCACGAGCTGGCGGATGATGCCGATGCTTTGCCGGTACTCCCACACGCCTTGGGGTTCGGGGTTGATCCACACGTGGTGCGGGTAGGCGTGCGTGAGCCGCTGCAGCCACTCGGCGCCGGGTTCGTCGTTGTTGTACTCGACGCTGCCGCCGGGTTGCAGGATTTCGTACGGGCTCATCGTCGCGTCGCCCACCAGGATGAGCTTGTAGTCTTTGTTGTAGGTGCGGATGACGTCCCAGGTGGGGATTTTTTCTGCGTAGCGCCGGCGGTTGTTTTTCCACACGTAGTCGTAGACGCAGTTGTGGAAGTAGTAAAACACCAGGTGCTTGAACTCGGCGCGCGCAGCGGAAAAAAGCTCCTCCACGCGCTGGATGTGCTCGTCCATGGTGCCCCCCACGTCCATCAGCAGCAGCACTTTGACGTGGTTGTGCCGCTCGGGCACCATTTTGATGTCCAAGCACCCGGCGTTGGCGGCGGTGGCGCGGATGGTGTCGGGCAGGTCCAGCTCAAGGTTGGAGCCCTCGCGCGCGAAGCGGCGCAGCCGGCGCAGCGCCATCTTGATGTTGCGCGTGCCAAGTTCCTGGGTGTCGTCGTAGTCGCGGTACAGGCGCTGCTCCCACACCTTGACCGCGCTTCGGTTGCCGCCCTTGCCGCCGATGCGGATGCCCTGCGGGTTGTGGCCGCCGTGGCCAAAGGGGCTGGTGCCGCCGGTGCCGATCCATTTGTTGCCACCGGCGTGGCGCTCCTTTTGTTCTTCGAGCCGCTTGCGCAGCTCGTCAAACAGCTGGTCGTAGTCGTAGCGCGGGGCGGCGGCCTTTTGTTCTTCGCTCAGCAGCCGCTGCAGCGCCTGGCGCAGCCATTCGGCGGGGATGTCGCGCGTGAAATCGGCCACGTGCTCCACGCCGTGGAAGTACGCCGCAAACGCGCGGTCGAACTTGTCGTAATGCTTTTCGTCCTTGACCAGTGTGCAGCGCGCCAGGTGGTAAAAATCCTCCAGCGAGCACGCCTCGGGGTTGCGCGGACCCACCACACCGGCCTGCAGCGCCTCCAGCAGCGTCAGGTACTCTTTGACCGACACCGGCAGCTTGGCCGCTCGCAGCGTGTAGAAAAAGTCGATCAGCATGGTCGCCTGCGCCTTGCGCCCCTCAGCGGTTGCGCTGGTTCATGAACACCAGCTTTTCAAACAGCACCAGGTCTTGCTCGTTTTTCAGCAGCGCACCCACCAGCGGCGGGATGGCGATCTGGCCCTCCGCGGTGGCCAGCGCGCTGGGGGCGACGTCCTCGGCCGCCAGCAGCTTGAGCCAGTCCAGCAGCTCCGAGGTCGAGGGGCGCTTTTTGAGCCCGGGCAGTTGGCGGATGTCGAAAAACACCTTCAGCGCGGCGCGCACCAGCTCGTCTTTCAGGCAGGGGAAGTGCACGTCCACGATGCGCTTCATCGTGGCCGGGTCGGGGAACTTGATGTAGTGGAAGAAACAGCGGCGCAGAAACGCATCGGGCAGCTCTTTTTCGTTGTTGGAGGTGATGAACACCAGCGGCCGATGGCGTGCGCGGATGGTCTCGCGCGTCTCGTAGCAGTGGAACTCCATGCGGTCGAGCTCGCGCAGCAGGTCGTTGGGAAACTCGATGTCGGCCTTGTCGATTTCGTCGATCAACAGCGCCACGGGCTGCTCGGCGGCAAACGCCTCCCACAACACGCCTTTGACGATGTAGTTGCGGATGTCCCTGACCCGGTCGTCACCGAGCTGGCTGTCGCGCAGGCGGCTGACCGCGTCGTACTCGTACAGACCCTGCTGCGCCTTGGTGGTGGACTTGATGTGCCACTGCAGCAGCGGCATGCCCAGGGCCTTGGCCACTTCTTCAGCCAGCATCGTTTTGCCGGTGCCGGGCTCGCCCTTGAGCAGCAGCGGCCGCTGCAGCCGGATGGCGGCGTTGACGGCCAGCAGCAGGTCGGGGGTGGCCACGTAGGTGGAGGAGCCTTCGAAACGCATGGTGCATCCTTGAGGTGAGAGCGCGCGCACGGGAGAACCTAGGGAAACTCCTGCCCCGGTTGGAGCCGCTCGCGCGGCGGGAACGCTGGAACCAGTCTATATAATCCGGCGTTGATTTTTGTCAAACAACCCTGCGATTGTGCTTGCAACATGAACCAAACGCCGACTCTGCTGCTCAAGACCGCTGTCGCGGCTGTGACGTTGATGGGGGCCGCTGGCGCCTGGGCCCAGGTGGCCGGTGACGCCAAGGCAGGGGAGGCCAAGGCCGCCATGTGCATCGGCTGCCACGGTATCCCGGGGTACCAGAACAGCTTTCCGGAAATCCACCGCGTGCCGATGATTTCGGGGCAGTCGGCGCCGTACATCAGCGCCGCGCTGCAAGCCTACCGCAAGGGCGACCGCAAACACCCGACGATGCGCGGCATCGCCGGGTCGCTGACCGACCAGGACATCGCCGACCTGGCCGCGTTTTACAGCACCCACCACAGCGCCCAGGCGCCCGAGCAGCCCGCCAAGGCGCCTTCGGCGGCGGTGGCGCAGTTGCTGGAAAAGGGCGCTTGCGCGTCGTGCCACGGCGCCAACTTCAGCAAGCCCGTCGACCCGAGCTACCCCAAGATCGCCGGGCAGCACGCCGACTACCTGTTCGTGGCCCTCAAGTCGTACAACGTGCAGGGCAACCCCTACATCGGCCGCGCCAACCCGATCATGGGCGGCATCACCCAGCAGTTCAGCAACGCCGAGCTCAAGCAGTTGGCCAACTACCTGGCCAGCCTGCCGGGCGAGCTGGCCACCAAGCCGCAACCGCGTTTCCGTTGAAGGTGCGCGGGCGCCCCGCCCGTGCCAACATGATCCACGACCGGCCCCGTGCGGGCCGGTTTGTTTTTGGGTGGTTACCTGACCGCAGGGCTGACCGGCGTAAGTCCATGACAGGCGCGGGAGTATAATCGACGGTTTTCGTCCAGGCCGCATCGGTCTGGTGGTGCAACACGATTGGATGGGGGATTGGGCCATGCAAGGGCTTCATCTGACGGCTGATCTGTACGACTGCCGAGGGGCCGACGGTCTGATGACCGACGCGGCGGCGTTGGCCGAGCTGTGCCGACGCCACACGATCGGGGTGGGGTTGACCCTGGTCGATGAGAAGTGGTATCCGTTTCCGCCTTACAACGGCCAGCCCGGTGGTGTCACCGGCATGTTGCTGCTGGCCGAGTCGCACCTGGCGGTGCACACCTGGCCGGAGCGCCGCGCGGTCACGCTGGACGTGTACGTGTGCAACTTCACCACCGACAATTCGGCCAAAGCGGAGGCGTTGCTGCGCGAGATCGTCGCCGCCTTCGAACCCGGTCGCAGTGAAATCCACCGCCTGCAGCGCGGGGGTGAGCAGCGGCCGCCGGCCGAAACCGTGCTGGAGGCGCTCAACGACGCGGGCGACGCCGTCTACGGTTACACCGCCACCGAGCGGGTGTTGGCCAAACGCAGCCCGTACCAAACCATCGAAGTGTTGCGCACGCCGCGCTTCGGGCTGGCGATGCGCATCGACGGCCACTTCATGACGTCCGAGGGCGAGGAGTTTTACTACCACGAGTGCCTGGTGCACCCGGCGGCGGTGGCGCACGGCGCGCCGCGGCAGGTGCTCATCATCGGCGGTGGCGACGGCGGCGCGGCCGAGGAAGTGCTCAAGCACCGCAGTGTCGAGCGCGTCGTGATGGCCGAACTGGACGCCGAGGTGGTGGCGGTGGCCCGGCAGCACTTCGGCGCCGTGCACCGGGGGGTGTTCGACGACCCCCGGCTGCACGTGCGCATCGGCGACGGCCTGGCCTACGTGGCCGACACGCAGGACCGCTTCGACCTGATTCTGCTGGACCTGACCGACCCCGAGACCCCCGCCGGCTCGCTGTACACCGAGGCGTTTTTCCGCAGCCTGCAGCGCATCCTCAACCCGGGCGGTGCGGTGGTGTTGCACACCGGCACCCCCGTGTTTGAGCCCGAGCAGGTCGCGCGCATCAACGCCGAGCTGCGCGCGGTGTTTGCACAGGTGCACCCGTTTGGGCTGTACGTGCCGCTGTACGGCGCGTACTGGGGGTTTGCCATCGCGTCGGACACGTTGCAGCCGCGCGCGTTGGACGCTGCCGTGTTGGCCGCGCGCGTGCAGGCGTTGCCCGACCTGCAGTACTACAACGCCGACGTGCACCACGCGCTGTTCGCGTTGCCCAACTACTACCGCAAGCTGGTGCAGCCGGGCGGCGTGCGTGCGCAGGCCGGCTGCTGCGCCGAGGCGGCCACGGTGTAGCGCGTCGTGCGTGCTACGATGGCCCCCGCAGGTAGCGCACCGTTGGGGGTCGTCGTGGAAGTTCGCCCGTTGAAACGCCGGCTGCAGCGCCCCGCTGCAGCCCCTGGCCTGCGCGGTCTTCGGCTGCTGGTGGTGCTGGGGCTGCACGTGGCCACCACCCAGGCAAGCGCCGATAGCGCCCCGCTCAGCGAGGCCGATTTTTTTGCGCCCATGGCGCCCGTGCTCAGTGTCACGCGGTTGGCCCAGCCGCTGGCCGAAGTGCCAGGCGCGGTCACCGTGCTGGATCGCGACATCATCCGCCGCAGTGGGGCGCGTGACTTGGCCGAGTTGTTGCGGCTCGTGCCGGGGTACATGGTGGGTGGTTTCAACGGGGCCAACATGTCGGCGGCGTACCACATGCCGCTGGATGAGTATGGTCAGCGCAACTTGGTGCTGGTCGATGGCCGCTCCTTGTACGGCAGCGGCTACCTGGGGGGTACGGTGCGTGGCCTGCCCACCGTGGTGCTGGACGATATCGAGCGCATCGAGGTGCTGCGCGGCTCCAATTCGGCCGCGTATGGGGCCAATGCCTTGTTTGGGGTCATCAACGTCGTGACCCGCCACGCCGCGGACGTGGAGCGGCGCCGGCTCGCGGTCAACGTGGGCAACGACGGTATCCTTGACCTGACTGCCGGCGTGGCCTGGGCCGTGCCCGGGGTGCATCATCGGCTGACCGTGCAGCGCATGGGCGACGATGGCTACCTGCCGGGGACGGGCGTCAATGATGCGCGCCGGGTGGCGCAGTTGCACTGGCGTGCCGACGCCGTGCCCGACGCCGGTCTGGAGTGGTCATGGCGTGCGGGTGTGTCCGACCTGGCGTTGGGCATGGGCTACGAGGGCAATGTGGGGGATGCGCCGCGCACGCTGCATCAGCGCTGGCTTTACGCCCAATGGCAGGCCCGTCATGAGCTGGCAGGGCAAGATGCCTTGCGCTGGTCGCTCGCATGGGACCGCATCGACGTCACCGACCGGTATGCGTACGCCCCGTTGCCGCCGGTGGTGGTGGATTTTGGCGGTCGCGAGCAGCGGGTGGCGCTGGACGTGCAGCACGAGCGGCGCTGGAGCGACGCATGGCGCTCCGTGCTGGGGCTTGGCTGGTCCCGCGAGGGCATACGCTCGCGCCCCCTGTTCGACACCGACGCCGAAGTGGCGGTGCAACGGGGGCGTGCGTTCGCGACGCTGGAGTGGCGCGCCACGCCCCGTTGGGTGGTCAACGCCGGTCTGTACGCCACGGATCACAGCCGGTTGGGCCTCAGCGCGTGGCCACGGCTGATGGTCAACCACCACCTCAATGAGCACCACACGTTGCGTGCTGGCGTGACGCGTGCCGGGCGCGAGCCCCTGCTGTTCGAGCAGGCGGCCAACGTACGCTACCGTTTCCCGACGCCGCCCTATGAAATTGCCACGGTCGTGTCCAGCGGCACCGTGGGGCTGGAGCGGCTGGACGTGCGCGAGCTCGGCTACCTGGGCCATTGGCCGCAGCACGGGCTGTCGGTGGATGTGCGCCTGGCGCGCGAGCAACTGCGTGACTACATCGAAGAAGTGCGGCTTGAGGGACAACGGCGGGATTTCGTCAATCGCGGTGGTTTCGTGCAGCACTCGCTCGAGTACCAGTTGCGCTGGCAGCCCAACGCCGATACGCGCTGGTGGCTGGGGCAGGTGTGGACCAACACCAACTGGGTCGATGCCCGTTACTTGCGCCAGCCACCCAAGCGCATGCTGACCGCGGGCTGGTGGCAGGCCTTGCCCAACGGGTGGGACGTGGCGGTGATGGTGTTCGGCCAAAGCCGTATGAGTTGGCGCCAGCCGGGGACGTCGTCGCTGCCGGGACGTGGGCGCGTGGACGTGCGGCTGGCGCACCGTTGGCGCAGCGCCGACACCGACACCGAGCTGGCGCTGGGCGTGCAATCGCTCGGTGGGGCGCAGTCCGCTTTCATCCCCAGCCGTGTGCTGGATCGTCGGGTGTACCTCACGCTGCGGTTGACGCAGTGAAGGCGACGATGGCCGGGCGTGCGGGGAGATCAAGCAAGGGCCGGCGCGCGTTGTTGCTGGGGGCTGTTAGCGCGTGGTTGGGCGAGTCAGCCTGGGCCCAGGATGGGGTGTGGCTGGCCCAGTCGGACACCAACGCGGCCAACGAGGAGGCTGCGGCGGCGGTGCGCGATGTGCTGGGCGAGCGCGCTGCGGTCAGCACGGCGTTGTGGGCGGCGCTTCAAGGGGCTCAGCCGCGCCTGATCGTGACCTTGGGGGTGGCCGCGCTGCGCGGAATGCTGCAGCGCCGTGCGCGCGAGCCCGGCCTGGCCAACGTGCCTTTGCTGGCTGGGCTGGTGCCACGCCAGGCGGTCGAGGCCGAGGTGCCAGCAGGCACGCGCCTGTTTGCGGCCGTGGTGCTGGATCAGCCGACGGAGCGCTACGGCGAGCTGGTGCGCGCTGCGCTGCCGGCGCGCCGGCAGATCGGTGTGTTGTTGGATGACCCGGCGCGCCGCAGTGCCCAGGTGTTGCAGCGCTGGGCGGCCGTGGCCGGACGTCAACTGATCACACAGGTCGTGCAGGAGGGCGACGTGGCCGAGGCGCTGCGGCGCGTGCTCAACCAAGCCGACGTGCTGCTGGCGCTGCCCGACGTTGGGGTTTACCGCGCCGACGCGTTGCAAAACATCCTCGTTGGGGCGTACCGGCGCCGTGTGCCGGTGGTCAGCTACGCGGTGGCCCATGCGCGCGCGGGTGCGGTGCTGGCGCTAGCGGCCCTGCCCGCCCAAGCAGGCGCTCAAGTGGGGGAGGTCGCGCGTCTGATGTTGAGCGGCCGCGCGCCTGCGCCACTGACGCTGGCGCGTGACTTCACGGTGGTCGTCAACGAAGGGGTGGCACGCTCGTTGGACCTGGTGCTGCCAACCCCTGAGGAGATTGCGGCGGCCGTAAGGACGGCCGAGCGCCAGGAGGGACGCGCATGAACCCCGAGCGGCGGCAACAACGGCGCATCGCCTGGCGTTTGTGGTGGGCGGCGGCCCTGCCGGCGTTGCTGGTCGTGCTGGTGCTGGGCACGAGCCTGATCGACCGTTACCTGCACGACGTGAGCCAGGCGTGGCGGCAGCGGGCGGTGGCCACGGCGCAGCAGCTGGTCGCGGCGGCCGAGTTCGCCTTGTTTGCCGACAACCGTGCGGCGTTGCAGCGGTTGGCCAGCGGGGTGCGCGAGCGTGACCCGCAGGTGCTGGGGGTGGCGTTGTTGGGGGCCGACCAACGGCTGCGCGCGCTGGCAGGCGAGGTGCCGCTGCCCGAACGGGCGCTGGAGCAGGGCGACCAAGTCAGCGTCGAAAGTAACGCCATCCGGGTGGTGGCGGTGGTGCATCCGCGGATCGCGGCCGGCGACGATTGGTTTGACGCCGAAGGGGCCATCCTGGCCCGACCATCCGAGGTCGCCCCGCTTGGGTACGTCGTGGTCCGCTTGGACACAGGCGCCTTGCAGCGGCAGCGGCGTGCGTTTTGGGGCTGGCTCGTGCTGTGGGGGCTGGCTGCACTGGTGCTGGCGGGCGCCCTGGCCTACCGCATCGCGGCCAGCGTCACCCACCCGCTGGCGCACATCAGCGAGGTGGTCGCCCGCATCGGTCGCGGCGAGAAAATGGTACGCACCGTGCCGTCGCAACGGCGGGTTTTGGCGGAACTGGGCCAGGGCATCGACGCCATGGCCGAGGCGGTGGAGCAGAGCCAGCAACGCCTGGAACAACGCGTGCGGGAGGCCACCGACGCGCTGCGCGCGCAAAAAGAACAGGCTGAGCGCATGGCGCGAATCGACAGCCTGACCGGGTTGGCCACGCGCCGCGCGTTCGTGGAAGCGGCGCATGCCGAGGTGCTGCGTGCCCACCGCTTCGGCGAGCCGTTGGGCTTGCTGATGTTCGACCTCGACCACTTCAAGGCGATCAACGATACCTATGGGCACGCCGTGGGGGACGCGGTGCTGGCGCAATTTGGCCATGATTTGGTCACCACGCTGCGCGGCGTCGACATGATCGCGCGGCTAGGGGGCGAGGAGTTTGTTGCCCTGCTGCCACGCTGCGGCTTGGATGAGGCCCACGCGGCGGCCGAGCGCGTGCGCGCAGCGGTCGAGCAACGGCAGCTCAAGCACCATGGCCACACCGTGCGTTACACGGTGAGTGTGGGGGTGGCCACGTTGTCAGCGCAGGACACCGATTGGGAGGCCCTGCTGGCCCGCGCCGACCAGGCCTTGTACGCGGCCAAGCGCCAGGGCCGCAACCAAGTGGCCGTGGCGTCGGCGTCCGGCCCCGCGGGGTGAGCGGCCCGCCCCGCTCAAACCCAACCCGCCAGCCGCTGGCGGTGGCGCTGCAACTGGCTGCGCACCTGCGCCGGGGCGGTGCCGCCGACGGTGGCACGTGCGGCCAGGCTGCCGGGCAGGCTGAGCACGTCGTACACATCGGCGCCAATGGCCGGGTGGAAACGCTGCAGCTCGTGCAGCGGCAGCTCGCTCAGGTCCACGCCGCGCTCGCTGGCCAGGCGCACGGCGGCGGCCACCGTTTCGTGCGCGTCCCTGAACGGCACGCCTTGCTTGACCAAGTAGTCCGCCAAATCGGTGGCGGTGGCGTAGCCCTTGCGCGCGGCGGCTTCCATCGCGGCGCGGTTGACCGTGAGGCCCCCGGTGCGCTGCCCCGTGGCCGGGTCGCGCTCGCCGCCGATCATGTCGACAAAGATGCGCAGGGTGTCGCGCAGCGTGTCCACGGTGTCGAACAGCGGCTCCTTGTCCTCCTGGTTGTCCTTGTTGTAGGCCAGCGGCTGGCCCTTCATCAGCGTCAGCAGCGCCATCAGGTGGCCCACCACACGGCCGGTCTTGCCGCGCGCCAGTTCCGGCACGTCGGGGTTTTTCTTCTGCGGCATGATGGAGCTGCCGGTGGTGAAGCGGTCGGCCAGGCGGATGAAGCCAAAGTTCTGGCTCATCCACAGGATCAGCTCTTCGCTCAGGCGGCTGATGTGCACCATGATGAGCGAGGCTGCGGCGGTGAACTCGATGGCGAAGTCGCGGTCGCTGACCGCGTCCAGGCTGTTGAGGCACAGCTGGGGTTCGCCGCGCTCGTCGACCATGCCCAGCGTGCGGGCCACGCGCGCGCGGTCCAGCGGGTAGGTGGTGCCGGCCAGGGCGGCGCTGCCCAGCGGCAGCCGGTTGACGCGGCGGCGCACCTCCAGCATGCGCTCTTCGTCGCGCGCCAGCATTTCCACGTACGCCAGCAGGTGGTGCGCCAAGCTGACCGGCTGCGCCACCTGCAGGTGGGTGTAGCCCGGCAGGATCGTCTCCACATGCTCGTCGGCCACGCGCACCAGCGCCGCCTGCAGCTCGCGCAGCAGCGTCACCAAGCCGTCGATCTCATCCCGCAACCACAGCCGCACGTCGGTGGCGACTTGGTCGTTGCGGCTGCGGCCGGTGTGCAGCCGCTTGCCGGCGTCGCCGACGAGTTGGGTCAGCCGCGCTTCGATGTTGAGGTGCACGTCCTCCAGCGCCAGCTTCCACTCGAACGTGCCGGTTTCGATCTCGTGCGCGATTTGCTGCAGACCGCGCTGAATGTCGGCCCAGTCCTGCGCGCTGATGATGCCTTGCGCGGCCAGCATCTCGGCGTGCGCCAGGCTGCCCTGGATGTCGGCTTTCCACAGCCGCCGGTCGAAAAACACGCTGGCCGTGTAACGCTGCACCAGCTCGCTCATGGGTTCGGTGAACAGGGCCGACCAGGCCTGGGACTTGGCATCGAGCTGGTTGTGTGACATGGGGTAGGGCAAAGGCTGGACGCCCGAGGCGGGCTCAGGGTATAAAGTCAGAACCGACAGGGATTGTACCGGCGCGCCGTCGCCGCACGGGCCGCGCCGCAGGAGTCTGACGATGGCAACGCGCGTGCTGGTGGTGGACGACGAAGCGCTGGCCCGGCAACGCCTGCGCGATCTGTTGCTCGAATGGCAGCCCAACGCGGAGGTGGCCGAGGCCGAGGACGCGCGCACGGCGCTGGCGCGGCTGCGATCGGAGCCGTGGGATGTGGCGCTGCTGGACGTGCAAATGCCGGGGTTGGATGGCTTGGCGCTGGCGGCGCTGCTGCGCGGCCAACCCAAGGCGCCGGCGCTGGTGTTCGTCACCGCGCACGCCGAGCACGCGCTGCGCGCGTTCGAGCTCGACGCGGTGGACTACCTGACCAAGCCGGTGCGCCGCGAGCGCTTGCACCAAGCCTTGGACAAAGCCCTGCGCTGGCACGCCTCGGGCGCGGCCGAGGCGACCGAGCCTGCCCCGGCACGCCCCGCCGCCACGACCGAGGCGCTCATCATCCACGAGCGCGGCCGCACCGAGCGCGTGCCGCTGGACGACGTCATTTACCTCAAAGCCGAGCTCAAGTACCTGACCGTGCGCACCGCCCAGCGCAGCTACATCTACGACGGCGCGCTGCACGACTTCGAGCGCAGCCAGCCCGAGCGCTGGTTGCGCATCCACCGCAACGCGCTGGTGGCGCGCCAGCGCGTGCGGTCGCTGCAGCGTGTGCACGAGCGCAGCGCCGGCCCGCAGGGCGAAGCGTTCGATGGCTGGGTGGTGGTGCTGGACGGCGTGCCGGAGCGGCTGCAAGTGTCGCGCCGCCAGCTGCCCAGCGTGCGCGAAGCCCTGCGGGCCGAGGCCACCGTGCTAGCATCGGGCGCATGAGCGCCCCCTGCAGCCCTACCGTCGCCCGATCGGGTTTGGACCTCACCATCGCCACCCGCGAAAGCCGCCTGGCCCTGTGGCAAGCCGAGCATGTGCAAGCGCACCTGCAGGCCGCCGGTCACCGTGTGCGGCTGCTGGGCATGACCACGCGCGGCGACCAGATTTTGGACCGCACGCTGTCCAAGGTGGGCGGCAAGGGTCTGTTTGTCAAAGAACTGGAAGTGGCGCTGGAGCAGGGGCGAGCCGACCTGGCGGTGCACTCGCTCAAGGACGTGCCCATGGAGCTGCCCCCGGGCTTTGCGCTGGCGTGCGTGATGCCGCGCGAAGACCCGCGCGACGCCTGGGTGTCGCCGCACGCGGCGGAGTTGGCCGAGCTGCCTGCGGGGGCGGTGGTTGGCACGTCCAGCCTGCGGCGCATGGTGCTGCTGCGTGCGGCGCTGGCGCGCCTGGGGCGCCAGGACGTGCGCATTGAGCCGCTGCGCGGCAACCTGGACACGCGGCTGCGCAAACTGGACGATGGTCAGTACCACGCCATCGTGCTGGCGGCAGCCGGGCTGCGTCGGCTGGGGCTGCAGGCGCGCATCCGGCGTGTGTTCGAGCCGCACGAGATGCTGCCCGCCGCCGGACAGGGGGCGCTGGGCATCGAAATACGCGCCGAACGCCACGACGTGGCCCAGGCCTTGGCGCCACTGGCGCACCGACCCACGTGGTACGCGGTCGAGGCTGAGCGGGCGGTGTCGCGTGCCCTGGGTGGCAGCTGCTCGGTGCCGTTGGCCGCCCACGCCGAGTGGCCCCACGGCGCACCGACCGAGGGTGATGCGCCGGCGTTGCTACGCTTGCGCGCGGCGTGGGGCGACCCCGATCAGGCGGGGGTGTTGTTGACCGCGCAAGTGCAAGCCGAAGTTGGCTCGTTGGCGCAAGCACGCACGCTGGGCGAGCAGGCGGCCGCCGCGCTGCTGGCGCAGGGCGCGCGCGTGGCGCCGGCGTGACCATCCCACGCCGTCGGCCATGCAGCGCCCATCCGTCGTCGTCACCCGGCCCGAAAGCCAAGCCGGCGCCTGGGTGCAAGCCTTGCGCGCGGCCGGCTGGCCCGTGGTGGCGTTGCCGTTGATCGCCACATGTCCCACGGTTGCGCCCGATGCGCCTGCCCCGTGGACCGGTGGTGAGCGGTGGGACGCGGTGATGGTGGTCAGCCCTGCCGCCGTGCAGGCGGCCCAGCATGCGCGCTGGCCGGTGCCCGCGCCGCCCACCCGGCTGTGGGCCCCGGGGGCGGGCACGGCCGCCGCGCTGCGTGCCTGGGGGGCCGACCCCGCGCGGGTGGACGCACCCAGCGCCGACGCCGGCCCGGCGACGATGGACTCGGAGAGCCTGTGGTCGCTGGTGCGGCCGCAGATGGGACCCGGGCGGCGCTTGCTGGTGCTGCGTGGGGTGTCGGCCGACGGGCGCGAAGGGCGCGACTGGCTGCTGCAACAGGCGCGCGCCAGCGGCGCCGACGTCGTGGCCCTGCCGGTGTACCGGCGCGCGTTGCCTGCTTGGGACGAGGCGCAGCGCCGTCACGCCACGGATCTGGGCCGGGCGGTGTGGCTGTTCAGCGCCAGCGAAGCTGTTGCGCACTTGCAACAGTTGCTGCCGCACGCGGTCTGGCGCGACGCCACGGCCGTCGTGACCCATCCCCGCATCGCGCAGGCCGCCGCCGCCGCGGGGTTTGGGCGTGTGGTGGTGGCCGCCCCCACGGTGGCCGCGGTGTTGCAAGCCCTAGAATCGGTGGCGTGAACCAAGCCCCCGTCGAGCCCATCCCGGCCACTGCCCCGGCACCGCCTGCCGCCGCGTTGAGGTGGGCGGTGGTGGTCAGCACCGTGCTGGCGCTGTTGGCGCTGGCGCTGGGCGGCGTGTTGTGGCAGCGGCTGGCCCGCACCCAGGAGGAGCTGGCCCGTCGCACGCTGCAGCAGCAAACCGAGCAGGCCGCCGTGCGGGCGTTGGCCGAGCAGGCGCAGGCCGCCAGCGCGGACATGCAAGCGCGCCTGGGCGTGCTGGAGATGCGCGTGGCCGAAGTCAGCCTGCAGCGCAGCCAGTTGGAAGAGCTGATGCTGTCGGTGTCGCGCTCGCGCGACGACGCGCTGGTGCAGGACCTGGAAGCGGCGCTGCGGCTGGCGGTGCAACAAAGCCAGTTGACCGGCAGCGTGCAGCCCATGGTGTCGGCGCTGCAGGGGGCGCAGCAGCGCATCGAGCGCGCCGCGCAGCCGCGCCTCAACCCGGTGCAGCGGGCCATCGCGCGCGACCTGGAGCGCATCCGCGCCGCCACCCTGGCCGATGTGCCGGCGCTGGTGGCCCGGCTCGACGAACTGGCGCGCAGCGTGGACGAATGGCCGCTGCGCAGCGGGCCGCCGACGCCCGCGCCGCGCACACCGCCGCCGACCCCAGGTGCCGCCGCGGCCAAGGGGCAGTCGGCTGCGGCACCGGCCGCCGACCCCGGTCCGTGGTGGTCAAGGGCGCAGGCCTGGGCCGCTGCGGCGCTGCGCGACGGCTGGGCACGTTTGCAGCTCGCGCTGCAGGACTTGGTGCGCATCCGGCGTATCGAACAGCCCGAAGCCGTGCTGTTGACGCCCCAGCAGTCGTACTTTCTGCGCGAGAACGCCCGTTTGTTGCTGCTCAACGCGCGGCTGGCGGTGCTGGCGCGGCAATTCGATGGGGCCCGGGCCGACCTGCGCACGCTGCAACGCCACTTGGAGCGCTACTTCGACACCGAGGCGCCGTTGCTGCAGCCGGTGCTGCGCACCTTGGGCGAACTGCAGCGCGACCTGCGCAGCGACGCGCTGCCTCGCCCCGACGAGACCCTGGCGGCCTTGGCCGCCGCCGCCGGAGGGCGTTGAGATGGCGCGCTGGTGGCCGTGGGGCGGGGTATGGCGGTGAAGCGCATCTTTGGCTGGCTGCTGCTGGCGGCACTGGCCGTCGCGGCGGCGTTGTTGATGGGCGACAACCCCGCCACCGTGTCGCTGTTTTGGCCGCCGTGGCGCGTGGACGCGTCGTTCAACCTGGTGCTGGTGGCGCTGGTGGCGGGTTTTGCGCTGCTGTACGCGGCGCTGCGTGGGGTGGCCTGGCTGCGTGCGCTGCCGGCACGCGCGCGGCGCTGGCGCGCGCTGCAGCACGAGCGTGCCACCGTCGGCCTGCTGCTGCAGGCGCAGGGCTACCAGTTGGGTGGGCGCTTCGTGCGCGCGCAAACCGCGGCGCGCGAGGCGATCGAACGCCTGCAGCAGCCTGGTGAGCTGCCGCCGTACCGTGGAGGGCTGTGGGTGCTGGCGCACCTGGTGGCGGCGCAAAGCGCGCACGCGCTGGGCCAACACGGGCAGCGTGACGCATGGCTGGCGGCGGCCCTGCAAGGCACGCAGCCGCCGCACGGTGACGGCGTGGCCGAGGCCCGCGAGGGGGTGTTGCTGTGCGCCGCCGAGTGGGCGCTGGACGCCGGTGATCTGCAGGCGGCGGCGCAGTACCTGGGCCAACTGCCGCAAGGGGCGGCGCGGCGCATCCAAGCGGTGCGGTTGCGGCTGCGGCTGGCGCAAGCGCGCCGCGACACCCATGCGGCGTTGGAGCTGGCGCGCTTGCTGGCCAAACACCGGGCGCTGTCGCCGCAGGCGGCCCAGTCGCTGCTGCGCGGTTTGTGGCGTGACGCGGTGCAAGCCGCCAGCGACGCCGCCTCGCTGCTGGCGGCGTGGCGGCTGCTGCAGGGCGACGAGCGGCGTGACCCGCGTCGGGCGCTGGTGGTGCTGCGCCGCGTGGCGCAGCTGGGCTGGCCGATGGACGAACCGGGCGCGGGCCTGCCGGCCGTCGTCGACGAGGCGATCCGGGTCGCCTGGAGTGGCCTGGACCAGTTGGGCGACGACGAACGGCTGCAGGCCGTGGCGTTGGTCGAGCCGTGGTTGGCACGGCTGGAGGGCACGTGGCTGGCGCGGCTGGAGCAGGCCCAGCAGCGTGCCCCCAACGATGTCGCGTTGCAATACCTGGCGGGGCAGGCGTACCGCGCCCGTGGGTTGTGGGGCAAAGCGCAAACGCTGCTGCAGCTGGCGGCCCGATCGCTGCCCGCTGGCGATGTGCAACGCCGCGCCTGGGTGGCGCTGGCCGAATTGGCCGAGCAGCGTGGCGACGCCGACGCCGCGCAGCAAGCTTGGCAGCAGGCGGCGCGGGTCGGTTTGCCGTCCGTGTGACCACGCGCTTGGCGCGTCAGCCGGTGCCGACGGGCGGGACGCCGCCATGTATTGGCGCCCAACGCCGACAACGTCAGGGCACCGTCGCGATGAAATCCACACAGGCCGCCAGCAGCGCCTCGGGCTGATCCCGGTGGGGGCTGTGTCCGCAGTCGGGCAACACGCAGCGTTGCGCGTGGGGCACTTGCATGGCGATCGCGTCGAGCTGCGCCAGCGTGCCGTACTCGTCCTGTTCGCCCTGCACCAGCAGCAGCGGTGCGCGGATGCGGGCGCATTCGGCACGGATGTCGAAGGTGCGAAACGCCGGGCTGAGCCACACGTCGTTCCACTGCCAAAAGGCGTTGTCCACATCGGCGTGGTGGCGCGCCAGGCGCGCGCGCAGGTCGCCATGCAGGTACGCGTCGCGCGCGGCGGCGATGGCGCCCAGCGCCACGTCCTCCACGAACACGTGCGGCGCCAGCGCCACCACCCCCGCCACCGGGTGGCGCGCCGCGTACAGCAGCGCGATCGTGGCGCCGTCCGAGTGGCCCACCAGCAACGGCGGCTGTTGGATGCCCAGCGCCTGCAGCAGCGCGGGCAGCACCGTCCACGCATGCCGGTGCATGTAGTCGGGGCCATGGCGGCCGGTGCCGCGCACGTCGGGGATCGGGTCCGACCCACCGTAGCCCTGGCGCGAGTACAGCCAACCCACACGCCCGCTGGCGTGGCACAGCGCCTGCGGCCAGTGCTGACCGCGCTGGCGCCACAGGCCCACGCTGCCCAGCCCCTCGTGCAAAAACACCATCGGCGCGCGCGCGCGGGTGGCGTGGGGCGGGGCGATGGCCTGCACCTCCAGCGCCACCCCGTGCACCGGCACGCGCTGCGGCGCTGGCAGGGGCGTGTTGGGTGTTAGGGGCGTGTTGGGCGGCATGGGCCGTATCGTAGCCGGCGGCGCGCACGGCCCAGGGCGCGTCGGGTTATGCTTACGACCCCATGCGCTTGTTGCTCGGATCGTTTTGGCGCTCGGTCGCCTATTGCTTGCACCCACGGGTGATCGCGCTGTCGCTGCTGCCGCTGGCGCTGATGGTGGCGGGGGCGCTGGCGCTGGGCTACCTGTTTTGGGACCAGGCGGTCGACGCGGTGCTGCAGTGGCTGCAGTCGTGGTCGCTGGTGGAGTTCGTGCTGGGCTGGCTCGACAGCGTGGGCCTGGGCGCGCTGCGCCACGTGGTGGCGCCGTTGCTGGTGCTGCTGGTGGCCACGCCCATCATCGTCGTGGCCGCGTTGCTGCTGGTGGCGCTGATGATGACGCCGGCGATCGTGGACCTGGTGGCGGCGCGGCGCTTTGCCGACCTGGAGCGGCGCCACGGCGGCGGATGGTGGCGTGGGCTGGGGTGGTCGCTGTGGTCGACCGTGCTGGCGCTGCTGATGTTGTTGGTGTCCCTGCCGCTGTGGCTGGTGCCGCCGCTGGCGCTGGTGCTGCCCGCGCTCATTTGGGGGTGGCTGTCGTACCGCGTGCTGGCCTACGACGCGTTGGCCGAACACGCCAGCGTCGACGAGCGGCGCGCGTTGATGCGCACCCACCGCGTGCCGCTGCTGGCCATGGGCATCGTGACGGGCTTGCTCAGCGCCGCGCCCAGCGTGTTGTGGGCCTCCGGGGCCATGTTCATCGCGCTGGCGCCGTTGCTGCTGCCGCTGGCCATCTGGATTTACGCGCTGGTGTTTGCGTTTGCGTCGCTGTGGTTCGTGCACTACCTGCTGGCGGCGTTGGCCGAGCTGCGCCACGCCACCCCGTCGGTGGCCACCCAGACCGCGCCGGCGCGCGACGCCGTCCCGCCGCCCCCCGAGCGGGTCATCGACGTCCCCGCGCGCGAACTGCCCCCGTCGTCCTCATGAGGTTGGTGTGAACACAGACAAACCCTCCATCGGCCTGATCGTCATCGGTGATGAGATCCTGTCGGGCAAGCGGCAAGACAAGCATATGCCCAAAGTGATCGAGCTGCTGCAGGCCCGTGGGCTGCAACTGGCCTGGGCGCACTACGTGGGCGACGACCGCGCGGCGATCACCGAGGTGCTGCGCCAGGCCTTTGCACGCGACGGCGTGGTGCTGTCCACCGGCGGCATCGGCGCCACGCCGGACGACCACACGCGCCAGGCTGCGGCCGCCGCGCTGGGTGTGCCGCTGACCCTGCACCCCGAGGCCAAGGCGCTGATCGAGCAGCGCATCCGCGACATGTGTGCCGAGCGTGGCGAGCCCTACGACCCCAGCCGCCCCGACCACGTCCAGCGGCTGCAAATGGGTTGCTTCCCCGAGGGCGCCACGATCATCCCCAACCCGTACAACAAAATCCCCGGTTTCAGTTGCCGCGGCCCGGGCGGGGGCGTGGTGCATTTCGTGCCCGGGTTTCCGGTCATGGCCTGGCCGATGATCGAGTGGGTGCTCGACACCCTGCACCGTGACCTGCACGGTCGCGCGGCGCAGCGCGAGCGCTCTGTCATCGTGTACGGCGCGATGGAGGCCACGCTGACGCCGCTGATGGAGCGCATCGAAGCCGACCATCCGCAGGTGCGCGTGTTCAGCCTGCCCAGCGTGGACCACCCCGAGCACGGCCGCCACATCGAACTGGGCGTCAAAGGGCCGCCCGAGGCGGTGCAAATCGCGTACGATGCGCTGCTGGCGGGGTTGCGCGCGATGGCGCAGCGGCTAGGCCCTGAAATGGTGCGATAACGATGCACGCTGTTGGTGCAATGCACTGTTGTGGTGCATTGTAGGGTGGTTCGTTGGCCCAACTGATCACGCGCGCAACCTGGCACGCAACGTGCTTAGCCTGACCCACGTCAACGTTTCTGACCCCTCACCGCAACAAGGAGCACTGGCATGGCCAAAACCGTCGCCGACGTCATGAACATGATCAAGGAAAACGACGTCAAGTTCGTCGATTTCCGCTTCACCGACACCCGTGGCAAGGAGCAGCACGTGACCGTGCCGGTGTCGGCCTTCAGCGAGGACAAATTCACCAGCGGCCACGCCTTCGACGGCTCGTCGATCGCCGGCTGGAAAGGCATCGAAGCGTCCGACATGCTGCTGATGCCCGACCCCGCCACCGCCAACCTGGACCCGTTCTTCGAGGAAACGACGCTGTTTTTGCAGTGCGACGTCATCGAGCCCAGCGACGGCAAGGCCTACGACCGTGACCCGCGCTCGATCGCCAAGCGCGCCGAGGCGTACCTGAAGGCTTCCGGCCTGGGTGACACCGCTTACTTCGGGCCTGAGCCGGAGTTTTTCCTGTTCGACGGCGTGCGCTGGAGCACCCAGCCGGGCAACTGCTTCTACGAAATCGAGGAGTACGAAGCGCCCTGGAACACCGGCACCAAATACGACAACGGCAACCGTGGCCACCGTCCGCGCACCAAGGGCGGCTACTTCCCGGTGCCGCCGGTGGACAGCACGCACGACATGCGCGCCGAGATGGTGCTGATCCTGGAGTCGCTGGGCATCCCGGTCGAGGTGTTCCACCACGAAGTGGCGGGCGCCGGCCAGTGCGAAATCGGCACCAAGTTCTCCACGCTGGTGCAGCGTGCCGACTGGACGCAGACCCTCAAGTACGTGATCTGGAACGTCGCCGAGCGCTACGGCAAGACCGCCACCTTCATGCCCAAGCCCTACCACGGCGACAACGGCAGCGGCATGCACGTGCACCAGTCGGTGTGGAAAGACGGCAAGAACCTGTTTGCCGGTGACGGCTACGCGGGCCTGAGCGACTTTGCGCTGTACTACATCGGCGGCATCATCAAGCACGCCCGCGCGCTCAACGCCATCACCAACCCCACCACCAACAGCTACAAGCGCCTGGTGCCCCACTTCGAAGCGCCGGTCAAGCTGGCGTACTCGGCCAAGAACCGCTCGGCCTCGATCCGCATCCCCTACGTGGCCAACCCGAAGGCACGCCGTGTCGAGGCGCGCTTCCCGGACCCGATGGCCAACCCGTACCTGTGCTTTGCCGCGCTGCTGATGGCGGGCCTGGACGGCGTGGAAAACAAAATCCACCCGGGCGAAGCCGCCACCAAGGACCTGTACCACCTGCCGCCGGAAGAGGACAAGCTGGTGCCCACCGTGTGCCACAGCCTCGACATGGCGCTGGACTACCTGGACAAGGACCGTGCGTTCCTGACCAAGGGCGGCGTGTTCACCGACAGCATGATCGACGCCTACATCGAGCTCAAGATGCAGGAAGTCAACCGTGCCCGTGTCGAGGTCACCCCGACCGAGTACGACATGTACTTCAGCCTGTGATGGCGCACCGCCCTGCGGCCGGCGCGACGGCAGGGCGGCGGTGACCGTGGAGTGCGGGGCGGCCGGGTGCCGCCCCGCACCGTTTTGGGTGATACTGTGGCCATGAGAGCACCAACGCACGCACGCAAGGGGACGGCTGTGGCGCTGCTGCTGGCGCTGGGCGCCATGGGGCTGCCGGCGCTGGCGCAAGGCAGCAAAATCTGGCGCTGCGGCAACGAATACACCAACAACCCCGGCCCCGACCCGCTCGGCCGTGGATGCCGCGAAGTCCAGGGAGGCAACCTGACCATCGTCGAAGGCACGCGCGTGCCGCCGCCCGCGGCCACCCCGCCGACGGGCAGCGGCGGCGCGGCCGCCGCCCCCGCGGCACGCAATGGCGCCGAGCGGGTTGGCGCTGGCGAGCAGCGCCAGCGCGACGCCGAAGCGCGCCGCATCCTGGAGCAAGAGCTGCAGCGCGCGCAGCAACGCCTGGAGCAGGCCCGCGCCGACTACGCCGACGGCAAGCCCCCGCGCCTGGCCAACGAGCGCACCGACGGGCCGCGCTACCAGGCGCGGGTGGAGGAGCTGCGCGCGCGCGTCGAGCGTGCCGAGGCCGACGTGGCCGCGCTGCAGCGTGAGCTGGCCCGCTTGCCCCCGGCCGAGGGCCGCTGAACACCGATGACCGACACCGCTGTACCAGCTTCGGCCGACCTGTCGGCGCTGGATCTGCTGGCCACGCTGGTGGCGGTGGTCGACGACGCCGGTCGCATCGTTTACGCCAACCACGCGCTGGAAGACGCCATCGGCCTGTCGCGGCGCAACCTGCAAGGGGTCGATCTGGCCGACTGGCTGCTGCCGGCGTCGCTGTGGCACAACGCGCTGCAAGGTGCGCAGCAGCACGAGTACGCCGTCATCCGCTACGACACGCAGTTGCGCCGCCTGCTGCGGCCGCCGCTGCCGGTGCACCTGGTGCTGGCCACGACCGACGAACGTGCGCGGCGCATCGTCGAAATGCTGCCGCTGGAGCAGCAGGCGCGTCAGGAGCGCGAAGAGCGGTTGCTGGAGCAGACCCAGGCCAACAAGGCGATGATCCGCAACCTGGCGCACGAGATCAAAAACCCCTTGGGCGGCATCCGTGGCGCGGCGCAGCTGCTGCAAATGGAGCTGGGGCAGCGGCCCGACCTGGCCGAGTACACCGACGTCATCGTGCACGAGGCCGATCGCCTGCAAGCGCTGGTGGACCGGCTGCTGGAGCCGCACCGGCGCGCGCTGCAGTTCAGCGACGTCAACATCCACGAGGTGTGCGAGCGCGTGCGCGCGGTGCTGCTGGCCGAGTTTCCCAAAGGCCTGCAGGTGGTGCGCGACTACGACACCTCGATCCCCGAGTTCCGGGGCGACCGCGAGCTGCTGATCCAGGCCGTGCTCAACCTGGCGCACAACGCCGCGCAGGCCCTGCGCGAGCGTATCGCCGCGGGCGACGCGCGCATCACCCTGCGCACGCGTGTGCAGCGGCAGGTGACCTTTGGCAAGCGGCGCGTGCGCCTGGCATTGGAATTGCATGTCATCGACAACGGCCCCGGCGTGCCCGACGACATCCGCGAGCGCATCTTTTACCCGCTGGTGTCCGGGCGCGACGGGGGCACCGGCCTGGGCCTGACGCTGGCGCAGACCTTCGTGCAGCAGCACCAGGGCCTGATCGAATGCGACAGCCGCCCGGGCCACACCGACTTCACCATCCTGATCCCGCTGGCGTGAGTGCGGCCACGGGGCCCGGGGTGGCAACGATGCACAAGGCTGGCGCATGAAACCGATCTGGATCGTCGACGATGACCCCTCCATCCGCTTCGTGCTGGAAAAAGCCCTGGCGCGCGAGGGCCTGACCACACGCAGCTTCGATTCGCCGCGCGCCGTGCTGGACGCCTTGGCCGACGCCAGCGACGACGGCCCGCAGGTGCTGGTCAGCGACATCCGCATGCCCGGCAGCACCGGCTTGCAACTGCTGGAGCAGGTGCGCCGCCAGCGCCCCCGGCTGCCGGTGATCATCATGACCGCCTACTCCGACCTGGACAGCGCGGTGGCAGCGTTTCAGGGTGGGGCGTTTGAGTACCTGCCCAAGCCGTTCGACTTGCCCAAAGCGGTCGAGCTGATCCGCCGCGCCGCCGATGAGAGCCTGCGCGACGAGGAAGCCAGCGCCGAGGCCCTGCAGGTGGCGCCCGAAATGCTGGGGCAGGCGCCGGCCATGCAGGACGTGTTTCGCGCCATCGGCCGGCTCAGCCAAAGCCACGTCACGGTGCTGATCACCGGCGAATCCGGCACCGGCAAAGAGCTGGTGGCGCGCGCGTTGCACAAGCACTCGCCGCGCGCGGGCGGTCCGTTCGTCGCCATCAACACCGCCGCCATCCCGCGCGACCTGCTGGAGTCCGAGCTGTTTGGCCACGAGCGCGGCGCCTTCACCGGCGCGCAGGCGCTGCGCCGCGGCCGCTTCGAGCAGGCCGAGGGCGGCACGCTGTTTCTGGACGAAATCGGCGACATGCCGCTGGAGTTGCAAACGCGCCTGCTGCGCGTGTTGTCCGACGGGCATTACTACCGCGTCGGCGGCCACGCCCCCATCAAGGCCAACGTGCGTGTCATCGCCGCCACGCACCAAAACCTGGAGCAGCGCGTGCGCGAAGGCGCGTTCCGCGAAGACCTGTACCACCGCCTCAACGTCATCCGCCTGCGCCTGCCGCCGCTGCGCCAGCGGCGTGAGGACATCCCGCTGCTGGCGCGGTTCTTTTTGCAGCAAAGCGCACGCCAACTGGCGGTGGAGCCCAAGCGCTTGTCGCCCGAAGCACTGGCCGCCCTGCAGCGCTACGACTTTCCCGGCAACGTGCGCCAGTTGGAAAACCTGTGCCACTGGCTCACCGTGATGGCCCCGGCGCAGGTGGTGGGGGTGGAGGACTTGCCGCCCGAGGTGCTGCAAGCGTTGGCGGCGCCAGCCGCCCCCGCGGACCTTGGCACCGCGGTCACACCAGCCACCCCCCGCGCGCCGGCGGACCGTGCGGGGCCGGGCGGCCCGGCGGGCTGGGAAGACGCCCTGCGTGCCGAAGCGCTGCAGTTGCTGCACGCCCAGCCCGGTCAGGTGTGGGACGCGCTCACCCAGCGCTTCGAGCGCTGCCTGATCGAGGCGGCCTTGCACCACACCCACGGCCGCCGTATCGACGCCGCGCAGCGCCTGGGCATCGGCCGCAACACCATCACACGCAAGATCGACGAGTTGGGGTTGGATGGCTGAGGATGCCTCACGCCGCCAGGCCGAGCCGCTGCATCCAGTAGCGCAGCTTGGCCAGTGTCCAGCCCAGCTCGCGCGCGGTGCGTGATTGGTTCCAGCGGTTGCGCTGCAGCCGGGCCTCCAGCTCGGCGCGGGTCAGCGGGGCGTCGTCGTGGTCGGCCGGGATCTCGGCGTCGCCGTGGGCGGCGGCATCCAGCGCCAGCGCCTCGGCGTCCAGCGTCGGGCCGGGGTGCAGGGCCAGCGCGCGCTCCAGCAGGTTTTCCAGCTCGCGCACGTTGCCAGGGAACGGGTGGCGACGCAGCCGCGCCAGCGCCGCTTCGGTCAGGCGGGGCGGGGCGGGTAGGCGTTCGCGCTGCGCCAACCGTTGCAGGATGGCCACGGCGATGGCGGGCAGGTCGTCGGGGTGCTCGCGCAGCGCCGGGGCGTGGATCGGGATGACGTTGAGGCGGTAGTACAGGTCATGGCGGAACTGGCCCGCCTGAACGAGCTGCGCCAGCGCTTTGTGGGTGGCGCTGACAATGCGCACGTCCACCGGCTCCTCCGCCACGGCCCCCACAGGGCGCACGGCGCGTTCCTGCAGCGCGCGCAGCAGCTTGACCTGCATCGGCAGTGGCAGGTCGGCGACTTCGTCGAGGAACAGCGTGCCACCATGCGCGGCCTGGAACAGCCCGACGCGGTCGGCGCTGGCGCCGGTGAAGGCGCCGCGCTTGTGGCCAAACAGCTCGGACTCCAGCAGATCCGGTGGAATGGCGCCGCAGTTGACGGCCACAAACGGCCCGCTGGCACGGTGGCTGCACGCGTGCAGGGCGCGCGCGATCAGCTCTTTGCCGGTGCCGGATTCGCCGCTGATCAACACGGGCGCCATCGTGCGCGCCACGCGCTGCACCGTGGCGCGCACGGCTTGCATGGCCTCGGAGTCGCCCACCAGTTGTTGCAGGGCGTCGTTGTGGCTTGGGTCGGGGGCGGCCAGCGCCGGCGTGGGCGAAGGTGCGGCGCTGGCTTGCAGCGCGGCCACCACCGCCTGCCGCAGCCGGGCCGGGGACACCGGTTTGGTCAGGTAGTCGAAGGCGCCGGCCTTGAGGGCCTGCACCGCGTTGTCGGCCGATCCGTAGGCCGTGACCACGATCGCCCGCTCGGGCCGCCCGGCGCGGGCCAGCTCCTGCAGCAGTTCCAATCCGCTGCCGTCGGGCAGCCGCATGTCGATGATCAACACGCTGTAGCGCTGCGCTTGCAGGCATTGGCGCGCGTGCGCCACGTCCGAGGCCTGGTCCACCGCGGTGCCGACCTTGGCCAGCGTCAGCGCGTAGAGCTGGCGCAGGTCGGGCTCGTCTTCGACGATCAGCACGGCGGGCGCGTTCATGGCTCGGACGGTGTGGACAGCGGCACGCTCACCACGAAGGCGTTGCCGGCGCGGCCGGCGCGGGTGGCCACGTCGTGGTGCAGGCTGGCATGATAGCGTTGGCACAGCTCACGCGACAAAAACAGCCCCAGCCCGCTGGAGCGGCTGTGCGCGCTGGCAAAGGGCTCGAACAGGTGGTCACGCAACGGCGCCCCGATGGGCGGGCTGTCGCTCCACACGCTCAGGTGGGCGTGGTGGGCGTCGCTGTGCGTTTCCACCCGGATGGCGCCAGGGGACGCGCTGGCGTGCCGGTCGGCGTTGTCCAGCAGGTTGACCAGCACGCGGCGCAGATGTTCGGGGTCGAAGCGCACCTGCGCCGATGGCGCTGCGAGCGACGTTTGCAGCCGCGCGCCTTGGGGCCGCTGCGCCAGCCAATCGCGCAGCACCGCGTCGACGAAGGGGTCCAGCGCCAGCACGCCGGCAGGCCCTGTCACGGCGTCCGACCACGGGTTGCGGGCCGCTTCCAGCACATCGTCCACCGTGCGCGCCAGCCGCCGCACGTTTTGCTCGATCAAGGTGAGCAAGCGGCGCTGGGCGGCGCTGGGGTCATCCTCCTGCAGCAAGGCGCTGGCCTGCGCGATGGCCGCCAGGGGGTTGCGGATTTCGTGCGCCACGGCGGCCGAAACCCGGCCCATCGCGGCCAGCTTTTCGGTGTGGATGCGCTGCTCGAGCGCGTGCAGGTCTTGCAGCAGCAGCACCTCGGCCACCAAGCCTGGGCCGAGGTCGGCAAGGCGGGGCTGCACCCGCACCCGGCGCTGGCGCCCGTCGGGCAAGGGCAGGGTCAGGTCGTGGGTTCCGGTTGGGTGGGGCTGGGTGGTCAGCCAGTGCGCCAACGCCTGCCAGGCCGGCGTGCCGCCCACCGCTGCGACGAGAGCCTCGGGGTCGTCCGGCGCCGCGACCAACTCGTCGCCCACCCCCAGCATGCGGGCGGCGGCCGGGTTGACGTAGCGGGGGTGCCCCGCGCCGTCGGTGACGACGATGCCCTCTTGCAGGCCGCGCGCGATCAGGCGGTTGACCTCGGTTTGCAGCCGGGCCCGAGCCTCGCCGTGGCGGGCCGCGGCCGCTTCGGCCGCCAGGCGGGTGGTCAGGTGCGCGGCCAGCAGCGCCACCGCGAACAGCCCCGTGCCGGTCACGCCCGCTTGCAGCCAGGCCGCGCCGCCCAGCGTGTCGACGGCCGCTGCCCGGCCCAACAGCACCAGGGTGCCGGCGGCGGCCGCGCCCAGCGCCAGCCGCGGCGGCCCCAGCACCGCCGCCAGCAACACCGGCCACACGAACAGCGGGGTGAAGTTGAGCCCCCCGGGGGCCAGCACCTCCAGCGCGGCGAACACCGCCAGGTCGGCCCATACCGTCAACAACCACAGCGGCGACCACACCCCCGCGGTGTGGGCGGGCGGGCCGAGCGCCAAGCCCACCACCGTCCAGACCACGAACAGCGCGTTGAGCGCCAGCACCCACGCTGTGGTCTGTCCGTGGTACCAGCCCACGCTCTCCAGGGCCAGCAGGCCCAGCGCCAGCAGCACGCGCACCCACAGCAACAGACGCCACAGGCGCACCGGCGGCGCGGCGGCATCGCGCGCGCCGGGCAGGGGCCACGACGGCCCCAACCCTGCGCGGGCGGGGTCATCCTTCGGCCAGGCGTCGGTGCTCATCGCTGCAGTACGGGCCAAGCGCGCCGCGCACGGCGTCGCTGGCGGGCACGTGGGTGCCGCAATGGCGGCAGCGCAGCATCGGCTCGGGCAGGTGTGAGGGGGTGGCCGGCGCCTTGCCAGGGGTGGGCCTGGGTGGGCGGGGTACCCGCTGCTGGCGCCACCAGGCCCAGCCCAGCACCACCACCGCGATCACCAGCAGCCACTTCAACAACCCCTGCATGGCGCCCTTTCAGACCGCGCCGCGGCGCAGGATCACTTCCAGCACGAAGTGCGAACCGACGTAGCCCAGCAGCAGCAGCGCGCCGGCCGCATACAGCATGCGCACCGCCAAGCGGCCACGCCAACCCCAGCGCCAGCGCCCCCACAGCAGCACCGCCAGCACCACCCACGACAGCACCGTGAAGACGGTTTTGTGCGTGATCCAGCGTGCGGCGGTGCCGAGTTGCTCGGCAAAGACCCACCCCGCCAACAGCGTCAGCGTCAACAGCGCGAACGCCGCTGCGACGAAGCGAAACGTCAGCCGCTCCAGCGCCAGCAGCGGCAGCGCCGTGGGCTGCACCCCCCCGGCGCGGATGCTGGCCTCGGTGCGCTGCATCATCCAGCCGTGCGCCACCGCCGCGCCCAGCAGTCCGTACGAGGCAAACCCCAGCGACCAATGCAGGGGCAGCCAGGGCGACGGCAAGGCTGGCACCACCGTGCCGGGAAACAGCAGCGCCAGCAACACCGCGGGCGCGCCCAGCAGCGCCAGCGGCCAGCGCACGCCCATCTGGGGGTACAGCCGCGTTTCCACCGCGTACACCGCCAGCACCAGCCACGCCGTCACCGACAGCGTCGGGGCAAAACCAAAGCGCACCGGCGGGACGGCAAACCCCGTGGCCAGCGCCAGCGCGTGCAGCGCCAGCGTGGCCCACAGCAGCATGTCCAACCCACGCCCTGCCGCGCGCCGCGCCCAGGCGGCCAGCGCGGCGTAACCCACCGCGGCGCCCAGCGCGGGCATCACCATCCACCAGGGGCTCGCCGATACAATCATCCGTCTAGTGTAACGAAGCCCCGCCATGGCATCCGCCCTCACCGAAAAATTGTCGCGCCTGGTCAAAGAACTGCGCGGCCAGGCCCGTATCACCGAAAGCAACGTGCAGGACATGCTGCGCGAGGTGCGCATGGCGCTGCTGGAGGCCGATGTGGCCTTGCCGGTGGTGCGCGACTTCATCGCCCGTGTCAAGGACAAGGCCTTGGGGCAGGAGGTGGTGGGGTCGCTCACGCCGGGGCAGGCGCTGGTGGGCATCATCCACCGCGAGCTGGCCGCGACGATGGGCGCGGGCGTGGCCGACCTCAACCTGGCCGTGCAGCCGCCCGCGGTGATCCTGATGGCCGGCTTGCAGGGCGCGGGCAAGACCACCACCACCGCCAAGCTCGCCAAGTGGCTGATCGAGCGGCGCAAGAAAAAGGTGCTGACCGTCAGCACCGACGTGTACCGGCCGGCGGCCATCGAGCAGCTCAAGACCGTGACGCGCCAAGCCGGGGCCGAGTGGTTTGCCAGTACGCCGCAGCAGTCGCCGCTGGACATCGCGCGCGCGGCGCTGGACCACGCGCGCCGGCACTACTTCGACGTGCTGCTGGTGGACACGGCGGGGCGGCTGGCCATCGACGAGGCCATGATGCGCGAGATCCAGGCGCTGCACGCCGAGCTCAAGCCGGCGGAGACGCTGTTCGTCGTCGATGCGATGCAGGGCCAGGACGCGGTCAACACCGCGCGCGCGTTCAAGGAGGCGCTGCCGCTGACGGGCATCGTGCTGACCAAGCTGGACGGTGACTCGCGCGGCGGCGCGGCGCTGTCGGTGCGGGCCATCACCGGCGCGCCGATCAAGTTCGCCGGCGTCAGCGAAAAAATCGACGGCCTGGAGCTGTTCGACGCCGAGCGCCACGCCGGGCGTGTGCTGGGCATGGGCGACATCGTGGCGCTGGTGGAGCAGGTGACCGCCGGCGTGGACCTGCAGCAGGCGCAAAAGCTGGCGGCCAAGGTCAAAAGCGGCGGCTTCGACCTGGAGGACTTTCTCGAGCAGATCCGGCAGATGAAGAAAATGGGCGGACTGTCCAGCCTGCTGGACAAGCTGCCCACGCAACTGGCGGCCAAAGCGGGCGAGGCCGACTTGTCCCGCGCCGAAAAAGACATCCGCCGCAAAGAGGGCATCATCTGCGCGATGACCCCTGAGGAGCGGCGCCACCCCGAGATCATCAAGGCCAGCCGCAAGCGCCGCATCGCCGCCGGCGCCGGGGTGCAGGTGCAGGAGGTCAACCGCCTGCTCAAGGAGTTTGAGCAGATGCAGGCGATGATGAAGAAGATGAAAGGCGGCGGCCTGATGAAAATGATGAAGCGTCTGGGCGGGATGAAAGGGCTGGGTGGCTTGCCGGGCTTGCCCGGGCGCTGACGCGCCGCCACCCGCGGGGTGCGGTCTTGATCCATCGCAAGCGCCTTGGGGCCCCGCGCCGGTAGAGTAGGGTGCCGTGATGGTGCTGGAGCTTGCCTTGACCGTGCTGGCCGTGGCCGCCGCGCTGGCCGTGCGGCCATGGCGGATGCTGCGCGGGCCGCTGTTGTCGCCCGCGTTGGCGGCGCTGGCGGTGTTGCCGTGGCTGTGGCTGCTGCCGCAAAAATTGCCCGCCGGCATGGCGGTGCAGTTCTCCGGGGCCAGCTTGCTGGTGCTGATGCTGGGCTGGCCGCTGGCCGTGCCCGTGCTGCTGGGCGTGGCGGCGCTGGTGTGGCTGCTGGGGCAGGCGCCGCTGCAGGCCGTGCTGTCGCAGTGGGTGTGGGTGGGGTTGGTGCCGGCGACGCTGGCGCTGGCCATCGGCTGGGCGCTGCGGCGCTGGTTGCCCCCCAATGTGTTCATCTACACGCTGGGGCGGGGCTTTTTCGGCACCGCCGCCGCGCTGTTTGCCTCTGGCGCGTTGTACGAAGGCATCCACCACCTGATGGGTGGGGTCACGCTGCACGAAGCGCTGGTGGCGCGCTGGCTGATGGCGTGGGGCGACGCGTTTCTGACCGGCTTGTTCGCCGCCGTGTTCGTCGCCTTCGCCCCGCAGTGGCTGGCCACCTGGTCGGACGAGCGCTACCTGCGCCCACCGCCCAAGGCGTAAGCCGGGACGAGGCGTCGCACGCACCTCGATCGTGCCAGAATAGGGGCCGTGGACCCTGCCGTGCAGCGAATCGACCCCCGCGATCGTGAGGAGATCGTGCGCATCCTGGCGCCGTTGGCGCAGCGCCACCAAGCGATCGTGTACCTGTTCGGTTCGCGGGCGCGAGGGGATGCGCGCCGAACGTCCGACATCGACTTGGCGGTGCGCGCGGCAATGCCGATTCCTGCCGATACCTTGGCCGAGGCTAAGCAGGCGCTGGAAGACTCCCGTGTACCGTTTCGTGTCGACCTGGTCGACTACGAGACGGCTGCGAGCGAGTTGCGCCAGGCAATCGATGCTGAGGGGGTCGCGTGGATCGGCTGAAGCAACGTTTGGCGGTGGCCCGCCGCGCCTGGGCGTCGTTGCAGGCATTGGCTGGCGAGCCATTCTCAACCGTGGTGAGAGACGCCTCCATCCAGCGGTTCGAATACACCTTCGAAGCGGTGTGGAAGGCGGCGCAGCTGGTGTTGCGTGAGCGCTATGGCGTGGAGCTGGCCTCGCCTAAACCGGTCATCCGCGCCTCCATGGAAAACGGCTTGCTGACGGAGGAGCAGGCCCGAACGGCGTTGGCGATGACGGATCATCGCAACTTGACCTCGCACACCTACAACGAGGCGGTGGCCGATGCCATTTTTGGTGCGCTGGGAACCTACCGGGAGCTGATGCGGGTGTGGCTCGATCAGCTTGAGCGCTCGTAAGTGACGAAGGCAAACGGCAGCCCCGTGGCGCTGACGTGCGCTTCGCGCGCCGTCTCGCGCCACGCGGGTCCCAGGGTCGGCGCGTAGGCGTCGCCGTCGAAGGCATGACCGATTTCGGTGACCACGGCGCGCTGCGCCAGCGGCTCGGCCTGGGCGTACACCTGCGCGCCACCGATCACCCACACCTCGGCGGGGGGGCGGCCGTGCTGGTCGCGCAGTGTGCGGCAGTGGGCCAGCGCGGCTTCCAGGCTGGCCACCGGCACCGCTCCGGCGGCGCGCAGCTCGGCCGCCCGTACCTCGTCGCGGGTCAGCACCAGGTTGACGCGCCCCGGCAGTGGCCGAAAGCGCGGCGGCAGCGAGTCCCACGTCGTGCGGCCCATGATGACCGGGCAGCCCTGCGTCAGCCGCCGAAAGTGCGCCAAGTCCTCCGGCAGGTGCCAGGGCATGGCGGGCCGGCCGTCGCGGGTGCAGCCGATGACGCCGTTGGCCGCGCGGGCGTAAATCAGGTTCAAACGCATGGGGCGAGCATAACGCGCCGGCCAACCCCGGCCGTAAAATGCAAGCTTTTGCCAGCCTCACCCTTGAGCCCGAGCGCAACATGACCCAAGCCGTCGACCGTCCGACGTTTTCCGTGGCCGACATCCGGCGCACGTTTTTGGATTTCTTTGCCCAGCGCGGCCACACGGTGGTGCCCTCCAGCCCGCTGGTGCCGGCCAACGACCCGACGTTGATGTTCACCAACTCGGGCATGGTGCAGTTCAAGGACGTTTTCCTCGGCACCGACAAGCGCCCGTACGTGCGCGCAGCGTCGGTGCAGGCCTGCCTGCGCGCCGGTGGTAAGCACAACGACCTCGAAAACGTCGGCTACACGGCGCGCCACCACACGTTTTTCGAGATGCTGGGCAACTGGTCGTTTGGCGACTACTTCAAGCGCGAGAGCCTGAAGTGGGCCTGGGAGCTGTTGACCGAGGTGTTCAAGCTGCCGCCCGAGCGGCTGTGGGCCACCGTGTACCACGAGGACGACGAGGCCTACGACATCTGGACCAAGGAGATCGGCCTGCCCAGCGAGCGCGTGGTGCGCATCGGCGACAACAAAGGCGGCAAGTACCAGTCGGACAACTTCTGGATGATGGCCGACACCGGCCCCTGCGGCCCGTGCTCGGAGATCTTCTACGACCACGGCCCCGAGGTGCCTGGCGGCCCACCGGGCAGCCCTGATGCCGACGGCGACCGTTACATCGAGATCTGGAACAACGTGTTCATGCAGTTTGACATGCAGCCCGACGGCTCGGTGCGGCCGTTGCCGGCGCCTTGCGTGGACACGGGCATGGGGCTGGAGCGCATCGCCGCCATTTTGCAGGGCGTGCACAGCAACTACGACATCGACCTGTTTAGGGCCTTGATTGCCGCGGCGGCGCGCGAAACCGGGGCCACCGACCTGGCCAGCCCCAGCCTGCGCGTCATCGCCGACCACATCCGCGCCACCGCCTTTTTGGTGGCCGACGGCGTCATCCCCAGCAACGAAGGCCGCGGCTACGTGCAGCGGCGCATCATTCGCCGGGCCATCCGCCACGGCTACAAGCTCGGGCGCAAGGCGCCGTTTTTCCACCGGCTGGTGCCGGACCTGGTGGCCCAGATGGGCCAGGCGTACCCCCACCTGGCCGCGAGCGCCGAGCGCGTCACCGAGGTGCTCAAGGCCGAAGAGGAGCGCTTTTACGAAACGCTGGAACACGGCATGGAGATTCTGGACGCCGCGCTGGCCGGCGGCCAGACCACGCTGCCGGGCGAGGTGGCGTTCAAGCTGCACGACACCTACGGCTTTCCGTTGGACCTGACCAACGACGTTTGCCGCGAGCGCGGCGTCGCGGTGGATGTGGCCGGCTTCGAGGCAGCGATGCAGCGGCAAAAGGAGCAGGCGCGCGCCGCCGGCAAGTTCAAGATGGAGCGCGTGCTCGACTACGGCGGGCCGGACAACCGCTTCGTGGGCTACGAGCACCTGCAGGCCCAGGCCAAGGTGGTGGCGCTGTACCACGAGGGCACGCCGGTGGCTGAGCTCAAGGCCGGGCAGGCCGGCATCGTCGTGCTGGACGAGACGCCGTTTTACGCCGAAAGCGGTGGCCAGGTCGGCGACCGTGGGGTGCTGCAAGCCGGCTCGGCGCGCTTTGAGGTGCACGACACGCAAAAAATCAAAGCCCATGTGCACGGCCACCATGGCGTGGTGGCCGAAGGCGTCATCGCGGTGGGCGACCACGTCACGGCCCAGGTGGATGGTGCGCGCCGCGCCGCCACGATGCGCAACCACTCGGCCACCCACCTGATGCACAAGGCCTTGCGCGAGGTGCTGGGGGAGCACGTGCAGCAAAAAGGCTCGCTCGTGGACGACGAGCGCACGCGCTTTGACTTCTCGCACAACGCCCCGCTGACGCCGCAGCAGGTGCAGGCGATCGAAGCCAAGGTCAACGCCGAAATCCTGGCCAACACCCCCACGCAGGCGCGCGTGATGCCGCTGGACGAGGCCCGCGCCGCCGGCGCGATGATGTTGTTTGGCGAAAAGTACGGCGACACTGTGCGCGTGCTGGACATCGGCTCCAGCCGCGAGCTGTGCGGCGGCACCCACGTGGCGCGCACCGGTGACATCGGGCTGTTCAAGATCGTCGCCGAAGGCGGCGTGGCGGCCGGCATCCGGCGCGTCGAAGCCGTCACCGGCACCGGGGCGCTGGCGTACCTGCAGCGGCTGGAGCAGCAGGTGCAGGCGGCCGCGGGCGTGCTCAAGGCCCCGGCCGAGGAGTTGGTGGCGCGCATCGAGCAGACCCAGCAGCGCGTGCGCGAGCTGGAAAAAGACCTCGACACGCTCAAGGCGCGGCTGGCCACGGCGCAAGCCGATGGGTTGGCCGCTCAGGCCGTGGCGGTGGGCGACGTGCAGGTGCTGGCCACGCGGCTGGACGGCGCCGACGCCAAGACCCTGCGCGAAGCGGTGGACAAGCTCAAAGCCCGCCTCAAGCGCGCCGTGGTGGTGCTGGCCAGCGTGGAGGGCACCAAGGTGCAGCTGTGCGCGGGGGTGACGCCCGATCTGGTGGCGCAGGGCCTCAAGGCCGGCGAGCTGGTCGGCGCCGTGGCCCAGCAGGTGGGGGGCAAAGGCGGCGGCAAGCCCGACCTGGCGATGGCCGGCGGCACCGACGCCGCCCGTGTGCCGGCCGCCCTGGGCAGCGTGCGCGACTGGGTGGCGCAGCGGGTGTGAGGGGCGCCTCAGGCGCCCGCCGCGGCAGCGGTGTCCGGCTCGTCCGGCGGGTGGGCGCGCACGTGCTCCACAAAGCGCTGGGCGGCCAGCGACAGGCGCCGGTCGCTGCGCCACACCAGCAGCCAGCGCCGCTCGATCGGGAAGCCCACCACCGGCAACAGCGCCACGCCGTCGTGCGCCGGGTCGGCCGCCAGCGCGTGGCGTGACACCACCGCCAACCCCAGCCCGGCGGCCACCGCGTGCTTGATCGCCTCGTTGCTGCCCAGCGTGGCGCGCACCGTGGGGGTCAGCCCGTGCGTGTGCAGGTAGGCTTCGGTGGCCAGCCGGGTGCCCGAGCCGGGCTCGCGCATCAGCAGCGCTTGCCCGTTGAGGGCGGTGCGCGCCACGCGGCGCGCGCCGGCCCACGGGTGGCCCGCCGGGCCGATCAGCACCAGGGGGTTGCGCATCAACGGAACCCGGTGCAAGGGCAGGTTGTCCGGCGGCATCATCATCACGGCCAGCTCGATCTCGTCTTGCTGCAGGCGGCGCACCACGGCGTCGCGGTTGTCCACCGCGAGCTCGATGTCGATGCCGGGGTGGCTGTCGGTGTAGCGGCGCAGCCAGCGCGCGATGAAGTATTCGGTCGTCGTCACGCCTGCGATGCGCAGCCGCCCGCGCTCCAGACCGTGCAGCGCCTGCAGGTCCTCTTCGAAGCGCTGCCAGCGCGCGAACATGTCCAGCGCCGTGGCGCGCAGCAGTTGCGCGGCCTCGGTGGGGCGGATGCCGCGCCCCACCGGCTCGACCAGGGCGGTGTCCAGCGCGCTTTGCAGCTCGTGGATCTGCGCCGACACGGTGGGCTGGGTCAGGTGCAGCTCGGCCGCGGCCCGGGTGATGGAGCCCAGCCGAACCACCGCCTCCAGCGTGCGAAGTTGATGAAAGGTGACGCGCGGCGGACGGATCTTATTCATTGACTAAGTACGATGTAAACAATCAGAAATGATGATTTGAAATCGATGCCATGATCGGCCAAACTGCGCCCATCGTCAACCCCGACAAGGTTCGAAGATGAGCGAACTCACCCCCATCACCGTCGCGCGCGGCGACGGCATCGGCCCCGAGATCATGGACGCCACGCTGCGCGTGCTGCAGGCCGCAGGCGCGCGCATCGCGCCGGAGTTCATCGAGATCGGCGAGCAGCAGTACCGGGCCGGCCACAGCTCGGGCATCGCGCCCGAGGCGTGGGACAGCCTGCGGCGCACCAAGGTGTTCCTCAAGGCCCCGATCACCACGCCGCAGGGCGGCGGCTTCAAAAGCCTCAACGTCACCATCCGCAAGACGCTGGGCCTGTACGCCAACGTGCGTCCGTGCGTCAGCTACGCGCCCTTCGTGCGCACGCTGCACCCCAAGATGAACCTGGTCATCGTGCGCGAAAACGAGGAGGACCTCTACGCCGGCATCGAGCACCGCCAGACCGACGAGGTGTTCCAGTGCCTCAAGCTCATCACCCGCCCGGGCTGCGAAAAAATCGTGCGCTACGCGTTCGAGTACGCGCGCCGCCATGGCCGCAAGAAGGTCACCTGCATGACCAAAGACAACATCATGAAGATGACCGATGGGCTGTTCCATCGCGTCTTCGACGAGATCGCGCCGCAGTACCCGGAGATCGAGACCGAGCACCTGATCATCGACATCGGCGCGGCGCGGCTGGCCACGCGGCCGGAGCGCTTCGACGTCATCGTCACGCCCAACCTGTACGGCGACATTCTGTCGGACATCGCGGCGGAACTGACCGGCTCGGTGGGGCTGGCGCCCAGCGCCAACATCGGCGACCACGTGGCGATGTTCGAAGCCATCCACGGCAGCGCCCCCGACATCGCCGGCAAGGGCATCGCCAACCCCTCGGGCCTGCTGCTGGCGGCGGTGCTGATGCTGGTGCACATCGGCCAGCCGGCGGTGGCCGAAACCATCCACAACGCCTGGCTGCGCACCATCGAAGACGGCGTGCACACGGCCGAGCTGCACGGCTCGCTCAGCATTGGCCGGCCGTTTGGCAGCATGGACTTTGCCGATGCGGTGATCGAGCGGCTGGGCCAGCGGCCCGAGCAACTGGCCCCCGTGCGCTACGCGTGGGCCGATGCGGCGGGGTCGGCCCCGGCCGCGGCGGCGGCGATCCCGGTGGCGCTGCCGCGTCGCGCGCCAGCGGTCAAGGGGCTGGTCGGGGTGGACGTGTTTGTGCACGCCGCCGGTGTCAGCGCCGACTTTGTCGCGGGGCAGCTCAGCGCGTTGGTGACGCCGCCCTTCACCTTGCAGATGATCACCAACCGTGGCGTCAAGGTCTGGCCCGGCGGTTTCCCCGAAACCTTCTGCACCGACCACTGGCGCTGCCGCTTCGTCGCGCCGCAGGGGCAAACGGTGACCCACGCCGACATCATCGGTTTGCTGCACGCGCTCACCGCGCGTGGCGTCGACGTGATCAAGACGGAAAACCTGTGCACGTTCGACGGTGAGCGCGGCTACGCGCTCGGTCAAGGGCAGTAGTCCAGCCGGCGTTGGCTGGTGAACGTGCGGCGCTGGCCGGTGATGGGGTCGTCGAACGCGATGGCCCGGGCCAGCAACTGCAGCGGCTGGTTGTGGTCGGGCAGGTCGTTCGGCCCCAGCCGCACCGTGGGGTACAGCGGGTCGCCGACGATGGGCAAGCCCAGCGCCGCCATGTGCACGCGCAACTGGTGACGCTTGCCGGTCACGGGCCGCAGCCGGTAGTGGGCCAGCTCGCCGCGCGCACCCAGCCGCTGCAGCGGCTCGATCCAGGTTTCGCTGTTGGGCGCCAGTCCCTCGTCCGGCGCGGCCTCGCGCATCCGGTAAAACGCGGTCTCGTCTTCGCGCAGGTGGCTCACGCGCCGCTGCGGCCAGACCAGGTCGCCGCGCCACGGCGCGATGGCCTCGTAGGTCTTGTCCACCCGGCGCTCGCGGAACAGCCGCTGGTACGCGTCGCGCTCGGCGGCGCGCACGCTGAACACCACCAACCCCGCCGTTTCGCGGTCGATGCGGTGCAGCGGGCTCAGCTCGGGCAAACCCAGGGTGTTTTTGAGGCGCACCAGCAGCGTTTCGCGCACGTGGCGGCCACCAGGGGTGACCGGCAGAAAGTGCGGCTTGTCCACCACCAGCAGGTGTTCGTCGCGCAACAGCACCGTCGCCTCGAACGGGATCGGGGGCTCGTCGGGCACGTCACGCCAGTAGTAGATGCGCTGGCCATGCAGGTAGGGGGTGTGTTCGTCCAGCGCGCGTCCGTGCTCGTCCAGCACTTGGCCGGCGCGCAGGCGGTCCAGCCAGACCTCGCGCGGCACCCGTGGCAGCCGCTCGGCCAGACAGTCCAACAACGTTGGCCATGGGCACTGGCGCAGGCGGGGCAGCGCCAGGCAGCTCGGGCTGAGCCCGTCGCGCAGGCCGATGGCGGGGTTTTTGGGCGGGCGGGCCATGCGGCAACGCACGCTCACCACGGGGCGCGGCCGGGCACGCGCGCGAGGATGCGCAGGTCCGCCCCCACCGGTTGCACCGACACAAAGGTCAACGGCCAGCCATCCTGCAGCCGCGCCAGCGGCCCCAGGGCGGCGATGGGCTCGCCCTGGCCCAGCAGGCGCGGCGCCAGGTACAGCAGCAGCTCATCCACCAACCCCGCGCGCCACCACGAGGCGTTGAGCTTGGCGCCGGCTTCCACGTGCAGCTCGTTGACCTCGCGCGTGGCCAGGTCGGTCAGCACCGCGGCCAGGTCCACCTTGGGCGGGCCGCCGGCGTGTTTGGGTGGGCCAGGCCGGTCGATCACCGTCACCCCCAGGTCGGTCAGCGCGGCGCGGCGCGCCATCTGCGCGGCTGTGGCCGTGGCGCCCACAGCCGTGTACACCACCACCGCGCCGGGCGGCTGCAGGATGCGCGCCGCGGGGTCGATCTCCAGTGCGGAGTCCAGCACCACCCGCAACGGCTGCCGCGCCGTGGGCACGAGCCGCACGTCCAGCCGTGGGTTGTCGCTGCGCACGGTGCCGATGCCGGTCAGCACGGCCCCTGCGCGGCGGCGCCAAGCGTGGCCGTCGGTGCGCGCGGCCTCGCCGGTGATCCACTGGCTGGTGCCGTCGGGCAGCGCCGTGGTGCCGTCCAACGACGCCGCCACCTTCATGCGCACCCAGGGGCGCTGGCGCACCATGCGGCTCCAAAAGCCGATGTTGAGCTCGCGCGTGGCCACCGCGGCGGGGTGGTCGGTGGGCAGCACCTCGACGGCCACGCCGGCTGCGCGCAGCCGCGCCACCCCTTGGCCGGCCACGCGCGGATTGGGGTCGATGGCGGCCACCACCACGCGCGCCACGCCGGCGGCGATCAGCGCGTCACAGCACGGCGGCGTGCGGCCGTGGTGGCTGCACGGCTCCAGCGTCACGTAGGCGGTGGCGCCACGCACGTCGGCGCCGGCGGCTTGGGCGGCGCGCAGCGCCATCACCTCGGCGTGGGCCTGGCCGGCGGCTTGGGTGTGGCCGTCGAAGCTGCGGCCGTCGGCCAGCACCAGCCGGCATGCCACGCGCGGGTTGGGGTCGGACAGGCCCACCGCGCGCTCGGCCAGCGCGGCCAGCTCCTGCCACACCACGGCTTCATTCATGGCGGCGCGCAAACACCAGGTCCCACACACCGTGCCCCAGCCGCAGGCCGCGCTGCTCGAATTTGGTCAGCGGCCGGTAGGCCGGTCGGGGCGCGTAGCCACCCAGCGCGGGGTCGGTGCTGGTGTTGGCCAGCCGCGGCTCGGCGCCGAGCACCTGCAGCATCTGCTCGGCGTAGGGCTGCCAGTCGGTGGCGCAGTGCACGTAGCCGCCGGGCTTGAGCCGGCTGGCCAGCAGCGCCACGAACGGGGGCTGGATCAGGCGCCGTTTGTGGTGGCGCTTTTTGTGCCAGGGGTCCGGGAAGAAGATGTGGACGCCGTCCAGCGACGCCGGCGGCAGCATGTGCTGCAGCACCTCCACGGCGTCGTGCTGGATGATGCGGATGTTGGTCAGCCCCAGCTCGCCGATGCGCTTGAGCAGCGCGCCCACGCCAGGCTCGTGCACCTCGCAGCCAATGAAGTCCACGTCGGGGCGGCCCAGCGCGATCTGCGCCGTGGTTTCCCCCATGCCAAAGCCGATTTCGAGCACCAGCGGTGCGCGGCGGCCAAACGCAGCCTGGGCGTCCAGCGGTTGCGCGGTGTAGGGCAGCACGAAGCGCGGCCCCAGCTCGGCCAGGGCTTTGGCTTGGCCGCTGGTGGTGCGGCCGGCGCGGCGCACGAAGCTGCGCACCGTCTTGGGATGGGGGACGTGGGCGGGTGTCGCGCTGGGCGGCACCTCGGAAGGTAGGGTCGAGGCGGTCATCGGTCGCGATTGTAGGCAGGCCGCCGCGGCGTGCCCCGGTTACGGCGGTACCCAACGCGCCCGCCATGCCTGGGTCCAGTGCTGCAAGGCCGCCGGCACGTCCACCGCGGCGGGCGCATCGGGCAAGCCCAACACGGACGCCGCGGCGCGCAGCGCGGCCACGGGGTCGTCCAGCGCCAGGGGCTGGGCGCCGTTTTGTTTGGACAGTTTCTCGCCGTGGGGGCCCAGCACCAGCGCGGTGTGCAGGTAACGCGGGGTGGGCACGCCCAGCGCCCGTTGCAGCACGATCTGGCGCGGGGTGTTGTCGGCCAGGTCCGCGCCGCGCACGATGTCGGTGATGCCCTGCGCCGCGTCGTCCACCACCACCGCGAGCTGGTAGGCCCACAGGCCGTCGGCGCGCTTGAGCACGAAGTCGCCCACCACGGCTTGGACGTCCTGGGCCTGCGGGCCCAGGCGGCGGTCCGTCCACTGCAGTGGCACAGGCAGCCCCAGGTCGGCCACCACCCGCTCCACGTGCAGCCGCCACGCCCGCGCGGGTCGCCCGCCCAGGCCGCCGCGCTCGGGCCGGCAGGTGCCCGGGTAGGGCAGCACCGCGTGCCGCTGGCGCACCACGCCCCGCGCGGCCCAGGCGGCTTCGATGTCGGCCCGGGTGCACGCGCATGGGTAGGCCCAGCCGGCCTGCGCCAGGCGCTCCAGCGCGGCTTGGTAGGCGTGGCCGCGGTGCGACTGCCACAGCACCGGTTCATCCGGCTGCAGGCCGCAGCGCGCCAGTTGCTGCAGGATGGCCGTGTCCGCGCCAGCCACGCAGCGGGGGGTGTCCACGTCTTCGATGCGAACGAGCCACACGCCGCCGTGGGCGCGGGCGTCCAGCCAACTGGCCAGCGCCGCCACCAGCGAGCCCGCGTGCAGCAGCCCCGTCGGCGAGGGGGCAAACCGCCCGCGGTACGGTCGGCGCAACGCCGCGGTGGCCATCAGCCCTCCAGCATCGCCAGCGCCAGCTCCAGCCCGGACACAAAGGCCTGTTCCACCCGGTGCCCCAGGCACCAGTCGCCACACAGCCCCAGGCGCTGCGCCCGGTCCCACAGGTACGGTTCACCCAGCGGGCGCTGGGTTTGGGCGTAGCGCCAGCGGTGCGCCACGGCCAGCGTGGGCTCGGCGCGCAGGCCGGCGACGTCGGCCAAACCCCGCAGCAGCTTGGCGGCGACGCGTTCGGCGTCGTCGTCCAGGTGCTCGGCCGACCACGCGGGGCTGGCCTGCACCACCCAGCGCTCGCAGCCGTGGCGGCCGGGCTTGCTGGTTTCGCGCGCCGCCCACGCCACGCGCGGGTGCTGGCAGCGCGCGGCGTCCCACGTTGGCCCCAGGGGGCCGTTGCTGTCGGCAAACGCCGCCAGCAGCGTCCAGCAGGGGGCCAGGTGCACCTCGGTCTGCAGGCGCGCGCACCAGTCGGGCGCCAGGGCGCTGGCTTGCAGCAGCGCCTCGGCTTGCGGCGCGGGCAGGGCCAACACCACCGCGTCATAGGGGCCCAGCGTGGCGGTGGTGGCGTCGTCGTCATGCTGCGCGCGCAGCCACCACTGGCCGGCGTGGTGCTGCAGCGACTGCACCCGGGTGCGCGTGTGCAGCCGGGCGCTGGCGTGGTCGGTCAGCAGTTGGTGCACCCACTGCCCCGGCAGGGCCTGCATGCCGGGGGTGGGCAGCCAACGCGTCTCGGTCGGCGGGGCTGGCTGCGCCAGCGGCTGGCCACCAGCGTCCAGCACGCGCGCAAAGTCGGCGTGCCAAGCCAGCACGGGGGCCTGGGTGGCCTGCAGCGCGGTGTGCAGCCGGGCGTCGCGCACGGTGAAAAACTGCGCGCCGTGGTCGAAGGTTCCGGCCTCGGTGGTCCGGGTGGCCATGCGACCTCCGGGTTGGCGGCCTTTGTCCAGCAGCGTCACGTGCCAGCCGGCGCGTGCCAGCGTGCGCGCCGCGGTGATGCCGGCCATGCCCGCGCCCACCACGGCCACGGGGCGGGGGGCGCCCGGCGTCTGCGGCGCAGGCGCGCTCAGCGGGGCACGCGCGCGGCGCGGGCGCGCAACGTGCGCAAGGGGCGGGGGCGTGGTGGGGCGCGGCATGGTGGCTCGACAAGGTTGTGGCAGCCACCAATCTACCAGAGCATGGCGTTGGGCCGGCAGCGCAGCAGCGCCGTGCGGGTGCGCTCGTCCGCCAACTGCTGCAGCCACCACGCCAACGCGCGCCCTGGTGGCGCCGGGTGGGGGTGGGCAGCGCCCAGGTGCCAGGCGTAGCCGGTGCGCGCCTGGCGCGGTGGCAGCGTGGTGGCGCAGGCGACCAAGCGGCCGCTGTCGATGTACGGTTGCACCAGGGGCTGCGGCAGCCAGCCGCAACCCAGGCCGCGCAGTTGCGCCTGCAGCTTCCATTCCATCGTGGGCACGGTCAGCACGTCCTGCCCGGGTTGCACGCCGTAGGTCAAGCCACCCCCGACACCGCTGTCGGCCACGGCGACGATACGGTGGGCACGGATTTGCTGCGGCGTCAGCGGTTCGGTGGCACGGGCCAACGGATGGTGCGGGGCCACCACGAAAACGAACCCCACTTCACCCAACGGCGCGCAGCCCACGCCAGCGGGCACCGGGCCGTCCAGCAGCACCCCAAGCGCCAGGTCGGCGTGGCCGGCCAGCAGGGCCTGCAAGGTGCCCGACAGCGTTTCGCTGCGCAGCCGCAGCCGCGTGGGAGCGCCCAGCGCGGCAAAGCGCTCGCACAACTCCAGCAGCGTGCGGGGGTCGATGACGGCGTCGGCGGCGATGGTCAGCTCGGCCTCCCACCCGGTGGCGATGCGGCGCACGCGCTGCGCCAGCGCCTCCCACGCCTGCAGCAACTCGGTGCCGGCGCGCAGCAGCTCCTCGCACGCTGGCGTGGGGCGCGCCCGGCCGCCGCGGCGGTCCAGCAGCAGCACGTCCAGCGCCTCTTCGAGGCGGCGCACACGGTACGTCAGCGCGCTGGGCACCAGCCCCAGTGCACGCGCCGCCGCGGCCAAGCTGCCGTGGCGCTGCACCGCGGCCAGCATCGCCATGTCCTGCGGGCCCAGCGCAGGCATCGGGATGGGGTCTTGGGGGATGCTCATTCAAAAAGTTTGAAGGTTGACACCGATGCCATTGCACCACGGACGCTGGCGCTTTGTCTACAGTGCGGCCATCGTCGCTGCTTGCAGTTTGCTGCCGAAAGACCACCGCCATGCTGACCCTGCGCCCTGCGGCCGAGCGTGGCCATGCCGACCACGGCTGGCTGCGCACCTGGCATTCGTTTTCGTTTGCGGATTACTACGACCCGCGCCACATGGGCTGGGGCAACCTGCGCGTTATCAACGAAGACATCGTTGCGCCGGGCACCGGCTTTGGCATGCACGGCCACCGCGACATGGAAATCATCACCTACATGCTGGCGGGCGAGCTGACGCACCGCGACAGCATGGGCCACACCGCCACGCTGCGCGCCGGCGAGGTGCAGCACATGAGCGCGGGCCGCGGCGTTATGCACAGCGAGATGAACCACGGCACGCAGCCCGTGCACCTGCTGCAAATCTGGATCCTGCCGCGCGTGCGTGGCATCGCGCCGAGCTACACCCAGGCGCCGATGGACATCACCGCCGGCCGTGGGCGGCTGGCGCCGGTGGCGCTGCCGGTGGATCACCCCGAGGCCGCGCCGCTGCGCATCCACGCGGACGCGGCCTTGTACGCCGCGCGGCTCGACGGCGCCGACACCACCCAACACCGGCTGGCGCCAGGGCGCCTGGGCTACGTGCACGTGGTGCGCGGGCGCTTGGCCGTCAACGGTGTGGCGCTGGCCGCGGGCGATGCCGCTTTGGCCCTGGACGAGCCGCTGCTGACCCTCGCCGACGCCCAGGCGGCCGAGGTGCTGCTGTTCGATCTGGCGCGGGCGTGAGCGCGCCCGTGTCATTGTGTTGACCATCAACCCCATCCTGATAGGAGGACTGCACATGCCCAACATCGTTGTTGTTTACCACTCGGGCTACGGCCACACCCAGCGCATGGCGCAAGCCGTGGCGGAAGGCGCCGGCGCGCGCCTCATCGCCATCGACGCCGACGGCAACCTGCCCGAAGGCGCTTGGGAGGAGCTCGACGCCGCCGACGCCATCGTCATGGGCAGCCCCACCTACATGGGCAGCGTGAGCTGGCAGTTCAAAAAATTTGCCGACGCGTCCAGCAAGCGCTGGTTTGCGCAGACCTGGAAGGACAAGCTCTTTGCCGGCTTCACCAACAGCGCCACGATGAACGGCGACAAGCTGTCCACGCTGCACTACCTGTTCACGCTGGCCATGCAGCACGGCGGCGTGTGGGTCGGCACGGGCATGCTGCCGTCCAACACCAAAGCGGCGCAGCGCAACGATGTCAACTACGTCGGCTCCAGCGCCGGGGCCATGGCCAGCACGCCGTCCGACGCCAGCCCTGCCGAGATGCTGCCGGGCGACCTGGAGACGGCGCGCCGTTTCGGGCAGCGCATCGCCGAAGTGGCGGCCCGCTGGGCGCGCTGAGGCTGGCCGCGGGTGGGTGGCGGCCTCCTACAATGCGGCCGCATGTTCGTTCACCTGCGCCTGCACACCGAGTTTTCCATTGTCGACGGCACCACCCGTGTCGATGACGCGGTGGCGCGTGCCGCCGACGATGGGCAGCCCGCGCTGGCCATCACCGACCTCAACAACCTGTTTGGCGGCATCAAGTTTTACAAGGCCGCCCGTAGCGCCGGCGTCAAGCCCATCCTGGGGGCGGAGGTCAACCTCACTGGCCTCGGGGGGCACGACCCCACCGCAGCCCTGTCGCCGGCCAGCCAGCCGCCGCGCGTGCTGCTGCTGGTGCACAACCACCGTGGCTACCTGAACCTGTGCGAGCTGCTGGCGCGCGCGTGGACGCGCGGCGTCGTGCGCGAACAGGCCTGGGTGCACTGGCCGTGGTTGCAGGAGCTGCACGAGGGCTTGATCCTGCTCAGCGGCGCCGCCGCCGGGCCGCTGGGGCAGGCGTTGCTGGCCGGCGATGCCGCCCGTGCCGAGGCCTTGGCGCGCCAGTTGGCCCAGACGTTCGAGCGGCGCTTTTACATCGAGCTGCAACGCGCCGGCCGCCCGGACGACGAACGCCACGTGCAGGCGGCGGTGCCGCTGGCCGCGCGGCTGGGCTTGCCGGTGGTGGCCACGCACCCCATCCAGTTTTTGGCGCCCGACGACTACGAAGCGCACGAAGCGCGCGTGTGCATCGCCGAGGGCGAAATCCTGGCCAACCCCAAGCGCGTGCGTCGCTTCACGCGCGAGCAGTATTTCAAGTCCAGCGCCGAAATGGCGGCGCTGTTTGCCGACGTGCCCTCGGCGCTGGCCAACGCCGTCGGCATCGCGCAGCGCTGCAACCTCACGCTGACGCTGGGCAAGCCGCGCTTGCCGGACTTTCCCATCCCACCGGTCAACGGTCAGCAGCTCGACACCGAGGCGTACTTTCGCCACGTGGCCCAGCAGGGCCTGGACGAACGGCTGCGGCTGCTGTACCCCGACGAGGCCGAGCGCCAGCGCCAGCGCCCGCGTTACGAGCAGCGGCTGGCGTTCGAGCTCGACACCATCGTCAAGATGGGCTTCCCGGGCTACTTCCTGATCGTGTCGGACTTCATCCAGTGGGCCAAGAACAACGGTTGCCCGGTCGGGCCGGGGCGCGGCTCCGGCGCGGGCTCGCTGGTGGCCTACGCGCTCAAGATCACCGACCTGGACCCGCTGCGCTACAACCTGCTGTTCGAGCGCTTCCTCAACCCCGAGCGGGTGTCGATGCCCGACTTCGATATCGACTTTTGCCAGGAAAACCGCGACCGCGTCATCGAGTACGTCAAAGCCAAGTACGGCCGCGACGCGGTCAGCCAAATCGCCACTTTCGGCACGATGGCCGCGCGCGCCGCCATCCGCGACGTTGGCCGTGTGCTGGACTTTCCGTACGGATTTTGCGATGGCATCTCCAAGCTCGTGCCCAACAAGCCGGGCATGAGCGTCACGCTGCAATACCCCCCCAACCCCAAAAAGGAAGGCGACAAAAACAACTACGCGCTGGAGTTGGAGCCGCTGCTGGCCGAGCGCGTGCGGCAGGAGGAGGAAGTGCGCCAGCTCATCGAACTGGCGCAAAAGCTCGAGGGCCTGACCCGCAACGTCGGCATGCACGCCGGTGGGGTGCTGATCGCGCCGGGCAAGCTGACCGACTTTTGTCCGCTGTACCAACAGCCCGGCAGCGACGCCGCGGTCAGCCAGTACGACAAGGACGACGTCGAGGCGGTGGGCCTGGTCAAGTTCGACTTTCTCGGCTTGGCCACGCTGACGATCCTGGAGCTGGCCAAGGCTTACATCGTCCAGCGTCACCCCGAGCTGCACGACTTCAGCTTCGAGCGCATTCCGCTGGATGACCCCGCCACCTACGAGCTGTTCCAGCAGGGCCGCACCGAGGCCGTGTTCCAGTTCGAAAGCCGCGGCATGCAAGCCATGCTGCGCGACGCCAAGCCCACCCGGCTGGAAGACCTGATCGCGCTCAACGCCCTGTACCGCCCGGGTCCGATGGACCTGATCCCGAGCTTCGTGGCGCGCAAACACGGGCGCGAGCCCGTGGAGTACCCGCACCCCCTGGTCGAGCCGGTGCTGGCCGAAACCTACGGCATCATGGTGTACCAGGAGCAGGTGATGCAGGTGGCCCAGGTGCTGGGCGGCTACACGCTGGGCGGCGCCGACCTGCTGCGGCGCGCCATGGGCAAGAAAAAGCCCGAGGAAATGGCCAAGCACCGCGCCATCTTCCGCGAAGGTGCGGCCAACAACGGCATCGACCAGGCCAAAGCCGACGAAATCTTCGACCTGATGGAGAAGTTCGCCGGCTACGGCTTCAACAAGTCGCACGCCGCCGCCTACTCGCTGCTGGCGTACCACACCGCGTGGCTCAAGGTGCACCACACGGCGGCGTTTTTCTGCGCCAACATGACCATCGAAATCGACGACACCGATAAGCTCAAGGTGCTCGTCGACGACGCGCGCACCTTTGACATCGAGTTCGAGCTGCCCGACATCAACCGCGGCACCTACCGCTTCGAGCCGGTCGGCGACGCGCGCATCCGTTACGGCCTGGGCGCCATCAAGGGCACGGGCCAACAGGCCATCGAGGCCATCGTAGCCGCGCGCGAAGGCCGCGGCGCCGGCGTGCGTGCCAGCCAGCGCGGCCCGTTCAAAAGCCTGTACGATTTTTGCGCCCGCGTCGACCGCGGCAAGGTCAACAAACGCACGGTCGAAGCGCTGATCAAGGCCGGCGCGTTCGACACCATCGAACCCAACCGCGCGGCGTTGCTGGCCTCGCTGGACCAGGCCTTCGAGTGGGCCGCCACGCAAGAGGCCAACGCCGCGCAGGGCGGGCTGTTCGACCTGCTGGGCGGGGCCAACCCCGACGCCTCCGACGCCGAGCCGCCGCTGGTGGCCGCCGAGCCGTGGAGCGTCAAGGAGCGGCTGGCGCACGAAAAAACCGCCATCGGCTACTACCTTTCGGGCCACCTGTTCGACGCCGCCGAAGCCGAGGTGCGCCGCTTTGCGCGCGTGCGCTTGGCCGACGTGCAAGACAGCCGCGAGCCCTTCATCGTCGCCGGCATCGTGGGGGGGCTGCGCGTCGTCAACGGCCAGCGCGGCAAGGTGGCCATCTTCACGCTGGACGACAAAACCGCCGTGCTCGAAGCCAGCGCCGACGAGTCGCTGTGGCTGGCGCAGCGCACGCTGCTGCGCGACGACGAGCTCATCGTCGCGCAGGTCACCGCGCAGCCGGACCGCTTTTCGGGCGGGCTGCGGCTGCGTGTGCAGCAGGTGTGGGACTTGCCCGCAGCGCGCTGCCGCTTTGGCAAGCACCTGCGCGTGGCGCTCAGTGGCGCGCACGTGCCCGACATCGGCGCCATCGTCGCCGCGCACCCGCCGCAGCGCGTCGTCACCGACGAAGGCGAGTTCACCCGTGCCCTGGGCGTGCGCGTGCGGCGCCTGCTGCCCCGCGCGAGCGCCGACTTGGTGCTGGACGAGCGCGCGCACTTCTACCCCAGCGACGACGCGTTGGCCGCCTGGCGTGCCGTGGCCCACGAGGGCCAGGCCGAGGTGGTGTACGAATAACCTCGTTTCTGGAGCACGGGCGGTTCACGGCAGCGGGCGGCCGCAGACCGAACACCTGTCCCGCGCAACGCTCACTCGTTGGGCCGAAAGCCCAGGATCAGCGTGGGCGGCACGCGGCCGTGTTCGTCGCGCGGCAGCCGCGCGGTGCGCTCGATCGCGCGCAGCACCGCCTCGTCCCAGGCGCGGTGGCCACTGCTTTTGAGCAGCCGGCTGCTCAGGATCGTGCCGTCGGGCAGGGTGCGCACCTCCACCTCGGCGCGTGGGTTGCCCGGCACCGTGTCGGCAAAGACGATGTTGGGCCGAATGTGCGCCACCAGCTTGCCGGCGTAGCTGGCCGATGGGGCCGCATCTTGCACATCGCTGCCGCGCGCGTGCGGGCCACCCGTGGCGCCGGCTTGGCCCAGCATGCGCTGCAGGTTGCGCTGGCGCTCGGCCTCGGCCTGCGCGGCCAGGGCGCGCTCGCGCTCCGCCCTGGCGCGGGCTTCGCGCTCGGCACGTTCCTGCGCGGCCTTGCGCTGGGCCGCCTCTTCGCGCGCGCGGCGTTCCCGCTCGGCCTGCTGGCGCGCTTCGCGCTCGCGCCGCTCGCGTTCGCGCTGCGCCTGTTCCTCGCGGCGGCGCTCCTCACGCTGGCGCTGCACCGCAATGTCCGCGGTGCGCGGCGCCACAGGCTCGGCCTGCGCCGGGGCGGGGCGGGGCGTGTCGGGCGCGCGCACCGGCGGCGCCGGCGGCTCGGGTTCCACCGCGCGCGGCGCGGCCATGCGTGGCACGCTGGCCCACAGCTCGGCGCTGGCCACCGCCGGGGTGTCGCGCTGCCAGCCAATGCCCCAGGCCAGCGCAGCCACCAGCGCCGCGTGCGCCAGCAGCGCCAGCGCCCACGCGCGCAGGTCGGCGCGTGGCGGCGGCGGCGTCAGGTCCAGGTCGTCGGCGGTGGCTTGCATCGTCAGGCGATCGGTGTGATCCGGCGGCGCACGCCAAGTTTCAGCGCCCACCCGCGCCATCGTGCCGCACCGCCAGCCCCACGCGCGCCACGCCGGCGCGCTGCAGCGTGTCCATCACCTGCATCACCTGCTCGTAGGTGGTGCGCTTGTCGGCGCTGATGATGACTGGCGTGCTGGCCGCCGCGTCGCCCTGCAGCGCGCGCACGCGCGCAGCCAGCTCGCGCAACGCCACCGGCTCGCCCTCGCCACCTTGGGTGCCGTCGCGCACCCGCAGCGCGCCGTCGCGCGCCACCGTCACGTGCACAAAGCGCTCCGGCTGGCGTGCCGCTTGCCCCACGCTGGGCAGCTCCACCTGCCCCGGCACGATCAGCGGCGCCGTCACCATGAAAATGATCAGCAGCACCAGCATCACGTCGATGAAGGGCACCATGTTGATCTCGGTGATGGCGCGGCGCGTTGAGCCGCGGGGGACGATGGCAGGCATGGTGTCGTCGGCTCCGTGGGGTAGGGCGGCGGTCCAGCGCAACCGGGGGCGTCAGTGCGGCGCGGCTCCCGCGTTGCGGTGCAGGATGTTGGAAAACTCCTCGATGAAGGTTTCCAGCCGGTTGGCCAGCCGGTCGATGTCGTGCGCAAAGCGGTTGTACGCCAGCACCGCCGGAATGGCCGCGAACAGCCCGATGGCCGTGGCGACCAACGCCTCGGCGATGGCCGGCGCCACCGTTGCCAGCGTCACCTGCGTCATGCTGGCCAGCCCGGTGAAGGCGTGCATGATGCCCCACACGGTGCCAAACAACCCCACGTAGGGCGACACCGACCCCACCGAGCCCAGAAACGACAGGTTGACCTCCAGCGCGTCCAGCTCGCGTTGGTAGGCGGCGCGCATCGCACGGCGCGCGCCGTCCAGCAACGCGTCGGGCTGGGCAATCCGGCGCTCACGCAGCTTGGTGAACTCGCGCATGCCGCTGGCAAAAATGCGCTCCATGGGGCTGCCGTCGCGCGCGCGCTGCAGCGCCACCTGGTACAGCTCCTGCAGGTGGCCGCCGGACCAAAACTCGCGCTCGAACGCGTCGGTCAACCGCTTGACGCGCCGGATGGCAAAAATCTTGCGCAAGATCGCCGCCCAGCTCGTCACCGACACGCCCAGCAGCAACAGCACCACCGCCTGCACCACCCACGAGGCGTTGCGCAGCAGCTCAATGATCGAAAACTCCTGGGGCATTCACGACTCCACAACAGGTTCCACGTAGGGCTGCAGCGCCTGCACGATGGCCGCCGGGATGCGCGCCGGCTGCAGCGCCGGCCCTTGCACCCAGCCGATGCGCACGCTGCCTTCGCACAGCACCGTGGCGCGCGCGGCGCCGTCGTCGCGCAGCGCGCGCTGCTGCAGCACGATCGACGCCCGTCCCAGCTCCGCCACGCGCGTCTCGATGCACAGCGCATCGTCCAGCCGCGCTGGGCGCTGGTAGCGCACCTGCGCGGCGCTGACCACGAACATGCCGCCCGTGGCCTCGCGCAGCGCGTGCTGCTGCAGGCCCAGCGTGCGCAGCCATTCGGTGCGGGCGCGCTCAAAAAATTTGAGGTAGTTGGCGTAGTACACGATGCCGCCGGCATCGGTATCCTCCCAGTACACCCGCACCGGCCAGCGGTGCGGCGCCACACCGGCGTCAGGGGCGGCGGGCCGGGTCACGCAGCACCTCCTCGCCGCGCACCAGCGGCGCCAGGCGGTTGAGCACGCCGTTGACAAACTTGTGCCCGTCGGTGCCGCCAAAGGCTTTGGCCAGCTCCACGCACTCGTTGATCACCACGCGCCAGGGCACGTCAGGGCAATGCAAAAACTCGTAGGCCCCGATCCACAGCACCGCGTGCTCGATCGGCGACAACTCGGCCAGCGGCCGGTCCAACAGCGGCGCCAGTCGCTCGTCCAGCTCGGCGGCCTGTTGGATGCAGCCGTGCAGCAGCGCATCGTAGTGCGCGCTGTCGGCCTTGTGAAACCCCGACAGGTCGCGCGTGAACTGGTCGATGTCGGTGGCGTCGTTGCGCCCCACCAGGTGTTGGTACAAGCCCTGCAGCGCAAATTCGCGCGCGCGCGTGCGGGCCGATTTTTCGGATGCTTTGGTCATGGGCCGTATTGTCCCAGACCACGCGCCCCCGGGCCAGCCACGCGCGGTCCCTCCGTCAGCCCGGCGGGTGGCGGCGCAGCAGGTGCGCCATCTCCACCGCCACGCGGGCCGCGTCGCGCGCTTTGTCGTCTTGCCGCGCCACCGCCTGCGCCAGGTTTTCCACGGTCAGGATGGCGTTGGCCACCGGGATATGGTGCTCCAGCGCCACGCGCGTGATGCCCGCGGCCGACTCGTTGCACACCAGCTCGAAGTGGTAGGTCTCGCCCCGGATCACGCAGCCCAGCGCGATCAGGGCGTCGAAGCGCTCGGTCTGCGCCAGCGCCTGCAGCGCCAGCGGCACCTCCAACGCACCGGGCACCTGCTCCAGCACGATGTCGCCCTCGGCCACGCCCAGCGCCGCCAGCTCCGCGCGGCACGCCGCGGCCAGCGCGTCGGTGATGCCCTGGTTGAAGCGCGCCTGCACGATGCCGATGCGCAGCCCGCGCCCGTCCAGCGCCGCGGTGCTGCCCTTGTCCGCTCCCATCATGTCGAGGGTCCTTCCATCGAAATCGGGGGTTGTTCAAAGCCCACCACCTCCAGCCCATAGCCGGTCATGCTGGGCATGCGCCGCGGCTGCCCCAGCAGCACCATGCGGTGCACGCCGCAGTCGCGCAAAATTTGCGCCCCAATGCCGTAGGTGCGCAGGTCCATGCGGCCGCGCTGCGGCGCATCGGTGGTGGGGGCACTGCCGCCAAACTGCTGCAACAACTGCTCGCCGCTTTCGCCGGCGTTGAGCAGCACCGCCACGCCGCGGCCGGCGTGCTGCAGGTGGCGCAGGCTGGCCTCCAGGCTCCACGAGTGGGTGCGCCGCCCAAGCTCCAGCGCATCCAGCACCGACAGCGGCTCGTGCACCCGCACGGGGATCGCGTCCGCTGCCGCCCACGCGCCCACCACCAGCGCCAGGTGCACGGCGCCGCTGACGCGGTCGCGGTAGGCGTGGGCCGTGAACGTGCCCCACGCCGTGGTCAGCGGTCGGCTGGCCACGCGCTGCACCAGGCTCTCGGCGCGGCTGCGGTGCTCGATCAGGTCGGCGATGGTGCCGATCTTGAGTCCGTGCTGCGCGGCAAAACGTTGCAAATCCGGCAGCCGCGCCATCGTGCCGTCGTCGTTCATGATCTCGCAGATCACCGCCGCCGGGGTGCAGCCGGCCATCGCCGCCAGGTCGCAGCCGGCTTCGGTGTGCCCGGCGCGCATCAGCACCCCGCCGTCCACCGCCTGCAGCGGGAACACGTGCCCGGGCTGCACCAGGTCTTCCGGGCGGGCGTTGGGCGCCACCGCCACGCGGATGGTGTGCGCGCGGTCGGCGGCCGAAATCCCGGTGGTCACGCCCTCGGCAGCTTCGATCGACACGGTGAACGCCGTGCCCATCTTGGTGCCGTTGCGCGGCACCATCGGCGGCAGGCGCAACTGCTCACAGCGCTGGCGCGTCAACGTCAGGCAAATCAGCCCGCGGCCGTACTTGGCCATGAAGTTGATCGCCTCGGGCGTCACATGGTCGGCCGCCAGCACCAGGTCGCCCTCGTTTTCGCGGTCTTCCTCGTCCACCAGGATGACCATACGGCCGGCGCGCAGCTCGGCGACGATTTCATCCACACTGGCGATCGGCGCCAGCGGTGCGTCGTGTGTGGGGGTGTTCATAAGGGCCTGTTTGGGGTCGGGTGCACCCCGGCGCGCGGGCGGCGCGCCAACGCACCCACCCGCGCAATCAGGCCGGGGTGGCCTGTACGCCCAGCGCCAACATGCGCTCGACGTAGCGCGCAATCATATCCACCTCCAGGTTCACGCGCCGCCCGGCGGACAGCGCCCCCAGCGTGGTGTGCTGCACCGTGTGCGGGATCAGGTTGATGCTGACCCCGCAACCGTCGGGGCGGTCGTGCACCTGGTTGACGGTCAGGCTCACCCCATTGACCGTGAGCGAGCCCTTGTACGCCAGGTAACGCGCCAGCGGCCGCGGGGCCAACACCTCCAAGCGCCACGACTCGCCCACCGGCGTCAACGCCAGCACCGTGCCCACGCCGTCCACGTGCCCGCTGACGATGTGGCCCCCCAACCGGTCGGTGGCGCGCAGCGCCTTTTCCAGGTTCACCGCGCCGGGCGCGTCCAAGCCGACCGTGCGCGCGAGCGACTCGGCCGACACATCCACTGTGAAAACGCCCTGTCCACCGTCCAGCGTGGTGACGGTCATGCACGCGCCCTGGATGGCGATGCTGTCGCCCAACCCCACGTCGGCCAGGTAGTCGGGCGTGGCTTGCACCGCGAGCCGCACGCCGTGCTGTGGGCCGTCGCCCAGCGGAGCGACGTGGGTGATGTGGCCGATGTGGGTGATGATGCCGGTGAACATGCGTGGGGTACGGGGTCAGGGGAACGTCACGGACATATTACCGCAGGTGGCGTAGACCGTTTGCGAAGCGAGAATTGTTGTCCCATCACTGTCGATGTGCTTGATTACAATGGGTGAGCCAGTGCCTGTGCCTACGTTGCACACATACGCGTCGGTCACCCCGGTGGCGATGCATGATCCGGCCACGCTGCCAGCCTGGAATGTGACCGAACCCTCCGTGATGCCTTCAACGTATACATAGGTTAAACAGCCAGTGATGCCGGATTGAGTGCCAGCGAGAAAACTCGACGGGCACGCTGGATTTTCTGCACCGGCTGCGCTTTGGAGGCAGAACTTGTCCCCAACGTTGTAGTTAAACTCACTAGAAAGGGCGCTATATGTGCCTTTAGATTCGAAGTCGCCGGTGGAGGGGCATGAATTGTCCTGCGTTAACAAAAAATGATGTTTTTCGGCGGTGCCTGCATTATTGAAATAGCTGGCGGCGTTGGCCGACAGGCTGTAATTTGATGGTTTCATTGTGCCTGCAGCGGGATAGGTGACGTTGGCAATGGTGCCGGTGATGCTAAATTGATTGTTGCCTGTGGTGACAAACCCGCGGTAGGCACGCCGTGAGCTGTTGATTAGCTTTACAGTATTTTTGTTGCCCTGCGTCTCGGACGTCGCGGGGCTGGTCGCAAACGTTGTTTCATTGTTATAGTTGGAGGCACCCAAACAGGTTATCCACTTTTTCCCCGAGCTCGACACGGGTTCGATGCCGATATTTCCGTACCATTCTGGTCCCGTGTAGCATTTGTAATTCCAGTAATAAAATTTACTGCTGCCGATCTGGGTGGGGCTGTTATCTATTACGCATTGACCGTAGGATGATATCCGTATCTTGGGGGTGATGGCATTATTGTCGGCAAATACTTTGCCTTCGATGGTGACGAAATTTGTTGTGGTGCAGTCACCGCCACAGTCGAGCTCCAGTGTATTTTTGTTGCTCGAGTCGAGTAACATGAGGCGGTTGTCCTTGGTCGCGACTTTGTAGCCCCCAAGGGTGTTTTCCCGAACGTTTGCACCGGCTACAACCTGAAAATCACCCGGCCGCGCACGCCCGGTCGGCGCATTGAACGCGAGCCCGCTCGTGCCGCCCCCTGCATTGTTGGTTGGCCCTGTCGCGGCGGCCAATGCGCAAGTGTCTGTCGTCAACAGTGTGCCGGTATAACTTGGCTTGGGGTTCATCTGGCTACCAGTGGCCGTGACGGTAAGGCTTATCACCGCTGCTTGCGGAAATGACACGCTGGCGCTAAGTGCCAAACTGCCACGGTTATGGAAGGTAGTCACCGCGCTGCTGGCAGCGTTTTGTAGTGCGGAACGAAGAGTGTTTGAATCAATGCCAACGCCACAGTTCGCCGCGTACGTGGCGCGGATGGCCGCCAGCGCGTATTCATAGGCACCGCGTACCGCTTGCATTTCGACGGTGTGATCCCGCGCTTCGCGGGTAGCTTGCGATGTTACAGTCTGCAAGCGCCCAAATGCGCCAACCCCGACCAGCACGATTGCAAGTGACACCAATGCCTCAACAAGCGCGTAGCCGTGTACCAGTTGGTTGCGCCTACGCTGGTCGATCACGCGGTATGTCCGTTTCATGATATCACCAGTCTTTCCAGCTACCGGGAATGGCTTGGGGTTTGCCTGCGCCGGCGAAGGGTTGATAATTTAGATTGGGATAAGGATCATAAACAATGGTGGTATTGCCAGACCCGCCGCCCGCATTCTTGGACAGCACTGCGCCATAGATGGTCGTATTTCCAGTGGTGGAAAAGGTTCCCATGGAAATAATGCTGCCATAAAACGTCCCTTTTATCTGTACGTTACCATCAACGACCAGCAGGATGGGTGCGGACGCGGAGCCGTATGTGGTATTCCCACTGATGTCGAGGTCGCCATGCACATAAACCACGCGCGCACGTGGGGTACCGTTGTTCATGACGGAATCAAAGCTGCTGCTTGAGGGTGGATATCCATATGTTGTCTGAAAGTTGCCCCGCAAGTCGACCGTCCAACCAGCATAATAGTTAACAAAAGCTTGTCGACTCATGCCGGTACCGAGGCTGGCCTGGAGAAAATCGTCGGAAGTAAGTCCTGAGAGTGTCAATAAGGTTGGATCGTTGTCGATGATGTCCAGGCCTACGATGCTGTTATTGTTGCCCATGTTGGTGGAGCAAGTGTATCCTGCAGGCACGTTGTTGCAGTTCGGGCCTGCATTGGTCGCGCGGTAGTCGCGTGTTTCTGGTGTTGGATTGGGGTCGGTAGCGGTATTCCGAATTAATGTGTTGATGGTGGCGTTTTGTGCGCTCAAATTGCCGCCGGCCCAGATGGTAAAGTCATTGAAATAATTGATTACGGTTGCGCTTCCGCCGATATTGGCGGCCCCGCCTGTGAGTAAAGGGGTTGGGAACTGACGCCCTCCCTGGGTGGGGTTGGTGCCTATTAGGCGTTCGGTGACACGCTCAATGGCAGTTGCATCATCGCTGCGCCCAACGGCGACGATGATCGTTGGCATAGAACCACCGCTGCCGCATAAAGCTGTAGGCGACGATGGCCATGCATTTATCGCGCTTTCGCTTGAGCAGACCGCGGCTTTCATGTTTGTGGTATCAAGACTCGTATTTGCCGCGTTATTTGCGTAGTTAGCCTTGAGCGTCTCCAGGGCTGACATGGCGTTGATGAAGGCTTGCTGCTGTGCCTTTTGGTTGCGCAGCATGACGTATTCCGCAATCGTCGTGCGGTTAAGTGTAAGCGCCAGCAGTGTCGCAGCTAAAACCAGCACGACCGTGATTAGCAGCGAGGCCAAGCCATGCTGACGGGTTTGGTAGAGGGGGCGTAGCATGGTTGATGTCGATGGATTTGTCCGGTTTACAGAATGCGATCATTCGGTAGACGCACCGATGTTCGCACGGTCATACTGGGTAAGTCGCTTTGCCGCACGGATTGGCCGGTCAACACGATGTATGCAGTTCGTATTTCGCGGCGACTGATGCCGGTGCACGGCGTGGTTTGTTCGGGGGCGGTTTGGGTTGCGCTCTGGGGGCCTAAAGGCACGCATTGATAGCCCAATGTAACGGTAAATGTTGTAATGCGAAGCGTGCGTGGATCTGTTAACGGCATCCATGCGGGATGGCTGTCACATGTGCTGCTGCTCGAGGTATCCAGATTCGTTTGTTCGAGTAGCATTTGAATTGTGTTGTTGTTTAGACGAAAGCCGAAAAAATTATCGTTTGCAGTGGTGGTCATTGTGTTGTCGTAAGCAAAGAGCACACAGGTTTCGCTCTTGTGTGAAAAAATATCGGTTGCGGGTGCTGTTCGTTTTGTAAACCGGTTGGTTGAGAAAGTTGCCTGACTGTCGTACCCGGCGCGCCGTAGCTCGGCGGCAATGATGTCAGCTGTGCGCCGTAGTTGGTACTGAACGTCGAGCTGTGCTGACATCGTACCCCCTGTGCGCGTTGCGGCCAGAAAGCTCCCGCCTATCATAACCGTGACCAGCAGCGCTACCGTCATACCCACCATGAGCTCGACCAGCGATACCCCGCGCTGATCTGAGGGGTGTGCGTCTGTCGCGTAAGGACTTAACATACCGGCACCTCGCCCAACGGCTGTTTCCCTGTGGGTGTGCACATGCGGCTGACACCGAGGCGATTGAGGGTGATAGTAATCGCGTAATTGCTGTTGTTGGCAATAGTTAGCGCGACATCGTTTCCGCCACCAAAATTAAGCAAGCCGCGTCGGTCGATGGTGATTCGCACGTTGGCCGCGTTGGTTCCATCAATGGTGGCTGTGACCGTACAGGCGCTGCAAGACTTGGATGGTGCGATCCGCAAGTACCCTGTGGCGCAGTCGGTCTGGTTGTTTGTGGTGAGACATGCCACATTGCGCGATGTATCCACAATGAGAAGAGTGTCGGAGCTGTTGGTGGCGCCTAAATGGCGTCGCGAACTGCTTTCTGTAATACCGCTGGCGATCAGGTTTTGAAGTTCAGTTGCGGCGCGAATGATGTCGCGCCGCACAATATATTCGCGTAGGGAGGGTGCGGCGACTGTGGCAACGATGGCGATGATGGCCACGGTGACCATCAGTTCGATTAAGGTGACGCCGCGGTGGGCGACCGGCTTTAGTTCCAGCATGATGTGGGGGATCGTGTGCCTGTGCTCGATATGGTTAATATTGTGCAGTTGGTGTCGCGTTTTGCAAATGTTGACTCACTTTTGGCGGTGGCGGTTAGCTGGTAGGTTGTGGCTGATGTTATGGTGCCACTGATCGTGTATTCACTGCTCACCGCCGGATCGACGCGCGTGCTGACAATGGTGTTAATGTCGATCTGATTGTAGGCTTTGGAATAAAGCTGCTTTTCTACTTCGAGGGCAACGTCCTGCAGGGCCGTCTGCGCGGCGCCGCGCGTTGCTTTTATCCGGTAGTTGATGTAGGCCGGATACGCGATCATCGCCAAGATTCCGACGATCGCTACGGCGACCATGAGCTCAATCAGAGAAAAGCCGCGTGGCGAATGGGTGATGACGCGTATTGTGGGGGGGTGCATACCAGGCCTCGATATCAGTTCGGACATAGCTTAATGTTTGGTAGCGCGCCGTCGAGGCGTTACCGACGACCGGCGCGCTGCGGGCGCCAAGCGGTCGAGGTGTTCCTCAACGACGCCGCGTGCCCCGACCAGCCTAAGCTACCGCGGACATCGGGCGCATTGTCTATGTGTTGTCGGTGGGATCACTCGCTTCCTCGGGCGTCGGCTTGGCTTGTGGCCGCACCCACGGTTGACGATGGGGGCGGACGCCCCGGCACCGGTGCTTCAAGCCAGGCCTGCCATGGTAGGTCCGGCCAGTTTGCTCGGTCCTTGCCTAATTCCGGCCATTCCTTGACGGCTTGTTCACACAAGCCAGGATGGAACATGCTGCACAGGCGCTGACCGTACCAGGCGGCCGATTGTGCGTCGCCGCGGTATGCATAGGCCAGGGTGGTCCTCCACAGCAGGCCGGGCAGCGGGTACCCGTGCGCCGTTCGCACCAACTGTTGCATTTCCTCGTCAGACAAGGCTGCGATGTCACTGGTGGGACGCGTGAGCCAGTCGAGGCGGGCGAGCAGCCCGGGGTAGAGCGCGCGCGACCAGGGGTGGACCGCCGGCAGCCCGACGCGTACTGCGTTTGTTCCCTGTTGCCTCAGTAGCGTGTACAACTTTTCGACTTCCAGGTAGCCCCGCCAAATGGGATACGCCGCCGCTACGCTCAGCATCAGCCACACCAAGCTGGCCAGCAGTGGCCATCGCAGATGTATGGGCCGCCCAGGCGCGCCTGTCAGGTGACCCGCGAGCAAACACCACAACCAAAGAAAAAAACCGTAGTGCAGCGGGTACTCCAGCAATGCGTGCACCAGCATGGCAGTCCCCATCAGCCAGACCCAAAGTTGGGCAGGTTCTTGCGCTGCACGCCATGCGCGCCACCAGAGCCACGCCACACAGGCTGCCACGGTTGCCCCGAGGGGGATGCCGAACATCAACAGCAGGTCCAGCACCGTATTGTGGGCGTGGGCAGCAATGCGGTAGTCAATGGCCCCGTAGACCGGGCTCAGACGTAAGTGCGCTTCGGCCATCGCAGTCAGGCCATGGCCCCACCAAGGCGATTCCAGCACAGCAGCCCAAGCCATGCTCCACAGCCGAAGGCGCGCGCTGTCGGAGGTGAGCGATCGATCCTCCGGCGGGGACGGTAGCCCAAGCGCTTCCGCCAGCGGCGGCATGATTAATTCCAGTACGAGCAGCAGCCCGATGGGTGCGAGCGACCAAGCCAGTAAAGATGATCGAAGCTTTTGGCCACGCCAGCGCAGCCAACAAGCCACCAAGATCGGCGCCAATATCAGATTGAGCGTCGCCGTGCGAGACCCACTCAGGTACACGCCAAAGGTTAGGGCTGCTGCGCCGAGCCCAGCCAACCACGGTGCCAGACGCCGGGCCCATGGGTGTTGCCAGGGCCTGAGCGTCAGGTGCAGCACACTCCAAAAGCCCACGATCAACAACGTCCCGAAATTGTTGGCCTGAGCAATGTTGGACGCGGTGCGGCCACCGCCCTGGCTTGGAAAGAAAAATGCCGGATCCCAATCACCTTTGGCTAGAGTACCTGTCCATTGCAACGTAGCCACAACGACGGAAAGAAGAGCCGCGATGGCAACCGGCCAAAGCACCATATCAATGCCCCGAGGCGCTTTACGCTGCGCTCCGATATGGTGAGCCAGCACCGCAACAACCATGTACGCACCCCAAACCCAGGTTTGTTCCAACACGGCATTACCGTGAGCGCATAGGGTGTGCATCAAGGGCAAGACGAAGAGCGTTGCGCAGATGGTGTGAAACCGAATATCGAACGTTGGGGATCGGTCAAGATAAATTGAGAGCACCAGTATGATGGCGACTGCGAAGAGAAGCTCGTTATAAAATGTGCTCCAGGGAGTTAGATGGAGTGGAAATACGAATGCAAGTGCCAACAACACCGTCGTTAGGACGATCATCAGCTGATGGCTTATCCGTTGTGGTGTCGTCATGTGGTTCGGTTTAAAAAAACAAGGCGCCAGCCGGCGCCTTGATAGTAGTTTAAGTAATGGGGGATCAAGTTCCAGAGAGGCTGCAATTGCCGGTACTAAGATCGCATGACGCTGTTTTAGTGCCCGGGTTCTTAGGTGTGCCGACCAGTGTTCCTGTCGAGCTTAAGGTTACTGATGTTGGGTTCCACGATTGACATGCTCCCGTGGTTGGTAGTGACCCGCTTCCGGGTAATAGATTGGAGTCCTGATTGGCAATGGCTGCGACGATCGCATTGGTGAAACTTTTTGCTTCACCCAGGCAAGCATTTTCTGCTGACTTCTTTGTGTAGCTCCGATATTGCGGCAACGCAATCGCCGCCAAAATCCCGATGATCGCCACGACGATCATCAGCTCGATGAGCGTGAAGCCCTGTTGGACACGTTTCATGATGAACCTCCAATGATGGACACAAGATGGCCCTGCGGGTGCAGGGTTGTGTTCATCCTAGCACAGGGCGTGCCAGCTCAGGCGCGGTGGGCTCGGCTCGTGCCCGCCCCTGTGGCGATGGTGCGACGGTGGGGTGGCGGATGTCAAGGTGACATCAAAAATTGACGTGAAAGGTTGATGTGAACGGTGTGGCTTGATGGGGTGCGTGGCGGCCCCCTTTGGAGGGGCCGGGGTGTTGCGCGACAATGCAACCCCGATGGACGGGTTGCGTGTGGCCACCTACAACATCCACAAGGGTGTGCAGGGTGTGGGGCCGCTGAAGCGGCTGGAGGTGCACAACCTGGCGCACGCGGTGGCGGCGCTGGGTGCGGACGTGGTGTGCCTGCAGGAGGTGCGGGCGTACCACCGCCGGCTGCAACGGCGCTTTGGTCACTGGCCGGTCGGCGACCAGGCGCAGTTTTTGGCGCCGCCGGGCTACCACGCGGTGTACCGCACCAACGCCGTCACGCGCCACGGTGAGCACGGCAACGCTCTGTTGAGCCGCTACCCTGTGCTGCACCACGCGCACCGGGATGTGTCCGACCACCGGCTGGAGCAGCGTGGCTTGCTGCACGTGACTTTGGCGGTGCCGCGCGGCGGGCAGACCGTGGCGCTGCACGTGGTGGTGGTGCACCTGGGGTTGATCCACGCCAGCCGCGTGCGGCAGGTGCGTGCGTTGGGCGAATACCTGGCCCAGGCGGTGCCGCCCGCGGCGCCGTTGGTGGTGGCCGGTGACTTCAACGACTGGGGGCAGCGCCTCCACGCCCCGCTGGCGGCCTTGGGGCTGCGCACGGCGCCGCAAGCCCACGTGCCCACCTACCCGGCACGCTGGCCGCTGCTGGCGCTGGACCGCGTGTACGCGCGTGGCCTGCGCGTGGTGGCGTTGCACGCCCCGCACGGCCCGGGGTGGGCGCGTTGGTCCGACCACCTGCCGCTGGTGGCCCAGTTGCAATGGGCGTAAACACGGCGGGCGGCGCGCCAAGCCGGGCGCGCGTCACCCCACCCGCGTGTCCCACCCCACGATTTGCCGCTTGCTGCGGCTGAACTCCACGCCGACTTCGATCACACGCTCCACGCCCGGCGCGCCGCGGTGCTTGGCCGCGTAGTCCTTGGCCTGCAGCTGCCGCAGCGCCTCGCCCGTGCCCTGGTCGCCCTCCACGACCTTGAACTCGAACACCCACGCGGTGCCGGCGTGCTTGACGGTGAGGTCACACTGGCCTTCGTTGCTGACATCTTCAGCGATGATCTCCACCCCGAGGCTGGCCAGGTGGCTGTAGCAGACGCTGGCAAAGTAGCCCTCGTACTGCGCAATCGGGTTGGCACGGTACCAGTCGTGTGGGATGGAGGCGAACAGCCGCTCGAAGTGGGCGCGTAAGGCTTGCGCGTCGGCGCTGGCCAGCATGCGGCGCAGCAGCAG
>NZ_SMAH01000017.1 GCF_004342625.1 Tepidimonas ignava
GGCGCATCAGACATCAGATCTGGGGGAAATTGTACTCGCAAACAGACAATAACACAAGAAAAATCATGATGTTATGAATATTTCAGGGGCGACTAGTTGCAGTTACCCGTCCCCTAAAAAGCCGTTACAACGGTGCCATTTGATTGCTTAACCGGCTCAATGCCGCAACGCATAAGAGCAGCACCGTGCATGGCACGCGGCTGTTGTTAAGATCGTCATGAATGAGCCGGCTTGGTGTGGGCGAGTCCGCCACAATCGTGTCATCATCGTTGCCGTCTCCCTGAACGTGCTGAACGCCCGGTGTAAGCCAAGTGTTCCCGATATTGCGGTTCACTGTGCACCAGTAGACGCCGTGGTACGAGGATGTCAAGTAATCGGCGGCGATGGCATACGTTAATTAAGCATAATTGATATTATATTCTCGACATCTTTGAGTTCTGTGGCTTCGCTGTAAAGATTCTTGAGCGCCATGCGTTGTGATTGGGATTGTTCTATAAAGCGGTCGAAGTCAGTTGTTGTGGCGTTTATTATTTCTTTGGCGAAGTCCAGTAGGGCGCCGTGTTCAATTTTTTTAAAAATAGGTTCGTGCCAGTATTCGGTGCCGCCTTGCCCTGTATATCCGATTACCATGTTGCCGGTAAGGGCTGCCTCCAGGGGTGGGATGGGTAATCCCTCGAGCTCAATGTGCGACAGAAATATTTTTGATGTTTGCATCTGTCGGGCGACTTCTATTTCAGTTGCGTTGTCAATTGGAATAAGTTTCCACGTTTTGGGGAGGTGTGGCGTGATGAAAAGCTTAAGAAGGTCGGCGTGTCGTGCAAGCTTGCGCGGCATATAGGTGATAATGTTTTGCTTTTGCTGTTGCAGGTGGAATATGGAATGATTAACGGAGTAATGGACGCGAAATAATTTTTGCTGGGTGAATGGATAGGCGCGAGCGACGCATTCGGTGGTGTTGTCTGATATGGTGAATATTGCTCTTGCGCCATGGTAGGCCAGCTCGGTGTCTTGTTGAGGCTTGGTGTTAATTAAATATCCGCCTTGCACATATATTGCGTATGGTATTTGCTCTCGAATCAGTTGGGGGCCGTATTTGTGCGCCCAAAGTTCAGGTAATATGACCCGGTCGCGGGCCGGGTCCAGGCGCTTCTGGATGTTTGTTAGTTTAAGTTTTCCGTTGACAATATGAGGCTTCAGTAATAGTGGTAATATTGGGGGGTTGGCGCTGAACCATGACGCTTTGTAAAATGGGCGATTAGGGTGAACAATTGCGGCCGAGTGGGGTGTCGTGCCTAGAAGTTTGTTGGCTAACTCTGCCTGTCTGTATAAAACTTTTATCCCGCCTACGGGGCGACGTTTTGTGGGGCAGAAGAAGAGCAGACGACGACCGCTCATAGTATTCTGGGAGTGTGTCAGTGGATGGTTTTAAATTTTATCGCGCCCACAAGTCTTCCGATCTTTCTTGCCAGCATTTTGGGTGACCAGAAGACGATGTGTAGAGGTAATGTGATGATGGTTAGTGCAATCAGTCGTAAACGTTGTTGGTGTGTTGGTGTCGTGTCGATATATTTGACTATGAAGGTTAATTTAGATTGCGCGTGGTGGTACCCACGCCAATATTCGGCGCTCAACCGTCGTGGTGAACGTACGGATCCGCGGGACCGGTGACGAATACGGCAGGAGGGGATGATGATCATCGACTGCTTGGATCTCAGCAGGCGCAGACACAAATCATCATCCTCGTAATAGAGGAAAAACCTTTCATCAAAGGCGGGTTGCGGAAGTTTCGCGACACGCACCAGCATGGCTGCGCCACACACGAAACCGACGCACAGGGGGCCTTCCGCGGCGGGTCCGGTGCTTTTCCAGTCCAGCCAAGGCCAACGGTAGTTCACTTCGGGGTGACCGTCGGCATCGCAGAGCTGCGGTGCAACCACGGCCGCATCGACGAACGTGTCCGCAGCGGTGACGAGGGTGTGAAGGTCGGCCGGGGTTGCTTCGCAATCAGGGTTGAGCAGCAACGCAAAGTCCGTCTGGCAGCGGGCAAGGGCCATGTTGTTGGCCGCACCGAAACCCACGTTGCGGGACAAGGCCAAGATGCTGGCGTGCGGCCAGCGTTTTTGTGCCAACGTGACGGTGCCGTCTTCGCTGGCGTTGTCGACAATGATGACGTGGGGACAGTGTCGCAGCAGTGGGTCCAGCGTGTCCAGGCAATGCGCGCTGTGGTGGGTGACCACCACGACGGTCACACGGTCCAACATGGCAGGGCGTCCCGTCAGCGGCAGGCGTTCGCACGACGGAACCGGTTCGCCATCAGTGGCCTCGTGCGCCGAGCTTGTCCCCGCGCAACCGGTACACCGTTCCGCAGTACGGACATTGCGCCTCACCTGTGGAGGCGACGTCCAGGAAGACCCGCGGGTGGCTGTTCCACAGTTCCATGCCAGCCTTGGGGTGGGGGCAGTGGATGCCGCCGTGCGCGTTGAGGTCGGTGGCGGCGAGCTCGACCACGGCGGGAGCTTGGGTGGTGGCGGTCATGGCGTTGCTCGTGTTGGGCAGGCAAGTGGGTCAGACCAGCGTCAGCCAGTGCGCGTACTTGGGGTTGCGGCCGTTGACGATGTCAAAGAAGGCGCTTTGGATCTTTTCGGTGATGGGGCCGCGCTCACCGGCGCCGATGGTCACGCGGTCCAGCTCACGGATGGGGGTGACTTCGGCGGCGGTGCCGGTGAAGAACGCCTCGTCGGCGATGTAGACCTCGTCGCGGGTGATGCGCTTTTGCACCACCTCCAGACCCAGGTCGCGCGCGATGTGCAGCACCGTGTTGCGCGTGATGCCGTTGAGCGCGCCGGCCGACAGGTCGGGGGTGTAAATCACGCCACCTTTGACGATAAAAAGGTTTTCGCCGGCGCCTTCAGAGACGAAACCGCTCGGGTCCAGCAGCAGCGCTTCGTCGTAGCCGTCGTCGGTGGCTTCCATGTTGGCCAGGATCGAGTTGGTGTAGTTGGACACCGTCTTGGCCTGGGTCATCGTGATGTTGACGTGGTGGCGCGTGTAGCTGGAGGTCTTGACGCGGATGCCGCGTTTCATGCCCTCTTCGCCCAGGTAGGCGCCCCACGCCCAAGCCGCCACCATCAGGTGCACGCGGTTGCCTTTGGGGCTGACGCCCAGCTTTTCGGAGCCGATCCAGGTCAGGGGGCGGATGTAACAGCTCTGCAGGCCGTTGGCGCGCACGACGGCGCGCTGCGCTTCGTTGACCTCGTCCATGCTGAACGGGATGTTCATGCGCAGGATCTTGGCGCTGTTGAACAGGCGCTCGGTGTGCTCCTGCAGCCGAAAAATCGCCGTGCCGCGTTCGGTCAGATACGCCCGCACCCCCTCGAAGGCGCCGCAGCCGTAGTGCAGGGTGTGGGTCAGGACGTGCACCTTGGCGTCGCGCCAGTCGATCAGTTCACCGTCCATCCAGATTTTGCCGTCGCGGTCGTGCAGTGGGAGCGGGGTTGCCATGGGTCGTCCTTGTTGGGTCGTCGTTGGGCGCGGCGCACGCCGCGCGCTGCCGGTAACACGATTGTAAGGTGGGCGGTGGCTTGAAAAACGGCGCACGACGCCCTAAAGTCGCGCTCAAGGTGGCCGATAACAACGGTGAGCCCGGGGCGTGTGCCCGTTGGGTTGGGTCGTCGAGCCGAGGATTGCGCCATGTTGACCATCTCGTCCATTGCTGTAGGGCCTTCACCGCAAGTGACGCCGACCGTGCGCGCGCAGCCGTTGACGCCCGCGCGGCCGGGCAACGCGGTCGCGCGTGAGGCGGTGGGTGCCGACCAGGTGGCGCCGCAGGGTGAAGCGGCGCGCGCGCAGGTGGCGGCCACCCCGCCGCTGGCGCCTGTGTCCCCTGCGCAGGAAGCTCAGCGGGCCGAGGCGCAAACCAACCCCAGCGCGCCGGAGCGCACCGGTTTGCCGGTCGCCGGACCCGAAGGCGGGCCGCGGCAGCGTGCGCAGGCCCAGGCGGTTCAAGACGAGCAGCGCCGGGCCGAGCGCGCGCGTGTGGAGCGCGACCAGCAGCAACAAGCCGAGCAGCGCCGTACCGAGCAGGCGCAGGCCAAGGATGCGCAGCAGGCCCAAACCGGCGATGATCAAGGCTTTCCCCCGGTCAAGAACCCCGCGCTGGAAGCGTTGGACACCCAAATCAAGGAGCTGTTGCCCAACCTCTGGAAGGCCAGCCGTGCGGCGGTGGACATGGTCATTGGCGATGAGGCGCGCGAAGCGGCGCAGCAGCGTGCCAAGGCGCTGGAGGAGCTGCACACGCGTCTCAACGCACCGCCGTTGGCCAACCTGCCCCCGGGCGAGCCGCAGCAAACCTACGGCGCCGCGGCAGACCAAGGCGGCTCCAACCCCCAGGCAGGGCGGCGGGTTGACCGGTTGGTGTAAGGCTGCCGTCCCGTTGGCCGGTTGGCAGACCCGCCGACGGCGCACGCCTGGGGTGCGCCGGCGCGCTCAGATGCGGTGACGCACCTCGGCCGCGGCCACCCGCTCCATGATGGCGCGGGCGATGTCCTTGAGTGGCAGCACCGCGTGCACAGCGCCCGCCTGGATGGCCATTTTCGGCATACCAAACACGACGCAACTGGCTTCGTCCTGCGCGATGTTGTAGGCGCCGGCGTCGCGCATTTCCTTCATCGCCTCGGCCCCGTCAGCCCCCATGCCGGTGAGCATGACGCCGATCGCGTTGGGCCCCAGCACGCGCGCGCAGGAGCGAAACAGCACCTCGACCGATGGTTTGTGGCGGTTGACGGGCGGGGAGTCGTCCACCACCGCGACGTAGTTGGCGCCGCTGCGCGCAAGAGAAAATTGTTTGCCGCCTGGCGCGATGTACGCGTGGCCGGGCAAGATGCGCTCGCCGTCGTGGGCCTCGCTCACCCGGATGCGGCACAGGCTGTCGAGCCGCGCCGCGAAGCTGGCGGTGAAGCCCGGTGGCATGTGCTGGGTGATGACGACGGCCGGGGCGTCGGCCGGCAGCTGCATCAGGATTTCTTTGATGGCCTCGGTGCCGCCGGTGGACGCGCCGATGCAAATGACCTTCTCGGTCGAGAGCCGAATCGGGGCGGCGGGGCTGGAGGACGCCGGGGCCCCCGAGACGACGCTGCGGACCGAGGCGCCGCTGGGGGTGGACGCGGTTCCCGCCGTGGCCGTGTTGACGGCGGGCAGCCGCCGCACGTGGGCCTTGGCCGCGATACGGATTTTGTCGACGATATCGTCGGCGAGTTGTTGCAGCCCGCTGGCCACGCCGATGCGCGGCTTGGCCACAAAATCGACCGCGCCCAGCTCCAGCGCGCGCAGCGTCGTTTCGGCGCCCTGCTCGGTCAGCGTCGACACCATCACGACGGGTGTCGGGCGCAGGCGCATCAGGCGCGCCAGGAATTCGAGCCCGTCCATTTTGGGCATTTCGACGTCCAGTGTGATGACGTCGGGGTTGCGCTCGCGGATGATCTCGCGTGCCTGCAGCGGGTCGGCGGCCGTGCCGACGCACTCCATGTCGGGCTGACGGTTGATGATCTCGGACAGCAGGCTGCGCACCAGCGCCGAGTCGTCGACGACGACCACCTTGATTTTCGCCATGGGGGTAAGGATAGCTCAGAACAGGTCGACGGTGCCGCCGGCGCGCGCCTGGGCCAGCCGGGTGGCCGTGCCTTGGCGCTCCTGCTGCTCGAGCAGATCGGGGTGGGCGTGGGCCAGGCGCTTGACCATGGCTTTGCCGGTGACCGGGAAAAACACCACCTTGCGCGGGTAGATGTCCATCACATCTTTGGACACCACCGGAATGCGTTCGGTGGCCAGGTAGTCCAGCACGAACTGGGTGTTGCGCTCACCGACGTTCATGCTGGTCATGCCGGCGATCACCGCGCCGCCGCCAAACACCTTGGCCTGCATGTACTCGCGCGTCGAGCCGCGTTTGACCAATTCGTTGATCAGCAATTCCATTGCGTACGAGCCGTAGCGCCCACCGGCGTCGGCGCCGCCTTCGGGCAGCATGAAGTGGTTCATGCCGCCGATGCGCAGGCGCGAATCCCAGATGCAGGCGGCGATGCACGACCCCAGCACGGTCATGATCAGGATATCTTCGTCGGCGACGAAATATTCGCCCGGCAGCACCTTGACCGCAGCGTACTTGAAATGCTGGTCGAAGAAAAAGAACGACGCCTCGCCCGGTTTGCGCGGGCGGGACTGGAGGACCTGCACGTGGGCAGGGGAGTGCACGGACGACGTCATACCCGTTCGTAAATGGTTTTGCCGCGCAGCCGAAACAGGTCACGCGCGTCGGAGAAATTTTCGGCGTGGCCGACAAACAACGTGCCGTGGGGCTTGAGCACGCGGTGGATGCGTGCCAGCACCTTGCGCTGGGTGTCGTGATCAAAGTAGATCATGACGTTGCGGCAAAAGACGACATCGAACGTTTCGCGCAATGGCCAGTGTTCGTCGATCAGGTTCAGCGTGAAAAACTCCAGGTGCCGCTGCAACTCGGGCTTGACGCGCGCCAACCCCTCATTGGCCCCTTTGCCGCGCAAAAAGTATTTGCGCAGTTGCTCCTGCGACAGCGGGCGCAGTTGCTCCAGTTTGTAGACGCCGCGTTGCGCGGTTTGCAGTACGCGCGTGTCGATGTCGCTGGCCCAGACGCGAAAGCGCCCGCCCGGGCCCAGCGCATCGCCCATCGTGATCGCGATGGAGTACGGCTCCTCCCCGGTGGAGGCGGCGCTGCACCAGATTTTCCAGTCGTGCGTGGGCTGTTCGCGGGCCAGCCGGGCCAGCTCCACGAAATGGTGCTGCTCGCGAAAAAACGACGTCAGGTTGGTGGTCAGGGCGTTGACGAACTCCTGCCACTCGTCCGGGTCGTGGCTGCTTTCCAGCCAGTCGAGGTACGCGCGAAAACTGTCGTGCCCCGTTTCCCGCAGCCGGCGCGACACGCGGCTGTACACCATGGCCTGCTTGCCTTCGTGCAAGCTGATGCCGGCGTGGCGGTAAATCAGTTGGCGGATACGCTCGAAATCCGCCGCCGTCCACGCAAACTCGCGCGTTTGCAGTTGGGCTGCGGCGTCGGGCTTCATGGCCGGGCGCGCCGCACCAGCGCGGAGGTGTCCAGGATCAACGACACGCTGCCGTCGCCCAGGATGGTGGCGCCAGACACGTTGGGCACTTTGCGGTAGTTGGCCTCCAGGTTTTTGATCACCACCTGCTGCTGGCCCAGCAGTTCGTCCACCATCAGCGCCACCCGCGCACCGTCGGACTCGATGACCACCATGATGCTGTTGGCGCCCGCATCGCTGTCCTTGCGCGGCACCTGAAACAGCGCGTCCAGCGCCACCACCGGCATGTACTCGTCGCGCACCTTGACCAGTTGCGCGCTTTGCGCCACCGTGTTGATGCTGCTGGACTCGACCTGGAAGGACTCCACCACCGACGACAGCGGCAGGATGTACACCTCGTCGCCGACCCGCACCGTCATGCCGTCCATGATGGCCAGCGTCAGCGGCAGGCGCACCTTGACACTCATGCCGTAGCCTTCGGCCGAATCGATCTCCACAGTGCCGCCCAGCGCGTGGATGTTCTTTTTGACCACATCCATGCCAACACCGCGGCCCGACACGTCGGTGACCACTTCGGCGGTGGAAAAGCCCGGCGCAAAGATCAGCTGCCAGACCTCCTGGTCGCTCATGTCGTCGGAGCACGGGATGCCTTTTTCGCGCGCTTTGCGCAGCAGCTTGTCGCGCGACAGGCCGCGGCCATCGTCCCGCACCTCGATGAGGATGGAGCCGCCCTGGTGCGCCGCCGACAGCGTGATCGTGCCCACTTCGGGCTTGCCTTTGGCGATGCGCTCGGCCGGCAGCTCGATGCCGTGGTCGCAGCTGTTGCGCACCAGGTGCGTCAGCGGGTCGGTGATCTTCTCGATCAGGCCCTTGTCCAGTTCGGTGGCTTCACCGTGGGTGACCAACTCGACCTTTTTGCCCAGCTTGGTGGCCAGGTCGCGCAGCATGCGCGGGAAACGGTTGAAGACGACCGACATCGGGATCATGCGGATCGACATCACCGATTCCTGCAAGTCGCGCGTGTTGCGCTCCAGGTCGGCCAGGCCCGCCAGCAGCTGCTGGTGGACGGTGGCATCAAGGTCGCGGCTGTACTGCGCCAGCATGGCCTGGGTGATGACCAGCTCGCCCACCTGGTTGATCAGCTGATCGATTTTGCTGACCGACACGCGCAGCGTGGTCGTTTCCAGTTGCGCACTGGCGGCGTTGCGCGCCGCCTTGGCGGCGTCGCGTGCACGTGCGTCGGCCTGCGCCGCTGCCCCGCCCCCGGCGGCGTTGGCCTGCACGGCGGCGATCTCGGCGCGCAGCTGCGCCGCGTGGTCGTCCGGCGTCACAGGGTTGCCCGGCGCCCCGGGGAACAGGCCGTAGCCGTGCACCTCGTCCGGGGCGGGCGCGGGCGCGCCGCTGGCGTCGGGGCGTGTGCCCGCCACAGGGCTGCCAGGCGCGCCTGCGAACAGGCCGTAGCCCTCTTCGATGACGTCGCGGCTGTGTTCCAGGCCGGCGTCCGCGCTGGCGGGCGCAGCGGGGGCCGCCGAGGGCGCGGAGGCGGGGGCGTCCAGTGGCTCCAGGCGGATGTGCTCGCGCGCGACGTGAAACGAAAACAGGTCCAGCAGCTCGTCGTCGCTGCTGGTGGTGTCGATCTCATAGATGCGCTGCGCGCCTTCGGTGCGCTCGGCCGTGATGGTCCCCAAGCCCGCAATGTCGCGGAACAGGTCCTTGATCGGGTCGGCCAGCTCCAGCCGGTCCAGCGGGCCGATGACAGCGCGCAGCCGCCGTGGTGCGCCAGGCGGGCTGGCCGCCGGCATGCCCCCCGCGCCAAGCGGGGCCGGGCTGGGCGCCGGTGGTGGGGGAGGGGGCGGTGGCACGGGGGCGGCCGCCTGGCCGCTGGCCAGCGCCCGGATGCGTGCCACGAGGCTGGCCGTCTCGGGCGCGTCGTTGGCCAGGCCTTGATGCCGGGCCAGCAGGCCCTTGAGCGCGTCGCTCGACTCGAGCAGCACGTCCACCATGGCCGCCGTGGGCGCCAGCTCGTGGCGGCGCAGTTTGTCCAGCAACGACTCCATCTGGTGGGTCAGTTCCGCCACGTCTTCAAAGCCGAATGTGGCCGCACCGCCTTTGATCGAATGCGCGCAGCGGAAGATGGCGTTGAGCGTCTCGTCGTCGACCGTGTCGAGGTCGAGGTTGAGCAGCAGCTGCTCCATCTGCTCGAGGTTTTCGCCTGCCTCCTCGAAAAAGATCTGGTAGAACTGGGTCAGGTCGAAGCCGTCGGTCGCGGTGTCAGCCATGGTCTTGCAGCCCGGGCGTGAGGGGTTGTGGGGGTCAGCGGATCACCTTGCGGATGACTTCGATGAGCCGGTTGGGGTCAAACGGTTTGACCAGCCAGCCGGTCGCCCCCGCGGCACGGCCAGCCTGTTTCATTTGGTCGCTGGACTCGGTGGTCAGGATCAGGATCGGCGTGGTGGCGTAGGCGGGCTGCTCACGCAGCTTGCGCACCAGGCCAATGCCGTCCAGCCGCGGCATGTTTTGGTCGGTCAGCACAAGGTCGAATTTTTGTTTTTGTGCTTTTTCGAAGGCGTCGACGCCGTCGACGGCCTCGACCACTTGAAAACCGGCGCCCACCAGGGTGAACGAGACCATCTTGCGCATCGATGCGGAATCGTCAACGGCCAAAATCGTGTGCATGGGGCTAACCTTGTGCGCTCAACGTAGGGTTCAAAACAGCTCGATGGAACCGGCGTCCATCTCGCTTTGGGTCACGGGGTTGGGGTTTTGCGGCAGGTGCGTCACCACCATGCCGACCTCGTCTTCTTCCGGTTCCATCACCTGCTCGGCCAGCATGTAGGCGCAGCCGCGCAGCACCTTGCCCACGTGCACCAGCAGCTGGGTGGACATGTCGTGAAATTGCAACTCCAGCAGGGCCATCTGGACCGACTCGCGCAGCTCCGCCACGGTGCCCGGGGCGGCTTCAGGGGGCAGCGTCTCGGCTGCGGCCACCGCGCGGTTGAGGCGGTCGAGCAAATTGGCGGTGGCGTGGTCCAGCAGCCCTTCGAGGCGTTTGAGGTCGTTCATCGCCACCAGCAGCGAGTCCTGCAGATCCGCCACGGCGCTCAGGCGCACCGCCACGGTGGGCTCGTCCTCCTGCGGCTCGGGCGGACGCGGCTCGACCACCGTGACCTCTTCGCGCGGCCAGCGGCGTCGTTGCGGGGTCGGGGTGCCATCCGGGTCGGTCATGGTCGGTGGGGCCTGCGTGGCCCGTGCAACTGCGTAGTTCACAAATATACTGGCTTTGTGTGCCCGTGGGCACCGGCATCAACCCGTAAAGTCGCCGTTTCGTCACCGCACCGACCATGAACCCCCCGCCGCTGCACCTGCTGCACCTGGAAGACAACCCCGTGGACCATGGGTTGCTGGTGCGTGCGTTGCGCCGCGCCGAGCTGGATGCCGAGGTGACGTTGGTGGACACGCTGGCGGCGTTCCAGCAGGCGCTGGCCACGCCGGGGGTGGACGCGGTGCTGGCCGACTACCACCTGGCGGGGTTTTCGGGCATGGAGGCCTGGGCCTGGATGCAGCAGCAGGGCATCGAGTTGCCGTTCATCCTGGTCTCCGGCGCGATTGGCGAGGCCACCGTGGCCGACGCCATGGTGCGGGGCGTGAGCGACTACGTCGACAAGCAGCACCTGACCCGCCTGCCGCACGTGCTGCAGCGGGCGCTGGAGCTGCACGCCACGCGCCGCCGCCAGGCCGAGGCCGCGGCCGCGCTGGCCGAGTCGCGTCAGCGCCTGCTGGAGCTGACCGAACACCTGCAAACCAGCATCGACCGCGAGCGCGCCGACATCGCGCGCGAGATCCACGACGACATCGGCGGGGCGCTGGCGGCGGTGCGGCTGGACTTGGCGTGGTTGCAGCGTCGCCTGACCGACCCCGAAGCGCTGGCGCACGTGCGCTCGGCGTTGACGATGGCCGAGCAGGCCCTGGGGGCCAGCCAGCGCATCATGCGCAACCTGCGCCCTGCGGTGCTGGATCAGGGTTTGATGGCCGCGCTGCAGTGGCTGACGCGCACGTTCGCCGAGCGCACGGGGTTGGACGTCACGCTGCACGGCAGACTGGCGCGCGCCGCGCTGCCACCGCGGGTCGAGATGGCCGCGTACCGCACCGTGCAGGAAGCGCTGACCAACGTGCTCAAGCACGCCCAGGCGCGCCGCGTGCGCGTCGAGGTCAGCGACCTGGAGGATCACCTGACCATCGAAGTGGCCGACGACGGCCGCGGCGCGGCGCCCGAGGCGTTGCGCAAGGAGCGCTCGTTTGGCCTGCTGGGCCTGCGCGAGCGCGCGCAGGCGGTGGGCGGCTGGCTGGATGTCGTCACGGCACCGGGGGAAGGCATGACGCTGATCCTTTCGGTACCATTGAGCGAGGCGGCGCGCCGTGCCGCCGAGGAGGATGCAAGCCTATGATCCGTGTGATGTTGTGCGACGACCACGCGGTCGTGCGCCGGGGCATCCGCGACACCCTGCAAGAGGCCACCGACATCCGCGTGGTGGCCGAAGCGGGCAGCTACCCCGAGCTGCGCGAGGCGTTGCGCCGCGAAACCCCGGACGTGCTGTTGCTCGATGTGGACCTGCCCGGGCGCAGTGGGCTGGAAATCCTGGCCGTGCTGCACGAGGAGGCCAGCCCCGTGCGCACCATCATGGTCAGCATGTACCCGGAGGACCAGTACGCGATCCGTTGCCTCAAGGCCGGTGCGATGGGTTACCTGAACAAAGGGGGCGACCCGCAGGCGCTCGTGGCCGCCGTGCGTGCCGTGGCGCAGGGGCGCAAATACATCACGCCCGAAATCGCGGAGCTGCTGGCCAACCACCTGCAGGCGCCCGAGGGGGGCGAGCTGCACGACGCGCTGTCGGAGCGCGAGCTGCAAACGCTCAAGATGATTGCGTCGGGCAAAAAGCTGTCGCAGATCGCCGAGGCGCTGATGATCAGCCCCAAAACCGTGAGCGTGTACCGCGCGCGTGTGCTCGAAAAACTCGGCCTGAGCAACAACGCCGAGTTGACCGTCTACGCCATCCGCAACAAGCTGGTGTGACACCAGGGCCGCGCCAGGTGCGGGGTGGCGTTTCAGCCCACTCCGTACAGCGCCGCCAGGCGCTGCAGCAGCTGGCGCGCCGGCTCGGCCAGCAGCGGCAGCGCCGCGGCCACCCCCACCAGCCCCACCGCCAGCGTCAGCGGAAAGCCGATGGCAAACACGTTCATCTGCGGCGCGATGCGCGAAATGATGCCCAGCACCACGTTGACGAACAGCAGCAGCACCACCAGCGGCAGCGCGATCCACAGCCCGTAGCCGAAAATCAGCCCGCCCAGCTCGTGCAGCGGCATGCGTTGCAGCGCCGCCGTGGTGCCATCCCCCACCGGCAGGGCCACGAAGCTGGCCGCCACCGCTTCAATCAACATCAGGTGGCCGTTGAGCACGATGAACAGCAACACCATGGCGTTGCCGTAAAAGCGCCCCACGGTGCTGGATTGGCCCCCAGTGGCGGGATCAAAAAAACCTGCGAAGTTCAGCCCCATTTGCAGCCCGACGATTTCGCCCGCCATCTCGACCGCGGCCATCACGATGCGGGCCGCCAGCCCAATGGCCACCCCAATGGCCAGTTGCTGCACCACCGCGGCCAGCGCCGTCAGGCTGCTGAGCGCCGGCAGCGGCGTGGGGGGCAGCGCCGGCTGCAGGCACACCGCCAGCACCAACGCCAGACCGATGCGCGTGCGCAGCGGCACCGAGCGCGCCGAAAACAACGGGGCTGTGCTCAGCACCGCCAGGATGCGCAGAAACGGCCACCACACGGGGGCCAGCCACCCCATCAGCTGCGCTTCGGTGAAGGTCAGGCTCGGCATGGCGGGGCGTGGGGCGCAGCCCGAACCGCGTCGCGCTACACCGCGTAGCTGGGCAGCGCCAGCAGCACACGGCGGAGGTATTCCACCAGCGTGGTCAGCATCCAGGGGCCGACAACGACGAGCACCGCCACCGCCGCCAGCAGCTTGGGCACGAACGACAGCGTGGCCTCGTTGATTTGTGTCAACGCCTGAAACAGGCTCACGACCAGCCCAACCACCAGCACCGCGCCCAGCACCGGGGCGGCCACCGCCAGCAGCGTGAACATGGCCTGCTGGCCCAGGGTCAAAACGGCTTGAGGGTCCATCGGGGGCTTGAGCGCATCAAGAGGGTGGGGCGAACGACGCCGCCAGCGAGCCGATCAGCAAGTTCCAGCCGTCGGCCAGCACGAACAGCATCAGCTTGAAGGGCAGCGCCACCAACACCGGCGACAGCATCATCATCCCCAGCGACATCAGCACGCTGGCCACGATCATGTCGATGACCAGAAACGGGATGAACACCATGAAGCCGATTTGGAACGCGGTTTTGAGCTCGCTGATGACAAACGCGGGCACCAGCACGCGCAGTGGCGCTTCGTCCACCGTGGTGGTGGGTGGCAGCTTGGCCAGGTTGACGAAGAGCTGGAAGTCGGCCTGGCGCGTTTGCGCTTTCATGAACGAGCGCATCGGCGCCTCGGCCGCGGCCACGGCTTGCTCGAAACTGGCCCGCCCCTCGCTGTAGGGCAGGTAGGCTTCCTGGTACACCCGGTCCAGCGTCGGGCCCATGATGAACAGCGTCAGAAACAGCGACAAGCCGATGATGACCTGGTTGGGCGGCGAGGCTTGCGTGCCCAGCGCCTGGCGCAGCAACGACAGCACGATGACCACGCGCGTAAACGCGGTCATCATCAGCAGCACCGCAGGCAGAAACGACAGCGCGGTGAAAAACAGCAGCGTCTGGATCGGCACCGAGTAGCTGGTGCCCTGCGGCCCCTGGGCCACGACCAGCGGCAGTTGCCCTGGAGGGGTGGTCGTCTGCGCCCACGCGGCGCTGGCCGCGCCGACCAGCACCAGCCCCGCCAGCAGGTGTCCCGCCGCGCTGCGCCTCATGCGGCGGGCTCCCGTCGCGCGTCGTCGGCAGCCAGCGTGCGCGCCACGTCGGCGTAGCGCGGGGTGGGCGCGCGCGCGCCCAGCGGCTGCACGTGCAGCGTGCGCACGTGTTGCGGCGTCACGCCCAGGGTCAGTTGCACCGGGGCGCCCGGCCCCTGCAGCTCCACCACCACCACACGCTGCTGCGGTCCCACCATCAATTGGGCCACCACACGCAGCGCCGCGCCACCGTCGCCCATGGCTTGCTGGCGGCGGCGCAGCCACTGCACACCCCACGCCAGCAACGCCAGCAGGGCCAACAGGCCCAGCGCAGGCAGCCACGCGGTCCAGGCGCTGTTCATGCTCGGCTCGCTCGCGGGGTTCAGTGCTTGCTCAGGCGCCGCAGGCGCTCCGAGGGCGTGACGATGTCGGTCAGGCGTATGCCGAACTTTTCGTTGACCACCACCACCTCGCCTTGGGCGATCAGGTAGCCGTTGACCAGCACGTCCATCGGCTCGCCCGCCAGCGCGTCGAGCTCGACGATGGAGCCCTGGGCCAGTTGCAGGATGTATTTGATCGGCACTTTGGTGCGGCCCAGCTCGACCGACAAGGTGACCGGGATGTCCAGCACCATGCTGATGTCGTTGTTGGCCGCAGGCGCGGGTGGGGCGCCGTCGAACGCGGGCGCACCGGCGAAGGGGTCATCGGCGCGGCCCGCCGAGGCGGTGCTGCTGGACTGCTCCTGCAGCGCTTGCGCCCATTCGTCGGCCAGCGCCTGCTCGTCCACCGGGGCGCTGGGCGGGTTGTCTTGCTGGTCGGTCGTCATAGGTCGGTCCTTCCGTGCGCGTGCCACGTGGCGTCGGAGCTGCGCAAGGTGCGCACCACCTTGAGCGCGTATTTGCCGTTGTGGGTGCCGTATTCACACTCCAGCACCGGCACGCCGTCCACCTTGGCCTGGATGATGCGCTGGCGCTCCAGTTCGATGAAGTCGCCCGGCTTCATCGCCAGCAACTGCTCGACGGTGGCGTCGGCGGTGGCCAGTTCGGCCACCAGTTCGACCTCGGCGGCCTGGATTTCCTGGCTCAGCAGCTTGACCCAGCGGCGGTCCACCTCCATCGAGTCGCCCTGCGTGTTGGAGTACAACAGGTCGCGAATCGGCTCCAGCGTGGAATACGGGATGCAAATGTGCAGTGCGCCGCTGATGTCGCCGATTTCCAGCGTGAAGCTGGTGCTGACGACGATTTCACTGGGTGTGGCGATGTTGGCGAATTGCGGCTGCATTTCGGAGCGCTGGTACACGAGCTCCAGCGGGTAAACGCCTTTCCACGCCTTTTTGTACTCTTCGGCCACCACGTCGACCATGCGGTTGATGACGCGTTGCTCGGTCGGTGAGAAGTCGCGCCCCTCGATGCGGGTGTGGAATTTGCCGGTGCCGCCAAAGAGGCTGTCGATGACGCCAAACAGCAGCGTGGGCTCGCACACCACCAACCCGCTGCCGCGCAACGGCCGCACCGCCATGATGTTGAAGTTGGTCGGCACGACCAGGTCACGCAGGAACATGCTGTACTTTTGCACCTGCACGGGGCCCACCGAGATTTCGGGGCTGCGGCGGATGAAGTTGAACAGCCCGACGCGCAGGTTGCGGGCGAAGCGCTCGTTGATGACCTCCATCGTGGGCATGCGCCCACGCACGATGCGCTCCTGCCGCGACAGGTCGTACGTTTGGATGCCGCCGGTCTGGACCTCTTCCTTGGCCAGTTTTTGGCTTTCGCCGGTGACGCCCTCGAGCAGGGCGTCGATCTCGTCCTGGGAGAGAAACGCGTCGCTCATGGTGTCACGTCCGTCGGTTGAGGTTCAGCAGGGTGCGCGGCGCATCACTGCACGATGATGCTGGAAAACAGCACCGCCTCCACGGGGCTGTAGCCCTTGTAGGGCTCCATGCCCGTGGTTTCCTGGATCAATTTCAAGATGTCGGCCGCCAGTTTTTCCTTGCCCTCAGCGCTGAGCAGCTCGTCGGCGGTGCGGCGCGAGATCTGCATCAGGATGCCGTTGCGGATGGCGGGCATGTATTTCTTGACCTCCTCGGCCGTGTGTGCGTCTTCCACCTGCAGCGTGATGCCGACTTGCGCGTAGCGCGTCGAGCCTGGGTCGGCCAGGTTGACCACCACCGCGTCCAGCGGCATGAAGGTGGGCGGGGCTTCGGCTTCCTTTTTCTTTTTGGGCTTGGCCTTTTCAGCTTTGGCGGGGGCTTCATCGGCCCCTTCCTCGTCGTGGCTGGCGCCTCGGAGCAGGAAGAACGCCGCCGCACCGCCACCGGCCAGCAGCACGACCAGGGCAACGATGATGATGAGCAGCTTTTTGCTCTTGGGGGGCGCCGCCTCACCGGCGGCCGCGGCTGGGGCTTCGGCTTTGGCCATGGTCACAGACTCGTCGTTGGGTTGAACCATTCACCGCCGGTGCCGCTTGGGCGCCTGCGGGACGCTGCCTATTGTGGCACGGCGCCGGCTCGACCCTTGCGGCGTATTGTGCGGGGGCGTGGTGTCGCTCATGAGCGCGATAAGCCCGGCTGCGTCGGCGTTGTTCGGGCGCTCACGCCCCCGCGACCATGGCCTTACGCGTACACGTCAAGTGCACCGCGCGGTGTTGCCGGGCGCGGCCCCTGCGCGTGCGCGGCCACCGCCGCGGATGCCATGGCGGCACCGATGCGGGCGGCGCGCGGCGCGCCGGCCGCCGCCTCGCCTTGGCCCTGTCCCTGCCGCGTGCCGACGTCCAACTGGCCCAGCGTCAACCCCGCGCGCGCCAGCGCGTCGGCCAGCACCTGCGGGGCCTGGGCCTGGATCAACTGCCGGGTGGCGGCGTCGTCGCTGCGAAACGTCAGGTGCGCCAGCCCCGCGTCCAACTGCACGTCCACCGCCAGCGGGGTGTCCCACGTCTCGTCGTCGAAGGTCAGGCTCGCCCGCTGTTGGTCGCCGGCGGACCACAGGGCCAGTTCGGCCCCCAGGGCATCGACGGTCTGTTGCAGGGCCGCCTCCAGCCGCTGGCCAAACGTGATCTCGACGGCGGCGCCACTGCCGCCGGTGTTGCCACCCGGCCCGTGGGGCGCGCCGTGCGGCGCGGCATGCCCAGGCAGGGCGTGGTCGCCGGCGCGCGGCTGACTGCCCTCTGCCGACGGCGTGGGGGTGGCGGCGCCCGCCGTCGCGGTCTCGCCCGCCGCGGGACCGACCGGGCTTGGGGTGCCGTCACCGACCAGCGCACGCAAACCATGCGCCACGCCGGCGTGCCCGGCCGCCTCGCGCAAGGCGGTCAGCGCGGCGTCCGACCGTGCGGCACCCGCGTCGGGCGCGGGGCCCTGGCCGGCGCCCGCGCGCGGGGCGGTCTTGGCGCGTGCACGGCCCGGCGGCCCCCCGGCGACCCCGGCCGGTGCGTCGCCGGGCGACGTCTGGCCAGGCTCGGTGCCGTGGCGCCCCTGCACCGCAGCCGCTTGCGGTGTTGGCCGTTCCTCGGTGTGCAGCCCGACGGCTTGGGCAAGCCGTTCGGCGGTCGCCGCACCCAGCAGCCCAGGTGGTTCGGTGCCCGGCCCGTTGACGATGGGCGCGTTGGCGCCCGCCTGGGCAACCGCTGGCGTGCCGGGCAGCGGGGGCCACGTGCCCCACAGGGCCGCGATCGCGTCGCCCGGCGGGACCTTGGGGTCATCCGCAAGCGCGTCCTGATCCGGCTGGCCGGCGCTGTCCGCCAGGGTGTCCGGGCCCGGCGCGCTGGTGGGGTCCGTGTCAGCCTGGGCATCGTCGGGCGCCGCCCGAAGGTCGGCCAGCAACTGGGCGAACAGGTCCGCGGGCGCGGCGGGGTCAGCCTTGCCGTGCGCCGCGGGGCGGGCTGCCGCGGGCGTCGCGGGGGTGGGGGCGGTGGTGGCTGCGGCGGTGGTCATGGTGTGTCCTCGCGCGTCAGGGACGGGGGGCATGGCGCCGACGGTGCTGCTGCAACGCCATGTCGTCGTTGAACTTTTGTTCCTGCCGCTGCAGGTGCTGTTGCCACTGCTGGGCGCGGCGCTGCTGCAAGCGGCGCAGCGTGGCCAGCGCGCGTTCGGCCTTGTGCCACTGGGCCTCGCAGTGCGCGATGCGTTGGTCGAGTTGTTGCAACACGTCGCTTTGGAGGTGGCTGGCGTGCTGCAGCCGCTCCATGAAGTGGCGCTGGGTGGCCAGCAGGGTCGGGCTGACGCCGGCGCGCGCGCGTTCGGTCCAGCGCTGCTCGGCCTCGCGCGCGTAGCCCTGCAGCGCGGCCAGTTGTTGTTCGGCCAACGCACGCTCGCGGCGGGCTTGCGCCAGCGCGGTCAGCGCGTCGTCGCGTTGGCGCTCGCGCAGCTGCACCAAGACGCTGAGGTCGGCGGGCTTTTTCATGCGCGTCCTCCGCGGGCGGTGGCGGCCAGCACCTGTTGCAAGCGCTGCACGCTGGCGTCGAACGGCGCGCCTTCGCGCATGTCCTGCTGCAGCAGCTCCACCATGCTCGGGTGCAGCTGGATGGCCAGGTCGGTGTCGGGGTCGCTGCCAGGCACGTAGGCGCCCAACTGGATCAGGTCGCGGCTTTTTTGGTAGCGCGACCACAGTTGCCGAAAGCGCCGCGCCAGCGCCCAGTGCTCGGGCGTGACGACGTTGTGCATGACGCGCGACGCCGAGGCTTCGATGTCGATCGCGGGGTACTGGCCGGCCTCGGCCAGCGCGCGCGACAGCACGATGTGGCCGTCCAGGATCGCGCGCGCCGCGTCGGCGATCGGGTCTTGCTGGTCGTCGCCCTCGGACAGCACGGTGTAAAACGCCGTGATCGAGCCGCCGCCCTCGGGCCCGTTGCCGGAGCGCTCGACCAACTGCGGCAGGCGTGCAAAAGCGCTCGGGGGGTAGCCCTTGGTGGCGGGCGGCTCACCGATGGCCAGGGCGATTTCGCGCTGCGCCATCGCGTAGCGGGTCAGCGAATCCATCAGCAGCAGCACGTGGCGGCCCTGGTCGCGGAAGTGCTCGGCGATCGCGGTGGCGTAGTGCGCGCCTTGCAGCCGCACCAGCGGTGGCGCGTCGGCCGGCGCGGCCACGACCACGGCGCGCTGCCGGTCACGCGCGGCCAGGATGTCTTCGATGAACTCCTTGACCTCGCGGCCGCGCTCGCCGATGAGGCCAACGACAATCACCTCGGCCTCGGTGAAGCGCGCCATCATGCCCAGCAGCACGCTTTTGCCGACGCCGGAGCCGGCGAACAGCCCCAGCCGCTGCCCGCGGCCCACGGTCAGCAGCGCGTTGATGGCGCGCACCCCCGTGTCCAGCGGCTGGCGGATGGGGGCACGCTGCATCGCGTTGATGGGCGGGCGCTCCATCGGCTCGGCGTGGACGGCGTCCAGCGGGCCGGCGCCGTCCAACGGCACGCCGTAGGCGTCCACCACGCGGCCCAGCAGCCCCGGCCCCAGTGGCAGGCGCAGCACACCGCGCTCATCGAGCGGGGCGGTCAGGGCGGCGGCCTCGGCCCCCCAGCGCAGCCGCGGGCGAAATGGCGGCAGCGGCCGCACGATGGCGCCCGGCGCCAGCCCTGTGGTGGCGCTGGCCGGCATCAAAAAGGCGCGGTCGCCGGCAAACCCCACCACCTCGGCCAGCACCGGCTCGCCGTCACCGGGGGCCAGCGGGTCGCTGTGGGCGGTGATCGCGCACTGGCTGCCCACCGGCACGTGGATGCCACGCGCTTCCAGCACCAGGCCGGCCATGCGCGTCAGGCGCCCGCCGCTGTCCAGCGGCAGCGGGCGCTGCGCCAGCGTGCGCGCCGCTTGCATGAAGGCTTGCCAGCGGGCTGCGGGGTCAGGCGTCGGTCCGCTCATCGCTGCGCTCCGTCGTCGGGGCCTCCCACGGCTCGTCGTCACGGCCCAGCGCGGCCAGCGCACGTGCCCAGCGCCGCGCCAGCGTGGCGTCCACCACCCCCGAGGCCGATTCCACCACGCAACCGCCGGGTTGCACGCGCGGGTCCGCCACCGCCTGCACCCGGCGGCCGGCCAGCAGCTCGCCCAGCGCGGGTTGCAGCATGTCCAGGTCGTGCGGGTGCAGCCGCAGGGTGGCGGGTTGCGCGTCGTCGGTGAGTTGCTCCAGGGCCTCCTGCACCACCGCGCGTACCGGCGCCAAGGGTTGGGCGAGCTCGCGGCGCACCACCTGGCGCGCCACGTCGCACGCCAGCGCCAGCACCTGCTCGGCCAGCTGCGTGCGCAGCGCCTCGAGCTCGGCTTGCAGGCTGGCGACCAGCGCCTCCACGCGGCGCGCCTGCTCGGCGGCCTGGGCCTGGAGGTTGGCCAGCAAGGCGTCGCGGGTTTCCTGGGCGCCGGCCTGGCGGCCTTGTTCGAAACCTTCGGTGTAGCCGCGCGCGTGGGCCTGCCGCAATTGCTCCTCGGTGGCGGCCAGCGCTGCGCGCTGGCGCGCCTCGGCTTCGGCACGCTGGGCCGCCAGGGTGGCCTCGTCCACCGGCGCGAAGGTCCAGCTTTGCACCTGCTGCACCTCCTCGCGCGGGATGAAGCGTTGGTAGGGGTGCGCGCCGCGGTTAGACGAAGGCATCGTCGCCACCTCCACCCAGCACGATCTGGCCTTCGTCGGCCAAACGGCGCACGACCTTGAGAATTTCCTTTTGCTGCGCCTCCACTTCCGACAGCCGCACGGGTCCGCGCGACTCCAGGTCTTCTTTGAGCGCTTCGGCCGCGCGGCTGGACATGTTGGACAGGATTTTTTCGCGCAGCTCCTGCGACGCGCCCTTGAGCGCCACCACCAGTTGGTCCGACGACACCTCCTTGAGCACCATCTGCAGCGACTTGTTGTCGAGCTTGAGCAGGTCCTCGAAGGTGAACATCTTGTCCATGATCTTCTGGGCCAGGTCCGGGTCCTGCTCGCGGATGGCCTCGATGACGCTGGCCTCCAGACTCGCGCCCAGCAGGTTGATGATCTCCGCCGCCGTCTTGACCCCCCCCAGCGAGCTCTTGCGGATCTTGTCGCCGCCGGCCAGCACTTGGTACAGCGCTTCGTTGAGGTCTTTGAGCGCCACGGGCTGGATGCCCTCGAGCGTCGCGATGCGCAGCATCACCTCGTTGCGCGTGCGCTCGGTGAAATGCTTGAGGATGTTGGCCGCGTGGTCCTGGTCCAGGTGCACCAGGATCGCCGCCAGGATCTGAGGGTGTTCGTTGCGCAGCAGCTCGGCCACCGACAGCGGGTCCATCCACTTCAGGCTTTCGATGCCCGACACATCGCCGCCTTGCAAGATGCGGTCGATCAGCAGCGACGCCTTGTCCTCGCCCAGCGCGCGCTTGAGCACCGAGCGCACGTAGTTGTCGGTGTCCGACACCAGCAGGCTTTGCGATTGCGCCTCGCGCACGAAGCGCTCGATGACGCCGTTGACTTTTTCTTTCGGCACCGCGCGCATGCGCGCGATCGCCTCGCCCAGGCGCTGCACCTCCTTGGGCGAGAAATGCTTGAACACCTCGGCCGCCTCTTCCTCGCCGAGCGACATGAGGAAGATGGCGGCGTCCTGCAGTCCGTCGTCGCTGTCAGCCATGGGTGCTCATCCGTTGCCTGTGGGCCGCCTCAAGCGGGCACCCCCTCGCCGCTGATCCAGCCCTTGATGATATTGGCCACCGCCGCCGGGTTCTCCTTGGCCAACCGGCGCGCGTCTTCCAGGTGGCGTTCCTCGGGGGTGGGCTCATTGTGCACCGGTTGCGGCAGGCCTGGGCGCTCCACCTCCTCGGCCACCAGCGCTTCCAACTGGCCGCCAGGGGCGGGCAGGGCGCCAGCCTGGCCCGGTGCGGCGCCGGCGGCCTCGGGCGCGGGCGGGGGCTGCATCATCTTCAGCGTCGGGCGCACCATCAGCAGCCACGCCAACAGCCCGGCCAGCACCAACCCCAGCGGCGCCCCCAGGCTGCGCGCGGTGTCCAACACATCCGGGTTGCGGTACCAGGGCAGCTCCACCGGCTCCACCTTGGGCTGGTTGAACGGCGCGTTGACCACGTTGACGGAGTCGCCGCGCTCGCCGTTGAAACCGATGGCTTCGCGCACCAGCGCCTGGATTTGCTGCAGCTGCTCGGGCGGCAGCGGGGCGGTGTTGGTGTTGCCTTTTTTGTCGGTGACCTGGGTGTGGTTGATCACCACCGCGGCGCTCAGGCGCCGCACGGTGCCGCTGGCGTTGCGCGTGACCGAGACGGTCTTGTCAACCTCGTAGTTGACCACCTGCTCGCGGCGGCTGCGCGCGTCGGCGCCGGCCGCGCCGCCTTGGCCCACCACCCCCACCGGGGCGCCGGGGCCGTTGATCGGGGCGGCGGTGGCCCCCGGCGCCACGTTGGTGGCCGCACCCGGCACACCGGCGGGTTGGGTGGGGGTGCCCGCGCTTTCTTCGATGGTTTGGGAGCTGCGCACCGCCGCGGGCTCGTTGCCCTGGTTGGGGCGGTGCTGCTCGGTGGTCGATTCGGTCAGCGAAAAGTCCACATCGGCCGTGACGGTGGCACGCACGTTGTCGCGCCCGACCACGGGTTCGAGCAGATCCAGAATGCGTTGCTGGTAGGTGCGCTCCAGCGTGCGCACGTACTCCAACTGGCGCGAGTCGATGCCGCCGTCGCCTTCGGGCCGCTGTGACAGCAGCGTGCCGTTTTGGTCGATGACACTGACGGCCTTGGGGTCGAGCTCCGGCACCGAGCTGGCCACCAGGTGCACGATGCCCGCCACCTGCGTGCGGTCCAGGCTGCGGCCCGGGTGCAGCGTCACCACCACGCTGGCCGAAGGCTTTTGCTGCTCGCGGAAAAACCCATTCTGGTTGGGCAGCGCCAAGTGCACGCGCGCATCGGCCACCGACTGCAGCGACAAAATGGTGCGCGTCAACTCGCCTTCCAGGCTGCGCTGGAAGTTGACGCGCTCCTGGAACTGCGTCATGCCCAGCTTGGTTTGGTCCATCAGCTCAAAGCCCGTCACCGTGCCCTTGGGCAGCCCTAGGCTGGCCAGCTTCATGCGCACGTCGTTGACGCGATCCGCCGGCACCAGGATCGCGTTGCCCCCGTCAGCGTGCTTGTACGGCACGTTCATCTGCGACAGTTGCGCCAGGATCGCGCCACCGTCCTTGTCCGACAGGTTGGCGTAGAGCACGCGGTAGTCGGGCCGGTTCAGCATGTAAAACGCCGCCGCCAGCAGCGCCACCGCCGCCAGCGCGCCGGCCACGAGCAGCGCCTTGCGCGGGGTGGGCAAGCGCTGCCAGCCCGCCACCAGCGGCGTGGGCGCGGCGGCGGGGGCCAGCTCGGCGGCGTCCAGTTCGGTGCCAGTGCTCAGGGCAGGGGTGGTGGTAGCCATGGGCGCCATTATTCGCCCGGCGCGGCGCGCGCCTAAAGCGCAAACAGACCGGCGGTGCGGCCGCTGTTTGCGCTTATGCGGTGGCGGGGCCTGCCGTTACGATGCCCCCACGCGTTGCCCAGCCCCACAAGGAGAATTGCCCATGGACCTGCGACTGCTGCCCTCGGCCGGCGCTGCCCTCAGCCCCGCCCAGGCCGCCGCACTGCGCGCGGCCCAAAAGGCGCTGGCGGCCAAGGCCGCCGCCGGGGCGACGCCTGTGGCCAACCCCGCGGCCACCAACCCGACGGCGGTGCGCGCCACCCCTCAACCCGGCTTTGGCGACGCGCTGCGCAGCGCCCTGCGTGAGGTCAGCGCGGCGCAACAACAGGCCACCGAGCTGCAAAACCGCGTGCAAATGGGCGACCGCAGCGCCAGCCTGGAGCAGACCATGGTGGCCATGCAAAAAGCGCAAATCGGCTTTCAAGCCGCGCTGCACGTGCGCAACCGCATGATGCAGGCGTACACCGACGTGATGAACATGCAGGTGTGAGCGCGGCGGACGCGCCCACGTTCGGGGCGCGCCCCGCGCGCGGCGCCATCAGTGCAGCGACAGCGAGCGGCTGCCGGGCGGGGTGTTTTCCCACGCGTCCAGCCACGGCTCGGCCAGCGCGCGGATCTGGGCGTCGTGGCGCAGGATCGCCAGCATCACGCGGTGTTTTTCGGCGCGCTGCTGCGGCGTCAGTTCGACGTCCTTGGCTTGGGCGCGCAGCTGCTCGATCAACACCGCGCAGGCGCCTTCCAGCTCCGCCACACGATCCCAGTCGTCGGTCTCAGCCGCCTGCAGCATGCGTGCGCTCAGTTCCTCCAGCGCGTGGTAGCACTGCAGCACATCCAGTTCGGGCTTGTCCATGTTGGCCTCGCGCATCGTCGGTGGGGTGCTCACTGCGGGCGGATTTGGTTCCAGGCGTCGGCCACACCGCGCAGGTGCTGGCGAACTTCCTCGAACATACCACGGTCACGCTTGGCATGCGCTTCGGCCAGACGCACGGCGCAGTACTCGTACAAGGCATCCAGCCGTTGCGCCAGCTCGCCGCCTTTGTCGAGGTCCAGACCCTCGCGCAGTCCCTCCTGGATGAGTTGGATAGCCTTGTTGACCGCCTTGCCACGCTGCTCGGTCTGGTGCGCTTCCATGGCCGCCAGGGCCAGGGCAATCTGGGCCTCGATCGCGTCAAACAGCATGGCGATCAGCTCATGCGGGCTGGCGGCCGCCACGCGGCTGGCCGCGGCATGCTGGGTGTATGCATGAACCGTGCGGGCATGGGGAGGGGTGTACATCGTGTCACTCCTGACGTTGGGTTGCTCTTTGTCCTTGTTATCGGTCATGGCAGCACCTACTTGAGCGACGGACGTGAGGGTGACGAGATGAACAGCCCGGCCCACGCACGTCTTATCGGACGACTTCGACGTTGAGCGGCACGCACGGCATGATTTCCGCTGGGCTGGGCTGTAATGTACGCCCATCTTGGTGGTTTGAGCCATGCCCACACCCCGCACAAGCAGCTCGTCGGCCTCGAAATCCCGCGCGACATCTGCGATGGGGGCTGCGAGGAACCCTGGCGTTGGCAAGGTCGCGCGCGGCGTGGCGACGGCGTTGAGCCGCTGCAGCGCGTCGTTGCCCACGGCTACGTACGCGGCGGCGCGTTGTGCCTCGAGTTGCTCGGCATGCACGATGTCGTCTTCCATGCGCCGAACGTCAGCACCGCCTCGCGCACCGGTTCCCAGCCCAGTCGATCCTGAAGCTCGGGGCGTTCGCGCACGGTTTTGGCCAGCCCCGTCGTGGCACTGTCGATGTGGTAGGCGACGATCGCATCGTGTTGGACAAAGCTTTCGGCCACGGCGCGCGGCAGGCTCTGCGAGCGCAACACGCCCCCGCCCAGACCCTGCATCGCTCCCGCACGCCAGGCGTCCAGATCCCGTGGGCGGCGAACGCCGAACGAGCCACTGGTTGGCTGGCGGGTGCGCTGTCAACCACCGTGTCGCTGCGGGTGGTCGCCCGGGCGGCGGGATGGGCAGGGAGGTTCATGATCGTGGGGTGGTTGGGTGTTGGTGCGTGCAACTGGCGCGGGGGAGCTGATGCGTGGTGGCGATACGCCGTGTTCTCGTCGTTTTTGTTGGCTGAAGGCGCGACTTGGCAAAGCCAGCGGCGACGCTGTCACCGCCAGGCGCACGGTCGCCTCAGCTTGTGATCAACAGCCCGTGACGCTCAATAAACGATACGACGTCAGCCAATCCCTGTTGGGTTTTGAGGTTGGTCATGACCCAAGGGCGACGATCGGGGTCGGGCCTCATGCGCGCGGTGTCTGCGGCCATCACTTCGAGGCTGGCGCCGACATGGGGAGCGAGGTCGATCTTGTTGATGACCAACAGATCGCTTTTGGTGATGCCTGGCCCGCCTTTGCGGGGGATTTTTTCACCGGCCGCGACATCAATGACGTAGATGGTCAGGTCGGACAGCTCGGGGCTGAACGTGGCGGCCAGGTTATCACCGCCGCTTTCGACAAAGACAATGTCCGCGTCTGGAAACTGCCGCAACATGCGGTCGATGGCCTCGAGGTTGATGGAGCAGTCTTCCCGGATGGCCGTGTGGGGACAGCCGCCTGTTTCCACCCCAAGGATGCGCTCGGGAGGCAATGCGCCGCTGATGGTGAGCAAGCGCTGGTCCTCTTTCGTGTAAATGTCGTTGGTGATGGCCACCAAGTCGTAGCGCTGGCGCATGGTTTTGCACAGCATCTCCAGCAGCGTCGTTTTGCCCGAACCAACCGGTCCGCCGATGCCTACCCTCAGCGGTGGCAGAGGCTTGGTGCGTCCAGGAATGGCGTGAAGAACCGAGGGTGCGGTGTTCATGAGCGAAACAAGCGGCTGTATTGGGTTTCATGGCGTGCTGACAGGATGGCCAGCATTGGGGCGAAGCATTGGCGTTGCCCCGGTGGCTGCGAAAGGGCCACGTGCACGGCCGCGGGCAGCGCCGCACGCAACTGGGCCAGCAGCCGCTGGCCGGCGTTTTGTCCCAGGGGTACGGCTTTGACCGCGGCCTGGCAGGCCGCCTCACACCAGGCGAAGCCCGCAGCCAACAGGGCATGGGCTGTGGGGAGGGTGTTGGGTGTCAGGGTCGCCAGCGCCCACGCGTACGCCACGGGGTAGGTGGGCGGTTGCAGTGCGGCCGGCACCTCGTCCAACCCCGGATTGGGCAACGTGTGCGGCCTTAAGCCTTGCAACCAGTGCAGCACCGCATGCCCCATTTGTTCGCTTTGCAAACGCAGCTCAGCGCTTTCCCGGGTGCGGCGTGTCCACGCGTTCAACGTCAGCAATGTTGTCCAGTCACGCGCGCGCCACGCGGGCAGTGCCTGCGCCACCACGGACAGATCAGCCCGGGCCTGGGTCAGGTGGAGCTGAGCCAGTAGCCACTGGGCCGCGCTGGCCTCGTCGTGCACCCGCCCGGCCTCGACGGCACTTTCCAGCCCTTCGGAGTATGAAAAACCACCCAGCGGCACAGCAGGCGAAGCGAGCCACAACAACCCGAGCAGGGCCTGTGGATCACGCTCACCATCAGGGTTGGCCATGGTGTGGGTGATCGTCGGTGGGGTGAACGTGTCCATCGTGGCGGTGATGCGCAGGTCCGCCGTAAGCACCGAACTCGGGCTCAAAGGGTTCTTCGACTTCCGTAACCGTCAGGTGCATCTGGCGTAACAGGTCGGCCAGCACATGGTCGCGCTCCAGCTTGAGATGGTCGGCGTGCAATTGCAGCGCGACATGGCGGTTGCCTAGGTGGTACGCGGCGCGCAGCAGGTCCAAGGGTGTGCCGTGCTCCGCGCAAGTCGTGACCTTGAGCAGCGGTTCGACCGCGGCGCGTACACACAGCAGGCCGCCATCGGTCAACACCAACACATCGCCGTCGCGCATGACGCTGCCGCGGGGCAGCAACACCGCAATGCGGCGTCCTTGGCTGTCACGCGCTTCGAAGCGGCTGCGCTGGCGCCACGTCCATTCGAGTTCCAGTACGGGTGCACGGGCCAACAGCGTCCGGGCGAGCCCCGCGCCACCCGGTATCAGGCGGCTTGCCAGCAACGGCGGGTCAGCGGGGGCGGCTGCATGGTGCATGGTGAGTGCATCCGTCAAAATAAAAAATAGCGCTGCGCCATGGGCAGCACGCTGGCCGCTTCGCACACCAACAACTCGCCGTCGGCGCGCACCGCATAGGTTTGTGGATCGATCTCCATGTGGGGCGTGTGGTCGTTGAGCACCATGTCGCGCTTGCCAATACGGCGGCAGCCCTGCACGGCGACCAGCGGTTTTTGCAAGCCGTAGCGCTGCCCAACCCCGCTTTGCAGCGCTGCTTGGGACACGAACGTGAGCGCGCTGCGTTGCAGCGCCGCTCCGAAGGCGCCGAACATGGGCCGTGCATGGACGGGCTGCGGCGTGGGGATGGATGCGTTGGGGTCGCCCATCGCGGCCGCAACGATCATGCCGCCCTTGACGATGACCGAAGGCTTGACGCCGAAAAAGGCGGGTTTCCACAGCACCAGATCAGCCCATTTGCCCACTTCGACCGAGCCGACCACGTGCGCCACACCGTGCGCGATGGCAGGGTTGATGGTGTATTTGGCGATGTAGCGCTTGATACGAAAGTTATCGTTGCGGTCATGGTGCTCGACGCCAGGTGGACGGTCCGGTGGCGGGGCCAGCCAGCCGCGTTGTACCTTCATCTTGTGGGCCGTTTGCCAGGTGCGGGTGATGACTTCACCCACCCGCCCCATGGCCTGGCTGTCGCTGCTCATGATGCTGATGGCGCCCAGGTCGTGCAGGATATCCTCAGCGGCAATCGTTTCCCTGCGGATACGGCTTTCGGCAAAGGCCAAATCCTCGGCGATCGAGGGATCGAGGTGGTGGCACACCATCAACATGTCCACATGCTCGTCCAGGGTGTTGACCGTGTAAGGGCGCGTGGGGTTGGTGGACGAGGGCAGCACGTGAGAGGCACCGACGATACGCAAGATGTCGGGCGCGTGCCCACCTCCCGCACCCTCGCAGTGGAAAGCGTGGATGGTGCGGCCGCGCATGGCCGCCAGCGAGTCCTCGACGAAGCCGCTCTCGTTCAGGGTGTCGGTGTGGATGGCGACTTGCGTGTCGGTAGCCTCGGCCACCGACAGACAAGCGTCAATGGCGGCGGGCGTGGAGCCCCAGTCTTCATGCAGTTTGAGTCCGATGGCGCCAGCCTCAATCTGTTCACGCAGGGCTTCGGGGCGGCTGCAGTTGCCTTTGCCCAGAAAACCAAGATTCATCGGGAAGGCTTCAGCCGCCTGCAGCATGCGTTCGATGTTCCACGGGCCCGGTGTGCACGTGGTGGCGTTGGTGCCGGTCGCCGGGCCGGTGCCGCCGCCGGTCATCGTGGTGATGCCCGACATCAGCGCTTCTTCGATCTGTTGTGGGCAGATGAAGTGAATGTGGCTGTCGTAGCCGCCCGCGGTCACGATCATGCCCTCGCCCGCCAGCACTTCGGTGCCAGGGCCAATGACGATATCGACGCCGGGCTGCGTGTCGGGATTGCCGGCTTTGCCAAGGGCGACGATACGGCCATCGCGCACGCCGATATCGGCTTTGACGATACCCCAGTGGTCGATGACCAGAGCGTTGGTGATGACCAAATCGACGGCGCCCGCAGCACGTGGGTGCTGGCTTTGGCCCATGCCATCGCGAATGGTCTTGCCGCCTCCGAATTTGACCTCCTCGCCGTAGCCGCCAGCACGCAGCGTGTAGTCGTCCTCAACCTCGGCCCACAGGGATGTGTCGGCCAGACGGACGCGATCCCCGATCGTGGGGCCAAACATTTCGGCGTATGCACGCCGTGAGATCGTGACCATAGCCTGTTCAACCCTCCAGCTGATCCAGTGGCCCATTGGTCAAGCCACGAAATCCCCAGACGTGCCGCCTGCCGGCCAGCGCCACCAGCTCCACGGTGCGTTGCTGCCCGGGTTCAAAGCGTATGGCTGTGCCGCTGGCAATATTGAGCCGCATACCGTGCGCTGCGGCGCGATCGAATTGCAGCGCAGCGTTGGTTTCGGCAAAGTGGTAGTGCGACCCTACCTGAATAGGGCGTTGCGCGGTGTTGTGCACCACCAGCGTGCGCGTGACGCGCCCGGGGTTGAGCGGCAACTCATCGTTGACCAACAGGTATTCGCCAGGGATCACGATCGACTCCTTTGTGTTCGGGCAGGGCGCACCGGATTGATCCGGCACCGCGGCTCGGCGCTACAAGGGCACGGCGCGGAGCGTCAAACCAACGCCACGACGCTGGACACGCCCACGGCGCCAACCATCGCGCCGGCGATGCGGGGTGCCCACGCATGGCTGCGTGGCAGCACGACACCGAGGCCGATCCCCACCCCGTGCAGCACCGCGGTGCTGAGCACCATGCCCAACAGCGCCGTGTGACCCGCCAGTTCATGGCCATGTGCGGCGCCGTGGAACCACGCGAACGCCGCCACCAGCCCCGCGGCCACGGCCTGCGGCACGGCCACGCGCGCCGCGATCAGCAGCCCCAGCGTCAGCAGCGAGACCGCGATCATGGGCTCCACCGCCACTGTCGGCAGCCCCGCTTGGGCCGCCAGCGCGCCCACCAACAACACGCTGGCGAACGCCAACGGCGCCACCCAACGCTGCGTGCTGACCAGCGCACTCCAGATGCCGACCGCGAGCATGGCGGCCAAGTGGTCCATGCCCGTCAAGGGGTGGAGCAGGCCGGCCAGCCATCCGTGGTGTACACCCCCGTCCGTGCCGGTGTGGGACATGGCTGGGAGTGTCCACACGGCTGCGGTCAGTCCACAAACGATGAGGCGAAGCAATCGGCGCTGGCGGTCAGGCATGGTCAACTCCTGGTTGTCGAACGGTCGCGAAACAACGTGCCCCGTGTTGGTGCCATCAGCACGAGGCTCTCTACGTAATCGGTTGGTGCACGGTCACCAATTTGGTGCCATCAGGGAAAGTGGCCTCGACCTGAATGTCGTGAATCATGTCGGCCACACCGTCCATCACATCGTCGCGGGTCAGGACGTGGCGGCCCTCACTCATCAGTTGCGCCACCGTTTTGCCTTCACGGGCTCCTTCCAGCACATAGGCACTGATGAGGGCGACGGCCTCTGGGTAATTCAGCTTCAATCCGCGTGCGCGCCGACGCTCGGCCAGCAAGGCCGCGGTGAACAGCAACAGCTTGTCTTTCTCGCGTGGTGACAGGTCCATGCTGTTGCTTAAAGCAAGCGTTGTGCCAACGCGCATCGATGGCACGAAAGCTGCAAGCCTGCACAGGCATGAACCACACTGCCGACCAGGCCGACCCGGGACCTGCACCGAAAGCGCCAATCACACCGGTGCGGCGTGCATACCACCGCTGGGTGGCCAGTGAGACGCTGGAAGACTACGCGCTGCGTTACACGCCGCAGCGCTTTCGGCGTTGGTCAGCCGGTCGTGTCGCCAACATGGCGCTTGGGGTGTCATCGTTCCTGGTGCTGGAGGCGCTGGGCGCGACGTTGATGCTCCAGTTTGGCGTGCTCAATGCGGCGGCGGCCATCGTGGCGGCGGGTGTCTTGATTGCGCTGGTGGGGTGGCCCATCAGCGTGGCCGCGGCACGCCACGGGGTGGACATGGATTTGTTGACCCGTGGTGCGGGCTTTGGGTACCTTGGCTCGACACTGACCTCGCTGATCTACGCCACCTTTACGTTCATCTTTTTTGCGTTGGAAGCGGCAGTGATGGCTTACGCGCTGCAGCTCGCCCTTGGCATACCTTCCTCTTGGGGCTACCTGATCAGCGCGCTGCTGGTCATTCCGCTGGTCACGCACGGGGTGACTTTGATTGGCCGATTTCAGCGCTGGACGCAGCCGCTTTGGTTGATGTTGATGGTTCTTCCCTGGCTTGCGGTGTGGCTGAACGACCCCGGCTCGATGGCCCGTTGGTTGCACCAGGAGGGTGCGCCCCAGGCACCCAAGACGTTCGATTGGCACCTGTTTGGTGCCGCGCTGACGGTTGCACTGGCGTTGGTGACCCAAATGGGCGAGCAAGCCGACTATTTGCGCTTCATGCCCCAGCCGCAGCCCGGCCGTCGCGCACGGTGGTGGCTGGCTGTGGCCGTGGGCGGTCCGGGTTGGGTGGTGCCGGGCGTGCTCAAGATGCTGGCGGGGGCTTGGCTGGCGCACCTGGCGCTGGAGCACGGTGTGTCGGCGGCGCAGGCAGTTGACCCGAACCAAATGTACCTCGTGGCGTACGGGCACATGTTGCCGGCGGGCTGGGCGGTGGCGGCGACTGCGCTGTTTGTTGTGGTGTCCCAGCTCAAGATCAACGTCACCAATGCCTACGCGGGCTCGTTGGCATGGAGCAATTTTTTCTCGCGCTTGACGCACCACCACCCTGGCCGGGTGGTGTGGGTGGTGTTCAACACAGCGCTGGCGTGGCTGCTGATGGAGCTTAACGTCTTTCATGCCCTGGGGGCGGTGCTCGGGCTGTACGCGCATGTGGCGTTGGCATGGCTGGTGGCGGTGGTGGCTGACCTGGTGGTGCTCAAGCCTCTGGGGTGGTCGCCCCGGGCGATCGAGTTCCGTCGTGCCCATCTGATGGACATCAACCCGGTGGGGGTGGGGGCGATGCTGGGGGCGTCGCTGTTGGGGGTCGCGGCGCACTTCGGATGGCTGGGCTCTTGGGCGCAGGCGTTTTCGGCGCTGGTGGCGATGTCGGCGGCATTCGGGTTGACGCTGTTGCTGGGGGCCGTCACGCGGGGACGGTATCACTTGGCGCGTCGCGCTGACGCCGCTGTGGTGGCCACGGATAAAGCCGATGCCGAAGGTGCGCCCTTGCAGTTGCGCTGTGTGGTGTGCCAGGGCAGCTACGAGCGGCCCGACATGGCCCGTTGCCCGGCTTACGGCGGCTGGATCTGCTCGCTGTGCTGCACACTCGACGCGCGTTGTGGGGACGCCTGCAAACCGCACGCCCGCTTGAGCACCCAGCTGCGCGCCTGGTTGCGGCGATGGTTGCCGCGGCGGCTGCAGCCGTACGTCGATGCCGGGTTGATCCACTACCTGGTGGCGTTGTCGGTCGCAGCGTTGGTGCTGGCTGCCCTGCTTGGTTTGCTGGCGCGTCAGGATGCGCAGCGTGCCGTGTCCGACCCTGTCGCGTTGGCGTGGGTCACCGAGGTCTACCGCAAGGTTTACGTCGTGCTGCTCACACTCGGGGCGGTGTTGATCTGGTGGCTGGTGCTGACGCAGCGGGCACGCCAAGTGGCGCAACAAGAAACCCATCGCTACACGCGGCTGCTGTTGCGTGAGATTGAGGCACATCGCCGCACCGATGCGCAGCTGCAGCGTGCCCGTGAGGCGGCCGAAGCCGCCCGTCGCAGTGCCGAGCGTGCCAACGATGCCAAGACACGCTACCTGTACGCCATCAGCCACGAATTGCGCACACCGTTGGGGGCGATCATGCTGTACGTGCAGGCCTTGCAGCGGGACGCCAGCCTCAGCGCCCGCCAGGCCCATGCGCTGGCCATGATTCAGCGCGGCGGTCAGCACGTGCTGTCGCTCATCGAAGGCACGCTGGATTTGGCGCGCATCGAAGCTGGGCGAGTCACGTTGGACGTGCGTCCAACCGACTTGCGGGCCTTGGTGCAAGACGTGGTGGCGTGGCTGACCCCCCAGGCGCAGGCCAAAGGGTTGCGCGTGGCCCTGGAAGGCCCCAGCCGCTGGCCAAGCGCCGTGCGTTGCGACGGGCCTCGACTGCGGCAGGTGTTGCTCAACTTGCTGGGCAACGCCGTGCGCTACACCGAGACGGGACACATCACGCTGCGGATGGCTTACGTTTGTGATGTGGCCACCGTGGAGGTCATCGACACCGGTCCAGGCATCAGTGCGGCCGAGCTGGAGCGGGTGTTCGAGCCCTTTGCGCGCGGCGCCGCGGGCAGCCAACATGCGGGGGCGGGCCTAGGGTTGACGATAGCCCGCATGTTGACTCAGCTCATGGGTGGCGAGCTACGCGTGCACAGCGAGCTGGGGCAGGGCACGACGTTTGTTCTGCGTTTGTACTTACCCGAAGTGGCGGCGTTGGCGTCGGACCAGCCTCCGGCCGCGCTGCCCGCCCCGGTCAGCGCCGGCGCGCCACCAGCGCCGGTGGCTGCGTTGCGTCTATGGCCGCCCGAGGTGCGGGAGCGGTTGCTGCAATGCGTACGGCTTGGGTATCCGCGCGGGGTGCAACGGGTGCTGGACGACGCAACCGGTTTGCCTGCGGCCGAGCAATTGCGCCAGGCCGCGCAGGCGCTGGATCTCAAGACCCTGGAGCGATGGCTGACGGAGGCGTGCGATGCGACCCCATGTGCTGCAACCTGAGAGCAGTCCTTTGGTTTTGATCGTCGATGATGTGCCCGAGAGCCTTGCGGCCCTGCACGACATGTTGGATGAGACGGGCTACACCGTGTTGGTGGCCAGCGATGGCCCCACCGCCTTGGTGCGCGCCCGTCAAGCCCGGCCCGATGTGATTTTGCTGGACGCACTCATGCCAGGCATGGACGGCTTCGAGGTGGCGCGCCGGCTCAAAGCTGACGAGCGCACCGCATCCATCCCGATTTTGTTCATGACCGGCTTGACGGAGACGGAGCACCTGATCGAGGGACTGGCGGCCGGCGCCGTCGATTACGTGACCAAGCCGGTCAAGCCGCAGGAGGTGATCGCGCGCATCGGGGTGCACCTGCGCACCTCGCGGCAAATTCGCCAGGGCTCGATCGTGCAGCAGCAGGCGCGCAACGCGCTCGATGCTTTCGGGTTCGCCACCATCACCGTGCGGATGCGCGACGGGCGGCTGCTGTGGCAGACGCCACTGGCACGCGAGCTGCTGTGGCGCTATTGCGGCACCGAAGCGCCCGTGACGCCAGAGCCGGTGCTGCAGTGGCTGCGCCGCCACGGCCCGGAGCTGTGCCGCCAAGAGTCCCCGGTCGAGCCGCCGCGTTTGACGTTGACGCAAGGCACGCGTCGGTTGACCTTGCGGTTGTATCGCTCGGTGGATGATCCAGCCGACACCAGCGCCGACAGCGAGGGAGGGCATTGGTTGATTGTCATGCAGGAAACGTCGGACACCAGTGTGCTGGAGGCGCTGATGCAGACATTCGGTCTGACCGCCCGGGAGGCCGAGGTGTTGTATTGGGTGGTGCAAGGCAAGATCAACCGCGACATTGCCGACATCGTCGGCGCCAGCCCCGCCACCGTCAAAAAGCACTTGGAGCGTATTCACGCCAAGCTGGGTGTCGAGACACGCACGGCGGCGGCCGCGTTGGCGCTGCAACGTGTGCCACAACTGCGTCCCAACGCGGCGGCCTGAGCAGGCCTCGTACGCCATCTGGCGTACAGACGTGGAGAAACGTTGCACCTACCATGACTCGCGTGGTCTAGGGGTGGGTGGCCGCTGAGCCGGGCCACCCCATGCCTAGGTTCGTTCCACAAAGTCGTCCACTGCGGAGAACCACCATGATGCAACGTCGCTCCACCCTGAAGATTTTGTCGGCGGCGGCCGCTATGGCCACCTTCGGTCCACTACCGTCGCGTGCCCAATCGGGTCCGATCAAAGTGGGCATTCTCCACTCGCTGTCGGGCACGATGGCGATTTCGGAAACGGTGCTCAAAGATATCGCCCTGATGACCATCGATGAAATCAATGCCGCGGGCGGCGTGCTGGGCCGCAAGGTCGAGCCGGTGGTGGTCGATCCGGCGTCGAACTGGCCCCTGTTTGCCGAGAAAGCCCGTCAGCTGCTCACCCAGGATAAAGTGGCGGCGGTGTTTGGCTGCTGGACATCGGTGAGTCGTAAATCGGTGCTGCCGGTGTTTGAGGAGCTCAACGGCCTGCTGTTTTACCCGGTGCAGTACGAAGGCGAAGAGTTGTCCAAAAACGTCTTCTACACCGGTGCCGCGCCCAACCAACAGGCCATACCGGCAGTGGAATATCTGATGAGTAAAGACGGCGGCTCGGCCAAGCGTTTCGTGCTGCTGGGGACTGACTACGTGTATCCGCGCACCACCAACAAGATCCTGCGCGCCTTCCTCAAGTCCAAGGGAATCCCCGAGTCCGACATCATGGAGGAATACACACCGTTCGGACACAGCGACTACCAGACCATCATCGGTAAGATCAAGCAGTTTGCCGCCGCCGGTAAAAAGACCTGTGTGATTTCGACCATCAACGGCGACTCTAACGTGCCGTTTTATAAAGAGCTTGGCAACCAGGGGCTCAAGGCTACGGATGTGCCTGTGGTCGCGTTCAGTGTCGGCGAGGAAGAGCTGCGCGGCGTGGACACCAAGCCACTGGTGGGGCATCTGGCGGCGTGGAACTACTTCATGTCGATCAAAAACCCGACCAACGACGCTTTCATTAAAAAATGGGCGGCGTACGCCAAGGCTAAAAACATTCCTGGCCACAAGGACAAGCCGTTGACCAACGACCCGATGGAGGCGACGTACATCGGTATTCACATGTGGAAACAGGCCGTCGAAAAAGCCAAGAGCATCGACACGGACCGCGTGATCGAAGCCATGGCTGGTCAAACCTTCGATGCGCCCAGCGGCTTCAAGGTCAAAATGGACGAGCGCAACCACCATTTGCACAAACCGGTCTTTATTGGCGAGGTGCGTGCGGATGGCCAGTTCAACGTGGTCTGGAAGACCAAGGGTCCGATCCGTGCACAACCGTGGAGCCCCTTCATCCCGGGCAATGAGAAGAAAAAAGACGTCCCGGAAAAGGCTTGAGGCTGTCGACCCTTCGCGGTGAACTGGCGATGCAAGGCCTCTGTAAACGTTGGTGGGCGTTGTGTGTGTTGCTGTGCGTGCCGGCGCTGGCCCGCGCGCTGAGCGGCGCAGACGCGCTGGCGGTGGTGGAAGGCGAGGTCGACGAGCGTGTGCAGGCCATCACACGGCTGGCCGCGCAGCCCGACGCGCAGGCTGCTGCGCTGTTGCGCGCGCTCCAAGAGGAGCGCGTGCGGGTGCACGATGGCAAGGTATGGATTGAACAACCCGACGGGGCCATCGTACGTGCCGAGACGGGCCAGCCCGACACCCCTCCGCCCGAGGCAGAGGCACCGCTGTTGAACAACCGGTTGCGGGCCGCGCTATCGCTGGCCCAGGCCGGTTTGGCGTTGCAGTCCAACGATCCGGATCGGCAACGCAACGCGGCGGCGACCTTGCGCGACGCCATGCTGGACGACCCCGACGCCCAGTTGGTGCCACTGTTGCAAGCGGCGCTGGCGCCACAGCGCGACCCGGCGCTGAACAGCCGCGCCGCCACGATGCTTCAACAAGCGCTGGCGGCTGTGCAGTTGGGTGCCGCTGATCCTGCCCAGCGGCGCTGGGCCGCCGAGGTGCTGGGGGCCAGTGGACAGCGGCGGGCGCTGGCGTTGCTGCAGCAACACGCGGACGATGCCGACGCGAGCGTGCGCCATGCGTTGCAAACCGCCCAACAACGTCTGCAAAGGACGCTGGCGTTGGCTGAAGTCAGTGCCAACCTGTTCGCCGGTGTCAGTTTAGGGTCGGTCCTGCTCCTCGCCGCCCTTGGGCTGGCGGTCACGTACGGGTTGATGGGCGTGATCAACATGGCGCACGGCGAGTTGATCATGGTCGGTGCGTACACCACCTACGTGGTGCAGCGGCTGTTTGCCCAATGGGCGCCGCAATGGTTTGACTGGTACCTGGTAGCAGCCCTTCCCGCTGCCTTTGGGGTGGCGGCCTTGGTGGGGGCGGCCATTGAGCGGGGGGTGATTCGTCACCTGTACGGACGCCCGCTGGAAACGCTGCTGGCAACCTGGGGCCTGAGTCTGATTCTGATGCAAGCGGTACGCAGTCTGTTTGGGGCGCAAAACGTGACGGTGGAAAACCCCGCATGGCTTAGCGGCGCGGTGGAACTGTGGGGGGGCATGGCGCTGCCGTGGAACCGTCTGGTCATTGTCGGGTTTGCGGTGGCGGTGCTGCTCGGCGTAGGTTGGGTGCTGCAGCGCACGCGGCTGGGGCTGTTCGTACGCGCGGTCACGCAGAACCGGCCCATGGCAGCGTGCATGGGCGTTCCCACCGGGCGCGTCGACGCCTATGCGTTCGCCTTCGGCTCGGGCGTGGCAGGCTTGGCCGGCGTAGCGCTGAGCCAAATCGGCAACGTCGGCCCCGATCTCGGCCAAGCGTACATCATCGATTCGTTCATGGTTGTGGTGGTGGGCGGTGTAGGACAGTTGACGGGCACCGTGGCCGCCGCGTTCGGGTTGGGTTTGCTCAATAAATGGCTTGAGGGTTGGGTGGGCGCCGTGTTGGCCAAAATCGCTGTGTTGGTGCTCATTGTGATCTTTATTCAGAAGCGTCCACAAGGGTTGTTTGCTTTGAAGGGGCGGCAAGCATGAGTGCGGAGTCGTGCGGCCATGCAACCATGGCGGGACCGGCGCTGGGTGTTCCGGGCGGCCGCCGTTGGGGGCGCGACGCGGTGCTGGTCGGATGGGTTGTCCTTGTGGCCACCGTGGTGGCCGCTGCACTCAACCTGCTGGTGCCGCCCGACAGCGTGTGGCATGTCAGCGACCACTGGATCACCCTGTTGGGCAAGATCATGTGCTACGCCATCTGTGCATTGGCGCTGGACATGATCTGGGGCTACAGCGGCATTCTCAGTCTGGGCCACGGGTTGTTTTTCGCGCTCGGTGGCTATGTGATGGGGATGTACCTCATGCGCCAGATCGGCACCGATGGTAACTACGGCAGTGAGCTGCCCGATTTCATGGTCTTCTTGGACTGGAAGGAGCTTCCGTGGCACTGGGCGCTGTCGGATAGCTTTGCGGCGACGCTGCTGTTGATCGTTTTGGTGCCTGGGTTGTTGGCGTGGGTGTTTGGCTACTTTGCATTTCGATCACGCATCCAAGGGGTGTATTTTTCGATTATCACGCAGGCGTTGACGTTTGCTGCGATGCTGTTGTTCTACCGTAATGAAACTGGTTTTGGTGGTAACAACGGTTTCACCGATTTTAAGCGCATTGTTGGCTTTCCGATCACCGCGTCGGAAACACGCGTGGCGTTGTTGGCGCTCACTGGACTGGCGCTGGTGGGCTGCTATGCTGTGTCGCGTTGGTTGGTCGGCAGCAAATTCGGGCGCGTGTTGCAGGCGATTCGCGATGCCGAGAGCCGTGTGATGTTTTGCGGCTACGATCCACTGTCGTACAAACTGGCCGTGTGGACACTGTCGGCCATCATGTGCGCGGTGGCCGGGGCTTTGTACGTGCCTCAGGTCGGCATCATCAATCCCCGGGAAATGAGCCCCGCGGCCAGCATTGAAATCGCGGTGTGGGTGGCGGTGGGGGGGCGCGGTACGCTTGTCGGGCCGCTTGTGGGTGCGTTTGCCGTCAACGGGGCCAAAAGCTGGCTGACGGTACTGGCGCCCGAAGTGTGGCTGTATGTGCTTGGGGCGCTTTTCGTCGCCGTCACGCTGTGGATGCCGGACGGTTTGGTTGGGTTGGCGCGTCGCTGGGCTCAGCGGCTGCTGGGGGGGCGGCAGCCATGACACCCGACTTGATGCAAAGCGGAGCCGAGCGTTGGGCACGGGCTCGGCAGCGCGCTGCGGTCCATGGTGGTAGCGGCGGGCGGGCGGCGCCGTTGGCCCATCCGGTGGCGCCCGGTGCCATCGATACCAGCCATGGGTGCATCCTCTACGTGGACGATGTGCATGTCAGCTTCGACGGCTACAAGGCGCTCAACGGCCTGTGTCTGAACATCGCGCTGGGCGAGCTGCGCGCGGTCATCGGTCCCAACGGAGCGGGCAAAACGACCATGCTCGACGTCATCACGGGCCGCACCAAACCCGACCGCGGCAGTGTGTACCTCGGCACCACAATCGACCTGTTGCGCTGGCGAGAGCCGCAAATTGCAGCGATGGGGGTGGGGCGCAAATTTCAAAAGCCCACGGTGTTTGAGCGCCTGACCGTGTGGGAGAACCTGGAGCTGGCCTTGGCGGCCGACAAGAGGGTGCGCTCGAGCATCACGTTTCGACTGTCGGCGCCGCAGCGTGCGCGTTTGGTCGAACTGCTGGAACTGATCCATCTGGAGGCCCACGCGCAGCGTCCGGCCGGGGCGTTGAGCCACGGCCAAAAACAATGGTTGGAAATTGGCATGCTGTTGGCCCAGCAGCCAAGGTTGTTGTTGCTGGACGAGCCGGTGGCCGGCATGACGGACGATGAAACCGAGCGCACCGCGCAATTGCTGCGGACCCTCAAAGGTCAGCACACGCTGGTGGTGGTGGAGCACGACATGGCGTTTGTACGCGCGATCGCCGACCAAGTCACTGTGCTTTGTGACGGCGCCGTGTTGACCGAGGGTGGATTTGAGCAGGTGGCTCGTGATCCACGTGTCATCGAGGTCTATTTGGGGCGTTGAACAAGCATGCTGCAGATCGATGCTCTCCACCAAGCTTACGGTGGCTCACACATCCTGCGCGGCATATCACTGGAGGCGCGGCCCGGTGAGATCACGGTCATCCTGGGGCGCAACGGGGTGGGCAAGACGACCCTGTTGAAGGCGCTGATGGGCTTGGTGCCGGTGCGCAGTGGGCGGGTGGTGTGGGAAGGGGTGGACTTGACGCACCGCCCGGTTCACGAGCGCTCCCGCCGCGGCATCGGGTATGTGCCCCAGGGGCGCGAAATTTTTGCGCGCTTGACGGTGCGCGAAAACCTACTGATGGGGTTGGCCAGCCAACCGGCCAACGTGGCCGTGCCGCCCAAGCTGTACGAGTTGTTCCCGGTGCTGGCCGAAATGCAGCAGCGCCGCGGAGGGGATTTGTCTGGTGGCCAGCAGCAGCAGTTGGCCATTGCGCGCGCGTTGGCGGCCCGTCCACGCTTGCTGGTGCTGGATGAACCGACCGAGGGCATCCAGCCCAACATCATCCAAGCCATTGGGCGTGTGTTGCGTCAGCTCGCCCGTGAGGGGTTGGACGGTCAGCCGATGGCGATTTTGCTGGTGGAGCAGTATTACGATTTTGCCCGTGAGCTGGCCGACCGCTACGTGGTGCTCGATCGGGGCACCGTGGTGGCCAGCGGCAGTGGTGAGGAGATGGAGGTGCACGGCGTGCGCACCATGGTGGCGCTGTAGCGTGGGCGTTCAAACGCGCCACAAGCGCAGCGCAGGGGCAGGCAAGCCCCAAGCGGCCGTGCGCAGGGCTGCCCACAAACGCTGCCACAGCGCCATCAGCGGCTCGACCATCGGCGCCAGGCCGCGCACCACCAGCACGCGCTCGTGGGGGCAGGTGGCGCCGGCTGCCACCGGCTCCAACGCGGTGGGCAGCAACGCCCGCACGGTGGCCAGCAGGTGCTCGCGCCGCTCCACGGTCCAGGGGCTGCCACTGGCCAGCACCAGCGTGGCAAGGGCGCGGTGCCCAGCAAGACCCGGCCCTCCGTTCAGCAGCCAGTCGTCACCTGCGTGCAGCCGACCCTCGTCCAACCAGATGTCATCCACCGCCATGCTCTGGTGCAACACGCCGCTGCTGAAAGGCTGTTTCGCCTGCGGCAGGCCCAGCGCGCACACCTCCCACGCCAACACTTCGGCGTCAGCCGCGAGATCCGCGTGCCAGCAATTGCTGGCCACGCAACCGGGGTAGGCGATGGTTTCTTGCGGCAGCCATTCCAGCCGCGCACCTGGGGCCAAGCGCGCACGCACCGTTTGGGCCGCGGCTTGGCCGTCGCAGCGGTAAAAACGCGTGGCTCCCGGGGTGGTCAGCAAGGCGTGGGCGCCGCGGCCCACCGTGATGGCCACCTCCAACGTATCGCCGCCCACAATGCCGCCCGGTGGGTGGATCAGCACCGTGTGGCACACCGAAGTGCCCTCGGGGTACAACGTGCGCAGCACGCGCAGCGGGCCGTCGTGTTCAAACGCCAGCGTGGTGCCGTGTTCAAGCTGGTCGTAGCGTAACTGCAAGGTTCCTCGCCAACCCATGCACACTCACCCCCGCCGCACCGCCGCCGCAGCGACCGCCGTCATGTTGAGCACGCGGCGCACGGTGGCTGCCGGCGTCAGGATGTAGGCGGGAGCGCGCACGCCCATCAGAATAGGCCCCACGGTGACGCCGCCGCTGGTGGTGGTTTTCATGACGTTGTACAGGATGTTGGCCGCGTCGAGGTTGGGGCACACCAGCAGGTTGGCGCTGCCGCTGAGCGTGGCGTCGGCCAGGAAGCGGCCGCGGATCTCGGGGTCCAGCGCGGCGTCGCCATGCAGCTCGCCGTCGCACTCCACCTCGGGGTGGGCGGCCACGAACAGGTCACGCGCGGCGCGCATCTTGCGGGCGCTGGCGCGTTTGGACGAACCGTAGGTGGAGTGCGACAAAAACGCCACCTTGGGCACGATGCCAAAGCGCTGCACTTCCTGCGCGGCCATCCACGCGATCTCGGCCAGTTGTTCGGCCGACGGGTCTTCGTTGACGTAGGTGTCGGTGATGAAGATGGGGCCACGGTCGGTGTTGACGGCGTTGAGCGCGGCGTACAGCGACGCGTCGGCGCGCCGCCCCAGCACCGCGTCGATGCGCTCCAGGTGCGTGGTGTAGGTGCCGACCAGCCCGCAGATGAGCGCGTCGGCATCGCCCAGGTGCACCATCAGCGAGCCGATGATGGTGTTGGAGCGCCGCACCGCGGCTTTGGCCACTTCGGGCGTGGCGCCGTCGCGCTTCATGCGCTGGTGGTAGGCCTCCCAGTACTGGCGAAACCGCGGGTCGTCTTCGGGGTTGACGTTTTCCACGTCCACGCCCAGCCGCAGGTGCAAACCCGCCTTGCGCAGGCGCGCTTCGATGACCGCGGGGCGACCGATCAGGATCGGTTGCGCGATGCCTTCTTCCAGCGCCAGCTGGGCCGCACGCAACGCGCGCTCGTCCTCGCCGTCGGCGTAGGCCACACGCGCGCGCGGCTGCATGCCCTTGGCGACGTGAAAGATTGGCCGCATCAGCAAGCCGGTTTGGTACACGAAGCGCTGCAGGCTGTCGCGGTAAGCGGCCAGGTCTTCGATGGGGCGCGTGGCCACGCCCGAGGCCGCCGCGGCCTGCGCCACCGCCGGCGCGATGCGCAGGATCAGCCGCGTGTCAAACGGCTTGGGGATCAGGTAGTCGGGGCCAAAGCGCAGCTCCTGTCCGGCGTAGGCGGCGGCCACCTCGTCGCTGATTTCGGCCTTGGCCAGCGCCGCGATTTCGTGCACGCAGGCCAGCTTCATCGCTTCGGTGATGCGGGTGGCGCCGCAGTCCAGCGCGCCGCGGAAGATGTAGGGGAAGCACAAAACGTTGTTGACCTGGTTGGGGTAGTCGCTGCGGCCGGTGGCGATGATGCAGTCAGGCCGCGCGGCTTTGGCCACTTCGGGGCGGATTTCCGGCTCGGGGTTGGCCAGCGCCAGGATGATGGGGCGCGCGGCCATGGTTTGCACCATCTCGGCGGTGAGCACGCCGGGGGCGGAGCAGCCCAGAAACACGTCCGCCCCGCACACCGCGTCGGCCAGCGTGCGCGCGTCGGTGCGGCGGCAGTAGCGCTGTTTGGATGCGTCCAGCCGGCCGGCACGCGCGTCTTCGCGCTCGGTGTGGATGACGCCTTTGGAATCGCACACCAGCATGTTGTCCGGGTTGGCCCCCAGCGCCACGAACAGGTCCAGCACCGCGATGGCCGCAGCGCCCGCGCCGCTGACGGCGATGCGCACCTGATCGATGGGCTTGCCCACCAGCTCCAGCGCGTTGATCAGCGCCGCCGAGGCGATGATGGCGGTGCCGTGCTGGTCGTCGTGGAACACGGGGATGTTGAGGCGTTCGCGCAGCTTGCGCTCGATCGCGAAGCACTCCGGCGCTTTGATGTCCTCCAGGTTGATGCCGCCCAGCGTCGGCTCCAGCGCGGCGATGATCTCGACCAGCTTGTCAGGGTCCTTTTCGGCCAGCTCGATGTCGAACACGTCGATGCCGGCGAACTTTTTGAACAGGCAGCCCTTGCCCTCCATCACCGGCTTGCCGGCCAGCGGGCCGATGTCACCCAGGCCCAACACGGCCGTGCCGTTGGTGATCACGCCCACCAGGTTGGCGCGGCTGGTGTAGTCGGCGGCCTTGCGCGGGTCGGCGGCGATTTCCAGGCAGGGGTAGGCCACACCCGGCGAGTACGCCAAGCTCAGGTCACGCTGGTTGGACAGCGCCTTGGTCGGGGTGACGCTGATCTTGCCTCGGGTAGGGGTGCGGTGGTATTCGAGCGCGGCGTCGCGCAGGGCTTGTTCGGTGGGGGTCATGCTCAGCGGTGATTCGGGTTGGCCAACGGCACAGCGGCACGCGCGAATGTTGCTGGCGCACGGCCGGTACCACAGTTTCGAGTGTAACGACTGCACGCCGAGCCGGTGCACACTAGAATGCACGGCGTGAACGCTTTGCGACGCCACCCTCGCGCACCGTTGGTGCTGGCCCTGCTCGCCCTGCTGTGGGCGACGCTGGCGCCGACGTTGGCGCGCGCGTGGGTGCCGCCGGCGCCGGGGCAGGCGGTGCAGATTTGCACCAGCACCGGCATGGCGTGGGTGGTGGTGGACCCTGAGCCGGGTCCGGTCAGCGCGGCGTCGATGGCCGCCGCCTGCGACTGGTGTGTGCTGCATGGGGGGGCTTGGTTGCCGCCCACGGCGGCCGGCTTGCCGCGTTGGGTGACCGCGTCGCCCGGCCACGCCCATGCGGTGCAGGACGCCGCGCCGATGCGGTCGTCAGGCTTCTGGTGGCGTCCGCAACCACACGCCCCGCCTGTCGCGCGGGCCTGACGTCCAGCCGCGCCTTTTCCAGCGGCTGCGTGCCGTTTTCAAGCCGACCGCCACCGTGCTGCACGGGCGGCCAGCTCCGCGCTGGCTCCGGTGCAGGCTGCCAATGTTGGGCGCACGTGCGCCCCCGTCATCCCACTCATGAGGAGCTTCGAACGATGAACCCCCGTCATGGCCGTATCCGTGCTTCCGTCGCCGCCGCCCTGGTGGCCCTGACCAGCGCCGCTTGGGCGCAGACCGTCCAAGTGGACAACCCCTGGGTGCGTGGCACCGTGGCCAAGCAAAACGCCACCGGCGCTTTCATGCGCCTGACTGCGCCTGAGCCGATGCGCTTGGTGGGCGCGCAATCCCCCGTGGCCGGTGTCGTGGAAATCCACGAAATGGCCATGGACAAGGACGTCATGCGCATGCGGGCCATCCCGTCGTTGCCGCTGCCGGCGGGCAAGCCGGTCGAGCTCAAGCCGGGCGGCTACCACGTGATGTTGATGGACCTCAAGCGCCCGTTGGGTGCCGGGGAGACCGTGCCCCTGACCCTGGTGCTGGAAAACGCCGCCGGCCAGCGCCTGACGCAGGACGTCCAAGCCAAGGTTCAAGCCCTGGGCGGTGGCGGCGCAGCGATGCCGCACGCCGGAGCGCATGACCATGGCGGGCACAAGCACTGACGCCCTGTGTTGCCAGCTGCCTGCCCAGGCTCGACTGTTTGACGTCGGGGAAACGAGCGGCCCGTGGCGGCTGCGCAGAGGTTTGGTGCGGCTGGATCGCGTGGGCAGGGATGGACCATTGCTCGTGATGCTGGCCAAGCCCGATGTGCTGACGTGCAGCGAGGCCGAGGCGTTGCGTGCCCGCCTGCCGGCGCTGCGCGTGATGGCCGAACTGGTGGACGCCAAGCCCGAGACCGTGTGCCGGGTGCTGGGGCAGTTGCTGCCCCGAGGCAGCGCGCCCAGCGATGGGGCGGCCCGGTGGGCTTGGGCGGCCTGAGCGCGCCGGCCGCGGGATGTTTAACCCACCGGCGCCTGGGGCGCCACAGGCGCCGGTGGGGCCGCCGCGCCGGCGCCGCGCTCGAACATCACCACATGATCGACGGCGGCGCGAATCCCGATCCATTCGCCGATCGCGTGGTCGTGGTGCGAAGGCACATGCGCCTGCAACAACTGCCCGTCGGGCAGCCGCAGGGTGTACAGAAATTCGGCGCCGCGAAACGCTTTGCGCACGATCTCGGCTTTGAACGGCGAGGCGTCGTCGTGCACCACATCGTCGGCGCGCAGCAGCACCTCGCCTAACCCGTCCGGGAAGGCGCTGGGCAGCGGGCACTCCGCCACGTCCTCCAGCTCACCCAGCGGGGTCTGCACCACCAGCCGCTCGTCCCGGGCCACGATGCGCGCCGGCGCGAACACCCCGTGGCCGATGAATTCGGCCACAAACCGCGTCGCTGGCCGGTGGTACAGCGCGTAGGCGTCGTCCCACTGGTGCAGCCGGCCTTCGTGCATCACGCCGATGACGTCACCCACCGCAAACGCTTCCAACTGGTCGTGCGTGACGAACAACGCGGTGGTGCCAGCGGCCTTGAGGATCGTGCGCAGCTCGTGCGCCAGCCGCTCGCGCAGGTCCACGTCCAGGTTGGAAAACGGCTCGTCCAGCAGCAGCAGCCGTGGGCGCGGCGCCAGGGCGCGTGCCAGCGCCACGCGCTGCTGCTGCCCGCCCGAAAGCTCGTGCGGGTAGCGTGCCTCGTAACCTTGCAGGCCCACCAGGGCCAGCACCTCGGCCACGCGGTGGCGCTGCGCGTCGGCGGCCAGGCCGTGCAGGCCAAACGCCACGTTGCCCTGCACCGTCAGGTGCGGAAACAAGGCATAGTCCTGAAACACCATGCCAATGCGCCGCACCTCGGGCGGCACATGCACGTCCGGCGCCGCCACCACGTCACCTTGCAGCGTGATGCGGCCGCGGTCGATGCGCTCCAGCCCCGCGACCGCACGCAGCAGCGTCGTCTTGCCGCAGCCCGAGGGGCCGATCAACACGCCGATATCGCCGACACCCAGCGCCAGCGTCACACCGTCCAGCGCCGGGTGCGCCGCCCCGGGGTAGCGCAAGGTGACATCGTGCAGGCCCAGAAACATGCCCCGCATTGTAGATAATGTGCATTCGCATTTGCACGCACGTCACGATGCCTCACCTCAACCCCACCCTGGTCACTGGCTGGCGCCCGCCGTGGCGGCACGGGCGCGGCGCTGCTGCGCAGGCGGCCGTGGTGCTGCTGGCGCTGGTGTTGGCGGCGCCGGTGCTGGCGCTGCTGGTCGCGGCGCTGGGCTGGAATGCCGAGTCGTGGGCGGTGCTGCGCGCGATGGCCGACACCACGCTGCCGGGCTACGCGCTCACCAGCGTGGTGGTGTGCGTGTCGGTGGCGGTGTCGGTGGCGGTGGTGGGGGCCGCCACCGCGGTGGCGGTGACGGTGTTCGATTTCCCAGGCCGCCGCGTGGCCGAGTGGGTGCTGCTGCTGCCGCTGGCCATGCCGGCGTACGTCACCGCCTACGCCTACACCGACTTTTTGCAGTACGCCGGTCCCGCGCAAACGTGGTTGCGCGACACCTTGGGGCTGCAGGGCCGCGTGCTGCCCGACATCCGCTCCACCTGGGGGGCGGTGGTGGTGTTCACGTTCACGCTGTACCCGTACGTGTACCTGCTGGCGCGCACGGCGCTGGCCGAGCGCGCGGCCCACCTGTTGGAAGCCGCGCGCTTGCTGGGGGCGCCGTTGGGGCGGCGCCTGCGCGCGGTGGCGCTGCCGATGGCGCGCCCGGCCATCGCCGCGGGTGTGGCGCTGGCGCTGATGGAAACGCTGGCCGACTTTGGTGTGGTCAGCTACTTTGGTGTGCAGACGTTCACGGCTGGCATTTACAAAGCTTGGCTGGTGATGGACGACCGTGTGGCCGCCGCGCAATTGGCCTGGATGCTGCTGGCCACGGTCGGCGCGTTGCTGTGGGTCGAGCAGCGGGCGCAGCGCCGCCTGCGCTTCGCCGCGACGCGGCCCGGGCGCGGCGGGGTTGAGGCGCAACCGGTACGGCTGCGCGGCCGTGGCGCGGTGGTGGCGTGGCTGGTGTGCGGCGTGCCCGTGCTGCTGGGGTTTGGTTTGCCCGTGCTGTTCATGCTGCGCCCGTTGGTGCAGGGGTGGGACGTGCTGCCGTGGCAAGCCTTTCTGGGCTGGGCGCGCAACAGCGTCATGCTGGCCGGCGCGGCGGCCATGCTGACCACCGCGGCTGCGCTGGCCCTGGGGTACGCCGCGCGGCGGCTGGCCACGCCGCTGGTGCAAGCAGCGGTGCGCGTCGTTGCCTTGGGCTACGCGGTGCCGGGTGCGGTCATCGTTGTCGGTTTGCTGCTGCCACTGGGCTGGGTGCAGGCGCGCTGGCCCGAAGCGACGCTGGCCGCATGGGTGACGACGACGGTGCTGGGGGTGCTGTGGGCGTACCTGGTGCGCTTCACCGCGGTGGCGTTGCAGTCGGTGCAAAGCGGCTACGCGCGCGTGCCCGCCCACTTCGACGACGCTGCGCGCATGCTGGGCGTGCACGGGCTGGCCCTGTGGCGGCGCGTGCACTGGCCGTTGTTGCGCCGGGCGGTGCTGGCTGCCGCGCTGCTCGTGTTCGTCGACGTGATGAAAGAGCTGCCCGCCACCTTGGTGCTGCGCCCGTTCAACATGGACACGCTGGCTGTCATGGCGCACCAAATGGCGCGCGACGAGCGCCTGGGCGAAGCGGCCCTGCCGGCGCTGACGTTGGTGGCGGTGGGCTTGGTGCCGGTGATGCTGCTCAGCCGCGCGCTGCGCCGGGGCGAAGCCAACGCCTGCTAGCCGCGCCGCCTTGCGCGCAGGGCGCTCCACGTGCGCGGTTGGTCCCCCCGCCAGGAATCGAACCTGGATTTGCCGCTTAGGAGGCGGCCGTTCTATCCATTGAACTACGGCGGGGCACCTAGCAAGGGCTGCTTGTCTCCCTTCGTGTTTCCCTCTGATGCTTGGCGATCTTTTGCTATGCTGTTGCTACCAACTGCTACCGGTAGCACTCAAGATGGCATCGATCATCCAGCACAGGGGCCGCTGGCGTGCGCAGGTGCGGCGCAAGGGCTTTCCAGTTTACACGAAGAGCTTTGACACCAAAGCGCAGGCCGAGAAGTGGGCGCGGCAGATCGAGGCAGACATCGACCGCGGCGTGCTACCAGGGGCCGCTGCGGTAGCAGCAAAGCGCTGCTACACGGTCGCCGACCTGATCGACGACTACCGCAAGCTGCGGGAGCAGTCGCGGCCAGTGCTGGATACGTCCACAGAGCACTACAACCTGCGCCGCCTGGCCGAGTGTCTTGGCGATCTTGACGCCACCAGGCTACGGCCTGATGAGCTGGTGGCTTACGCGCAGATGAGAGCAGACCAGGGCGCTGGACCGTACACGGTCAACATGGAGGTGTCCAAGCTCGGCACCGTCATGCGCATGGTGGCCAGCATCAAGCACATGACGCTGCCGGACGTGGTGCAGCAGGCGCGGCCGCTGCTGGCGCACCTGGGGCTGATCGGCGGCGGCGGCAGGCGCGAGCGCAGGCCCACCGATGATGAGCTCGACCGCATCATCGCGCACATGCACGATACCTACGGCCAGGTGTGGGCCGATGCGGTGCGCTTTGCGGTGGGCACGGCGATGCGCCGTGGCGAGATCGTGCGCATCCGCTGGGACGACCTGGACGCCGCCAGGCGGCTGGTGCTGGTGCGGGATCGCAAAGACCCGCGCCAGAAGGCCGGCAACGATCAGTGGGTGCCGCTGCTGGCCGACACGGCGATGGGCGACATGTGGGCTTTGGTGCAGCGCCAGCCGCGCGTCGATCCGCGCATCTTCCCCATCGGCGACTCGACGCTCTCAAAGTACTTCACGTGGACATGCCGGGCTCTGAGCATTCCGGATCTGCACTTCCACGACCTGCGCCACCATGCGATCAGCATGCTGTTCGAGCGCGGCTTTCGCATCGAGCAGGTGGCGCTGGTGTCCGGCCACAAGTCGTGGCAGCACCTGAAGCGCTACACGAACCTGCGGCCGGAGGATTTGCATCGAGGTCCGGCTTGATCACCGCGCGAGCCATGTCGGTTCCTTGATCTTGTAGTCTTTGAAAACGATGCCCCGGCTGGCGTCGCCAACCTTGCAAGGCTTGACCCACACGATCCTGCCGTCTGGCAGCCTGCGCGAGTGGCCTCGGCGGTCGTGCAGCCTGGGGCTGGCGCGCGTGCCATCACCCTTGCGCTCGCACTTGATGGCCTTGCCATCGATCACCACCGTGCGCCAGTCGTAGGACGGCTTCTTGCCTGCTGCAATCTTGCGCTGGTTGGTGAACGTCGGCCGCACAAACGGCTGGTAGGCCGTCTTGGTGGCCATCATCGAGTGATACCACCTGGCCAGCACGCCAAGCACAAGGTGCGCTTCCTCCTCCGACACCGGGTCATCTTCCTCTGTCGGACCGTACATGATCTGGTCGCCTTCGATGGTGTAGACCATCGTCGGGATTTTGCGCGGCATCTTGCCGGTCGGCCCTTTCCACATGTCGATGAGGATGCCTTCGTGCGGATCGTCGCCGACCACCACGGCCAGGACGTCGTAGGAGGCGTGCGACTTGCTTGGGCCACGCGATACCACAAGGCATCGTCTGAACGGCGGCCTGCAGGTCATCAGGGCGTCGGTGCTGACGGCCGTCTGGGTAGCCATCAGGCCGGAAATGTCGAACCACTGCAGCTCGGTCGGGTCCATGCCGGACCTGGTGGTCCAGGCGATGGTTTCTCTGATCAGCGGCGTCATTGCTGCTGCTCTTTTTCCTCAAGCGATGCCGCACACACCGGGCAGACGTAGGTGACGGTGCGATTGGGCTTCAACTCGGGCTGTGGTTTGGACCTTTCCAAAAGATCATGCGCGCAGACTGTCAGCGCCCACGCTCGCGCCCTGATTGAAGAAGCCTCGTCAGGCTCTTTTTTTTCGTACCTAGCCGCTGCTTCCTCAAGCCGCAGAGCCTCCCTCTTCAGTATCCACGCTGCTTCAGCAAAAGCACTGCGCCTGCCGGCATCCCACCCCTTGCGGGCCGCATTGACCCATTCGTCACGAAGCGTTTCGTCATCTGCGAGAAACTCGTCGAATGTCATGGCCGCTCCTCAAAGATCACGGTCACGCGGCCGTCTTACCTGACCGCCTTTGCCATCCCCCGCCACTCCAAATGCGCGATGCAGTCCTCCAGGTATGGGTCGGCTGCGATCTGCTCCGGGTACAGCACCCATTGACGCTCGCGAGGGGAGTGGCCCTCGGTGCAGATGACGCTCTCGGCCGCGTCGTCGGCCAGGCGCAGGGCGCGAGCCAAGTCACCGGACTTCGACAGCGCATCGCACACCGTGTCGATGGCGACGCCGATCTTTCGCGGGTCGCCCATCGCGGGCATGGCATCTTCAGGCAGATGCGCCGGGGCACGGCGCCATTCGTTGTGCGCGCGCAGAATGCTCACTGCTTCATCGATTTTCATGACTCGTCTCCGAAAAGCCCCCGCTCCGGGTGGCTGTCATCGTCCGACATGATCCACACGCCTTCGCCCTCCGACGAAGGCCACAAGCGCATGCCATTCTTCGCCGCCGTCTGCGCCAGATCGACCGGGCACAGGCAGCAGTGCGGCAGCAGGTCGTCGTCGGCGTAGCCGCACTGACGGTTCGGCACGATCTCGCCGCCACCCAGGGCGGACTGCAAGTCCTCGATCGTGTGAAGGTAGCGCCCACGGAAGATCACCTCATCGCACATCGTCACTCTCCAGCCTCTTGAGTAGGGCAGGAATGAGTTCCTTGCGCTCATCCGCATTGGTGCCGCAGCGAAGTTCTAAAGCCTCCAGCGCCTGCCGCAGCAGGGCTTCGTCGCGCTCGATCCGCCCGACTGCGCATTCATAATGCCGTGGACCCCAGTTCCAACAGCCGTTGGCATGTGTAATCAATGACATCCTCCGGTACTCCGTGAACGTTCTGCCACTTTCCAGTGGCTTCCACAATGCGGACGCGAATTCCGCGCTTCTTTGCCGCTTTCAGATACGGCTCCATCTACCAGCGGCGGGTGAACGTGTTCGCCACGACCGCTGGGCGACCTGCATCCACTGCGGCAATGGCCGCCCAGAAGAGCCAGCGTCGCTGCTCATAGCGCCGGCGATAAAGGCGCTCCTGCACATCGAAGATGGGACGCTCGCACGACAGGTCAACCACGTCTTGCGACAGGTCGATGTGCTGGGGGTCGGTCATAGCCCAGAGAAAAGACCCAGGTTGTGCACGCGCCAGCGCATGGCCGCTTGCGAGACGTCAAACATCCTGGCGAGCGATTCGAGCGAATCGGCAAAGCCCTCTTGCATCACGAAGCGCAGCGCATCCGCTGGCATCAGGATCGCAGTGGCAAAAGCATTGGCCTCGCGCTCCGGGCCTGCGGCAGCCAGCGTGAAGGCTTGCGGCGCGTCGCGGAACAGGCGCTGGCCATGCCCCAGGTGCCCCAGCGCCCAGTGCCCCAGCTCATGGGCCACGGTGAAGCGCTGCCGCACACGCGCCTCAGCGCAGTTGACGGTGATGCGCGGCCGCTTTCCGACGAGCTCGATGCGGCCAGATTCCTCGATGGGGCCGCAGCATGCCTCTAGCCCCATGCGCGAGGCGATGGCATGGACATCAACCGGCAATCTGCCATCCCAGTGGCTTGCCAGCACATGCGCCGCCATGCGCTCGATCATGCGTATGCTCGCTGTAGGTCCTAAACAGTCGCCCCTGAAATATTCATAACATCATGATTTTTCTTGTGTTATTGTCTGTTTGCGAGTACAATTTCCCCCAGATCTGATGTCTGATGCGCCG
>NZ_SMAH01000018.1 GCF_004342625.1 Tepidimonas ignava
TGCGCCGCGGTGAGCGCCGCCACATCCTCCGTGTCCAGGCTCGCAACCTGATCCGTGCCCAGCGCCGCCACCTGCGCCGCCGTCAGCGCCTTGACCTGGTCCGACGTCAGATTCTTCGTAAAGTCCGTGCCCGCACCTTGCAGCTGCGTCGTCGTCAGCGCCACGAGCTGCGTCGCCTTGAGCGCCTGCACTTGATCCGACGTCAGCGCCTGCAACTGTGCCGTGGTCAACGCCTTGATCTGCGCCGCGGTGAGCGCCGCCACCTGCGCCGTGCTCATCTCAGCCAAATCAGCCGCGTCGATTGCCGCCACCTGCGCCGCGGTGAGCGCCGCCACCTGCGCCGTACCCAACGCCTTGACTTGATCCGAGGTCAACGCAACGATCGAGTCGGTGCTCAGCGCCTTGATTTGCTGGGCTGAGAGCTGCGCCACGTCCTCCGTGTCCCACTCGACGATCTCAGTTCCCAAGGCGTTGATCTGGGCCGCCGTCAGACCAGCCACCTGATTGCTGGTCAACGTCTTCATATCGTAGGGCCCCATGGCGTCTGCAAACGCCTTGGTATTGAATGCCGAGATTTGGGCGCTGCTCAGGACAACAAAATCCTGTGTCTCGATCGCTGCGATCTGCTCCGACGTAAGCGCCGCGATCTGGGTTTTGCTGAGTGCCGCAACGTCAGCGGTCCCTAGATTTTGGATTTGTGTGGTGGTCAGCGCAGCGATTTGGGTAGGGGTCAGGCTGGAAATGATCGACATGGCACACACCTCTCTGTAAGGTTGAGCTGACTTGCGCTCGCGCGAGGGTGTCAGGATTTTTGTGTGAGGGGCCTACCATGACGATGTTCAGGAGCCCCCATGCCACGCAAGAAGACCACCCCCGCCGCGAAGCCGGACGCCATTCTTCCCGACGAGCTGCTTGAGAAGCTGATCCCCGGACCGATGGACGCCGCCGGCGTCGAGGCCGTGTTCCAGAAGCTGAAGAAGGCCGTGATCGAGCGCGCCTTGGGGGCTGAGCTGGGCGTGCACTTGGCCAGCCCCGAGGGCGGCTGCGGGAACCATCGCAACGGCCGCAGCGGCAAGACCGTGCTGACCGACGGCGGGCCGCTGCGGATCGAGGTGCCCCGCGACCGGGCCGGCAGCTTCGAACCGCAGCTGATCCCGAAGCATGAGCGCCGGTTTGCCGGCTTTGACGACCGGATCATCTCGATGTATGCCCGCGGCATGTCGGTGCGCGAGATTCAGGGCCATCTGGCCGAGATGTACGCCATCGAGGTGTCAGCGGAGTTCATCAGCGCCGTCACCGACGCGGTGATGGCCGAGGTGGGGGCCTGGCAGGCCCGGCCGCTGGAGCCGATGTACCCGGTGGTGTTCTTCGATGCCCTGCGGGTGAAGATCCGCGAGGACGGCGTGGTGCGCAACAAGGCGGTGTATCTGGCCTTGGGCGTGCTGCCGGACGGGACCCGCGACATTCTGGGGCTTTGGATCGAGAACACCGAAGGCGCGAAGTTCTGGATGAAGGTGTTCAACGATCTCAAGACCCGCGGGGTCACGGACCTGCTGATCGGCGTGGCCGACGGCCTGAAGGGCCTGCCGGAGGCACTGGAGGCGGTGTTTCCGGCCACGACCCTGCAGACCTGCATCGTGCACCTGATCCGCAACAGCCTCGACTATGCGAGCTGGAAGGACCGTAAGGCGCTGGCCGCGGCGATCAAGCCGATCTACACCGCACCGAGCGCGGAAGCCGCCGAGCGCGCGCTGGACGCGTTCGAGGCAGGGCCGTGGGGCCAGCGCTTCCCGACCGTGGTCGCGGCCTGGCGGCGGGCGTGGAGCCGGGTGATCCCGTTCTTCGCGTTCCCGCCCGAAGTGCGGCGGATCATCTACACCACCAACGCCATCGAGAGCGTGCATTCGCGGTTACGCAAGATCATCAAGAGCCGCGGGCACTTCCCAAGCGACGAGGCGGCCACCAAGCTGATCTGGCTGGCCTTGCGCAACATCACCGCGGACTGGAAGCGGGCGAGCAAGGAGTGGAAATCGGCGATGAACCAGTTCGCGATACTATACGGCGACCGCTTCACCCTCGCACCACGCTGAACGACACGAGGACAGATTCAGAAACCGCCCCACACACAAAAAACAGGACATCCCCGCTCGCGCCGCACCGTTCGCAGAAAACCAAGAGCCCCTGCCCCTGCGACATCCCGTTGTGGCGCACTCACATGCGGTATCGGCCAAAGCCAGGAAAACTTGAGGGTGCAACCTGCACGAGCCGACACGACACACGTTGCTTTTAAAGGCTACCTCGGTATCGTTTTGCTGTGCATGCGTTCAGTGTCGCTTTGGGGGCGTGTTCGCTGGACAGGGGACCCGCGAGGGCAGCAGCCAGGGCTCGGTGACCCTAGGGCCACCACATCCACCGCTTCGCGCAGGCGAACGCCTGCCGTGCAAGTACACTGGCGCCCATGCTCAGCACCCTCGAATGGTCCGCTGCCGTGCTGCTTGGCCTGCTGGTGGGCAGCTTCCTCAACGTCGTCATCCACCGCCTGCCCACCATGCTGCAGCGGCGCTGGGAGGTCGAATGCGCCGCGCTGCGCGGCGAGGAGCCGCCCGCGCAGCCCCCCTACAACCTGCTGGTGCCGCGATCGCACTGCCCGGCGTGCCGGGCGTCGATCCCGTGGTGGCGCAACATTCCGCTCGTCAGTTTTGCGCTGCAGCGCGGGCGCTGCGCGGCGTGCGGGACGCGCATCGCGTGGCGCTACCCCGTGGTGGAGCTGGCCTGCGGGGCGCTGTTTGGGGCGGCGGCGTGGCGCTACGGGGTCAGCTACCCTGCGCTGGCCTGGGCCGTTTGGGGGGCGGCGTTGCTGGCGCTGGCCGCCATCGATTGGGACACAACGCTGCTGCCGGACGACATCACGCTGCCGCTGACGTGGGCGGGGCTGATCGGGGCGGCGCTGGGCTGGACCGGGGTGCCGCTGGCCGATGCGCTGTGGGGTGCGGTCGCCGGTTACCTGAGCCTGTGGAGCGTGTACTGGGCGTTCAAGCTGCTCACCGGCAAGGAGGGCATGGGCTACGGTGATTTCAAGTTGCTGGCGGGGCTGGGGGCGTGGCTTGGTTGGCAGGCGCTGATCCCGCTGGTGTTGGTCGCGTCGCTGGTGGGCGCCGTCGTGGGCCTTGTGCTCAAGGCCACGGGCGGCCTGCGCGAAGGACGCTACGTGCCGTTTGGTCCGTTTTTGGCCTTGGGCGGGCTACTGGTGTGGGCCGCAGGCCCCAAGACGCTGCTGACGTGGCTGGGGCTGCCGGCATGAGTAGGCCGCTGCGCATCGGGCTGACCGGCGGCATCGGCAGCGGCAAAAGCACCGTGGCGGCGATGCTGGCGGCGTTGGGCGCCGAGGTCATCGACGCCGACGCCATCGCCCGTGCGGTCACGGCCCCCGGGGGTTCGGCCATCGAACCCATCCGCCAGGCTTTTGGCCCCGAGGTCATCGACGACCAAGGCGCGCTGGACCGTGCGCGCATGCGGGCCTTGGTCTTTGGGGATGCTGGGGCGCGGGCGCGGCTGGAGGCCATTGTGCACCCGCTGGTGCGCGCCGAGATCGACCGCCGCGTGGCCGCGTCGACCGCCGACACGGTGGTGCTGGACCTGCCGTTGCTGGTGGAATCGGCCGCGTGGCGCCAGCGCTGCGACCGCGTGTGGGTGGTGGACTGCGCCCCCGAGACCCAAATCGAGCGCGTGATGGCACGCAACGGCTGGCCGCGTGAGCAGGTGCAGGCCGTGCTGGCGGCCCAGGCGGACCGGGCCACGCGGCTGGCCGCCGCCGACGTCGTGATCGACAACGACGCCGGCACCGACCTGGCCACGCTGCGCGAGCGCGTGGCACGCGCGTGGGCAGCGCGCCGAATGCCGCTATCATGACCGTGTGATCCTTTACGAATACCCCCTCAACGAGCGCACCCGCACCTACCTGCGGCTGGAGCACCTGCTGCAACGGTTGGGCCAGTTGGTGCCGCGCGAACACCCGCTGGACCACCACCACGCGCTGCAGACGTTGTTCGAGATCCTCGAAGTGGGCGCGCGCGCCGACCTCAAGAGCGAAATCCTCAAAGACCTGGAGCGCCACAAGCACGTGTTCGAGGGCTACCGGGGCAACCCCGCCATCTCGGAGGCTGCGCTGGAGCAACTGATCGCCCGCATCGACCGCTGCTACGCGGTGCTGCGCGACGACGAGGGCCGCCCCGGCCACGCGCTGGCCGGCGTGGAGTGGCTGCAAACGGTGCGCAACCGCATGGCCATCCCGGGGGGCACCTGCGGCTTTGATGTGCCGGCCTACCACGACTGGCAGCACCGGCCGCCGGCCGAGCGACAGGCCGACTTGGCGCGCTGGGCGCAGGAGGTGGCATGCCTGGCCGAGCCGGTGCACCTGCTGCTGCAACTGCTGCGGGAGTCGGCCATCGCGCAAAAGGTGTACGCCACGCAGGGGCAGTTCCAGCAAAACCTGCCCCAGAGCCGAACGTTCCAGTTGCTGCGCGTGTGGCTGGATCCAGCGCTGCAACTGATCCCCGAAATCAGCGGCAACCGCCTGCTGGTGGCGGTGCGCTTGTTGCGGCGCAACGGCGACGGTCGGCTGGAGCACGCGGCCGACGCCGAGGCTGAGTTCGAAATCCACCTGTGCCACTGAGCCCGCGGCCATGACGGACACCCCGCCCCCGACGTGGCCCGCCCGTACCGTGCCGTGCCCGGCCTGCGGTCAGCCGGCCCGCTACGCCCCGGACAACCCGTGGCGGCCGTTTTGCAGCGCGCGCTGCAAGCAGCTCGACCTGGGTGCATGGGCCAGCGAGGCGTACCGCGTGCCGGACCCCACACCCCCGGCACCGCCCGACGACACCCCGCCGCACTAAGCCGCGCGGCGGGGCCTGCGCGCCCCTCAGGCGGCCAACGACGCGCGGATTTCCGAAAACGTGCTGGCTAGGTCCAGCACGTCGATGGGCTGGCCGAGCTGGCGCTCGATTTGCGTGTGCGAGATGACACCCCGGATCCACGGGCCGTGGTCGGCGCCCGCCTTTTCGGCCACCAGCAGGTGGCGCCGCCCGACGCTTTTGAGCGTGGCGATCACGTCGGCCACGCTGCAGCGCTTGAGGTCGTCGTAGTCGACGGCGTCGAACGCTTCCAGCGGCGTCATCACGTCGGACACCACCAGTTCGCCGTAGGCGACGCCACGGCGCTGGGCCGCCATCAAGGGGCGCTCGCCCTCCAGATCGGCGGCGGTGATCAGCCCCTCCACGCACGGCATGGCGCGCACCACGAACAGCAGGCGCACCCCTTGGTGGATCATGGCCTGCCGCGCCGCCTCCAGCGTTTCGTCGGGATGGGTGGTCGCCGCGCGCACCTCGGTCAGGTCGGTCATCACCGTGATGCCGGGCGAGTGCAGCGTCACCGAAGGGCGCTGCGGCGGCTGCGCTTGGACGATGCAGGTGCCGGGAGGGAAGCGAAACGGTGTCAGGCGTGCCATGAACGACTCCAGTCCAACCCCCGTCACCACCGCCGGGGGTATTCAGCGTCAAGCCTAGCGCCACTCGACCCGCGCCGCAAGGGGGCGCACCCGAACCCGTTACGGCGTTGCGGCCAGCGGCTCGTCTTCGAGCCAGCGCAGCAGCGGCACCGTACCCGGCAGCACCGGCGCCACCGCCACCGGCAGGCGCTGCCAGGCGTAGGTTTGGCCTTCGTGCATCTGCAGCTCGCCGTGCCAGGTGTGGACACGACCGACGTGCAACCGCACCAGCGCGTGGGGGTAGTCCACCGTCAGCGTGCGCCAGGGCCGCACCGGGCCGATGGTGACGCCGATTTCTTCCTGCAGCTCGCGGCGCAACGCTTGCTCGACGCTTTCGCCCGGCTCGACCTTGCCACCGGGGAACTCCCAGTACCCGGCGTAGGCCTTGCCCGGCGGCCGCGTGGTCAGCAGCACACGCCCCTCGGGGTCGGTGAGCACGCCCACGGCCACATCCGTCACCGGGCGCGGCCCGGCCTTGCGGGGCTCGGCCGCGTCCACCACCAGCACGCCGCCGTCGGCCCACGCCGCGGGCGCGGTCATGCCACGGCCCCCACACCGACGCGGCCGGCCCAATCGCGCGCGAACTGGTGCGCCACACGGCCGCTGCGCGAGCCGCGCTCCAAGGCCCACACCAGCGCGGCGCGACGGGCGTCGTCCCACTGCGCCTCGGGCACGCCGTACGCCTGCAGCCACTGGCGCACGACGCGCAGGTACTCGTCCTGACTGAAGGGGTAAAAGCTCACCCACAGCCCGAAGCGCTCGGACAGCGAGATTTTTTCCTCCACCGCCTCGGCCGGGTGCAATTCGCCGTCCTCGTCGTAGGTGGCGTCGAGGTTGTCACGCATCGTCTCCGGCAGCAGATGACGGCGGTTGCTGGTGGCGTAAATGAGCACGTTGGGGCTGGCCGCCGCCACCGAGCCGTCCAGCATCGACTTGAGCGCCTTGTAGCCCGACTCGCCCGCTTCGAAGCTCAGGTCGTCGCAGTACACGATGAAGCGCTCCGGGCGGCCCGCCACCAGCTCGGCGATGTCCGGCAGGTCCACCAAATCGGCCTTGTCGACCTCGATCAGGCGCAGCCCTGCGGGCGCGTAAGCGTTGAGGCAAGCGCGGATCAGGGAGCTTTTGCCGGTGCCGCGCGCGCCGGTCAGCAGCACGTTGTTGGCCGGCAAGCCACGCACAAAGCGCTCGGTGTTGGCGCGCACGCGCTCCTTTTGGTCGTCGATCTCGCGCAGGTCGTCCAGCCGGATCGTGGCCACGTGCCGCACGGGCTCCAGCACCCCGTGCGCGCCGCGCTTGCGGTAGCGAAACGCCACCGCCGCGGCCCAATCGGGCGCGGTCAACGGCTGCGGCAACACGGCCTCCAGCCGCGTCACCAGGCTTTCCACACGCTGCAACACACGCTCGAAGTGCTCGTTCATCGAGGGCCTCAGCTGCGGTAGTCGGCGTTGATGCTGACGTAGTCGTGGCTGAGGTCGCAGGTCCACACCGTTTCGGCGGCCTGCCCGCGCCCCAGCAACACCCGCACGGTGATTTCGCTTTGCTTCATGACGCGCTGGCCATCTTCTTCGCGGTACGCAGGGTGGCGCCCGCCGCGCGTGACGACGTGCACGTCGTCCAGGTACAGCTCGATGCCGCGTTGGTCCAGGTCGTCGATGCCGGCGTAGCCCACGGCGGCCAGGATGCGCCCGAGGTTGGGGTCGCTGGCGTAGAACGCGGTTTTGACCAACGGCGAGTGCGCGATCGCGTAAGCGGCTTTGAGGCACTCATCGGCGTCGCGCCCGCCTTCGACGCGCACGGTGATGAACTTGGTCGCCCCCTCGCCGTCGCGCACGATGGCGTGCGCCAGCCAGCGCGCCACGTCGATAAGCGCGGCCAGCAACGCCTGCCCTGCGGGGCTGTCCAGCGCGGTGATGGGGGGCAGCGACGCACGGCCGGTGGCGATGACGATGAACGAGTCGTTGGTGGACGTGTCGCCGTCGACCGTGATGCGGTTGAACGAGGCGTCGGCCACCCGCCGGGCCAGCTCCGGCATCAGCGCCGCCGCCACCGGCGCGTCGGTGGCCACGAACCCCAGCATCGTGGCCATGTTGGGCCGGATCATGCCCGCGCCTTTGGCGATGCCCGTGACGCTGACCGGCACCCCGTCGATGACCACGCGGCGGCTGGTGGCCTTGGGCACGGTGTCGGTGGTCATGATGCCCTCGGCCGCGCGCGCCCAGTGCGCGCCGTCGTCTGCGGCGTCGGCCAGCGCCGCCGGCAGCCCATCGACGATGCGCTGCACCGGCAGCGGCTCCATGATGACGCCGGTGGAAAACGGCAGCACCTGCTGCGGCGACACGCCCAGCTTTTGCGCCAGCGCGATGCACACGGTGCGTGCGTCGATGAGACCTTGCTCGCCCGTGCCGGCGTTGGCGCAACCGGTGTTGATCACCAGCGCCCGGATGGCGTGGCCCGCCGCCAGGTGCTCGCGGCACACCTGCACCGGCGCGGCGCAGTAGCGGTTGCGCGTGAACACCCCGCCCACCGTGGCGCCGTCATCGAGCAGCATCACGGTCAGGTCTTTGCGCTGGGCCTTGCGGATACCCGCTTCGGCCACGCCGAGACGCAAACCAGGCACGCACAGCAGGTCCGCGGGGTTGGGGGCACTCAGGTTGACGGCCATCGCTCGGGGCTCCAGCAGGGGGTTCAAGTCAATTTGCCGTGGCAGTGCTTGTATTTTTTGCCACTGCCACACGGACAGGGGTCGTTGCGCCCCACGCGCGCCACAGCCGGCGCTGGCGGTTGACCCAGCAGGCCTTGGTCGGCCACGGTCTGCGCTTCGCCGGTTTCGGTGGGGGCGGTGTAGGTCACGTTGGTCAGGTGCGTGGCGCTTTGCTCGATGCGCTGCGCCGCGCCGCTGACCTCATCGGGCGTTTGCACGCGCACGTTCATCAGGATGCGCGTGACTTCGTCGCGCACCGCGTCGAGCATCTGACCAAAAAGCTGGAACGCTTCGCGCTTGTACTCCTGCTTGGGTTGCTTTTGCGCGTAGCCGCGCAGGTGGATGCCCTGGCGCAGGTAGTCCAGCGCGGCCAGGTGGTCGCGCCAGTGCTGGTCCAGCGTTTGCAGCAGCACCACACGTTCAAACGGCGTGAACGCGGCGCGGCCCGCCAGGGCCACCTTGGCCTCGTAGGCGTCGTGCCCGGCCTGCACCACGCGACGCACGATCTCCTCGTCGTCCATCTCGCTGGCCTGCTCCACCTGCGCGGTCAGGTCCAGTTGCAGGCCGTACTGCTCGGCCAGCGCCTTTTGCAAGCCGGGCAGGTCCCACTGCTCCTCGACGCTGCCGGCGGGCACGTACTGGCGCACGAGGTCGGTCAAGCAACCCTCGCGCAGCGCGGTGATTTGCGCCGTCAGGTCGTCGGCGTCGATGATGTCGTTGCGCTGCTGGTAAATCACCTTGCGCTGGTCGTTGGCGACGTCGTCGTACTCGAGCAACTGCTTGCGGATGTCGAAGTTGCGCGCTTCGACCTTGCGCTGCGCGCTCTCGATGGCGCGGGTGACCATGCCGGCTTCGATCGCCTCGCCCTCGGGGATCTTGAGCCGCTCCATGATGGCCTTGACGCGCTCGCCAGCGAAGATGCGCATCAGCGGATCGTCCAGGCTGAGGTAAAAGCGGCTGGAGCCCGGGTCGCCCTGGCGGCCGGCGCGGCCGCGCAGCTGGTTGTCGATGCGCCGGCTCTCGTGCCGCTCGGTGCCGATGATGCGCAAGCCCCCCAGCGCCTTGACCTTGTCGTGGTCAGCCTGCCACTGCGCGCGCGCTTGCTCGACGCGCTGGCGCTTGGTGGCCTCGTCCAGGCTGGCGTCGGCCTCGATGGCGGCGATCATTTTCTCGAGGTTGCCGCCGAGCACGATGTCGGTGCCGCGGCCCGCCATGTTGGTGGCGATGGTGATGGCGCCTGGACGGCCCGCCTGGGCGATGATCTCGGCCTCGCGCGCGTGCTGCTTGGCGTTGAGCACCTCGTGCGGCAGGCCCTCGCGCTGCAGCAGTTGCGACAGCACCTCGGAGTTTTCGATCGACGACGTGCCCACCAGCACCGGCTGGCCGCGCTCGTGGCAGGCGCGGATGTCCTCGACCACCGCGCGGTATTTCTCCGCCAGGGTTTTGTAGACGCGGTCTTGCTCGTCGCGCCGCTGGCTGGGCTTGTTGGGCGGGATGACCACCGTCTCCAGCCCGTAGATTTGCTGGAACTCGTACGCCTCGGTGTCGGCGGTGCCGGTCATGCCCGCCAGCTTTTCGTACAGGCGGAAGTAGTTCTGGAACGTGATCGACGCCAACGTTTGGTTTTCCGGCTGGATGGCCACGCCTTCCTTGGCCTCGACCGCCTGGTGCAGGCCGTCACTCCAGCGCCGCCCGACCATCAGGCGGCCGGTGAACTCGTCGACGATGACCACTTCGCCGTTTTGCACCACGTAGTGCTGGTCGCGGTGGTACAGGTGGTGCGCTTTGAGCGCCGTGACCAGGTGGTGCAGCAAGGTGATGTTGGCCGGGTCGTACAACGACGCGCCCTCGGGCAGCAGCCCGGCGCGGGCCAGCAGCTCCTCGGCGCGCTCGTGCCCCTGCTCGGTCAGGTGGATCTGGTGCGACTTTTCGTCCAACGTGAAGTCGCCCGGCTCGACAACGCCTTCGCCCGTGCGCGGGTCGGCCTCGCCGATTTGGCGCTTGAGCTGCGGCACCAGCCGGTTGATCTTGATGTACAGCTCGGTGTGGTCCTCGGCCTGGCCACTGATGATCAGCGGCGTGCGCGCTTCGTCGATCAGGATCGAGTCCACCTCGTCGACGATGGCGTAGTGCAGCCCACGCTGCACGCGGTCGCGCGCCTCGTAGACCATGTTGTCGCGCAGGTAGTCGAAACCGTACTCGTTGTTGGTGCCGTAGGTGATGTCGGCGGCGTAGGCGGCTTGCTTTTGCTCGCGGCTCATCAGCGGCAGGTTGACGCCGACGCTCAGGCCCAACCAGTTGTACAGCCGCCCCATCCACTCGGCGTCGCGCCCGGCCAGGTAGTCGTTGACGGTGACGACGTGCACGCCCTTGCCGGTCAGGGCGTTGAGGTACACCGGCAGCGTGGCGGTCAGCGTTTTGCCTTCGCCGGTGCGCATCTCGGCGATCTTGCCCTGGTGCAGCGCGATGCCGCCCATCAGCTGCACGTCGAAGTGGCGCATCTTCATGACACGCCGGCTGGCCTCGCGCACGACGGCAAACGCTTCGGGCAGCAGCTCGTCGAGCGTCTGCCCGTTGGCCAGGCGCTGCTTGAACTCGGCCGTCTTGGCCTGCAGCTGCTCGTCGCTGAGCGACTGCAGGCCGCTTTCCAGCGCGTTGATGCGCTCGACGATGCGGCGGTAGCCCTTGAGCAGCCGGTCGTTGCGGCTGCCGAAAATTTTGGTCAACAACGGGATGGCCATACAAACCCCGCCGCGGCGACCCTGCCCGAGCAGTGCTGCGCGCGGCCCTGACTGTTCATAACGTTGGCGCCGCCACCCCCGTGGGGCAGCGCCGCGATGGCTGGGTCTGGCATTGTGGCGCGCACCCGGCACGCCGCTGGCCAGCCCAAAGCGGTCATTGTAGTGGCCTCGCCGAACCGGGCTTCAGACGCGGCTGCGCCCCGCCACGCGCACACGCAGCTCCTGCACCGGCGCGCCAGCGTTGCGCGCGGCCGCCAGCAGCACCGGCACCAGTTGCCGAACTTTGGCCGCCACCGACGGGTTGGCCGCCAGCACGCACCACGTCCCCTCCTCCAAAGGACCCGCCTGCACCAGGTCGCGCAACCCCGGTGGCAGGTGCACCGCCACCCGTTGCAGCAGCCGCCGCGAGGCCCAGGCCCGCTCGGCCACGTCGGCCAGCGTGGCGTTGGCGCGCACCGCTTGTTGCAGTGTCAGCATCGCGACAACGTCACTGGCCCGGGGTGGGCACGGGGGTCTCGCGCACGCATTTCTTGACGAAGCTGGTGCGTGCGGCGCCCGCGAGCTTTTTGTCGGCTGCCTGGGCTTCACAAGCAGCTTGCGCATCGCGCTCGCACTTGGTCACGAACGAAGTGCGCGCCGCCCCAGCGAGCTTTTTGCCCTGCGCTGCAGCCTCGCAGGCAGACGTACCGGCGGCATGGACGGCCCCGGACGCCACCAACAGCCAACCCAACGAACAGGCCGCCCACACCCGGACGTGCCTCTTGGCCCGTGTCCTCATCAACTGGTTCGTCATCGCTTGGCCACCTACGCTTACCAACTTACCAACACGCAGTCTACGTCAATCATAGGGGAAGCGTGGGGAACGAACTCCCACGCGGTGGTTGCAGGCACGGAACTTCACCGTTAGCACTCGATCCAAGAGAGTGCTAATATGATGACCACGCTCCCACAGTCAAGGAGAGGAGAACCGATGAGCGGCACGTCTTTTGCCCTGGCCCCCAGCACCGCGGCCACGCTGCCGGCGGCGTCGTGGAGCAGCACGGCGCTGACGCTGCCGCCGCTGGGCAACCTGGATGCTTACATCAGCGCGGTCAACCGCATTCCGATGCTCAGCGCCGACGAGGAGCGCGAGTGCGCGCGGCGCTGGCGCGAGCAGCACGACCTGGAAGCCGCCGGCAAGCTGGTGTTGTCGCACCTGCGGCTGGTGGTGGCCATTTCACGCCAATACCTGGGCTACGGCCTGCCGCAGGCCGACCTGATCCAGGAGGGCAACATCGGCCTGATGAAGGCGGTCAAGCGCTTCGACCCGGCGCAGGGCGTGCGCCTGGTCAGCTACGCCGTGCACTGGATCAAGGCCGAGATCCACGAATTCATCGTGCGCAACTGGCGCATGGTCAAAGTGGCCACCACCAAGGCGCAGCGCAAGCTGTTTTTCAACCTGCGCGCGCTCAAGCGCAGCGTCAAGGCCGGCGCCGGTGACGACGAGGTGCTGCGTGAGCGGCTGACCGACGCCGAGATCGACGTCGTGGCGCGTGAGCTCAACGTCAAGCGCGAAGACGTCATCGAGATGGAAACGCGCCTGAGCGGCCACGACGTGGCGCTGGACCCGCTGCCCGCCGCGGACGATGCCGATGAACCGCAGGCGCCGATCGCCTACCTGGCCGACCTGCGCCACGAACCCACCGAGGTGCTGGCCGCGCGCGAGCGCGAGCTGCTGGCCACCGAAGGCATCGAGCAGGCGCTGGCGCAGCTCGACGAGCGCGCGCGGCGCATCATCACCGCGCGCTGGTTGCAGGTCAACGACGATGGCAGCGGTGGCGCCACGCTGCACGAGCTGGCCGCCGAGTTTGGCATCAGCGCCGAGCGCGTGCGGCAAATCGAAGCGGCCGCGCTCAAAAAGCTGCGCAAGGCGCTCGAAGCCTACGCCTGATCAGCCCTCGCGCCGCAACGCGGGGAACAGGATCACGTCGCGGATGCTGGGGCTGTCGGTCAGCAGCATCACCAGCCGGTCGATGCCCACGCCGCAGCCACCGGCGGGCGGCATGCCGTACTCCAGCGCACGGATGTAGTCGGCGTCGAAGTACATCGCTTCGTCGTCGCCCGCCTCTTTGTTGGCCACCTGAGCCAAAAAGCGCTCGGCCTGGTCTTCGGGGTCGTTGAGCTCGGAAAAGCCGTTGGCGATTTCGCGTCCGGTGATGTACAGCTCGAAGCGCTCGGTGATGCTGGGGTCGGCGTCGCTGGCGCGCGCCAGCGGCGAAATTTCGGTCGGGTGGTTGCAAATGAAGGTGGGCTGCCACAGCTTGTCTTCCACCACCTCCTCGAAGTACAGCACCTGCAGCGCGGCAAGGCTGCGCTGATCGAGCCGCTCCTTGACCGGGTCCACCCCCAAGCGGCGCAGTTGCTCGCGCAGCCACGCGGCGTCGTCCACGCGCGCGCCGGCGTCGGTGTGCTTGAGGATGGCCTCGCGGATGGTCAGGCGCTCAAACGGCGCGTCCAGGTCCACGTCGCGCCCTTGGTAAACGAGCTTGCCGCCACCGCACACGGCGTGCGCGACGCGGCGGATCATGTCCTCGGTGAAGGCCATCATGTCGGCGTGGTTCCAGTACGCCGCGTAAAACTCCATCATCGTGAACTCGGGGTTGTGGCGCACGCTGATGCCTTCGTTGCGGAAGTTGCGGTTGATCTCGAAGACGCGATCAAACCCACCCACCAACAGCCGCTTGAGGTACAGCTCTGGCGCGATGCGCAGGTACATATCCTGCTCCAGCGCGTTGTGGTGGGTCACGAAGGGCCGCGCGTTGGCGCCACCCGGGATGGGGTGCAGCATTGGCGTTTCCACCTCCAAAAAGCCCTGCTGCACCATGTGCTCGCGCAGCGTCGTCACCGCCAAGCTGCGCGCCACGAAGCGCTGGCGCGCCTGTACGTCGGTCATCAAATCGACGTAGCGCTGGCGGTACTTGAGCTCCTGGTCGTGGATGCCGTGGAATTTGTCCGGCAGCGGCCGCAGGCTTTTGACCACCAGGCGCAGCCGCGCAACCTTGATCGACAGCTCGCCCGTGCGGGTTTTGAACACCGTGCCTTCGGCGTACAGGATGTCGCCCAGGTCCCAGTGCTTGAAGGCTTCGTAGGTGGCCTCGCCCACGCCGTCCTTGGTGATGTAGAGCTGGATGCGCCCGCCCGTGGGGCCGAACGAGGCGTCTTGCACGGTGGCGAAGCTGGCCTTGCCCATGACGCGCTTGAGCATCATGCGCCCGGCCACGCTGACGCGCGCCTGCAGCGGCTCCAGCAGTTCGTTGCTCATGTGGCCGTACTCGGCCTGCAGGCCGGCCGCCGTGTGCTGCGGCCGCACGTCGTTGGGGAAAGCCGGCCCGGCCCCGTGACGGGCCGCTTCGCGCAGGGCGGCCAGTTTGGCGCGGCGCTCGGCGATGAGCTGGTTGTCGTCGACGTGGGGCGCAGCGGGGGTGTGGTCGGGCTGGGTCATGGTACGAAAGCCGCAAAAAGCAAGGCAGGCGCCGGCGCGGCGCCTTGGGCAACAAAAAAGCTTGGCGGCCATCGAAACCGCCAAGCCCGCGATTGTAGGACGCCCGCCGGGGGTTCAGGCGACGGACGCTTCGCCCAGGTACGCCGCGCGCACCTTGGGGTCGTCCAGCATGGCCTTGGCCTCGCCGGTCATGATGATCTCGCCCGAGTCCATCACGTAGCCGCGATCGGCCACTTGCAGCGCGCGGCGGGCGTTTTGCTCCACCAGCAGCACCGTCATGCCCTGCGCGTGCACGTCGCGCACCACCTCGAAGATCTTGTCCACCATGATCGGCGACAGGCCCATCGACGGCTCGTCCAGCAGCAGCAGCTTGGGGCGGCTCATCAGCGCGCGGGCCATCGCCAGCATCTGCTGCTCGCCGCCGGACATCGTGCCGGCCAACTGGTCTTTGCGCTCGCGCAAGCGCGGAAACAGCTCGAACATGCGCTCGATGTCGCGCTGGATGTCGGCCTTGTCGGTGCGGGTGTAGGCGCCCATCAGCAGGTTTTCGACGATGGTCATGCGCGCAAACACACCCCGGCCCTCCGGCACCATGGCCAGCCCACGCTTGACCAGGTCCCACGACCCCACGCCGCGGATGCTTTGACCGTCGTACACGATGTCGCCCGCTTCGGCCAGCAACATGCCGGTGATGGCCTTCATCGTCGTCGTTTTGCCCGCGCCGTTGGAGCCGATCAGGGTCACCAGCTCGCCTTGACGCACCTCCAGGTCGATGCCCTTGACGGCCTTGATGCCGCCGTACGAGACCTTCAGGCCCGTGACTTTCAACAGGGTGTTGGCCATTTCAATGTCCTCCGGTGCCCAGGTAGGCCTCGATGACCTTGGGGTTCTTTTGCACCTCGGCCGGCGTGCCCTCGGCGAGCTGCTTGCCATAGTCCAGCACGGTGACGCGGTCGCACAGGCCCATCACGAGCTTGACATCGTGCTCGATCAGCAGGATGGTGCGGTTGTCGCGCCGAATGCGGTCGATCAGCTCGCGCAGCTGCACCTTCTCGGTGGCGTTCATGCCCGCAGCCGGCTCATCCAGCGCGATCAGCTTGGGGTCGGTAGCCAGCGCGCGCGCGATTTCAAGCCGGCGCTGGTCGCCATAGGACAGCGTGCGCGCCTTGTAGTCGGCGTACTTGGCGATGCCGACGTACTCCAGCAGCTCCATCGCGCGCTCGGCGATGGCACGCTCCTCGGCTTTGAAGCCGGGCGTGCGCAGGATGGCGCTGAGCAGCCCCCCGCGTGTGCGCACGTGGCGCCCCACCATGACGTTTTCCAGCACCGTCATTTCGGCAAACAGGCGAATGTTCTGGAACGTGCGCGCGATGCCCGCCTTGGCCACTTCGTGCACCGCGGTGGGCGTGTAGGGCTTGCCGTCAAGCTCGAAGCTGCCGCTGTCGGGCGTGTACAGGCCGGTCAGCACGTTGAAAAACGTCGTCTTGCCCGCACCGTTGGGGCCGATCAGGCCGTAGACCTGGCCGCGCTTGATTTCGATGCCCACGTCCGACAGCGCCTGCAGCCCGCCGAAGCGCTTGGACACCCCGCTGACTTTGAGAATGGTGTCTGTCATGAAAGCTCTCCTGCGCCGTTATTTGCTGAGCGACTTGCCGTGCTCGGGCGCGGGCCACAGGCCACGCGGACGCAGCAGCATGATGATGATCATCGCCAGCGCGATCAGCAGCTGACGCAGGATTTCCGGGGCCAGGCGGCCGTCGGTCAGGTGGTGCAGCGGGCCGGCCAGGTGGCGCAGCAGCTCCGGCAGACCGGCCAGCAGCAGCGCACCCAGGATCACGCCAGGAATGTGCCCCAGCCCGCCCAGCACCACCATGGCCACGATCATCACCGACTCCATCAGCACGAACGATTCGGGGTACACGCCGCGCATCAGCGAGGCAAACAACACCCCGGCGATGCCGCCGAAGGTGGCGCTGGTGCCAAACGCGGCCAGCTTCAGGTTGCGCGTGTTGATGCCCATGGCCTTGGCGGCGATTTCGTCTTCGCGGATCGCCATCCACGCGCGCCCGATGCGCGAATCCGCCAACCGGTACGCCACCACGATGGTCATGATCACAAACGCCAGGATCAGGTAGTAGTACAGCGTCACCGACTCGAACGTGTACGACCAGCCCCCCAGCTCGACCGTGAGGCGCTGCGCCATGTTGTGGCCAAACACCGTCACCGCGTCCACACCGGCGATGCCTTTGGGGCCGTTGGTGATGTTGATCGGGCGGTCCAGGTTGAGCATGAAGATGCGCACGATCTCACCAAAACCCAGCGTGACGATGGCCAGGTAGTCGCCGCGCAGCTTGAGCACGGGGTAGCCCAGGATCAGGCCGGTGATGCCCGCCAGCACGGCCGCCAGGATGATGACGATCCAAAAGCTCACGTGCAGCCCGTTGGGGAACGCCGCCGCGATGGCGGGGAAGTTTTCCGCCAGGTGCGGCGAGGCCAGCAGGCTGTACAGGTACGCCCCCACCGCGAAAAACGCGATGAAGCCCAGGTCCAGCAAGCCGGCAAACCCCACCACGATGTTGAGGCCCAGCGCCAGCATCACGTACAGCAGGGCCACATCGACGATGCGCACCCACGAGTTGCTGCCGGTGGCTTGCAGCAGCAGCGGCAGCACCAGCAGCCCCACGGCGGCCAGCGCAAACGTCACGTACTTGGCCTTGGTGGACGAAGAAGACGTTGTGGTCATGTTGCGTTCCTCCTGCACCCTCAGGCCCGGTCGGCCACGCGCTCACCCAGCAGGCCCGACGGGCGCAGCGTCAGCACGATGGCCAGCACGATGAAAGCAAAAATGTCGGAGTACTGGCTGCCCAAAAAGCCGCCGGTCAGCGGCCCCAGGTAGCCCGCGCCCAGCGACTCGATCAGCCCCAACGCCACACCGCCCACGACCGCACCGGCCAGGTTGCCGATGCCGCCAAACACCGCCGCCACGAACGCCTTGAGGCCGGGCATGAAGCCCATCGAGTGCTGCACGGTGCCGTAGTTGGACGCCCACATGATGCCGGCGATGGCCGCCAGCATCGCGCCGATGACGAACGTGGCCGAAATCACCACGTCGGGCTTGATGCCCATCAGCGCCGCGACGCGTGGGTTTTCGGCGGTGGCGCGCATCGCGCGGCCCAGGTTGGTCTTGTTGACGATGTACATCAGCAGCGACAGCACGATGGCCGTGGTGGCCAGGATCGTGACCTGCGTGGGCGAAATCACCGCGCCGCCCAGGTTGAACGGCTCGCTGGGCAGCAGCGTCGGGTACGACTTGGGCGCCGGCTTCCAGATGATCATCGCCAGGGTCTGGATCAGGATGCTCATGCCGATCGCGGTGATCAGCGGCGCCAGGCGGGGCGAGTTGCGCAGCGGCCGGTAGGCCAGCTTTTCGATGCTGAAGTTGAGCAGCGCGCACACCACCATCGAGATCAACGCCGCCAGCGCCAGCAGCATCCAGCCAGGCATGCCGGGCATGGCGTCGCGTGCCCAGGTGATGATGGTCCAGCTGGTCAGCGCGCCCACCATCAAAACGTCACCATGGGCGAAGTTGATCAGCCCGATGATGCCGTAGACCATCGTGTAGCCGAGTGCGACCAGCGCGTACATGCTGCCCAGCACCAGCCCGTTGATGATCTGCTGAAGCAAAACATCCATGAGAGCTCTCCGTTGTGAGGAACCTCCAACCCGGTGGCTCCTGGCCCATCGGGTTAGCAAAAAACCCGCCAGGGCAGGCCGTGTTGCGGCCGGAGGCGGGTTGAAGTGGCGGGATTGTAGCCAAGCCACCTGGGCGCCACCGTGCTGGTTTGCCCTAGGTGACGGGCGGCGGCCTCAGGGTTTTCCCGAATATTGACCCCCGCTGCGTGGGAGGCAACACGCGCCCATCAACGCACCAGCGTTTGCATTAGCTTGGCTGATGATCGTCGGCGCGTCGTGACCCGCCGGACGCGCGCGCCTCGGCGTTGCGGCGTCGCAGCTCGGCCAAACGCTCGCCAATGCGCAGCTCCAGCCCGCGCGGCACCGGCTCGTACAGGCGTACCTCGTCCATGCCATCGGGGAAGTAGCGCTCGCCCGCGGCAAAGGCGTCGGGCTCGTCGTGCGCGTAGCGGTAGCCACGGCCGTGGTCCAGCGCCTTCATCAGCGCGGTGGGCGCATTGCGCAGGTGCAACGGCACCGGCCGGGTGCCTTCGCGCGCCACCAAGGTGCGCGCCGCCTTGTACGCGGTGTACACGGCGTTGCTCTTGGGCGCCACGGCCAGGTACACCACCGCCTGCGCCAGCGCCAGCTCACCTTCGGGGCTGCCCAGGCGCTCGTACACCTCGGCGGCGTCCAGCGCCAGCCGCAGCGCGCGCGGGTCGGCCAAGCCGATATCTTCGGTGGCCATGCGGATGAGGCGCCGGGCCACGTAGCGCGGGTCGGCGCCGCCGTCGAGCATGCGCACCAACCAGTACAGCGCGGCGTCGGGGTCGGAGCCACGCACGCTCTTGTGCAGCGCGCTGATGGTGTCGTAAAACTGGTCGCCGCCTTTGTCGTAGCGGCGCAGCCGTTCACCCAGCGTGGTCAGCAGCCAGGCATCATCGACATGGCCGCGCCCCTGCGCACGCGCCGCCACAGCCACCGTTTCCAGGGTGTTGAGCAGCCGGCGCGCATCGCCGTCGGCGTAGGCCGCCAGCCGCTGGCGCGCCGCTGGGTCCAGCGCCGGCACCTCGCCCGTGGCCAGCGCGCGGTCGATCAGGGTTTGCAGGTCGCCCTCGGTCAGCGGTTGCAGCACGTACACGGTGGCGCGCGACAGCAACGCCGCGTTGACCTCGAAGCTGGGGTTTTCGGTGGTGGCGCCCACGAACGTGAACAGGCCGCTTTCGACGTGCGGCAAAAAAGCGTCTTGCTGCGCCTTGTTGAAGCGGTGCACCTCGTCCACGAACACGAGGGTGGGCTGGGGGTGCAGTCCGCTGCGCGCCGCTTCGGCCTGCTGCACGGCGTCGCGGATCTCTTTGACGCCGCCCAGCACCGCGCTGATGGCGATGAACTGCGCGTCGAAGGCCTGCGCCATCAGGCGCGCCAGGGTCGTCTTGCCCACGCCCGGCGGCCCCCACAGGATGCAGCTGTGCGGCCGGCCGCTTTCAAACGCCAGGCGCAGCGGCATGCCCGGCCCCAGCAGGTGGGTCTGGCCAATGACGTCGTCCAGCGAGCGTGGCCGCAGCCGTTCGGCCAAGGGAACGTGCAACGTGGCTGCCATGCCGCCATTGTCACGCAACAGGGTGCGCGGCGGCGCCACCCCGCTCACGGGCGCAACACCTCGGCCCCCGGCGGCGGCTGAAAACGAAACGCCGCCGCGGTCAACCCCTGCGTGCGCCACGGGCCAAAGCGCAGCTCCGAGCGCTGGCCCAAGCCATCGAGCACGTCCAGCGCGACCAGGGCGCCGTCGCGCCAACCGATGGCCATGCGTTGGATCTGACCTTCGCGGCTTTTGGGCGTGACCTCCACCCAGGCCAGACCGTCGCGCGGCTCGCCTTCGCTGAGCGTGAACACCTGGCGCACCGCGCGCAGGTCGGCGGCGCTGGCCAGCAACGCCGCCGGGGTGTTGGCCAGCGCCTGCGCTTGGGCACGGGCGCTCACCTGGTTGAGGTCGGGGTCCCACAGCCACAGGGTTTGGCCGTCGGCCACGATGAGCTGCTCGAACGGTTGGGTGTAGTGCAGGCGAAAGCGGTCGGGGCGCAGAAAGCTGAACTCGCCGCGGCTCGTGCGCACGCGCGCCGGCTCGCCCTGCCGGGGCGGGGCGGTGACGGTTTGCGTGAACGTCGCCTGGCCCTGGCGGACGTTGACGACAAAAGCTTCGAACTGAGCCAAGCCGGTGGCTTGGCCCCGGGCGCCGGTGAAGGCATGGGCCCCGAGGATCCCCCCTAAGGCGCACAAAACGTGTCGGCGTTGCATGATGGTTGGTGGTTCAGACCGGCGCGACGGTTCCCGGTGAGCGGCGCGCCTGCCTCATTCGGGACGGGCGGCCACCAGGATGTCGCGCTGGCCGCTGGCGGTCAACGCGCTCACCAGCCCCGCTTTTTCCATGTCCTCCAGCAGCCGCGCGGCGCGGTTGTAGCCGATTTTGAGCTTGCGTTGCACGTAGCTGATGCTGGCTTTGCGGTCTTGCAACACGATGGCCACCGCCTGGTCGTACAGTGGGTCCTTTTCGCCACCGCCATCGCCGTCGGTGACGCCGTCCAGCGCGGCACCCTCGCCGGCTGCGGGCTCCAGCACATCGTCAACGTAGTCCGGCTCGCCGTAGCGCTCTTTGAGAAAGGCCACCACGCGGTGCACCTCGTCATCGCTGACGAAGGCCCCGTGCACCCGGGTAGGCAGCCCAGCCCCCGCGGGCAGGTACAACATGTCGCCCATGCCCAGCAGCGCCTCGGCCCCCATCTGGTCCAGGATGGTGCGGCTGTCGATGCGGCTGCTGACCTGGAAGCTGATGCGCGTGGGGATGTTGGCCTTGATCAGCCCGGTGATGACATCGACGCTGGGGCGCTGGGTGGCCAGGATCAGGTGGATGCCCGCGGCGCGCGCCTTTTGCGCCAGGCGGGCGATCAACTCCTCGATTTTTTTGCCCACCACCATCATCAGGTCGGCCAGCTCGTCGATGACGACCACGATGTAGGGCAGGCGCTGCAGGGGCTCGGGCGCTTCGGGCGTCAGGCTGAACGGGTTGGGTATCGACTCGCCGCGCGCGGCGGCCTCGTCGATCTTGGCGTTGTAGCCGGCCAGGTTGCGCACGCCCAGCTTGCTCATCAGGCGGTAGCGGCGCTCCATCTCGGCCACGCACCAGTTCAGGCCGTTGGCGGCCTGCTTCATGTCGGTCACCACCGGCGCGATCAGGTGCGGGATGCCCTCGTAGACGCTGAGCTCCAGCATCTTGGGGTCGATCAGCAGCAGGCGCACGTCCTTGGGCTCGGCCTTGTACAGCAGGCTCAGGATCATCGCGTTGATGCCGACCGACTTGCCCGAGCCGGTGGTGCCCGCCACCAGGCAGTGCGGCATCTTGGCCAGGTCCGCCACCACCGGATGACCGGCGATGTCCTTGCCCAGCCCCAGTGTCAGCAGGCTTTTGGCCTCGTGGTAAACCTGCGACCCGAGGATTTCGCTCAGGTGGATGGTCTGGCGCCGTGCGTTGGGCAGCTCCAGCGCCATCAGGCTTTTGCCCGGGATGGTCTCAATGACCCGGATCGACACCAGCGACAGCGAACGCGCCAAGTCCTTGGCCAGGTTGACGATCTGCGAGCCCTTGACGCCGGTGGCCGGCTCGATTTCGTAGCGGGTGATGACCGGGCCGGGCTGCGCGGCCACCACCTGCACCTCGACGCCAAAGTCGGCCAGCTTTTTTTCGATCAGGCGGCTGGTCATCTCCAGCGTTTCGGGCGCCACGGTGCTGGTCTGGCGCGGCGCGGGGTCCAGCAGGTCCAGCCGCGGCAACGGCGATTCGCCTTCGGCGAACAGGGCCTGCTGGCGCTCCTTGACCACGCGGGGGCTGGGCACGACCTCGGCAGCCGCCGCTTCGATGTGCAACCGGGGGGCCACGGGTGCCGCCTGCGGGGGCGACGGCGCGGGCGCCTCGCCGCTGGGGTCTGCCTCGGCCGGCTCGCTCGCGCACGCCGGGCGCGGCGGCGCCGCCATCGCCAAGCCCGGCTCTTCGCGCGCAGCGGGCGCGCGCGCCGCCACCGCGCCACCGCGCTCGCGCGCCGCGCGCTGGCCGATGCGGGCGTCCTCGCTCGCTTCGCGGCGCTGGCGCCAGCGCATCCAGGCGCGCTCCAGCGCCGCCCCGATGGCCTCGGTCAACCCCGCCCACGAAAAGCGCAACGCCACCGAGGCGCACGCCGCCCCCAGCGTCAGCGGCACCAGCACCGAGCCCACGTCCCCCAGCCAGCGCAGCGCCAACGGCCCCAGCATCGCCCCCAGCACCCCACCGGCGATGTGTCCGGGCAGCCACGCGTCCCAGCGGTACAACCGTGTCCATTCCAGCACCGCGCTGGCGGCCAGCAGCCCCAGCAGCGCCGCCCAGCGGCCCGCGGCGCGCCACACCGCCGCCGGCTGCGGCCCCGCTGGATCGATGGTGACGCTGCCGCGCAGCCAGCGCGCCAACGCCGCCAGCCACACCCGCAACCCGGCCAGCACCAACCACCACACCGACGCGCCGAACAACGCGTAGCCCAGGTCGGCGATCCACGCGCCCACCCCCCCGGCCCAGTTGCGGTAGCCCACCCCGGTGCCCGACGTGGTCCAGGCCGGGTCGGCCGGGTGGTGGCTCAGCAGCGCCACCACCACCAGGCCCAGCGCCGCCGCGCCCGCCAGCAGCGCCAGCTCGTGCGCGAAACGGCGCCAACCGCGCAGCGGCGGTGCGACCAGGTCGGCGTGAAAGGCGTTGGTGGTTCGGCTCATGCGTGCGTGACAACGTTGCAGCGCCTGCACCCGGCACAGGCAACCGCTAGCTTAGCAGGCCGCGTGGCCCCACGGACCACCCCTCCCCGCCCGGCTTCGTACAATGCCAGCCATGAGCACGACCTCTTTGCACGCCCGCGTGTTGATCTTGGGCTCCGGCCCTGCCGGTTACACCGCCGCCATTTACGCCGCCCGCGCCAACCTCAAGCCGGTGTTGATCACCGGCCTGGCCCAAGGCGGGCAACTGATGACCACCACCGAGGTGGACAACTGGCCGGCCGACGTCAACGGCGTGCAGGGGCCCGAGCTGATGCAGCGCTTTCAGCAGCACGCCGAGCGCTTCCACACCCAGATCGTCTTTGACCACATCCACACCGCCGACCTGTCCAAGCGGCCTTTCACGCTGGTGGGCGACAGCGGCACCTACACGTGCGATGCGCTGATCATCGCCACCGGGGCGTCGGCCAAATACCTGGGGCTGCCGTCGGAGCAGGCGTTCATGGGCAAGGGCGTGAGCGCCTGCGCCACCTGCGATGGGTTCTTTTACCGCGGGCAGGACGTGTGCGTCGTGGGCGGTGGCAACACGGCGGTTGAAGAAGCGCTGTACCTGGCCAACATCGCGCGCAAGGTCACGCTGATCCACCGCCGCGACACCTTCCGCGCCGAAGCCATCATGGTGGACAAGCTGATGGACAAGGTGCGCGAGGGCAAGATCGAACTCAAGCTGTGGCACGTGCTCGACGAGGTGCTGGGCGACGACTCGGGCGTCACCGGCGTGCGCATCCGCCATGTGGAGTCCGGCGCCACCGAAACGCTGGCCTTGCAAGGTGTCTTCATTGCCATCGGCCACAGCCCCAACACCCAGATCTTCCAGGGGCAGTTGGCCATGAAGGACGGCTACATCCTCACCCGCGGCGGGCACGACGGTATGGCCACGATGACCAGCGTCCCCGGCGTGTTCGCCGCCGGCGACGTGCAGGATCACGTCTACCGCCAAGCCATCACCAGCGCGGGCACGGGCTGCATGGCGGCGCTGGATGCGCAGCGCTTCCTGGAGCAGCAACCCACATGACCGTGGTCCCCGCGGCGGCGGGCGCAGCGGCCCAGCCGCCCTGCCGGTGGGCCGTCGCTCGCCACGGGTTGGACGGCCCTGTATAATGTAGGGTTTGCTGCCGCAAGGGCCGGAGCGTCGGCCATGCGCGGCAAACAGGCCGCCCGTGAGCCGGAGCCGTCCACACGCCGTGTTTCGATCGAAACCGCGTTTGCCCGATCGCATGATTTGGCACTCCACGTGTGGCAGGCGGCACAACACAGGACACGGGCGAGGTGCGGCCTGCCAGCGTTGCAACGCCAGCAGGCCGCTGGATCTTCGATTGGAGTGACCAACATCATGGCACGCGTGTGCGAAGTCACGGGCAAAAAGCCCATGGTGGGACATAACGTTTCCCACGCCAACAACAAGACCAAGCGTCGGTTCCTGCCCAACCTGCAAACCCGTCGCTTCTGGATCGAAAGCGAAAAACGCTGGGTGCGTCTGCGCGTCTCGGGTGCGGCGCTGCGCCTGATCGACAAAGTGGGCATCGAAGCGGTGCTGGCCGACCTGCGTGCCCGCGGCCAGGCCTAAACAGCACGGAACCAAGGAGTAGTCCATCATGGCTGCCAAAGGCGGACGCGAAAAAATCAAGCTGGAATCGACCGCAGGTACCGGTCACTTCTACACCACCACCAAGAACAAAAAGACGACGCCGGACAAGCTGTCGTTCATGAAGTACGACCCGGTGGCGCGCAAGCACGTCGAGTACAAAGAAGCCAAGCTGAAGTGATGCGCGGGCGGCTCGGCCGCCCGGCGCCAACGTGGCGCAGGGCTGCTCTGGCGAGGCCCTAACAAACAAACCGCCGCATCCCGTGCCGGGGTGCGGCGGTTTTTGCTTGCGGACGGTGCGCGGGCCGGCCACCCGCGCGGCCGGCCGCCCTTCTCAGGCCGCGACCAAACGTGCGGCGCGCAGCCGCTGGGCAAACTGGCGCAGCGCTTCCACGCCGCTGTGCTCGGCGCGCTGGATCCAGGCTTGCAGCTCGCGCGCCATCTGCTCGCGCGACAGGCCCGCGTCCGACCACAGGCGGCGCAGCTCTTCGCGCATCGCGTGCATCGTGGCCAGCGTGGGCGCCGCTTGCAGCAGCGTTTGCAGCCGCTCGCGCACCGGGGGCGGCACCTTGTCGGTGTCGCGGTGCAGCCAGCGGCGCGCCAGCTTCAACAGCGACTCATCCCGCACCTGCGCGCGCAGCGTCGCCCACTCGGCCTGCACGGCGGCGCGCATCTCGCGCGCGTAGCGGGCCATCACCTCATAGCGGTTGGCCACGATGGCCTCCAGCGTTTGCTCGTCGGCCACCGGCTTGACGTCACCAAAGGCCAGCTTGGGCGGCACCTTCTTGGGCCGCGCCAGCCCCAACGCCGCCAGCGCCTTGATGTACACCCACCCCAGGTCGAATTCATACGGCTTGACGGAAAACTTGGCCGACGTCGGGTAGGTGTGGTGGTTGTTGTGCAGCTCCTCGCCGCCGATGATGATGCCCCAGGGAAACACGTTGGTGCTGGCGTCGGCCGACTCGAAGTTGCGGTAACCCCAGTAGTGGCCGATGCCGTTGATGACCCCGGCAGCCCAAAACGGGATCCACGCCATCTGCACGGCCCACACCGCCAGACCTGCCGCGCCGAACAGCAGCACATCCAGGATCAACATCAGGCTGACCCCCAAGCGTGAGTGGGGCGTGTAGAGCTTGCGCTCGATCCAGTCGTCGGGCGTGCCGTGGCCGTAGCGGCGCAGCGTGTCGGCGTTGGCGGCCTCGGCGCGGTACAGCTCAGCGCCTTCCCACAGCACCTTGCGGATGCCGAACACCTGCGGGCTGTGGGGATCGCCGTCTTGCTCGCACTTGGCGTGGTGCTTGCGGTGGATGGCCGCCCACTCCTTGGTGACCATGCCGGTGGTCAGCCACAGCCAGAAACGGAAAAAGTGCGCCACCGCCGGATGCAGGTCCAGGGCGCGGTGCGCCTGGTGGCGGTGCAGGTACAGCGTGACGCTGACGATGGTGATGTGGGTCATCACCAGGGTGAACAGAACGATCTGCCACCACGAGGCTGCGGTCAGCCCCTGGGCCAAAAAGTCGACGAAGGCATTCCAGCCCGAATCCGAAAACAACATGCAAAACCTTTGCCAAAACACACCAACAAACGCCACAGCCGACCCTGCAGGCCCACTGCGACGAGATCCATTGTAGGCGCAAACGCGCCGTCGTGCGCAAGCGCAGCGTGGCTGGACACCGCATACTGTTTTTTTGTACAGTATTCGGCATGCAATCCGTGCTTCAGCGCAACGACGTGTGGCGCGCCCACCAGCTCGCCCCCCCGGCCCACCCCACCCACCCCACCGGCTGGGCAGCGCTGGACGCCGCCTTGCCCGGCGGTGGCTGGCCGCTGGGGGCGCTGGTCGAATGCAGTCACCCGGCCGGCACCTTGGCGTGGCGGCTTTGGCTGCCCGCGCTGCGCAGCGCCAGCGCCCAGGGCCAGGTGGTGCTGCTGGGCCTGCCGCTGCAACCCAACGCCGCCGCCTGGGCCGCCCACGGTATCGACACGCCACGCCTGTGGTGCGTGCACACCGACGACGACGCCCAGACCCTGTGGTGCGCCCAGCAGTTGCTGGGTTGCCCCAGCGTGGCGTTGCTGTGGCTGCACCTGCGCCACCCCACCTGGGCGGCCACCCAGCGGCTGCAACACGCGGCCCACCAGGCCCGCTGTTCCACCGACGGCGGGGGCGCTTGGCCCGCGCCGCTGGTGTTGCTCAGCGTGGCCGAGGCGCACGCTTCGCCCAGCAGCGCCGCGGTGCTGCGCCTGCACGTGCAACCCAAGGGCCCTGAGGGGCTGCTGGTGTGGGTGCGCAAGCGCCGCGGCGCACCGCGGCACCACCCGCTCGACCTCAGCGCGCCTTGGCCTTGGTGCGAATGGCTCCCCCCTACCCCGCGAAATCATGCCCCCGCCCCCGCTGTGGATCGCCTGCCTGCCCAGCCAGCCCGCGCCTGCCCAGCTTGAGCCGCCGGCCGCGCTGCTGGCCGCCCATGCCCCGGCGGTGGCGGCGCTGGAAGACGCCTGGGTGGCCGACGTGACCACGACGCTGCGGCTGCTGGGCGGCCGCGCCGCGCTGCTGCGGCGCCTGTGGCCGGCGCTGCGCAGCGCCGGCTGGGCCCGTGTTGGGGTGGCCCCCACGGCGCTGGCGGCACTGGCCGTGGCACGCACCACCCCCGCCGATGGGGGCTGGCGCGCGCTGGCGCCGCACACCTGGACCGACGAGCTGGATGCGCTGCCGGTGGCGCTGCTTGGCGCGGCGCAGCCGCACCTGACCACGCTGCATGCGCTGGGCCTGCGCACTTTGGGCGCCTTGCGCCAGCAGGAAGCGCCGGCGCTGGCCGCGCGCACCAGCCCCGACTTGGTGCAGGCGCTGCGCCAATGCTACGCGCTGGCCCCCACGGCGCTGCCGCTGTGGCAGGCGCCGCCGGTGTTCGAAGCGACGCTGGAGCTGCCCGCCCCCACCGCCGACGCCACCGCCCTGGCCTTCGCCGCGCAGCGCTTGCTGCATCAACTGCAAACCTGGCTGCAGCGGCAACGGCTGGGCGTGTTGCGCTGGGCGCTGGGCTGGCCGCCGCACGCGCCCGAAGCGCTGGTGCTGCAACACCCCACCCCGGTGCACGACGCCACCCGGCTGCAACGCTTGCTGCACGAACGGCTGGCCCGCCTGCCGCTGCCGCGGCCGGTGCAGCAACTCACCTTGCGCACGCTGCAGGTGGCCACCCACCACGCCCCCAACGACGACTGGCTGCGCGGCACCACCGCCCCGAGCGCGGTGTGCTGGGACGAAGTGCTGGAGCGCCTGCAAGCGCGCCTGGGCCCCGAGCGTGTGCACGGCCTAGCGCTGCGCGCCGCCTGGACGCCACACGCCCGCCAACGCCCGCGCGCGAGCCACGACCCCGTGGCGCCCACGCCACCGCTGCCCCCCGACAGCGCGTGGCTGCCGCCGTGGTGGCTGCCGCAGGCGCATCCCCTGGCCTGCGACGGCACGGGCCAGCCGCTGCACCGTGGCCAGCCGCTGCGCTGCCTGCTGGGGCCGTTGCGGCTGCGTGACCCCAGCGGGGCCGCGCACCTTGGCTACATCGCCACCGACGGACACGCCCGCGTGCTGTGGATCACCCGCGACGACGCCGGCGACCGCCGGTGTTGGTGGCTGCGAGGCATCTATGCCTGAACCCTCGTCCCGGCCTCAGCCGCCCCGGCCGGCGGCCACCCCGTTGATGCTGTGGGCGCAAAGCGCCTACAGCTTTGCCCAAGCCAGCGCCACGCCCGAAACCCTGGTGCAGCAGGCCCACGCCTTGGGCCACACCGCGCTGGGGTTGGCCGACGCCTGCACGCTGGGCGGCGTGGTGCGGGCCCATGTGGCCGCGCGCACCCACGGCTTGCGGCTGCTGGTGGGGGCGCATTGGCGTGTGGCCGACCCGGTTTTGCCTGGCGGTGGTTTTACGTTGGTGGCGCTGGCCATGAACCGTGTCGGCCACGGCGCCATCAGCCGCTGGATCAGCCACCTGCGCCGCCACCACACGCCCGGGTCGCCCAGCCCCCACGACCCCGAGGCTTTGCCCCTGCACGCCAGCTGGCCCCAGGTGCCGCCGCTGCCCGGCTGCGCGCTGCTGGCGCTGCCGTGGAGCTGGGCGCTGCCTCTGGCCAGCCGTTCCACGTGGACCGAGGCGCTGGACGCCTGGGCGGTGCGGCTGCGCCAGCACTTTGCCGACCGCGTTTGGCTCGGGGCCAGCGCCGACGGCTGGCTGCACGACCGCGCGTGGATCGAGCTGCTGCAGACCTGCGGCGCGCGCCACGGCCTGCCGGTGGCGGCCGCCCCAACGGTGCGCATGGCCTGCGCCGACGAGCAGGGGCTGCTGGAGGTGCTCAGCGCCGTGCGGCTGCACCGCCCCGTGGATGAACTGGGGCTGGCGTGCCCTCCCAACGCCCAGGCGCGCCTGTGGAGCGCGGCCCGCTGGCGTCAGCATTACCCGTGGACGCTGCGCGCGCAGGCGCACGCGCTGGCGGCGCGGTGCCAGTTTTCGCTCGATCAACTGCGTTACGAATACCCCCCCGAGCTGGTGCCGGCGGGCCGCACGCCCATCGGGCATCTGCGCCGTCTGGTGCAGCGCGGCGCCGCCCAACGCTACCCCCACGGCGTGCCCCCACGGGTGCAGCAACAACTCGCGCACGAACTGGCTCTGATCGCCGAACTGCGCTACGAGCACTACTTCCTGACCGTGCACGACATCGTGTCGTTTGCACGCCAGCGCGGCATCCTGTGCCAGGGGCGTGGCTCGGCGGCCAATTCCGCGGTGTGCTACTGCCTGGGCATCACCGAAGTGGACCCGGCGCGCGGCCACACGCTGTTCGAGCGCTTCATCAGCCGCGCGCGCGCCGAACCGCCCGACATCGACGTCGATTTCGAGCATCAGCGCCGCGAAGAGGTCATCCAGTACCTGTACCAGCGCTACGGCCGCCAGCGCGCCGCCCTGGCCGCCAGCGTCATCACGTGGCAGCCCGCCAGCGCCGTGCGGGCCGTGGGGCGGGCGCTGGGGCTGGCGCCGTCGGCGATCGACCGGCTGGCGCGTTGGTGCCGGCGCCGTCCGCCGGCGCAGCTCACCGCCGAGCACCTGGCCGACGCCGGGCTGGCCGCCGACGACCCCGTGGTGCAGCGTGCCCTGGCCCTGGCGCAGCAACTGCTGGCGCTGCCGCGCCACCGCAGCCAGCACCCTGGCGGCTTCGTGCTGGGGCGCCGGGCGCTGGACTTGAGCGTGCCGGTGGTGCCGGCGGCGATGGACGGCCGTACCCTCGTCGAGTGGGACAAGGACGACCTGGACGCGCTGGGCATGCTGAAGGTGGACGTGCTGGCGCTGGGCATGCTCAGCGCCCTCAGCGGTGCGCTGCGCCTGGTCAGCCAGTGGCGCGGCCGCCCGATGACGCTGGCCGACATCCCTCCGCACGACCCCGCCACCTACGCGATGATCCAACGCGCCGACACCGTGGGGGTGTTCCAAATCGAAAGCCGCGCGCAGATGAGCATGTTGCCGCGGCTGCGCCCGGCGTGCTTTTACGACCTGGTGGTGCAGGTGGCCATCGTGCGCCCTGGCCCGATCCAGGGCGGCATGGTGCACCCTTACCTGGCCGCGCGGGAGCGCCAACGCCGCGGCCTGCCGGTGCGGCATCTGCACCCGCAGCTGGCGCCGGCGCTGCAACGCACGCTGGGCGTGCCGATTTTTCAGGAGCAGGTGATGCAACTGGCCATGCTGGCCGCCGGCTTCAGCGCCGAAGAGGCCGACGCGCTGCGCCGCGCGATGGGCGCGTGGCGCCGCCGCGGCGACCTGCAGCCGCTGCAGCAGCGGCTGCGCGACGGCATGGCGGCGCGTGGCTACGCGGCCGACTTCATCGAGCGCATCGTGCAGCAAATCCAGGGCTTTGGCGAATATGGCTTTCCGGAAAGCCACGCCGCCAGCTTTGCGCTGCTGGCCTACGCCAGCGCGTGGCTCAAATGCCACGAGCCAGCCGCGTTCGTGGCCGCGCTGCTCAACGCCCAACCGATGGGTTTTTACGGCCCAGCGCAACTGGTGCAGGATGCACGCCGCCACGGCGTGCAGGTGCGTCCGGTGGACGTGCTGCACAGCGCATGGGATTGCACGCTGGAGCCCCCCGACCCCATGCCCAGCGCCGGCGCGCCAGCGGCGCAGCCGCCCCAGCCCGCGGTGCGGCTGGGGTTGCGGCTCGTGCGTGGGCTGGGGCCGCAGGCAGCGGCGCGCATCGTGGCGGCGCGCGCGCACGCCGCCTTTGTCAGTGTGGACGACGTGGCCGAGCGCGCCCGCCTGAGCCGTGCGCAACTGCAGGCGCTGGCCCAGGCCGACGCCTTGGCCAGCCTGGCTGGCCCACGCCGCCAGCAGTGGTGGCACGCCAGCGCCTGGCAGCCACCGTTGGCGCTGCCGGCGCACGCGCCGTCCCAACCCGCTACCGCCGAGCCTGCGGCGCCGCTGCCAGCGGCCACGTTGGCCGAGGACGTGTGGGCCGACTACGACGCGCTGGGCCTGAGCCTGCGCGCCCACCCGCTGGCGCTGCTGCGCCCTCGCTTACCGCCGCACACCCGCGCCGCCGACGCCGCCAGCCGCCCCCATGGGGCGTGGCTGCGTGTGGCCGGGCTGGTCACGGCACGCCAGCGCCCTGCCACCGCGCGCGGCACCCTGTTCATCACGCTGGAAGACGACAGTGGCAGCGTGCAGATCATCGTGCGCGCCGCGCTGGCCGAGCGCACCGAGGCCATCTGGCGCCATGCGCGCTTGCTGCTGGTGCGCGGGCGCTGGCAACGCCAAGGGCAGCCCCCGCACACGGTGACCCATTTGCTGGCGCACGAACTGCTGGACGCCAGCGACTTGCTGGGCCACCTGAACAGCGCGAGCCACGATTTCCACTGAACGGCGCGTCCCCCCGGGAACCCGGTTACGGCCAACCGTGCGGGCGCACCAAGCCGACCACCACACCCTCGATGACCAACGGCTCGTCGGGCCTGACGATGATGTCCGCCACCTCGGGATGGGCAGCCTGCAGACGCCACCCCTGGCCATGGCGCTGCAGCCGCTTGACCGTCACGTCCTCGCCCAGCCGGGCCACGACGATTTGGCCGGGCCGCGCCTCACGCACGGCCTGCACCGCCACCAGGTCGCCGTCGTGGATACCGGCGTCGCGCATCGACCAGCCGCGCACGCGCAGCAGGTAGTCGGGCCGGCGGGCAAACCAGCGCGCATCGGCCGGGTACACCGCCTCGACGTGCTCCTGCGCCAGGATCGGCGAACCCGCCGCCACCCGCCCCACCAGCGGCAGTTGCAACACATCCTGCGCCGGGGCGTGCGCCAACTGGATGCCCCGCGCGCTGCCGTCGCGCAACGCCAGCACGCCCTTGCGTTGCAGCGCGCGCAAGTGCGCTTGGGCCGCGTTGGGCGAGCGAAACCCAAACGCCTGCGCGATTTCGGCGCGCGTCGGCGGCGCGCCGTGCGCCTGCACACAGCGCTCGATAAAGTCCAACACCTCGCGCTGGCGCGCCGTCAAGCCGTCGGCGCGACCATCCAAAGCGTGCCCGCCGCGGCGGGGGCGATGCTCGGCTGCCATGGCGGCACTTTAGCAGCCCTCAGCCCGGCGGGTCATCCCCCGGTGGGCGGCGCCGACGCGCCTGACGCTCGGCTTGGCGCTGCGCCTCGGCCGCGCGCGCGGCGGCCATCCAGGCTTCGAACGCCGGGGGCGTCTCCAGCGTGATGCGGCCCAGCGCCCCGCTGCGCAGGTCGGCCAGCACCACCTCGCCGGCTTTGTGGCCATCGATGCGTCCGCCGGGCAGCAGTGCGCCGCGCTTGCGCCCGATGGCCGCCAGCAGCTCATGCGCCGGCAGCGCCGCCACCGCGTCCGCGCCCGTGCCGAGCCGGTAGCGCTGCGCCAGTTGGGTCGGGTAGGCCTGTTGCAGGTAGCGCAACAGCTCCAGCGCCACCGCCTCCTCGTCGTAGGCGTTGCGCCCGATGGCGCCGCTGGCGGCCAGCCGCCAGCCTGACTCCGGCGCCACAATTTTGGGCCACAACAACCCAGGGGTGTCGTACAGGTAGACGTCGTCGGCCAGCGCCACGCGCTGTTCGTGGCGGGTCACCCCTGGCTCGTCGGCAGCGCGCGCCACGCGGCGCCCCAGCAGCGTGTTGAGCAGCGTGGACTTGCCCACGTTGGGGATGCCCGCGATCAGCACCCGCAACGGCTTGGCCATGCCGCCGCGCTGCGGCGCCAAACGGCGGCATTCGGCCACCAGCAAGCGCGCCAGCCCCGGCTGCTGCGCCTGCAGCGCCAGCGCGCGCGTGCCGGGCTGCGCGCCGTAGTGCGCCAACCACTCGGCGGTGCGCGCCGGGTCGGCCAAATCCTCTTTGTTGAGCACCTTGAGCGTCGGTTTGGCGCCGATGAGCTGCGCCAACAGTGGGTTGGCGCTGGAGCCGGGCAAGCGTGCATCGAGCAGCTCGATCACCACGTCGGTGGTGGAGAGCCGCTCGGCCAGCGCCTTGCGCGTGGCGTGCATGTGTCCGGGAAACCATTGAATCGCCATCGCCGTGCCCCAGGCTCAAGCGTGCGTGTGCAGCCAGTGCTGCAGCTCGGCCACCGAATGGACCACCGCCAGCGGCGCGTGCGCGGCCAGCTCGTCGTGGGCGTGCGCCCCGTAATTGACGGCCAACGCGGCGCACCCCGCGTTGCGCGCCAGCAGCAGGTCGTGCGTGGTGTCGCCGATCATCAACGTGCGCTCGGGCGGCGTGCCCAGTTCGTCCATGAGTTCCAGCAGCATTTGCGGGTGGGGCTTGCTGGCGGTCTCGTCGGCGGTGCGGGTGGCGTCGAACAGGCCGTGCAGCGCCACCGACTGCAGGGCCGCGTCCAGCCCGCGGCGGCTTTTGCCGGTGGCCACGCCCAAGCGGTGCCCACGCGCGCGCAAGCCGTGCAGCAGCGGCAGCACCCCTTCGAACAGCGTGACTTCGTGCTGGCGCGCAAACCAATGGTACTGGTAGCGCCGCACCAGCTCGGCGTGGCGCTGCGGTGGCACGTCGGGGGCGGCGTGCGCCAACGCCTGCTGCAGCCCCATGCCGATCACCCACGCCGCGCGCTCGCGCGGCGGCTCACGTCCACCCACGTCACGCACCGCGGCCTGGATGCACTGCACGATCAGCGCCGTCGAATCGAACAGCGTGCCATCCCAGTCGAACACGATCAAGTCGAAGCGGCGCGGCGCGGCGGTTGGTGCAGGGTGGTCCATCGGTGTTGACAACGACAAAAAAGGCGCATGGCGCGCCTTCAGGCGGCTGGCCCGGCGGGCCAGCCATGCTCGCACAGCGGACGGGACGTCAGCGCGCGATGCGGTATTGTTCCAGATCGCCACCGGCGGCCAGGATCTGGCGCACCCATTCCGGCTTGCGACCGGGGCCGCCCGACCAGGTTTCGCCGTTGGGGCCGCGGTATTTGGGTTCGGCCTTGCTGCGGCTGGCACGGCGACGGCCGCGTGCACCGCCGGCCAATTCTTCCGCCGTGATGCCGTATTCGGCCATTTTGGCGCGCAGCTCGGCGATCACACCAGCACGCTCTTGCTGGCGCATCTCTTCGGCCTGACGCAACAGGGCTTCGGCTTGGGCTTTGAGTTCGGCGTACGTAGGCATGTTCGACGTTCCTGTTTGCTGATGTTGTAAAAGTCGGTTTTGCCATGCTTGGCATGCGTGGCGCGCGTATTCTAAACAAAAAACCGCGCCACGTCACCCCAACGCAGCAATTCCGGCGGCAGCGGCGCCGTCAACGACAATAGCCGATCTTCGACCGGATGGCGAATCTGCAACTGCCACGCATGCAAAAACATGCGCTGCAAACCACAGCGCGCCAGCGACCGGTTCCAGGCGAAATCGCCGTATTTATCATCGCCCGCGATCGGGTGGCCGGCGTGCGCCAGATGCACCCGAATCTGGTGCGTGCGGCCGGTTTTGATCGTGACGGCCAACAGCGTCATTGGCCCGATCGAGGCGCCGTCCGCCGGCGGCTGCACCGGCCCCAACACCCGCACCAACGACAACGCGGGTTGCGCCTGCGGGTCGTCGGCCGTCGTGACCCGCACGCGGCGCTCGCCGTCGGGCAGCAGGTATTTGTGCAGCGGCGCATCGATCACCTTGCGCGCCGCCGGCCACACGCCGCGCACCAGCGCGAGGTAGGTTTTGCCCGTGCTGCGGGCTCGGAACTGGTCCTGCAACGCCTTGAGCGCGCTGCGCTTTTTGGCCACCAGCAGCACCCCGCTGGTTTCGCGGTCGAGCCGGTGCACCAGCTCCAGCAGCGGCGCCTGGGGCCGCGCGCGCCGCAACTGCTCGATCACCCCAAACGACACCCCACTGCCGCCGTGCACCGCCACGCCGGCCGGCTTGTCGATGGCCAGCAGCCACGCGTCCTCGTACAGCAGCGCAAATTCGCGCGGCGGCACGGCGGGTGCGGGTGGCTGCGCGGGCAGGCGCAACGGCGGCACCCGCACCACGTCGCCCGCGCTCAGGCGCGTGTCGGCGTGCGCACGGGCTTTGTTGACACGCACCTCGCCGCTGCGAATGATGCGGTAAATCAGGGACTTTGGCGCCCCTTTGAGTTCGCGCAACAAATAGTTGTCCAGGCGCTGACCGGCCGACTCGGCGTCGACCGTCCAGTGGCGCACGGTGGCGGCTTCGTTCATGCGTGGCGGCTCGGGTCGGCAGGGGCAAGGGGGCACGCGCGGCCTGGCTGCGCCGCCCACCCACTTGCCCCGTATAATGTGATGGCCTGATCGGGCGCCCTTGGGCGCGCCTACAGCGTTGGGGCTGCGAGTGTACGCCACGCTGCCGCCCTCATTGAGCCCGACCCAGGCAAAGCGCGCCGATGTGTTCGCCCGCGCGCGCAGGTGCCCACAGGACAGCGTTGGCCATGATGCACCGCGCTCTGTGTGGCGCTTGCCCGGCGGCGAACGAACCGATGCCTTTTGCAGCGAACCCGTACGGAATACCCCCAACGTGCAGCCTTCGTACCATCAGGCTGCACGCGGACACCAGTGACCCACGTGACGAGTGCCCCGTGATCGACTACGGCCCGTCCCCAACGCTCACCGTGCTCCACGCGCCCACGCCGTGGCGCGTCTGCTGCGCCCTGCCCCGCCGTCGGCGGGGCATCGCCTGACGCTGCGCCCAACGGCTCTCCGGCAATTCCCAGTCGTTCGCTCGATCGGCCCCCGGTTCGCGGCTGACCCGGCGCCCTGATGCAGGGCGCGTTTGTCATCGTGATCGAGAAACGGACGACACCATGAAACGCATGTTGATCAACGCCACGCAGGCCGAAGAGCGCCGCCTGGCGATCGTGGACGGGCAAAAACTGCTCGACTACGAAGTCGAAATCGAAGGGCGCGAGCAGCGCAAGGGCAATATCTACAAGGCGGTGGTGACGCGCGTCGAGCCTTCGCTGGAGGCCTGCTTCGTCGACTACGGCGAAGACCGCCACGGCTTTTTGCCGTTCAAGGAAATCTCCAAACAGTATTTTCAGGGCAACGTGCCGCCGTCGCAGGCACGCATCCAGGACGTCATCAAGGAAGGCCAGGAACTGCTGGTGCAGGTGGAAAAGGAAGAGCGCGGCAACAAAGGCGCGGCGCTGACCACCTTCATCAGCCTGGCGGGGCGCTACGTGGTGTTGATGCCCAACAACCCGCGCGGCGGAGGGGTCAGCCGCCGCATCGAAGGCGAAGACCGCGCCGAACTCAAGGCCACGCTGGACAAACTCGAATACCCCAGTGGCATGAGCATCATCGCGCGCACCGCCGGCATTGGGCGCGAAGCCGCTGAACTGCAGTGGGACTTGAACTACCTGCTCAAACTGTGGAACGCCATCGAAGGCGCGGCCAAGGCGCTGAGCAAGCCGGAGCTGATTTACCAGGAATCGACGCTGGTCATTCGCGCCATCCGCGACTACTTCAACAGCGACATCGGCGAAATCCTCATCGACACCGACGACATTTACGAGCAGGCGCGCGGCTTCATGTCGCACGTGATGCCCGAGTACGTCAACCGCGTCAAGCGCTACCGTGACAACGCGCCGCTGTTTTCGCGCTTCCAGATCGAGCACCAGATCGAGACCGCCTACAGCCGCACGGTGACGCTGCCGTCGGGCGGGGCCATCGTCATCGACCAAACCGAGGCGCTGGTGGCCATCGACGTCAACTCGGCGCGCGCGATCAAGGGCGGCGACATCGAGGAGACCGCGCTGCGCACCAACCTGGAAGCGGCTGACGAAGTGGCGCGCCAGGCCCGCCTGCGCGACCTGGGGGGCCTGATCGTCATCGACTTCATCGACATGGAAGACAGCAAAAACCGTCGTGAAGTCGAAAACCGCCTGCGCGAAGCGCTCAAGCAGGACCGCGCGCGCGTGCAGTTTGCCCCGATCAGCAAATTTGGCCTGTTGGAGATGAGCCGCCAGCGCCTGCGCCCGACGCTGTCCGAGGGCGCCTCGATCCCCTGCCCGCGCTGCGGCGGCTCGGGCCACATCCGCGACACCGAATCCTCGGCACTGCAAATCCTGCGCGTCATTCAGGAAGAATCGCTCAAGGACAACACCGCCGCGGTGCTGGTGCAGGTGCCGGTGGACGTGGCCAGCTTCCTGCTCAACGAAAAGCGGGTCGAAATCACCAAAATCGAGCTCAAGCAACGCATCAGCGTGCTGCTGGTGCCCAACAAGTCGCTGGAGACGCCCAACTACAAACTCGAGCGGCTCAAGCACGATGACCCGCGGCTGGACAACCTGGACGCCAGCTACAAGCTGGCCGACATCGTCGAGGACGTGGCGCTGGTGACGCGCCGCAGCCAGGAGCGCACCAACCGCCAGGAGCCGATCATCAAGGGGGTGCTGCCCGACACGCCCGCGCCGGTGGCCACGCCCAAGCCGCAGCCCGCGCCCATGGCGCCTGCGGCCCCGATCCCGGCCGCTGTGGCCGCCCCCGCCCCGATCGCCGCGGCGGCCCAGACCGACAAAGGCTTCTTTGCCTGGTTGCGCCGCCTGTTCGGCCTGCAACTGCCGCCGACAGCCCCCCAGCCGACACCCCCCCGCACACAGGCCGCGCCCACGCCCGCCGTTGACGCTGCGCCCACGGGCGCCACGGCCGCCGGCGCGGACGAGCGCCGTGGCCGCAACCGGCGTGGTGGACGCCACGGCGACCGACCGCCGCGTTCCGAAGGCGACGGGGTGGGTGCGCGACCCGAGCGCGCTCCCCGCACCCCGGCGGCGGCGCGCGGCGACGCCGCAGACGCGCCGCGCACGGCGGCCACGCCCACCCCCGCGGAGGCTGAAGCCAACGCCCCCGCACGGCGCGAACGCCCCGCACGCCCCCACCGGCCCGAGCGTGCGCCGGCGGCTGCGGCGCCCGACACCGACGGCGTGACCGGCGCGCCATCCGACGCCACGGCCGGCGCCCCCGGCAGCGATGCCGCGCCGCCAGCCGAGGGCGCGCCCGCCGAGCGCAGCCGCGAGCGGCGCCGCCGCGGACGCCGCGGACGCGGGGCGGACAACCAGACCGAGGCCGTTGGCGAGCCCAGCGCCGCCACGCCGGACAGCCCGCAGCCGGCACCGACGCCGCCGCGGCCGGACGACGCCGACGCACCCGTGACCGAGGCAACGTCCACCCCTGACGCGACGGGCCAAGGGGCCGACGGTGCACCGCGCGAACGCCGCAGCCGCGACCGCTACGGCCGCCAGCGCGAGCGCCGCGACACCACGGGCGCAGAGGCCACCCCGGCCGCCGCAGCGCCCGCCGACCAGGAAGAGCGCCAGATGGACCGCGAGCCGCCGGCCAACCCCACGCCGCGCCGGTCGTACTTCGCGCCGGTGGCGCAGGCGGTCGAACCCACGGCGCCGGCCGTGACGTCAACCGACGCCGAGGGTGCCGAGGCCGCCGCGCCGGCTGTGGTCGAGACGACCCACCCGCCCGCGCCTATGGCGGCGACGACCGAAGCCGCGGCGGCGGGCGCCACCGCCGAGCCCGCGCCCGAGCCGGCGCCGATGCCGCAAGCCACGGTGCAGCCGCCCGCCGCGACAGCGGCCAACCGCTACGCGCTGCCGGTGGACGAGCTGGCGCGCTTGGCCGCCGAGGCGGGGCTGCAGTGGGTGCAATCCGACCCCGAGCGGGTGGCCGCGGCGCAGGCTGCGATCGCGGCTGAGCCGCCGCCCGCGCGCGTGCCGCGCGAGCGTCCACCGGCGCCCGCGTTGGACGAAGGCCCGCTGGTGCTGGTGGAAACCCAACGTGACTTGCGCACGATGCGCTTCCCATTCGACACCCAGGCTTGAGCGCCCCGCCGCGCCCGCGCGCGGTGTTGATGCACGTCAACACCGCGCCGGCACCGTCCGGCCTAAGCTACGCGAATCATGAGCACCACCGACACCTTTCCCGACGTGCCGCCGCTGGAGTGGAGCGCGCAGCTGGCCACCGGCGACGCCCGCATGGACGCCACGCACGAGGAATTTGTGCAGCAGCTGGCCGCCTTGCGCGCCCTGCCGCCCGAAGCGCAACTCGAGCCGTACCGTGCGCTGATCGCCCACACCGAAGCGCACTTTGCGCGCGAAGAGCGCTGGATGGTCGCGGTGGGCTTTGCCGCCGACAACTGCCATGCGCGCCACCACGCCGAAATCCTGGACATGATGCGCAAGGTCGAACAGCACCATCTGGAGGGCGACACCGACATCATCGGCCGCATGGCCGCTGCGCTGGCCGAGTGGTTTCCGATGCACGCCCAAACGATGGACGCGGGGTTGGCGCTGCACATGCGCCAGGTGGGGTTCGATTCCAGCACCGAAACCCTGGCCGACCCCAGCCGGGTGCGCCCCGCCACGATGAGCGGCTGCGGCAGCGTGCACTGCAGCTGAGGCACCCAACTTGCCGGCTTGCCACGCAGGCCACGGCGGTTTTTCACAACCACCGGTCACGTTTTCAACAGCACGCGACGCCGCCTGGCGCTACGATGGGCCACCCCACAGCACGAGGAGGCCACGAGCGTCATGACCGTCATCACCTGCATCGAGGATCTGCGCCGGCTGGCGCAGCGGCGTGTGCCGCGCATGTTTTACGACTACGCCGACAGCGGCGCCTGGACTGAGAGCACCTACCGCGCCAACGAACAGGACTTTCAACCGATCCGGCTGCGCCAGCGTGTGGCCGTGCCGATGGAGCCGCGCAGCACCCGCACCACGATGGTGGGCCAGCCCGTGGCCATGCCGGTGGCGCTGGCCCCCACGGGCCTGACCGGCATGCAGCATGCCGACGGCGAGATTCTGGCCGCACGCGCGGCGCGCGCCTTTGGGGTGCCGTTCACGTTGTCGACGATGAGCATTTGCTCGATCGAGGACGTGGCCGAGCACGCCGGGCGTGGCTTTTGGTTCCAGCTGTACGTGATGCGCGACCGCGACTTCGTCGCGCGCCTGATCGACCGTGCCAAGGCCGCCGGCTGTGGCGCGCTGGTGCTGACGCTGGACCTGCAAATCCTCGGCCAGCGCCACAAGGACCTGAAAAACGGCCTGTCCGCGCCGCCCAAGCCGACGCTGGCCAACCTGATCAACCTGGCCACCAAACCGCGTTGGTGCTGGAACATGCTGCGCACGCCGCGGCGCCAGTTTGGCAACATCGTCGGCCACGTCAAGGGCGTGGACGACATGAGCAGCCTGTCCGCCTGGACGCAGCAGCAGTTCGACCCTACGCTCAACTGGCGCGATGTCGAATGGATCAAAAACCGCTGGGGTGGCAAGCTGATCCTCAAAGGCATCATGGACCCGATCGACGCGCGCCTGGCGGTGCAAAGCGGGGCCGACGCTATTGTCGTCAGCAACCACGGCGGCCGCCAGTTGGACGGCGCGGAGTCGGCCATCCGCGCGCTGCCGCGCATCGTCGACGCGGTGGGCGGCCAGATCGAAATCCACATGGACAGCGGCATCCGCAGCGGCCAGGACGTGCTCAAAGCGCGGGCGCTGGGCGCGCGCGGCACCTACATCGGGCGAGCCTTCTTGTACGGGTTGGGCGCGATGGGCGAAGCCGGCGTGACCAAGGCGCTGCAGATCATCCACCGCGAGCTCGAGCTGACGATGGCGTTCACCGGCCACACCGACATCGAAACGGTGGACCGCTCGGTGCTGGTCGAAGGCACCTACCCCACCGCCTGAACGACCAAGGCGCCCATCGGGCGCCTTGGCTCGGCAGGGGCGCCACGGCACGGGGCCGTGGCGCGGCGTCGGTCACAGCACCACGCCAGGGTTGTTTTCCATGCCGATCAGCTTGGGCTGGTTGAGCTTCATGCGCCCAATGACCTTCTTGTCGCGCAGGTACTTGCCCACCACGTCCCAGATTGGCTCGGCGGTGCCCTGCACCCCCTCCTGCACCGAGGCCCAGCCGGCGACCTTGTACTTCTTGTCGGCGTCCATCGGCTTGCCGCGGATCATCAGGTTTTGGATGCGCTTGCCCATCGGCGCGGCCGGCTCGATCGTGTACTCGATGCCACCGACACGCACCATGTCGCCGCCCTGCTGGTAGTACGGGTCGGGGTTGAACAGGTTGTCGGCGATATCTTCCATGATCTCCTTGATCTGCGCGCCGGTGAACTCGTTGAGCGTCGTCGTCGGGTAGGTGATGGCCATCTGGTCCATCATGCGCTCGTAGGTGATGACGTCGCCCGGCAGCAGGCTGGTGCCCCAACGCACCCCCGGCGAGAACGCCGCGTCGGCGCCCTTGACTTCCATCAGCGCCTCGCAGATGAGCTGGTCCCAGGTGCCGTTGAAGTTGCCGCGACGGTACAGCACGCCCTCGGTGACGGCCAGCTTTTCTTCCAGCTTGGCCTTGTACGGCGCACGCACCTTGTCGATGTAGGCGGCCATCTCGGCGTCGGCCGGCAGCAGGTTGGCGAACACCGGCAGCAGACGGTATTGGTAGCCCTGCACCTTGCCGCCACGCACGTCGAAGTCCAGCACGCCCAAAAACTTGCCGTTGGAGCCGGCGTTGGTCACGAGGGTTTGCCCGCCGCCGTTCTTGACGATGACCGGCGCGGGCATGCCGTCGTGCGTGTGCCCGCCCAGAATGGCGTCGATGCCGCGCACGCGCGAGGCCATCTTGATGTCGACGTCCATGCCGTTGTGCGACAACACCACGACCACCTGCGCCCCCTTGGCGCGCACCTCGTCGACCATTTTCTGCATGTGGTCGTCGCGGATGCCAAAGGTCCAGTCCGGCACCATGTAGCGCGGGTTGGCGATCGGGGTGTACGGGAACGCCTGCCCAATGACCGCCACCGGCACGCCGTTTTGTTCTTTGATGACGTAGGGCTCGAAGACGAGCTCCTCGAAGTCGGCCGTCTTGACGTTGTGGGCGACGAAGTCGATGTGCCCTTTGAAATCCTTTTCGACGATTTCCTTGACGCGCTGAGCCCCGAAGGTGAACTCCCAGTGCGGGGTCATGATGTTGACGCCCAAGAGCTTGCAGGCATCCACCATGTCTTGCGCGTTGGTCCACAGCGACGTGGCCGAGCCCTGCCAGGTGTCGCCGCCGTCGCACAGCAACGCGTGCGGCCGGCTGGCCTTGAGCATCTTGACCAGCGTGCGCAGGTGCGCAAAGCCGCCCACTTTGCCGTAGGTCTTGGCGGCGCGCTCGAAGTTCAGGTAGGTGAACGCATGCGCCGCCGCGGTGCCGGGCTTGATGTTGAAATACTTGAGCAGGTGCTCACCCACGATGTGGGGCGCGCGCCCAAACGCTTCACCCAGGCCGATGTTGACGTTGGGTTCGCGGAAGTAAATCGGCATCAGCTGCGCGTGGCAGTCGGTGAAGTGCAAAAAGCTCACGTTGCCGAACTTGGGCACGTGGTACAGGCGCTCACCCGCGCCGGGTTTGGCCGCCAGCGCATCTTCCGACGCGATGGCCATGCCCGACGCGCTGGCCACGGCCAGCACCTGCAAAAACTCTCGACGGCTAAAACTCATGGGTTGCGACTCCTGGATCGTGCGGCGCCCCACGGTGGGCCGCGCCGCTTCAACACAAAGGGGCCAGTGCGCCACCTCGAGATGGTGCTGTCTGACCCCTGAAGAAGGGCTGCCTGCGCCGCCGCGGTGTGGGCGGACACGGTGCGCAGCCCTTGACGTGTCACCGCGCCGCCGTCAGGCGATGGTGGCTTCGTCGGTGCGGGACTCGCCCTTGTTGTCGGTCCACTTGACCACCACCTTGTCGCCCTTGGCCCCACCCTTGAACTTGAAG
>NZ_SMAH01000019.1 GCF_004342625.1 Tepidimonas ignava
TGGCTCGCCCAGCGGCGGCCAACCGAGTCCAGTGGCGCCAACCCTGCCCAGCTGCGGCTAAGGGCGGCGTGAAAATGAATTTTTCAGGGACGACTCCATGGCGTTTGAGCATGCGGTGCAAGGCAGCGCGTGAGACGGTCGGATGGATGAACTCGCGTACGACTGCCAGCAGGTCATCCAGCGAAAGGCCCAGGCTTTTACGCAAGACGAGCACGATGGACTCCTGGGCCGGCGTCAGCGTGGTTTGCAGTCGATGAGGGGTATGGGAGGCGTCATGAACCGATGCACGCTTCTTCCAGCGAGCGATGGTGGAGACACTCACGCCAAAGCGCTGGGCCAGAACCCTCATGGGCTCCTTGCTGACCTGGATCTCGGCGCGGATCCTGGGTGTCGTGGTGGCGTTCTTGTGCAGCCTCAGATGCATCGTTTCAGCTCCAGCATGACCTCTCGGGCCAAGAGTAAACCACGGCGTGAACCAATTAACCAATCATCCGGGACACGACACATAGCAAATCATGAAGAATTGGTACAAACAAAAGCCGGATCTGTTTTGGAAGCGGCCTTGCAGCTGCCCGCAACGGTATTTCGAAAACGCTCTGACACGTCGCCATGTCCTGGCGACAGGGTTGGGCTTGGCCGCAAGCAGTTTGGCCGGCTGTGGCGGTGGCGGCGATGATGCGGATGCGTCAGCGATCGCGCGCCCACGGTTGCTGGTGCCGGCGTATTTCCGCGAGACGGCGCTTTGGGCGGCGGTCAGTACACCGCGCGATCCGGCGCACTGGATCATCGCCAACGCCGCCAGCGGCCCGGGAAGCCGGCGCGATGAAGTACTGGCGGGTTTCATTGCGCAGGCGCGCCAGGGTGGCCATCAGGTGTTGGGTTATGTCGCCACCAACTACACCCGCGTGCCGCTGGCCACGGTGCTGGATGCGGCGGCGCGCTGGGATCAGCTCTACGGGGTAGGCCATCTGTTCGTCGATGAAGTGGCTGCGCAGGCCAGCGGCCTGGCGTATTACGCCGATTTGATCGCGGGCTGGCGGCGGTTGCAGCCGGGTGGCTTGATCGTGCTGAATTCAGGCACGACCCCGGACCCGGGCTATTTTCGGCTCGATCCGGCGTTGGAAATCGTGGTGTTCGAAGATCGCTGGACGGCGTTTGCGGCCTACCGCTTTCCGGATACGCTGAGGCCATGGCGCGCGCGCAGCCATCTGATCGTGTATTCGGCACCACAGGAGGCACTGCTTTCCGTGTACGACTTTGTGCGACGGCAGGGGCTGCACGGCTTTTTTGTCACCGACACCAGCTCGGCCGAATACCACCTGCGGCTGCCATCGTATTGGGCGCAGCAGGTGGCTCTCTGAATCGGCGATCCGTGTCCGTCAACATTGCCGAGCGCGCCCGAATCGGCTCAAGGTCGAAGTCGGGCGGTTGAGGCCATCTTGCGGGCAGTCGGCTGCGCATCGATCAGCGCCGCCACCGCCTGCCCTTCACGAGAAAAAATCGCGCGCCTTCTCGAACCAGCTCTTCTCGTGCGGGCTGTGCTTGGTGCCGCCCTTGCGGAAGGACTCGTCCAGTTCGCGCAGCAGGCGGCGCTGGTGCTCGGTCAGCTTGACCGGGGTTTCCACGACGATGTGCGCGTACAGGTCGCCGGGGTAGCTGGAGCGCACGCCCTTGATGCCGCGGCCGCGCAGGCGGAACGTCTTGCCGGTCTGCGTGCCCTCGGGGATGTCGATGACGGCCTTCTGGCCGTCCAGCGTCGGGATCTCGACCTCGCCGCCGAGTGCCGCGGTGGTGATGCTGACCGGCACCTGCACGTGCAGGTCGTCGCCGTCGCGCTCGAAGATTTCGTGGCGGCGGATGCGGATCTCGATGTAGAGGTCGCCGGGCGGGCCGCCGTTGCGGCCGGGCTCGCCGTTGCCGCTGGAGCGGATGCGCATGCCGTCGTCGATGCCGGCCGGGATCTTGATCTCCAGCGTCTTGTGGCGCTTGACGCGGCCCTCGCCGTGGCAGGTGGGGCAGGGCTCGGGGATGATCTTGCCGCTGCCGTGGCAGTGCGGGCAGGTCTGCTGCACGCTGAAGAAACCTTGCCGCATCTGCACCACGCCGTTGCCGTGGCAGGTGGGGCAGGTCTTGGCGCTGGTGCCGGGCTTGGCGCCGCTGCCGCGGCAGGTGTCGCACTCGTCCCAGCTGGGCACGCGGATCTGCGTCTCCTTGCCACGCGCGGCTTCCTCCAGCGTGATCTCCATCGCGTAGGAGAGGTCGGCGCCGCGGTACACCTGCCGGCCGCGCGCGCCGCGCGGCGCGCCGAAGATGTCGCCGAAGATGTCGCCGAACGCCTCGGAGAAGCCGGCAAAGCCGTCGCCGCCGCCGGCGCGCATGGTCGGATCGACGCCGGCGTGGCCGTAGCGGTCGTAGGCCGCGCGCTTGTCGGGGTCGGACAGGATCTCGTAGGCTTCCTTGACCTCCTTGAACTTCTCCTCCGCCGCCTTGGCGGCGTCCCCCTGGTTGCGGTCGGGGTGGTATTTCATCGCCAGCTTGCGGTAGGCCTTCTTGATGTCCTCCTCGCTGGCGTTGCGGGGCACCCCCAGGGTCTCGTAGTAGTCGCGTTTGGCCATGGCGATCCGTTGCGTGTCGTGCTGAACGAAAGCCGCGCCGGGCCCGCGGACGGCCCGGCGCGGCGTGGGGCGGCTCGGGCCGCCGTCGCGTCAGTCGCGCTTGACTTCCTTGACCTCGGCGTCGACGACGTCGTCGTCACCGGCCTTGGCGCTGCCGCCGCTGCCCGCAGCCCCGCCGCCGGCGGCCTGCGCGCCCTGCATGTCGGCGTACATCTTCTCACCCAGCTTCTGGCTGGCGCTCATCAGGGCCTCGGTCTTGGCCTCGATGGCGGCCTTGTCGTCGCCCTTGGTGGCGTCTTCCAGTTCCTTGATCGCCGCCTCGATGCGCTCGCGTTCGGCCGCCTCCAGCTTGTCGCCGTATTCCTTGAGGCTCTTGCGCACCGAGCTGACCAGGGCGTCGGCCTGGTTGCGCGCCTGCACCAGCTCGACCTTCTTCTTGTCCTCGGCGGCGTTGAGCTCGGCGTCTTTCACCATGCGCTGGATTTCCTCCTCGGTCAGACCCGAGTTGGCCTTGATGGTGATCTTGTTTTCTTTGCCGGTGCCCTTGTCGCGCGCCGACACGTGCAGGATGCCGTTGGCGTCGATGTCGAAGGTCACCTCGATCTGCGGCACGCCGCGCGGCGCGGGCGGAATGCCCTCCAGGTTGAACTCGCCCAGCAGCTTGTTGTGCGCAGCGATGTCGCGCTCGCCCTGGTAGACCTTGATCGTCACCGCCGGCTGGTTGTCCTCGGCGGTCGAGAAGATCTGCGAGTACTTGGTCGGGATCGTGGTGTTTTTCTTGATCATCTTGGTCATGACCCCGCCCATCGTCTCGATGCCCAGCGACAGCGGCGTCACGTCCAGCAGCAGCACGTCGGTGCGCTCACCCGACAGCACCGAGCCCTGGATGGCCGCGCCGATGGCCACCGCCTCGTCGGGGTTGACGTCCTTGCGCGGATCCTTGCCGAAGAACTCTTTGACCTTTTCCTGCACCTTCGGCATGCGCGTCATGCCACCCACCAGGATGACGTCGTCGATGTCGCTGACCTTGACGCCGGCGTCCTTGATGGCGATGCGGCACGGCTCGATCGTGCGCTCGATCAGGTCCTCCACCAGGCTTTCCAGCTTGGCCCGCGTCAGCTTGATGTTGAGGTGCTTCGGCCCGGTGGCGTCGGCCGTGATGTACGGCAGGTTGATTTCGGTCTGCTGGCTCGACGACAGCTCGATCTTGGCTTTTTCGGCCGCTTCCTTGAGGCGTTGCAGCGCCAGCACGTCCTTGGACAGGTCAACGCCTTGTTCTTTTTTGAACTCGGTGATGACGTAGTCGATGATGCGCTGGTCGAAGTCTTCGCCGCCCAGGAAGGTGTCGCCGTTGGTGGATAGCACTTCGAACTGCTTTTCGCCGTCGACGTCGGCGATTTCGATGATCGAGATGTCGAACGTGCCGCCGCCGAGGTCATAGACGGCGATCTTGCGGTCGCCCTTGCCCGCCTTGTCCAGCCCGAACGCCAACGCCGCCGCGGTGGGCTCGTTGATGATGCGCTTGACCTCCAGCCCGGCGATGCGGCCCGCGTCCTTGGTCGCCTGACGCTGCGCGTCGTTGAAGTAAGCCGGCACCGTGATGACGGCCTCGGTCACCGGCTCGCCCAGGTAGTCCTCGGCGGTCTTTTTCATCTTGCGCAGCACCTCGGCGCTGACCTGCGGCGGCGCCAGCTTCTGGCCGCGCACTTCGACCCAAGCGTCGCCGTTGTCGGCCTTGACGATCTTGTACGGCATCAGGCCGATGTCTTTTTGGACTTCTTTTTCTTCGAACTTGCGGCCGATCAGGCGCTTGACCGCAAACAGCGTGTTTTTGGGGTTGGTGACGGCCTGGCGCTTGGCCGGGGCGCCGACCAGGATTTCACCGTCTTCCAGGTAGGCCACGACCGACGGCGTGGTGCGCGCGCCTTCGGAGTTTTCGATGACCTTGGGCGTGTTGCCCTCCATGACGGCGACGCAGGAGTTGGTCGTGCCCAGGTCGATGCCGATGATCTTGCCCATGTTGGTGCTCCTAACAAATACGGTGTGCAACCGTGCAATCGTTGAACTGACGCTTATGTAAGGCTGGGGGCGCTGACTTTCAAGCCCCGTGGCCGTCGGTTGGGGGCGCGGCCACCGTGACCAGCGCCGGGCGCAGCACGCGCTCGTTGATCAGGTAGCCCTTTTGCAGCGTGGCCACCACGGTGTTGGCCGGTTGGTCCGACGGCACCGCGCTGATGGCTTGGTGCTGGTGCGGGTCGAAGCGCTCGCCCGCAGCCGGCGCGATCGGGGTGACCTTGTGGCGCTGCAGCGCGGCCAGCAGTTGGCGCAGTGTGGCTTCGGCGCCTTCGCGGATTTGCTGCAGCGTGGCCTCCTGCACGCTCAGCCCCGCCTCCAGGCTGTCCACCACGGGCAGCAGGCTTTCGGCAAAGGCCTCGACGGCGAACTTGCGCACCTTGGCGATTTCTTCCTCGGCGCGGCGCCGGGTGTTGTCGGCGTCGGCCAGCGCGCGCAGCAGTTGTTCGTTGAGCTCGGCGTTGCGCTGGCGCAGCGTTTGCAGCTCCGCTTGCAGGTCGACCGCCGGGCTTTCGGTCGCGGCTTCGGCGCCGCTGTCGGCGGCCGCGGTGGGGGCTTCGGTTTCGGCGCGCGGGGTGGTGTGGTCGTTCATGGTGTCGTGTTTCGATGGGGGTGATCAGACCAACAAGGTGTCACGTACAAGTCAGCCAACTGGGGGCGCCTGGGCCCGCTTTCAAGGGGCGTGCCACAATCGCGCTGACCGACCAGGAGACGTGGCGATGAAACTCTTTCGTTATGGCCCGCCCGGCGACGAACGCCCCGGTGTGCTCGACGCCCATGGCGTGCGGCGCGACCTCAGCGGCGTGCTGGGCGACATCACCCCCCACACGCTGGGGCCGGATGCGCTGGCCCGGCTGGCGCGGCTGGACACGCAGCGCTTGCCCGAAGTCGACCCGGCCGTGCGGTTGGGGCCGCCCGTGGGGCAAATCGGCAACGTGCTGGCCATCGGCCTCAATTATGCCGACCACGCCGCCGAAGCAGGGCTGCCCTTGCCGCGCCAGCCGATCGTGTTCAGCAAACACACCGCGGCCATCGCCGGCCCGCACGACGAGGTGTGGGCGCCGCCCGGGGCGGCCAAGCTGGACTGGGAGGTGGAGCTCGCCGTCGTCATCGGCCGCAGCGCCTGGCACGTGCCCGAGGCCGAGGCGCTGAGCTACGTGGCGGGGTATTGCCTGGCCAACGACGTGTCAGAGCGTGCCCATCAACTCGAAATGGACGGTCAGTGGATCAAAGGCAAGAGCTACCCGACCCACTGTCCGCTGGGACCGTGGCTGGTCACCGCCGACGAGGTGCCCGACCCGCAGGCGGTGGACCTGTGGCTGGACGTCAACGGCCAGCCGCGCCAGCGCGGCAGCACGCGCACGATGGTGTTTGGGGTTGCGTACTTGGTCAGTTACCTGAGCCGCTTCATGCGCCTGCTGCCCGGTGACGTCATCCTGACCGGCACCCCCCCAGGGGTGGGCATGGGCCACAAGCCGCCGCTGTTTCTGCGGCCGGGTGATGTCGTCGCGCTGGGCGGCGGCGTGCTGGGGGAGCAGCGCCAGCGCGTGGTGGCAGCGCCGGTGGGCGCGGCGCCCTGAGCGCCGTTGGGCGCGCATCGGCGGCCCCAGGGCGTGTTACGCCGCTGCCGGGCCTTGGTACACCTTGCGCAGCAGCGCGATCAGGGTGGCTTGCTCGGCGGCGTTCAGGTGGGTGACGTCCGAACACTCCACCGCCGCCACCGCCTGCTGTGCCTGCGCCTGCAAGCGTGCCCCCGCATCGGTGACGTACAGCCCCTGGGCGCGGCGGTCGCCAGGGTGGGCGCGTTTTTCGATCAGGCCCCGCTGTTCGAGCCGGCGCAGCAGCCCCACCAGGTTGGGCGGCAGAATGTCCAGCGCCGCGCACACCTGACGCGACGTGACGCCCGGGTTGTGCGCGATCACCGTCAACACCGAAAACTCCACCACCCGCAGGCCGTACGGCTGCAGCCGCTGCAGCACGTGGCCGATGATGGCCAGGGCGGCGCGGCGGGCGTTGTAGCCGATAAGCGACTCCAAAAAACCCGTGTCGACGGGGGCGGCCTGCAGGGGCGTTTCGGTGGGGGCGTTCACGGTGCGCATTTTCCGCCATACTTGACCCCTGGTCGCGCAGCGGGAGCACGCAAATGAAAGGTGTGGTCTTTTCCGAGTTCATCGAGATGGTGGAGGAGCGTTTCTCGCCCGCCATCGCCGACCGCATGATCGAGCTGGCGCACGTGCCCTCCGGCGGGGCGTACACGGCCGTCGGTACGTACAGCCACGAGGAGATGCTGGCGCTGGTGGGCACGCTGTCGACGCTGACCGGCGTGCCGGTGCCGGAGCTGGTGCGGGCCTACGGGCACCACCTGTTTCAGCGTTTCACCGCGCTGTACCCCAGCTTTTTCGAGGGCGTGACGTCGGCGTTCGAATTCCTGGCGCGCATCGAAAACCACGTGCACTTGGAGGTGCGCAAGCTCTACCCCGATGCCGAGTTGCCACGCTTCGACACCCCGCAGCGCGACGAGCGCCACATGGTGATGTTGTACGAGTCGCGCCGGCCGTTCGCGACGTTGGCCTTGGGGTTGATTGAGGGCTGTTTGCAGCATTGGGGTGAACAGGCCGACGTCACGATGACCGACCTGTCCGAGCCGGGGATCACGCGTGTGCGCTTCGACATCACCCGACGTGCCTGACTTGGCTGCGGCGCTGGCATTGGCCGAGCGGCGGCTGACGCGCGAGCGGCAGGCACGCAAGCAGGCCGAAGCGCTGCTCGAAGCCAAGAGCCGCGACCTGTACCTGGCCAACCAACAGCTGCGCGCCCTGGCGCAAGACCTGGAGCGCCAGGTGGCGCAGCGCACCGAGGACTTGGCCCGCGCGCGCGACGAGGCGGTGGCCGCCAGCCGTGCCAAGACCGACTTTTTGGCCGTGATGAGCCACGAGATCCGCACCCCGCTCAACGGCGTGTTGGGCATGCTGGAGCTGTTGCAGGGCACTGCGCTGGACGACGAGCAGCGCCACTTGGTGGCGACCGCGCGGCACTCGGCGCAGTTGCTGCTGGCGTTGTTGAACGATATTTTGGATTTTTCCAAGATCGAAGCGGGCCGTCTGGTGCTGGAGTCGGTCCCGTTCCAGCCGGCGGCGTTGGTGCGCGCCACCGTCGATGGTCTGCGCGGCCAAGCCCACGCCAAGGGGTTGGCGCTGACCTGCCACGCGGCCGACGACCTGCCACCGTGGGTGCGAGGCGATCCGACGCGGCTGCAGCAGGTGCTGGTCAACCTGGTGGGCAACGCCATCAAATTCACCGAACAGGGCTGGGTGGCGGTCCGGGCCGAGTGGCGCGACGCGCACCTAGTGGTGGCGGTGCAAGACACCGGCATCGGGATCGAGCCCGCGCGGGTGGCGGCGCTGTTCGAGCCGTTCGTGCAAACGGACGCCTCCCACACACGGCGCTTCGGCGGCACGGGGCTGGGGTTGGCCATTTGCCACCGTCTGATCCAAGCCATGGGCGGCACGATCGACGTTGTCAGCGCGCCGGGGCAGGGCTCGACGTTCACGTTCCGGGTGCCTTTGCCCGTGGTGGTGCAAGCCCCCGCGTCCCAGCCGGCTGGCGGGGCAACCACGCAATGGCGGCGTGGCGCCCGTGCGTTGGTGGTCGAAGACAACGCCATCAACCAGCAGGTGGTGTGTCGGCTGTTGCAGCGCCAAGGGGTCGAGACGGTGGTGGCGGGCGACGGTGCGCAGGCGCTGGCGCTGCTGCGTGAGGAGCCCTTCGACCTCGTGCTGATGGATTGCCAGTTGCCGGGCATGGATGGCTGGGAGACGACCCGCCGGGCGCGCGCGCAGGGTTTTCGCGGTCCGGTGGTGGCGCTGACCGCCAACGCGACGGAAGACGACCGGCGCTTGTGCCTGGCCGCCGGCATGGATGACTTTTTGGCCAAGCCCTTCACTGTGGCGGGGCTGCAGGCGGTGCTGGCACGCTGGGTGCCGGCGGACCCGCCAGCCTCCGCCGCGCCGATGGCCGGCGGTGCGGCGGCCATGGACGGCCACGGGGTGTCGATTGGCACCCAGGGGGGCGTTGGCAGTGGTCCCGCGGGCGGCGCGTGACGCCTTAGCATCGGCGCCATCATGGCGACCCTGACCCCCCCTGCGGCCGGCGAAACGGCCGACGTGCTGGTGCTGCAACACACGCTCGAAGACACGCCCGGCTACCTGGCCACGTGGCTGGATGCCGTCGGCGCACGCTGGGATGTGTTTTGCGCCGAGGCGGGCGAGGCGTACCCGGCGTCGGTGGCCGGGTACCGGGCGCTGGCGGTGTTGGGGGGCGAGTGGAGCGCCAACGACGACCGTCCCTCGCTGCGCCACGCCGAAGCGCTGATGCGCGAAGCCGACGCGCTGGGCATCCCGGTGATCGGCCACTGCCTGGGCGGGCAGCTGTTGGCGCGCGCCCTCGGTGGGCAGGTGGCACGCCTGCCGCAGCCGGAGGTGGGCTGGCTGCCGATCGAGCACGACGGCAGCGCCAGCGCGCGCGCGTGGCTGGGCGACGACCGCCGGCCGGTGGTGTACCAATGGCACTACGACGGGGTGGTGGCGCTGCCGGCGGGCGCGGTGGTGCTGGCGTCCTCGCCGGCCTGCGCGGTGCAGGCCTATGCGCTGGGGCCGCATCTGGGCATGCAGTTCCACGTCGAGATCACGCCGCTGAAGATCGAAACCTGGCTGGCCGATCCGGGCGCGGTGTACCCCGGCGCGATTGACCGCTGCCCCGACACGGTGCAACCCCCCGAGGTGATGCAGGCCGCCACCCAGCGACACCAAGCCGCCAGCTACCGCTTGGCCGACCGCATCTACGCGCAGTGGCGGCAGCGCTGGCGCGCGCGGTGATCAGGCCTGTGCCAGCGCCTGCTCGACCAGGCCGCAGTGCCAGCCCTGTCGCGGCCACACCCAGCGGTCGAACGCCGCGCCGGCCCCAGCGTCCCAAGTGGCGTCGGTGGCGCCCAACCGAGCCCGCGCCCACCCCATCAGCGTGATGGCGACGGCGCGCAAAAAGTCGCTGGCCACAGGGTGCAGCGCTTGACGCTGCGCGTCGCTGGCCGCGGCCAGCCGGTCCAGCAGCGCCAGCATCCGCTGCACGCCGGCGTGCCAAGTGGGTGTGGCCGGGGCGCCGGGATCGTCGCGCAACCCTTCGAGCGTCGCGCGCAGCGCCGCCCCCCGGTCTGGCAGGGTTTTGCGCAGCAGCAGGTCGTGCGCCTGGATTTCGTTGGTGCCCTCGTAGATCATCGTCACCCGCACGTCGCGCACGATTTGCTCGATGCCCCACTCGCGCACGTAGCCGTGGCCGCCGAACACCTGCAGGCAGTCGCTGGCGCCGAGGAAAGCCTGCTCGGTCCAGGCGGCCTTGAGCACCGGCGTGGCCAGCGCGCACCAGGTGTGGGCGGCGCGGCGCACGTCGGCGTTCGGGTGGTGGTGGGCCACGTCGAGCTGCAGCGCGGTGTGGTAGGCCAGCACGCGCCCGGTGTCGATCCAGGCGCGCTGGGTGTCCAGCAGTCGCTGCACCGCCGGGTGCTCGATGATCGGGTCGGCCGGCTGCGTCGGGTCGCGCCGCTGCGGCGCTCGCATCTGCCGGCGCTCCAGCGCGTAAGCGTGCGCCTTTTGCCACGCGGCGTCCAGCAGGCCGATGCCCTGCAGCGCCACGTGCAGCCGCGCCGCGTTCATCATCACGAACATCGCGGCCAGTCCCTGGTGCGGCTGGCCGACGAGCCAGCCGGTGGCGCCGTCGAAGCGCAGCACGCACGTGGGGCTGCCGTGCAGGCCCATCTTGTCTTCGACGCGCTCGCACGCGATGGCGTTGCGCTGCCCGTCGGGCAGCCACTTGGGGGCCAGCAGCAGCGTCAGGCCTTTGGCGCCAGCCGGCGCGTCGGGCAGGCGCGCCAGCACCAGGTGCACGATGTTGTCGGTCAGGTCGTGCTCGCCGCCCGAGATGAAGATCTTGGTGCCTTCAATGCGGTAGCTGCCGTCGGCGCACGGGGTGGCGCGGGTGCGCAGCAAGCCCAGGTCGCTGCCGGCCTGCGGCTCGGTCAGGGCCATCGTCGCCAGCCACTCGCCGCTGACCAAAGGCGGCAGGTAGCGGGCCTGCAGCTCGTCGCTGGCGTGGTGCCGCAGGCACTCCACCGCGCCGTGCAGCAGCCCGGGCGCCATCGTCCAGGCATGGTTGGCGGCGCTGAGCCATTCGTACAGCACAAACGCCAACGCCACCGGCAGCCCTTGGCCCCCCAGCGCCGTCGGGGCGGACAGGGCAGGCCAGCCGCCGTGCCAGAAGGCTTGGTACGCCTCGCGAAAGCCGGGCGGCATCGTCACCGCGCCGTCGTGCCAACGGGCGCCCACCTCGTCGCCCACGCGGTTGAGCGGCGCCACCACCTCGTGCACGAAGGTGGCGGCTTCGCGCAGCACCTGGCGCACGAGGTCGGGGTCGGCGTGCTCGGCCAAGGCCGGCAGTTGGCGCCAGACCGCGGTGGCGTCGAGCACGCGCAACAGGTGGTGCGCGGCGGCGTCCGGGTCGGGGCGGTAGGGTTGGCTCATGGGGGTCAGCCTCCGCACAGGGCGCGGATGTCCGCGGGGATCGGGATGGCTTTGATGCGCCCCGGGTCGTCCGGGTGACGTATGCAAAAGGCGCGCGTTTCGCGCCCCTCGCACAGCAGCTCGTCACCGCGGCGCACCTGATGGTGCTGGATGAAGACCTTGTCGCGCCACTCCTGCACGCGCGTGTGCACCTGCAGCCGCTCGCCGTAGGTGGCGGGGCGGTAAAAGTGCGTGTGGATTTCCAACAAGGGCGTGCCGATGATGCCGGTGGTTTTGACGAGTTCGCGCCACGGCGGCACACCGCACTGCACGAAGAAGTGCAGCGAGGCGGCGTCCATCCACTTGCAAAAGTTGGGAAAAAAGACGATGCCGGCGGGGTCGCAGTCGCCAAACAGGACGTCGACCTCCCACACGGTGGTTTTGCTGCTCATGCCGGGCTCCAGGGGGTCAACGCGGCGGCAGGCGCAGCGCGCCGTCCAGCCGGATCACCTCGCCGTTGAGGTGGCCGTTGGTGACGATGTGGCAGGCCAGCTCGGCAAACTCTTCGGGTTTGCCCAGCCGGGCCGGGAAGGGGATGCTGGCCGCCAGCGACTGCTGCACCGCCTCGGGCAGGGTGCGCATCAGCGGCGTGTTGAACAGGCCCGGCGCGATCGTGCACACGCGGATGCCGTGCTGCGCCAGGTCGCGCGCCATCGGCAGCGTCATGCCCACCACGCCGCCTTTGGAGGCGCTGTAGGCCTGCTGGCCCACCTGACCGTCGAACGCCGCCACCGAGGCGGTCAGCACCATCACGCCGCGCTCGCCGTCGGCGAGCGCGGGCAGCTTGGCGCACGCCGCGGCGAACAGGCGCGCCGCGTTGTAGCTGCCGATCAGGTTGACGCGCACGACGCGCTCGAAATCCTCCAGCGGCGCGGGCTGGCCGTCTTTGCCAATGATGCGGCGCGCCGTGCCGATGCCGGCCACGTGCATCAGGATGCGCGCCGGCCCCAGCGCAGCGGCGGCCTGCTCGAAGGCGGCTTGCAGCCCGGCTGGGTCGGCCACGTCGGCGGCCAGGGCCAGCGCGGTGCCCGCGCCGTGGGCATGGTTGAGCTCGTCGGCCACACGCTGCGCGGCCGCGGCCGACAGGTCGATGACGGCCACGCGCACGCCACGTTCGGCCAGCAGGCGGGCGGTGGCTTCGCCCAGACCGGAGCCGGCGCCGGTGACCAACGCGGTGTGTCCTTGCAGGGGTTGCATGAGGGGACTCCTGAAGAGGGGTTGCGGATGGAAGGCGGGGGCAATGGTCAGGCGTCGGGGTTTTCGAGCAGCAGCGCGATGCCCTGCCCACCCCCGATGCAGGCCGAGGCCACGCCGTAGCGACCGCCGCAGGCGCGCAGGGCGCGTGCGCAGGTCAGCGTTAGCCGCACGCCGGTGGCCGCCAGCGGGTGGCCCAGCGCGATGGCGCCGCCGTGCACGTTGAGCCGCTCGAGATCCAAACCCAGCTCGCGCGCCACCGCCAGCACCTGCGCGCCCTGGGCCTCGTTGACCTCGAAGCGCGCGATGGCGTCCAGCGCCAGCCCGGTGCGTTGCAACAGCAGCCGGATCGCCGGCGCGGGGCCGATGCCCATGATCTCCGGTGGCACCCCCACCACCGCTGCGGCCACCACGCGCGCCAGCGGCGTGCGTCCGGTGCGCGCGCGCCAGCCGCGGGTGTAGGCGTCGCTGGCCACCACGGCCGCGGCGGCGGCATCGACCAGCGCGCTGCTGTTGCCGGCGGTTTGCACGCCACCCGGGTGCACCGGGCGCAGCCGGGCCAGCGCTTCCACGGGGGAGGGGCGGGGGTGGGTGTCGACGTCCAGGCGCTCCACTTTGGGCGGCAGTTGCAGCCGGCGCGCTGCGTAGCCGTCGCGCTCGAAGGTGGTGGTGCGGATCGGCTCGATCTCGCCCGCGAAGTAGCCCGCGGCTTGCGCCGCCAGCGCCCGCTCGAACGAGCGGGCCGCGTAGGCGTCCACCTCGGCGCGCGTGATGCCGTAGCGGCGCGCCAGGTTTTCGGCGGTGCCGATCATGTCCACGCCGGCGGCCGGGTCCTTGAGCGCTTCCCACATGAAGTCCTCGAACTTGACCGGGGCGCCGAGCTTGAAGCCGGTGCGGTGCTCGAACGCCGCAATGGGGTTGCGCGTCATGCTCTCGGTGCCCGTCACCAGCGCCAGGTCCACGCCGTCGCGCAGGTGCAGGCCGGCCTGGCGGAACAGCTCGAAGCCGGTGCCGCAGATGCGCTGCACCATCAGCGCCGGCACGTCAAGGGGCACGCCGGCGTACAGCCCGATGTGGCGCGGCAGCATGTACTGGAAGCTGTCGCCCGGGGCCATGTTGCCGGCCAGCACCGTGCCCACGTCGGCGGCGTCCACCCCGGCGCGCGCCAGCGCCGCGCGGGCTGCGTGGATGCCAAGGTCGGTGGGGGAGACGCCGCCCAGCGCACCGCAGTAGTCCACCATCGGGGTGCGGGCGCCGTCCAGGATCCAGCAGCCGTCCATCGCGTTGAACAGGCCGCGCGGGTTGCGCAGGGGGTCGGTCATGGTCGTGGGGTTCCTTGGGGGTGGGTCAGATCGAAGGCTTGACGATGTGGTGCAGTGCGTCGGCGTAGAGCTTGTCCACCGTGTCGGCGCGGTGGGCCAACACGGCGCGCTGGTTGATCGAGCCTTTGTCGGTGATTTCGCCACGGTCCAGGCTGGGCGGGTCGGCCAGCAGGATCAGCCGTGCGACGCGGTTGGCGCTGCCGGTGGCCTGACGCGCCAGATCGTCCACCACGCGCTGGAAGTGCGCCAGCACCGCGGGGTGCTCCAGCACCTCGTGCAGCGAGGCTTCGGGCGGCAGCGGGGCCAGCTCGCGCACGCGCGCGGTCGGGAACACCAGGGCGCCGACGTCGTGCCGGTTCAGGCCGGTGATGACCACGTCCTGCACGTAGGGCGCGCCCGCCGCGATGATGCGCGCGCGCAGCGGGCCGACGCTGACGAACGTGCCGGTGGCGAGCTTGAAATCCTCGGCGATGCGGCCGTCGAAGCGCAGCCCGCGGTGCACGTCGGTCTCGTCGATCCACGCCACCGCGTCGCCGGAGCGGAAAAAACCCTCCTCGTCGAAAGCGGCGGCGGTCTCGTCGGGGTTGCGCCAGTAGCCCGGGGTGACGTTGGGGCCGCGGTAGCGCACTTCGGTCTTGCCGTCCACGTCCACCAGCTTGACCTCCAGCCCCGGCGTGGGCAAGCCCAGGTCGCCGGCGCGCACCTCGGGGCTGGTGACGAACAGCGCAAACGGGCTGGTTTCGGTCATGCCCAGGCCCGAGGTCATCGGGATGCGCACGCCCAGCTCGCGCACCTCGCTGGCGTACAGGCTGTCCCACACCGGTTGCGCCAGCGCCGCCCCGGCGTAAAACAACATGCGCACGCGCGACAGCAGGTTGCGCCGCAGCACCGCATCGGTTTGCATCGCGTTGGCGATGGCCTCAAACCCCACCGGCACGTTGAAGTACACGGTGGGCGCGATCTCGCGCAGGTTGCGCAGCGTCTCGTGGATCAGCGCCGGCGTGGGCTTGCCGTCGTCGATGTACAGCGTGCCGCCGTGGTACAGCACCATGCCGAAGTTGTGGTTGCCGCCGAACGTGTGGTTCCACGGCAGCCAGTCCACCAGCACCAGGTCTTCCTCGGCCAGCACCGGCATCGACTGCGCCATCTGCTGTTGGTTGGCGCACCACATGCGCTGGGTGTTGATGACGGCCTTGGGCGCTTTGGTCGAGCCGCTGGTGAAGAGGAACTTGACGATCGTGTCGGGCCCGGTGGCGGCGATGGCAGCGTCCACCGCCGCGCTGGCCGGCGTGGCCGCCAGTTCCGCCCACGGGGTGCTGGGGCGGCCGGGCAGTTGCCCCTCGGCCAGCACCACCTCGACCTCGGGTGGCACCACGGCTTCGATGGCGCGGGCGTAACGGGCGTCTTGCGCAAACACCAACCCCGGCGTGACCGTGGCCCACACGTGGCGCAGCTTGGCGTGGTCCTGGCTGACCAGCGAGTACGCCGGCGACACCGGCACCCACGGCACGCCGGCCATCATGCAGCCCAGCGCCAGCAACGCGTGCTCCAGGCTGTTTTCGCTCAGGATCAGCACCGGCCGCTCGGGGCTGAGCGCGCGCTGCAGCAGCGCCTGCGCGACGCCGCGGGCGGTGTGCCACGCTTGCGCGAACGTGATGTGCTCCCACTCGCCCAGCACGACGCTGCCGTCCGCCTGGGGCACGCGGCGGCGGCGCGCCAGCAGCGTGCGCTCGGGCCGCGTTTGGGCCCAGTGGCGCAAGCGGTCGGTCAGCCGCTCGGGGTAGGGCAGCAAGGGCTGCTCGGCGCGCAGGTAGTGCACGCCGGGGGCGCCGTCGCGCACCTGCACACGGGTCACACCAAAGCGCAGCGGCCGAAACGGCGCCTGCGCCACGTCCAACGTCGTGGGCGTTTCGGGGGCGTTCATCGGGGTGTCTCCTCTGCGTAGGGGGCCGTCAGGCGTCTTGGCGCACCTTGGCGGCTTTGCCTTCCAGGAACGCGCGCAGGCGGGCCTTGGCCTCCGGGGCGGCCTGCGCCACGGCGGCCATCAGCGCCTCGGTGAACAGGCCGTGGTCGCTGGCCTGCTCGGCGATGCGCGGCAACGCATGCATCAGCGCGTAGTTGGTCAGCGGCGCGTTGTCGGCGATGCGCCGCGCCAGCGCCAGCGCCTTGTCCAGCGCCTGCCCGGCGCCGACGCGGTACTGCACCAGGCCGATGCGCTCCGCCTCCTCGGCGCCGACCACGCGGCCGGTCAGCATCATGTCCATCATGCGTGCCACCCCGATCAGCTTGGGGATGCGCACCGAACCGCTGCCGCCGACAAAAATGCCCCGCGTGCCCTCGGGCAGCGCGAAGTAGGCCGTGTCGTCGGCCACGCGGATGTGGCAGGCGCTGGCCAGCTCCAACCCGCCGCCCACCACCGCGCCGTGCAGCGCCGCCACCACCGGCACGCGGCCTTTTTCCACCGCCTCCAGCGCGGTGTGCCACATGCGCGAGTGCAGCACGCCCTCGGCCGCGTCGCGCTCGCGCAGTTCGCCCAGGTCCAACCCGGCGCAGAAGTGCTCGCCTTCGCCGCAGACCACGGCGGCGCGGGCGGTGTCGGGCAGTGTTTCGAAGGTGTGGCGCAGCGCCAGGATCAGACCATCCGACAGCGCGTTGCGCTTGGCCGGGCGCCGCAAGCGCACCACGGCCACCGGGCCGTCGAGGGTGCATTGGATCGCGTCGAGGTCGGGTTGGGGTTGCATGGCGATGATTACAAAAAATAACGATATGGGAAGCGTAGCGCATCCTCGACGCCGGCCGTACTGGGGTAAACCCTGAGTTCGGCTGGGGCATACTCGCGCGCCATGCGTACCCCCTCCGGCCCTCCGCAGTGGGCGCTGGCCGACGGCGTGGCCACCATCACCCTGTGCCGGCCGCAGCACCACAACCGTTTGCATCTGGACGATTTGCAGCGGCTGCGCGAACTCGTGCAGCGCGCCAACGACGACCCGCGCGTGCGCGTGCTGGTGTTGGCGGCGCGCGTGCGCGCGGGGGCGCGGCCGGTGTTCAGCGCAGGGTTTCACCTGGGGGATTTCGAGCGGGCCGAGGGCGGGGCCGGGGCGGCGGCGGACGCGTTTGTGCAGGCCGCCGATGCGCTGGCCGCCGCCCGGCCGGTGACGTTGGCGGCCCTGGGGGGCAGCGTCTACGGCGGCGCGGTGGACTTGGCGCTGGCGTGCGACCTGCGCGTGGGCGTGTTGGGCATGGAAGCGCGCGTGCCGGCGGCCGCGTTGGGGCTGCATTACGGCACCAGCGGGTTGCGCCGCGCGGTGGCGGTGTTGGGGCTGCCGGTGGCGCGGCGGCTGTTCGTGGCGGCCCATACCCTGGGCGCCGACGAGTTGCTGGCAAGCGGTTTTGTGGACGCGCTGGTGCCGCCGTCGGCGTTGGCGGCCGAGGTGCAGCGCCGCGCGCAGGCGTTGGCCGCGCTGGCGCCGCTGGCGGTGCAGGGCATGAAGCGCACGCTGCTGGAGCTGGCCACCGGCACGGGCGATGCGGCGACGTGGCGACAGCGCGAGCGGCTCACCCAGGCCAGCGCCGACTTCGCTGAGGGCCGCGCGGCGGCGCTGCAGCGGCGTGCGCCCCGTTTCGTGGGGCGCTGAAGCGGCGGCACAGGCGCGGTCGCGCGCCTGGCTGCGTCGGGCGCGGTGCCGTGGCCGCTGTTTACGCCGCGCCTGCGCCTGTGTAGCCCAGGCGCCGCGACAGCTGCTCACCGCAGGCGCGCAGCGCCTGCGCTTGCGGGCTGCCCACGCCAAGGTCCAACAAGGCGCTGGGGCCGATCGCGGCCAGCGCCAGCGCCAAGCGACCAAAGCCATCGAACACCGGCACCGCCATCGCGCTGATGCCTGGCAGCAGCTCGTCACGCACGCGGCTGAGCCGCTCGCGCCGAATGTCTTGCAGTTCGGCGGCAAAGGCGGGGTCGTCCAGGGCGGCGGCTTCACCTTCGCGCGCCAGCGCCTCGGCCACCGCCTGCGGTGGCGCGAAGGCGGCAAACACCTTGCCTGTGCCCGTGTGCCGCAGCGACGCGGGTGTGCCGTGGCGCATCGCCACGTGCACCGGCGTGGGCCCGTGCTCGACGTGCACGATGATCGGGCCCATCGGTCCCCACACCGCCGCCGACACCGTGCAGCCCAGCTGCGCGGCCAGCGCGGGCAGTTGCGCCACCGCCAGCCGCACCGGGTCCACCTGCTGCAGCCCGATCAGCCCCAACTGCAACGCCAGCGGCCCCAGCCCGTAGCGCCCGCTGACGGCGTCTTGCTCCACCAACCCCAGTTTGCCAAAGCTGACCAGGTACGGGTGGGCTTTGGCCGGGGTCATGCCCGCCGCGCGGGCCAGGTCTTTCAGGGCCAACGCGCTGCCGGCGCGCACCAGCGCTTTGAGCAATTGGCCGCCCACTTCGATGCTTTGGATGCCGCGCGGGCTGCGGGCGTCGCCGTCGTCGTCGGTGCCGCCGTTCGTCGCGGCGGGGTGCAGCGTGGGGTCGTTCATGCGCATCATTGTCGCTGCACGCCGGTCCGCATGGGCCGCGCCAGCACTACGGGTTTATACCTATGCGAATCGGTTTGACATGGTACAAAAACCTCGCGTAAGATCCGCATCAATGTATGACAAACGCGTTCGGCATGGTTGAATGATCATGCCGGCCTTCCAGGAGTCTCCGATGAGCGCCAAAGCCTTTGCCAGCCAGGCCGACCTGCAGGACAAGCAGGTCAGCTTCACCAAGCTGTCCGACCACGCCTACGCCTACACCGCCGAGGGCGACCCCAACACCGGCGTCGTCATCGGCGACAACGCCGTGATGGTCATCGACACCCAGGCCACGCCGGCCATGGCGCAGGACGTCATCCGCCGCATCCGCGAAGTCACCGACAAGCCCATCAAGTACGTGGTGCTGAGCCACTACCACGCGGTGCGGGTGCTGGGCGCCAGCGCGTACCAGCCCGAGCACATCATCGCCAGTCAGGACACCTACGACCTCATCGTCGAGCGTGGCGAGGCCGACAAGGCCAGCGAAATCGGCCGCTTTCCGCGTCTGTTCCGCGCGGTCGAAACCATTCCGCCGGGGCTGACGTGGCCCACCATCACCTTCACCGGCAAGATGACCCTGTGGCTGGGCAAGCTGGAGGTGCAACTGCTGCAGCTGGGCCGCGGCCACACCAAAGGCGATACGGTGGTCTGGTTGCCGCAGGAGCGCATCCTGTTCAGCGGCGACCTGGTCGAGTTCGACGCCACGCCTTACGCCGGTGACGCCTACTTCCGCGACTGGCCCAAGACGCTGGACAACATCGCCGCGCTGCAGCCGGCCAAGCTGGTGCCGGGGCGCGGTGCTGCGCTGACCACGCCCGAGCAGGTGCAGGCCGGCTTGGCGGGCACCAAGGCGTTCATCGAAGACGTGCGCGCCGCGGTGGAAGAGGGCGTGCGTGCCGGCAAAGACCTGCGCGCCGTGTACAAGGAAACCTACGCCCGGCTGCAGCCCAAGTACGGCCGCTGGGTCATCTTCGACCACTGCATGCCGTTCGACGTCACCCGCTGCTACGACGAAGTCACGCAGTACCCCGACCCGCGCATCTGGACCGCCGAGCGCGACCGCCAGATGTGGGAGGCGCTGGAAGGTTGACCCAACGCCCAGCCCGTCGCAACCACCCCGCCGCAGGAGACACGCCATGCGCATCGAACGCATCCACCACGTCGCTTACCGCTGCAAGGACGCCAAAGAGACCGTCGAGTGGTACGTCAAGCACCTGAACATGAAGTTCGTGCTGGCCATCGCCGAAGACCAAGTGCCCTCGACCAAGGCACCGGATCCCTACATGCACGTCTTCCTGGACGCCGGGCAGGGCAACGTGCTGGCGTTTTTCGAGCTGCCCAACTCCCCCGCGATGGGCAGGGACCCCAACACGCCGGAGTGGGTGCAGCACATCGCCTTCAAGGTCGACAGCGTGCGCACGCTGGAAGAGACCAAGGCGCGGCTGGAGGCGGCCGGCATCCCGGTGGTGGGCATCACCGACCACACGATCTTCAAGAGCATTTACTTCTTCGACCCCAACGGCCACCGTATCGAGCTGGCCGCCGACGTCGGCACGCCCGACATGTACGAGCGGCTCGACGCGGTCAAGTGGGACATGCTCAACGAGTGGGCGCAGACCAAGCGCGCACCGCGCCACGCCGCCTGGATGCACGAAAAAGAGTTCCACGCGGTGGACGGTTGAGCGCGCGCCGCTGGCCGTTTCATCCTGCTGATGTCCACACGCCCAACGCTCCCCGCGCGGGTGGCGTGGGGGTGGCTTTGCCCGGAGGTTCCCCATCATGCTGCACACCTACACCTACCCGCAGTACGCGTACCGCCCCAGCCCGGAGCAGGCCGAGGGCCGCCGCACGCGCCACCCCGTGGTCGTCGTCGGCGCCGGCCCGGTGGGCATGACGCAGGCGCTGGACCTGGCCGCGCGCGGCGTGCCGTGCGTCGTGCTGGACGACAACAACACGGTCAGCGTCGGCTCGCGGGCGGTGTGTTACGCCAAGCGCCCGCTCGAAATCTGGGACCGCCTGGGGCTGGGCGAAGCCTTGGTGGAGCAGGGCGTGCAGTGGAAGGTGGGCAAGGTGTTTTTCCGCGACGAGCTGGTGTACCAATTCGACCTGCTGCCGGAAGACCACCACAAGATGCCGGCGATGATCAACCTGCAGCAGTACTACCTGGAAGAGCGGCTGGTGCAGGCGTGCGAAGCATCACCACGGGTGGACCTGCGCTGGAAGCACAAGGTGCTGGCGGTGGAGCCACAGCCCGACCACGTGGTGCTGACGGTGGAAACACCGGACGGCATTTTCAAGATGGAGGCCCAATGGCTCATCGCCTGCGACGGCGCGCACAGCGACGTGCGCCGCATGATCGGGGCGGACTTCACCGGGCAGTTTTTTCAGGACCGGTTCCTCATCGCCGACGTGGTGATGAAGGCCGACTTTCCGACCGAGCGCTGGTTCTGGTTCGACCCGCCGTTCCACCGCAACCAGAGCGTGCTGCTGCACAAGCAGCGCGACAACGTCTGGCGCATCGACTTCCAACTCGGCTGGGACGCCGACCCCAACGAGGAAAAAAAGCCCGAACGCGTCATCCCGCGCATCCAGGCCATGCTGGGGCCGGATGTGCCGTTCGAGCTGGAGTGGGTGTCGGTGTACCAGTTCGCCTGCCGGCGCATCGACAACTTCCGCCACGGCCGCGTGCTGTTTGCCGGCGACGCGGCGCACCAGGTGTCGCCGTTTGGCGCGCGTGGCGCCAACAGCGGCGTGCAGGACTGCGACAACCTGAGCTGGAAGCTGGCCGCCGTGCTGGCCGGCGACGCGCCCGAGGCGCTGCTGGACACGTACCATTGGGAGCGGGCGCTCGCGGCCGATGACAACATCCGCAACTCGACGCGCTCGACCGACTTCATCACGCCCAAGAGCCGCGCGTCGCTGCGGCTGCGCAACGCCGTGCTGGAGCTGGCGCGCACCGAGCCGTTCGCGCGCCCGCTGGTCAACAGCGGCCGTCTGTCCACGCCGACGCCGTACCAGGGCTCGCCGCTGAACACCCCGGACAGCGAGCCGTTCGCGGGCCGCATGGTGCCCGGCATGTTCTGCGCCGACGCCCCGCTGGAGGTGCAGGGGCGCCCGGGGTGGCTGCTGGAGCAGCTCGGTCGCGGCTTCGTGCTGTTGAGTTTCGGCGCCGGCGCCGAGCCGGTGCGGGTGGGCAACGTGCAGGCCGACGTGCTGGAGGTTGGCCGTGACGTGCACGACCGTCTGGGCGTACTGACCGAACGTTACGACGGCCAGCCCGGCACCGTCTACCTGATCCGGCCCGACCAGTACGTGGCGGCCCGCTGGCGTCGCTTCGACGCGCAGGCCGTGCGCGCCGCGCTGTCCCGTGCCCTGGCGTTGGCCTGACGCCGCCCGCCAAGCGGCCCTCGATGGAGAAACCGACCATGCCCCTGATGCGACAGCCCAACATCGTCGATCACGACGCCTTTTACGAGGAGCTGATCGACGCCCAGCGCGACATGAACGACGAGCAGGCCGACATGTTCCTGGCCAAGCTCGTGCTCATCCTGGCCAACCACGTCGGCGATCGCGAGGTGCTGAGCCAGGCCATCCAACTGGCGCGCGCCAACACGCTGGCGCAGCGCGCTTGACGCGGCGCCACGCGTGCGCTACACCCCCACCGCATGATGACCGTCAACGAAACCCACGACCCAGCACTGCGCAGCTGGGTTGCCTCGGCACAGGCGCCGGGCACCGACTTTCCGATCCAGAACCTGCCGCTGGCGATTGTTCGCCGCCGCGGCCGTGGCGAACCTTGGCGTGGCGGCGTGGCCATCGGCGACCAGATCGTCGACCTGGCCGCGCTGCACCGCGCGCACCCGTGGGAAGGCCTGGCGGCCGAGGCGCTGGCCGCCGCGGCGCAACCCAAGCTCAACGCGCTGATGGGCCTGGGCCCGGCGCACTGGAGCGCGCTGCGCCGCGCGCTGTCGCAGGCGCTGCGCGAGGGCAGCGCGCTGCGCGCCACCGTCGAGCCGTGTCTGCTGCCCCAGGCCGACGCCGAGTACGACCTGCCGGCGCAGATTGGCGACTACACGGACTTTTACACCTCCGTGCACCACGCCACCAACATCGGCAAGCTGTTTCGACCCGACAACCCGCTGCTGCCCAACTACAAATGGGTGCCCATCGGCTACCACGGGCGCAGCTCCAGCATCGGCGTGTCGCCACAGGCGTTTCGGCGCCCGCGCGGCCAGATCAAGGCGCCCGACGCCGCCGCGCCGGTGCTGGCGCCCAGCCGGCGGCTGGACATCGAGCTGGAAATGGGCGTGTTCGTTGGGCCGGGCAACCCCTTGGGCGAGCCCATCCCCATCGAGCGGGCCGAAGACCACGTGTTCGGCGTCGTGCTGCTCAACGACTGGTCGGCACGCGACATCCAGGCCTGGGAGTACCAGCCGTTGGGGCCGTTTTTGGCCAAAAACTTCGCCACCACCATCTCGCCGTGGGTGGTCACGTGGGAGGCGCTGGCGCCGTACCGCGTGCCGTTCGAGCGGCCCGCGGGTGACCCGCCGCCGTTGCCCTACCTGGACGATGACGCCAACCGGCGCGCCGGCGGCGTGGACATCCACCTCAGCGTGGAGCTGCGCAGCGCGCGTATGGCCGCGCAGGGGCTGCCCGCGCACACGGTGGCCACCACCAACCTGCGCTACACCTACTGGACGGTGGCGCAGATGGTGGCCCACCACACCGTGGGGGGGTGCAACCTGCAGCCGGGAGACCTGCTCGGCACCGGCACGCTCTCAGGCCCCGAACCGCACCAGGCTGCGGCGCTGATCGAGCTCACCCAAGGAGGCAAACAGCCCTTGGTGTTGCCCAGCGGCGAGCAGCGCACCTTTTTGGAAGACGGCGATGAAGTGACGCTGCGCGGTTGGTGCCAGGCCCCGGGCGCAGCCCGCATCGGCTTTGGCACGTGCACCGGCACGGTGTTGCCCGCGCTGGCTGGCTGAGCGCCAGCCATACCGTTTTGCGATAGCAGCTTGACGGCATGCCGGTGGTTCGCCGGCGTGCATCACCCTACAGTGTGTGGTGGGGCGGTGCGGTGGTGGCCGCCGTGCGACCTCTAGGGAAAACCCCTACGCTGCCCCCCTGGCTGTGCAACACGTTAGTACAGATAATCATCAGTGTGCTGTCGTTTGGCCTCAACCCGAAGGAGACCCCCGATGAAGACCCCCTGGACCCTGCGCACCTTGTCCGTCGCGTTGGGCGGCGCCGTGCTGGCCGGCGCCGCATGGGCGCAGCAGGTGACGCTGCGCGTGCACCACTTTTTGCCGGCGCAAGGCTCGATCCCCAAGATGGCCATCGAGCCCTGGGCCAAGAAAGTCGAGGCCGACTCCGGCGGCCGCATCAAGGTGCAGGTGTTCCCGTCGATGCAACTGGGCGGCACACCGCCGCAATTGTTTGACCAGACCAAAGACGGCGTCGTGGACGTGTCGTGGACCGTGCTGGGCTACACGCCCGGGCGCTTCCAGCGCATGGAGGTGTTCGAAATCCCGTTCATCGCGCCGTCGCACGACCGCTCGGCCGAGGTGATGTCCAAGGCCGCGTGGGACTTTGCCAACAAGTTCGCGGCCGAGGAGTTCAAGGACGTCAAGCTGCTGGCGGTGCACACCCACGGCCCCGGCCTGATCCACACCAAGCAGCCGGTCACGGGGCTGGAGAGCCTGCGCGGCATGAAGATCCGTGGCGGCACGCGCATCGTCAACAACATGCTGGTCAAGCTGGGCGCCACCCCCGTGGGCATGCCGGTGCCGCAGGTGACCGAGGCGCTGTCCAAAGGGGTGATCGATGGCACCACGATCCCGTGGGAGGTCGGCCCCTCGCTGCGCGTGCACGAAATCGTCAAGAACCACACCACCTTTGGCGGTGATCGGGCGCTGTACACGATGGCGTTTGCGTTTTCGATGAACAAGGCCAAGTACGAGTCGCTGCCGCCCGACCTGAAAAAAGTCATCGACGCCAACAGCGGCGCGGCGTTGTCGGCGGCCTTCGGCAAGGCCATGGACGAAGCGGACAAGATCGGCCGCGACATCGCCCTCAAGGCCGGCAACAAGATCACCCAGCTCGATATCGCCGAAACCCAGCGCTGGCTGCGCACCGCCAGCAGCGTCGAGGATGATTGGGTCAAGGAAGTCAAGGGCAAGGGCATCGACGGTGCGGCGCTGCTGCGCGAGGCCCGTGCGCTGATCAAGCAGCACGACGCCAAGTAAACTCTTTGGCCGACCCCTGCAACGGGCGCGCAGCTCGGGCCAACGGGTGGCCCTGCGCGCCCGCGTCGTTGGGGCAGACACAACACACGAACGGCGACGAGCATGACGATTTGGGTTTTTCGGCTGGCCAAGTGGTCGGCCCTGGTGGGTGGGTTGGTGCTGGTGGCGCTGACCTTGATGAGCGTGGCCAGCATCACCGGACGGGCGCTGATCGGGCTTGGCCTGGGGCCGGTGCCGGGTGATTTCGAGCTGGTCGAAATCGGCACCGGTGTGGCGGTGTTTTTGTTTCTGCCCTGGACCTATTTGCGTGGGGGGCACGCCACGGTGGACTTGGTCTACGACCGCCTGCCCAAGGCGGTGCGCAAGGCGGTGTCGGCCGCGTGTGATGCGCTGATGCTGGCGTTGTGGGTCGTGCTGACCTGGAAGCTGTGGGACGGCATGCTGGAAAAGCGCGAATACCTCGAGACCTCGTTCATCCTGCAAATGCCCGTTTGGTGGGGGTATGCCGCAGGGCTGGTCGGGGCGGTCATCGGTTGTTTGGCCTACCTGACCCAAACGTTGATCACCTTGGGGCTGGCACGCTACCCCGAAGGCTGGCCGGTGCAGCACGCGGGGGGGCACTGACATGACCAGCATCGAATTGGCCGCGTGGTCGTTTCCGGTCCTGCTGGGGCTGATCTTCATCCGGGTGCCGATTGGCCTGGCGATGGCCTTGTGCGGCGTCGTGGGGGCATATTTCATCTACGGCAGCCCGGCGCCGCTGCTCAACCAGCTCAAGCACGCCACGTACACGACGTTTGCCAACTACAACCTGTCGGTGGTGCCGCTGTTTTTGTTGATGGGGCAGTTCGCCGCGCTGGGTGGGCTGTCGCGCTCGCTGTTCAAAGCGGCTGAAGCCTGGATCGGGCACTGGCGCGGCGGGGTGGCCATGGCCGCCGTGGGCGCCTGCGCGGGGTTTGGGGCCATTTGCGGCTCGTCGCTGGCCACCGCCGCGACGATGGGCCAGGTGGCGTTGCCCGAGCTGCGCCGTGCCGGCTACAGCGGGGCGCTGTCCACCGCGTGCCTGGCCGCCGGCGGAACGCTGGGCATCCTGATCCCACCGTCGGTGGTGCTGGTCATCTACGCCATCCTGACCGAACAAAACATCGCCAAGCTGTTTTTGGCCGCGTTCATTCCGGGCATTCTGGCCGCCATCGGCTACATCATCGTCGTTTCGATTTACGTGCGGCTCAAGCCTGACAGCGCTGGCCGCATGGAGCCGGTCCCGATGGCCGAACGCTGGCGCGCGCTGGTCAACACGTGGCCCGTGATCGTGATTTTTTTGGCCGTGGTGGGCGGCATCTACAGCGGCATTTTCACGCCCACCGAGGGCGCTGCGGTGGGCGCGTTTGGCACGGGGCTGGCCGCGTGGCTGTCGGGTGGGTTGACCTTCAAGTCGCTGCGCGAGTCGGTGTACGGCACGGCCATCGCCACCGGCATGATTTTCATGATCGTGCTGGGCGCGGGGTTGTACAACACGTTTTTGGCGCTGTCGCAACTGCCGCAGGAGCTGGCGCAGTGGGTCATCGGGCTGGGCCTGAGCCCGTGGGTGGTGCTGACCATCATCCTGGTGCTGTACCTGCTGCTGGGCTGCGTGATGGACTCGCTGTCGATGATCCTGCTGACCATCCCGATCTTTTTCCCGATGATCATGGGCTTGGACTTCGGCCTGCCGCCGGACGAAAAGGCCATCTGGTTTGGCATCTTGGTGCTGATCGTGGTCGAGGTCGGGTTGATCACGCCACCGGTGGGCATGAACCTGTTCGTCATCAACAACCTGGCGCGTGGCGTGCCCATCTCCCACACCTACCGGGGGGTGGCGCCGTTTGTCGTCAGCGACCTGGTGCGCACGGCCATCCTGGCGGCGTTTCCGGCCATCACGTTGTTTGCGCTGCGGTTGACATCCTGACACCTTGCGCTGGAAGTGAGGGGAGGTGCTATGTCGGCATCGTCACAAACGTCCAGTCCACCGCCGCGTCGCGTGGGCCTGATGGGCCTGGGCGAGGTGGGGACCATCTTCGCCCGTGGGCTGGCCCAGCAGGGGCTGGCGTGGGTGGGGGGCTGGGATGCCAAGCTCGCTGCGGGTCACCCCGAGGCCGAAGCCGTGCGCGCCCGCGCCACGCAGGCCGGGGCCGTGGTGTGCGCCGACCCGGCCGCGCTGTGCGCCGAGGCGCAGCTCGTCATCAGCGCCGTCACGGCGGCCAACACGCTGGCGGCGGCCGAGCAACTGGCGGCGCACCTGCGGCCAGGCACGTGGGTGCTGGACCTCAATTCGGCCTCGCCCGGCACCAAGCAGCAGGCCGCCGCCGCCGTCGAGGCGGCCGGGGGGCGCTACGTCGAAGCGGGTGTGATGACCTCGGTGCCGCCCTATGGGATGCGGGTGCCGATGCTGCTGGGCGGTCCGCACGCAGCGGCGTTGGCGCCCGTGTTGCAGGGCTGGGGCATGCAGGTGCAGGTGGCCAGCGACCGCTACGGCGTGGCCAGCGCCACCAAAATGTGCCGCAGCATCCTCATCAAGGGGCTGGAGGCCCTGGTCATCGAAAGCTACGCCGCAGCGCGGCACTACGGTGTCGAGGACGCGATGTTGGCCACGCTGCGTGAGACGTTCCCTGGCATCGACTGGGAAGCGCAGGGCAGCTACTTTTTCCAGCGCGTGGCACAGCACGGGCGTCGCCGCGCCGAGGAAATGCGCGAGGTTGCACGCACCGTGGCCGAGGCGGGCTTCGAGCCGACGATGGCGCGTGCCATCGCCGTCAAGGATGACTGGATGGCCGACCAACGCGCCGCTTCGCCGCTGGCCCCGCTGCCCCCCGCGGCGCCGTGGCGCGCGTGGGCCGATGCGCTGTTGGCGGCGCGGCAGCACACACCCAGCGGGTGACGGGAGCGCCGTCGTCAGCCTGGGCACTGCGCGGGCGGCGCCGGTGTCGCTCCGGCGGCAGGGTCCGGGGGCGATGACGGTACCCGTGGCGCCCCGTAGCGCTGGGCGCACAGCGTGCGGATCAGGTCGGCGGTGGCTTGCTGGGTCAGCGTGGCGGGGCGGCGGTCGCTGCTGGCCAACATCACGTGCGCGTGCAGCTCGGGCTGCGTCAGCGGGCGCGCGACCAGTTCCGACGCGTGGGGCGAAGTGGCCACCGCGTGCGGCGACAACACCGCCACCCCAACGCCGTCGGCGACCAGCTCCAGGATCGCCGCCACCCCGTCGATCTCCAGCTCCACCCGCGGCTTGAGCCCCAACGTGGCCAGCGCGGCTTCGACCTGCACGCGCAGCGCGTTGGGCCGGCTTGGGATGATCAGCGGCAGCGCCGCCACCTCGTGCAAGGCGATGGGCAGCGGAGGGTCCTCGGGCAGGCCGGGCGCGCGCCGCTGCACCAGCGCCAGCGGCTCGTCAAACAGCGGCTGCAGCGTGATGTCGGGCAGCCCCGGCGGGTTGTAGGCCAGCACCAGGTCCAGGTGGCCCTGCGTGAGCGCGTCCAGCATCGCCACGGTCAACCCTTCGCTGATCGACAGCGTGGCTTGCGGCAGGGCACGGCGAAACGCACGCGTCAAGGGCACCGCCAGCGTGCGCGCCAGGCTGGGCGGCAGCCCAATGGCCACCCGCCCGGCCAGCGCCCCGCGCACGCGGCCCAGCTCCTCGCGCGCGCGCTGCACCTGGTGCAGGATGCCGCGCGCATGCGCCAGCAGCACCTTGCCGGCTTCGGTCGGGATGGCGCCACGGCCGTTGCGCACCAGCAGGTGCTGGCGCAGCTCCACCTCCAGCGCGCGGATTTGGCGGCTCAGCGCCGGCTGCACCACGCCCAGGGCGTGGGCGGCGCGGGTGAAGCTGCCCAGTTCGGCCACGCGTACGAAATATTCCAGTTGCTTGAGGTCCATGGTGGGGACGGCAGGTTGGGAAGCGCCGGCGCTGCGCTTCGGCGCAGCCTGGGCCGAGCGCCCCTGCCATTGTAGGACGGCCCAGACTGAGGCATTACCGCGCGTGATAGCAGCTAGTGCAGCGATGCCGACCCGGCAGCGAGCCCCCTCGGCACAATCGACGCCATGCACACCCCAACCGACCACGACGGCACGTCCGCCACCGTGACCCTGCGCGGCATCTCCTCGATGGCCACGCGCCTGGTGCTGGCCGACTTGGCCCAGGCCTGGCAGGCCGCCGGGGGCGTGCCGCTCATGATCGAGTCGGTCGGCGGGGTCGACGCCGCGCGCCGCGTGGCCGCGGGCGAGGCGTTCGACCTGGTGTTTTTGGCCCGTGATGCGCTGCAAACGCTGGCGCAGCAAGGGCATGTGCAGGGTGACAGCATCGTGGACTTGGTGCGCTCGCCGGTGGCGGTGGCCGTGCCGCTGGGGGCGCCCCAGCCAGACATCACCAGCGCCGCGGCGCTGCGGGCAGCGGTGCTGGCGGCGCCGCGCATCGGCGTGTCCACCGGCCCCAGCGGCCAGGCGCTGCAGCGGCTGTTCGACGACTGGGGGCTGGGCGAGCACGTGCGCCAGCGCCTCGTCGTGCCGCCACCGGGGGTGCCGGTGGGCAGCCTGGTGGCGTCGGGCGAGGTTGACCTGGGGTTCCAGCAGCTCAGCGAGCTGATCCACATCCCCGGCATCCAGCGGGTTGGCACCCTGCCGCCCGAGCTGGGGTTGGTGACCGTGTTTGCCGGCGCGGTGGCGTGCCGCAGCCCCCACGACGACAGCGCACGCCGCGTGTTGGCCTTCATGGCGTCCCCCGTGGCCGACGAGGCCAAGCGTCGCCAAGGGATGGAGCCAGCCCGATGATGTCCCCTGCGTTGGCCACCACCACGAGCGCGCGGCCCCCCATCGACCCAGCCCCTCGGAGCACCGCATGAGACCCCCCCTCGTCATCGACGTCCACGGCCACTACACCACCGCGCCCAAGGCGCTGGAAGCATGGCGCAACCGCCAGATCGCCGGCCTCAACGACCCGGCCCAGACGCCGTCGCCAAGCGAGTTGCGCATCAGCGACGACGAGATCCGCGAGTCGATCGAGACCAACCAGCTCGCCAAGATGCGCGAGCGCGGTGGTGACCTGACCATCTTCAGCCCGCGCGCCAGCTTCATGGCGCACCACATCGGCGACTTCAACACCTCGGCCACCTGGGCCGCGATCTGCAACGAGCTGGTCTACCGCGTCACGCAACTGTTTCCCGACCATTTCGTTGGCGCGGCGATGCTGCCGCAGTCGCCGGGGGTGGATCCGCGCACCTGCATCCCCGAGCTGCGCAAGTGCATCGAGCAGTACGGCTTCGTCGGCATCAACCTCAACCCTGACCCCTCGGGTGGGCACTGGCGCGAGCCGCCGCTGACCGACCGCTGGTGGTACCCGATCTACGAGGTCATGGTCGAGTACGACATCCCCGCCATGGTGCACGTCAGCACCTCGTGCAACGCGTGCTTTCACACCACCGGCGCGCACTACATCAACGCCGACACCACGGCGTTCATGCAGTTGATCCAGGGCGATCTGTTCAAGGACTTCCCGACGCTGCGCTTCATCATCCCGCACGGGGGCGGCGCCGCGCCGTACCACTGGGGGCGCTACCGCGGGCTGGCGCAGGAGCTCAAAAAGCCGCCGTTGCAGCAACACCTGCTGGGCAACGTGTTTTTCGACACCTGCGTGTACCACCAGCCGGGCATCGATTTGCTGACCAAGGTCGTGCCGGTGGACAACATCCTGTTCGCCAGCGAGATGATCGGCGCGGTGCGCGGCATCGACCCCGAAACCGGCCACCACTACGACGACACCAAGCGCTACGTGCTGGCCACGCCGCACCTGGACGAGGCGGCCCGCCGCAAGGTGTTCGAGACCAACGCGCGGCGGGTCTTCCCGCGCCTGGACGCCAAGCTCAAGGCGCGCGGCCTGTGACCCACCCCCACTGACGCAGGAGGACTCCCGATGCACTACGAACTCGGTGTCGTGTACCGCCGCATTGAGCGCGCGCCGCGCGACGTCGCCGACGCGCTGGCCGCCTTTGGCAGCGCCACCGTGCACGAAGCCATGGGCCGTGTCGGCCTGATGAAGCCCTACATGCGACCCATTTACCCGGGCGCGCAGGTGTCGGGCACCGCCGTCACGGTGCTGCTGCACCCGGGCGACAACTGGATGATGCACGTCGTGGCCGAGCAAATCCAGCCCGGCGACGTGGTCGTGGCCGCCATCAGTGCCGAGTGCTGCGACGGCTACTTCGGCGACCTGCTGGCCACCAGCTTTCAGGCGCGCGGCGCGCGCGCGCTGGTCATCGACGCCGGCGTGCGCGACGTCAAAACGCTGACCGAGATGGGCTTTCCCGTGTGGAGCAAGTGCATCAGCGCCAAAGGCACGATCAAGGCCACACTGGGCTCGGTCAACATCCCGGTGCTGTGCGCGGGCGCCCTGGTGCACCCTGGCGACGTGATCGTGGCCGACGACGACGGCGTGGTGGTGGTGCCGCGCGACAAGGCCGCGGCCACGCTGGAGGCCGCCCGCAAGCGCGAAGCCAACGAAGCCGCCAAGCGCGCCAAGCTGGCCGCTGGCGTGCTGGGGTTGGACATGTACGACATGCGCCCGGCGCTGGCCCAGGCGGGCCTGCGCTACATCGACTGAAGCGGGGGAGGGTTGCGATGGACCGACCCACCACCGGTGGCTTTGTCAAAACGCCCGGCTGGCTCGACTGGTACGAGGGGCCGAGCCAGCCGCACTTTCAGTTGCCCCCTGGCGCCGTGGACGCCCACTGCCACGTCTTTGGCCCGGGCGAGCGTTTCCCCTACGCGCCCGAGCGCAAATACACCCCCTGCGACGCCAGCAAGGAGCAGCTCTTTGCGCTGCGTGACCACCTGGGGTTTGCGCGCAACGTCATCGTGCAAGCCACCTGCCACGGCGCCGACAACCGCGCGTTGGTGGACGCCTGCGTGGCCAGCGGCGGGCGCGCGCGTGGCGTGGCCACCGTGCGGCGCAGCGTCACCGACGCCGAACTGCAAGCGCTGCACAGCGCCGGCGTGCGCGGTGTGCGCTTCAATTTTGTCAAGCGCCTGGTGGACTTCACGCCCAAGGACGAGCTGCTGGAGATCGCCCAGCGCATCGCGCCGCTGGGCTGGCACGTCGTGGTGTACTTCGAGGCACAGGACCTGCCCGAGCTGTGGGACTTTTTCACCGCGCTGCCCACCGTCGTGGTGGTCGATCACATGGGCCGCCCGGACGTGCGCAAGCCGCTGGATGGCCCCGAGTTTGGCCTGTTCGTGCGGCTGTTGCGCGAACACCCCAACATCTGGACCAAGGTCAGCTGCCCCGAGCGACTGTCCGTGTCCGGTCCGCCAGCGCTGCCTGGGCGCTGCGGCCCCAACCAACCGCCCTACGCGGACGTGATCCCGTTTGCCCGCCACCTGGTGCAGACCTTCCCCGACCGCGTGCTGTGGGGCACCGACTGGCCGCACCCCAACCTCAAGGACCACATGCCCGACGACGGGCTGCTGGTGGACGTCATCCCGCACATCGCACCCACGCCCGAGCTGCAGCGCAAGCTGCTCGTGGACAACCCCATGCGCCTGTACTGGCCCGACGAGGTTCAAGGAGGCTGATCCCATGGCCCTGCACAAACCCTACGCCGACATTCCCGGCACCGTCATCTTCGACGCCGACCAATCGCGCAAGGGCTACTGGCTCAACCAGTTTTGCATGAGCCTGATGAAGCCCGAAAACCGCCAGCGCTTCCTGGCCGACCGCCGCGCCTACCTGGACGAGTGGCCGATGACCGAAGAGCAAAAACAGGCCGTGCTCGACGGCGACCTCAACCGCTGCATCCAGCTGGGCGGCAACATTTACTTTTTGGCCAAGCTCGGCGCCACGCACGGCAAGAGTTTTCAGCAGATGGCGGGCTCGATGACCGGCATGACCGAAGAGGAGTACCGCGCGATGATGCTGCGCGGGGGACGCTCGATCGAGGGCAACCGCCACCTGGGGGAGGACGGCGACGCCCAGCCGCACCGCCAGCCCCAAGGCCACGGCAGTGGCCGCCTGCTGTGACCACCCCCGGGAGACCTCATCCATGGCACGCATCACCGCCTCCGTCTACACCAGCCACGTGCCCGCCATCGGCGCGGCCATCGACCTGGGCAAAACCCACGAGCCGTACTGGCAGCCGCTGTTTGCCGGCTACGAGTTTTCCAAGCAGTGGCTGCGCGAGCACACGCCCGACGTCGTGTTCCTGGTCTACAACGACCACGCCACCGCGTTCAGCCTGGAGCTGATCCCGACCTTCGCCATCGGCACCGCGGCCGAATTCCCCATCGCCGACGAGGGCTGGGGGCCGCGGCCCGTGCCGCCGGTGATCGGCCACCCGGAGCTGGCCAGCCACATCGCGCAAAGCGTCATCCAAGAGGACTTCGACCTCACCATCGTCAACAAGATGGCGGTGGACCACGGCCTGACCGTGCCCTTGTCGCTGATGTGCGGTCAGCCGCAGGCGTGGCCGTTCAAGGTCATCCCGTTCGCCGTCAACGTGGTGCAGTACCCGGTGCCCAGCGGACGGCGCTGCTTTGCGCTCGGGCAGGCCATCCGCCGCGCGATCGAAAGCTTCGACGACGACCTCAACGTGCAGATTTGGGGCACCGGCGGCATGAGCCACCAGCTGCAGGGGCCGCGCGCCGGCCTCATCAACCGCGAGTGGGACAACCGCTTCCTGGACCGCCTGATCGACGACCCGGCCGCCTTGGCCGAGGTGCCGCACATCGAATACGTGCGCGAGGCCGGCTCCGAGGGCATCGAGCTCGTGATGTGGCTGATCGCCCGCGGCGCCATGGCCGACGTGGCCGGCGGACCCAAGCCGCGCGTGGCGCACCGCTTTTACCATGTTCCGGCGAGCAACACCGCCGTGGGACACCTGATTTTGGAGAACGCCGCATGACCATCCAAGTCGCCCTGGCCGGGCCGGGGGCCTTTGGCCAAAAACACCTCGACGCCATCCGCAACATCCCCGACGTCAAAGTCGTTTCGCTGATCGGGCGCGAGCCCAACCAAACCCGCGAGGTGGCCGACAAGTACGGCATCCCGCATACCAGCACCGAGCTGGCCGACGCACTGGCCATGCGCGAGGTGGACGCGGTGATCCTGTGCACCCCCACCCAAATCCACGCCCGGCAGGCCAAGCAGTGCCTGGAGGCCGGCAAGCACGTGCAGGTGGAAATCCCGCTGTGCGACGTGCTGCGCGAGGGCGAGGAAGTGGTCGAGCTGCAGCGCCAGACGGGTCTGGTGGCCATGGTCGGCCACACGCGCCGCTTCAACCCCAGCCACCAGTGGGTGCGCCGCCGCATCCTGGCCGGCGCGTACACGATCCAGCAAATGGACGTGCAGACCTACTTTTTCCGGCGCACCAACATGAACGCGTTGGGTCAGCCGCGCTCGTGGACCGACCACCTGCTGTGGCACCACGCCGCGCACACGGTGGACCTGTTCGCGTACCAGACGCGCAGCCCCATCGTGCAGGCGCACGCCATCCAGGGGCCGTACCACCCTGAACTCAAGATCGCGATGGACATGAGCATCCAGCTCAAGGCGGCCAGCGGGGCGATTTGCACGCTGTCGCTGTCGTTCAACAACGACGGCCCGCTGGGTACGTTCTTCCGCTACATCGGCGACACCGGCACCTACATCGCCCGCTACGACGACCTGGTGCAGTCGCACAGCAAGGGGCCCGAGACGCCGATCGACGTGTCCGACGTGGACGTGTCGCTCAACGGCATCGAGCTGCAGGACCGCGAGTTCTTTGCCGCGATCCGCGAGGGCCGCGAGCCCAACGCCAGCGTGGCCCAGGTGCTGCCGTGCTACCAGGTGCTGCACCAGTTGGAGCAGCAGTTGCTGGCCGACAACGGCCCAGCGCCGCGCTAACGCCGCGGGGCCAGCCATGGGTCCGTCCATGCCCCCCGCCGCCCCCGTCACCTGGCCGCTGCTCAAGGCGCCGCCCACCCCGCTGCCGCAGCGGCGGTTGGGGCCGTTCAGCGTTTCGGCCATCGGGCTGGGCTGCATGAACATCTGCCACGCCTACGGCGAGCCAGTGCCCGAGGCCGACGCCGCGCGGCTGCTGCTGGCGGCGCTGGACGCCGGCGTGACGCACTTCGACACCGCCGCCCTGTACGGCTTTGGCGTGTCGGAGACGCTGCTGGGCAAATACCTGGGGGTGCACCGCGACCGCTTCGTGCTGGCCAGCAAATGCGGCATGACCGGCGTGGACCTGCGCGGCGACGGCAAGCGGGTGCGTGTGATCGATGGGCGGCCGGCCACCCTCAAGGCCACCTGCGACGAAGCGCTGCAGCGCCTGCGCACCGACGTCATCGACCTGTACTACCTGCACCGCTGGGACAAACGCGTGCCGATCGAAGACAGCGTCGGTGCCCTGGCCGACTTGGTGCGCGCGGGCAAGGTTCGCGCCATCGGGTTGAGCGAAGTGTCGGCGGCGACGCTGCGGCGCGCCCATGCGGTGCATCCGATTGCCGCCGTGCAGTCGGAGTATTCGCTGTGGACGCGCAACCCCGAAATCGCCGTGCTGGACGCCTGCCGCGAGCTGGGGGTGGCGTTCGTGGCGTTCAGCCCGCTGGGCCGCGGCGTGTTCACCAGCAGCCCTCCCGACCCCCAGGCGTTGCACGCGCAAGACATCCGCCGCGCGATGCCGCGCTTCGCCCCCGAGCACTGGCCGCGCAACCTGGCCCTGCGCGCGCGGTTGGTGGCCTTGGCCGAGGCGGTGGGCTGCACGCCGGCGCAGCTGGCGCTGGCGTGGGTGCTGACGCGCGGTGAGCACGTGCACGCGCTGCCCGGCACCACCCGTGTGACGCACCTGCTCGAAGACCTGGGCGCGCTCAACGTGCGGCCGGGGGCGGACGTGCTGGCCCAGCTGGATGCTGTCTTTGCCCCCGGCGCGCCCAGCGGCGCCCGCTACAACGCGCAGGGCGAAGACGAGGTGGACACCGAGCGTTTTTAGTCCGTGACGGCGGCGGCCACCGCCACCAGCTGCGCGCGCAGCCAGCGCAGCGCCGGGTCGTCGTGGTCGCGGCGGTGCCACACCAGGTACATGGGCAGGGGCGGGCAGGGCAGCGGCGGCTCCACCCACGCCAGCCCCGCCAGCAGGTGGTGGGCCAGCCGCGCCGGGGCGGTGGCCAGCAGGTCGCTGCCGCGCAGCAGCGCCCCCAGGCCCGCAAACCCCGGTACCGTGACGCGAATGCGCCGCTGCACCCCACGGCGCAGCAGCGCGTCGTCCAACGCCAGCGTGCGCCGCGGTTCGTAGACCACGGTGGCGTGCTCCGCCGCCAGGTACTCCTGCAGGTTGGTGGGGGCAGGGCGCTGGGTGGGGTCGTGGTACACCACCCAGCGGTCCACGAACACGCGCCGCTGCAACAGGTCGTGCACCTGCGGCGGCCGCGGTGTCAACAACAGGTGCGCGTGGCGGTCGCGCAGCAGCTCGGGCGTGGGGGCGCCCGAGGGGATGATGCGCAGCGTCACCCCGGGGGCGGCTGTGCGCAGGCGCGCCAGCAGCGGCGGCACCAGCACGTCGCGCTGCAAATCGTTGGCCGCGATCGTGATTTCAGCCTGCCAGCGCGCCGGGTCGAAGGCCTGCGCATGCGCCAGCCGCTGCAACGCCGCCAACAGCTCGCGCGCGGGCTCAGCCAGGCTGAGCGCCCGCGCGGTCGGCACGATGCCCCGTCCGCTTTTGACGAACAGCGGATCCCCCAAAACCTCGCGCAGGCGCTGCACGCCATGGCTCACCGCCGACTGCGTCAAACCCAGGTGTTGCGCCGCGCGCGTGAAGGACCCCGTCTCGAGTACCGCCAGCAGCAGCCGCAACGCGCGCGGGTCCAGCGCCGATTCATCAAATCCATTCATGCATCGTATCTTGACGGATCGGTTTACACGATGCAAGCCCTGCGCCACACTGCCGCAGCGGCACGGCAGGCGCACCGCTGCCACCCCGCCGCCGCGTTTGTTTCTGAGGAGACCGGCCCCATGAACCAACCCCATCACCGTCCCATCCCCGGCACGCAGCCGTTTGACGGCGCGCTGGCGCAGCAAGGCTACGCGCTCAACAAAATGTGTTTTTCGTTCAACGACGCCGCCAACCGCGAGGCGTTTCGCGCCGACCCCGAAGGCTACATGCAACGTTACGGCCTGACCGAGGCGCAAAAGCAAGCGGTGCGCAGCGGCCAGGTGTTGGCGATGCTGGCCGCGGGCGGCAACGCCTACTACCTGGCCAAACTGGCTGGCATCTACGGCCTGGACATGCAGGACATCGGCGCGCAGCAAACCGGCGTCACCAAAGCCGAGTTCCAGGCCAAGCTGGTCGCAGCCAACCAGCAGTGCTGAACGCCGCCACCGCGGCCAGCGTCATCCATCCCCTTGTTTCTCAGGATCCTCACCATGGCCCAGATCGTCGGTGGCTTGGCCACCTCGCACATCCCCGCCATTGGCAACGCCATCGCCAAAGGCAAACAGCACGAGCCGTACTGGAAGCCGTTTTTCGATGGTTTTCCGCCCATCCACGCCTGGTTGCAACAGGTGCAGCCGGAGGTGGTCGTGGTGTTTTACAACGACCACGGCCTCAACTTCTTTCTCGACAAACTGCCCGCCTTTGCCATCGGCGCCGCGGCCGAATACCGCCACGCGGACGAGGGGTGGGGCATTCCCACCACGGCCCCGCTGGCGGGCTGCCCCGAGCTGTCATGGCACCTGGTCGAGCAGCTCACCGCGGCCGAGTTCGACCTGACCGTGTGCCAGGAAATGTTGGTCGATCACGCCTGCACGGTGCCGTTTCAGCTCTTTTGGCCAGATCAGCAGCCGGCGCCGGTGCGCATCGTGCCCATCCACATCAACACCGTGCAGTTTCCGCTGCCCACGGCGCGCCGCGTCTACGAACTGGGCCGCGCCGTGGGCCGTGCGATCGGCCGCTGGGACGACACGCGCCGCGTGGCCGTGATGGGCACCGGGGGGCTGAGCCACCAGCTTGAGGGCGAGCGCGCGGGCTTCATCAACAAACGCTTCGACCTGCAATTCCTGCAGAGCATGGAGACCAACCCGCAGTGGGCCACGCAGTTTTCCGACCGCGAGCTGGTCGAGCTGGCCGGCACGCAGGGGGTCGAGCTGCTGATGTGGCTGGCCATGCGCGCGGCGCTCACCGAAGCCGGCAGCGGCGTGCGCCTGGTGCACCGCAATTACCACATCCCCATTTCCAACACCGCCACGGGCGTCATCGCACTGGAAGCGATGCCCTGAACACGGGGGCCGCGACACGGTGCCCTCGGGGGGGCATCGTAGCCTGTGTGTGGCAGCGGCCGCGAAGCGTAAAGGGCAGTGGGAAGGGGGGGCTGTGCCGGCGAGCCGCAGGGCACGGTGGGTCAGCGACCGTCTGCTTGCCGCACGTCCCACCCCACGATTTGCCTGCGCGTGCGGCTGAACTCCACGCCGACTTCGATCACACGCTCCACGCCCGGCGCGCCGCGGTGCTTGGCCGCGTAGTCCTTGGCCTGCAACTGCCGCAGCGCCTCGCCCGTGCCTTGCTCGCCGTCCACGACCTTGAATTCGAACACCCACGCGGTGCCGGCGTGCTTGACGGTGAGGTCGCATTGCCCTTCGTTGCTGACATCTTCAGCGATGATCTCCACCCCGAGGCTGGCCAGGTGGCTGTAGCAGACGCTGGCAAAGTAGCCCTCGTACTGCGCGATCGGGTTGGCACGGTACCAGTCGTGCGGGATGGAGGCGAACAGCCGCTCGA
>NZ_SMAH01000020.1:0-35380 GCF_004342625.1 Tepidimonas ignava
TGGCTCGTCCGGCTGCGGCCAACCGAGACTCGCGTCGCCAACCCGCCGCTGCTGCGGCTGCGGGCGGCGTGAAAATGAATTTTTCAGGGACGACTCCTTGTGCTGCTATGTTGCGTGTGAAAAATGGTGTGGCGATCAGTCTGTGATTCTGGTTTGGCGATGGTCATCCAGAAGCGACGGCTGCGCGAGGGACAGGCACCCGTACTTACCAACGTGCATGACCGTCGCCCCGCTGGTTTCCTCGCCGGCGCTGCCCATGCTGGTGGGCTTCTTGAATTTCACGTCATGCTGGATACGAACCTGGGATGTGCCCTGGATGCGCTCGATCTTGAACTTGATCTGCACTTCGCCCACCTTGCCGTGATCGACGGCTGCGGCGGCTGTTTCGCTCAAGGCTTGGGACAGGATGCGCTCGAACATCCCGCCGTCAAGGTCGGTGATGAATTCGGGTACATCGGTGGCGGCTGATGCCGGGCGGTTGACTTCTTTCATGGGGGCTACTTTGTGGTCGGTTAAGATGGTGAATGGTTAAGCAATAGCGGCAGTGCATCGGATGTGATTGATTGGCGGTCAGGTCGCCGCCGTCACGCGGGCGCTCAGGTGCTCGATCAGCGTCTCGATCATGCGGACGATCTCGTCGCGCTTGACCGGCCAGCCGATGCACAGCACCCGCAGCCCTTCTTCGTCGATGCGCAGCGGGCTGATGTAGCTGTTGATCTCATCGATGCTCAGGATGTCCGCGCGCTTCGGCTTCGGCGGCGCTGGCGGCACGTCGATCAGGCCATCGAGCACGGGGTTGCTGGAGATGGTCTGGCGCTGCGCCTGCTCGCGCTGCTGCCGCTCTTCCTCAGCGCGGCGGATGCGCTCGCGCTCGGCCTGCTCGCGCATCAGCTGCCGCTCCTGGTGCTCGGCTACCCGCTCGCGGATCACGCCACGGATGGCTTCCTCGTCCAGCGTCTGCGCAAGGCGCGGCGCATCGGGCCACAGCGCGCCGTGCTCGGCCTTCGCGGCTTCCAGCAGCGCGCGGCCCTTGCGGATGCGCTCGGCTAGCATCGCCAGCTCGATCTGCTGCTGCGCCACGGCTTGATCCAGCCGGTCTCGGATGCTGTCGAGTTTCTTGAGGCCCTTGATCGCCTCCGCGAGCGTCGCATGCAGCGTCGCAGGCGGCGGCGGCGCGTAGCTGCCCAGCTCTCCGGCCAGCGCGGCATACGCCTCGCGCACGCGGCCGGCGGCTTGCTGGATCAGCTCGGTGCGCACCTGCTCCTTGCGGGCCTTGACTGCTTTCTCCAGCGCCAGCCGCGCCTGCCGGATGGTCTCGGCCACTTCGTCGGCGGTGCGCAGCACCACTTCCACGTCGGCCATTTGCGCGATGGCCTGCTCCTTCGCGGCCTTGATCCGGGCCTCGGCCTCGCTGCACGCCTTGGCCGCAGCCTCGGCGTCGGCGAAGTCCTGGTCGGTGGCAAGCTCGGCGGCCTTTGGGAAGCGGGCCAGGAACGCATCGGCTCCTGCACGGAAGGCGTCCAGGTTGGAGGCCAGCACGCGGCCCTCAACCCGCAGCACCAGCGCGCCGAAGCCAGGCACCGGCTTGGCCTGCACCGGCTCCGGTGCGGGCCGGAAGTTGGTCATGTCCGGGTCGTTCAGGTCGCGCTGGAACTGCTTCCAGCCTTCGATCAGCGCCTTGCGCCGGGCCGGGTCGCTGCGGTAGGTGCGCATGGCATACGGGCCTTGGCCGGTGCTGGCCCAGTAATGCACTTCCTCGGCTCCGCTGACCAGCAGCTGGTGCTCCATCTGCCAGACGTGATCCATGGGCGGCAGGTCGGTTTCGATGAGCGCCCTGTTGATGCGCTCGCTCATCAGCTTGTGCTCCCATGCGATGCGGCCGTCCATCGTCAGGCCGTCGAGGCTAGCCAGCAACGGCAGGCCCTCGATCTCGGCGGTCATCGTGGCAGGGTAGAGCTCTTCGCCGATGATCGTCTCGGCGATGGGCCGCGCGGCGGCCTCGGCTTCGTGGCCGCGCTCGAACAGACGCTGGCGAGCGGCGTCCGGCTCCTCGGCGATGCCGCTGGCCTTGCGTCGCAGCAGGGCGGAGCGCGTCTCGTAGGGGCTGCACCCCATCATGGCGGCTGCCTCGCTCGCGGTGAAGTAGCGGGCGCGCAGCGCGTGCCACTCGGCGCTGCCCTGGGCGACGTTGTGGATGGTGGGCATGTCTGGCCTACTTACTCGGTGACTTCGGTGGTGTCCACGTCCACGACGGCGCAGTCGCGGATGGCCTTGATCTGGGCATCTGTGAGGGTGGCGCGCGACGTGACCATGGCGATGATGTCGTCGGCGGTCTTGCGGCCGGACTCGATCAGCGCACGCCATTTCGGGAAGAATTCGCTGAACTTGTCGGCCGGGTAGGGCTCAAGCGCCGGTCTGTCTGGCTGCGCTGGCTTGACTTTGACGATCTCGCCCGTCTGCGCGTCGATGGCTTCGACGAGTCGCTCGGCCTCGTCGTGGTCGTAGATGCCGGTAAACCCGAACGCCAGGCGAGCGCACTGGATCATGGCCTTGTGGCGCAACATGCGGCGCGGCCACTTTTCCCATGGCTCTGTGTTGCGCTTGCATTCGGCCTTGTACTCGGTGACCTTGATCGGGCGGCTTCTGTCCTTGCGGTAAATGATGCAGGTGCAGGATTCGTCGTCCTGCTCAAATTCCATCCCGTCGAATTGCGGGTGGCTGTTGATGATCCTGCTCCAGCCGTCCACCCCGACCACGGGGACGATGCCGTTGTTCTTGTCTGGGTAGGCGTGGATCTCCTTGGTCCAAGGATTCAGGCCGTACTGGTTGGCGACGACCATCAGGGCGATCATCTGTGCATCCGACACCTGCCCCTTGAAGGCGGTGACCTTGAGCGTGTCGATCAGGTCGGCGCCGTCGCCCATGTTGAGGCGGGCGGCCAGCTTCTGCGTGAGGGTTGCGAGGGCGGTACTCATGTGGGGCTCCTTTGCTTGTTCAAGCAGCCAGCAGTGCGAGTGCTGCGGCCAGCAGTGCGAGTGCTGCGGCCAGGACAAATCCGTTGCCGCTGCGGCGCGGCTCGCAGCCGGCCAGCAGCGCCTCTTGCAGGCGGCAGGCGTCGCGGTCGTGGTAGGGCCGCTGCAGCGGCTGCCACGCGCAGCCGATGGAGACCTTGCCGGTGTGGTAGGGCGGCACGGTGCGCGCCGGGCGGGGCAGGGTTGGGCGGGATACCCCGTGCTCAGCAGACCTCATCTGTGTTTCCCCTTTCATTTCAAGCGGGTTGACCTGACCCGGCCGCTGCGCGCCGGCCGGGCTTGTTGCCGTGTCAGTAGTCATTCGGCCCGTCGTAGTCCTCGACTTCGAAGTCGATGCGCTGCAGTAGCGCGTCTCGTGCCGGGTCGGCCATGGCTAGAAGGGCGTGATCCGGCATCTCGACAATGCCGGTGATCTCCACCAGCTCGAGCTGGTTGGTGCGCTCGCACCAGGCGTCATCCAAGAAGATGCCGACCACTTCGTTCGGCACGCCGCCGCGCACCGTATAGCGCATCAGGGCGCTGATCGGCCCCAGCTCGATGAGCGCCTCGTACAAGCCGTTGCGCGGCTCGTACTGGACGTAGTACTCGTCCAACTGGCGATCCAGAAACCTGTCATACGCCCCGTGCTCGTACTCGCACATCACAGCCACCCCCCGATCCACATGGCCGCCAGCGCCAGGGCCGCCGCGTAGCAGCCCCAGGTCACGAGCCGGTCTTCCTTGCAGTCCATCGCGTTGCTCCTTCTTGCGTTGCGATGGCGTGATTATCTACAGATGTCGATAGTAATGTCAACAAACGTAGATATAGGGAAAACCCTAACCGTCGCCTTCCTGCAACACCGGCCCGCTGGCGCAGGCAACAAAAAACCCGCCTCGGCGGGCGGGTGGTGGCGCGGGCCTGAGGCGGGCTCAGGTCGGCAGCGGCAGCTCAATCTGGGCTGTGCCTTGGCGGTGTTCCTGCACGCGCACGATGGTGTACTCCGTGCGCAGACCTTGCGCCGTCTGCCACTGCGTCACGCGGGTTTCGGCCAGCAGGATGTCGCCCTTGGCAAAGCGCACCAGGTTGCGGTCCACGCGGTCGAGGAAATCGCGGTCGGCCATGGTCACGAAGACGGCGTTTTGCCCATCGTGCAAGCGCCACTTGTTGTCCTCGCGGAAGGACAGGCTGACGATGGAAAAGGCGATCGTGCGCACCTCCTCCATCAGCAGCACATCCTCGGGCGGCGGCGCGTGGAACCACGGTGCCTGCGCGCGCTCGATGATGACGCCGATGCGATCGTCGTCGCCCAGCGCCAGCCGCTCGATGCCCTCACGCTCGATGGGCTCCACCACTTTGGCTAGTGCCTCGCGCACCGCCCGGCGCTGAAACAGCATGATCACGCGCTCTTCCACCACGGTGCATTCGCCGTCCTCCACCGTCAGGCGGCGGCCTTCGGGCACCGTTTCCACGCGCGTGATGCGACGCCCGCGCAGCCACTGGATCAGCCCGATCAGGCCGGTCCCGCCAATGCCGATGACCTCCAGAATGGTCTTGGCATTGGCCACCGCCGTGGCCCCATCCCCAGAAAGCCACGCCATGAGCTGCTGCGCCAGCTGGGCCGAGACCGACAGATCAATGCCGAAGCTGCCGGTGCGGAAGCTCGCCCGCACGTCCACCCGCACGCGCACCGACTCGCCAAAGAGCGTGCGCCCCGACTCCTCGCACAGGTCGCCCAGCGCGAGCAAGGCCGGCGCCAGGTCGCGCACGTCCATGGTGTGCGCCTGCAGCGCCGGGCCGTCGTAGGTGATGCGGAAGGTGCTCATGAGGCACCATCATAAGGCTGCAGACGGCAGAAAAACCCGCCTCGGCGGGCGGGTGCGGCATGTCGCTCAGGGAGTGGTCAGCCGATCAGCGTGTGCTTGTACACGTCGCGCTTGAACACGCTGTCGTAGTAGCGGGAGGTGAGCACGCGCAGCTTGGCTGGCTGCGCAATGGTGAGCTGCTGGGCTTGCTTGATCAGCTTCAGCGGGAAGCGCACGCGGCGCTTCTCGTCGCCGATGCACAGCGTGATAGACCCAACATCCGACAGCGCGGCCACCACGCCTTCGAGCGTCTCTTCGTAAACCTCCGGCTCCTGCGTAGTCTCGATGAGACGGCGCACGCGGTCGATTTCATCCGTCGTGCCGCGCCACGACAGCCACGGCAGCAGGTCACGCTGGCACGACATCTCCAGCGTCATGCCGTAGCCGGACGTCTCCTTGAGCAGATCATCGATGCAGCGCGCGGCCTGGCCGCCGATGGCATCGGCCGCATCGTAGAAGTCGTCGCCCTTGGCGTTGAGGAAGCGGAAAACCTGCGTGGCGGTGGCCTCGAAGAGGTTGACGCCTGTCAGGTCGGCCCGGCTGTCGCCAAGGACCAGCACCCGCGTGGAGCCGTGCTCCAGTCCGGCGAATTCCAGCCCAAGCAGGTCGCGCACGGACTGCACCGGCTGGCGAGCCGTCTCGCCGGTGTGCAGACGGTGTGCGGCGTGCGCCATGCCGCGCTCGAAGGGATCCACAGCATCCAGCAACGCGCGCAGAGGAAGCCGCCCATTGGCGCGCTCACCCATGAAGCGAAGCTCGATGAGCTCTCCAGCACGCGCGCGCTGCTCGATGATGCGCTCGTCTTCGGCTTCTTCCACATATTGCCCATACACAGACGCGAAGAAGCTGGCAGCCTGGTCTTGCGGGCTGTTTTCGGCGCGCTGGCGCTGCCGCGCGTGGCGCGCAGCGTAGAAGTCCAACTTGTCTTGCGCCGTCTTCATAGGATGATCACCGCGTAGCCCTTGGCTGATCCTTGCCGGTCTGCGCTGAACCATCGGTGCCAGTAGTCGCGCTCTTCCGCGTCATCCCAGCGCCCGATGTAGAGGTCTGCACCATAACGCTGCCGCAGATTCTTGCGCAGTTTGAGGGCCTGCAGCGCATGATACTGCGATTGGGTGCAGTTGCGCACGTCTTCATCCGATAGCCACAGCACGGCGTCCCAGTCGGCTGGCTCCGGCTTGGGCGAGACGAACGAGCCGTCGATCCACAGCTCCTGCCCATGCAGGCCGATGCCGTGCAGGTGACCGATGAAGGCGGCCACGGCTTCGAACAGCCTTTCGCGCCTGCTGGAGCAGCCCGGCCACGTCACCAGCCTTTGCAGGGCGGCCAGACTGAGTGTTGTTGATCCAAGCGGCAGTGTTGGGATGCTCGATACCGTCATTTGTTTTTGACTGGCTGCTTCATGACTCCGGCGACATCAAACGATTCGGCCATCTGCGCCGCTTTGGTCACGCGCGCTGCAAGCGCTTTATCTTCGGTGGTGAGGTTCGGCCCGCGCGGGTCGAAGCTACTCAGCAGCTCCGCCAGCCGCTGCCGGTAGGCCGGTGCGTCATGGTCCACCAGCAGCGCCAGCAGCGTGCGCAGCTCGTCGCGGTGCGGGCACATGGCGATGGCGTCCAGCACGACGGGCAGGGCGGCGTGGATGGCTGCTGAGAGTGCCTGGTTGACAGGTGATGTCGCAATTTTTCTGTCTGCAGCAATCCACGCCAAGACTTCATCTTCAGTGTCTTGCAGCAACTCTGGCGGAACCTCAAGCGCCTTCGCGATTTGGAGCGTGAACTGCGAGCGAACGCTATCGCGTACCTCTAGAGCGCTGATGGCGCGGTGATCCCCTATCCCAGCCTTCTTGGCTAGGTCAACTTGGCTGAGACCACGTGCCTCGCGCAGGAGGCGAATGTTGCGACCGAGCGCCATGGACACATGTTTACATATGTTGATTCGTCACATGTTGACAGGCGCCATCAACAGGTGTAGATTTCGTGGCATGTGTGACCAAGATGCGCTCATCCTGCAACGTGCTGTGGACAAGGCCGGGAGTGTCGCGGCGCTGGCTAGGTGCATCGGCGCTAAGACCGGAACGGTTTTCATGTGGCGGTACCGAAAGTCACTTCCAGATGGCTGGAGGGCCTATCTGGCTGAGAAAGTCGATGACCCAAACTGGCCGCACCCGGATGGCCGCCCGTGCATCGACGTGGCGGCCAAGGAGGCGGCCTAGGATGAAAGCGGCAACCGTCTTTCGCGTCAGCGGCATCGAGCGCGGCGGTGCCGATGCGGCTGCCTTTGCAGCCTTGCTCAGTGAGGCGGCACGCCGCGGCCTGCCGCCGTCGCAAGCTCTTGCGCGATTGCGAGCCTGGCTTGCTGAGCGGCGCTCAACCCGGCCTGCACCGTCCACGACCGGCCCGCGAGGTCGCCGCGCATGAGCTTGAGCATGAAGTCCGCCAGAAACAGGGTGGCCAGCTCGCGCGTTGGCGGCGGCAGCCCTTTGTCCCAGTCTGGGCTGCCAAGCGCCCAGGCTTGCAGCGCTGCCTGCGCCGCAGCCTCGTACCTGATGGCGTCCGCCGGCAGTCGCGCCTGCTGCCAGTCGATCCCGTCTTCCTGCGCGGCCATGAACAGCCCGCGGGCAACGTCTTGCGGCGTGATGGTGGCGGTTTCGCCCATGCGGCCTCCTGGAATGCGTCTGCGGCAAGGCCATTCTAGGGGCCGCATGGGCTCCATCCGGCACGGGCGCCCGTGCATGGCAACGGAGGCCGCCTGATGCCTTGGCGCTGCTCACGGCTTGCCCCTTGCCGCGTCAATGGCGCGCTGCGCCTCCTTGGCCGCCAGCGCTTCGGTCAGCCGCAGCGCCCGGCCTTCACGCCCGCGCACCACGGCAAAGCCGCGCTGCAGCGCGTGCCGCTGCGTGGTCACGGCCACGGGCTCCACGTCCCCAAACACCTCAAAGCACACCACGCACCGCGATGGATCAAGGGCCAGCGCGTACACGCTCAGACGCATGTCCATGCGCGCCTCCTGTTGGCTGATTGGATGTGAAGGAGATGGCCGTGCCCGACAGGACAGAAGTCCGCCTTGAACTGGACCCGGAGGACCTGCGCGTGCTGGACGGCTACGTCAACGCCACCGGCAAGACGCGCACCGACGTCATCCGTCAGCTCATCCGGGAGTGGGCAGATCGCAAGCTCCATGAGGCCATCGTGATCTGCCGCGTCGCCGGGGTCAATCCGGCCGCGCCGGATGCGGCCCGGAGGGTGTTGCCGTGACGGGAAAGAAAAAGCCCCAGTTCCGAGTCGACGGAATGGGGCGTTCCTTCGTGCAAAGGAGTAAGCCGTAATGCTATCCATGACTGGCACTTCTGTCAACCTGCGGCCGTTCGAGTTCGAGGGGCGCACTGTGCGCGTGGTCACGGACGACCATGGCGAGCCGTGGTTCGTCGCGGCCGACGTGTGCGCCGTGCTCGACATCAGCGACGTCAAGCAGGCCGTCGAGCGCCTGGACGACGACGAAAGGGGGGGGTGCAATGTACCCACCCCCGGCGGCGTGCAGACGGTCAGGGCGGTCAACGAGCCTGGCCTGTACAGCCTGATCCTGACCAGCCGCAAGCCTGAAGCCAAGCGCTTCAAGCGCTGGGTCACGCACGAGGTGCTGCCCGCCATCCGCAAGACTGGCCGCTACGAGCACGCGCCGCAGTTCGCCATCCCGCAGACGCTGCCCGAGGCGCTGCGGCTGGCCGCTGACCTGGCCGAGCAGAAGCAGGCGCTGGAGGCAGAACTGGCCGTGGCGCAGCCCAAGGCGCTGGCGCTGGAGCGCATCAGCGCAGCCGACGGCTCGGTGTGCATCACCAACGCGGCCAAGGACCTGGGCATCCAGCCCAAGCGCCTGTTCGCGTGGCTGTCGGAAAACCTCTGGATCTACCGCCGCGCCGGCGGCAGCGGCTGGGTCGCGTACCAGCACCGCATTCAGTCCGGCCTGCTGGAGCACAAGGTCACCACCGTCGAGAAGAGCGACGGCACGGCCAAGATGGTCGAGCAGGTCCTCGTCACCCCCAAGGGCCTGGCGCGTCTGGCGCAGGTCTTCAGCAGCGCCAAGGAGGACGCATGAAGTATTTCCAGCTCAACATCGGCGACTACGCGCAGGCGACGGCTCACCTGACGTGGCTCGAAGAGGCGGCCTACTGGCGGCTGCTGCGGCGCTACTACGCGGATGAGCGCGCGCTGCCCGCCGACATCCAGGCCGTGCAGCGCATGGTGGGTGCCAGGACGCGCTGGGAAAAGCAGGCCGTGGAGACGGTGCTGCGCGAGTTCTTCACCCTTGAGGATGACGGCTGGCATCACAAGCGATGCGATGCTGAGATTGAGCGCTACCGGGCCAAGCAGGAAAAGGCTCGCGCCAGCGTCAGCAAGCGCTGGGGCGCACGCGCAGACGGCAAGCCGGCATCTGGCAACAGCGAGTCAACTTGCGATCTGACTCACAGTCAGAACGCAAGCCGACTTGAGTCAGAATCGCGCAAGTCGTTGATTTCTCAAGACCAAGGCGATACGAACGTATCGCAAACGCAATACCAACCAATAACCAATAACCAAGAACCAAGAACCAATATTGTTGGTACTCCAACATCCCTTCTTACGGAGGGAGGAGGGGGTGTGGGGGAGGGCGCGCATCGCGCTCAACGCGCGACGCGCTCACAGCGCGGAACGCAGGCAGCCGTCGAACCGCCGACCGACGTCGAGCCGCAGGTCTGGTCAGACTGGCTGGCCGTGCGCAAGGCAAAGCGCGCAGGCCCTGTCACGCAGACGGTGATGGCAGCCCTGCGAAGGGAGGCCGACAAGGCTGGCATCACGCTGCAGGAAGCGGTCGCCGCCTGCTGCGAGGCCGGCTGGCAGGGCTTCAAGGCCGAGTGGTACGACCGCCGCTGCAGGCCGTCGCCTCTGGCCGAGGGCGTTCTGCACCGCCCGCTTGCTGCCCATCCGTACCGCAGCGGCTTCAAGTCCGCCCGCCAGTCGCTCATCGAAGGCGCCGCAGCCGCCATCTTCGAGGACGCCACCCATGTCTGAGGCCATCGCCGACATCATCGACCGCGCCCAGCCTGCCGCGCGTCAGCAGGCCGAGCCAGCCTCCATCAGCCCGGTCATCAAGCAGCTGTTCCAGCTTCTGCACGGCGCCTACGGCGGCGCGTTCATCGCCAAATTCGCCACCGGCGAAAAGGACGCCGCCGGCAAGGATCGCGGCATCCGCTCGGCGATGATCGTCTGGCAGTCTGCGCTGGCCAAGTACCCGGCCGAGGTCATCGAGGCGGCCGCGCAGCGCGCCACCGAACAGCACCCGGACTTCCCCCCGCACCTGCCGCAGTTCGAGGCCTTGTGCAAGGCCGCTGCGCCGCGCAAGACCTACGCCGAGCAGCACGGGCTGCCGCCTTCCAAGGCTCTGCCCAAGCCTGCTGAGGCCGCCCTTCGCAACCCTGCCGGCTTCGAGCCGAAAAACGACGGCCGCGACTGGGCGCGCCGCATCCTGGCCCGCAAGGCCGCCGGCGAGACCATCAATGGCTGCGCGCTGCGCATGGCGCGGGAGGCGATGGAGGCCGCGCATCGATGAGCTGTCAAGCCTGCCATCGCGCCCGCACCAGCCCGCACAAGGGCGGCGCCTACCGCATCGGATGCCCCTACTGCATGGCGCGCCTGATCGCCAGCGCGCGCCCGGTCAAGCGGCTGCAGGAAGGCCACATCGCCGCCTGCCAGCGCCAGCTCGGCGACGAGTGGACGCGCCTGTGGCCGCGGGTGCAGCAGCTTCTGCGCGACAACCGTCTGGTCGAGGAGGCCGATGTCTGAGCGCCTGACCTTCCGCCTGTGGGAGCCGGTGCAGGCGCACGCGGTGCTCACGCACCACGTCTGGCCGCGCATCAAGGAGCGCCTCATGGCCGGCCAGCGCCTGCAGCTGGAGCTGCGTCAGGAAACCCGCAGCAACGAGCAGAACGCGCTGCTGCACGCGCTGATCGGCGAGATCGCCGAGCAGGCCGAGTGGGCCGGAAGGAAGTGGGAGCCGGAAGTCTGGAAGCGGCTGATGGTGGCCGCCTGGACGCGCACGCGCGGCGAGCATGTGACGGTGCTGCCCGCTCTGGACGGCCACGGCGTGGACATGGTGCCGGTGCGAACAAGCCGCCTGAGCCGCGCGGAGTGCGCCGAACTGATCGACTTCGTGCAGGCGTGGGCCGCCGAGCACGGCATCGCCACCGGCCAGCACGGCGTCATCGAGGAGGCCGCATGAACAACCGCCTCACAGCCGCCGAGCGCCGCCACCTGGAGCGCATCAAGGCGCTTCCGTGCAGCGTCTGCGGCCAGCCAGGGCCGAGCGAGGCGCACCACATCCGCCAGGGCCTGCAGTGGGTGTGCGTGGCACTGTGCGCCGACTGCCATCGCGGCCAGGTGCTCGGCCTGCACGGGCAAAGGCGCGCCTGGGCCATCCGCAAGATGGACGAGATCGACGCCCTCAACACAACCATCCGGAGACTGACTGAGACATGGGGAGCATGAGCCGGGAAAAAGGCAAGCGCGGCGAGCGCGAGGTCGCCGCCATCATCAGCGACCTGCTGGGGGTAAGCGCCAGCCGCCGCGTGCGCCAGCACGATGGCGACAGCGACATCCTGGGGGTGCCGGGCTGGTCGATCGAGGTCAAGCGCTGGAGCCTGCTGGTGCCGCACGAGGTCAACCGCGCCTGGGCGCAGGCGGTGGCGCAAGCCCAGCGCGATGGCGGCATTCCGGCGCTGTTCTTCCGCGCCAACTACCATCCGTGGCGCGTGATGTGGCCGATCTCCGTGCTGCTGACGATGCAGTCGGCCGACATGTGGACCGATCCGCTGTGGGCCGCCACCACCAGCCCCGAAGGCTGGGCCGCCGCCGTGCGCGAGTGCTGGATGCATGAACGCGTTCAGGCCGACGCCACGCATCCGCCGCAGCCAGCATGCGGGCTGCTCAAAGTTGAGGAACCTGCGTGATGGAGCCAATCCCGGCGTCTGAGTGGGAGCGTTACAACCGTGGTGCGCTCGACATGATCGTACATAAAGTCGGCAAGATCGATGTGCTCGTGGAGGCCACGCGAAAGCTGGAAGAGCAGCACTCGCGACTTGAGTTGTCTATCACCAAGATGGCCGACGCGGTGACGAAGCTGACCGTGATCGAAGAGCGCCAGACGCAGGACCGCAAAGAAATGGCCGAGATGCGGTCCATGCTGGCCGAGATGTCACGCAAGCATGACACCAGCATAGAGCGCGTCATGCAGGCCGTCGAGCGGCTGGATGATCGTGTGGATGCGCTTGAAAAAGCCGAGCCGATGAACGCGCAGGCCAGGCGCTGGATGTTCGGCGCGCTTGGCCTGCTGGCGACGATCTTCATCTACGCGCTGGCCAACATCCTGGGGCTCAAGGGATGAAGCTCACCGCGCGTCAGTGGGGTGGCATCGGGGCGACCGCCGCGCCGGTGGCCGCGCTGGCTGGCTTCGAAGGGTACCGTGAGCGCAGCTACGACGATGGCGTCGGCGTGCAGACGGTGGGCTTTGGCACGACTCGCCACGCGGACGGGCGGCCGGTGCAAAAGGGCGACCGGACGGACCCTGTACGGGCTGTGGTGGCTTTGCAGGCGGACGCGGACCGCCATGCGCGGGAGCTGGCGGCCTGCATTGGTGACGTGCCGCTGACGCGCGGCGAGTGGGACGCGTATGTGTCCTGGACATACAACGTCGGCACGGGCGCCGCGTGCCGCTCGACGTTGGTGCGCAAGCTGCGGCAGTCCCCGCCGGATTACGCAGGCGCCTGCGCCGAGTTGCTGAAGTGGACCCGCGCCGGTGGGCGCGAAATGCCGGGCCTTGTCAAGCGCCGCCAAGCCGAGTACCGCATGTGCATGGGGGAGCAGCCGTGACCCCGTGGCCGCTCATCATCGCCGCCGCCTGCACCGCTTTCGGCGCAGCCGCAGGCTACCGCTACGCGCAGGCCAAGGGGCAGGCGGCGCTGGCCGCGTGCGAACAGGCGCGGACCGAAGACTCGGCAGCCGCAGCAGCAGCCACGGCCGCGCTGATGAAGCGCGCCGAAGACGCTGAAGGCCGGGCCGCCCGCAGCCTGGCCGAAGCCCGCGCATCCGTCAACCGTCGAATCCAGGAGGCCAAACGTGAAGCTTACGAACTGGCTGGCAGCGGCTGCGGCGTCTCTGGCGCTCTCCGGCTGCGCCTCAACGCCGCCATCGGTGACGTGCCCGCGGGTGCCGGCCATGCTGCTGGAGCCGATGCCAGCGCTGCCGCCGATTCCGCCAGCGAGCGCGAAGTAGCGCAGTGGGTGCTGGATGCCGTGCAGCGCTACGAGGAGTGCCGCGCGCGCATCGAAGCCATTCGGCAGTGGGATGCCGCCACGCACGGGGAGGAGCGCTGATGCCGCGTCTGTCTGCAGACCAGTGGGAGACGATCCGCGCCGAGCGCGAGGCCGGGGCGAGCTTTCCTGAGCTGGCCGACAAGTACGGCGTCAGCCACCAGGCCATCCAGAAACGCGCCAAGGCCGAAGGCTGGGGCGACGGCACGGACGTCGCCGGCGCGATCCGGCGCAAAGTTGCAGAAAAAGTTGCAGGCGTGGTTGCAGCCTGCAACCAGAAAAAGAAGGCCGAAGCCATCGACGCGGCCGCCGAGCGCGGCGCGGAGGTGGTGCGCAGGCACCAGGCCGAGTGGGAGGATCACCGCGCGCGCTTCGGCAGCGTGCCGGCCGACTTCGAGGACGGCAAGCTCGCCAAGATCAGCGCCGAGATGCTGCGCATCCGCCAGGAAGGCGAGCGCCGCGCCTGGGGGCTGGATGAGGCCGCCGGGCAGCCGGCCATCGTCATCGAGCGCAGCTACGGCGGGGGTCGTGCGGCATGAGCCGCCTAGCCGCGCATGGCCTGCTGCGCCGCCTGGGCCAGAAAGCCCGAGCGCGTCATGCCGCGCGCGCGCGCGTACTCGTCCACGCGCGCCAGCAGGCGGCGCGGCAGGGTGATGTTGATCTTCTCGGCCTTGCCGTCAAAGCGGGCCGTGTCCACCTCCACCAGCGCCCACACGCCGCCAGCGTAGTCTGGGTTGCTCACGTGCTCGGAAAGCGGAGACGGCTGCGGAACTTCGCCGCCGTCTTCGGTGAGGCCCTCCAGGTGCAGTTCGATGGCCTCCACGACGTTTTGCAACGCCTGCTCCAGCGTGTCGCCTGCCGAGAAGCAGCCCGGAAGGTCCGGCACCGTCACGCCGTAGCGCACGCCGTCGTCGGTGTGCAGCACCACGGGGTACTTCATCGCGTCGTCCTCCATCACTTCCAGCCGGCCTGCCGCTTGATGCTGGCCAGCGTGCCTTTCGGGATATCGCCGTCAGGGTGCTTGACGGTCACCAAGCCCGGCTTGTCCGGGTGTTTGAACTGGTGGTGCGAGCCTTTCACCCGGACCAGCACCCAGCCATCGGCCTGCAGACGCTTGATGACCTCCTTGCTGTTCATGGTGGGTATTGTACCCACTAACACCAGTCAGTCAACACCATACCCACAAACCTGCCCCGCATGACGCGCATCCTCATCCCCCCCATCGCCCTGCACGGCGGCCAGCAGCGCATCATGGAAAGCCCGGCGCGCTACAAGGTCATCGCCGCCGGGCGGCGCTTTGGCAAGACGCTGCTGGCGGTGGAGTGGCTGGCGCTCATGGACGGCGGCGCCATCGACGGCGCATCGGTGGCGTTCTTTTCCCCGACCTACAAGCTGCTGGCCGACGTGTGGGCGGACTTCGAGCGCACGCTGCGGCCCGTCACCCGCAAGGCCAACCGGACCGAGCAGCGCATCGAGCTCATCACCGGCGGCAAGATCGACTTCTGGACGCTCGAAGACCCCGACGCCGGGCGCGGGCGCAAGTACCACCGCCTCGTGATCGACGAGGCCGCTCACGCCCGCTATCTCAAGGAGGCTTGGGAGCGGGCCATCAGCCCGACGCTGACCGACTACCAAGGGGCAGCCTGGTTCATCAGCACGCCCAACGGCCTGAACTACTTCTACGAGCTCTTCCAGCGAGGACTCGCCCCGGCCTATCCGGACTGGGAGAGCTTTCACATGCCCAGCACCGCCAACCCGCACCTGCGTCCCGAGGAGATCGAGACCAAGCAGCGCGAGCTGCCCGAGCTGGTGTTCCGGCAGGAGTACCTGGCCGAGTTCGTCACCTTCGGTGGCGGCCTCATCAAGCCCGAGATGCTGGTCATGGGCGAGTGCCAGCCGCATCTGCGCCCGGTGCTGGGGGTGGACCTCGCGATTTCCGAGCGCGACGGCGCGGACTACACGGCCATCGTCGCGATGGCGCGCGACCCTGACACTGGCATCGTGTACATCAAGGAAGTCGAGCGCTTCCGCGCGGGCTTTCATGAGGTGCTCACGCGCATCAAGGCCGCAGCCGCGCGGCACAACCCGTCCATCGTCGCCATCGAGCAGACGCAGTTCCAGGCCGCCGTGGTGCAGGAGCTGGCCCGTACCACGACGCTACCGGTTCGCGGCGTGCGGCCCGACCGCGATAAAGTGACGCGCTTTGCGCCGCTGCTCACGCGCTTTGAGCAGCGCCTGGTGCGGCTCGACCCGTCCGGATGCCCGGCAGCCTTCCGAGATGAGTTGCTAGCCTTCCCGGACAGCGCCAACGACGACATGGTGGACGCGGCGAGCTACGCCTTTGCGGCGCTGGGCATGGGGCAGGGCGGCTACGTGGCCGCAGGCGGGAGGGTGTTCCGATGACGCAGCGGGTGGCGGGCCTGACGATGCTGGCCGAGTACATCGGCGATGAAGCAACCGAGAAGCTGCGCGCGGCCTTCGGCGGCTGCCAGGTCAAGGTGCCCAAGACGCGCGCGGGCTCGTGGTGGCAGAGGCTGGTGGAGACGCTGGGCGAGCGCGACGCGGCCGATTTCTGCGAGGCCTTCGGCGGCGAGACGGTCTACATCCCGCGCAACGCTGGCGAAGAGCGCGACGCCATCCGCCGGCAGGTGCGCGACATGCTGGCGGCCGGGATGACGTACCTCGAGATCGCGCGCACGCTGACATGGACGGTTCGCTACACCGAGCGCGGGCTGCGCAAGATGATGGAAGCCCGCTGCGCTGCGGCGGCGCGGCGCGCGGATGATCCGCGGCAGATGAGCCTGCTGCCGCACGATGCGCTGCGAGACGCCATGTTCTTTTCGGCGGAACGCGTTCCTGCCGACGCGCGGCTCACCGCGGCTCACCATGCCGGCCATGGCGATATCTGACCGCATCAAGGGCGACGCCCTGCCAGCCTTCGGCTCATCCAGCGCCATCGAGCGCATGCTCGCGCGCTTTGGCTGGCTGGCTGGCGGCGACTACGACGATCTGCTGCAGCAAATCGGAATCGGCCGCACGAAGCTGCGCGCGCTGCTGGCGGACGACGAGATCAGCGCGGCGGTGGAGACGCGCCGCCATGCCTGCATCAACACGCCGTGGCGCGTGGAGCATCCGCAATCGCGCGCGCGGGCGTTCTTGACCGAGGCGCTGGAGCCGCACGCGCACGCCATCATGACGGCTGCGTGGGACGCGGTGCTGTTTGGCTACGCGGTGCAGGAAGTTGTGCTGCAGGAGCAGGGCGGGCGCATCGGCATCGCGCAAACCGTCGCCTGCCCGTTCGAGTGGTTCGCCGTCAAGCCGGACGGGACGCTCTGGTGGCGCGACGATCAGAAGCCAGCCGAAGGCGGCTTCATCCTCGCGGTGCACGAGCCGAGCCTGCGCAAGCCGATGGGCGAGGCGCTGCTGGCCAAGGCCTACTGGCCGTGGTTCTTCCGCACGCACGGCTGGCGTATGTGGGCCAAGTTCCTGGAGCAGGCGGCCGTGCCGCTCATGTACGGCACCACCGATGCCGCCGACAAGCAGCCATTGCTGGATCTGCTGCGCACGCTCTCCAGCGGGCCGGTCGCGGTCATCAACAACACCGACACGCTAAAGGCGCTGGACCAGCCCGGCAACAGCCCGAACAAGTTCGCCGAGTTCGAGACCGCCATCTGCCGGCGCATCCAGCGATTGATCCTTGGGCAGACGCTGACCAGCGGCACGGATGGCGGCAGCGGCAACCGGGCTTTGGGCGAGGTGCACGAGCGCGTGCGCGACGAGAAGCGCCGCGCCGATGTGCGGCTGGTCACCCGCGCCCTGCAGCAGGTGGCCGACATCCTGGCCGACGTCAACGGTCTGCCGCGCGGCACCATCGTGCTGGAAGACCAGCACGGGCTGGAAATGGAGCGCGCCCAGCGCGACGAAATCCTGGTCAAGGCCGGCATGCTGCGGTTCACGCGCGCATACCTGGAGGAGAAATACGGCCTGGAGTCGGACGATTTCGAGGAGCTGCCAGCCGCCGAGGCCGCTGCGATTGCCGACGTGGGCGCAGGCGGCATCGGGCGCGCCAGCCAGCCATCCGAGACGGCCGCCAGCCTCGTGACGCTGGCCGACAAGCGAGCCGACAGCACCAAGCCAGACCGTCGCCGCTTCACCGCCGCGCAGCAGGCCGTCGAGGACGAGATCGAGCGCACGCTCGTCAACCTCGGCGGCGGGCCGATCGCGCCGGGCGCCATCGCCAGCGCCATCCGCGCGGCCAAAGACCCGGAAGACCTGATGGAGCGCCTGGCGGTCGTCCTGGCCGACGCCGACGACCGCACCTTCCGCCAGACGCTGGAGCGCGCGATGTTCGCCGCCGAGATCATGGGCTACGCGGCCGCCCAGCGCGAGGCACTGAGCGATGGCGTGAAAAATGGCTGATGATGCCGACATGACCGACGCGCATCTGGAGCGCGAGATGGCGGCCATGATCGAGCGCGTGCGCGTCAAGCCGCGCGAGGCTGGGCCATACACCGGCTACTGCTACTGGTGCGGCTGCCGTGTGAAAAGCCCGCGCCGCTGGTGCGACGCCGAGTGCCGCGACGAATGGGAGCGCCAGCAGCGGCGCGGAGCGTGACGCATGGCCGTCAGAATCGACTTCGATGCAGATTTTGATGAGCAGGCCGCCCAGGCGCGCGCGCAGCGCGTCATGCTGCCCAATGACTTCTACCGCCTGCCAGCCGAAAAGCGCGCGCAGGCCTTCACCGTCTCAGGCCTTGCAAGGCTCGATCAGGTGCAGGCCGTGGCCGACGCGCTGGCGAAGTTCCAGGCCGACGGCGGCACGTTCGATGACTTCCGCAAGTGGGCCGCCGGACAGGACTGGAGCCTGCCGCGCCACCGGCTGGAGACGATCTACCGCAACGCGGTGCAGGCGGCCTACATGGCCGGGCACTGGCGGCGCTTCGATGAGGTCAAGGACGACCTGCCCTATCTGATGTACGACGCCATCAACGACAGCCGCGTGCGCCCGTCGCACCTGGCGATGGATGGCGTGATCCGGCCGGTGAATGACCCGCTGTGGAAGCGCTGGACGCCGCCCTGCGGCCACCGCTGCCGCTGCACGCTGCGGCAGGTCTCGGCGCGCGAGGCGCAGCGCAGGGGCGGCGTGACGCAGAGCATCCCGGCCGAGGCTGTGCCGGATGAGGGGTGGGGCGGCGATCCGAGGCGGTGGGGGGAAAGGCTCAACAAGCTGCGCGATGAGAGGCTATCCGTCTGCAAGCGGCAGAGCCTGGCCGGCAAGCGTCAAGCCCCGTCCGTCGGATGCGTGCCGCCGGCCTACGGCTGGCTGTCCGGCCTGAATGCGCAAGTCCCCAAGCCAAGGCTGGCATCGCTGGATTTCTGGGGCGAGCGGCCAAGCTTGGCGCAAATCGGCGTGGTCCCGGTGGTCGAGATCACGGGCAACGAGTTCGGGGCCAATCTCGCCTACATGCAACTGGCGCGCGCGGCCAATGCACACTTGCGCGCGCTGCAGGCCGAAAGCGGCCTGCCCAACGAGGATACGGGTTGGCTGCTCAGGATCAACAAGCGCTCGCGCAAGAAAATGGGCGACAACGCCGACCAGAGCGCCGATGAGCTGCGCGCGTTGGCCGCTTTGGAGCAGCTGGCGCTGACGGCGGTCGTCGGCGAGCGGCACGAAGACGAGCGGCACCGCAACCCAGATGTTGTAGCCGTGCTCAGGATGTGGGCGGCGCTGATGATCGGCGACCGCCTGTTCCGTGTGCAGCTGACGGTCAAAGACTATGGAGACCCGCGCCTGCTGCACGCCTTGGCTGCCGTGCAAATAGAAAGCGCCCCGCCGGGGATCTTACCGTCCTACTCCGCCCCACAAGGGGTTCAGACAGCCCAGCCGACCACGGGGCGCTTCGTCAGTATACGGGAATTGCTGCGCGGCGCCAAGCTGCAAGACGGGCGCGACTACGCATTGCGCTGAGCTGCGGCAGCAAGCCAGATGCGCCGCGACGCGATCGCTGCCGACGAACCCGTTCACGCCGACAAACCGGCACCCGCTCGCCACCATCGGCGAGCATGGATGCATACCAACGCCTGCACACCCTGACGTTTGCCGTCCGGCCCGCCGAAAAGCCGACCGAGGACGGCCCGCTGCGCTTCGAGGGCGTGGCCTACTCCGGCGGCGTGGTGCCGGCCTACGGCTGGCACGGCGACGTGGTGATCGACCTCGCTGGCCTGAAGAACGCCGACGGCGAGGAGCTGCCGGTGCTGGTCGATCACCAGGCCAGCGTCGGCGCCATCGCGGGCAAGGGGCGCATCTATCGCTTCCGCCAGCCTGACGGCGCTCAGGGCCTGCGCATCGAAGGCGAGGTGCTCTCGGCCACCGACGCCGGCCGGCAGATCGCGGCGCTCTTGCAGGCCGACTTCCCGCTGCAGATGTCGGTGGGCATGAATGCCAACTTCCGCGAGGTCACCGAGCCGCTCGTGGTCAACGGCCGCGAAGTGCGCGTCTCGGGCGTCTTCGAGCAGCCGCACATCCGTGAAGTGTCTTTCGTGCCGGTTGGCGCGGACCCGGCCACGTCGGCCGCGGCGCTGCGCTTTGCCTTCGACCCCGTTTCTCAACCAAGCCCCGCAAAGGAGCAAGCCACCATGTCTCGCACTGCCGAAGACGAAGCCCTGATTGCAGGGCTGCAAGAGCAGGTCAAGAACCTGCAGGCCGAGCTGGAGCGCGCGCGCACGGAGCGCCGCGTCGAAAGCCTCTCGGCCCTGTTTGAAGAGGTGGGCCGCGACGCGCCGCAAGGCGACGCGATCAAGCCATACCTGGAGATGAGCGACGCGGCCTTCGCCGCGTTCGCCGCCGACCTGCGGGCGGTGGCCAAGCGGCCGCAGGCCAACCCGGCGCTGTTTTCGTCGCAGGCGCTCAGCCGCGCCGCCTCGACGGTCCAGGATGAGCCGCAAGACCGCCTCAAGGCGCTGCTGGCCGCTGTGGATCGCGTCAGCGCCAGCGCGCAGACCGTGAACAACATCTGATAGGAGCATCGCCATGCCGACCATGACCAAGACCATCGGTGACTTCCTGAAGTACGAAGCCCCGCACGGCTACAGCCGCGAAGATGTGACTGTGGCCTCCGGCCAGACGCTGGTGCCGGGCCAGGTGGTTGGCCGCATCACGGCCAGCGGCAAGATCGCCGCCTTCAACCCAGCCGCCTCCGACGGCACGCAAAACGCCGTTGGCATCGCCTTCGACGCCGTGGATGCCACCAGCGGCGACAAGCCCGGCGTGATCATCGCGCGCCACGCCATCGTGGTGGACCGCGACAACCTCGTTTTCGCCGGCAGCCCCACCAACGCGCAAAAGGATGCGGCGGTGGCGCAACTGAAAGCGCTGGGCATCCTGGCCCGCAAGACTGTCTGACCTGGAGGGCAACATGAACATCAATGATTTCACCGTCGGCGAGCTGACCGCTGCCATCAACAAAATCCCGCGCCGCTGGGGCCGCATCGGCGAACTGGGCATCTTCAGCAGCCGCCCGCTGGCTACGCGCGACGTGGTGATCGAAGAGCAGTCCTCAGGTCTGGCACTGCTGCCCGATCACGAGTGGGGCGGCGAAGGCACCAAGGCGGGCGCCTCCACCCGCCGCACGCTGTCCTTCCGCATCAAGCAGACGGTGCACGAGGACTTCCTGCACCCGTCTGACGTGATGGGCATCCGCGCGTTCGGACAGGACGCCGGCATGTCTTCCGTGAACGACGGTATCGCGCTGAAGCTGCAGCGCATGCGCGCCAAGCACGACCAGACGCTTGAGTGGAAGCGCTTCAGCGCCATCAAGGGCGTGGTGACGGATGGCGCCGGGACCGTGCTCTACGACCTATATCAGCACTTTGGAGTGACGCAAGCCAGCGTCGATTTCACGCTCGGCACCAGCACCACGAACATTCGCGCCAAGTGTGAGGCCGTTGTCAACCAGATTGAAGACAACCTCATGGGCGACACGATGACCGGCGTGCGCGTGTTCGTCTCGCCCGAGTTCTGGCACAAGCTGGTGGCGCATCCGGCCGTGGTGGACTACATCAAGAACACCCCCAGCGCCCGCGCGTTCATGCAGTCCTCTTTCAACGAGATCGAGGTCTTCGGCGTGGTGTTCGAGCAGTACCGCGCCAGCGTCAACGGCCAGCGCTTCATCGCCGCCAACGAAGGCCATGCGATCCCTGTTGGCACGACCGACACGTTCGCCACCTACTTCGCCCCGGCGGACTTCAACGAGACCGTCAACACCGTGGCGTTGCCGTTCTACGCCAAGACCTGGCCGCAGGAAGGCGACCGCGGCTACGTGCTGCACACGCAGAGCAACAGCCTGCCGCTGTGCCACCAGCCGGCCGCGCTGGTCAAGGTCTTCACCAGCAACTGATGGGAGCCGTCATGCGTGTGCTGATCCTGCAGCAGGCGGTTCTGGCCGGGCAGATGCTCGCCCCCGGCGTCGTGGTCGATGTGGACGACGCTACTGCCGCCTGGCTGATCGAGGCGGGAGCCGCGCAGGCGCTGGATCAGCCTGCGCCTGAGTCGCAGCCGCGCAAGCGCGCCAAGACGCAGGAGTGACGCGCCATGCCGATCCTCACCAGAGCGGAGCTGGAAGCGCGCATCGGCTCGGACGACATCGTGCGTCTGGCCGACCGCGACGCTCCGGCTGGCGAGGATGCGGGCGCGGTGCAGGCTGCGATCGACGACGCCGAGCACGAGGTGCTGGCCTACGTGCGCAAGGCAACGTCCGCGCCGATCCCTGATCCGGCCCCGCCGGCGCTCAAGCGCCTGGTGGCCGTGATCGCGCGCTACAACCTGTGGCGGCGCGACGTGCCGGTGGAGCACCCGGCCTATGTCGCCTACAAGGACGCCATCCGCGAGCTGCAGGCGATTGCCGCAGGCCAGGTGGCGCTGCCGTTCGATGATGGCGGATCGCCTGTGGTGAGCCTGGGCGCTGGCATCGGCTGGGCGCCGCCGCGCGTCATGACGGACGCTGCACTGGCGGGGATGGGGCCATGATCACCGTCACCCTCGACGACCGGGCGCTGAAGGTCGCCATCGATGGGCTGCAGGGGCGCATCGCCAACATGCGCCCGGCGCTGGCGGCGGCCGCGCAGGTGCTGCGCGAGGCGGCCATGCAGGCGTTCGACGAGAGCCGCTCGCCTGACGGCAAGGCATGGCCGCGCCTGAAGCCCGCCAGCATCGTCTCGCGCGCGCGGCGGCACTCGCCCAAGGGCTACGTCAAGAACCGCGCACGCACGCTGGCGCGCTTTGCCGACGCCAAGCCGCTGCTGGACACCGGCCAGCTGCGCAACAGCATCCAGGTGTACAGCGTCACCGACACCGAGGCCGTGGTCGGCACCAAGCTGCCGCACGCGGCCATTCACCAGTTCGGGGGCCGGGCCGGGCGCGGGCGGCGCGTCAGCATCCCGGCGCGGCCATTCCTTGGGCTGTCTGAGCAGGCCAAGAGCGAGATCGAGGACATCATCCGCCGCCACGTCGCAGGCGGTGTGGGGGGCGCGTGATGCCAATCCTCGCCGCCCTCGCCTCCCTCAAAGACCGCATCGCCGCGGCCGTGCCGGGCGCGGCCGTGGTGGCCGTGCACGCCGAAGACCTCTCCGGACGCAAGGTTAGCGAGTGGCTCATCAAGCTGCCCGGCATCTACGTCACCTGCGAAGGCGTGGATGTCAAGGCCCGCGAGGCCACGCTGCGCTTGCGCGTCTACGTGCTGGCGCGGCTCGCTGACCTGCGCCGGGTGCCCGCCGAGGCGGGCTGGGCGATGGCCGAGGTGGCGCTGGCGGTGGTGGCCGCCGACCCGCTGGTGACCGATGCGCGCCTCATCTACCGCGACGAGGCGGGGCTGGATCAGCCCGGCATCGGCCTGTGGGAGATCGAGGCCAGTCGGCGCTACGAGCTTGCGCCCGTCGATCCGGCGGCGCTGCCATCGTGCCTGCTGCACCAGCGCTACGAGGCGCTGTATTCGAGCTGGGCGCCGTGGATCGGCGCGGCCCACGAGCCCAAATACGAACGTGTTCAGGGCGACGCGCCCAGCGTGGGCGAGCAGGATATCGGCGAGCTGCTGCCATGACTACCACGCCTGACACCCTCACGCTGGAGGCCGCCGACTGGGGCCGCGGCGGCGCGGTGCGGCTTGGCACCGTGACCGAGTTCGACGCGCAGCGCTGCCGCGCGCGGGTGCGCATCGCGGGCGACGGCGAGACGTCCGTGCGCACCGGATGGCTGCCGTGGGCCACGTGGTCGGCCGGCCACCTGCGCGTGTGGCAGGCGCCGGCCATCGGCGAGCAGTGCCTGGTGCTGGCGCCATCGGGCGACATGGCGCAGGCGGTGGCGCTGCCAGCGGTGTTTCAGCAGCAGCGGCCTGGCTTTGCCGCGCCGTCAGACAAGCCGGAGCACACGCTTCTGGCCTGGGACGATGGCGGCTACATCCGCTACGAGCGCGACACGCACCGGCTGATCCTGCACGCATCCTGCGTGGTGCGCATCGAAGGCGACCTGCTGGTCACCGGCGATGTGTATGCCGGAGGCGTGAGCTTGCGCAAGCATCGGCACACTGGCGTGCGCCGCGGCGATAGCACAAGCGACGGCCCGACGGGCGGGGAGGCGCCGGCATGTCAGTGATCGACCTGTCGCGCCTGCCCGCGCCTGCCGTCGTCGAGACGCTGGACTTCGAGGCCATCCTCTCGGCCCTGAAGGCCGATCTCATCGCGCGCGCGCCTGAGCTCGCGCCGGTGCTGGCGCTGGAGTCCGAGCCGCTGGTGAAGCTGCTCGAGGTGGCGGCGTGGCGCGAGATGGTGTTGCGCCAGCGGGTCAACGACGCAACCAAGGCCGTGATGCTGCCCTGGGCCGTGGGCGCCGACCTCGACAACCTGGCCGCCCGCTACGACCTTGCCCGCCTGCCGGGCGAGGATGATGAGCGGTTCCGCCGCCGCGTGCTCATCGGCTACCACGCGCTGTCGGCGGCTGGCAGCCGCCAGAGTTGGATGCTGCGCGCGCTGTCGGTCTCGACCGACATCCGTCAGGTGGACGTGTGGGCCGACCGCCCTGGGCGCGTCAAGGTCTGCCTGCTGGCGCGCGTAGCCGCGCAGGCCGCCGCCATGACCGAGGCGCAGGCGGCCATCGGCGAGGCGCTCTTTGGCCGCCACCCGCAGCACGACGCAGCCACGCCCATGCGCTGGCGCGCGGCGACGGCAGCGGACGCCATCGTCGCGCAGGTGGCCGCCGCGCTGCTCGCGGAGGACGTGCGCCCGCTGTCGGTGGAGGTGGACGTGACGACCGCCACCGTCAAGCCGGTGCAGGTGGTCGCGACGCTCGTGCACCCGCCAGGGCCGGATGGCGCACTGCTGGCCGCGCAGGCGCGCGCGCGGCTCATGGCGCTGGCCGCGCAGATGCGCTTGCGCGTGGATCTGACGCGCGCGCAGATCGTGGCCGCGCTCATGGTCGAGGGCCTGCGCGATGTGATCCTGACGCAGCCGACGGCGGATGTGTCCGTGGGGCAAGGCGAGATCGCCGCCATCACCGACGTGGCGATCAGCACGGAGGCGCGCCATGACTGAGCGCGCCGATCTCCTGCCGCTGGCCGCCACCGGGACCGAGCGCGCCATCAGCCGAGCCATCGGCCCCTGGACGCCGGGCGCAAACATCATCCACACGCTGGCCGATCCGGCCCGCATCCCGGCTGCGCTCCTGCCGCACCTGGGCGCGGGCGAAGACCTGCCGCCCGTGCGGCCGGCGGATGAGGCCTCTCGCCGCGCGCTGATCCAGGCCAGCCCGCGCCTGCATGCGCTCATCGGCACCCCGAAGGGGCTGCGCGAGCTCGCCAGGCTGGCTGGCGCGCACATCGCCCGGCTGGAGATGCCGCCCGCGAAAACCTTCCTCGGCTTCTGGGACGAGGCGAGCCGCCGCCAGTGGCTGGATGCACACCCGCAGATGCGCATTCGATCGGCACGCCAGCGCGCTCCATCAGAGGGCTTTGCGCTGGGCAGCGCCTACATACGCGACCCCAGCGAGCCTCCCGTGCGCACGGCGGCGATGGCGCGCGCCGCCATCAGGGCCGAGATCGTATGGCCGGATGGCCGCGTCGAGCCTTTGACGACGCATGGCTGGTCCACTATCGACGACGATGGCACCGGCACCATCGATCTGTCCAGGCGCGCGGTGGCCGTTGGACTGGTGCTCAGCGATCCGCTGGCGGGTGTGATCAGCCGGGCCGACGCGAGCGCGCGTTACTGGCGCATCGCGCGGGTGTCGTACCGCGAGCGCCGGCATCTTTTGCTGATGCGCCAGATGTCGCCATCGCTCAAGCCGCTGACGCCAGATGCCGAGCCAGTGGCCGAGCGTGCCGCCCGCGTGCATGCATCCTGCCTGGGCGCCCCGATTACACACACGGCGCGGTCGGACGCGCAATCCAGAATTTATACACGTATCCGCCTGCACGATCCGCAGGTTGCTGCGCGGCCCAAGCATGGCCCCACTTACATCGGCTTTGCGCGCCTGACCAGCCCGCCTTTTGTAGCCATCGCGCATGTCCGCATGCCTGCGCGGCGGCTGCCCATGGCCATCGCCTCCACGGCGATGCGCGCGCCACTTTCCAGCGGCGACGCAAACCGGCGCATCGCGCCAGTGCTCGACGCCATGGACTGGTCCAGGGCGACTCACGACAAGATCCTCGTGCGCTCGCGCTTGCACGCTACCGCACGTGCTTCACGCATCTACATGGCCGGCCGCGTGCTGGCCGGACAGACCATCCCCAGGAGCTGATACATGGAAAAACAGGTCATCTACCGCGACCGTCAAGAGCTGCAGGCCGCCGATCTCAACAACAGCCAGCAGTGGGCAGACGAGGCCGGCCGTCACCTGGTGACGGATGCCATCACACCTGAGCGGCAGTTCGTCGGCCTGACCGTCACCGCTCGCAGTGCTACCGAAATCGAGGTGTCTCCTGGCCGTCTGTATGACGGCCCGAGCGGCAAGGTCTACGCCATCGAGAGCGCCCAGGTGCACTCGGTCTTTGCGATGCTGCCGCTGCAAGACCAGAAATGGCTGGCGGTATCGGTATTCGGCCAAGAAGAGGACACCGACATCCAGCCGCGCGACTTCCTGATCGACCTTCAAACGCGCGAAGTCGAGCCCGAAGCCGTGGCCATGCAGCGCCGCCGCGTGGCGGTCGTGCACATCGCCCAAGGGCTGGAAAGCCCCACGCCAGAGCGACCCGAGCCGCCGACCGGCTACACGCTGCTGGCGCACGTACGGCTGTCGCCAACCGGTGTGCAAGAAGTCGTGCTCGCAACGACTCGACAACTGCCCAACCTTTTTGCCGTGGACCAGCGCCTTCGCACTGCCGAGGGCTGGATCACCCGCGCCGAGCCGCGCATCGCCCACATCATGAGCGACATCGCAGGTCTTGGGCAAAAAATCGCGCAAACCGCGACCACTGAGCAGATGTTGCAATTGGCTCAGGATATGGCCCGCGTGAAGGAGCGGCTTGAGATGCCCGACGACTACGCTTTTTACGGGGCCGACCACTTCCTGGGCAACGACGAAAGCGACACCGCGCACCCAGACTACAGCGCCCGCGCCGAAGAGGGCATCCGTCCGCCCATCGTGGGGACACAATCGTCGGCGCTGGCGCTGCTCAACCCCATCGACCCAGACGCCAGCGTATCGGCCGGCGGGCTTTTGCTGCCGGCTTACGATGAGGTGGCGCGGTTGCGCATGGAGACGCGCCGCGGCGAGATCACCATCAACCAGTATCAGTACCAGACCACCAGCATGGTGCAGCGCACCCTATCGCGGCAGCGCATCCGCTATGGGGAGACGCGCACGTATTGCACCAACACTGGGTTTTGGCGGCAGGGCGCTTTCGACCCCATCACGCGCATCTATCGACGTGGTGATGAGACCTGGGAGATCGACCCATCCGACGTGCAAAACATGCTCAGCCAAAGCGGCACCGTTCGTGGCACGCGCTTCTGGCTGGACAACTACACAGAAACGTACTGGGAAGCGGTCACCAACACCCACACCATCCAGGGGTCGCTGTTGGCGCAGACGATCTTGATGGCACAAACCGGCTGGCTGACCAGCATCGAGCTGTACTTCACATCGGTGTCACCTTCCGGCGGCCTGACCGTGCTGCTGTGCGACGCCCCGCTTGGGGTGCCGGATGAATCGCGCGTGATCGCCCGCGCTAACCTCTCGGCTTCCGCGCTGACAGGCGGATGGCTGCGCATCCCGTTCACCGACCCCGTGATGGTCGAGTCTGGCCGCCGCTATGCCATCGTCCTGTCCAGCGGCGCACCGCATCGGGTTGGCTTCACCGATGGCACTGAGTACACTCAGGGCATCTTGCTCTATCGACAGGATGGTCAGTGGCTGTCCGAAGGCAGCGCAGACCGCGACCTAATGATGCGGCTGAACTTCGCGCGCTTCCGCTCGCCGCGTACCGTCATTCAGATGCAGCCGCTGCAACTGGCAGGCGGCATCGCCGACATCGACATGCTTTTCGATGGAGTGACGCCGGATCCCACGAGCCTCGTGTTTGAGTATCAGACGGGCGGAGTCTGGCGGCCTATCACCGCAGACCGCGATCCAGTGTTCGGTGGAGCGGCCATCTTGCCCATCAGGGCGGTTTTCATCGGCACCAGCGACCTGATGCCGGCGGTGCGGCTGACAGGCTCGCAGGTGCGCGTAGCACGCACCGGCACCGGTTTCGTGCACATCAGCACCCAGCGCACGCTCAGCTATGCGTCGAGCAACATCCGCGTCCGCCTGTTGCTGGAAGACTTCGACCCGGCAGCCGGGCACACCGTCGCGTGTCAGATCCTTGCTGGCAGCACCGCCATCAACCCGTCCACCACGCGCGACGATATCGTCGATGGCCGCAGCCGCTGGCGCGAATATCGCTTTGCGCCCGCCACGCCACTGAGCAGCTACCGCATCCGCATCAGCGGCAACGGCGTCACGGCCACCGCTCCATGGCATGTGGCCGAGCGCTACGACCTGGCACTGTGACGGGAGACTGAGCGATGCCCGTGCGCTTTCCCGCCTACCGCATGCGCGATGGCATCACGCCGCTGGCGGAGGATTATTTCAACCCGGTGCTGGCCGACATCGACGCGCGTATCGCGCAGCTCGAAGACCAGCGCGCCAGTCTTCAAGGCGTGATCGATGATCTCACCGCCTTTGGCCTGCAGCGCATCGACGTGCTGGTCGGGCCGGCCATCGCCCAGACGCAGGCCACGCTCGATGCGCTGCAAGAGCTGCGTGCCGACCTGGAAGCCGCCATCGGCAACGTCGGCAACCTGGCCACGCAGGCGCAGCTTGATGCGGCCATCGCCACAGAGCAGGCTGCGCGGCAGGCCGCCATCGCCACAGAGCAGGCTGCGCGGCAGGCCGCCATCGCCGCCGAGCAGACGGCGCGGCAGGCGCTGGCTGACCGAATCAGCACCATCGAAACCCTGGTGTTTGCAGCCCTGTAAGGAGTCGCCATGAGTTATACCCAGTTTCGCAACAATTACCTGACTGAGGCGGAAAACCGTCTCGCGGCGGTCAATATCAGTACCGCCACCACCAACGAGCTGCTCGCCGCCGGGGCGCTGTACAAAATGGCGGCCGCCATCGCCGAGGCCGACCTGATCGGCCCATCGGCGCTGCGGCTGCTCGAATTGATGAGCGGCGGGCAGCTACAGACCTGGCTGCAGGACGCCGCCAACCGCGAAACCTTCGAGCGCATCCTGTCCAGCCCCGAGGCGATGCGGGCTGTGGCAGCCAGCAGCACGGCGATGCAGGCGGTGGCGGCCAGCAGCACGGCGATGCAGGCGGTGGCGGCCAGCAGCACGGCGATGCAGGCGGTGGCGGCCAGCAGCACGGCGATGCAGGCGGTGGCGGCCAGCAGCACGGCGATGCCGATGCAGGCGGTGGCGGCCAGCAGCACGGCGATGCAGGCGGTGGCGGCCAGCAGCACGGCGATGCAGGCGGTGGCGGCCAGCAGCACGGCGATGAGTGCGTTGCTGGCGAACAGCGCAGCGTGGAACACGGTCGTGGCCAGCAGCACGGCGATGCAGGCGGTGGCGGCCAGCAGCACGGCGATGAACGCTGTGCTCAACGACTCGGTGGCCCGTGGTGCTCTATGGGCCAGCAGCACGGCCTTGGCCGCGATTCAGAATGCACCCGCCGCAGTCATAGACTCGTTGCTAACCCATCCAAGGGTCAGCATGATGAACAACAACCCGTCAAACCTGACGAGCACATTCATCAGCGGCAAGAGTATGACCCTGCGGGTACGCAATACCGGCGGTTCGGACACGAACTACCTGAGGGATCTGGCCGGCGGGTCCGGTTCGGGCGATGACGTCTTCACGACCACGACCGCATGGACGACGCGCGTGCGGGCCTACAGCAACCTGCGGCACTACAACTGGAGTAATAACTACCCGTTCCAGGCTTACGTGGTGAACATGAACTAAGTAGCGGCGGACATGCAAAAAGCGATTATCGACCTCAACACCAACGCCATTGTTGGTATCGCCAACGATGGCTTCATACCTGAAAAGCACCAGTTGCTTCTTGATCTGCCGGAAGACTTCAATCCCGACGATGTAGCCGAGTGGGCCTACGACGGCCATGGGCTGACCCGCGACCCTGTGGCGCTTCTTGAGCGCGCGAAGGCTGCCCGCAAAGCGCGCATCAAGGCCGAAGCCGCTCGGCTGATCGAGGCCACGGACTGGAAGCTGGAGCGTGCCCGTGAGCGCGAAGCAGCCGGCTGGGCGACCTTGGCTGAGGTCGACGCGGTGCTGGCCGAGCGGGAGGCCATCCGCCGGTCGAGCGATGCCGCCGAGGCGGCTGTCGACGCCCTGACCGATGTTGGCAGCGTTCAGAGATTTACCTGGGCGGTGGACGTGCCTGTGGCGCCACCTCGGCGGCTCACCCACAAGGCATTCTCCGACCGCTTCACCGATGCGGAAATGCAGGCAATCCTCGCCGCCGCCGAAGCCAATGCAGCACTCAAGGCGTGGTGGGAGAAGTTCAGGCTCGCCAGCGACATCAACCTTGACGACCCGCAGACCATCGCCGGCGTGCAAGCGCTTGAGATTGCAGGCTTGATAAGCGCTGGTCGGGCGGCGGAAGTACTGGCACTGGCCGCTGTTGGTCATACCGCCTCATGACAAAGCGCAGATCGCGCGACATCATCGCTAGTTAGCGGATATCCAGAAAGGAGATAGTATGCCTACCGCTTTCCATCACGGCGTCGAGGTCATCGAGATCGACGACGGTTTGCGGCCCATTCAGACAGCTCGATTCAGCGTCATCGGGCTGGTCGGCACAGCGCCCGACGCGCAAGCGTCGGTGTTTCCGCTCGACACGCCGGTGCTGGTCGCCACCCCGCGCAGCGCCGCCGGCCTAGGCAATACCGGTACGCTGCCGCAGGCGATCAAAGCCATCCACGCGCAGGGCTACGCGCCGCCCATCGTCGTCATCCGCGTACCCGATGTGGCCGACAATCCATCCACCGCGACTGTCGACGAGCGCCTGGCCGCCGTCGTCGGCGGCATCGACACCGGCAGCGGCGCACGCACCGGCATCGCCGCGCTGGAGACGGCGCGCAGCGTGCTGGGGGTCGTGCCGCGCCTTCTGCTGGCGCCTGGCTTGAGTCAGCACAAGCTCGTCGCCGATGCGCTCATCGCGCAGGCCGACAAGTTGCGCGCCATCGCGCTCATCGACGGGCCGAACAGCACGACGGCCGCCGCGATCGCCTACCGCGCGCAGTTCGACTCCAGCCGCGCCTACCTCATCGACCCCTGGGCGGTGGCCGATGGCGACGTGGTGCCGGTCAGCCCCCATGTGGCCGGGCTGATCGCCAAGATCGACAACGAGCGCGGGTTCTGGCACTCGCCATCGAACAACCCGCTCGTGGGCATCGAGCGCCCGGCGCGGCCGATCGACTTTGGCCTCGGGCGCGTGGACTCCGAAGCGAACCTGCTCAACGAACCCGGCGTGGCCACACTCATCACCGAGCAGGGCATCCGCCTGTGGGGCAACCGCACCTGCTCGTCCGACCCGAAGTGGGCGTTTCTGTCGGTGCGGCGCACCGCCGACATGATCCACGAGTCGCTGCTGCAAGCGCACCTGTGGGCGGTGGACCGCGCCATCGGTAAGGCCTATGTGCGCGATGTGCAAGAGTCGGTCAACGCCTACCTGCGGCACTTGAAGAGCGTGGGCGCGATCCTGGGCGGGCGCTGCTGGCTGGATGAGGAGCTCAACAGCCCGGCCAACATCGCCGCGGGCAAGGTGTATTTCGACTTCGACTTCACGCCGCCCGCGCCGGCCGAGCGCGTGACCTTCCGCTCGCACCTGGTGGCCGACTACGCCGCCGAGCTCTTTGCCGCCTGATAGGAGACGATCATGGCCATCCAGCACATTCTCGCCAACCTCAACGCCTTCGTGGCTGGCAAAGGCTACCTGGGCCGCGTGACGGAGTTCACCCCGCCCAAACTCGCCCCCATCGTGCGCGAGTACAAGGCGGGCGGCATGGGGGCAGAAGTCGCCGTCCCAATGGGCGCGGTGGAAAAGCTGGAATGCTCCTTCACCCTTACCGGCTACGACCCCGACGTGCTGGCGCAGTTTGCCGTGGTGCCCGGGCGGCTGGTGCAGCTGCGCTTTACCGGCGCGCTGGTTGACTACGACGGCACCACGCGCCCCATCGAGGTCACGATGCGCGCGGTGCTTGCCTTCGAGCCGGACGCGTGGAAGCCCACCGAGGCCTCCGACCTCAAGATCACGGCCATGTGCCACTACTACAAGCTGGACATCGAAGGCCGCACGCTGCACGAGCTCGACCCGGTGAACATGGTGGCGATCATCGACGGGCAGGACCAGCTGCAGGCGATGCGCCAGGCGCTTGGGGTGTAAACCATGGGCGCCGTCACCGTCACCGTTTTGCGTCCAGGCTGGTGGCTGCCTGGGCGGGCGCTGGCTGAGGGCGAGACCCTCACGCTCGATGTCGCCACCGCCGAGGGGCTTGCCCGTCGCGGCATCGTGCGACTGCCCGATGCGGTCACCGGCGCCAGCCAGCCTGATGAAGTCGTCGCCTCGAATGCGAACAAACCGGCCCGCAAACGGGCGAAAAAGGAGGATTGAATGGATCAACAACCTGCAACCATGGCACCGCAAACCGTGCGCGTGCAGCTCTCAAGCCCCATCGAAATCAATGGGGCGAAGGTCGGCTACATCACCATGCGCGAGCCGGTGTGGGACGACATCATTGCAGCCCGGCGCAACCGCACGGCGGACGAGGCCGAGCGCGATGTGCTGCTGTTTGCCTCGCTCACCGAGACCCCGCCCGAGGTGATCCGCCGTCTGCCACTGCGGGATGTGAAGCGGCTGCAAAAGGCGTTCGATGAGCTGTCGGGTGAGGATTTTTTGCCTTGAGCGAGCAGGCCGCGCGCGAGGTCGTGCTGTGGCTGTGCCAGCAGTGCCGCCTGAGTCTGCCGCAAGCACTGGCGATGCCGCTGGCGGAGTCGGCGCGCTGGCTCAAGGCCGCGCGCGCGGTGGCCGAGCGGCAATCAGCCGCCACAGCTCGATGATTGGCTCCAGCACGATGGAGGCGGCCATGAGCGCGGCGCTGGCCATGCGCAGCGCCAGCCACAGGGCGGAGAACACCGGCACAAGCAGGATGGATGCCAGCAGGATGAAGGCCGCCGTCCATAGCAGGGCCTGCTCCCACCACGCCCCCGGCATCGGCTCGCCGAAGGCGATGGCGATGGCCAGCGCGAGCAAGGCACTGAGCGTCCACGCCGCCCCGAGTAGCCGCTCGGGGCTGATGACCGCGTTGTCGATGCGATAGACCAGCCGGGACAGGGCCATGGATACCTCCGTCAAAATCGTTCTGAGTGCCGTCGGGGCCGGGGCGGTATCGGGTGCGATCAAGTCGATTGCCAGCGAGGCCGACCGATCCTATCGCATCTTGCAGCGCCGACAGGATGAGGTCAAATCCAAGTATCGCACGCTGGCCGACAGCGTGAGCTGGTTTGGCCGCCGTGCGCAGTCGGCCACCGACATGACCATCCGGCGCATGGCCGTGCTGCGCCGGCAGGTTGAGGGGGTGCGCGCCGAAATGCGCAAGCTCGCCATGCAAGACTTGCAGTCGCGCTGGACCGACCTGGTGGCCGCAGGCGGCAGCCTCATGGCCGCACGCGGCGTGGTGGCGGCCCAGGCGCGCTCGGAAGCGGCGCTGCGCGACATCGCCATCACCGTGGGGGTGGCGCGCACGACGGATGAGGCACGGCTTGGCTCCATCGTGGAGCAGACGGCGCGCCAGACCCGGTTGTCGCTGGAGGAGGTGCGCACCGGCATGGCGCGGCTGGCGGCCGGCGGATTGTCGGATGTGGCCGAGCTCGGCCGCATGATGCCGGAAGTGGCCCGTGCGGCCAAGGCGTGGCGCGCCACCACCGAGGACATGGCCGCGCTGGCACTGGTGGCTCGCGACACGCTGGGTATCGCGGACGCGCGGCGCGCGTTCAACATCGTGGGCACCGGCGGCAAGCTGGGCGAGTTCGAAATCCCCGACATGACCCGCTACCTGCCTTCGCTGGCCCCGCAGCTGGCCGCCATCGGCTTGCGCGGCGAGAAGGGCCTGGCCCAGGGCGTGGGCTATTTGCAGGCTTCGCGCCGTGGCGCGGGCACCGCCGAGGAGGCCGCTACCAACCTCGCCAACTTCCTCGCCAAGGTCACCAGCCGGGAGTTTGCCGACCGCTGGAAAGACCTGACCGGCCGCAATCTGGCGCACGATCAGGCGCGGCTCGTAGCCAAGGGCTATGACGCCGTCGGGGCCACCCTGAAGCTGATCGAGACCTACATGAAGCGTCAGGGCAAAGGCGAGCTCATGACCAAGCTGGCCAAGGGGACGGACGCCGATGCGCAAGCCGCCATCGCCGAGCTGCAACAGGCGCACGGCCTGGGCGAGCTCTTTACCGACATGCAGGCGGCCAAGTTCATCCGCGCTGCGCTCATGTACCGCGAGTTGCAGCAGAAGGTGACCCGCGAAGCGCTCCAAGGCAACCCGCTCGACGAGGACTTCGCCCACGCCATCGACACCACCGAATCGGCCACCCAGCGGCTGGCGGTGGCTTGGGAAGGACTCACCTCGCGCATCGGGCGCGCTATCAAGCCAGTGACCGACGCGCTGCTCGGCGCGGGTGCAGTCACGCTCGAGTGGGTGAGCGACCTCATGGACGCCTTCCCGCGCGCAACGCAAGTACTGGTCACCCTAGGGGCTGCCGCGGCCGGCTATTTCACCGCCATGCGCGCGTTTAGCGTCGCCTCGGCTGCCGCCCGCGTGATGGGGCTCTCGCTGTCGTTTGGCAAGGTCACGATGGCGGTGACGCTGTTGAAGACGGCGGTCGGCAGGGCCACGGCGGCGCTGGGTAGCATGGCCGCTGGCGCGCTGGCGCGCGTCATCAGCATGGGCGGCGTGCTTGCCGCCGGGGGCAGCAAGCTTGCGGTGATGGCGGGCGCGGTCGGCTCGGCAATTGCCTCGGCCGCCGGGGTGGCGGGCCGGGCTATTCTGTGGCTTGGGCGCGCCGTGCTCCTCAACCCCATTGGCCTCACGCTCACCGCCATCGCCGGGGCGGCGTATCTGGTCTGGCGCAACTGGGAGACCATTGGCCCGAAGCTCGCCGCCGTGTGGGGGACGGTCAAGGGCGCATTTTCCTCGGCCTGGCAGTGGATCAGCGCGATGCCTGGCCAGATGCTCGCCATTGGCCGCCAGATCATCGACGGGCTACTCGCCGGTATGCGAGAGCGCTGGGCGGCCCTCAAAGAGGGCGTGAGCAACATCGGCAGCAACATTGCCGACTGGTTCAAGGACAAGCTCGGCATCCGCTCGCCGTCCCGTGTCTTTGCCGAGCTTGGCGGCCACCTGATGGGCGGCCTGCAGCTCGGGATCGAGCGTGCCGCGGGCCTGCCGCTTGCCGCGATGCGCGGGGTCGCGGCTGGGCTGGCCGCGCCCATGGCCGCGGGCGGCGTCATGATGGGCGGCCTGCAGCTCGGGATCGAGCGTGCCGCGGGCCTGCCGCTTGCCGCGATGCGCGGGGTCGCGGCTGGGCTGGCCGCGCCCATGGCCGCGGGCGGCGTCATGATGGGG
>NZ_SMAH01000020.1:35388-38277 GCF_004342625.1 Tepidimonas ignava
CGGGATCGAGCGTGCCGCGGGCCTGCCGCTTGCCGCGATGCGCGGGGTCGCGGCTGGGCTGGCCGCGCCCATGGCCGCGGGCGGCGTCATGATGGGGGCAGCAGGAGCAGCCGGAGCCACGCCGATGGCCGCTGGCGGACCGGTCATCCAGATCACCGTCAACCTCACCGGCCCCGCCACACCAGAGGCCGCGCAGGATGTCGCCGCCGCCGTGCGCCGCGAGGTCGAGCGGGCACTCGCGGAAGCCGCCCGCCGCGCAGCGCTTGCCCGCCGCGCAGCGCTTATCGACGGGGGGCTCGCCTGATGGACATTCTCATGACCCTGGGCGACAGCGAACAGCAGTTCCGCTTTGCCATCGACACCGCGGCTTACCAGGGCCTCACCCGCCGCACCGAGTGGCGCTGGCCGGCGCAAGAGCGGCTGTGGAACGAGCCGGTGCGCCAGTTCACCGGGAAGGGCAACGACGAAATCACTTTGGAGGGCGTCATCCTGCCGGCGTTCCGCGGCGGCATTGGCCAGATCAAGGCCATGCGGGCACTGGCCGACCGCGCGCTCACTGACGCCTCCGGCGCGCGGCCGCTGCTGCTCGTCACCGGCTACGGCGAAGTCCTGGGCGAATGGGTCATCACCGCCATCGAAGAGGAGCAGCCGGTGATCGGCCCCTCGGGCGCCCCCATCGAGCAGCGTTTCCGGCTGACGCTGGGCGCTTACGCGAGGGACATGGCATGAGCACCTACACCACGCAGCGCGACGGCGAACGGCTCGACCTTATCTGCTGGCGATGGTACGGCACGCTGTCGGGCCGCGTCCTCGAGCGCGTGCTCGACGCCAACCCAGGACTGGCCGCGCGCAACCCCGCGGCGCTGCCTTCCGGCACGGTCATCTCCATGCCTGACGCACCGGCGCAGCCCGCGCCCGCCGCGAGGGTGTTCTGAGCCATGCGTCCGGTCTTCTACCTCTTTGACACCGCGGGCACGGACCTTACCGGCACGCTCATCGACCGAACCACGCGGCTCACCGTCGTGGACGCCGAAGGGCTCGCGAGTGACACGCTCGAAGTCGAGCTCGACGACCGCGGGCAATCGGTCGCGCTGCCAGCCGTTGGTGACCGGCTGCGCCTGCTCTTAGGCTACCTCGAGCGGCCGCCGATCCCGGTGATCGGCGACTTCGTGGTCGACGAGGTGCGCCTCTCCGGCCCGCCGCTGTCGATTGCCTTCACCGCCAAGGGTGCGGACATGACCCGCGCTCTCAAAGCGCCCGTCATTGACGACGGCGACGATGGGACGCTCGCCGACCTCGCCCGCCGCATCGCCGGCCGGCACGGCTACACCGCAGAGCTGCACCCGGACGCCGAAACCATCCCGCTGGGCCACATCGACCAGCAAACCGAGTCCGACATGGCGCTACTCTCGCGCCTGGCGCGCGATCGCGACTGGGTGCTGCGGCTCGACGGCAACCGCCTCATCCTACGCCCGCACGCGGGCAACTTGCCGCCGGCCCGCGCACCCGAGCCGTGGCACCCCGCGTTGCACCGGCTGGACGCCAAACGCATCACCCGCTACGACTACACCACCAACGCCCGCTCCCGCTACGGCAAAGTGCGCGCCTGGCACTACGACCCGGACACGGGCCGGCGCGTGCCGGTCGAAGTTTGCGACGATGAACAAGCGGACGCCCCCACGCTGGACCTCCGGCACGACGCCAAGGACGAGCGTGCCGCGCTTGATCTGGCCGCCGCGCGCCTTCGGCAACTGCGCCGCGCCGAGGGCAGCCTCACGCTTGAGCTGCCCGGCGACACGCGCCTTTTGGCCGGCCACCACGTGCTGGTGCGGGGGCTCTCCGAGCCTGTCGGCGGCCAGTGGGTCATCCAGCGCGCCGAGCACACGCTGGATGCCGGAGGGCTTCGCACCCGGCTGGAATGCGTGCCGCCCGCACCAGCCGGGCGCGCCAGTCAAGATGTGATCGACGACATCCTGAAAGAGGAGGTCGAACCGTGACCGCTGTGACCACCCTCGACATCCTGCCGCGCCGCACGCCAAACCTCGCCCGCCTCAAACGCTGGCGCGGGCTGTCGGCGCGCGATGGTCGCGCTATTGACGGCATCGACCACCTGCGGCAAAGCATTGTGGACATCCTCACCACCTACCCCGGCGAGCGCATCATGCGCCCGGAGTACGGCAGCCGCCTGCGCGACCTCATCGACCGTCCTGTCAACGCCCAGTGGCTTGCGGGCCTGTACTTCGAGGTCGCCTTTGCCATCCAGCGCTGGGAGCCGCGCGTCAAGGTGCAACGCGTGGCCGCCCGCATGGACACGCCAGGCCACGTCACGCTCGACCTGACGCTGCGCCTCGGCGCGCAGGATCAGCCGCAGACGCTGCGCCTAGAGCTGTGACGATGACCATCCAGCAGCGCATCCTCCACATCCTCATCGCGCTCGACCAACTCGCGTGGGTGCTGCTGACGCTCGGGCGCGGGCATCCTGATGAGACCATCAGCGCGGCCGCCTGGCGCATGGAGCAGCAGGGCAAGCTGGCCGGGCGCATCCTGCGCCCGCTCATCGATGCGTTGTTCTGGCCGCTGGAGCGAGATCACTGTCGGCTGAGCTTTGAGTCTGAGGTGCGTGGCGCGCAGCTTCCGGACGCCTACCGTGCTAGCGGTGTCAGGCTGCATACGACGCGGTGAGGCAGGCCGTCAATGGCGCGCATTGACGGAGCGAGTGCTCCCAAATTGCTACCGTAGCGCAAAATGCTCTAGGATGCCGCGCGTTGAACTACGGCGGGCTGCCAGCCGTGAATTAGTCGCCCCTGAAATATTCATAACATCATGATTTTTCTTGTGTTATTGTCTGTTTGCGAGTACAATTTCCCCCAGATCTGATGTCTGATGCGC
>NZ_SMAH01000021.1 GCF_004342625.1 Tepidimonas ignava
CAGGCGGTGTCGACCCGGGCGGCAATGGCCGCGAAGTCGATCAGTTCGTCCATTGCTGCCAGGTTGGCGATGAAGCCGCCGAGCTTGGCTTGGCGTTGGTCTTGCACGAACAGGTCAGCGCCGGGCTGAGAGCGCCAGAAGGACGAGGGCTTGATGCGCGGGGTGATCATGGGCGACATCATGCCGGCTCACTGGCGACAACGGTTAGGGAGGTTTCGAGAAGTGCCCCATAGCGTTTGACCAAACCCGTGGCCAGCACGCACGGCGCCGGGGCGGGGTCACGGGCGGGCGGCATGGGCATTCAGCGCAGCGCCAGTATCCGCCGCGCCCCGTCGAGCACGACCAACCCGATCACGCCCCCGATGACCAGATCGGGCACGCGCGAGCCGGTCCACGCCACCAGCAGGCCCGCCACGATGACCCCCAGGTTGGCGAGCACGTCGTTGGCGGAGAAGATGTAACTCGCCTTCATGTGGGCGCCCAGCCCCCGGTGCCGCGCCGCCAGCCACAGGCAGGCCACATTGGCCACCAGGGCCACCACCCCCACGCCCATCATCAGCGCCGACACCGGCTCGCTGCCCTGCACCCAGCGCCGCCCCACCTCGGCCAGCGCGAGCAAGGCCAGCGTCAGCTGCAACCACCCCGCCAGATGCGCCGCCTGCACCTTGCGGGCGGCCGAGCGGCCGACGGCAAACAACGCCACGCCGTACACCGCGGCATCGGCAAACATGTCCATCGCGTCGGCCAACAGACCGGTGGACTGGGCCACGATGCCCACCCCGATTTCCAGCAAAAACATGGCCCCGTTGATGGCCAGCAGGGTCCACAGCACGCGCGACTCGGTCGCGTCGGTCGACGCCGGCGGGGCGGACGGCTGCGCTACCGGCTCGGTGTGCGCCAGACGCGCGCCCAGGTTCAGCCGCTCCAGCCGGGCCAGCACCGCCTCGGCCGGCCCCGGGTGCTGCACCGTCAGACGGCGCTGCGCCAGGTCGAAGGCCAACACCACGTCCGGCAGGTCGCGCAACGCCATGCGGATGAGGTTTTCCTCGGACGGGCAATCCATCTTCGGTACGGAAAATACGCTGCGATTCCACATGGGTGTCACACCAAACCCTTACACACGGATCACTCCTCGAACAAATCCGAGTGCGTGCCCGCCCGCACGAAGACGATGGCGTTGCCCTCCAGGCGGTAGCTCAGCAGGAAGTCGCCGCCGATGTGGCATTCGCGATGATCCGCCCACTCGCCCTTCAGCGGGTGATCCAGCCATTCGGGCCCCAACGGCGCATCGTTGCCAATCAGCAGCAACATCGCCTCCTTCAGCCGCTTCAGGTCGTAGCGGCCCCGAGCGCGAAAGGCGCTCCCAGTCTTTGAGGAACGCCTTGGTGTAGTCGCTCACCCGCGGCAACGGCGCCCGCTTACTGCTGGCGGGCTTTGATTCCACCCGAACGTGCAGCATCGAGGTCTGGGCCATGAACGAATCCTCCTTGGGCCCGATTTTGTCTCTCACATGCGACACGGTCAGGTGATTGTATCACTCCACCACCTTGGGCACTCCAGGTGGTGTTGGGGCAGACGCCGCTCACTCACACATCGATATTCGCCGCCCGCAGCGCGTTGGTTTCGATGAACACGCGGCGCGGCTCGACCTCGTCGCCCATGAGCATCGTGAACACCTTGTCGGCCTCGATGGCGTCTTCGATGCGCACCTGCAGCAGCCGGCGCACCTCGGGGTTCATCGTGGTTTCCCAGAGCTGTTCGGGATTCATCTCGCCCAGGCCCTTGTAGCGCTGGCGGCTGGTGGTGCGCTCCGCCTCGGCCAGCAGCCAGCGCATCGCGGCGCGGAAGTCGTCCACCGCCGCTTCGCGCGTGCGCTCGCCTTCGCCGCGCTGCACCTTGGCGCCCTCGCCCAGCAGGCCGCCCAGCGTGTGCGCGGCCTGTGCCAGCGCAGCGTAGTCCTCGCCGTGCACAAAGTCTTGCGTGATGACGCTGGCGCGCACATTGCCGTGGTGGCGCCGGCTGATGCGCAGCAGGGGCTTGTCGGTGCGGGGGTCGCGCTCGGCCACCACCTCAGGCGCGCTACCGTTGGTGGCGCCCGCGCGCAGTGCGGCCTGCAGCGCTTCGGCGCTGGCTTGGGCGTGCGCCATATCGTCCAGGTTCAACGCCACACCGTCGGCGATGGCCCGCAGCGCCTCGGCGTCCATGACGGCGCTCAGGCGCGCGATCACGGCCTCCGCGGCCTGGTGGCGCGCCGCCAGCTCGGCCAGCTCGTCGCCCTGCAGCACACGCGGCTGCGCCCCGCCGGTGTGCACGCGCGCATCCTTCAGCGCCACCCGCAGCAGCCACGCCTGCAGCGCCGCGTCGTCCTTGAGGTACAGCTCCTCTTTGCCGGACTTGACCTTGTACAGCGGCGGCTGCGCGATGTAGACGTGCCCGCGCTCGATCAGCTCGGGCATCTGGCGGTAAAAAAACGTCAGCAACAGCGTGCGGATGTGCGCTCCGTCGACGTCGGCGTCGGTCATCAGGATGATGCGGTGGTAGCGCAGCTTGCTGATGTCGAAGTCGTCGCCGCCGTTGGCCTTGCCACGCGCGGCGTCGTCGGCGCTGCTGCGTCCGATGCCAGTGCCCAGCGCGGTGATGAGGGTCAGGATTTCGTTGCTGGCCAGCAGCTTTTCGTAGCGGGCCTTTTCGACGTTGAGGATTTTGCCGCGCAGCGGCAGGATGGCCTGGAACTTGCGATCCCGCCCCTGCTTGGCGCTGCCACCGGCCGAGTCACCCTCGACGATGTAGATTTCGGACAGCGCCGGGTCTTTTTCCTGGCAGTCGGCCAACTTGCCGGGCAGGCCCAGGCCATCGAGCACGCCTTTGCGGCGCGTCATTTCGCGCGCTTTGCGCGCCGCCTCGCGCGCGCGCGCGGCCTCGACGATCTTGCCGCAAATGATTTTGGCGTCGGCCGGGTGCTCCTCCAGGTAGTCGGTCAGCGCCTTGGCGACGATGTCCTCCACCGGCGCGCGCACCTCCGAGCTGACCAGCTTGTCCTTGGTCTGGCTGCTGAATTTGGGCTCGGGCACCTTGACGCTGAGCACGCAGCACAGGCCCTCGCGCATGTCGTCGCCGGTGACATCCACCTTGGCCTTTTTGGCCAGCTCGTTGGCTTCGATGTACTTGCCGATCACGCGCGTCATCGCCGCGCGCAAGCCGGTCAGGTGCGTGCCCCCGTCACGCTGCGGGATGTTGTTGGTGAAGCACAGCACGTTTTCGTTGTAGCCATCGTTCCACTGCATGGCCACTTCGACGCCGATCTCGGTGCCCGGGATGCCACCGTAGTCGGCCGCCGGTCGGCTGCCGGTGGCGTGGAACACGGTCGGGTGCAGCACTTTTTTGCCGGCGTTGATGAACTCGACGAAGCCCTTGACCCCGCCGGCGCCGGAAAAGTCGTCGCTCTTGCCGGTGCGTTCGTCGATCAGGCGGATGCGCACGCCGTTGTTGAGGTAGCTCAGCTCACGCAGCCGCTTGGCCAGGATTTCGTAGTGGAAGTCGTGGTTTTCGCGGAAGATCTCGGTGTCGGGCAAAAAGTGCACCTCGGTGCCGCGCTTGTCGGTGGGCCCCAGCACGCGCATCGGCGACACCTGCACGCGGCTGCCGTCGGGTGCGACAGCCTCTTCGACCAAGCGGCCCACGACCTCGCCGCGGGCAAATTCCAGGTGGTGCACCAGGCCTTCGCGGCGCACCGTCAGGCGCAACCAGCGGCTCAGCGCATTGACGCAGCTCACCCCCACGCCGTGCAAGCCGCCCGAGACCTTGTAGGCGTTTTGGTTGAACTTGCCGCCGGCGTGCAGCTCGGTCAGCGCGATTTCGGCCGCGCTGCGCTTGGGCTCGTGCTTGTCATCCCACTTGATGCCGGTGGGGATGCCGCGCCCGTTGTCCACCACGCTGATCGAGTTGTCGGTGTGGATGGTCACCACGATGTCGTCGCAGTGGCCGGCCAGCGCCTCGTCGATGGCGTTGTCCACCACCTCGAACACCAGGTGGTGCAGGCCGGTGCCGTCGGAGGTGTCACCGATGTACATGCCGGGGCGCTTGCGCACCGCCTCCAGGCCTTCGAGGATCTGGATGGCGTCGGCGCCGTAGCCGGTGCCCGGCGGGGTGTGCGGTTGCGGTTCGCTCATGAACAATGGACCTGGACCTTGCTTCAGATGCGCATCGGCATCACGACGTATTTGAAGTGCTCGTCGCCCGGCACCGTGATCAGCGCCGACGCGTTGCCGTCCTGCAGTTCGATGCGCACGTGCTCGGCGCTGACCGCCCCCAGCACATCCAGCAGGTATTGCACGTTGAAGCCGATGTCGATGACATCGCCCGTGTACTCGATGTCCAGCTCGTCCACCGCCTCTTCCTGCTCGGCGTTGTTGGCCGCCACCTGCAGCAGGCCCGGCTCCAGGTGCAGCCGCACCCCTTTGAACTTGTCGCTGGTCATGATGGCCGCGCGCTGCAGCGCCGCTTGCAACGGGGCGCGCCCCAGCACCACGACGTTGCGGTGCGCGGTGGGGATGACGCGCTGGTAGTCGGGGAATTTGCCCTCCACCAGCTTGGTCACGAACTCCAGCGCGCCCAGCGTCAACTTGGCCTGGTTGGTGGCAAAGCGCATCTCGATGGTGCCGTCTTGCTCGGTCAACAGCCGCTGCAGCTCCAGCACCGTCTTGCGCGCCAGGATCACCTCCTGGCGCGGCACCTCGACATCCAGCTCGGCGCTGGCCAGCGCCAGGCGGTGGCCGTCGGTGGCCACCAGCGTCAGCCGCCGCCCTTCGGCCACGAACAGGATGCCGTTGAGGTAGTAGCGGATATCCTGCACCGCCATGGCAAACGACACCTGCGCCAGCAACCGCTTGAGCACCTTTTGCGGCACCGCAAACGATGGGCCGTAGGCCGGCGCCTCTTGCACCAGCGGAAAGTCCTCCGCCGGCAGGGTCTGCAGCGTGAAGCGGCTCTTGCCGGCCTTGAGCACCAGCCGCGCGCCGCTGGCGTCCAGCGCCACGTTGTGCTGCGGCGACAAGGTGCGCAAGATATCGAGCAGCTTGCGCGCGCCCACCGTGGTGGCCAGCGGCCCCGGATCGCCGTCGAAGTCGGTCGTGCAGCGAATCTGGATTTCCAGGTCCGAGGTGGTCATCTGCAGCGTGGCGCCGTCGCGCCGCAGCAGCACATTGGCCAGGATCGGCACGGTGTGGCGCCGCTCGACGATGCCGCACACCGCTTGCAGCGCGGCCATCAGCCGCTCTTGCGTGGCTTGCAGGACGATCATGCCCGTCTCATCCTTTCAGGGTTTGCTCCAGCACGTGGAGCTGCTGGTTGAGCTCGCTGTCCACCTGGCGCTCGGCGGCCACCTTGCGCACCGCGTGCAGCACGGTGGTGTGGTCGCGCCCACCGAAGAGCTCGCCGATTTCGGGCAGGCTCTTTTGCGTCAGCTCCTTGGCCAGGTACATGGCGATCTGGCGCGGCCGCGCGATGTTGGCCGGGCGCTTTTTCGAGTACATGTCGGCGACCTTGATCTTGTAGAAGTCGGCCACCGTCTTTTGGATATTTTCGACGCTGATCTGGCGGTTTTGGATGTTGAGCAGGTCCTTGAGCGCCTCGCGCGCCACCGCGATCGAAATATCCTTTTGGTTGAAGCGCGCGTAGGCCAGCACCTTGCGCAGCGCCCCTTCGAGCTCGCGCACGTTGGAGCGCACGTTTTTGGCGACGAAAAACGCCACGTCCTCGGGCATCACCGCCCCTTCGGCGCGCGCCTTGCTGATCAGGATGGCCACGCGCATTTCCAGCTCGGGCGGCTCAATGGCCACCGTCAGGCCCGAGTCGAAGCGCGACACCAACCGCTCGTGGATGTCCGTCAACCCCTTGGGGTAGGTGTCGCTGGTCATCACGATGTGGCTCTTCTTGGCCAGCAAGGCCTCGAAAGCGTTGAAAAACTCCTCCTGCGTGCGGTCCTTGTTGGCAAAAAACTGCACGTCGTCGATCAGCAGCAGGTCCAAGCTGTGGTAGCGCTGCTTGAAAGCGTCGAAGGTCTTGCGCTGGTAGGACTTGACCACGTCCGACACGAACTGCTCGGCGTGGATGTACAGCACCTTGGCCTCGGGGCGTTCGGCCAGCAGGTGGTTGCCGATGGCGTGCACCAGGTGCGTTTTGCCCAGCCCCACGCCACCGTAAATGAACAGCGGGTTGTACATCTGCCCGGGGCTGGAGGCGACGTGCAGCGCCGCGGCGCGCGCCATGCGGTTGGCCGACCCCTCCACCAGTGTGGCAAACGTCAGGGCCGGGTTGAGGCGCGTATGGTGCTGCGGCGCCGCTTCGGGCGACGCCAGCGGCGCTTCGGGCAGCGGGGGCAGCACCGCCTCGGTGCGCAGCGGCACGGCCACGCGCGGCGCCGCCACCCGCGCCGCGCCGGCGGGCGCCTCGCGCGGGGCCAACACCAGCTCCAACGTCACCGGCTGGCCGGCAATGGCCTGCAACGCCGCCCCGATGCGGCCGGCGTACTGCGCACGCACCCAGTCGAGCTTGAAGCGGTTGGCCACCGCCAGCGTCACGCGCGAGCCGTCGTCGGCCACGCGCGCCACCAGGGGCCGCAGCCAGGTGTTGACCTGCTGCGCGGGCAGCTCCTGCGCCAGCCGCTCGAGGCACGCCGACCACAGGTCGGGCGCCTGCGGCTCGCCGGCGGCGGCAGGGTCGGAAACGGTGCGTGGGGAACTCATGACTGACCGGGATTGTACCGATGCGCCGCCAGTTATCCACAGCGGGCAACCCCGCTTGACAGCCGCCAGGGCGTGCGTTCCAGCGCCCGCCACCGCGGTCTGCGCGCCGCCGGCCGGGCGCCCGCGTTGGCGCTTCAGCGCGGGATTTGCCATAATTGAGGGTTTTCGATCCGCAACCACATTTGTTTGGTGGAATATGAAGCGCACCTACCAACCCTCCAAAGTTCGCCGCGCCCGCACCCACGGCTTTCTCGTTCGCATGAAGACGCGCGGCGGCCGCAAGGTCATCAACGCGCGCCGCGCCAAGGGCCGCAAGCGCTTGGCGGTCTGACGCCACCGACGCCGTGGTGCGCGCCCGGCCGGTGCCGCCGTCCTCGCCGACGCTGACGCACGCGCGTGTGCAGCCGCTGCGGCGGCGCGCGCAGTTCGAAGCGGTGCTCGCCTCGCCCCCGATGGTGCAAACGGCGCACTTCGCCCTGCATGGCCGGCTGTGGTCGGCCGACGACGCCGCGTGGCGCGCCACGTTCGGTGCGCCCGGGCCGTGGCTGGGCCTGGTGGTGCCGCGGCGCTGGGCGCGCCGCGCGGTCACGCGCAACGCCATCAAACGGCAGGTGCGCGCGGTGGCGGCTCTGCACCCACCGCCGGCCGGCGCGTGGGTGGTGCGCCTCAAGCGCGCGTGGCCGACGAGCGAATTCCCCAGCGCCACCTCGGCCCCGCTGCGCCGGGCCGTGCGCGCCGAACTGTTGCAACTGCTGGCGCAGCGCCTGCCCCAGCGGTTGACCGCGCACCGCGCGCAGGAGCCGGCGTGTTGAACCGCTGGCTGCCCGAGCTGGCCCGGCTGCCGCAGCGGCTGCTGATCGGCCTGGTACAGGCCTACCGCGTGCTGCTGAGCCCATGGCTTGGGTCGTCGTGCCGCTTCGAGCCCACCTGTTCGGCGTACGCGCTGCAGGCGCTGCAGCGCCACGGCGCCGCCGCTGGCAGCTACCTGGCCGCACGGCGCATCCTGCGCTGCCACCCGTGGTGCACCGGCGGCCACGACCCCGTGCCCGCACGCGCGCCGCGGCTGTTCACAGGCGGCGCTCCCTCCCCGCATGATCCCCCGACCACGTCATGAACGACATTCGCCGCTCCATCCTGTGGGTGATCTTTGGTTTTTCGCTGATCCTGCTGTGGGACCGCTGGCAGGTGCACCACGGGCAGCCCGCCACCTTCTTCCCCGCGGGCACGCCGCGCCCGGCCGCCACCGCCCCGACGGAGCCGTCGAAGGACGTGCCGCAGCCGAGCGTGGCGGCCACGGCCACCCCGCCCGGGGGCGCGGCGGCGCCCGCGCCGAGCGTGCCGCGCCAGCGCCACACGGTGCGCACCGACGTGCTGGAGCTGACGCTGGACAGCGTCGGCGGCACCGTGGTCGAAGCCAAGCTGCTCAAGCACGCCACCGAAACCGGCAAGGCGCTGCGCCAGGGCTTTACGCCGCTGACACTGCTCGTGGACGATGGCCAGCGCACCTACGTGGCGCAGTCGGGTCTGGTGGCCGAAGGCCGCGCGGCGCCCACCCACAAAACCCCGATGCGGCTGGTTGAGCCTGCGGCCGCCGCCGGCGCGCCGCTGGCGCTGGCCGACGGGCAAGACGCGCTGACCCTGGTGTTCGAGTCCGAACCGGTCGACGGCGTCGTGCTGCGCAAGCGCTACACGTTCAAGCGCGGCAGCTACGCCATCGCCGTGCAGCACGAGGTCGTCAACCAGGGCGACGCGCCGGTGCACGTGCGGCCGTACCAGCAGTTGCTGCGCGACGGCCTCAAGGCCGGCAGCGAAACGCCGTTTTACTCCACCTTCACCGGGCCGGCCGTCTACAGCAGCGCGGCCAAGTACCAAAAGGTCGAGTTCGCCCACATCGACAAGGGCAACATCGACATCCAACGCCAGGCGGACGACGGCTACGTGGCGATGGTGCAGCACTATTTCTTCAGCGCCTGGCTGCTGCCGCAGGGCACGCCGCGCGAAAACTACGTGCGCAAGGTGGACAACCTGTACGCGGTGGGCCAGATCGGCCCGGCGCTGGCGCTCGCCCCAGGCGCGGCCAGCGCCACCGCCGCGGCCACGCTGTACGTCGGCCCGCAGGAAGAAAAAGTCCTGCGCGAGGTCGCCCCAGGGCTGGAGCTGGTCAAGGACTATGGCTGGCTGACCATCATCGCCAAACCGCTGTACTGGCTGCTGGAAAAGATCCACACGCTGGTGGGCAACTGGGGCTGGGCCATCGTGCTGCTGGTGGTGCTGATCAAAGCGGCGTTTTACTGGCTCAACGCCAGCGCCTACCGCAGCATGGCCAAGATGAAGGCGATCAACCCACGCATCATGGAAATGCGCGAGCGCCTCAAGGACAAGCCGCAGCTGCTGCAGCAGGAAATGATGCGGCTGTACCGCGAGGAAAAGGTCAACCCGCTGGGCGGCTGCCTGCCGATCCTGATCCAGATCCCGGTGTTCATCGCGCTGTACTGGGTGCTGCTGGCCAGCGTCGAGATGCGCAACGCCCCCTGGGTGGGCTGGATCGAGGATCTGTCCTCGCCCGACCCGTACTACGTGCTGCCGCTGATCATGGCGCTGACCACGGTGGTGCAAACCGCCCTCAACCCGCTGCCGCCCGATCCGTTGCAGGCCAAGATGATGTGGCTGATGCCGCTCGTGTTCAGCGTGATGTTCTTTTTCTTCCCGGCGGGTCTGGTGCTGTACTGGATCGTCAACAACGTGCTGACCATCGCGCAGCAGGCCTACATCAACCACACGATGGGCGTGCCGCTCAAGTTCAACCTGCCCAACTTCAAGTAAGCGGACGGGCCACACCGCTGTCCAAAGGCATCCTCCGCACGGCCCTGTATGCTGCCGCGCCACCATGAGCCGATCGTGGCCATCGCCACCGCGCCGGGGCGGGGCGCGGTGGGCATCGTGCGCCTGTCAGGGCAGGGGCTGGCGGCGCTGCACGAACCGCTGACCGGGCGTGCCCTGCAGCCGCGCCACGCCCACTACGGGCCGCTGCGCGGCGCCGACGGCGCGGCGCTGGACCACGGACTGGCGCTGTGGTTTCCGGCCCCCCACTCCTACACCGGCGAAGACGTGCTGGAGCTGCACGCGCACGGCGGCCCGGTGGTGCTGCAGCTGCTGCTGCAGCGCTGCCTGCAGGCCGCCGCGGAGCCTGATCCGCGCACGGGCCGCGCGCGCCTGGCGGGCCTGCGGCTGGCGCAGCCGGGCGAGTTCACCGAGCGCGCCTTCCTCAACGGCAAGCTGGACCTGGCGCAGGCCGAGGCCGTGGCCGACCTGATCGACGCCAGCACCGAAGCGGCGGCGCGCAGTGCGGCGCGCTCGCTCGGCGGGGCGTTTTCGCAGGCGGTGCAGGCGCTGCGCGACGACCTGGTGCACCTGCGCATGCTGGTCGAGGCCACGCTGGACTTCCCCGAGGAAGACATCGACTTCATCCACCAGGCCGACGCGGCGGGGCAACTCACCGCGCTGCTGCGGCGCGTTGACGAGGTGTTGGCGCGCACCCGCCAAGGCGCGCTGCTGCGCGAGGGCATGCACGTCGTCATCGCCGGGCAGCCCAACGCCGGCAAAAGTTCGCTGCTCAACGCGCTGGCCGGCGCGGAACTGGCCATCGTCACGCCCATTGCCGGCACCACGCGCGACGTGGTGCAGCAAGCCATCCAGATCGAGGGCGTGCCGCTGCACGTGATCGACACCGCCGGGCTGCGCGAAGGCGAGGGCGTCGACGAGGTCGAGCGCATCGGCATCGCGCGCGCCTGGCAGCGCATCGAGGGGGCCGACGCCGTGCTGTTCGTGCACGACCTCACGCGCCGGCACGATGCCGCCTACCAAACCGCCGACGCCGCCATCGCCGCACGGCTGCAGAAAGTGCTGGCGGCCAACGTGCCGGTCATCGACGTCTGGAACAAAGCCGACGCCGCCCCCGACGCGCCCGCCTGCGGCGACCACGGTGACCACGGCGTGGTGCTGTCGGCCAGCACCGGCGCCGGGTTGGATGCGCTGCGCCAGCGTCTGCTGCGCACGGTGGGTTGGCAGGGCCAGACCGCCGAGGGGCTGTACAGCGCGCGCCAGCGCCACGTGCAGGCGCTGCAGCGCGTGCGCGCGCACCTGCTGGCCGCGCAGGCCGAGCTGGACAGCCCTGCGCCCGCGTTGGAGCTGCTGGCCGAAGAGCTGCGCCTGGCCCACGACGCCCTGGGCACGATCACCGGTGCGTTCGGCGCCGACGATCTGTTGGGCGAAATCTTTTCACGCTTTTGCATCGGCAAATGACCCACCCCACCCCCAGCGCACGCGCCCAGCAGGTGGCGCCCTTCCTCGTCATGCAGGTGGCCAAGGAAGCCGCGGCCCTGCAAGCCACGCGCTCGCCCGGGGCGCCGCGCATGCTGTACCTGAACGTCGGTGAGCCGGACTTTGTCGCGCCGCCGGTCGTGCAGGCCGCGGCCGAGCAAGCCATCCGCACCGGGCGCACGCAGTACACCCCGGCGCTGGGGCTGGACGCGCTGCGCCAGCGGCTGTCGGCCTGGTACGCCCAGCGCTGGGGGGTGGAGGTGTCGCCGCAGCGCATCGTCATCACCGCAGGGGCCTCGGCCGGGCTGCAACTGGCGGCGATGGCCCTGTGGGACGCCGGTGACGACGTGCTGCTGCCCGACCCCTGCTACCCGTGCAACCGGCAAATCCTGACCAGCCTTGGGGTCAGCGCGACCACGGTGCCGACCACCGCCGCCACGCGCTACCAACCCACGCCCGCGCAACTGGAAGCGGCGTGGACGGCCCGTACACGCGGCGTGATGCTGGCCTCGCCGGCCAACCCGACCGGCACCTCCATCGAGCCCGAGGCGCTGCGTGGGGTGCTGGAGCTCGTGCGCCGCCGCGGCGGCGCGCTCGTCGTCGATGAAATCTACCTCGGGCTGTCGTTCGACACGCGCTACGGCCGCACCGCGCTGGCGTTGGGCGACGACGTCATCAGCGTCAACAGCTTTTCCAAATACTTTGGCATGACCGGCTGGCGGCTGGGCTGGCTGGTGCTGCCCGAACCGCTCGTGCCGGTGGTGGAGCGCCTGGCGCAAAACCACTACATCTGCGCCAACGCCGTCGCGCAGCACGCGGCGCTGGCGTGTTTCGACGCGGATGCGCTGGCCGAGTACGAGCGCCGCCGCGCCGCATACGCCGCCCGGCGCGACGCGTTCGTGCCCGCGCTGCGCACGCTGGGCTTGGCGGTGCCGGTCGAGCCGGACGGTGCGTTTTACGTCTGGGCCGACGCCGGTGCGCGGCTGGCCCGCGCCGGCGCCACCGACAGCACGGCGTTTGTGCGCGCCATGATGCACCACGCGCGCGTCGTGGCCACCCCGAGCGCCGATTTCGGACAGGCCGACGGCGGGCGGTTCGTGCGCTTTTCGATCGCCACCGCGCGCGCCGACCTGGACGAGGCGATCGAGCGGCTGCGGCGCTGGCTGGGGTGACGTTGGGCCACGCCACCCGGCGCCGCCCCGGCGTGGGGCGCGCCGCCGGTGGGTCGGTTTAGAACGTTTCCCACTCGCCTTCGGCGGTGGTGCTGCCCGCGGCTGCCGCCGCGGTCTTGCCCTTGGCAGGCAGCGCCTTGGGGCGCGCCGCCGCGCCGGCCGCGGGGCGCTGTTGCAACGCCGCCGACTTGACCGCCCCCGCCACCGCGGCCTTGAGTTGTTGCAACGTCGCCACCACCGCACGACCCGCGCGGATGAACGCCGACTCGCCCTGCAGCAGCCGGTTGGCCTCCTCCGTCTTGCCCGCATTGACGAGCTCGGCGATGTGACCGGTTTCCTGGTGGAACTTTTTGTGCTGCTCCACCAGCGTCGTGAACAGCGGCAGGCTGCCGTAGCGCTGGCCGCCCGCGCCGTAAATCCATTTGCCGACCGCGCAGCAGTCGTCGCGGCGGATCGTGGTCACGTCGAGCTTGTCGCCCTTGAGGATGGCGTTGCGCAGTTTGATGCGCCACTGCTGGTGCGCTTTGATCGCGGCGTCAAAGTCGAATTGACTGGGGTCGTCGAGCGCCTGCGCCGCCTTGCGCAACGCCGTGGCGTCTTCCTTGACCAGCAGCACGTCCTTGGGCGTAAGCCGAAACACCCGGATCGTGCTGTGCACGACGCGCACCTGTTCATCCAGCGACACCGCAGCGGCGGCGAGCTGCTCGACCATAGCGGCGTTTTGCTGCGTGATCGAGTCCAGGCTGGCGATCGCCTCGGCGATCTGCGCCACGCCGCGCGTTTGCTCGTCGACCGAATGACGCACGTCCTCAAACATCTTGGCCACGCGCTCCACCGCGGCGGCCACGGCCGCCATGCGCTCGCTGGCTTCCGCGCTGCGGGCGTCGCCGGCCAGCACACGCTCGCGCGACTCGGTGATCAACTGGCGTATCTGTTTGGCCGCTTCGCTGGTGCGCTGCGCCAGCGCGCGCACCTCACCGGCCACCACCGCGAAACCGCGGCCCGCCTCGCCCGCACGGGCGGCCTCCACCGCCGCGTTGAGCGCCAGGATGTTGGTCTGGAACGCCACGCCCTCGATGACCTGAATGATGTCGGTGATGCGCCGCGACGATTCGGTGATGTCGCGCATCGTGCCGGACAGCGCCCCCACCGCCTCGGTGCCGGCGCGCGCCAGGTCCAGGGTCTCCCGCGCCAGTGCCGTGCCCTGCTCGGCCAGGCGCGCCGTTTCCTGCGTCGTGCCGTTGATTTCCTCCATCGACGCCGCGGTCTGCTCCAGGCTGGCCGCGGCGTTTTCGGTGCGCTGGGACAGGTCTTGGTTGCCGGCGGCGATTTCCTGCGTGCCGCCGCGCAGGTTGGCCACTTCGTGGCGGATGTCACGCACCACGGTGCGCACACCCACCTCCACCTGCTGCAGCGACAGTTGGATGCGGCGCAGTTCTAACCCGGTGTCCACCGTGATCGGCTCGACCAGGTCGCCCGAGGCCAACTGCTCGGCCTGGCGCACGATGCGCTGGATCGGGCGCATCAGGTGCAGCTCCGTCAGCACCGTTACCGCAGCCACCACCGCCAGGCCCGCCGCCCAGACCACCCACACGGGCGCGCCCAGCGTGGCGGTGACCATCGGCGCCAGCGCCGCAGCCAGCGTGCCCAGCGCGATGCGCCCGCGCAAGCCGGGCTTGAGCGCGCGGCCCAGCGCGAACAGCCAGCCCGCGCGCACCACCTCGCCCCCCTGCAGCCGGGTGCGCAGCCGGCCGCGCTCGGCCTCGGCGCGCATGCGGGCGTACAGCGCCTCGGCGGCTTCGACCTCCTGCGCGGTCGGCTTGGTGCGCACCGACATAAAGCCCACGATCTGGTCACCCTCACGCACCGGCGCAGCGTTGGCCCGTACCCAGTAGTGGTCGCCGTTTTTGCGCCGGTTTTTGACCAAGCCGGTCCACGGCCGGCCTTCCTGCAGGATCGTGTGCCACATGTCGCGGAAGGCTTCTTCCGGCATGTCCGGGTGGCGAATGATGTTGTGCGGCTGGCCCAGCAACTCGTCGCGCGTGTAGCCGCTGACGGCGACAAAATTGTTGTTGGCGTAGGTGATGCGACCCTTGACGTCGGTGACCGAAATCAGGGTCTGGTCGGCGGGGAAATCGTAGGCTTTTTGGGTAACAGGCAAATTGACACGCATGGGCAGGCCCCTTCGGCGACGAGTCACCCGCTCGCGGACGACCCGCCGTGCTCGTCTCATGATAGCGTGGCGGTGGAAGGCTTGTGCACCTTGGCATCAGCCGTCGTCCCCTGGGGCACCGTCGCCGCCATCGACGACCTGTGGCACCACGCGGCGCACAACCTCGGGCGCAAAGCCGCGCGCGAGCAAAAACCGCTGCTGGCGCGCGCGCTCGGTCACATCGTGCGGGGGCTGACCAAAGCGGCGTGCCCACACGGCTTGCGCGCGTTGCGCTTCGGTGGCTTCGGCCCAGGCGCGTGCCTGGGCCAGCGCCTCGCCGTCGATGCCACGCGCGCGCAGCTCGGCGCTCAGGCGCGCCGCGCCAAGGCGCTGGCCGCGCCGGTGCAGGTGCGCCTCCACGGCCCGCTGCTCGTCCAGCCAGCCCTTGGCCGCGCATTCGTCCAGCACCGCCTGCAGCGCGGCCTCGTCATCAGCGTAGGGGGCCAGGCGCTGCGCCAGCTCGGTGCGGGTGTGGTCGCGGCGCGCCAGCAGGCGCAGCGCACGCGCGCGCAGGCTGGGGCCATCGCGGCCGGTGCGCCCGGGTTCGGCAGGCGCGTGCGGGTCGTGCGCGGCCTCAGACCTCGTCAAACGCCGCATCGGGCTCGACCTCGTCGTCGGCCACCGCCGCCGGCAGCGCCGCCACCCCCACCGCAGCGCGGATTTTGTTTTCGATTTCGTGCGCCAGGTCGGGGTTTTCTTTCAGGAATTCGCGCGCGTTTTCGCGCCCCTGGCCGATTTTTTCACCGTTGTAGGCGTACCAGGCGCCGGACTTTTCGATGACCTTGTGCTGCACACCCAGGTCCACGATTTCGCCCTCGCGGCTGATGCCCTCGCCGTAGAGGATGTCGAAGTCGGCGGTCTTGAACGGCGGGGCGACCTTGTTCTTGACGACCTTGACCTTGGTCTCGCTGCCGATGACCTCCTCGCCCTTCTTGATCGAGCCGGTGCGGCGGATGTCGATGCGCACCGAGGCGTAGAACTTCAGCGCGTTGCCGCCGGTGGTGGTCTCGGGGCTGCCGAACATGACGCCGATCTTCATGCGGATCTGGTTGATGAAGATGACCATGCAGTTGGTCTTCTTGATCGTGGCGGTGAGCTTGCGCAGCGCCTGGCTCATCAGGCGCGCCTGCAGGCCGGGCAGGCTGTCGCCCATGTCGCCTTCGATCTCCGCCTTGGGGGTGAGTGCGGCCACCGAGTCCACCACGATCAGATCGACCGCGCCGGAGCGCACCAAGCTGTCGACGATCTCCAGCGCCTGCTCCCCGGTGTCGGGCTGGCTGATCAGCAGGTTGGACAGATCCACGCCGAGCTTCTGCGCGTACTGCACGTCCAGCGCGTGCTCGGCATCGACGAAGGCGCAAATGCCGCCTTGCTTTTGCATCTGGGCGATGACCTGCAGCGTCAGCGTCGTCTTGCCCGACGACTCGGGGCCGTAGATCTCGATGATGCGGCCGCGCGGCAGGCCGCCGACGCCCAGCGCCAGGTCCAGCCCGAGCGAGCCGGTGGAGACGACCTGGATGTCCTCGACCTTCTCGCCTTCGGCCAGGCGCATGATGGTGCCTTTGCCGTACTGCTTTTCGATCTGCGCCAGCGCCGCGGCCAGGGCCTTGGCTTTGTCGGGGTCCGGGGTGCGGGTGGTGGTGGCGTTCATCGTTGGGGCCTCCTTGCGGTGGGGTGATGGGTACAGCGGCGGGTGAGGGTGCCTCAGCGCGGCTGCGTGGGACACAGTGTAGCGCGGACTACATCTTCAAAAACCTATTTTTTGGTCAGTTTGCTTTACTATATGGCGTATGACCACCCTGTCCTACGGCGTTGACGAGCGCTGGCGCCTGACGCACCTGGGGCGGCTGCTCGGCCACGCGCGGCGCCGCTTCGATGAGCGGGTGCTGTGGCTGATGGCGCACAGCCCACACGCGCCGCTGGCGCTGTCCAACCTGGCGGCGCGCCAACGCATCAGCGCGGCCATCGTGCACATCACCCGCCACCTGCCGCTGGCGGGCGCGCGCCTGAGTGAGCTGGCCGCCAGCGCCGGCATGACCAAGCAGGCCATGGGTGACTTGGTGGACCAGTGCGTGGCGTGGGGGCTGGTGCGCCGCGAGCCAGACCCGCGCGACGCGCGGGCGCGGCGCATCGTCTTCACGCCGACGGGCCTGGACTGGCTGCAGGCGTTTCGCCGCGCCGTGGAGCAGGCCGAAGCCGAGTTCCGCGCCGCGGTGGGCGACGCAGTGGCGGCGGTGGTGCTGCTGGGACTGGAGGCCTACGCCGACGGCGACCCTGCACCGCCGCGCCGACAACGCCCCTACAATGTTCGTGACCGCGACCAGGCGCCCTAAAGCAGCGCCGGTGGCCGCGTGCCTGCTGCTTTAGGGTCGATACGATGCGCATCCTCATCGCCGAAGACGACCAGGTGCTGGCCGATGGGCTGCAGCGCACGCTGCGCGCCGCCGGTGCGGCCGTGGACCACGTGGCCAGCGGCGACGCCGCCGACGCCGCGCTGCTGGTCAGTGACAACTTCGACCTGCTGATCCTGGACCTGGGGCTGCCGGGCATGGGCGGGCTGGAGGTGCTGCGCCGCCTGCGCGCGCGCGGCTCGCGCCTGCCGGTGCTGATCCTGACCGCCGCCGACAGCGTCGACGACCGGGTGCGGGGGCTGGACCTGGGCGCCGACGACTACATGGCCAAGCCGTTTGCGCTGGCCGAGCTGGAAGCGCGCGTGCGCGCGCTGGTGCGCCGCGGCAACGGGGCGGCCTCCAGCCTGATCCAGCACGGACCGCTGACCTACGACCAGGCCGGCCGCGTCGTCACGATCGATGGCAAGATGATCGAGCTGTCCGCGCGCGAACTCAGCCTGCTGGAGGTGCTGCTGCAGCGCGCGGGACGCCTGGTCAGCAAGGAGCAGCTCGTCGAGCGGCTGTGCGAGTGGGGCGACGAGGTCAGCAACAACGCCATCGAGGTGTACATCCACCGCCTGCGCAAAAAGATCGAGCGCGGCCCGATCCGCATCGCCACCGTGCGCGGACTGGGGTACTGCCTTGAAAAAATCCCGTCCTGAGGACCGCGGCGGCTGGCGCACGCTGTGGCAGCGCGAGCAGCCCAGCCTGTTTGGCGAAATCCTGGACTGGATGCTGACGCCGCTGTTGCTGCTGTGGCCGCTGTCGCTGGGGCTGACCTGGTTTGTGGCGCAAGGCATCGCCAACCGGCCGTACGACCGCGCGCTGGAGTTCAGCCTGCAGGCGCTGACCCAGTTCGTCACCGTCGACAGCGGGCGTGTCACCTTCACGCTCACCCCGCAGGCGCGCGACCTGCTGCGCGCCGACGGCACCGACCTTGTCTTTTACCAGGTGGTTGACGGCGACGGCCGCCTGGTCAGCGGCGACCCGGATCTGCCGCCGCCCCCGGCCGACGTGGCGCCGCGCCCAGGCGTGGTGGTGCTGCGCGACGACATCGTGCGCGACGAGGACGTGCGCGTGGCCTACACGTGGTTGATGCGCGCCGACCAACGCAAACCGATGGCGCTGATGCAGGTGGCCGAAACGCGCGGCAAACGCTCCAAACTCGCCACCGAAATCATCAAGGGCGTGATGGTGCCGCAGTTCATCATCCTGCCGCTGGCGGTGCTGCTGGTGTGGCTGGCGCTGGTGCACGGCATCCGGCCGTTGAGCGCGCTGGAGCGGCGCATCCGCTCACGCCGCCCCGACGACCTCAGCCCGATCGACGAGGCCGAGGTGCCGCAGGAGGTGGCGCCGCTGGTGTCGTCGATCAACGACCTGCTGCATCGGCTGGGCACCACGCTGTCGAACCAAAAGCGCTTTTTGGCCGACGCCGCGCACCAGCTCAAAACCCCGCTGGCAGGGCTGCGGCTGCAGGCCGAAATGGCGCAAATGCAACTGCCCGCCGGCGCGGGCGAAGACATCGAGCGCACCCTGCGCCAGATCGCCAACTCCAGCGTGCGCGCCACGCACACCGTCAACCAACTGCTGGCGCTGGCACGTGCCGAAGCCGCCGGCCAGGCGCTGCCGCGCGAACCGGTGGACCTGCTGACGGTAGCCCGCCAGGTGGTCGAAGACCTGGTGCCGCTGGCGTTGGACAAGGGGCTGGACCTGGGCTTTGAGTCCCTGCCCGCGCCCGAGATGCTGCGCGGCGCGCCGCCGCTGCGGCTGTGGGGCAACGCGGTGCTGCTGGCCGAACTCGTGCGCAACCTGACCGACAACGCCTTGCGTTACACGCCGCGCGGCGGCGTGGTGACGGTGCGTGTGCTCAGCGACCCGTGGGGCGGCGTGCAGTTGCTGCAAATCGAGGACGACGGCCCCGGCATCGACCCGGCCGAGCGCGAGCGCGTGCTGGCGCCGTTTTACCGCGCGTTGGGCACCAACGTCGAAGGCTCCGGGCTGGGGCTGGCCATCGTGCACGAGATCGTGCGCCAACACCACGCCACCCTGAGCATGGAAGAGGCCCACCCCGGCGCCGGCGCGCGCCGCGGCCTGCGCGTGACGGTGCGCTTTCAGGCCGCCGCGGGCTGGTAGACGTTGAGCTGCAGCCGCTCGCGCTCCACCACGCGCGCCACCGGCGGTAGCGCCGCGAACGACTGCGCCAGCGCCCAGGTGTGCGGCAGCGTGGTCGGGTCGATGCCGGCAAAGCCACCCCAGCGCAGCAGCGTCAGCGCGTAGGCGTCCAACAGGCCAGGCGACGCACCGCCCAACCACGGCCCCGAGCGGGTGGTCACCATGGCCTCCAGCTCCTCGAGCAACGCCCGGTAGCGTGTCAGCGCATGCGCCTTCACGCTGGCCTGCGCCGCCGCGTCGTCGGTGAACTTGGCCGGCATGAACACGTGCGTGAACGTCGGGTGCACGGTGTTGTTCATCCACGCCAGCAGCTCCAGCGCGCGCGTGCGCGCCAGCCCCTGCGGCGGCAGCAGTTGCGCCTGCGGAAAACGGGCGTCCAGGTGCAACCCGATGGCCACGATCTGCGTGATCGCCTGACCATCGTCCACCAACACGGGCACTTGCCCGCGCGGGTTGATGGCACGAAACGCGGGGCTGTGGTGCTCGCCCTTATGCAGCTTGACCAGCACCGGCTCGAAGCTGGCGCCGGCCAGCTCCAGCGCGGCATGGGGCACGAACGAGCACGCCCCGGGGGCGTAGTACAGTTGCAATGGCATGGTGTCTCCTTGGCAGGCGGGTACGGCAGCGCCCTATGATAGCCACGCCCGCCCTCAGCCCCAAGCGCCCGATGTCACCCACGCCCGCCCCGCCCACCGCTGCGCCACTACCCGCCTGGCTGACCGCCGCACATGTGCAGGCGCTGCCGTTGCTGCTGGACGACGCTGCGCTGGACGACGACATCACCGCGCAGGCGTTGGCCCGCCTGCTGCGCCGCGACCCGCCGCTGGGTCTGCGGCTGATGGCGCAGGCCCAGCGGCGGCTGCGCCCCGGGCAAGCGGTGCGCGACGTCGAACACGCGCTGGCGCTGCTGGGCGTCGGCGCGGCGCAGACGCTGCTGCGGCAGGCCAGCCGGCAGCGCTTCGACCCCCACCAACCCGGCCACTTGGCGCTGGCCGAGGCGGTAGCCACCAGCGTGCTGGGCGCACACTGGGCACAAGCGTGCGCGCACATCGACGGCCGCGCAGACCACGCGGCCGTGTTTTGGCAGGCGGTGCAGCTGGGCCGCAGCCAGTGGCACTGGGCGCTGGCCGACCCGGCGCGCGCCGAAGCGTGCCGCCAGCGGGTGGCGGCTGGCGAGCGCGCTGCGGCCTTGCAGCGCCAATGGTTGGGGCAGCCGCTGGCGGCGTGGGATGCGCCGCTGGCCCTGGCCAGCGGCCTGGCCGACCCCGACGATCCACCGGCCACCCCTTCCGTGACGCCGGCCATGCTGCGCGCCGCCGCCCGCAGCGCGTGGACCGGCCACGACCCGGTGGAGCTGCCCGCGGCACTGGCGCGCTGGCTGCGCCAGCCCGCGCTGGCCCCGCTGCTGTGGCACCGCTTGGCGTGTGAAGCCATGGCCGACTGGCACAGCCCGCGCACGCGGCTGTGGCTGCGCGTGCTCTCGGCCCTGCGGGGCTGGCACCTGGACGACACCACGGCCTTTGCGCACCGTCACGCCGCCGAGGCCAGCCGCGGCCTGAGCTGGGCGGTGTGGGTGGGCGCCCCAGCCGCGCGCTTGCTGTGGGCGCGGCCACCGCGACGCCAGCCACCCCGGGCCACGCCACCGGCGTCCGACCCCGCCACGGCAGAGGCCCGGCCGACCCCCTCCGCGGCCACGTCCGCGCCCCGCCCCGCCCACGTCCCCCCTCCCGCAGTGGCCTGGGATGTGGAACGTTTCATCGAGGCCTGCCACGCGCAGCGCTTCGACACCGTGGCCGGGTTGCTGCAAGCCCTGGCCGCCACGCTGCAGCAGGCTCTGGCGCTGCCGCGCTTTGCGCTGCTGATGCGCACCACCGACCCCAACACGCTGGCGTGCATTGCCGCGCACGGCTTCGGTGGCGTGGTGCAGCCGCGCCGGCTGCAGGTGGCGCTGGCCGGCGCGCCGCTGCTGGCCCGGCTGCTGAACCAGGCCGGCGCGTTCATGCACGTGCAGCCGGCCCAGGTGCCGCTGGCGCGCGCGCAGCTGCCGCCGCCGCTGGACGCCCAAGTGCCCGAGGGCGGGCTGGTGTTAGGGACCTTGACCGTGCGCGGGCGCGCCGCCGGGGTGCTGTGGGCCGACGGTGGCCTGGGAGCACCCGCGCTGACCGACGTGCAGTACCAAGGGGTCAAGCGCCTGACGGTGCACCTGGCACGGGAACTGACACGGCTGCTGGTGCAACAGCAGCGCCGCGGCGCACCGTCGGCCGGGCCCGCTGGCTGAGCGCCGCGGCGCTCAGCCAGCGCGGCGCCGGGCTCGGGTGGCCGCCGCGCGGGGGCGCGCGGTGCTGTCGCGCGGCTCGAACTCGAACCCCACCTTGCCCGCGCTGGCGTCCCACACCAGGCGCGCCTTGAAGCGCCGGCGCGTGCGGTTGGACACAAACCCCTCCAGCCAGTCGGTGTGGCCCTCGCGCAGCAGTTTGGCCATTTGCTCCGGCGCCACCGGCTGCTGCAGGATCGTGGTGGCGCTGCGAAAGTCGCACGCGGGTTGCGGCTGCTGCGCCGTCGGCACGGCGCGTGTGCAGACGTACTGGTTGCCCAGCGCCACCACGGGGCTGCCGCACTTCGGGCACGGCCCCAGTGGAGGCAGCGCGGCCACGTCCACCGCCTCGCCCCCCTCGGGGCCGGAAGTGGCGTCATCGCCAAAATCGAACCCCAGCTTCCACTGCCCATCGCCGTCGGGCTTGAGCAGCAGCTCGGCCGTGAACGGTCGCCCCATCTTGGAGCGAAAGCCTTCCAGCGGCCCCAGGCGGTGTTGGCGCAGCAGCGCCTCGGCCTCGTCCGGAGCCAAGATACGCCCACCCGGCGCCTTGCCGAACGAAAACCCGCACCCCGGCCCGTTGCCGTCGGGCCCGGTGCAGGCGTAGCGGCGGTAGTTTTCCTTGACGATGCCACCGCACTGCGGGCAAGGCGCTTGCAGCGTGGCATAGTCGCCCGGCACGCTGTCGCGGTCGAACGACTTGGCCTTGTGCACGATGCGCTCGGTCATCGCCGCAATGTCGCGCATGAACGCCTCGCGCGACAGCTCGCGCCGCTCGATCTGCGCCAGCTTGTGCTCCCACTCGCCGGTCAGCTCCGGGCGCGTCAGCTCCTCCACGCCCAACCCGCGCAGCAGCGTCATCAGTTGAAACGCCTTGGGCGTGGGCACCAGCTCGCGCCCTTCGCGCACCAGGTACCTTTCCTCCAGCAGCCCTTCGATGATGGCCGCGCGCGTGGCCGGTGTGCCCAGGCCCTTGTCGGCCATCGCCAGGCGCAGCTCCTCGTCCTCGACGCGCTTGCCGGCCGACTCCATCGCCGCCAGCAGGGTGGCTTCGGTGTAGCGCGCCGGCGGGCGGGTCTGGCGGGCCTGCAGCGTGGCGTCGTCGGTGCGCACCACCTCGCCCGGCTGCACCGGCACCAGCGGCTGGCCCTTGTCGCCCGCCTGCGCGCCCTCCACGTCGGCGGCCGCTTCACGCCCGTACACCGCCAGCCAGCCCGGATCGACCAGCACGCGGCCCTCGGTCTTGAAGTGGTGCGTGGCGCCGCCCGCGCACGCCACGCGCGTGATGCGCGTCGTGACCAACAACTGCGCCGCCGGGAAAAACACCGCGATGAAGCGGCGCACCACCAGGTCGTACAACTTTTGCTCGGCCTCGCTCAAACCCTTGGGCAATTGGCCGGTGGGGATGATGGCGAAGTGGTCGCTGACCTTGGCGTCGTCGAACACGCGCTTGGTGGGACGCACCCAGTCGTTGTCCAGCGCCTTGCGCGCGTGCGGCGCCAGGTGCTGCAGGTCGCTGTCGGCCAACGCGCGCAGCGTGGCGCGCACCGTCCCCAGGTAGTCGCTGGGCAGGGCGCGCGCGTCGGTGCGGGGGTAGGTCAGCACCTTGTGCTTTTCGTACAGGGCCTGCGCCAGCGCCAGCGTTGTCTTGGCCGAAAAGCCGTAGCGCGCGTTGGCCTCGCGCTGCAGGGTGGTCAGGTCGTACAGCAAGCCGCAGGCTTGGGTGGCGGGCTTGCTCTCCTCGGTCACGCTGGCGGGCTGGCCCCGCACCGCGTCGGCGATGGCGCGCGCCTGCGCTTCGTCCCACAGGCGCTCGGGGCGCAGCTCGGCATCGGCGTCGTCGCCCGTGGGTTTGCGCCAGTCTGGGTCGAACCAGCGCCCGGCGTAGCTGCCCGCCTGCGCCGCAAAGGTGGCGTGCACCTCCCAGTAGTCGCGCACGCGAAAGCGGCGGATCTGCTCCTCACGCTCCACCACCAGCGCCAGCGTGGGCGTTTGCACGCGCCCGACGGTGGTCAGGAAAAAGCCCCCGTCGCGGCTGTTGAACGCGGTCATGGCGCGCGTGCCGTTGATGCCGACCAGCCAGTCGGCCTCGGAGCGGCTGCGCGCGGCATCGGCCAGCGGGCGCATTTGCTCGTCGCTGCGCAGGTGCTCGAACGCGTCGCGGATGGCCTGCGGCGTCATCGACTGCAACCACAGCCGCTTGATGGGCTTGCCCAACGGTTTGGGCTGACCGTTTTTGTCGCTGCCGCCGACGTACTGCTCGATCAGCCGAAAAATCAGCTCCCCCTCCCGCCCCGCGTCGCAGGCGTTGACGAGTTCGGCCACGTCCTTGCGCCGCGCCAGCTTGACGATGGCTTGCAGCCGGCCCTTGGTCTTGTCCAGCGGCTTGAGCTCGAAGTACGGGGGTATCACCGGCAGGTGGGCAAAGCTCCACTTGCCGCGCTTGACCTCGTAGGCTTCGGGCGCGGCGATCTCCAGCAGATGCCCCACCGCCGAGGTGACGATGTAGCGCTCGTTTTCATAGTGGTCGTCGTGTTTGTCGAACTTGCCGGCCACCGGCGTGAGCGCACGCACGATATCCAACGCCACCGAAGGCTTTTCGGCGATGACCAGGGTTTTGGCAGCAGAGGTTGCGTTCATTGTTCCTACAATGCATGACAGCTGTGGGGCCGGCCGGCGCGGCGATGCAAGCCCCGCCGACCGGGGGTGGACCTGCCCTCGCGCGCGTGCGCACGCGCACCCACACATGCCAACACCATAGCAAACTTTGTCCGTCCGCACGCCGATGAACGAACACACCGCCTCCGACACGGCCCTGCTGCGCCGCCTGCACGCCGGGTCCGAGGCCCTGTGGCAAGCGCTGGTGCCCTTCGAGCCGGGTCTCACCGTCGAGGTCGTGCCGCACATCGACTCCACCAACGCCGAGCTGCTGCGCCGCGCGCGCGCCGGGCAGGGCGCCCCCACGGTGCTGGCCGCGCTCACGCAAACCGCGGGGCGCGGCCGGCGTGGGCGGCCCTGGATCACGGTACCTGGGGCGTCGCTGGCGTTTTCGGTCGGGCTGCCCATGGCGCCGGCGCAGTGGGCGGGCCTGTCGCTGGCGGTGGGCGTGGCCGTGGCCAGCGCGCTGCCCGCCGGGGTGCGGCTCAAGTGGCCCAACGACCTGTGGTGGCAAGGCCGCAAACTGGGCGGCATCCTGATTGAAACCGCCACCCTCACCGAGGCCGAGGCACGCTACGCGGTCATCGGCATCGGCCTCAACCTGCACACGCCTCAGCTCCCCCCCGAAGCCGCGCTGGACGCGCTGCCGCCGGTGGGGCTGCGCGAGCTGCCAGCCAGCGGCAACCCACCGCTGGACGACGCCGGCGTGTGGTTGGCGCGCCTGGGGCCGGCCGTGGTGCACGCCGCCCGCAGCTTCGAGCGCGAAGGCTTTGGCCCCTGGCAGGCGCGCTACGGCGCGCTGGACGCACTGGCCGGACGAACCGTGCTCACCAGCGACGGTGTGCAAGGCGTGGCCGACGGCGTCGATGGCGACGGTGCGCTGCGCATCCGCACACCGCAAGGCGTGGTGCGGGTGCAGCACGGCGAGGTGAGCGTGCGGCCATGTTGAGGGCGCTGGTGCTGCTGTTGCTGCTGGCCAACGCCGCGTTGGCCGCGTGGCAGTGGGGTTGGCTGGGCGCGCCGCCCCCCGCGCCCGTGCAAGCCGCCAGCGAGCCGCAGCGGCTGGCGCAGCAGATTGAGCCCGAGCGGCTGCGGCTGCTGAACCCGCCCGGCCAAGGCGGGCCCGCCGCCGCCCCCGCCACGCCAGCGGCGCCGGAGGCACCGCCCCCGCAGCCCGCCGACACACCCGCGCCCGCCGAGGGGCCCGCGCCTGCTGAGCACGTGGCACGCGAGGCGCGCCGCTGCTGGCAACTGCCCCCGCTGCCGCTGGACCAGGCGCAGGCGTTGCGCCGCAGCGCCGAGACGCAGGCCGACCTGCGCGGCCGCCACACCGAAACGCCGGGCACGCTGCCGGTGCGCTGGCTGGTCTACATCGGCCCGCTGGGCGAGGCCGACTTGGCCGCGCGCCGCGCCGCGCTGCGGCTGCAGGGGCTGGAGCACCGCATGGTCGAGGTTCCCGGCACCGGCAGCGGGCTGGCGCTGGGCACCTTTTCCACCGAAGACGCGGCGCGGCGCGCGCTGGCCGATGCGCAGCAGCGCGGCGTGCGCGACGCCCGCGTGGTGCGTGAGCGCCCGCCGGTCAACGTGCTGACGTTGCGCTGGCCCGACCTCACCGAGGCCGAACTGGCGCGCCTGCGCACCGCCCTGGGCGCGCAAGCGCGCAGCCTGGCGGCGTGCCCCGCCGCTGCCACCCCCCAATGAGCAACGACCACGCGGCGCGCCGGTCCGGCTTCAACCGTCAATCGCCAACCACCTGATCATTGTGACAAGGAGCAACCCCATGGGCATGGACGTCATCGACTACGACATCCGCGGCGCGGAAATGCAGTTCGTCGAGATCGAACTCGACCCGGGCGAGGCCGCCATCGGCGAAGCCGGCAGCCTGATGATGATGGACGACGGCATCGTGATGGACACGGTGTTTGGCGACGGCAGCGCGCAACAGGGTGGCTTTTTCGGCAAGCTGCTGGGGGCCGGCAAGCGGCTCATCACGGGCGAGTCGCTGTTCACCACGGTTTATGTCAACCAGGGCAGCGGCAAGCGGCGCGTGGCGTTTGCCGCGCCCTACCCCGGCAAAATCCTGCCGATGGACCTGCGCGCGCTGGGCGGCACGCTGATCTGCCAAAAGGACAGCTTCCTGTGCGCGGCACGCGGTGTCAGCCTGGGCATCGCGCTGCAGCGCAAGCTGTCGGTGGGCTTTTTTGGCGGCGAGGGCTTCATCATGCAGCGCCTGGAGGGCGACGGGCTGGCCTTCGTGCACGCGGGCGGCACGGTGGTCAAGCGCGAGCTGGCCGCAGGTCAGGTGCTGCGCGTGGACACCGGCTGCGTGGTGGCCTACACCGCGCAGGTCGATTTCGACATCGAGTACGTCGGCAAAATCAAAACCGCGTTGTTCGGCGGCGAGGGGCTGTTCCTGGCCCGTCTGCAAGGCCCGGGCACGGTGTGGCTGCAAAGCCTGCCGTTTTCGCGGCTGGCCTCGCGCGTCTTTGCCGCCGCGCCGCAACTGGGCGGCCGACGCGAGGAAGGCTCGCTGCTGGGGGGCTTTGCCGCCGGCGGCGCGCTGGGCGGCCTGCTGGGCGGCGACGACGAGTAAGCGCCGCCCGCAGCGGTGGCCTTCAGCGCCGAGCCACCTCGAACCCCGCGGCCTGCAGCGCCTGCACAACCTCCTGCACGTGCTGCGGGCCGCGCGTTTGCAGCACCAGCTCGATCTCCACATTCTGCGCCGCCAGCAGCGTGAACGCGCGCTGATGGTGCACCTGGTCGATGTTGGCGCCGGCCTCGGCCACCACCTGGGCAATGCGCGCCAACTGCCCGGGCAGGTCGCGGGTGCTGACCACCAGCCGCGCCAAGCGGCCGCTGCGCACCATGCCGCGCTCGATGATCGACGCCAGCAGCAGCGGGTCGATGTTGCCCCCACACAGCACCAGCCCCACGCGCCGCCCCGCAAAGCGCGACGGCTCTCTCAGCAACGCCGCCAAGCCGGCGGCCCCCGCGCCTTCGACCAGCGTTTTTTCGATGTCCAACAGCAGCACGATGGCCTGCTCGATGTCCTCGTCGTCCACCACCACCCAGCCATCCACGTACCGCTGCGCCAGCGCCAACGTGTGCTGCCCTGGCGCGGCCACGGCAATGCCTTCGGCGATGGTGTTGCCCCCCAGTGGCCAGTGGCTGCCGGTGAGCGCGTTGACCATCGCGGCAAAGCGCCGCGTCTGCACCCCCACCACCTCGATGTCGGGCTTGATCGCCTTGGCCGCCGCCGCCATGCCACCGATCAGGCCGCCGCCGCCCGCGGCCACCACCAGCACCTCCAGCGTCGGCTGGGCGTGCAGCATTTCCAGCGCCACCGTGCCCTGCCCCGCGATCACCGCCTCGTCGTCGTAGGGGTGCACCAAGGTCAGGCCCTGCTGCGCCGCCAGCGCGTAAGCGTGCTCGCGCGCCTGCTCCAGCGTGTCGCCATGCAGCACCACCTCCGCCCCCAGCGCGCGCGTTCGCTCCACCTTGACACCCGGGGTGAAGCGCGGCATCACGATCACCGCCCGCATGCCCAGCCGCTGCGCGTGGTACGCCACCCCCTGCGCGTGGTTGCCCGCCGACATCGCGATCACGCCGCGCGCGCGCTGCTCGGGCGTGAGCTGCACCAGCTTGTTGCACGCCCCGCGCTCCTTGAACGACGCCGTGTACTGCAGGTTTTCGAACTTCAAAAACACCTGCGCGCCGGTGATGTTGGACAGCGTCCGGGACTCCAGGCACGGCGTGGTCAACACCTGCCCTTGCAGACGGGCTGCCGCCGCCTGCACCTCGGCCAAACCGATCATCGTCGATGCCTCCTTGTGGGTTGCAGGCACGCATTGTCGCGCCTTGGGCTGGCCAGTGGCGCCCAGACAGGCCGTCCGCGTGGACCTTGCGCAGCGCCGCGGCGCGCGCATACTCCACAGCCATCACGTTTCGATCCCGCCGCCCATGACCGCCGACACCGCCGCCGCCATCGAACGCTGGCTCGACCAGCACCGCATCACCGAAGTCGAGTGCCTGATCCCCGACATGGCCGGGCAAGCGCGCGGCAAGATCGTGCCGCGCCACAAATACCGCCCTGCCGAAGGGCTGCGCTTGCCCATGGCGGTGCTGGAAATGACCGTCACCGGCGCCTACCCCGAGCAGGACTTCACCCCGGTGGCCGACCCCGACATGCGGCTGCTGCCCGACCCCGCCGCGCTGCGCCTGGTGCCTTGGGCCAAAGAGCCCACCGCGCAAATCATCCACGATTGCGTGCGCTTCGACGGCGCGCCCGTGGAGCTGGCGCCGCGCAACGTGCTCAAGCGCATCCTGGCCGAGTACGAAGCCGACGGCCTGCAGCCCATCGTCGCGCCCGAAATCGAGTTCTACCTCGTGCAAATCGAGCCCGACGAGGACATCCCGCTCAAGCCGCCCGTGGGCCGCACCCAGCGCACCGAGGCCGGCATGCAAAGCTTTTCCATCGACGCCGTCAACGAATACGACGATATCTTCGACGTCATCTACGACTGGTGCGAGGCGCAGGGGCTGCAACTTGACACGCTGATCCACGAGATGGGCACCGCCCAGATGGAGGTCAACCTCGACCACGGCGAGCCGCTGGCGCTGGCCGACCAGGTGTTTTTGTTCAAACGCACCGTGCGCGAAGCCGCCATCCGCCACGGCATGTACGCCACCTTCATGGCCAAACCCATGCAGGGTCAGCCCGGCAGCGCCATGCACCTGCACCAAAGCATCCTCGAGCGCGCCAGCGGCCGCAACGCCTTTTCCAACCCCGACGGCAGCCCGTCGGAGGCGTTTTTCCACTTCATCGGCGGGCTGCAAACCTACCTGCCGGCGGCCATGCCGTTTTTTGCGCCCTACATCAACAGCTACCGCCGCCTGTCGCGCCACACCGCCGCCCCCATCAACCTGAGCTGGGGCTACGACAACCGCACCTGCGGCTTGCGCGTGCCCAACGCCAGCCCCGAAGCGCGCCGCGTCGAAAACCGCCTGGCGGGCGTGGACGCCAACCCCTACCTGGTCATCGCCGCGAGCCTGGCGTGCGGGCTGCTGGGCATGCGCCAGCGGCTGCAGCCCAGCGAGCCACTGACGGGCAGCGCCTACGAGCAACCCCACCAACTGCCGCGCCACCTGGACGACGCGGTGGAGCGGCTCATGACCTGCCGCCCGTTGGCCGACCTGTTTGGCGAGCACTTCGTGCACGCCTACGGCGCCATCAAGGCCGCCGAGTACGCCGAGTATTTCGACGTCATCAGCCCGTGGGAGCGGCGCTACCTGCTGCTCAACGTGTGAGCCGACGCGCTACGACTGCGTGGTCGGCCGTGCCGCGTCGCCCGGGTCGGCGCTGCCCGGGTGGTCGCGCTCGTAGTGCCAGCGCGCCACCTCCAGCCACACCGCCGCACGAGCAAACAGCTCGGGGCGACGCCGCAACAGCGCCGCCAAATGAATATCGTCGGGGTTGAGCCGCGCCAGCAACTCGACGTGCTGCTCCACGTAAGCCGCGGCTTCGTCCTCGGGCCACGCCCCCAGGTTGGCAGGCACCCCCACCAGCAGCCCTTGGCGCGCGTGCTGCAACACCCGCTGCACATCAGCCTCGGCGCGTTCCAGCAACACCTGCAACGACTGCCCCACGGCACGCAGCCGCTCGTCGCTGTCCAACAGCAGTTGCAGCATCACCCGGCGCACATCGGCCAGCCCATGCAAATGCTCGGGCTTGCCCGGCGCGTGCGACCATCCCGAACCCGTGCCCATCGCGTGTCCCCTCGCGGCCGTGCCCCTCAACAGGGCTTTGTTCGATTGTTGCCCCAAGCGGCGCGGGCCGTACCACGCGTTTTCCCCAACCCATGGCCGCGACGTGGGCATGGTGCCTATCGCCGGGCCAGGGGTTAACCCCAATGAAAGAGCCCCACCCGCCTGCTACGCTGCGGTCCACCATCCTGTGTTGACCTGCCACCCTGGCAAGGAGTTGGCCATGCCGTCACCCCTGCGTCACGCCAGCGAACTGCTGATTCAGTACGCCGCGTACCACCGCGATCGGCGTAACATCGCCACCCACTTCGTGGGCATACCCATGATCGTCTTCGCACTCAGCGTGCTGCTGGCCAAGCCTGTTTGGCCCATGGGTGGCCTGTCTGTGCCCGTCATCGCCGTGGTGTGGCTGCTGTCCACCCTGTGGTACCTGACGCGCGGCCTGCCCGCGCTGGGCGTCGCAACCAGCGCTGTCAACGGCTTGCTGGCGCTGGCAGCCATGCCGTTGGCTTCGCTGCCCACGGCCTCCTGGGCGGCGTGGGGCGTCGGGCTGTTTGTGCTGGGGTGGATCATCCAGTTCATCGGCCACCGCTACGAAGGCCGCAAACCCGCGTTTCTGGATGACCTGGTGGGGCTGCTCGTGGGGCCCATGTTCGTGGTGGCCGAGGTCATGTTCGCCTGGGGTTGGAATCCCCGGCTTCAAGCCGCCATCACGGCCCAGGCTGGCCCGATCCGCACCGGGCCAGCGGCGCGGCATGCGTAGCGCCAAGCGCCGGTTGCGCCTTGTCCTATCTCGGATGGCCACACGGTTGCTTGTGGAACAGCCTTGATCGTCGGCGATCCCCGTCTTTCATGCTCTGCCCAGGCGTTTGCCCCTGAACGCAAGGCGACTTGGGCCACGCCTGACCTGCCCGATGAGGCACGACAGGGGCGCGACACATTGCTGTCGCTTTTTTACTTTTATGCCTTCAGCAGCCCGATCAGGGACTCAGCCAACCCGATGAACGTTGCCCGGGCTTCGGCAAACGTTATTGGCTCTCCGAACACCAGCTCATCGACGAAGCGAAGGTAGTCGCGCTCGAAGGCATCTGCCTCGTGATGCAAGGCATCCAGAACCACGCGCATCTGCCCTACAGGGTCTTCTCCAAATTCTGGGTACTGGTTGCGGAACTGGGTCGCATCGCCAGCCACCAGTGCTGCAAAGTGTTTGTGCGGCAGCTCCAGCCCTTCACGCCCTCGGGCGATGGCTGTCACATCGTAGAGGTGACGAACCAAGCGGTCGTCGTAGTCGGCACGATTACGTCCGGCACGCGCTTGTGCCGTTCGGCGCAGGAAGGACAGCACCTTTTCAGCGAGGGCTTCCTCGACGCCGATGCACTCCACGTGCAAATCCGTCCTGGGCGCCTGGATCAAGACGTCCAGCATGGACGCGATGGGTAGCGGTGACGTGGACAGCACCGGCGGTCGGGCATTGAGCTCCACTTTGATCGCTGGCCGCAGGCTGGCCACCGCCGCAAAGCGGCTCTCGTAGTGCAGATTCAGCGAGACGAAGCTGTTCTCGTCGCGGGCAATGATCTCATTGGCCGGCACCGCAAAGCCAGCATCCAGCAGCACGGCGACCAAGCGTTTCTTGAACTGGCTGAGTATGCGACTGCGCGCACTGCGCGACAAACCCTGCGGCAGCACCAGCTTGAAATCGATGTCTTCGGACATCCGCTTGATCAGGCCGTGCGCCTTGGACAGGCAGGTTCCGCCGCAAAACACCAACTGGATGCCATCGCTGTCCACCGCCATGACGGTGCGCAGCACTTCGGTGATCAGCAGGTCCTTTTCGAGGATACCGGGTGGCTACGAAGTGAGACCTTCGTTGCGCACATCCAGGATCAGGTCACGCTCGCGCGCTGTAATGGTTTTCATAGCGCACGGTGCTGATGCCGACGGTGATCTTGCGGGAGATACGGCGCTGGCCGGTATTGAACGTCGTGCGCACCGGAATCTGGGTGGTCTTGCCCTCGGCGTAGTCGGCCTGGGCGCGACCCAGTTGCACAGGCACGCCAAGTTTTTCCAGTGCTTCCCGCGCCAGCTCCTCCAGGGACACGCGTGGCACCGGTTTGCCAGACAAGGCACTCGGGCGCGCTTTGGCGTAAATAGTCGTCCCTGAAAAATTCATTTTCACGCCGCCCGCAGCCGCAGCAGCGGCGGGTTGGCGACGCGAGTCTCGGTTGGCCGCAGCCGGAC
>NZ_SMAH01000022.1 GCF_004342625.1 Tepidimonas ignava
CTTCAAGTTCAAGGGTGGGGCCAAGGGCGACAAGGTGGTGGTCAAGTGGACCGACAACAAGGGCGAGTCCCGCACCGACGAAGCCACCATCGCCTAACCCTTGGGCAGGTCCTCGAAAAACCAGGAGTCGTACCATGATCAAACAAATGGTGTGTGTCGGCGCTGCCGCGCTGGCTGTTGGGGGTGCCGCGTGGGCCCAGGACATCGATGCGTCCAAGGGCATCGAGGCCTACCGCGCGATGCTGCAAGATGGCAACCCGGCTGAGCTGTTCGAGGTCAAAGGCGAGTCGTTGTGGAAGCAAAAGCGCGGCCCCAAAAACGCCTCGCTCGAGCAGTGCGACCTCGGCAAAGGCCCGGGGGTCGTCAAAGGCGCGTTCGTCGAGCTGCCGCGCTACTTTGCCGACGCCGGCCGGGTCATGGACCTGGAAAGCCGCATCGTGTGGTGCATGGAAAAGCTGCAGGGGCTGGACGTCAGTGAGGTGAGCGCGCGCAACTTCACCAAGGGCCTGACGGCCGACGTCGTGGCCATCGCGACCTGGGTGGCGTCGGAGTCCCGTGGCTTGGCGTTCAACCTGCCGCAGCAGCACCAGGCCGAGCGCGACATGTACGAAATCGGCAAGCGGCTGTTCTTCATGCGCGGCGGTCCGCACGATTTTTCGTGCGCGAGCTGCCACGGTGAGGATGGCAAGCGCATCCGCCTGCAGGACCTGCCCAACCTGACCAAGAACCCCGGGGATGGTGTGGGGTTTGCCGCGTGGCCGGCGTACCGCGTCTCCAACGGCCAGATGTGGAGCATGCAGTGGCGCCTCAACGACTGCTACCGCCAGCAGCGGTTCCCCGAGCCGAAGTTCGGCAGCGACGTGACCATCGCGCTGGGCGTGTACATGGGTGTCAACGCCAAGGGCGCCAAGAACGCTGCCCCGACCATCAAGCGCTGAACGAGGAGTGAAGAACCATGAAGAAAACCATCGTCGCATGGGGTGCCGTGGTGCTGGCCGGCATGTTGGCGGGGTGCGGCACAGGCCGCAGCGCCGCCGAGTACGACAAGATGACGGCCGAGGTGATCAAGGCCTCGTTTGTCGATCGCGGCATCGCCAAACTCGATCGCTTGGAGCAGGACGAAGCGCGCAAGGCGTGCTGGGAGTCCGAGGTGACCGGCAAGCCGCTGGACGAAAAGGTGGCCAAAGCCATCGAGGAAGCGGCGCTCAAATCCGTCAAGTGGCCCAGTGACGGCAAATTCCTGGGTGACTGGAAGGAGGGTGAAAAAATCGCCCAGAGTGGTCGCGGTCTGACCTGGTCCGATGACGAAAAAACGGTCAACGGCGGCAACTGCTACAACTGCCACCAGATCGACAAGAAAGAGATTTCGTACGGCACGCTCGGCCCCAGCCTGTGGAACTACGGCAAGCTGCGCGGGGTGACCGACCCGAACAGCCCGGCGGCCAAGCCCATCATCGAATACACGTGGGCCAAGATTTGGAACTCGCGCGCGTTCAACGCGTGCACCAAAATGCCCAGCGCGGGGCACCGCGGCATCCTCAACGAGCAGCAAATCAAGCACGTGATGGCGCTGCTGTTGGATCCGAAGTCGCCCGTGAACCAGTGACGGCCGATGGGTGGGCCCGCCGCGCGGGCCCGCTGTCTACCCGGCACCTCGCCGCACTGCGGCGGGGTTTTTTTGTATGTTCGGGGATCAGACCCCCAGGTGCTGAGTTACCCGTTCGGGCTGCGCACGCAGCGTTTGCGAGTCCCCCTCGAACACCACGCGCCCTTTGACGAGGATCACGTTGCGGTCCGTGATCTGGGTGACATGACGCCAATTTTTGTCGACGATGATGCTGCTGATGCCGCTGGCACGGATCAGGTCACAAATGCGCCAGATCTCGCGCGCGATCAACGGCGCCAGGCCCTCGGTGGCTTCGTCGAGGATCAGCACGTCAGGGTTGGTCATCAAGGCCCGTCCGATGGTCAGCATTTGCTGCTCCCCGCCGCTGAGCTGCTGGCCGCCGTGATCAAGGCGCTCGGCCAGGCGCGGAAACGTGTCGAGCACCCGCTCGAGGGTCCAGTCCCGGCGGCCATCCAGGCCTGGACGTGCCGCCATCAGCAGGTTTTCCCGCACGCTCAGGTTGCCAAAAATGCCGCGTCCTTCGGGAACGTAGGCCACCCCCAAACGGGCCACCTGGTGGGTGGCCAGCCTGCGCAGGTCATGGCCCCTGATGTGCACCTGGCCGCCACTGGGCCGCACCAGACCCATGATGGTTTTGAGCAGCGTCGTTTTGCCCATCCCATTGCGCCCCATCAGCCCGATGGTTTCGCCGCGCCGAACCACCAGGTTGACACCGTGCAGGATATGGCTGGCGCCGTAGTGCGTGTGCACCCCGCGCACCTCGATCAGCGGCTCGTCGGCGGTCTGGGTCATCCTTCCTCCCCCAAATACGCGGCCTGAACGGCGGCGTCGCTGCGGATTTCGGCGGGGTGGCCACTGGCGACCACGCGGCCGTTGACCATCACGGTCAAAACGTCCGCCAAGGCAAACACCGCGTCCATGTCGTGCTCGACCAACATCACGGCGTGGTCGCGTTTGAGTTCGGCCAGCAGCGCCACCATGCGCTCGGCTTCGGCCGTGCCCATGCCAGCCAGGGGCTCGTCCAGCAGCAGCACCTGCGGCTCGGTGGCCAGCGCCAACGCGATTTCCAACTGACGCTGCTCACCGTGGCTCAGCACCGCGGCAGGACGCTCGCGTCGTGCCGTCAAGCGCGCCAGCGTCAGCGCACGCTCCGCGCGGGCACGGACGTCGGCCTGTTGGTCGGCACGCCGCCACCACGCCCACGCCCGTGGCGTGCGCGCCTGGGCGGCCAGACGCACGTTGTCCCACACGGTCAGCGGGGCAAAGATGTTGGTGCGCTGGTAGCTGCGCGCCAAGCCGCGGCGGGCGATGGCCTCGGGACTGGCACCGGTGACGTCGTGCCCGAGCACGTGCAGCGTGCCGCGGGTGGGCGTCAGGTCACCACTGAGCAGGTTGGTCAGTGTCGACTTGCCAGCCCCATTGGGACCGATGACGGCGTGCACCTGTCCACGCCGCAACGTCAAGGACACGTCGTCCACGGCCACCAAGCCACCAAAGCGGCGCGTCAGGCCATGGGCTTGGAGCAAGGTTTCAGCGCCCATGATGGGTCTCCGCCATCGTGAGCGCGGACGCCTCATCCGGTGCCACCGTGGGACGCCGCGCCACCTCGGTGCGGCGTTGCACGTCGTGCAGCAGCCCCAACAACCCGCGCGGGGCCACCAGCACCACCAACACGATGAACCCGCCCACCAGCAACTGCCAGTGCTTCGTGGCGTCCTTGGCCAGGTGCAGCAGCCACTCGAAGGCAAACGCGCCGACGATGGCACCCGCAAAGTTGCCCATGCCGCCCAAAATCACCATCATGACCGCGTGCGCGCTGTGGTGAAAGCCAAGCAACTCGGGGTTGACGAACCCAGTTTGCACCGCCCAAAGGTAGCCGGCCAACCCCGCCAGCGCCCCCGCCACCGTGAACGCGGCCAGCTTGTAGCCGAACGTGCCGTAACCCAACGCGCGCATGCGGTGTTCGTTGATGCGAATGCCCACCAGCACCCGCCCAAACGGGGAAAACAGCAGCCGCCGCAGCGCCAGATAGACCACGACCAACACCGCCAGCACCACGTGGTACAGCACCCGCGGGTCGTCCCAATCCAGCCAGCGCGTCTGGCCCCATTCGATCACCGGACGCACCATCACGTACAGCCCATCGGAGCCGCCCAGCGCCTTGTTGTCGAACACGGCGTAGTACAGCATCTGCGCAAACGCCATCGTCACCATGATGAAGTAGATGCCACGTGTGCGCACGGCAAAAAACCCGATGACCAGCGCCGCCACGGTGCTGACGCCGACGGCCAACGGCAAGGTCCACAGGCTGGGGGGCTGGTCGGGCGGGGCGGTCAGCGCCAGCGCGTAGCCCGCCAGGCCGAAAAACGCCGCGTGGCCCAGCGACACCAGCCCCGTGACGCCTTGCAACAGGTCCAGGCTCATGGCGAACAGCGCCAGCACCATCATCTGGGTCAGCAATTGCAGGTAGTAGCGCTCGTTGTCCAGGCCGAGCCAAGGGACCGCCAGCAGGGCCAGCAGGCCCAGGGCCAGCACAGCCTGCAGGGCGCGGGGCAAATGTTCGAGGTGCGCGTGCGCGGTCATCGTGGTGTCTCGCGGTGCACGTGAAGGCAGGAACAGGTGTTCATTGACGCAAAAGGCCCTCGGGTCGCCACAGCAGCACCGCGGCCATCAGCATGTACACGAGCACACTGGCCAACTGCGGCAGCAGCACCTTGCCAAAGGTGTCCACCAGGCCCACGAGAAGCGCTGCCACGAACGCCCCCCGCACCGAACCAATGCCGCCGATGACCACGACGACAAAGCACATGATCAACACCGGTGCCCCCATGTTGGGATAGACGCTGGCCAGCGGCGCCGCGACCATGCCGGCCAGCACCGCCAACGCCACGCCCAGCGCGAACACCGTGCCGTGCAGCCGACGCATCGGAATGCCCAGCGCCTCGGCCATCGTGGCGTCGAACGCGCCGGCGCGGATCATCATGCCCAGTTTGGTGCGGGTGATCAGCAGGTACAGTGCCAGCGCCAGCAGCACGCACAGCCCCATCACGAACAGCCGGTACACCGGGTACGACAGCGTGTCGGTGAGCGCCACAGAGCCCTGCAGCACGGGCGGCACCGCCACCGCATGCACGTCGTCGCCCCACAGGATCGAGCGCAGCTCTTCGAACAGGTAGATCAGCCCGAACGTGAGCAGCACCTGATCCAGGTGGTCGCGCCGGTAAAAGTGACGCAGCAGCGCCCACTCCAGCAACCAGCCCAGCGCCAGCGCCAGCGGCGCGCCGACCACGATGGCCCACAGCAGGTTGCCCAACGACTGCACCAACCACCAGGCCAGGTACGCGCCCAGCATGTAGAAGCTGCCGTGCGCCAGGTTGACCACCCCCATGATGCCGAAAATGAGGGTCAACCCTGCCGCGAGCATGAACAGCAGCAGCCCGTACTGCAGGCCGTTGAGCAGTTGGATCAGGAATTCGGTCAGGCCCATGGGGTGCAGCTCGTCACGGCGGGGGGGCAACGTCACGCCATACGGCAGTTCGGGGCAGGGTCTTCGACCGCCTTGGCGGCCACGCCGATGACCTTGTTGTCGCGCCCGCGCACCTGGCGCAGGTAGATGTCCTGGATCGGGTTGTGCGCCTTGCTCATGCGCCAGGGGCCGCGCGGGCTGTCGATCACGGCGTTTTCCATGGCGGTCTGCACCGCCTTTTTGTTGCCAAGATCGCCCCCCACGGCCTTGGCCGCTTGCGCCAGCAGCAAGCCCGTGTCGTAGCCCTGCACGGCGTACACGTCGGGCTGCATCTTGAACGTTTTGGCGTACTGCAGCCGGAACTGCTTGTTGCGCGGGGTGTCGAGCGAGTCGGCGTAGTGCAGCGTCGTGATGACGCCCTCGGCGGCATCGCCCGCCGCCTCCAGCACACCTTCGGTCAGGAACCCTGAGCCGTACAGCGGGATGGTGCGGTTGAGTCCGGCGGCGGCGTAGTCGCGCAGGAATTTTGCGGCCCCACCGCCCGCGAAGAAGCAGGCCACCGCGTCGGGCTTGATCGACGCGATTTCGGTCAGCAACGCTTGAAACTCCACGTTGGGAAACGGCAACCCCAACTTTTTGACGATGGTGCCCCCTGCCGCCGTGTAACTTTGCTCGAAGCCTTCGAGGGCTTCTTCGCCGGCGGCGTAGTTCCAGGTGATCCACACGGCACGCTTGTGGCCGCGCTCGACCATCGGTTTGCCCAACGCCAACGTCGGCTGGGCGTTGGTGAAGCTGGTGCGAAACACGTTGGGGGCGCACAGCGCCCGCGTGACGGCGTGCGCGCCGGCGTTTGGGATGAGGTTGAGCACGCCGGTTTCGCGCGCCACTTTGTGGATGCCCATTTGCACACCCGAGTGCACCGTGCCGATGAGGACATCGACCTTGTCGCGCTGCACCAGGCGGCTGGCGTTTTCGACACCCTTGGCGGGGTTGGATTCGTCGTCCACTTTGAAAAACTCGATCTCGCGGCCGCCCAGTTTGCCGCCGGCCTCGTCCAACGCCATGCGCACGCCATTTTCGATCGCCACGCCCAGCGCCGCAAACGTCCCGGTGTAGGGCAGCATAAAACCGACGCGCACGCGCGCTGACTGCGCACGCGCGAGGGTGGGCAGCCAAAGCCCGCACGCGGCGGCCGCGATGGAGGCTGCGCCACGTTGAACGACGACACGGCGGGTGGTCATGGGGTGGTCTCCTGCATGGTGTGGTTGAACCGAGCGTTCGCTTCAGCATCGAAGCAAGGGTACATGCAGAATAATGCATGTTCTGGGCGGTGCAACCTCGGACAAACCCTGATGCACGGGTGCCGCCGCGTACCTCGCCGGACGGCCGTCCGATGGGCCCCGGGTAGAATCCGGCCCTCCGCACCCTCGCCGCGCCTGCACCCGCCGTGAACGACGTCCAGCACCCTGCCCAGATCACCATCTTTCACGGGGGCGACGCCCTCGGACACTTTCGCGCCCGCACGCTGCTGCCGCGGCTGCAGGCCATCGATGCGCGCATCACCGCGGTGGCGGCGCGCCACGTGCACCTGGTGGCCACCGACGAGCCACTGGACGACCAGACGCGCGCCCGCTGGCAGGCCTTGTTGACCTACGGCGAACCCTACAGCGGCCCCACCGAGGGCGCGTGCGTGGTGGTGTCGCCACGGGTGGGTACGGTGTCGCCGTGGGCGTCCAAGGCCACCGACATCGCCCACAACTGCGGGCTGGCCGCACGGCGCGTGGAGCGGCTGACCGAGTACTGGCTAACGCTGCAGCCAGGCGCGCTGCAGCGCTTGGGTGGACGTACGCCGAGCTTGGACGACGCCGCTTGGCAGGCCTGCGCGGCGCTGTTGCACGACCGTATGACCGAAAGCGTCTGGCCCGATGTACAGGCCGCGCAGGCGCTGCTGGCGCCGCTGCAGGCGGCACCGATGCAACGGGTCGACGTCCTCGGCCAGGGGCGTGCGGCCCTGGAGCGCGCCAACGTCGAATGGGGCCTGGCGCTGGCCGACGACGAAATCGACTACCTGGTGCAGGCGTTCACCCAGCTCGGACGCAACCCCAGCGACGTCGAGCTGATGATGTTCGCGCAGGCCAACAGCGAACATTGCCGCCACAAGATTTTCAACGCGCAGTTCGTCATCGACGGCGTGGAGCAGCCGCTGAGCCTGTTTGGCATGATTCGCCACACCCACCAGCAGGCACCGCACCGCACCATCGTGGCGTACGCCGACAACGCGGCCATCATGCAGGGGCACCATGTGCAGCGCTTCATGGCCGTGGCGCAGGGGGATGGCAGTCCGGTGTGGCAGCGCCACAGCGCCCACGAGCACGTGCTGATGAAGGTGGAAACCCACAACCACCCAACGGCGATCTCGCCGTTCCCGGGCGCGGCCACCGGCGCCGGCGGCGAGATCCGCGACGAGGGCGCCACCGGGCGGGGTGCGCGCCCCAAGGCAGGGCTGACGGGGTTCAGTGTGTCACGGCTGTGGGGGGGGCTGAGCGACCAGCCCGACGGCAAACCGGAGCACATCGCCAGCCCGCTGCACATCATGATCGAGGGGCCGCTGGGCGGTGCGGCGTTCAACAACGAGTTCGGGCGTCCCAACCTCGCCGGGTACTTCCGCGAGTACGAGCAGCGCATCGCGTCCGACGTCGACGCGGTGCAGCGCGGCTACCACAAGCCGATCATGATCGCGGGTGGGGTGGGGGCCATCGACGCCACCCAAACCCACAAGGTGGTGTTCCCGGCGGGCACGCTGCTGGTGCAGCTGGGCGGGCCGGGCATGCGCATCGGCATGGGCGGCGGCGCGGCCAGCTCGATGGCCAGCGGCAGCAACAGCGCGGCGCTGGACCTCGATTCGGTGCAGCGCGGCAACCCCGAAATCCAGCGCCGGGCGCAGGAGGTCATCAACCAGTGCTGGGCGCTGGGCGCCGACAACCCGATCCTGGCCATCCACGACGTTGGCGCCGGGGGCTTGTCCAACGCGTTCCCTGAGCTCGTCAACGACGCCGGCCGTGGCGCGCGCTTCGACCTGCGTGCCATCCCGCTGGAGGAAACAGGCCTGGCGCCCAAGGAAATCTGGTGCAACGAAAGCCAGGAGCGCTACGTGCTGGCGGTGTCGCCGCAAGGGCTGCAGCGCCTGGCGGCCCTGTGCGAGCGCGAGCGCTGCCCGTACGCCGTGGTGGGCGTGGCCACCGAGGAGCGCCAACTGGTGCTGCACGACCCCCAGGCCGCGGAGCCGGCGCAGGCCAACCCGGTCGACATGCCGATGGAGGTGCTGCTGGGCAAGCCGCCCCGCATGCGGCGCGACGTGCAGCGGGTGCGCCGGCGTGTCGCCGCGTTTGACGGCAGTGACGTCGCGCTGGAAGACGCCGTGCGCCGGGTGCTGGGACACCCCACGGTGGCGTCCAAACGCTTTTTGATCACGATCGGCGACCGCACGGTGGGTGGGTTAACGCACCGCGACCAGATGGTCGGGCCCTGGCAGGTGCCGGTGGCCGACTGCGCGGTGACCTTGGCCGACCACGTGGGCCTGGCCGGCGAGGCCATGGCGATGGGGGAGCGCACGCCGCTGGCGGCCATCGACGCGCCCGCCTCGGGCCGCATGGCGGTGGCCGAAGCGATCACCAACTTGCTGGCCGCGCCGATCGAGCTGGCGCGCGTCAAGCTGTCGGCCAACTGGATGGCGGCCTGCGGCGAGCCGGGTGAGGACGCCGCGCTGTACGACACGGTCAAGGCCGTGGGGCTGGAGCTGTGCCCGACGCTTGGCATCAGCATCCCGGTGGGCAAGGACAGCCTGTCGATGCGCACGCAGTGGAGCGGTCGTGATGGTCAGACGCGCAAGGTGGTGGCGCCGGTCAGCCTGATCGTCAGCGCTTTTGCCACGCTGGACGATGTGCGCGGCACGTTGACGCCGCAGCTCGACGCCGAGGCCGACAGCGTGCTGATCCTGGTCGACCTCGGGCGGGGTCGCGACCGCATGGGGGGCTCGATCCTGGCCCAGGCGCTTGACCAGCCAGGGGGCGCGGTGCCCGATCTGGATGACCCCCAGGATTTGGTGCGGTTGGTGCACGCCGTCAACGAGCTGCGCCAGCGCGGTCTGATCCTGGCGTACCACGACCGCAGCGACGGCGGGCTGTTGGCGTGCGTGGCCGAGATGGCGTTTGCGGGCCGCGTGGGCGTGGCGCTCAACGTCGACCTGCTGGTCACCGAGGGCGACGGGATCCACGACAGCCGCGCCGACGTGGGCGACGCCAAAAACTGGGCGCAGCAAGTGGGGCCGCGGCGGCACGAGCGCACGCTGCGCGCGCTGTTCAGCGAGGAGCTGGGCGTGGTGCTGCAGGTGCGCGTCGAAGCCCGTGACGAGGTGCTGCGCACGCTGCGCGCGCACGGCCTGGGCGCGTGCAGCCACGTGGTGGGCAAGACCCGCCCCGCCTGCAGTCCGGTGGACATGGGCAAAGGCGAACTGCAGGTCTGGCGCGACGCCCAGTGCCTGTGGCGCGCACCGCTGGCCGACCTGCTGCGGGTGTGGGACGAGGTCAGCTGGCGCATCGCGCGGCTGCGCGACAACCCGGACTGCGCCGACGCCGAACACGAAGCAGCCGCGCGCACCGACGCCCCGCCGCTGCACGTGGCCTTGACCTTTGACCCGGCCGAGGACGTGGCCGCGCCGTTCGTGCAGCGCGGCGCGCGCCCGCGGGTGGCGATCCTGCGCGAACAGGGTGTCAACTCCCACGTCGAGATGGCGTTTGCCTTTCACGCCGCCGGCTTCGAGGCGGTGGACGTGCACATGACCGACCTGTTGCGCGGCCACACGCGGCTGGATGGTTTCAAGGGTGTGGTGGCCTGCGGCGGTTTCAGCTACGGCGACACGCTGGGCGCGGGGGTGGGCTGGGCGCGCTCGATCACCTTTCACCCCGAGTTGGCCGATCAGTTCGCGGCCTTTTTTGCCCGCCCGGACACGTTCGGTTTGGGGGTGTGCAACGGGTGCCAGATGTTTGCCGAGCTGGCGCGCATCATCCCTGGCGCCGAGCACTGGCCGCGCTTCACCACCAACGTCAGTGAGCGCTTCGAAGCCCGCCTGGCGCTGGTGGAGGTGTTGGATTCACCCAGCATCTTTTTGCAGGGGATGGCCGGCAGCCGGATGCCGATCGCGGTGTCGCATGGTGAGGGCTACGCCAACTTCGCCCACCAAGGCGACGCGCAGCGCGTGGCGGTGGCACTGCGCTACGTGGGCCCCGACGGTTTGCCCACCGAAGCCTACCCTTACAACCCCAACGGCAGCCCGGGTGGCATCACCGGCGTCACGACCCCCGATGGGCGCTTCACCGCGATGATGCCGCACCCCGAACGCGTGCTGCGCAACGCGCAATTGAGCTGGACCGACCTGGCCTCTACCGGCGGGCTGGAGGCGTTCAGTCCGTGGATGCGGATGTTCCGCAACGCGCGCCGCTGGGTGGGTTGACCGGCCGGCGCTGGTAAAAGCGCAGCGGCTGCTCCTGTTGCATGCGCTGGGCTTGGCGCACCACGTGCGGCTGCAGGCGGCCGATCACGTGCATTTCGCATGGCTTGCAGTCAAAGCGCAGCGTGAAGCGCTGATCGCCCTGCACGATGGTCAGCGGCTCGGCGCGCACCGTGCCCTGCACGCCGGTGACACCCTTGGCTTGCTTGGGGCACAGGCTCAGGCTGTAGCGCACGCAGTGCTTGGTGATCATCAGGCTGACTTCGCCGCGCTCCTCGTGGCTTTCGAACGCGGCGTCGATGACGCGCACGCCGTGGCGGGCGTAAAAGTCGCGCGCCTTGTGGTTGTAGACGTTGCCGAGGTAGGTCAGCACGTCGTCGGGGTAGGGCACGGGCGGTTGCACCTCGGGGCGGCGCTGGCCGCGCGGGCGCCCGCCTTCGCGCGCCGCCATCAGGTTGTCCAGCGCGGCGCGGCGCAAGGCGTTGAGGCGCGAGGCCGGCACGAACCACGGCGCCGGCAGGTCGATGGTGATATCGGCCGCGGCAAAGATGGTTTCACCCAGACGGTCCAGGCCTTGGCGCAGGCGTTGCGGCTGGCTTTGCGGATCCTGGGCCAGCCCCCACGGCCCCGGCAGGGTAGCCTCGCCACGAAAACCGTCGGCGTCGGTGGCGGTGAGCACCAACGTGTCCCCGTCGGCGTGCAGGCGCAGCCACAGGTCGATGCGGCGTTCGGCGCTGGGGCGGGCCAGCAGCCGCTCCCATGCCACGCTGCGGTTGCGGTTGACCACGGTACCGCGCCGCAAGCTGCGGTACGTGTCGATCGGGTCTTTGGGCTCGATGCGCCAGCGCACGCCCCCGGCGCTGCCGGGTCCGAGCCGCTGCACGCGGTTGGTCTGCAGGCCCAGCAGTTGGTTGCGCGCGTCGAAGCAGCACAGCCCGTCGCCGTTGAGCAGCTCGGTGTGCGGGTCGTCGGTTTCGATCTCCAAATGATCCGCAGCCACCCGCACCAGCCAGCCGATCGGACGCCCGGGGTTTTTCGGGCTGTCAAAGGCGCCGATGTCGATTTGCCGGCCGTGCGTGAAGTAGTCGGTGAAGTCGCGGTTGAAATTCTGACCCGGATCCGGGGTGAAGGTGTAGGTGCAGCGCCCGCTCGACGACGGCGCCAGGTCGGGGCGTTCCTCAAGGATCGCATCCAGCAGCCGACGGTAGTGCGCCGTGATGTTCTTGACGTAGGCCATGTCCTTGTAGCGGCCTTCGATTTTGAAGCTGCGCACGCCCGCGTCGATGAGCGCGCGCAGGTTGGCGCTTTGGTTGTTGTCCTTCATCGACAGCACGTGCTTGTCGCGCGCGATCAGGCGGCCCTGGCCGTCGAGCACGTCCCACGGCAGCCGGCACGCCTGCGAGCAATCGCCCCGGTTGGCGCTGCGGCCGGTGGTCGCATGGCTGATGTAGCACTGGCCGCTGTAGGCCACGCACAGCGCCCCGTGGATGAAGTACTCCAGCACGGCGCGCCCGGGCGCGTCGCGCGGCCCCAGGGCTTGGTCGATGGCCGCGATCTGCGGCAGCGACAGCTCACGCGCCAGCACGATTTGCGAAAAACCCACGTCTTGCAAAAAGCGCGCTTTGGCCGGCGTGCGGATGTCGCACTGGGTGCTGGCGTGCAGCTCGATCGGCGGCAGGTCCAGCTCCAGCAACCCCATGTCCTGCACGATCAGGGCGTCCACGCCGATGGCGTGCAGCTGCCACGCCAGCCGCCGTGCGGGCTCCAACTCGTCGTCGCGCAAAATGGTGTTGAGCGTGACGAACACGCGCGCGTGGTAGCGGTGGGCGTGCCGCACCAGGCGCTCGATGTCGTGCACCGGGTTGGCGGCGTTGGCGCGCGCGCCAAAGCCGGGACCGCCAATGTAGACGGCGTCGGCGCCGTGGTTGACGGCCTCAATGCCGATGTCGGCGTCACGCGCGGGCGACAGCAGTTCGATCTGGTGGGGCAACATAATGGCGGGCAAGCATTGTGCAAAGCACGCCATTTTCCCAGACCACACCATGAAGCGCCACGAGTTTCGCTGCCTGCACCGCCTGCGCGTGCGCTGGGCCGAGGTGGACATGCAGGGCATCGTCTTCAACGCCCATTACCTGATGTATTTCGATGTTGGCATCACCGAGTATTGGCGGCGGCTGGCGCTGCCTTACACGGAGGCGATGCACCGCCTGGGCGGCGACCTGTACGTGCGCAAAGCCACGCTGGAGTACGCCGGCTCAGCGCGCATGGACGACCTGGTGGACGTGGCGCTGCGCTGCGAGCGCATCGGGCGCTCGTCGCTGACGATGGTGGGCGCGTTGTTCCTGGGCGAACGGCCGCTGGTGAGCGCCGAAATCGTGTACGTGTTCGCGGACGCGGCGCAGCAGGGTGCGCAGCCGGTGCCGGCGCCGTTGCGCGCGTTGATCGAGCGTTACGAGGCGGGGGACGATGTGCTGCGCGTCGTGACCGGATCGTGGGAGGCGTTGCAGGGTGACGCCGTGCCGCTGCGGCAGGCCGTGTTCGTGCAGGAGCAGGGGATTGCCGCCACCGAGGAGTGGGATGCGGCCGATGCGGCCGCGCTGCACGCGGTGGCCTACAACCATCTGGGGCAGGCGGTGGGCACAGGCCGCCTGCTGGTGGCGCAGCCGGGCGTGGGCAAAATCGGCCGCATGGCGGTGCATCGCGCGCTGCGCGGCACCGGGGTCGGCGCGCGGGTGCTGCAGGCGCTGGTGGCGGCGGCGCGCGACCGCGGCGACCACACGTTGCGGCTCAGCGCCCAGCGCACGGCGGTGGGGTTTTACCAGCGCCTGGGCTGGCAACCGGTGGGAGCACCTTACGACGAGGTCGGCATCCCGCACCAAACCATGGAGCTGCGTCTGACTTCGGCCGACGGTATCCCGGCGGGTCCAGCTTCGGGGTCGTAGGTCCACTCGGCCACGCGCAGGGTGCCATTGCGGTCGAGCTGCGCCACCAGGCTGCTGCGCGTGCCGTAACGGCGCTCGGGCCACCACACCCATGGGCTGCGTTGCAGGTGCTGCACCGGATCGGGGTCGGCCACGTGCGTGCGCAGCACCGCCAGCAGGCGGGCCTCGCGGCGGTCAGGATCAGGCTCGGCCAATGCGGCGCCGACACCGTCGGCCAGCATCGTCGCCTTGGGCCATGGGGTGTCCAGCGCTGCATTGCTCAGGGCATGCACCCCCGGCGACAGTGGGCGCCACCACCATCCGTCCTGGCGATCGGCCTGCACGCGTGGGTCAAGGAGGGTCGGATCCCGGTTGGTCAGCCACACCCACACGCCCTGGCACAGGTCGGCCAACACGAGGTTGCATCCGTTGTAGGCGGTGGCGGGGTGCGCGCTCAACCACGTGGGCCAATCGTGGCTGCGGGCGGCATCGCGCAGCCAGCCCGCCACCAGCTCACCCCGGCTGCGCGGGGCGGCGGGCTCGGGTGGCCAAGCCCGCACGTTGGTCAGCATCGCCAACCGCCCGTGCTCACCCCAGGCGAGCCAGGCACCACCGGCGCGAGCGTCGCGGCCGCTGAGCACCTCGGGTCCACCGTCCAGCCGCCAGCGCTGCAAGGGCAGGGTGGGGCGGTCCCAAGCCTCGTCCCGGTTGGCGGCGACGATCAGGGGCACGGCAGCCTCGGGTTGCCAACGCCAGGCGATCAGGCACATCGCAAGCCGGGCACGCTCAGAGATCGTCGCGCAGCGGGTACGGCAGCGGCAGCACGTGCGCCGCCGGCCCCTGGGGACCGCCGACGCGCAGCGGCTGGCCATCCAACGCCGCGATCTGCAGCGACGCCACCGCGTGCCACACACCCTCGGTGCCGGGCTGCGCCGCCGCGTCGGCGACCACACCGGCGGGTTGTTCGGTGTCGCTGGGGTGGTAGACCTCTTGCCCGACCTGCACCGGACCATCGACCTGCAACAGAGCGCCACGCCGCTTGAGCGTGCCGCGGAACTGGCTGCGCGCCACGACCTCTTGGCCCGGGTAGCAGCCCTTTTGGAAGTGCACGCCCCCCACCGATTCGTAATTAAGCATCTGGGGCACAAACGCCTCCACCACCGGCTCGGTGACGAAGGGCACTGCGCTCATGACCTGCAGCCAGGCCCACGTCTGGGCCGCCAGCGGCTGGCAGGGCGGGGCATCGGCCGCGGTGGGACGCAGCAGCAGCGCGCGCGGCACACCAGCGCCAGCGGGCAAGCGCGCCCACAAACGGCCGGCGTCGTCGGTGTGGGCCGACCACCACCCGTCGGGCAGCACCGCCGGCACCGTGGCCCCCACGGCGCCGTGCACCGCCCACTCGCTGCTGGCATCGCGCAGGCGCACCTTGGCCCGCAGCACGTACATGGCCAGGCGCTTGAGCACCGGCGCCACGCGGCTGGCCGGCATGGCCAGCAGGCAGCGCTCGGGTTCGGGCCGCCACACCACGGCGCTCATCAACATACGGCCTTTGGGGGTGCACCAGGCGGCCAAGCGCGCGTGCTGAGCGTCCAGGTGCACGATGTCCTGGGTCAGTTGCGCATGCAAAAAGCTCGCGGCGTCCGGCCCCTCGGCGCTCAGCACGCCCCAGTCGGGCAGCGCCACACATCCTTGGGCGTCGGTGACGGCCACGCCGTCTGGCTTGTTGACTTGCATCGGTTGGCTCCATCGTGGCAACGCACCGCCGCCACGGGTTGGCAGCGGCTATCATCGGCGCCCGTATTGTCCCGCAGCCCGTCGCCGCCCTGCACCATGCCCCGCGCTCAACCCCATCGCCCCCAGGCCAGCCGCCGTTCGCGCTGGGTCATGGCGCTGGCCGCGCTGGTGCTGGTGGTGGCCACCGTGCTGGCGATGTGGCCCCATCGGCCGCTGCCGCTGCGACTGGCGCCCGGTGCGGCGGTGGTGGACGTGGACATCGCCCCCGGCATGGCGGCGGGTGCCATCGCGCAGGCGTTGCACGACGCCGGGGTGGAGGTGCCGGTAGCGGTGCTGCAACTGTGGTTGCGTTGGTCGGGGCGGGCGCGCGAGCTCAAGGCCGGCGCGTACGAAATCGCGCCGGGCACCACCCCGGCGCAGCTGCTGGACAAGCTGGTGCGCGGCGAACAAGCGCTGCGCCGCGTCACCCTGGTGGAAGGCTGGACCGTGCGCGACGTCGTGCGCACCCTGCGCCGCGCCGAAGACCTGGTCGATGACCTGCCCCCGGGCGACGATCCGGTGACCCTGGCGCACGTGTTGGGGCTGCCCAGCGGTCATGCGGAGGGGTGGTTTTTCCCCGACACGTACATCTACCCCAAGCGCGGCCGCGCCAGCGCGGTGCTGCGACAGGCCAGCGCGGCCATGCAAGAGCGGCTGGCCGCCGCGTGGGCCCAGCGAGCGCCCGACTTGCCCCTGCGTTCCCCCGACGAGGCACTGATCCTGGCCAGCCTGGTCGAAAAAGAAACCGGCCACGATGCCGACCGGGCGCTGATTGCCGGGGTTTTCGTCAACCGGCTGCGCATCGGCATGCGCCTGCAAACCGACCCCAGCGTCATCTACGGGCTGGGCGAGGCTTTCGACGGCAACCTGCGCCGGCGCGACCTCATCGCCGACACCCCGTACAACACCTACACCCGGGCGGGCCTGCCCCCGACGCCCATTGCGATGCCAGGCTGGGCGTCGCTGCTGGCGGCGGTGCAGCCCGCGCGCACACCGGCGCTGTATTTCGTCGCCCGCGGCGACGGCACCAGCGCCTTCAGTCGCACATTGGACGAACACAACCGCGCGGTGCGGCGCTACCAGTTGCAACGATGAGGCCCGCCCACGTGCCCCGTGCCTGGATCGTGCTGGCGCTGCTGTACGCCGCCTGGGCCATCGGCCGTGCCTGGTCCACGCCCGCGCTGGAGTTCGATGAGGCTGAGCAGGTCCTGCACCAACAGTGGTGGCTGGCGGGCTACGGACCGCAACCGCCGTTGTTCGAATGGGTGCTGTGGGGCTTGCGGCAAGCCACGGGCATGTCCGTGCTGGCGGCGCTGTGGCTGCTCAAGGCGGTGGCTTTGTGGGGCGTGGGTGTGGCGGTGGCGTGGTTTGTGGCACAACAGGGCACGCGCGCCGCCGCCGGCGCAGTGGCGGCTTGGACACTGACGTTGCCGCTGCTGCTGTGGGATGCCCCACGCACGTTGACGCACAGCCTGCTGGCCACGGTGTGCGTGGCTGCCGTGGTGGGCTTGAGTGCGCCGTTGCTGCACCGACCTGCCCAGCCGTTGTCGCGCAGGCGCTGGTTCGGGCTGGGGCTGTTCGTGGGTGCGGCGCTGCTGTCCAAATACAACACGGCGCTGGCCCTGGCGGGTTGGCTGGCGGTGCTGCTGGCGGCGCTGGTGCATGGCCTACCGGCCGTGGCGGCGCGCTGGCAGGCGGTCCAGCAGCACGCGCGCGGTTTGCCGTGGGCCGTGGTGGGGATGGCCCCCGTTGGGGTGCATGCTGCGTGGTTGATCGATGCGTGGCCCGAGATACAAGCCACCTTGGGCGCCAAAATGCAGGGGGAGGGTGGCCACTGGGGGCAGGGGTTTGTGGCGCTGGCCGTGGCGTGGCTGGCCAACCTCGCCCTGCCGCTGGCGCTGCTGGGCGCGGCCGGGTGGTTGGGATCGGCTGGGCGCGTGGCGCCAACCGACGCCCCCGACGCCGCTGGCCGGCCTGTGCGTCCGTGGTTGCGCTGGGCGCTGCTGTACGCCGCCGTCGTGGCGGGGGCGATGGCGGCACTGGTCCTGGTGGGCGCGCTGCATCAGGTGAAAGAGCGCTGGGTGTTGCCGCTCACCCCCCCGTTGCTGGCGCTGACGGTGATGGCCGCCGCGCAATGGCGTGTCGACTGGGTCCGTTTGCAGCGTTGGAGCGTGGCACTGATCGCGATGGCGTTGTGCTTGCTGGTCATACGCCCATGGGTGTTGGCATGGCTGGACCGCCCCGCCAACAGCCGCTGGCCGGTGCGTGACGCAACGACCTGGCTGGGCGATTTGCTGCCGCCGAACGCCACGGTTGTTGCTGATCCCATCCAACTGGCAGGGGCGCTGGCGGCCTACGGCCCGGAGGGGTGGACCGTCGTGTACCCGCACAGTGCCACCGCGGTGCTGCGCCAGGTCCAAGCGTGCACGGTCTGGAGCGTGACGGCCCACCATCCGCCCGCCGCCCCCCCGCTGCCGCACGTCTGGGCACCGGTGGCTGCCCCAAAGACGGTCACGCTCCCGATGCGCCCGGCGGGACGCACGCCAGCCGTGCTGACCTTGTACGCTCAACCCTGGCAGCGCACGGACGCGGCGTGCCCAGCCGCGGGCACCGTGTACGATCGCACCCCATGACGCACCCACGTCCACGCGGCTGGTTCATCACGTTCGAAGGCATCGACGGTGCCGGCAAGTCCACCCACCTGCCGGCGCTGGCGCAGGCGCTGCAGGCGCAGGGCAGGGCGGTGCTCCAGACGCGCGAGCCCGGCGGCACCCCGCTGGCCGAGCGCTTGCGCGAGCTGCTGCTGCGCGAGCCCATGGACCCGTTGTGCGAAGCGCTGTTGATGTTCGCCGCGCGCCGCGACCACTGGCGGCGTGTCATCGAGCCGGCCCTGGCTGCCGGCCAGGTGGTGCTGTGCGACCGCTTCACCGACGCCACCTTCGCTTACCAGGGGCACGGACGCGGGTTCGACCTGGGCGTGCTGCAAGCGCTGGAGCGCTGGGTGCAGACCGACACCGATGGGCGGCTGCGTCAACCCGACCTGACCCTGTGGTTCGATGTGCCCCCCGCGGTGGCGGCGCAGCGGCTGGCCGCCGTGCGCGCACCGGATCGGTTCGAGGCCGAGCCGCAGGCGTTTTTCGAGCGCGTGCGCGCCGGCTACGCGGCCCGCGCCGCCAGTGCGCCCGAACGCATCGTGCGCATCGACGCCACCCGGCCGCTGCCGCAAGTGTGGGCGGAGGTCGAATCGGTGTGCCGCGCCCGGGGGGTGTTGGCGTGACCACGCTGCCCCCCTGGCTGCAACGGCAACTGGGCGCGGTGCTGGCCCTGCGCGGGCACGCGGTGCTCCTTGACGGTCCAGCGGGCCTGGGCCAGTACGAGTTGGCGCTGGCACTGGCCCGACGCTGGCTGTGCGAGCAACCGCGTGGCCCCGAGGCGTGCGGCGCCTGCGCAGGCTGCCGCGCCGTCGACGCCCGCACCCACGCCGACCTGTTCGTGCTGCTGCCCGACGCGCTGGCGCTGGAGCTTGGCTGGCCGCTGGACCCCAGCACCGCCGAGCGCATCGAGCGCAAAGAAATCAAGCCCAGCCGCCAGATCCGCGTCGAAGCCACCCGCGCCGCCATCCGCTTCGCCACCACGACCAGCGCACGCGGGCAGGGCAAGGTGGTGCTGATCCACCCCGCCGAGCGGCTCAACGCCGAGTCGGCCAACGCCCTGCTCAAAACCCTGGAAGAGCCGCCGGCCGGCGTGCGCTTCGTGCTGGCCAGCGAAGCCAGCCACGCGCTGTTGCCGACGATCCGCAGCCGGTGCCAGCGTCATGCCATGGCGTGGCCCAGCTCTGAGGAAGGCTTGGCGTGGCTGACCGCCACAGCCGCCGCGCAAGGGCTGGAGCTCAACGCCGACGACTGGCAGGCCTGCTGGCGCGCGGCCGCGGGGCGCCCCGCCCAGGCGCTGCAATGGGCGCAGTTGGGGCTGCGGGCACCCCTGTGGCGCACGCTGCCCAGGCGGCTGGCCGCAGGCGACCTGGCCCCGATCGCCGAGTGGCCGCTGCCGCGCCAGCTCGAAGCCCTGATGCTGCTGTGCCACGACGCGCTGGCGTGCGCCCTGGGGGCGCCGACACGACACTTCGATGCGGCCGACGTGCCAGCCCAGGCGCCGCCGCGCAAACTCGCGGCCCTGTGGCGGGCGCTGCAGCAAGCCCACCGCCACATCGAGCATCCCTGGCAGCCGGGGCTGTGGACGCAAGCCTGGGCGGAGCGGGTGCGCACCGCGTTCAGCCCAACCGTTCAGCCAACGCTACACTCGCGGCCATGAACACGGGCATCGCGGGCGGCGATGCGGCTTCGCATCCGCGCCCCACGGTCATCCAGCTCACGATCAAGGAAAAGGCTGCGCTGTACGCAGCCTACATTCCGCTGTTTGCCGAGGGGGGTATTTTTGTGCCCTCGGCGCGCAGCTACACGCTGGGGCAAGATGTCTATGTGCTGCTGACGCTGCCGGACGACCTCCAGCGCTACCCCATCGCGGGCAAAGTGGCCTGGATCACGCCGGCCGGCGCCACCGGCGGGCGCACCCAGGGTGTGGGCATCCGCTTCCCCGACGACGAGCGTGCCCGCGCGCTGCGCGCCCGCATCGAAGAACTGCTGGGACCGTTGCTGGCGGCCGACCGCCCCACCCAAACCGTTTGATGTTGCAACCCTGGCCTGCGACCGTCGTGCAGGCCCCTACCCACCCGGACGATGTTCACCGACTCGCACTGCCACCTGGACTTTCCCGAGCTGCAAGCCGACCTGCCCGCCATTTTGGATGCCATGCGCGCCGCGGGGGTGACCCGGGCGTTGTGCATCGGCACCACGCTGGAGCGTTTTGACGATGTGCACCGTCTGGCCCTGGCGCATGCCGAAGGCTGCCCGCAGCTGTGGGCCACGGTCGGCGTGCACCCCGACCACGAACACGACGCCGAGCCGACGCTGGAGGGGTTGCTGGAGCTCGCGGCGCGCCCGCGCGTGGTCGGCATCGGTGAGACCGGGTTGGACTATTACCGGCTCGAGGGCCGCAGCATCGCCGACATGGCGTGGCAACGCCAGCGCTTTCGGGTGCACATCCGCGCCGCGCGCCAGGCCAACCTGCCCCTGGTGATCCACACCCGCGCCGCCGCCGACGACACCCTGGCCATTCTGCGCGAGGAGGGCGGCCTGAGCAGCGCTGGCAACGCCGGGTTGCCTGCGGCACGGGGGGTGTTTCACTGTTTCACCGAAACGCTGGAAGTGGCCCGCGCGGCGTTGGACCTGGGGTTTGACATCTCGTTTTCTGGCATTTTGACGTTCAAAAACGCCGCAGCGCTGCGTGACGTGGCGCGCTACGTGCCTCTGCAGCGCACGTTGATCGAAACCGACAGCCCTTACCTGGCGCCGGTACCGCACCGGGGCAAGACCAACACCCCGGCGTACGTGCCGTACGTGGCCGCGCAGCTGGCCGAGCTGCACGGCGTGGCGGTGGAGGAGGTGGCCCGCATCACAAGCGACAACTTCACGCGTCTGTTCGACCGCGTAACCACCGAATCAGCATGAGGTTACGTAGCCATCTCATTGTTTTTATTTGCTTTGTCATGCTTGCGGGCTGGGGCATTCCGGCCCATGCCCAACGTGCGTACGACCGCTACATCACGGCCATCATCCGCGACGACGTCAGCACCGTGATCGAGCTGCAGCTGCGCGGCCTGGACGTCAACACCCCGGACCCCGACCTCAACCCGCCGCTGGTGCTGGCGCTGCAGCGCGATGCGTTGGCGGTGGCGCGCCACCTCGTGACGCAACACGACCTGAACCTCGAAGCGACCAACCCGGCCGGCGAAAACGCTTTGATGATCGCGGCGTTGCGCGGTCATCTTGATATCGTGCAGCAACTGCTGGCGCGGGGCGCCCAGGTCAACCGACCGGGGTGGACGCCGTTGCATTACGCCGCCACCGGCAAGACCGAGCAAGCGCTGCCCATCACGCGGCTGCTGTTGGAGCACCATGCGTACATCGACGCCGAATCGCCCAACGGCAGCACACCGCTGATGATGGCCGCGTTGTACGGCACCAGCGGCGTGGTGGAGCTGCTGCTGGCCGAAGGCGCCGATGTGACCCTGCGCAACCAACAGGGCCTGACGGCGCTGGACTTCGCCCAGCGCAGCGGGCGTGAGCACGTGGTGCAACGCATCGCCGCGGCGCTGCGGGCGACCATGCGCCCGCGTGGCGAATGGTAGTTCTACAATGTGTATTATGTTAAATGACGTGGGCACGGACCCGCACACCAGCCCAACTCAGTTCAGCTCCCCAGGTAAACCCTAGTCCCGGCGGCGTCTGCAGCCTTGGCCGGCGCGCCTACAATCGCTTCACTTCCACTCTTTTTCGTCTCATCATGCAACGACGCTTTCTTTTGGGTTCGCTGGCGGCCGTCGCGCTGCTGGCCACGGGTGCCGCCCACGCCCAGAACAACGTGCTGCGTGTGGCCATCGACGCCACCTACGAGCCGTTCACCTACAAAACGCCCGACGGCAAGCCCACCGGCTTTGACGTTGATATCGCCGAGGCCATTTGCGCCAAGCTCAACCGCAAGTGCGTCTACGTCGAACAGGTGTGGGACAGCATGATCCCCGGCCTGCAGGCGCGCAAGTACGATGTCATCATCAGCTCGATGTCGATCACCGATGAACGGCTCAAGGTCGTCGACTTCAGCGACAAGTACTACAAGACCCCCAGCGGCATCGTCGTCAAGGAAGGCACGCCGTACAGCGGCCCGGCCTCGCTCAAGGGCAAAAAGATCGGTGTGCTCAAAGGCAGCACGCAAGAAAAATACGCGATGGGCGAGCTCAAGCCCGCCGGTGTGCAGGTCATCCCGTACGAGGCGCAAGACCAGGTCTACCTCGACATCAAGGCCGGCCGACTGGACGGCACGGTGGCCGATAAAGTGGAGGTCACCGGCGGCTTCCTCAGCAAGCCCGAGGGCAAGGGCTACGGCTTCGTCGGCCCCGACCTGTACGACGTCAAGTACTTTGGCTACGGGGTCGGTGTCGCGATGCGCAAAGGCCAAGACAAGCTGAAAGCCGACATCAACGCGGCGATCAAGGCCATCCGCGCCGATGGCACCTACGACAAGATCGCGAAGAAGTACTTCAACTTCGACCCGTACGGGAACTGATCCCCTGCCCGGCCTGTACGCCGCCCGACCCTGATGGAGCGGGCGGCGTGTTGTTATTGCGCTGATCATGTTGGACTATTTGCCCGGCATCTTGCACGGTGCGCTGCTGACGGTGGGCGTCTCGCTGGGTGCGCTGGCGGTGTCGGTGCTGCTCGGTTTGCTAGGGGCAACGGCCAAGTTGTCCGGCCGCACGCCGTTGGTGGTGCTGGCCACGCTGTACACCACCGTGATCCGGGGCATCCCGGAGTTGGTGCTGATGCTGCTGGTGTTCTACGGCGGCACCATCGGCCTCAACGCCCTGCTCGAAACCTGGGGCGCGGCCGAGCCGGTCGACATCAACCCGTTTGTGGCGGGCGTGGTGACGATCGGTTTCATCTACGGCGCGTACATGACCGAAACCTTTCGCGGCGCCATCCTGGCCGTGCCGCGCGGGCAAATGGAGGCCGCGTGGGCGTTTGGCATGGGGCGGCTGGCGACGTTTGTACGCATCACGCTGCCGCAGATGGTGCGCCACGCCCTGCCCGGCTTCACCAACAACTGGCTGGTGCTCATCAAGAGCACCGCGCTGGTCAGCCTCATCGGCCTGAAGGACATGACCTTCTTGGCCAAACAAGCCTCGGCCGCCACGCGCGAGCCGTTTTTCTTCTTTCTGTTCGTGGGCGGGCTGTTTTTGCTGTACACGTCGGCGTCGTTGTGGGCGCTGCGTTGGCTGCAGCGTCGTTTTTCGGCCGGCGTGCGCCAGGCCGACGGTTGGCATGGCTGACGTGGGGGATCGACGATGAACTGGTCGGTGATTTTCGAGCCCGCGCAGCTGCAGCTCTACGCCGAGGGCGTGCTGACGACACTCAAGTTGTTGTTCGCCTCGCTGGCCGTGGGCGGTGTGCTGGCCGTCGGGTTGGCGCTGGCCCTCAACAGCCGCTGGCGCTGGCTGCGCGCCATCGTCGGCAGCTACACCTACGTCATTCGCGGCACCCCCCTGTTGATTCAGGTGTACCTGATCTACTACGGGTTGGCCCAGCTCGACTGGATCCAGGCGCGCTGGGATGAGGTGTGGCCGTGGACGTGGTTCAAAGAGGCGTTTTTCTGCGCGCTGCTGGCCTTCGCCCTCAACACCGCAGGCTACACGGCCGAGATCATCGCCGGTGCCATGCGCCAAACCCCGTACGGCGAAATCGAAGCGGCGCGTGCCATGGGCATGTCGCCGCAGCAGGTGCTGTGGCGCATCGTCATGCCAGGCGCGTTGCGGCGCAGCCTGCCCGCCTACAGCAACGAGGTGGTGATGATGCTGCACTCCACCAGCCTGGCCAGCACGGTGCCGGCGATGCTGGACCTGACCGCGGCGGCCAGCCGCGTGTACTCGGACTTTTATTTGCCGTTCGAGGCGTATCTGTTCGCGGCGGCCATCTACCTCACGATCACGTTCGCGCTGGTGGGCCTGTTCCGCCTGGCCGAGCGACGCTTCCTGGCCCACCTGGCGCCGCGGCGTGCCTGACCCAGCAGGAGCCTGACGCGCCATGCACATCCAGCACCACCCCCTGCCCTGCACCAGCCTGGGCACCGAGCGCACGCTGACCAGCCTGCATTTCGGCCGCCGCGGCGCGCGCCCCAAGGTGTACATCCAAGCCAGCCTGCACGCCGACGAGCTGCCCGGCATGCTGGTGGCGCATCACTTGCGCGGGCTGCTGACGGCGCTCGAGGACCAGGGCCGCCTGCTCGGCGAGGTGGTGCTGGTGCCGGTGGCCAACCCCATCGGGCTGGCCCAGCGCATCGACCACCGGCCGCTGGGGCGTTTTGAGCTGGCCACCTCGGAAAACTTCAACCGCCACTACCCAGACCTGGCCGAGGTGGCCTGGCAACGCGTCGGCGCCGCCCTGGGCTCCGACCCCGACGCCAACGTCAGACGCGTGCGCGAGGCGGTGCTGGCCTGGTTGGAGGAACAGCGCCCTGGCACCGAACTGCAGGGTCTGCGGCTGCAGTTGCTGCGGCTGGCCGCCGATGCCGACGTGGTGCTGGACCTGCACTGCGACTTCGAGGCCGTGTTGCACCTGTACAGCGAAACCGCCTGCTGGCCCGCACTGGAGCCGCTGGCCGCCTGGCTGGGGGCGCAAACCGTGTTGGTGGCCGACTACGGCGCGGGCGGTCAACCGTTCGACGAGCAACTGTCGGGGCTGTGGTCACAGCTGCGCGCGCGGCTGGCCGCCGCGGGCCGCCACGACGTGCCGTTGTCCCAGGCGTGCGCCAGCACCACGGTGGAGCTGCGTGGCGAGGCCGACGTTGACCACGCCCTGGCGGCGCAGGACGCGCAGGCCATCGTGCGCTACCTGCACCACCTGGGCGTGACCCAAGGCAACGGCGACGAGCCACCCCCTGCCCTGCGCTGCGCCGCCACACCGCTGGCCGGCACCGAGTTGTTGCGCGCCCCGCACCCTGGCGTCATCGTGTTCGTGGCCCCGGTGGGCAGCCGCTTGGCCCCCGGAGCGCATGTGGCGGATATCGTTGACCCTTTGAGCGACCAGGTGACGGCCTTGACCACCCAGCACGGAGGGGTGCTGTACGCCCGCGCACGCGAGCGCTACGCCTGGGCCGGCATGGAAGTGGCCAAGGTGGCCGGCCCCCAACCGATCCGCCGTGGACCGCTGCTTTCGGCCTGAGCCCCTACCCTGCATCCCCGCAAAGCCATGAACACCCCGACCCCCATCAAGCTTCAGGTGGAGGACATCCACAAGCGCTACGGCACCCACGAAGTGCTCAAAGGCGTTTCGCTGACCGCGCGCGCCGGCGACGTGATCAGCATCATCGGCAGCTCCGGCTCGGGCAAGAGCACGTTCCTGCGTTGCATCAACCTGCTGGAAAAGCCTCACGCGGGCCGCATCGTCGTGGCGGGCGAGGAGCTGCGCCTGCAGGCCGGCCCCGGGGGCGAGCTGCACGCCGCCGACCCGCGCCAACTGCAACGGCTGCGCACGCGCCTGGCGATGGTGTTCCAAAATTTCAACCTGTGGGCACACATGACGGTGTTGCAAAACGTCATCGAAGTGCCGGTGCATGTGCTGAAGGTGCCGCGCGATGAAGCGGTGGCCACGGCGCGGCGGTACCTTGAGCGTGTCGGGCTGCGCGGCGTCGAGGACCGTTACCCCGCGCACTTGAGCGGTGGCCAGCAGCAGCGCGTGGCGATTGCGCGCGCACTGGCGGTGGAGCCCGAAGTGATGCTGTTCGATGAGCCCACCAGCGCGCTGGACCCCGAGCTGGTCACCGAGGTGCTGCGTGTGATGCAGCAACTGGCCGAGGAGCACCGCACCATGGTCGTGGTCACCCACGAAATGGGCTTTGCGCGTGAGGTCTCCAACCACGTGATCTTCCTGCACCAGGGGCGCATCGAAGAGCAAGGCAACCCGCGCGAGGTGCTCTTGCAGCCACGCAGCGAGCGGCTCAAGCAGTTTCTCAGCGGTAACCTGAAGTAAGCGATGACCGCCTCGGCGGTGCGAGGGCGCCCAGAGCGCCTGTCCCGCCACCACAGCGGACCTCAGGCACTGCGCACGTCCCACCCCACGATTTGCCGCTTGCTGCGGCTGAACTCCACGCCGACTTCGATCACACGCTCCACGCCCGGCGCGCCGCGGTGCTTGGCCGCGTAGTCCTTGGCCTGCAACTGCCGCAGCGCCTCGCCCGTGCCCTGGTCGCCGTCCACGACCTTGAACTCGAACACCCACGCGGTGCCGGCGTGCTTGACGGTGAGGTCGCACTGCCCTTCGTTGCTGACGTCTTCAGCGATGATCTCCACCCCGAGACTCGCCAAGTGGCTGTAGCAGACGCTGGCAAAGTAGCCCTGGTACTGCGCGATCGGGTTGGCGCGGTACCAGTCGTGTGGGATAGAGGCAAAGAGGCGCTCGAAGTGCGCTTTGAGCGCAGCCGTGTCGCCCTGCGCGAGGGCTTGGTACAGCCGCATCGACGCCCCCTGAGCTTGATGCCCTAATGGCTGGGGCAACCAAGCGATGGTCAAC
>NZ_SMAH01000023.1 GCF_004342625.1 Tepidimonas ignava
GCTCGTCCGGCTGCGGCCAACCGAGACTCGCGTCGCCAACCCGCCGCTGCTGCGGCTGCGGGCGGCGTGAAAATGAATTTTTCAGGGACGACTACTTAGAAGTATCAAGAGACGGAAAAACATTAACAGTAGACAAGAATGCATGCAAAGCAGTTTGCTTAGACAAAGAAATACATGGAACATCTTATGGAAATAATCAGCTAGTGCTAAGTTTGCAATGACCCAACCCTTACTTCCAGGGGACTGTCGCTATCGCGCCAGCCCCTGAAGCCTGACGTTAGCCGACGACAGCACTATGGCACCCACAGTCGTCCGCGAAGGTTCTTTTCGGCTCTTCTTCTTTTCCCGTGAAGAACCGAGAATGCACATCCATGTCGCTCATCCCGATGGCGAGGCCAAGTTCTGGCTCGAACCCGCGATTTCGCTCGCAAGCCACACGGGCCTATCCTCGAAAGAGCTTTCCGACGCCGAGGAAATCATCCTCCGCCACTTGCAGGAGATCAAAAATGCCTGGTACAAACACTTTGGCCGCTGAGGTCACCCATATTTCCAGACACGGCTTCTGGCTACTGCTCGGCGACGAAGAGTTGTTGGTTCCCTTTTCCGAGTTTCCCTGGTTTCGTCAAGCAACCATCGATCAGCTTTGTACCGTCGAGTGGCCCACAGCCGATCATCTTTACTGGCCTCAACTTGATGTGGATTTGTCGGTCGAGTCGATTCGACATCCAGAGCGTTTTCCGCTGGTATCCGCCGTTTCGGCTAACCCCTCGCTCCAGGGGGACGCGCCCCAAGCGGCGCGCCCCTGAGCTTGGACGTTAGGAAACCTCTGCACAACCCAGCCTATTCGTTCCAGAGGACGCGGTGATGGTAGACTTTGTTTCACATGACGGGATCAGGGGCAGATTTTGAGTTATTTTCCGCTCCACAAGCCCCTTTCGTGGGCCTCCTGAGGCCTCGTCGGCCCCCAGTGGCGCCGTGGCGGGCGCACTTATCCCGTTGCAGCCAACAAGGCCTTGCGCACCAGCCACAGATTGAGCAGCGCAAACAGGACGTTGAGTTGCGCGCCGTTCTTGGCCAAGCCTCGATAGGGCGTCTTGCAGTAGCCAAACTGGCATTTGAGTACCCGAAACGGATGCTCGCCCTTGGCACGAATGCGCGCCTTGGTGCGTTCCAAGGCATCCATCACCTGGCCAAGAAAAGTGCTCTTGTCCAATGCCCGGCGCTTGCCCGGCCCCGCATGGCCACGTGCCAAGCGACTTGCTTGCCCTGGTTTTCCGCTCGCTTGTCCACTCCCTGATAGCCCGCATCGGCAAAGACGTCCGTCTCTTGCCCGTGCAACAGCCGATGCGCTTGCGTCACATCAGCCACATTGGCAGCCGTAGCCACCACCGTGTGCACCAGGCCTGAGGCGGCGTCCACCCCCACATGCGCCTTCATCCCGAAGTACCACTGATTGCCCTTCTTCGTCTGGTGCATCTCAGGATCGCGCTGGCCGCTCGCGTTCTTGGTCGAGCTGGGCGCGGCTATGAGCGTGGCGTCCACGATGGTGCCACTTTTGAGCATGAGGCCACGCTCGGTCAGGATGCGATTGACCGTCTCGAGGATGCGCGCGCTCAGGCCGTGTTGCTCCAGCAGGTGTCGAAAGCGCAGGATGGTGCTCTCATCCGGCACCACATCCACCCCCAGGTCCAACCCAACAAACCGGGCCAGCAGCGGCGTGTCATACAGGGCTTCCTCCACCGCCGGATCCGACAGCCCAAACCACTGCTGCAGAAAGTAAATCCTCAAAAGCTTCTCGACCGCAAAGGGTGGACGACCCCACCCTTGGGGCCTGCCTTGGGCGCATACGGCTCGATGAGCGCAACCAGCTCTTTCCAGGGCACCACACGCTCCATCTGCTCCAAAAACTCACGCTTGCGGGTGCGCTTGGTGCGCAGCTCAAAGCCCGTATACATCGGCGCCTCCAGACTCATCTGCTTCATGTCGCTATTGTCCCATCCCGGCAGTCTGGCAGGAAGGTTTTGCAGACCTTCCTTAGTACTGTACAAACATCCAGTCAATGCCTGGAAACGCAGGCTGGGCGCGGCTTTACGCCCGATCGAGCCGCCGGTGTTAGGGAGACAGCCGTCGGTGTTATGCAGCAGTTTTGCTCCCTATAACACGTTAGCAGCTTATCCCGCTGGCCACGCCAGCACCGTTTGATGAAGGAGTGTGATGAACAAAGCACGTTTTGCAGCAGCCTTGCTGGCCTTGGGCGCAGCATCGGCCCATGCTGATTTACCCCTCACCGTTGAAGACCTGATCACCGACAAAGGCAAGGTCAAGCTCGATGTGTCACTGGCCTACGCCAACAGCGACCGCCAAGGCGTCTCCACGGCTGAGCCCATCACCGTGCAAACGGGGGCAACCTCGTTTGTCACCCTGCCCACGCTGATTGGTGAAAGCCGTGGCAACAGCGATTCAGTGGTGGGCACTTTGGGCTTGCGCTACGGCTTAACGGGCAAAGCCGAAATCTTCGCCCGCACCTCTTACCTGCACAGCAGCAGCCGCGCCAGCGATGTGTCGGGCACCAGTAGCCACAGCGAAAACCGCTTTGCCGATGCCTGGGCGGGCATCAACTACCAGTTCAAGAAAGACGACGACACGCCAGCCTTGCTGGGTTTTACCGAAATCGCACTGCGCGAGAAGCACGAGAAAAGCAGCAGCTCTTTCAAGTCTGCACTGGTGGGGCTGACCACCTACAAAGCCATCGACCCCGTGGTGTTCTCGCTCACCACCGCCTACCGCTTCAACCAAAGCCGTAAAGACGGCGAAGCCAACTACAAGCCTGGCAACCTGTTGTTACTCAACCCCAGCATCGCCTTTGCGGTGAACGACCGCGTCACGCTCACCACCGGCATGCAGTGGAGCAACCGCCAAGCGGACACATGGGACGGCAAAGCACAAGGCTTCAGGCGCACCAGCAGTGATTTGTTGCTGGGCGTGGGTTACGGCATTTCGAAGGAGAGCACCCTCAACCTCACCTTCAAATCGAATGTTTCAGGTTCCAACGGGGCAGACCTGAGGCTCAATTGGTTGCATACGTTTTGAGGATAAGCCCAAGCGTAAAAATGCGATCAATTGTAAAATTGCCCTGATTTTTGTACTATCTCATCAAGGAGTTTGATATGAAATTGAAATCGACTTTGTTTGCAGGTGTGCTGGCGGCCAGTCTGTCCGTGCCAGCGTTTGCCAATGAGGGAACAGTGGCTACGCCACTGCCGCAGTTCACCGCTGCGGATACACAGATGCTGTTTGAGCAAGATGCCAAGCCGATGCAGCTCGCTGTGCTGTCTCAGCAGGAGATGAAAGAGACTGAGGGGGCATTCTTGAATTTTGCTATTGGTGGTGCTGCAGGTTTTGGGTTTTATGCTGCAAGCAATTGGTATAACAACCGACCAATTACTTGGCAAGGCTCACTTTATTCAATAGGAACAGGAGCCCTAACCGGTGGCGTTGGTGGAGCTTTAATCCGCGCATCTGGCGGCGGGATTGCAGGGAACGTTGCTTGGCGCCCAAATATTCTGGCGTCGAATTTCGGATTTTCTCAATATCGTAGCTATCGCGGCTGGTAATTGAATATACACGGCAAGGTGGAGTGCAAATTCCATCTTGCTGCTAGTGGAGGCTATATGAGTTTAATTGTTGAAATTGCGGGCATGCTTGGCGGGATGATGGCTGAGTATGCTCATTCAAAAAAATGGAGCAAGATCAAGACATTTTTTACGGCGAGTGCCGGCTTTTTCGCGCTCTTCGCGACTTACGTCCTGTTATTTCCATCCGACAGAGGGGTATTTATTGGCATTATAGTTGCGATATGCTTGGGTACAGTTCTTGGTCTGTGCTGTATCGGACTCATGCATTACTATGAGAAATACAAGAAGTGAAATGGTTATTGCCTCGTGTGCCAACATGGCTTCTAGAGTATTTGTCTTGGTTGGTATTTGTCACTTCAATATTGCTTTTTCTTCTGAGTTGGCCTCTCATTCAGAAACGAAATATATCGCTAAAAGTATGCTTTTCTTGAACAGCCCAACCGCTCACATCCGCATTCCCATCCAAAGCTGGAAAACCCAACGCGACTCTCGCATCGTCAAGCAAGACCTCGATTACTCATGCAGCGCTGCATCATTGGCGACTTTGCTCAATGAGTTTTACGGCCAATCGGTCACCGAAGAAGCCTTGCTCAAAGCCATGGACAAAGGTGATTTGCGCGCCTCGTTTGAAGACATGAAAAAAGCCCTGCCGCAGTTTGGCTTTAAGGCGCAAGGCTTTGCCGCCAGTTACGAGCAACTGATGCGGCTCAAAGCGCCAGTGGTGGTGTATTTGAAGCACCGCAAGGACGATCATTTTTCAGTGCTGCGCGGCATTGACGAAAACACTGTTTGGTTGGCAGACCCCAGCCTTGGAAATCGCACCTACAGCAAAGCCCAGTTTCTTGAAATGTGGCAAACACGCGGCGATAAAGACAATGCGGAACTGGCGGGCAAGTTTTTGGCTGTATTGCCCAATCAAGAAGGCATTACCGCAGGCAATGACTTCTTCACCAAAACCCCGCACCGCCAAAGCGCACAAGCCACCCAGCAATTGGGTTTTAGGAACATTCCATAAAATCAAACACGCTGCTAACCAATCATTCCAGCGGACGGCTTTCAGCCGCCGCTGAATTCAAACGTTAGATTTCAAAGACGAGGTCAGTCGATGTCATACGAATGGAAAGCGGAATACCGCGTGCTCGCTAGGCAGTTCCTCCAGCAGCACTTTGGCGGGACGAGCGGCCTAACTTCGACATTCCTATGCATGCGGGATGATTACCCTTGGGGCGACCATAGGCCCGATGTCGTGGACTCCCGGATTCCGGCGAAGAACAACACCGAGTACCACGGGCTCGAACGCTACGCGAACCAATACCACGCGACCGCGCAATACGAATTTGCGTATCAGCACTGGTTCATGGCCGCGTACTGGCGGACAGTTGACGCCGAGTCAAACAACTTCCTAGATGCAACCCACTCGAAGGCGGTTGAGTATTGTTTGAAACAAGCGCAATACAACAAGAGCCTTGCCGAATGGCAAGACCACCCGGTAGGTCCAGCGCCGGAGCCAGAGAAGTTCAACTTGTCTAGCGGTGATCTTGGCAAAAAAGAGCTTCTTGCGTTCGCTCAGCTTGAGGCCGCCCAGGCGAAGTGGTCATGAAATCTAACTGGTCGCTGCAGCGGACGGCTACGCCGACCGCTGAGCTTCAACGTTAGGGGCTCTATGCCGTTTTGTGTGGAAACGCTTCGCGTCATGTCGGCATGGCTGGCGCGAACGGACTGGCCGGCAGGTGCTTGAGCTTGGACATGCGTAGCTAGTCGGCCCTGCAAAATTCATCTCGCGGCGCCGACGAGAAGCGCCGGACGTGCAAGAGTAGCGAGTCGACTCGCCGACGCTGCGAGCGCTGACAGCAGCCAAAGCGAGCGCAAAAAGGCTGGAGCAATGCCCCGCCGGGCGATGGCACGCAGCAGCCAGCGGATGTTGAAGCCGGCTGCGCACAACACCGCATGCAGCGCGTCACCCTCAGCGCCCTTGAGCCAGCAGCGCTTCATGCCGTGATCGTGCTTGGCATGCCTGATGGCCGGCTCGACCGCCTGACGCCGCTTCAGCCAGCGCCGCTGGCTGCGCGTGAGCGAGCGGCTCTTGCCGCGATGGATCAATGTCACCCCGCCAATGTCGGCATCCGCCCCCCGGTAGCCCAGGTCGACGATGGCCGTGTGCGGCTTGACGCCCAGGTCCTGCAGCAAGACGGTGGTCTGCTCCAGTTGCTCGGCCAGCGTGTGGCCGTCGTAGGGGTTGCCCGGCAGGCTGCGCGCACCGACCATCAAGCCCTGTTTGGCCGTGACGGCCACGCTGACCTTCACGCCGAACTCGTAGGGCTGGCGGGCCTTGCCCTTGCCGATGCACTCGACCTGCGGCGCATGCAGCGCGTACAGCTTGTGCTTGTCCTTGGGGCGCTGCGAGCGGATGCGCTCGGCGCGCTCCAGCCATGGCTGCAGGCGATCACGCACGTCTTGCGGCGCTGCCAGCAGGCGGCGCTGCACGTCGCGCAGCACGCGCCCGAGCACGGTGCGCTGGCGCTTGAGCACCCGGCGCAGCCGCTTGAACTGCTTGGCGTGCGCATAGCCGCCGGCACGCCGGCGCAGGCTGCGGCCCTCGCGCTCGAAGGTCTGCTTCAGCCGCAGCCCGGCACGCTGCGCCAGTTGCACCACCTTGGCCCGCGCCACTTCCTGCAGCCGGCTGTCGGCGGGATAGGCCACCGCCTTCTCCTGCACCGTGGTGTCCACGATCACACGCTGCAGTTCGCTCTTGCGCACCGCCTGCATCTGCACGGCCGCCTCGATCGTCTTGGCCAGCAACTCCTCCACGCCGGCCTCGCCCAGCACCCGCCTGAAGCGCCCGATCTGCGTGGCATCGCACGGCAGGCGTGGCTCGTAGTACTCCTGCCCGCTGAAGAACTGCCACACCACGTTCTCGGCCCAGCGCTCGACCACGGCCTCGTCGCTCAGGCCATAGGCATGCTTCAGGTACAGCAGCGACACCATCAAGCGGATCGCCAGGCGCGGGCGGCCTGCCGCGCTCACGCCTGCGCCGACCACCTGCACCGTGGGGCCGAACAGGTCTGCACCTTCGATGCTGCGCCCGCGCCGGTCCTTGCGCGCCAGCAGCGGCGCCACGCTCGCTTCGATCTGCTGCCACGGCATGCGTGTGGCCAGCACCGCCAGCGGGTGGCGCAGGTCGATCATCTGGTCCAGTCGGGCGCGGAAAAAGTCCGGCGTGCTCATCGAAATCCCTCTCCAAACTCCCAGAAATTCGCATCGAGCCGATTCATCTTCGGGAGTTCCAACCCCGCAACATCACCTCACCAACTCAGTGTCCATGCGGCTTCAGGGCGTTTTGCAGGGCTGACGAATTCCACTGCATGTCGGCTGGGGCGGACGCTCGGGTCGGCAAACCGGTGTTCGATGCGCGTCACCGTGCCCTCGGGCTGGATGTCGAACGTGGCCACATCGTGCAGCAGCCGGTTGTAACGCGCCAGCCGCTGCAGGGCTGTGCCCAGATCGGCGCCGTGCGCACCGCATAGTCCAACACCTGGAACATCCCGGGACGGATCGCGGCGGCCACATGCAGACCGAAAGCCGGGTCTGCGCTGCGCTGCGCCGCCTCGTCCCATAGGCGCGTCTCGACCGTCAGCGGTATGCGCGCGTCGGGGTCGTGCAGCCAGGCGGGGTCGAAGCCGGCCGCAGCCATGAGCCCGTCGGCTGCCACACCGCGCGCCGCAGCTGCGGCCACGATCATGGCGCCCATGCGGGCAGACACCGTTGCAGAGGGGGACGCCGCGGTCGCGGCGGAATGCTTCATGATTGAAAATCGACCACGGCGAAAGCAAAGAACCCCATCCGGCAGCGCCAGCCGGCAGGAATCTATCGTTATGACACCTCATCTCCCAGGTCCGACCAGTGCGGCCGTTGTTGCCGCACATGTTCCACCCCGTACCCAGCCATCGCTCTATCCGCCACCGTTTGCGGCCCGCATGGCCGGCCGGGTCAAGCGCGCGCTGGGCGATGTGTTCGGGCTCAGGCGGTTTGGTGTCAACCTTACCGAACTGGCGCCTGGTGCGCTGTCGTCGCTGCGTCACGCGCACAGCCATCAGGACGAGTTCATCTACATTTTGCAAGGCTACCCCGTGCTGCGCACCGACGCTGGCGACACGCCGCTGGCTCCCGGCATGTGCGCCGGTTTTGCCGCGGGGCGTGGCGATGCGCACCAGCTCTTCAACCCGACGGCCGAGACGGTGATCTATCTGGAGGTCGGCGATCGAACCCCGCAGGATACGGTGTACTACCCCGACGATGACCTACGAGCCGTGCACATCGACGGGCGCTGGGTTTTTACCCACAAGGACGGCCGACCCTATTGAGGTCGTGTGCCGATGCCCCGTGACCCCGAAAGCGTTTCATGCCCACCATCACCCATCCCCGTGATTTCACCGCCGAGCGCGCTTGGGGGGCCCTCCAGATCGCCCAGCTCGACGGCGTCACCGTGCGTCTGCACTGGACCGATGCACCCTACCACTGGCACGTCAATGACGGTTCGGAGGTGTTCACCGTGCTCGACGGTCGTGTCGAGATGCGTTGGCGCGAGGCCGGCCAGGAGCGCTGCACGCTGCTCGCGCCGGGCGATATTTTCTTTGCCGAGACGGGCTGTGAGCACGTGGCCCATCCGCAGGGGCCAGCGCGCATTCTGGTCGTGGAGCGGGCCGGGTCGGTATAAGCGCCGAGACGATCGGATCGTCAGGGCCAGCGTCACCGAATCGGGTAGCGGGTCAGCGCACGGCGTACGCTACCGCGCCCACCACCACCAGCGCCACGATGGCCCAGCCGACGCGGTCGATATGCCGCCGCAGTTGTGCCTCCATCCGCGCGCCCCCCCAGCGCAACAGGGCCGCCACCAGGAAGAAGCGCGCCCCACGTCCGACCAGCGAGGCCAGCGTGAACGGTAGCACCGCCATCGACAGCGCGCCGGCCGCGATGGTGAATACCTTGTAGGGTATGGGCGAGAAGCCGGCCACGAACACCGCCCACACGCCCCACTGGCCGAACCAGGCCACCGCCTGTTGGTACGCGGCCGCGTAGCGACTGGCCAGCAGCCATGGCTCGATGGCGGTGAAGGCAAGCGCCCCGATGCCGTAGCCGATCAGGCCGCCCAGCACCGAGGTCCACGTCGTCAGCCAAGCCAGCCGCCAGGCTGCCTGCGGCTGCGCCAGCACCATCGGCGCCAGCATGACGTCGGGCGGCACCGGAAAAAACGACGACTCGGCGACGCTGATCGCGGCCAGGTAGCGCGGCGCGTGCCGGTGCCGTGCCCAGCCCAGCGCGCGGTCGTATAGCTGCCGAAACATTGATGCCATAAAACGCTCACCAACAAGAGGCCATTCCTGCGCGCCTTCACGCGTGGCCGTGAAAAACCAGCCCCGCGTGCTCGCGCATCGCGTGGAAGCGGATCTTGGGCCAGTTGCTCTCCACCGCCCGCAGCGTGGCAGCGTGATCGAGCAAGATGGCCGGCGCCTCCACCGCATCCCAGGCCATGCGGTGGACGTTGGCGTCGATGAAGCGCTTGAGTTCCGCCTCGCCGCCGTTTTCCGGCGGGCAGGTCACCCAGCGCACCACGTGGTAGGGGCTGGCGCCGATACGCGCCTTGACGCCGTACTCCGTCTCCAGCCGGTGCTGCACCACCTCGAACTGCAGCTGCCCCACCGCGCCCAGCAGCAGAACCGACCCTGCCATCGGCCGAAACACCTGGATCGCGCCTTCCTCGCCCAGTTGCTGCAGCCCCGCCTTGAGCTGCTTGGTGCGCAGCGGGTCGGCCACCTCCACGCTGCGGATGATCTCTGGGGCGAAAAAGGGCAAGCCCGTGAACTGCAGGGTTTCGCCCTCGGTGAGCGTGTCGCCCAACTGCAGCAAGCCATGGTTGGGAATGCCGATGATGTCGCCTGCGTAGGCCTCCTCCAGCAGTTCGCGCCGTTGCGACAGGAACGACACCACGGTGTTGGGCTTGAACTCCTTGCTCGTGCGTGTGATGCGCAGCTTCATGCCGCGCTCGAAGCGCCCGCTGGCCACCCGCACGAAGGCGATGCGGTCGCGGTGTGCCGGGTCCATGTTGGCCTGAATCTTGAACACCACGCCACTGAATTTGGGCTCGGTCGGCGCCACCTCGCGCTGCAGCGCCGGTTTGGGCCCAGGCGGCGGCGCCAGCTCCACCAACGCGTCCAGCACCTCCTTGACGCCGAAGTTGTTGATCGCCGAGCCGAAGAACATCGGCGTCTGCGTGCCGGCCAGAAACGCCGCGTGCTCGAACGGCGGGGTGGCGCCATCGACCAGCTCCAGCTCGTCCAGCGCCTGCTGCCACTCCAGCCCAAAGCGCTGCGCGATGGCAGGGGTGTCGCGGCCAGCCAAAATCTCCTCGTCGCCGCCGCGGCGGTCTTCGCCGGGCGCAAAGACGCGCATCTGGTCGGCGCGGCGGTCCCACACGCCGTGGAACAGCTTGCCCATGCCGACCGGCCAGGTGAACGGCACCACCGTCATGCCCAGCTCGCGCTCGATCTCGTCCAGCAGATCCAGCGGTGCCTTGACCTCGCGGTCCATCTTGTTGATGAAGGTCAGAATCGGTGTGTTGCGCGCGCGGCAGACCTGCAGCAGCCGCCGCGTCTGCGGCTCCACGCCGTTGCCGGCGTCGATCACCATCAGCGCCGCATCCACGGCGGTCAGCACGCGGTACGTGTCCTCGCTGAAGTCCTGGTGGCCAGGGGTGTCCAGCAGGTTGATGACGCAGTCGCGGTACTCCATCTGCATGACCGAGCTGGCCACCGAGATGCCGCGCTGCTTTTCGATCTCCATCCAGTCACTGGTGGCGTGCCGCGCGGCCTTGCGCGCCTTGACGCTGCCGGCGATATGGATGGCGCCGGAAAACAGCAGCAGCTTTTCGGTCAGCGTGGTCTTGCCGGCGTCGGGGTGGGAGATGATGGCAAACGTGCGCCGCCGGCGCACTTCGGAAGCAATGTCGGGCATGGGGCGCGATTATCCGGCACGGCGCGTGCGTGGCCAGCGTGTCGGTGGCGCACAATCGCGCCCATGGCACACCGGCACGCCTCACGCCCGACGCGCTCGTCAGCGCCCACGCCACCGCTGGCCTTGGCGGGCACCCTGTTGCAGCGCACCCTGCGGTTTGCTGAGCCGCCCGAGGCGGTGCTGGCGCGCACCCTGAGCGGCGCGAACCGCGTCGGCCAGCGCCTGCGCCACGCGCTGGCCGATGCCCTGTACGGCGCGCTGCGCGCGCTGCCGCAGCTGCACTGGCGTTGGCAGCGCTTGCAGGGTGGCACGCCAGCCCCGCTGGACGTGGCGGCGTTGCGCGACGACGCGCCGGCGTGCCAGGCCCTGATGGCGCTGGCGTGGCCCATCGATGCGGCGCCGTGGCTGGCGCAGGCCGACGCCACGTCGGCCGAGGTGGTGGCCGAATGGCAAGCCCGGGCGCAAGCGGTGTCGCTGGACGACGCCCCCGAGGCGGTGCGCCTGGGGCTGCCCGAGTGGCTGGTGCCGCGCTTGCAGGCGCAGGTGGGTGGGGAGCTGCCGCTGCTGGCGGCGGCGCTGCGGGCCCCGGCGCCGGTGGACCTGCGGGTCAACCTCCTCAAGGCCCGCCCCGCCCAGGCGCGCGAGGCGCTGCAACAGGCGCTGGGCGGCACCGTGTCGACCACCCCGTACGCGCCGCACGGCCTGCGCCTGCCGGGGCGCACCCGGCTGTCGGGCGTGCCTGCTTACGAGCAAGGCTGGGTCGAGGTGCAGGACGAAGGCTCGCAACTGATCGTCGCGCTGGTCGGCGCACGGCGCGGCGAGACGGTGGTGGACTTTTGCGCCGGGGCCGGGGGCAAAACGCTGGCGCTGGGGGCCGAGATGCGCGACAGCGGCCGCCTGTACGCTTTCGACACGGTGGCGCGGCGGCTGCTGGCGCTGCCCGCGCGCCTGGCCCGTGCGGGGCTGACCAACGTGGTCACGATGCAACTGCGCGACGAGCAGGACGAGCGTCTGGAGCGCTTGGCGGGCAAGGTCGACCGTGTGCTGGTGGATGCGCCTTGCACGGGCCTGGGCACGGTGCGGCGTCACCCCGAGCTGCCGTGGCGGCACGACCCCGCCTCGGTGGCGCAACACGCCGCGCTGCAGCAGCGCATCGTGGCGGCCGCCGCACGCCTGGTGCGCCCCGGCGGCAGCCTGGTGTACGCCACCTGCAGCCTGCTGCGCGAAGAAAACGAAGACGTGGCCGCGGCGTTCACCGCCCACCATCCCGACTTTGTCGTGCAACCCGCCGCCGAGCGGCTGGCTGCGGCCCGCGTGCCGCAAGCGCAGGCGCTGGTGCAGGGGCCGTACCTGCGTCTGTGGCCGCACCGCCACGGTTGCGATGGCTTTTTTGCCGCCGTGTGGCAGCGCCATGGCTGACGGCGACGTCGCCTTGGTGCGGGTGGCGAGCATCACCCATCTTGAAAAATCAAGGCCTTAGCTCGCTGTTGCGTATTTTCTGCGGACTGCCGCGCACCTGAAGCCACAGCTGCCGCAAAGCTCGGCACGAACTTTACCACCCAGAGGCCAACCGCCCGGCCCCCCTTGCCTTGCCCCATCCCGGCGCCCCAGGGCACCCCTTGGCCCTTTTTTGTTCCACCTCTTTCTCTACGGGACGCAGGCGGCGTGCCTGCGTTACCGAGAGAGTGCGATGGCTATTGAGTCGCCCCTGAAATATTCATAACAGCATGATTTTTCTTGTGTTATTGTCTGTTTGCGAGTACAATTTCCCCCAGATTTGATGGTCTGATGCGCC
>NZ_SMAH01000024.1 GCF_004342625.1 Tepidimonas ignava
GCATCAGACATCAGATCTGGGGGAAATTGTACTCGCAAACAGACAATAACACAAGAAAAATCATGATGTTATGAATATTTCAGGGGCGACTACTTGGCGAAGGCGGCGTTATTCGTTCTTTCATCCCGGTGGGAGGGGTTTGGTAACGTATTGGTCGAGGCCATGGCGTGCGGGGTTCCTGTAGTCAGTACGGACTGCCCGAGCGGACCGCGCGAGATTTTGCAGGACGGGCGGTGGGGGCGGTTGGTCCCGGTGCGCGACGCGGATGCCCTGGCCCACGCGATGTGTGATGTGTTGGCAACGCCGCGCGCTGCCTTGCCGGATGTTCGCGTGCGTGCGCAGGATTTTGAACAGGAGCGGGCCATCGACGCGTACCTTGCCGCCATGGGGTTGCCGCGGTACCCCGGCGGTCAGCGGGGGCGCGTGGCATGAGGGTGTTGCATGTCGTCACGGGCTTGGGCGACGGGGGCGCGGAGGCGGTTCTGCATCGTCTCGTTGCCCACGACCCTCACGACGAGCACCATGTCCTCTCGTTGACCGGCCCGGGCAAATACGGCCCCATGTTTGAGGCGGCGGGGGTGCCAGTGCACGCGCTGAACATGCCCCGTGGGCGCGTAACGGTGGAGGCGCTGCGACGGCATTGGCGTTTGATAGGCTCGGTACAGCCGGATGTGGTGCAGACCTGGATGTACCATGCTGATTTTTTGGGGGGGCTGATGGCCCGCCTACGTGGTTTACCGGTGGTATGGGGGATTCACAATACCACGTTAGCGCCAGGGCGATCCTCGTGGGCCACGTTCATGGTGGCGCGGGCGTGCGCGATCTTCTCACACTGGGTGCCCGACAAAATCGTGGTATGCGCTGAAGCGGCCGCTCGGGTACATGCGACCATGGGGTACGACGGACGCCGCATGGTGGTTATCCCAAACGGCTACAACCTGTCGCACTTCGTGCCGAACGTGGCGGCGCGGGTGCGGTGGCGACTGACCCATGGGATTGAGCCTAACGCCGTGTTGCTAGGGACGGTGGCGCGCTTCGACCCACAGAAAGATCACACCAACCTCATCGCCGCGCTGTCGCTACTCGCCCGGCGAGGGGTTGAGTTCACGGCGGTGCTTGTGGGTAGCGGAGTCGATGAACATAACCGCGAGCTCGTGCAGCAGGTAAGCGCGGCGGGGCTAGGCGACTGCGTACGCCTGCTGGGGCCGACGACCGATGTACCCTCCTTGATGAACGCGCTGGATGTTCATGTGCTGCCATCTGCGGCTGAGGCGTTTCCCAATGTTTTGGCAGAGGCCATGGCCTGCGGTACCCCTTGTGTGACCACGGATGTGGGAGACGCGGCACAGATCGTGGCGGATACGGGGTGGATCGTACCACCCCGCGACCCCGAAGCGTTGGCCAAGGCTATCCAACGAGCGCTGAGTGACATGAGCAACGCCCAAACGTGGGTCGCGCGCAAAGCGCGTTGCCGCCAACGCATCGTGCAGCATTTTGGCATTGAAACGATGGTGGCAAGGTACCGCGAAGCGTGGCGTGCTGTGTGTGCCGACAGGCCGGCGGTCAACGGGCGTGCGTCCGAGTAAAGCGGATGGTCTGGCTAAGGAAGGTCTGCACAACGATCGCTGACGCGGCTGCAGGGTGGTGAGGTTGACCTGAGTATGAAACTTGTAGCCAATCAGGCAGTGAGTCCGGGGTGGATGGTATCGGGTTGCGACCAGTTCCGGCGAACGCTCGCCGGGGGCTTGTAACCATGGGCGCTGTGCGGTCGCTGTTCGTTGTAGAACTGCCGCCAGCGTTCGATCAGCACCTTTGCCTCGGCGCGGCTGCGGAACCATTCGCGGCTCAGCAGCTCGTCGCGCAGCGTGCCGTTGAAGCTTTCGACGAAGCCGTTCTGCCAAGGGCTGCCCGGCGCGATGAACGCCGGGCCGATCGCCGCGTCGCGCAGCCAGCGCATCACCTTGGTCGCCGTGAACTCGGCGCCGTTGTCGGAGCGGACAAAGGCCGGCTTGTCGTAAAGCCGCATCAGCCGCGACAGGGTCAGGATTGCGTCTTGCGACCGAAGGCTGGCCCTGACCTCGATGGCCAGGCATTCCCGGGTGTACTCGTCGATCACGCACAGCATCTTCAAGGCGCGTCCGTCGACCATCTGGTCGTGGACGAAGTCGTAGCTCCAGACGGCGTTCGGGTGCACCGCGCCCGGCAGCCGGATGTCGTTGCCGCAACGGCGGCGACGCGGCCGGCGGCGGGGAATGTTCAGACCCAGCTGCCGCCACAAGCGCCGCACCCGGGCCTCGCCCAGGTCCAACCAGGCCGCCATGCGGCGATACCCGAACCGCGGCACCTTCGGCGACGCGGCCAGCAGCCGCTCGGCCAACGCCTGGTCCTTGGCGGCCTGGCGCGGGGCGTAGCTGGCGATGCAGCGGCTCAGGTCCAGATAACCAAGGGCCTTTCGCTGCGAGAGTCCCCGAAGGACCAGCACCTGGACCGTGTCGCGTCGTTCCGACGGGGTCGTCAGATCTCCTTCATCCCGTCGATGACCAGCATCTGCTCGGCCACCAGCCGCTTGAGCCGGGCGTTCTCGGACGCGAGGTCCTTGAGCCGCCGGGCGTCGGGCACGTCCAGGCCGCCAAACTTGTTGCGCCAGCGGAAAAAGGTCTGCTCGGCAACGTTGTGCTTCTTGCTCTTGCACAGGGCCTTGATCGAAATGGCACCGACTTCGGCTTCGCGCAAGATGCCGATGATCTGCTCGTCGGTGAATCGCTTCTTCAGGGAGCTCTCCTTGCCTGTTAAGGGTAGAGAACTCACCAGCCAAACGGCTACACGATCCGTCTCAGGTCACCGTAGCTGTACGATAAACCGTTCGCTGAACCGTCGCAGAGACCAAGCTGGTGTGCATGGCGCGCGCTGTTGTCGCCAGTTCCCCGGGCTCGCGGATTTTGGGGTGTGTGTTGGACTGCATCGCCCGGCGGCGTTATGAAGCGTCTTGTAGCAGCCGTGGAAATGATTGCTTTTTATGTTGTGCTGTTGGGGTGTGTTGTTGGTGTTGCTTCGGCTTCAATGAACAATCGTGCGTTTTTTGCAGTCTTGTTCGTATTTGCATGGTTGATTGCGATGTTCTATGTTGTGTTAAGTCCGAATGAAGAGCTTCTTTATCGTGAGCGTTTGCCTGAAATAGTGATGTGGTGGCTTTTAGGGTGTGTGAAATGGATGCACGGGTTGTGTCAAGGCGGCCGTGAGTGAGCGCAAATTGGGATGCGGCAAAGATTCGTTTAGGCTGGGTGGTGTCCGGTGTCGTTGCATGCCGAGACCGGCTCGCGACACGTAGTATGATGCCGGGACGATTTGGGAGAATAGTATGGTGAAAGCTTGCGCCCATGTCTAGTCAGGTAGGTGCAGCTACAAGGCCGCTCAAAGTCTGCTTGGTTGGCCACGCAGCGGCTGCAACACTGAATTTCCGTGGGCCGCTGATCAAGGATCTTCTTGGGGCGGGATGCCACGTGGTGGTGCTGGCACCGGACTGGTCGCCGGAGTTGAAACACCGGGTAGAGAGCTTGGGCGCGCGCGCGTATGCTTATCCCCTATTAAGAACAGGTTTGAACCCTTGGCACGATGTCCGAAGCTTGGTGGCGCTCGTCAAACGGTTTCGCACTGAAAAGCCCGATGTCGTCTTGACGTACGCGGCAAAGACCAACGTGTGGGGCACATTGGCAGCTTGGCTAGCCAAGGTGCCTCGGCGTGTAGCCATGGTGGAGGGGCTAGGTTTCGCGTTGATCGAAGGCTCGCCGGGGGAACGTTCTTTCAAGCGAAGGGTTGCCGCCACGGCGCTGACCCTGCTGTATCGCTGGGCGTTCCGGATGGCGCATCGTGTGGTGATACTGAACCCCGACGATGCACGCGACTTGCAGTTGTGCTGTGGCTTGCCGGTGCATAAGACGGTGTTGTTAGGGGGTATCGGGGTTTCCTTGGATGAATGGCCAAGGTGCGCCGCGCACGTGCAGCCGCTCACCTTCACACTCGTTGCGCGGCTGCTGCGGGCCAAGGGTGTGATGGAATTCTTGGCGGCGGCGCGGGAAGTCAAGGCCAAGCACCCAGCGGTTCGTTTTTGGCTGTTGGGGCCGCTGGACGACAGCCCAGACGGGTTGGGGGAGGCGGATGTACGGCCGTGGCTGCAAGACGGTACCGTGGAGTGGCCCGGTGCCGTGGATGTCAGGCCGTGGCTGGCGCAAACCAGTGTGTTTGTTTTACCCTCGTACCGGGAGGGTGTGCCTCGCAGTACGCAGGAAGCCATGGCGATGGGCCGTCCGGTTATCACCACGGATGTGCCTGGGTGCCGTGAAACGGTGGTTGATGGAGTGAATGGCTTTTTGGTGCCGCCGCGTGATACGAAGGCGCTGGTGATGGCCATGAGCCGTTTTATTGAACAACCTGAATTGATCGAGCGCATGGGGCGGGAAAGTCGGCGGCTGGCGGAGGAACGCTTCGACGTTCGTAGGGCGAACGAGCGGTTGCTGCGCGTGTTGCTGCAGAAGGGGTGAGGTTGTGCAGACGCTCTGGGTAAGTTTTCTGGTGAGTTTTGTGGTCGCGCTGTTGCTCGTGCGATTTCGTCATCTGCATGTCCAGGTTAGTGGTGACCACGCGATCGGGGTGCAAAAATTTCACACCGGTGAAGTTCCCCGGGTCGGGGGGGTAGCGCTGTTGTTGGGGTTTGGGGGAGCGCTGGCATGGAGTGGCTGGCGTGGTTTGGTGGATGTGCAGGCGGCATGGTTGACGCTCGCGAGCTTGCCCGCCTGGATGGTAGGTCTGGCGGAGGATATAACCAAGCGCGTGGGGGTGACGGCACGTTTGGTGGGCACGGTGGCTGCGGCGGGTGTGGCCATCGTGCTGCTAGGAGCCCAGTTGCCCCGGCTGGGGGTGCCTGGGTTGGACGCACTGCTCGCGACCTTTCCGGTGTTGGGGATGGTGTTAACGCTTGTGGCCGTGGCCGGGGTGGCCAATGCCATCAACATCATTGACGGCTTTAACGGTTTGGCCGCTGCAGTTTCGATATTGATGTTTATGGCGTTTGGCTACGTGGCATGGTCCGTGGGTGATGGCTTGATCCTGCAAGTGTGCCTGGCGATGATAGGCGCCTTGGCGGGTTTTTTTATTTGGAACTACCCGCGTGGCCTGATTTTCATGGGGGACGGGGGGGCTTACTTCACCGGCTTTATGTTGGCGGAAGTGGCGGTGTTGTTGGTGGTGCGGCATCCGCAGGTCTCGCCATGGTTTGGTTTGCTGGTGTGCGCGTACCCGATCACCGAGACGTTGTTTTCGGTGTACCGCAAGCGTTGTTTGCGCGGCATATCACCAGGGGTGCCGGACGCCTTGCATCTGCACATGCTGGTGTACCGCCGTTTGGTGCGTTGGGCCGCGGGGTACCAAGTTGCGCGCGACGTGACCCGCCGCAACGCGGCAACGTCGCCGTACCTCTGGGGGCTGGCGTCGATGGGGGTGGTCCCTGCGCTGCTTTTTTGGCGCAGCGAGGCGTTGCTGCAGCTAAGCGCGCTGGGCTTTGCGGTTGTTTACGTCACGGCCTACGCACGGCTTGTCCGGTTTAGGGTGCCGCGCTGGGCGAGGAGGAGGCTGTCCTGAATCGGCGCCGCGATGGCGGGTGAGGGCGCCGGGCTGCAACGCAACATAAGGTAGCTCGGAATGCGCGGCGCGCTGGTGCAGCCGTACACAACGCTGGTGGGTCCTGTAGGATTCGAACCTACGACCTACGGATTAAGAGTCCGCTTCAACCCCTATTCCGCCCCATTCCCCGATGTTGATAGAATCCTAGAAAATCAACATGTTACAAATTGCTGCGGCGCAGCATGTGTTGATCGGTTTGCCGCCTTTTTGAGCAAAATTGGCTACATGGTGGCTACATGGCAAAACCTGCGGACTGATTCGCGGATTGGGGGTGCGACATGGCTACACGGGTGCGACTCACGGCTGGCCGCGTGGCTGCCTTCACCTGCCCGAGCGGGCAGGCCCAAGCCTTCCTGCGCGACTCGGAGGTGCCCACGCTGGCGCTGCGCGCGACACCTGCCGGGGCAAAGGCCTACGTGTTCGAGGCGAAGCTGCACCGCCGCACGGTGCGCGTGACCATCGGCGATCCGGCGCACTGGACAATCGAGGCCGCGCGTGCCCGTGCGCGCGAGCTGGCCGCGCTGGTGGATCGGGGTATTGACCCCCGAGAGGAAGCCAAGCGCCAGCAGCAGGAATTCGAGGCGCAGCGCGCCCGCCAGCAGGCCGCCCAAGCCTGCGCCCTGGACGTGTGGTGCGCGTACTGCGAGGAACGACGCCATGCCTGGGGCGAGCGCCACTACGCCGACCATGTGAAGCTGGTGCAGCCCGGCGGCGAACCCAGGAAGCGCGGCAGGGGCGAGACCCAGCCCGGCCCGCTGCGCGAACTGCTGAACCGCCCGCTGGCGCAACTGGGCGCCGCTGCCGTCGAGGCCTGGGCCGCCCGGCACGCCACCGAGCGCCCGACCGTGGCGCGGCTGTGCCTGCGCCTGCTGGGAGTGTTTTTGAACTGGTGCCGCGCGCATCCCGAATACCGTCACGCCCTGCCCGATGGCAACCCCGCCAAGAGCAAGAGCGCGCGCGAGCAACTGGGCAAGCCCAAGGCCAAAGATGACGCCCTGCTGCGCGACCAACTGCGCCCATGGTTCGAGGCCGTGCGCACCCAAGCCCCCGAGGTGAGCGCCTACCTGCAAGCCCTGCTGCTGACCGGCGCGCGCCCCGGCGAGCTGCTGCGGCTGGGCTGGTCGGACGTGGATTTTCAATGGAAGAGCCTGACCATCCGCGACAAGGTCGAGGGCGAGCGCGTGATTCCTCTCACGCCCTACGTGGCAGCGTTGCTGGCTGCGCTTCCCCGCCGTGGCCCCTACGTGTTCATGAGCGGCAAGGCCGCAGGCCCCATTGCGCCGCCGAATCACGCTGCCACCCGGGTTTGCACGCTGGCAGGCGTCCCGCCCGTCACCCTGCACGGCCTGCGCCGTTCTTTCAAGAGCTTGTCCGAGTGGGTCGAGGTGCCCGTAGGCGTGGTGGCGCAGATCATGGGCCACAAGCCCAGCGCCACGGCGGAAAAGCACTACACCGTGCGGCCCCTGGACTTGCTGGCGAAGTGGCACGTCAAGATCGAGAGCTGGATTCTGGAGCAGGCCGGGATCGAGGTGCCGCAGGATGCCGCCCAGCGGCTGCGCGTGGTGGCGTAAGCGGACGGGTTGCCGTAAACTTTGGCTATACGATGATCCGATCCTTCCGCCACAAGGGGCTGCAGGCCTTCTACGAAACGGGCAGCAAGGCGGGCATCCTGCCGCAGCACGCTGCGCGCCTGCGCGAGCTGCTGGCCGCCCTGGACGCTGCCGCCGGGCCGCAAGACCTGAGCCGCCCATCCTGGAGGCTGCACGCCCTCAGCGGCGACCTGCGCGGGCTGTGGGCCGTCACGGTGCAAGCCAATTGGCGGCTGACGTTTCGCTTCGAAGGGTCGGATGTGGAGCTGCTGGATTACCTGGACTATCACTGACCGAAAGGAGCGCTGCCATGATGCACGATCCGCCCCATCCCGGCGAAGTGTTGCGCGGCTGGCTGGCTGAGCTGGGGCTGAGCGTGACCGATGCCGCGCGTCACCTAGGCGTCTCGCGCGTGATGCTGTCGCGCATCCTCAACGGGCATGCCAGCGTCACGGCGGATATGGACGTGCGCCTGAGCCAAGCCCTGGGCACCAGCGCCGGATTCTGGCTGCGCATGCAAACGGCGCGCGACCTGTGGGAAGCCCGCGAACGCGCGCGCCAGCGAGCGCCGATTGCACGGCTGGCGCAACCGGAGGCGGCATGATGCCCACGCGCAGGGGAGGGTTGCCCGACGCCCTGGAAGCGCGCCTGCTGCGTGATCCGGACGTGCAGCGCGCCTTTGACGAGCTGGCCCCGCAGTATGAAGCGGCGCGGCTGCTGATCGAGGCGCGCGCCCGCGCCGGACTGTCGCAAGCCGAGATGGCGCAACGCATGGGCACCACGCAAAGCGCCATTGCGCGGCTGGAATCGGGCCGCACGTCCCCCACGCTGCGCACCCTGCAACGCTACGCCCACGCCGTGGGCGCGCGGCTGCGCGTGCAGATTGAGACCGCATCATGAGCGCCGCAGCGAAGCCTACCTAGCTGTGTTTTATAGGCTACAGTTCAGCCGTGTGGGAGCTTGTCGATTACCTGACGCCCGAAGGCCGCAGCCCTTACCAGGCGTGGCTGGAGCGCTTGGCTGACCGGCAGGCCCGCGCCCGGATTGCGGCCCGCGTCTTGCGGATGCAAGGCGGCAACTTCGGCGACTGCAAGCCGCTGGATGGCGGGGTTTGGGAGCTGAGAATCGACCACGGGCCGGGCTATCGCGTCTATTACGCCCGCGCGGGCAAGCGTCTGATCCTGCTGCTGGTCGGCGGAGACAAGCGCACCCAGCAAGCCGACATCGACACAGCCCTGGGTTACTGGCAAGACTGGCAAGCGAGGAACCGGACATGAGCCGCCCCGATCGCCCTCACGACGAAACCCTTATCGCGCTGATGCGCGACGATCCCGCCTTTGCCGCAGAGCTGCTGTCGGCGGCCCTGGCCGAGGCGCAACAGCCTGGCGGACGCGAAGCGCTGCTGACCACGCTGCGCTGCTACGCGGAAGCCAAAGGTATGAGCGCCATTGCCCAAGAGACAGGGCTTTCCCGGGAAAGTCTCTACCGAGCGCTGAGCGCGCGCGGCAACCCCACGCTCAAAACCCTGCTGGCCGTCCTGAAGGCCTTGGGGCTTCGGCTAGGGGTCGAACGCAGCGAAAAAAGCGCGGCAGCCGCATGATGACCGCGTTGACAAGCGTAGCGCCACACGCAACAATCGACCCGTGATCCGATCGTTCCGGCACCGCGGACTGGAGGCGTTTTTCCGCACCGGCAGCAAGGCCGGAATCCAGCCCCACCACGCGGGCAGGCTGCGCGTCATGTTGGCTGCGCTGGACAACGCCACCGGCCCCGCCGATATGGACGCGGCAGGCTGGCGGCTGCACCCGCTCACCGGCGACCTGGCCGGACACTGGGCCGTTTGGGTCAATGCCAACTGGCGGCTGACGTTTCGGTTCGTCGGCACGGACGCCGAGGTTGTGGACTATCAGGACTACCACTAGGAGACCGCATCATGAGCGCCACCCGCATGCACAACCCGCCGCACCCGGGCGAGGTGCTGAAAGAATGGCTGCCTGAGGGAATGACTGTCACCCAGGCTGCGCAGGCCTTGCGCGTGGATCGTGTCACCCTGTCCAAGCTGCTGAACGGACGCGCCGGGGTGTCGGCATCGATGGCGCTGCGGCTGGCGCGCTGGCTGGGCACGTCCCCCGACCTGTGGCTGGGGCTGCAAACGCAATACGACCTATGGCGCGCATCCAAGCGCCGCCAGCCTGCGATCGAGCCGCTACGCAAGGGCGAGCCGCTGGCCGCATGATGGCCGCGCTGTGGCAAGACCAGCGAACATGACCGCCGAGACCTACGCCAGCGTCTGGGATGCGCTGCCCCATTCACCCGTGCAGGCCGCCAACCTGCGCGCCCGGGCTGAGCTGATGGCCCACTCGGTCGAGGATGCCCGCGGGCGGGCTTACAACCGAACGACCTACCTGAAACAACGGCTCGACATGATGCAGCGGTGGGCGACTACCCAGACAAACTGGTCGCCGCAACGGATGTGATCGAGTTGAAGCGGGTTTGAGTTTGACGCCACGCCTAGCCCCCGGCTGATCCCCGAGGGCGAAAACCGGGACACCCTGACCTGGCGGCGCTGGCTTCTTTTCGGGGGGCGGTATCAAGCACCAAGTGCAACGGTGGAATCACTGAAGGGAGTGGCTGGTTTGGGTGACCTTCTCCAGCATGGCCTGGTAGACGGCGATC
>NZ_SMAH01000025.1 GCF_004342625.1 Tepidimonas ignava
TTGCCCCCATCGCGATGGAAGAAGGTCTGCGCTTTGCCATCCGCGAAGGCGGCCGCACGGTGGGCGCCGGCGTGGTGTCCAAGATCATCGAGTGAAGGACGCCAGCATGACCAAGCAAAAAATCCGTATCCGCCTCAAGGCGTTCGACTACAAGTTGATCGATGCCTCGGCGGCGCAAATCGTGGACACCGCCAAGCGCACCGGCGCGATCGTGCGCGGCCCCGTGCCGCTGCCCACGCGCATGAAGCGCTTTGACATCCTGCGCTCGCCGCACGTCAACAAGACCAGCCGCGACCAGTTCGAGATTCGCACCCACCAGCGTCTGATGGACATCGTCGATCCGACCGACAAGACGGTGGACGCGCTGATGAAGCTCGACCTGCCCGCCGGCGTGGACGTCGAGATCAAGCTGCAGTGAGTCCCGACGGTCAAGCGCCGGGCGCCGCCAGGCCGCGCGACGCTTGACACGATGCGAGCCCTCAAGGTACACTTGAGGGCTTCGCTTTTTGGCGAAGTGCTTGTGTTTGTGGCGTGCGTCACGCACAGGTCCGTTGCGCAACCGGGCGAACGCCAGCCTTTGCTGGGCAGGCTGACGCCCCATCAGACCCGGCCAATTGCAGTCGGGAATCGGAGAAAACAATGAGTCTGAGCAACTCTTTGGGGTTGTTGGGCCGCAAGGTGGGCATGATGCGTCTGTTCACCGATGAGGGCGACATGGTGCCCGTCACGGTGGTGGACGTGTCCAACAACCGCGTGGTCCAGGTCAAGACCCAGGCCAACGACGGCTACGACGCCGTCCAGGTGGCTTTCGGCAAGCGGCGCGCCTCGCGCGTGACCAAGCCGATGGCCGGTCACTACGCCAAGGCCGGCGTCGAAGCCGGTGAAATCCTGCGCGAATTTCGCGTCAGCACCGAAGTCGCGGCCAAGTTTGCGCCCGGCGCCGTCATCCCCGTCACCGAACTGTTCCAGCCCGGCCAAAAGGTCGACGTGCAAGGCACCAGCATCGGTAAGGGCTACGCCGGCACCATCAAGCGCCACAACTTCGGCTCGCAGCGTGCCTCGCACGGCAACAGCCGCTCGCACAACGTGCCGGGTTCGATCTCGATGGCGCAGGATCCGGGCCGTGTCTTCCCGGGCAAGCGCATGACCGGCCACATGGGCGACGAGACCGTCACCGTGCAAAACCTCGACGTCGTGCGTGTCGACGCCGAGCGCCAGCTGCTGCTCATCAAGGGTGCCGTGCCCGGCGCCAAGGGTGGCTTCGTGACCGTCCGTCCGGCCGTCAAGGCCGCCAAGTAAGGAGCGATTCGCATGCAAGTCGAACTCCTCAACGACCAAGGTCAGGCCACCGCCACCGTCGAGGTGCCCGAGACCGTCTTTGGCCGCGATTACAACGAAGCGCTGGTGCACCAGCTGGTGGTGGCCTACCAGGCCAACGCCCGCCAAGGCACCCGTGCGCAAAAGGACCGTGGCGCCGTCAAGCACACGACCAAGAAGCCCTTCCGCCAAAAAGGCACCGGCAACGCCCGTGCCGGTATGAGCTCGTCGCCGCTGTGGCGCGGGGGCGGCAAGATCTTCCCCAGCAGCCCCAACGAAAACTTCACGCAAAAGCTCAACAAGAAGATGTACCGCGCCGGCATGGCGTCGATCTTGTCGCAGCTGGTGCGTGAGGGTCGGCTGTCGGTGGTCGATTCGATCAAGGTCGAAGCGCCCAAGACCAAGCTGCTGGCCAGCAAGCTCAAGGCGATGAACCTCAGCTCGGCGTTGATCATCGCCGACGAGATCGACGAAAACCTGTACCTGGCGTCGCGCAACCTGCCCAACGTGCTGGTGGTCGAGCCGCGTCACGCCGATCCGGTGTCGCTGGTGCACTTCAAGAAGGTGCTCGTCACCAAGGGTGCGCTGGACAAGATCAAGGAGATGTTCGCATGAGCCAGCGTAAATTCGACGAAGGCCGTCTGATGCAGGTGCTGGTGGCGCCGATCATCTCGGAAAAGGCCACCCGCGTCGGCGAGGCCGCCAACACCTACCTGTTCAAGGTGCTGCGCGACGCCGAAAAGCCCGAGATCAAGGCGGCGGTGGAGCTGCTGTTCAACGTCAAGGTCAAGGACGTCAACGTCCTCAACCAAAAGGGCAAGGTCAAGCGCTTTGGCAAGACCGTGGGTCGTCGCGACCACGTGCGCAAGGCCTATGTGACGCTGGCCGAAGGCCAGGAAATCCAGTTCGGTGCTGAGGGGGCCTGACCATCATGGCAGTCATCAAGATGAAGCCGACCTCGCCGGGCCGTCGCGGCATGGTGAAGGTCACGCGCGAAAACCTCTACAAGGGCCCCGGCTACGCCCCGTTGCTGGAGCCGCTCAAGAAGACGTCCGGCCGCAACAACAACGGCCACATCACGGTGCGCCACAAGGGCGGCGGTGCCAAGCACCACTACCGCATCGTGGACTTCCGTCGCGACAAGGACAACATTCCGGCCAAGGTGGAGCGCCTGGAGTACGACCCCAACCGCACCGCGCACATCGCGCTGGTGTGCTACGCCGACGGCGAGCGTCGCTACGTCATCGCGCCGCGCGGCCTGGAGGTGGGGCAAACCATCGTCAGCGGCCCGGAGTCGCCGATTCGCGTCGGCAACACGCTGCCGATCCGCAACATCCCCGTGGGTTCGACGATCCACTGCATCGAGCTCAAGCCGGGCAAGGGCGCGCAGCTGGCGCGTTCGGCCGGCACCTCGGCGGTGCTGCTGGCGCGTGAGGGCGTGTACGCCCAGGTGCGCCTGCGCTCGGGCGAAGTGCGCAAGGTGCACGTGGACTGCCGCGCCACCATCGGCGAAGTGTCCAACCCCGAGCACAGCCTGCGCCAGATCGGCAAGGCCGGCGTCAAGCGCCACATGGGCATCCGCCCGACGGTGCGTGGCGTGGCGATGAACCCGATCGACCACCCGCACGGTGGTGGTGAGGGCCGCACCGGTACCGGTCAGCCGCCGCGCGATCCGTGGGGCAACCTGACCAAGGGTTACCGCACCCGCCGCAACCGCCGCACGCAAAACATGATCGTGTCGCGCCGCAAGAAGTAAGGGGTCCGCAGCCATGTCCCGTTCACTGAAAAAAGGTCCGTTCGTCGACCATCACCTGATGGCCAAGGTCGAAAAGGCCCAGGCCAGCAAGGACAAAAAACCCATCAAGACCTGGTCGCGGCGCTCCACGATCCTGCCCGAGTTCATCGGTCTGACGATCGCCGTGCACAACGGCCGCCAGCACGTGCCGGTGTACATCACCGAGCAGATGGTGGGTCACAAGCTGGGCGAGTTTTCGCTGACGCGCACCTTCAAGGGCCACCCCGGCGACAAGAAAGCCAAGAAGTAAGGATTGATCATGGAAACCCGCTGTATCGTTCGCGGCGTGCGCCTGTCGGCCCAGAAGGGCCGGCTGGTGGCCGACCTGATTCGCGGCAAGAAAGTGGACCAGGCGCTCAACATCCTGGCTTTCACGCCGAAGAAGGCCTCCGGCATCATCCGCAAGGCGCTGCTGTCCGCCATCGCCAACGCCGAGCACAACGACGGTGCCGACATCGACGAGCTGAAGGTCAAGACCATCCACGTCGAGCAAGGCACGACGCTCAAGCGCTTCACCGCGCGCGCCAAGGGTCGCGGCAACCGCATCAGCAAGCCGACCTGCCACATCTACGTGACCGTGGGCAACTGACGAGGAAAGGAAGACCATGGGGCAGAAAATCCATCCTACGGGCTTTCGCCTGTCGGTGACCCGCAACTGGGCCAGCCGTTGGTACGCCAACAACCGTGACTTCGCCGGCATGCTGGCCGACGACATCAAGGTGCGTGAGTACCTGCGCAGCAAGCTCAAAAACGCGGCGGTGTCGCGCATCGTCATCGAGCGTCCGGCCAAAAACGCCCGCATCACCATTTACTCGGCGCGCCCGGGCGTGGTGATCGGCAAGAAGGGCGAGGACATCGAGCGTCTGAAGAAGGACCTGGCGGCGATGCTGGGCGTGCCGGTGGCCGTCAACATCGAGGAAATCCGCAAGCCCGAGGTTGATGCGCAGCTGATCGCCGACAGCATCACCCAGCAGCTCGAAAAGCGCATCATGTTCCGCCGCGCGATGAAGCGCGCGATGCAAAACGCGATGCGCCTTGGGGCCCAGGGTGTCAAGATCATGTCGTCGGGCCGCTTGAACGGCATCGAAATCGCGCGCACCGAGTGGTACCGCGAAGGCCGTGTGCCGCTGCACACGCTGCGCGCCGACATCGACTACGGCACCTCGGTGGCCAAGACGACCTACGGCACCATCGGTGTCAAAGTCTGGGTCTACAAGGGTGACACGCTGGGCCGCAACGACGTGCCGTCGCTGGACAGCACGCCGCGCCCCGCCGACGAAGAACGCCGCAGCCGCGGTCCGCGCCGTGACGGCGCGCGCAGCGGCCGCGGTGGCAATGCCCGCCGCGGTGGCAGCAACGCTGCACCGGCCGACGGCTCCGACAAGCCGGCCGAGGCCACCGCCACGGGCGCCGTTAAGCGCGTTCGTACCGACGCACCCGCACCTGCAGCTGCGGACGGCCAAGGAGTTTGATCATGTTGCAACCCGCTCGTCGCAAATTCCGCAAAGAGCACAAGGGCCGCAACACCGGGGTGGCCACCAGTGGCACCACCGTCGTGTTCGGCGACTACGGCCTCAAGGCCACCGACCGCGGCCGCCTGACGGCGCGCCAGATCGAGGCGGCGCGGCGCGCCATTTCGCGCCACGTCAAGCGCGGTGGGCGTATCTGGATCCGGGTGTTTCCGGACAAGCCCATCACGCAAAAGCCCGCCGAAGTCCGTATGGGCAACGGCAAGGGTAACGTCGAGTACTACGTGGCCGAGATCCAGCCGGGCAAGGTGCTGTACGAAATCGTCGGCGTGCCCGAGCAACTGGCGCGCGAGGCCTTCGCGCTGGCGGCGGCCAAGCTGCCGCTGCGCACCACGTTCGTCACCCGCATGCTGGGCCAGTAAGGCAAGGAGTCACCGATGAAAGCTGCTGAACTGCGCCAAAAAGACGTGACCGCGTTGCAGGCCGAGATCAAGTCGCTGCAAAAAGCGCACTTCAACCTGCGCATGCAAAAGGCCACGCAACAGCTGGCCAACACCGCCGCGCTGCGCCAGACGCGCCGTGCCATCGCTCGCGCCAAGACCATCCTGGCCGAGAAGGTCGCCGCTGGCCAGTAAGGAGAGACCACCATGACGCAAGGCAAAATCAAGCGTACCCTGATCGGCAAGGTGGTCAGCGACAAGCGCGCCAAGACCATCACCGTGCTCGTCGAGCGCCGGGTCAAGCACCCGCTGTACGACAAAATCGTCATCAAGTCGAGCAAGTACCACGCGCACGACGAAAACGGCGAGTACAAGCTGGGCGACATCGTCGAAATCACGGAAAGCCGCCCGCTGTCCAAGACCAAGAACTGGGTGGCCACCCGCCTGGTGCAAAAGGCCTCCGCCGTCTGACGGTGGGCCCGCTTGGGCCGGCAAGCCCCGACGTCTTGTCGGGGCAAAAGGGACGACCGACAATGGCCGTCCCTTTTGTTTTTTCGAGGAGCGAGCGATGATCCAAGTCGGTGACACCCTGCCCGACGTCACGGTGATGGAGTATTGCGAAACCGAGGGGCCCGGCTGCAGCATCGGCCCCAACCCGGTGCGCGTGCGCGAGGCCGCCGCCGGCAAGACGGTGGCGCTGTTCGCGGTGCCGGGGGCGTACACGCCCACGTGCTCGGCCAAGCACCTGCCTGGCTACCTGCAACGCTACGACGAGCTGCGTGCCGCCGGCGTCGATGAAATCTGGTGCGTCAGCGTCAACGACGCCTTCGTGATGCACGCCTGGGGCCGCGACCAGGGCGTGGGTGGCAAGATTCGCATGCTGGCCGACGGCAGCGCCGACTTGGCCAAGGCCACGGGCTTGACGCTGGACCTGACCGCGCGGGGGCTGGGGCTGCGCAGCAACCGCTACTCGATGCTGGTGGTCGATGGTGTCGTGCGCACGCTCAACGTCGAGGCGCCGGGAGCGTTCGAGGTCAGCGACGCCGACACGCTGCTGGCGCAAGCGCGTCAGCTCAAAGCTCCAGCTTAAGGTAGTGCGCGCCGGGCAGCGGGTTGTGGTAGTAGGGGGGGATTTCCTCGAACCCGAGCTCGTGGTACAGGGCGCGCGCCGCCTCCATCTCGTGCAGCGTGTCCAGCAGCATGCGGTCGTAGCCGCCCTGCTGCGCCAGCATGATCACGTGTTCGGCCAACTGGCGGCCCAACCCAAAGCCACGGAAGGCACGCCGCACGAACAGCCGCTTCATCTCACAGGCGTTGCCGTGGTCGCTCTCGAACAGCGGCCGCAGCGCACAGCAACCGGCTGGCTCGCCCCCCACACGCGCCAGCACCAGCGCCCCCAACGGCGGGGCGTAGGCGCCAGGCAACGTCGCCAGCTCTTCGGCGAACCCCTGAAAGCACAGGTCGATGCCGATGTCGTCCTGGTACTCCAAAAACAGCGTGCGGATCGCGTCCAGGTCGTGCGGCGTGCTGGCCAGGCTGAGTTCGATGTCCAAGGCGGCATCCCCGTCACCGCCGGGCGGGGCGTGGGCGTCGTCGTCCATGCGCCAATGATACGACGCGGCTGGCGAGGGCGAAAAGCGCCGCCAGGCGTCACGCGCCGCGCGTCGCCCACCCCACGATCTGCCTGCGCGTGCGGCTGAACTCCACGCCGACTTCGATCACACGCTGGATGCCCGGCGCGCCGCGGTGCTTGGCCGCGTAGTCCTTGGCCTGCAGCTGCCGCAGCGCCTCGCCTGTGCCCTGGTCGCCCTCCACGACCTTGAACTCGAACACCCACGCGGTGCCGGCGTGCTTGACCGTGAGGTCGCACTGGCCTTCGTTGCTGACGTCTTCAGCGATGATCTCCACCCCGAGGCTGGCCAAGTGGCTGTAGCAGACGCTGGCAAAGTAGCCCTCGTACTGCGCGATCGGGTTGGCACGGTACCAGTC
>NZ_SMAH01000026.1 GCF_004342625.1 Tepidimonas ignava
GGCGCATCAGACATCAGATCTGGGGGAAATTGTACTCGCAAACAGACAATAACACAAGAAAAATCATGATGTTATGAATATTTCAGGGGCGACTATGGGCAGGCATTTGAGCGAAGTCGCGCGGGAAGCCATCGCCGAAAACCTGACGATCGAGCCGATCCTGGGCAAGCGCCTCAACATCATGGATGAGGCGCAGCTGGCAGCCATCGTGGATCAATGCGCCAACACCCGGCTTATCGTGCTGGACACCTTGAGCCGCATCCACACGCTCGACGAGAACAGCAACGGCGACATGGCGCGGCTGGTGACCACGCTGGAGTACCTGGCCGCGCAGACCGGCGCAGCGGTGCTGTTCCTGCACCACGTCAACAAAAACAGCACCCGCGAAGGCCAGGCCGACCAGCAGCAGGCCGCGCGCGGCGCCTCCGCCCTCATCGACAACGTCCGCTGGTGCGGCTACGTGGCGCGCATGACCGAGGAGGAAGCGCAGCACTGGAGCGATCGCTCAGACCTGCGCCCGATCGGCGAGGAGCGGCGGGGCTATTTCGTGCGGTCCGGCACCAGCAAGCAGAACTACGACGAGCCGCAGCCCGAGCGCTGGTACTGCAGGCACGAGGGCGGCGTGCTGCTGCCGGTCGATTTGTTCAAGGCTGGCGGCAAGAAGGGAGGTCGCCGTGACGAAGCATGAACTGACGCACGCGCGGCTTGACAGGGCGCACTGCCTTGCGCCGGGGCTGTTTCGCAGCCTCAAGCGCGGCGAACGCAAGCACGCGAAGCTGCACGTGGTGTACGACTGCGGCGATGGGCGACGCATCGAGTTCAGCGGCCCAGAGCCGCTCGGCGCCGACGACTTGCGCGTGCTGCAGGGGCTGGTGGCGATGGCAGGCCCCGAAGGCCTCGTGCTGACACCAGAGCCCAAGACCGAGGCTGGGCAGCAAGCCCGGCAGGCCTTGGAACTCAAGTGGGATGCCGTCCGGCAAAACGCCCTGGTGGTCAAGGGAAGCTATCGGGCGCTGGCGCGCGAGATTGGCTACGCCGACCCGGACGACTCGCGAGCTATCCGCGAATGCATCGAGCGGCTCTGGAAGGTATCCATCATCGCGCAGGCGGGCAGTAAGCGGATGGGCTTTCGGCTGCTGTCGGACTACGCAAGCGATGAGCAGGACGGCAAGCTGTTCGTGGCGCTCAACCCGATGATCGCGCTTGCCGTCATCGGCGGGGGGCATCACGCCCGCATCGACATGGCCGAAGTACGGGCGCTGCGCACCGACCCCGCACGACTGATCCACCAGCGGCTGTGCGGATGGATCGACCCAGGCAAGTCCCGGCGGGTGGAGCTTGACACGCTGTGCGGCTATGTCTGGCCGGACCAAGCCTCACCCGAGGCGATGAAGAAGCGGCGGCAGACCGCCCGCAAGGCGCTGGCCGAGCTCGAAGCGCTGGGTTGGCAGGTGACCGAGTACGCGCGCAACAAGTGGGAGATCAAGCGGCCAGCCAAGCCTCACCCCCCTGGATAACTTTCCCCAACCCCCCGGATAACTTTCCCCAACCCCCTGGATAACTTTCCCCACCCCCCCTGGATTTATGCAGAAAAAACAAGTACTTAGCTCGACACCAAAAATCCCTCTAAGACTCTCTAAGAGTCTCTAGCATGCGCGGCCACAGCCGCCGCTTTTGGCGGCGTCTGGGCCTTGCAGTAGGGCCGCCCCTTCGGGGCGGGGGAAGGGGGCAAGAGAAGGTGGTTGAGCGGGAGAGAGGGGGTGGTGGTGAGCAGTGAGGTGGTTGGATGGCCAACAGCCCGCAACCTTCCTTTGCCCCCGTCCCCGCGCGCAGCGCGGCACCCATACCTCCCGAGCGCCAGCAGCGTAGCTTGCTGGCGATGATGCTGGAGCGCAGCTGGCTGCAGGACCGCGGTGGCCGCAGAAGCGCTTTAGCGGGCCGGTAGAGCGGTTTTTTTGTGGTGTAGCTGGGGTGGTAGCCTCGCGCCCCAAAAATCGCTCTACGGCCCGTTTAGGGCCGTTTGCAGCCATCGGCGGCGGCGGGGCGGTGGTGCGCAGCGGCGGTGGCAGGCCCGGGACCGGGCTGGATGTCGGGCGGCGGCCTGTATTTTCGTCACGCGTTACGTAATAAACTATCGTAACATCGCGCATGATGAAAATAAATCATCATCTTGGCCGCCCTATTTTCGTAACACGTGATAAAATACATGCACGTTTCGTGAGGAGTGACGAAAGTGGAAAGCCAGTCCGACACCCCGCCGCCGAAGCGCGGCCGCCCCCGCAAATACGCTACCGCCGCCGAACGGCAGGCGGCGTACCGCGAGCGGCTGCGTGAGCGTGGAGTACGTGAGGTGCGCAGGCTGGTGCCGACGCATCCGGAGCCGCTGCTGCGCAGCGCGGTGATTGACTTGAGCGCGCTGCCGCCGTGGAAACGGGGCTAGAAGCCGCTATAGCCGCCGCTGGCGGCTGGGGTGGAAACGCGCAATTTGCATAATTGCGCGTGCAATGTCAGCCTGGCGGCCGCTGTTGTCATCCGTCATCAATAGCCCGCTTCTTTCTGGTGTCGAACAGCAAGAATGGCGATGTTCTCCCCGTCGAAGCGGTAGAGGGCGACATAGCCACTGCTGCCGAAGTCGATCAGCCATTCCCGAAACTCGGGTTCCATGTCCTCGACCGGCCGGCCGATGTGTGGCTGATGGGCCAGAATCTTGACCCCGGCCCGGATCGCCTTCACTGCGCGTTGCGCTGCGTCGGCATCCTTGGGCGCGAGGAAGCGGTAGAGCCGCTGCACATCAGCCAGTGCCGGCGGCGTCCATGTCAGACGTGGCACTTAGGCAGCTCCGCATCCTCGCCGGCTTCCAGCTTCGCCAGCCAGGCGTCGGCTTCCTCAAGTGTCAGATGCAGGCCGGTGCGCTGATAGTCTTCCCAGGCGCGGAGCGCATCCTGTTTGAACGCTTCGCGCTTTTCCTCGCGCTCGACGTACTGCGCGATGGCCTCTCGCATGATCCAGTGCGATGTGCGCCGGCGGGCTTCGGCCAGGTGCTGGACGCGCCCTTTCAGCTCGTCATCGAGCTTGATGGATGTTGCCGTTGCCATGTGGCCCCCGTAGTGAAAGGTAATACCTTCCGCTACTATAGTCCTTCCCTGCCCTGCCGTCCACCCGGCCGGGCACGGCCGCGCTGAAATTGTCTTGCTTTGTCGCACAAGTCCTGGATTGGCCACGACCCCATGCCGATCACGCGGCTACAGCACGGCATCAGCCAGGCGATCGCGCGGCACGTGCTCACGCACAAGACCGAGCCGAGCGGAGGCTGGACGCTGGACGGCCTGATCAAGACCGTGGCGGGCGGCGATATCAGCGAGCAAGGCATGCGCGACCGCCGCCGCGAAGCCCGAGCCGATGCCGAAGGCCTCGCCGCCGCCGGGGTGCTGCTGGAGGACGACCGGGTGCGGCGCTGCTCGCCGAAGCCGGGCTGCGATGTGGTGGGCGTGGAGCAAAACCGCGATGGCGTGCAGCAAAACCGCGATGGCGTGCAGCAAAACCGCGATGCGTGCAGCAAAACCGCGGCGGCGGCAGATACATATTCAGATACAGATTCAGGGGCCGGCCCTTGAAGGAGGCCGGCCCATCATGATTCAGATGGGCCGCCCCTTCGGGGCGGGGGAGGAGAGCAAGAGAAGGTGATTTCTATCCCCCACTATCCCCCAGTTGGGGGGGAGAGGACGCGGTGGTGAGAAGTGAGAAGGTTGGACGGCCAGCAGCCCGCAACCTTCCTTTGCCACTCCCCGCCGCGCGCCAGCGCGGCCCCATCCCTTTCGAGCGCCAGCCGCGGCGCCTGCCGGCGATGCCGCCGCATCGCGGCTGCAAGGCCGCAAGAGCCGCGCTTCGGCATTGGGCTTTGGGTGCCCGCAATGGCCGATCGGGGCTTTGCGGCCCTCCAGCGGTCAGGCGGCCCGCACCGGCTCCCGCGCGGCCTGCTGCGCCGCTGCTGTGTGCCTGCCATAGGCGCCCATCACGTCCTCCAGCACCGGCGCAAGCGTCTTGATGCCGCGCTGCGTCCAGCCCGAGATGCGGATGCGTTGGATCGGGCTTTTTAGCGCGTCGGGATGGTTGCCCTGGGCCAGGTGGTACATCGGGATCGTGGCATGCTGCTGGATGAGCGCGTAGGTGTCCGCAGGCAGCCGCTCAAACTCCGCCGCATCGGGCACGACCTTCTGTAGTCGTCCCTGAAAAATTCATTTTCACGCCGCCCGCAGCCGCAGCAGCGGCGGGTTGGCGACGCGAGTCTCGGTTGGCCGCAGCCGGACGAGC
>NZ_SMAH01000027.1 GCF_004342625.1 Tepidimonas ignava
ACGGCGCATCAGACATCAGATCTGGGGGAAATTGTACTCGCAAACAGACAATAACACAAGAAAAATCATGATGTTATGAATATTTCAGGGGCGACCAAGGAGTTCCCCATGTTCAACAAAGAAGCCATCGAAGCCATGCAATACGGCTCTGGAATCAGAGAGGCCAGCGACGCAGTGCGTGCCGCCTTCGCGGAGGCTCACGTGATCGGTCTGCCGCAGCATTTCGTCATGCACGATCTGGAAAGGTTCCTGCCGAACCGCCGCCGTGCTCGCGGCATGATGGAAACCAGCAGCATCCAAGACTTCGCTGACTACGTGAAGCGAAACGCAGAGGCAGGCTCCACGGTGTTTGTGAACGGCAAGTCAATGATGGCAGATGCTGTGCTCAACCTCGGCACGCCAGAAGCGCCTGGCCACGCCGACAACCGGGCGCGGGTCAAGCCAGACACCACCGCTGCCTACGCAGCTCTGCGAGCCATTGCGCAAGGCCAGGCTCTCGAACAGACGCGGGTGGCCGAGTTCATGGAGGACTGGGCACCCCACATCATTTGCCTTAAAGACGATGAAGATGTGCCGCTGAAACGCGCCATTGGAGCGGTGCGCAACATCACGATTGAGGGGCTGCGAAAGGTGGAGGCGAGCGAGCATCAACTCAGCGCCAGCAAATCCACCTTTGAGGCTGTGACCGCCAGCAGCAAAGACCCGATGCCAACGAAGATTCACTTCCACTGCGAGCCTTACCATGGCTTTAAAAATCGACTGTTCGTGATTCGCGTTGGCATCCGCACCAGCGAAAAGCCAGCTATCACACTGCGCATCGTCAACGTTGAGTTGCGCGAGGAGCAGATGGCGCAAGAGCTGGCCGACAAAGTGCGCGCCGCAGTAGGTGACGCCTGCCCGGTCCTGATTGGCGACTATTCGTGCCGCCAATAAGTCACCTCTAACAGACTGGCCGCGCGATTTTTCGGAGAAAGGAAGCAAGCATGTCCTGCCAACTGATCGGACTGGCCCGCATCGGGCGAGATGCCGAAGTGCGCTACACGAACAGCGGCGAGCCGGTGGCCGGCCTTTCGCTGGCCTTCAGCTACGGACGCAAGGGACCGGACGGCAAGAAGCCCACGCAGTGGGTGGACGCGGCCCTGTGGGGCAAGCTGGCCGAGGCGCTCGCGCCGTACCTGACCAAAGGCACGCAGGTGTACGTGCTGCTTGACGATGTGCACGTCGAGACCTACCAGCAGCGCGACGGTTCGCAGGGCGTCAAGCTCGCCGGCAAGGTGGCCACCATCGACCTGGCCAGCGGACAAGCGGCGAAGCCTGCGGAACAGGCGAGCAAGCCGCAGTCCAAGCCGGCAGCCACAGGCAGCGGCTTTGACGACATGGACGACGACATTCCATTCTGAGGGGGAGCCATAAATGTCAAAGTGGTACATAGTCAACCTTATTGCCCACGAGAAAATCCTCGTCGAAATTTCGGATGACGAGGATGAGAACGATGCCAAGGAAATCGCACTTGGCGAGTCGATCCTATTTCGACAAACAGAAAAAGACAATTTCGAAGTACAGGTAGACATTGAACCAGCCCCAGCCGCCCCCGAGTGTCTGGAACGCGAGATGCGGTGTGCGCATCAGGTCATCCCAATGTGGGATGGCGACCAAGGCACGGGGGGACCACAATGACTGACCGCTATCGCAAGAAGCCCGTCGAGGTCCGGGCCTGGAAGATCAGCCTTGACGGGCAAGAACCTGACTGGGTGCGCGAGGCATTCGACGGGGGGCGCATCGACTGGTGCCCGGCTGGCGAAGGGATCTACATCAACACGCTAGAAGGCCGCATGAAAGCCAACATTGGCGACATGCTGATCGAAGGCGTGAAGGGCGAGCTGTACGGCTGTCGGGCGGATATCGGAACACACTACGTGCGGGCCAAGGTGCGAAGCACTATCGCCACCCTGAAGGAGCGACTAGCAGAAACCACCGACGACCTAACCCGCTGCCCCAACTGCGGAGGGCCGGCCGACAATGGCCACGATCGTGAAGTGCCACCGAACCCTTATTGGTGCAGCAAATGTTCGGAGTCTTGAAATGGCAGGCCGCACCAAGCCCAAGCGCAGGCGCGTCACGCCCCGCGTGATCCGCAGCTACACGCCGTGGCACGAACTGATGGCGAGCCCGACCGAGCCGCTGCCGCTGGAGTGGCGCACGCACCACCTGACACGCATGTGGCAGGGCTTGGCGGCACTTGAGACAGCGCCGAATCCCAGCAAGGATGACTGGCGCGTGTGCAGCGATGCCGTCAACATGCTGGAGACGCTGGTCACGCGCGGACCGTGGATGGCCTGCGACGGATCGCTGGTCGAGATCGCCGACAACGGCCTGCTGGATGACGCCATCACGGCGCTGGCGATGGCCGGACGACGACACCGTGCTGGAGGGTCGATCCGGCTGGATGGCGCTGGCATCCGCGCCGTGCGCGCCGTGCTGGAGGACTACGCCATGGTGCTGGAGACGCTGCCCGCGCGCAGCATGGTGCGCTGCCACCGGCTGACCGAGCAGCGGATCGCGGACATCCTTGCAGGTCGCAAGCTGCCGCATGATGTGGAGGTGATTGACCTATGAGCCTGATGATGACGATGATTCTGATGGAGCAATACGGCCCACGCTTGAGCATGGATCAGCTCGCCAAGGTCCTTGGTCTGGCGACTGCCACGCTGCACGCGCGCATCGGGCGCGGCGAGCTGGACATCCCCACCTACGTCGATGGCAAGCTGCGGTGGGCGGATACGCGCGACGTGGCCGAGTACCTGGACCGCAAGCGCGACGAAGCCAGGCGCGATATGGGTGTGGTGTCAATCCTCCCCGCCCTAAAGGGCGGAGCTTGTGAAAGCAAGCTCGGTTGACCAGACCATGCGCGAGCATTGACATCCTCCCCCGCCTGAAGGCGGGGGATTCCCACTTCAACGAAGCCAGCCAATGCGCACTTACATGCACACAGGACTTACAGCTTCTCGATGGGCTGACACCGCCAGTCCGGCGGCCAGAACATTGCGCGCGGCGTTGATGGGTGAGTTGACGCTCGCGGCCCAACCCGTGTTATCCTCATGGCCCTTGTTTAGTCGTCCCTGAAAAATTCATTTTCACGCCGCCCGCAGCCGCAGCAGCGGCGGGTTGGCGACGCGAGTCTCGGTTGGCCGCAGCCGGACGAGCC
>NZ_SMAH01000028.1 GCF_004342625.1 Tepidimonas ignava
CATCAGACATCAGATCTGGGGGAAATTGTACTCGCAAACAGACAATAACACAAGAAAAATCATGATGTTATGAATATTTCAGGGGCGACTAAATAAAATCAAATACCCAAAGTCAATAATCCGTTCATTGAACAAGGTTCGCCAACGTCTCTTCGTAACATTTCACCCATCGCTCGACATCAAACAAAACTGAAGAACGAATTTCACGCAAGCGATCGCGCGCCTTTTGGAGCCGTTCCGCAGACGAAGCGTAGTAGACAATCATATCCTCATATTCGCGCATGTCACGCGCTATGAAATCACCCAGCCCGGCGGCCTGCAATAAGGCCCCCGCCATGCGTGACGCGAACGTCTTGCCAGAAATGGTGATGAGAGGCAACCCCATCCAGAGCGCGTCATTGGCCGTGGTTCCCGCATTGAATGGATAGGTGTCCAGAAAAAGGTCGGCCAGCGCATAACGCGCTAGGTATTGGGGATGCGAGGTGCGTTTGGCAAAAACTAACCGTGCCGGGTCCACGCCACGCGCCATTGCTTCCTGACGCAGCGAGATCGGCACCTGGCTGTTGTCTTCCAGCAACCACAGAACCGCATCCGGCAGGAGCTTAAGGACACGCATCCATACATCAAAAATTTCCGGCGTAATCTTGTAGTTATTATTCATGCAACAAAGTACCACGCCGCGCTCCGGCAGGCCACAGTCCTGTCGGCGCGGAATCTCGGCCACTTCGCGTTTGCGGTCGCTCACCTGATAGACATCAGGCATGTAGAGCGGTTTTTCGGTGTAGTAGCTCGCGAATTCCGGGGGAATCAAATACCTATCGGCAATGACATAATCAATGAAGGGGAAGCCGGTCGTTGCAGGCAGCCCCAGATACGTGAGCAGAACCGGAGCAGGACGCCACGCAAATATTCGCGGTCTCGCGCCATGCGTTTGCCCCTGCAGATCCACGAGAATATCGATTTCGTTCGCTCGAATCAACCGCGCCGCTTCCTCATCGGTCAGACCCTTGACATCAATAAAATGGTCAACGGCCTGCCGTATACGCGCTCTGAGTGCAGAGCCATCTTCGGGAGACCAGTCGAACACATAAACTTCAAAGCGGGAACGGTCGTGCAGCTCGAACAACTCGACCGTAAGCATGGCCACCGGATGCTGGCATAAGTCGGACGAGCAGTAGCCGATACGCAGACGCCCGTGACCGTAGGCTGCGGTTGGAGCCAGGCGTTCGCTTGGTAATGGCGACAGTTTACTTTGAACGTAGCGTTGGGCCGCTTCCAACTGTTCACGCGGATCATCCGACAACGCAATCATCGCCAGGGTCGACGTGTTGGCACGGAGGACCTCGGTCGTCAGGCCAGGAGGGGGGTCATAAACTGGCCAGCGGCATTGTTTGGCACGCTGGAAGATCCAATGATGAATAGCGTCCGGCTGTAGCGGATTGAGCCTTAAGCTGTCTGTCAACGCGGCGGTTGCCTCTGCGTACCGCTTGAGTCCCTCCAAATGGCGGCCGATGTGATTGAGCGCTGTGACTGCCAACTGTTTTTGATCGTCTTTCGTCGTATCGACCTTTTCGACGATGTGGCGCCATTGCCCCAGCGCCGCATCGGTTTTCCCCATTCGCTCGTACACCAAACCAAGGTTGATACGGGCCTGCCAGAAGGTTGGCGCCCGATGGACAACCTGAAGGTAAGCGTCGAGGGATCCTTCATGGTCGCCCAACTGAGCCAGGAGAGCGCCGAGATTGAACCAGATCAGGTGTTCGCCACCCGGCGCGCGCGAGGGCGTTGCTAGCCATGTGCGGTACAGTGCCACAGCGAGTGCGGGGCGTCCGCCGGCCAGCCAGCGCTCACTGTGTTCCACAACCTCCAGCAACCCCAGGTGACCGTTCCAGGCAGCTTCAATCTGATCAGCATACTCAAGCTGCTCGGCCATTCTGCCATGCTCTCCGTCTTACGAACCCAAATTAAGATGTGGGATTTGGTCGCTCGTGAAGGCCGCGATCTGGGTTGGTGTCATGGCCGCCAGTTGCGCGGTTGTCAAAGCTTTTACTTGATCTGAGTTCAGTGCTTTAATAGCTGTGGCGTTCAAACCTTTAATAGCATCTGTCGTTATTGCTTGAAGGTCCTCGGTTTCCAGTCCTGAAATCTGCGCAGCCGTCAGTGCGGCAACCTGGGCCGACGTGAGCGCCCCCGCCTGCGCCGTGCTCAACGCCACCACCTGCGCCGTGCCCAGCGCCTTGACCTGCGCCGCGGTGAGCGCCGCCACATCCTCCGTGTCCAGGCTCGCAACCTGATCCGTGCCCAGCGCCGCCACCTGCGCCGCCGTCAGCGCCTTGACTTGGTCCGACGTCAGATTCTTCGTAAAGTCCGTGCCCGCACCTTGCAGCTGCGTCGTCGTCAGCGCCACGAGCTGCGCCGACTTGAGCGCCTGCACTTGATCCGACGTCAGCGCCTGCAACTGTGCCGTGGTCAACGCCTTGACCTGCGCCGCGGTGAGCGCCGCCACCTGCGCTGTGTTCATCTCAGCCAAATCAGCCGTCTCGATTGCCGCCACCTGCGCCGCGGTGAGCGCCGCCACCTGCGCCGTACCCAACGCCTTGACTTGATCCGAGGTCAACGCTTCAACCGCTGCCGTGCTCAACCCCTTGAGTTGCACCCCACCCAAGGCACCCACTTGATCCGTGGTCAACGCCTGCACCTGCGCCGTCCCTAGACCCTTGATCGCCGCAGCGCTCAAGCCTTTAATGGCGTCCGTACCAATCTCTTTCAAATCCTCCGTCTCCAGCGCCGCCACCTGCGCCGACGTCAGCGCCGCAATCTGTGCGTACTTCGTCGTCCCTGAAAAATTCATTTTCACGCCGCCCGCAGCCGCAGCAGCGGCGGGTTGGCGACGCGAGTCTCGGTTGGCCGCAGCCGGACGAGC
>NZ_SMAH01000029.1 GCF_004342625.1 Tepidimonas ignava
GCGCGGGCCTGAGTGGGCAGGATGCGATCACCAAGGGTCAGCGCGTTATAGTGGACACGGTCACGCCTGAAAAGGTTAAAGCTGGCCAAGACGCACTGCAGGCCATTCACGAAGCAGGCATAACGCTCCCCGGTGCCGCCAGCGCAGCCGCGGCGGGTGAACGGTACGCCAACAACATCAACGTGCCGTTCACCCGCGCCAGTGTCCAGGTGCAGTGGCTCGAAGCGCAAGAGGGCACGGAGGCGTACGAGTGGAGCCAACCCACCGTCACGGTGTCGTTTCCTAACGTGATACCCACAGACCATGCAGCCGACGAAGACTTTGCGGCTGGCTGGCAGTCTGTGCCAACCCAGTGGCGCGCGGCTTGGCTTAGCGCCATGCAACAGGCCCTTGCGCCCATCAACATTAACCTGCAAGGCGTGGACTCCGACGGTGACATTCGTATAGCGCTGGGTGCGCTTGACAGTTGGGCGTATGGATGGGCTAATTACCCCGATGTCGGCCTGGGTGGTGATCTACAAATCAAATCCGCGTTTGCTTTTGAACAGGCTGGTACCATAAACAAGACGAACTATTTGTCCACCGTGCTGGTGCACGAGCTTGGCCATGCCATGGGCCTTAAACATCCATTTGAAGACGACCCTGTCATGCCCGCGGCATTGGATTCTCAACTGCTAAGCATCATGAGCTATACGAGCGCTCCAGATCTGTGGCCTACGGCACAGTGGGCCCTGTTACCGGGCGGTCGCACAGAGGTGACATCTCAATACGATCAAGTCTTTCGAAGTGACTACGGTATTGCTGACTTGGCAGTTTTGACGGTGTTGTACGGCGCGAACAAAAATCACCACGCAGGCAATACCACGTACACACTTGCTCCTCCTTCGCCTTCTACGTGGGCATATAGCACCCTTAGTGATGCATCAGGCACCGACACCCTCGACCTCACCGTGATTACCCGGGGTAACCGCATCGATATGCGCCCCGGCACCTTGTCTGACGTGGCTCCCATGACGCCTGAAGCGTGGGCAGAAAAACTCTACGACGAGGGTATGGCGTATTATCAGGCGCAAGGTTTTGCGCCGGCGTGGTTAAGCACGTGGGTATCCGGGTATGTGCAGGAAGTTGTGCAACGTGCGGGCGAGCGTTTATGGAATGGTCAATACAACCTTGGTGTCGCGTATGGTACCGTGATCGAAAACCTTCGCCTCGGTGGCGGCGATGATACGGTGCGCGACAACGCTGCCAACAACATCATCGATACGGGCGCAGGTAATGATACCGTTTACCTGTTGGGAGGAGGGTGGGACGCGGTGTACGGTAACGCCGGCACCGATGTCGTTGTCATCCCCTCGTTGGCTGCCGCAACGGTACAACGGCACAGCAGTGCCAGCGCAGCGACGATCATCATCAACAGCGGGGCAGCAGCGGTCCTGCGCGACGTTGAATATATTGCTGACACGTCCGGTAATTGGACGGCGCTGAGCGACGCCTTGGTGGGCGTGGCACCCAAGATCGCTGCGTGGAGCGATGGTCCGATGTTGGCCTAACCGAGAAAAAAAGAATAGGTCTGGGTGCGTGGCCGATCCCGCGTACTCGGGTTTTTAAGGGTGGCGCGTGAATCTCGCGCAAACTTTTCAAACCAAAGGAGGTAGTTGTTATGGCATCCATCACACCGACCCAACGTCTGAAGCTGATAGAGCTGTACATTGGGTATTTCAACCGTGCGCCGGAGCAGGCGGGTTTGGACTACTGGGCTGGGGAGTTGGCGGCG
>NZ_SMAH01000030.1 GCF_004342625.1 Tepidimonas ignava
GTCGTCCCTGAAAAATTCATTTTCACGCCGCCCTTAGCCGCAGCTGGGCAGGGTTGGCGCCACTGGACTCGGTTGGCCGCCGCTGGGCGAGCCACCGGCCGATGAGGCGCACGGCCGCAATGAGGCGCAAAAAGACTCTCCTCAAGAAGGGCACGCCCTTCTTCGTGATCATGCGCAGCAGCCAGCGGATGTTGTAGCCCGCCGCGCACAGCACCGCGTGCAGCCGGTCACCCTGCTCGCCCTTGAGGTGGCACCTGTCCATGCGGTGATCCTGCTTCAAGTGCCCGATGACCGGCTCGATGGCCTGGCGGCGCTTGAGCAGTCTGCGCTCCTCGTGCGTCAGGCGCTTGATCTTGCCGCGGTGCACCAGGCGCACATCCGCAATGTCGGCCTCCACCCCGCGGTAGCCCAAGTCGGCATAGGCCGTGTTGGGCTTGATGCCAGTGTCCTGCATCAGGATCGTGGCCTGCTCCAGCTGCGCTTGCAGCGTGTGGCCGTCGTAGGGGTTGCCGTGGAAGGCCCGTGCGCCCAAGATCAGGCTGTGCTTCAAGGTGCTGACAATGCCGACCTTGACGCCGAACTCGTAAGGGCAGCGGGCCTTGCCCTTGTTGATGCACTCCACCTCCGGCGCGTGCCAGGCGTAGAGCTTTCGAGTCCCGTCGGCGGTCTTTCGGTTGGCAGTCTGCGCCACCAGACGCGCTGCCTTGTTGAGGGTGTGGCCAAGAGCGCTCTGGATGGCCTGCCCCAGGCGGCTGGCCTTGCGCTCGATCTCCCGCTGCAGCCTGGCCACGATCGTGCGCTGACGCTTGATGACCCGGCGCATGCGTGCGAACTGCCGCGCGTGCGCATAGCGTCCTGCCTTGCGGGCCAGCTCCTTGCCTTCCTTGGCAAAGGTCTGCTTCAAGGCGATGCCGGCGGCCTTGGCCGCCTCCACCAGCTTGGTGCGTGCCGTCTGCAGCAACCGGCTGTCGGTGGGGTGCGCCACCGCCTTGGGTTGTACGGTGGTGTCCACCACCACGCGCTTGAGTTCCTGCGGCTTGATGAGTCCGGTTTCCACCGCCACGTTGATCGTCTGCGCCAGGAGTTCTTCCACCCCCTCCTCGCCCAGCAGCCGGCGAAACTTCACCAGCGTCGTGGCGTCGCACGGCCGGCGATGTTCAAAGTACGCCCGCCCCGAGAAGAACTGCCATGTGGGGGTTTCGCCCCAGCGCTCGACCACCCCTTCGTCCGACTCGTTGAAGGCGTGCTTCAGATACAGCAGCGCGATCATCACGCGCAGCGGCACGCGGGGTCGGCCTGCGTTGGACGCCCGAGCTGCGCGCACCGGAGATTCGCCAAAGAGGTCCAGATCGGGCATCGCGACACCTGCGCGCGCTTTGCGCATGAACAGGTGCGACAGCCTTGCTTCCAACTCCTGCCACGGCATGCGTGAGGACAACACCGCCAGCGGATGGCGCAGGTCGATCATCTGATCGAGCCGGGCGCGGAAGAAGTCCTCGGTGGCGGGGCAGGCAAACATCGCAAAACTCCCAGAAAACGGCGCATCAGACCATCAAATCTGGGGGAAATTGTACTCGCAAACAGACAATAACACAAGAAAAATCATGCTGTTATGAATATTTCAGGGGCGAC
>NZ_SMAH01000031.1 GCF_004342625.1 Tepidimonas ignava
CTCTTTGGCGAAGCGCCGGTGCGCGCAGCCCGGGTGTCCAACGCCGGGCGTCCGCGCGTGCCGCTGCGCGTGATGATCGCGCTGCTGTATCTGAAGCACGCTTTCAACGAGTCCGATGAAGGCGTCGTGGAGCGTTGGCGCGACACGCCGCGCTGGCAGTACTTCTCGGGTCTGGCGTACTACGAGGACCGGCTGCCGTGCGACGCCACGACGCTGGTGAAGTTTCGCCGGCTGCTGGGCGAGGAGGGGGTGGAAGAACTCCTGGCCCAGACGATCAACGCGGCGGTGGAACTCGGTCTGATCAAGCCGCAGGAGTTGAAGCGCGTGGTGGTGGACACGACGGTTCAGTCCAAGGCCATAGCGCACCCCACCGACAGCCGGCTGCTGGAGACGGCGCGCACCAAGCTCGTGCAGGCGGCCAAGGCCGCCGGCATCGCCTTGAAGCAGACCTTTGCCAAGGAAAGCAAGGACCTGAGCCGCAAGGCCAGCCGCTACGCCCACGCGCGGCAGTTCGCACGCATGCGCCGCAGCATCCGGCGTCAGCGCACGATCGTGGCCAGGCTGCAGCGGGAGATCGAGCGCAAGGCCGCCCGCCTGGGGCAGGCCATCCAGAGCGCTTTGGCTGACACGTTGAGCAAGGCCGGGCGGCTGGTTGCGCAGACCGCCAACCGCAAGACCACCGAGCAGGGACGCAAGCTCTACGCCTGGCACGCGCCGGAGGTGGAGTGCATCAACAAGGGCAAGGCGCGCCAACCGTATGAGTTCGGCGTCAAGGTCGGCATTGCCAGCACCCTGAAGCACAGCCTGATCGTGGGCGCCCGGGCCTTCCATGGCAACCCCTACGATGGGCACACGCTGCAGGCGCAGCTGGAGCAGGCCACGATCCTGATGCAGGACAGCGGCATCAAGCCCACCACCGCCTATGCCGATCTGGGCTACCGCGGCGTGGAGGCCGACATTGCGGATGTGCGCCTGGTGCACCGCGGCAAGATCAAGCGCCTCACCCAGCAGGAACGCAAGCTGCTCAAACGCCGTCAGGCCATTGAGCCCGTCATCGGGCACCTCAAACAAGACCACCGCATGGACCGCTGTCATCTCAAGGGCGAGCAAGGTGACCGGCTGCATGCGGTGCTGTGTGCGGCGGGCTACAACATCCGCTGGCTGCTGCGCATGATCGCGAAGAAGGGTGTGCCCTTCTTGAAGAGGGCTTTTTTGCGTCTCGTCGCGGCCGTGGGCCACATCGGCCACTGGCTCGTCCGGCTGCGGCCAACCGAGACTCGCGTCGCCAACCCGCCGCTGCTGCGGCTGCGGGCGGCGTGAAAATGAATTTTTCAGGGACGAC
>NZ_SMAH01000032.1 GCF_004342625.1 Tepidimonas ignava
GGGCGGTATCAAGCACCAAGTGCAACGGTGGAATCACTGAAGGGAGTGGCTGGTTTGGGTGACCTTCTCCAGCATGGCCTGGTAGACGGCGATCGGGGGGTAGAAGCCGTGGATGGCGCGCGGGCGGTTGTTGAGCCGGTCGGCGATCGCATCGAGCTCTTCCTGGCTGTAGGCCGACAGGTCCGTACCCTTGGGCAGGTACTGGCGCAGCAGGCCGTTGATGTTCTCGCAGCTGCCCCGCTGCCACGGACTGCGCGGGTCGCAGAAGTAGACCCGGATGCCGGTAGCCTCCGTCAGTTCGGGGTGGCGCGCCATCTCCTTGCCGCGGTCGTAGGTCAGGGTCTTGCGCATCGGCTCAGCAATGCTGCGCAGCTTGGCGGTGAAGCCCTCCAGGGCCGAGGCTGCGGTGGCATCCTTGAGTTTGGCCAGCATCACCAGACGCGAGCTGCGCTCCACCAACACGCCCACCGCCGAGCGGTTGGCCGCCCCTTTGAGGAGGTCGCCTTCCCAGTGCCCAGGAAAGGCCCGATCGTTGGCCTCGGGCGGACGCAGGTGGATGCTGACGGCCTCGGGCAGCTGGCCCCTTCGGTCTTGGCCACGCGAGCGCGGCATGCGCTTGGCTTGCGCACGCCTCAGACAGGCGATGAGTTCCTTGCGCAGCTCCCCGCGCGGCATCGCGTAGATGCAGTTGTAGATGGTCTCGTGCGAGACGCGGCGATGCAGATCGTCGGGCCACATGCGCCTGAGTGTGCCGGCAATCTGAGACGGCGACCAGCCCTCCAGCAGAAAGTGGTGCACCACCCCGAAGAGCACCCCATCCTCGCGAAGCTTGGGACGGCGTCGTCGCTTGAGCCGCATCGCGCAGGCACGCGCGCCGGCTGCCCGCGCATCGTAGGTGCAGCTGCTGCCTGCCGGCACGAAGGCCGAGCGCTGCGGCCACTGCCGCGCACGCTGGATCTCGCGCGTGATCGTCGAGGGCGAGCGTCGCAGCGTGCGGGCAATGCTGCGTGCCGAGCAGCCCTGCTGCAGCAGGATCATGATGGTGGCGCGCTCTTCGGCGCTCAGGTGCTGGTAGTGGGTTCCCATGGGACGGCGGCAGGGTCGAGTGCAGGGCAGATCAGGGGTGTTGCACTTGATTATTGACTCCACC